>CAVVXX010000001.1:0-62070 GCA_963752395.1 uncultured Alphaproteobacteria bacterium
ACCCGTAGATCGTCCTTTTCGGCAAGGTCGTGAAAAATTTTATAGGCATCCTCGTATTGCCCCGCGTCATAGGCGGCGACGCCCTGGTTGAAAGTGGCCTGATCGCCCGGCACGGCACCGGCCGGCGTGATCAGCACGAGAAACGCAAAGGCTGTGGGAAGGGTGGCAATTTTCATTCCCGGCACGGTAGCAAATCCCCGCGATAGCGCGAAGGCGAGACATGAAGGGCGCGTACTTCCAGCGTTTGACCGAAGGTGCTATCGGACTTGCATGAAGGGAACGTGAGGTGGACAACAAGCCCGAGTCACAGTCCGAACTGGAAGTGGCCGCCGACCCCATCGCGCTGTTCGAGGCGTGGTTCAAGGACGCGCGCGCCAAGGAACCCAACGACCCTGATGCCGTGGCTCTGGCCACCGCGGATGCGCGCGGGCGCCCCAACGTGCGCATGGTGCTGCTCAAACACGCGGATCGCGATGGTTTCGTCTTTTACACCAACACCGAAAGCGCCAAGGGCGACGAGTTGCAGCCAACCCGAAGGCGGCCTTGTGCTTTTACTGGAAGTCGCTGGCCGCCAGGTGCGCGTGCGCGGGCCTGTGCTGCCGGTGAGCGATGCCGAAGCGGACGCCTATTTCGCCACACGCGCGCAAAGACAGCCAGATCGGCGCTTGGGCGTCTGCGCAATCGCGCCGGCTCGAGGGGCGCTTCGCGCTGGAGAAAGAGGTCGCGCGGTATGCCGCCAAATTCGCGCTGGCACAGGTGCCGCGCCCGCCGCATTGGTCAGGCTTTCGCATGCGACCGCTGGCAATCGAGTTCTGGCGCAACCGGCCGTTCCGGCTGCATGACAGGCTGGTCTACCGCCGTGACACACTGAAAGCACCCTGGCGCACAGAGAAACTTTATCCGTGAGCACACCCGAGAAAATTCGCGCCGAGCCGATGCATTCCTCCACATCGCCACATGGGCCGCAGCTGCCAAAATCGACTAGCGGGCGCATGATGAATGCTGCCGCGATCGCCTCTGTGACCACCGCGACCGTGTTGCTAATCCTGAAAATTGTCGCCTATTGGATGACCGGGTCCATCGCCATTCTAGCCGCGCTCGCCGATTTGGCCACGGATGTTTTCACCTCCGGCGTCAATCTTGTAGCCGTGCGCCACGCACTCACTCCGGCGGACCATGATCACCGTTTCGGACACGCCAAGGCGGAACCGCTGGCAGGGTTGTTGCAAGCGGCTTTCATTGGCGGGTCGGCCACGTTTCTGGTGTTTGAATTGATTGATCATCTGGTGTCGCCGCATCCGCTCGAGCATGAGCTCATCGGCATCGGTGTGATGGTGTTTTCGATTGTTGCGACGTTCGGGCTGGTGTGGTTTCAGCGCTATGTCGTGCGCCGCACGCGTTCGGTGGCGATTGCCGCCGACAGCACTGCATTATTGGGGCGATTTGCTCACCGATCTTGGAGTGATTGTCGGCATCCTGCTGTCGACGCGGCTGGGGTGGTTTATCGCCGACCCGCTCATCGGGTTGGCCGTGGCCGGTGTACTGGGAGCGAGTGCGTGGCATGTCTTTCGCCAGTCTTACGACCAGCTCATGGATCGCGAACTGCCGGACGAGGCGCGCGAACGGATAAAAACCGTAGTGCTGCGCCATTCCGAAGTGCGCGGTATTCACGATTTGCGCACCCGCGCCGCGGGCACACTGACCTTTATCCAGTTTCATCTTGAAATGGATCCGGGCATCGACCTTTCCCGGGCGCATGCAGTAAGCGACGAAGTCGAACAGTCACTGATGGATGCATTTCCCGGCGCCGAAATCCTCATCCATCAGGATCCAGCAGGAGAGGAAGCGGTTCCGACACTCGCGCAGCGCTAACGCCGCTTCGCTTTTGGCATGCCCAATTGCTCGCGCCACACCTTGCCGGGAATTTCTTCCGCCGCGCCTTCCGGCAGATGGCCGAGATGAAACGGCCCGAAGCTCACACGGATCAGCCGCGCGACTTTCAAGCCCAAATGTTCCATCAGCCGTTTCACTTCGCGGTTCTTGCCTTCTTGGAGGCTGATCGCGGCCCATGAATAAGGCCCCTTGGCGCGTTCGAGCTCTGCGGTGACGGGGCCATAGTGCACGCCGTCGATGGTGGTACCTTTGGCAAGCTTGTCGAGATCGGCCTGCGTGACTTTGCCGAACAGCCGAGCGCGGTAACGGCGCACCCAACCCTGCACCGGCAGTTCGAGCTTACGTGCGAGCTCGCCGTCATTGGTGAGCAACAGCAGGCCTTCCGAATTGATGTCGAGGCGGCCGACCGAAACCACGCGCGGCAAGCCCTTTGGTAAATTGGCGAAGACAGTGGGGCGGCTCTTGGGGTCACGGTGCGAGGTCACCAGCCCCGCCGGCTTGTGATAGCGCCATAGCCGCGTGGTGTCTTTGCCGGGCAGCGCCGCGCCGTCGATGGTGATCAGTGTGTCTTCGCTCACGCGCAAAGCGGGCGTGGTGATTTTCTCGCCGTTCACCGCCACGCGGCCCTCGGCGATCAGCTTTTCGGCGTCGCGGCGCGAACAGACGCCTGCGCGCGCAATCACCTTGGCGATGCGTTCGCCCACGGCCGCCGTTTCGTTTGCGTCTTCGCCCGCCAAAAGGAAGCCCTTCGGTTTCGCCTCGCTTTCGGGGTACTTTGATCGAGAGAGCGTTGCAAGCGCAGGGAGCGTGCCATGTTCGTGGTGATGTATTGGTGGCAGGTGAAGCCCGGCAAGGACGCACAGTTCCGCGACGGCTGGCGTCGCGCGACCGAGGCTATCGTCAAGCGCTATGGCAGCTATGGCTCGCGGCTCCATCGCGCGGCGGATAGCCACTTTATCGCCTATGCGATGTGGCCCAGCGAAGCCGCATGGCAAAGCTTTTTCGACGATAAGACGCCCGCCGATCCCGAAGCTTCCGCGCTGATGCAAGATGCGATGGCGGACGAAGTGCCAGGCGGCGAACCCGTGTTCAAGCTCACTGTTACTGACGATCTGCTTCAAGCCATGCCTGCGTTATGATCAACGACACTGCCATGCTGGAGATGGCGCTGGCCGAAGCCGAGGCAGCCGCTGCGCGTGGCGAAGTGCCCATAGGCGCCGTGCTGGTCTCCGCCGATGGCGCCGTGCTGGCGAGGGATGGCAATCGCGTGATCGAGAAGCGCGATCCCACCGCCCATGCCGAAATGCTGGTGCTGAGGGCAGGAACGGTGGCGCTCAAAAACGAACGGCTCACTGGCACCGCGCTGTATGTGACGCTCGAGCCCTGTGCCATGTGCGCGGGCGCAATTTCGTTCGCGCGCATAGCGCGGCTTGTGTTCGCGGCGGAAGATCCCAAGGGCGGCGCAGTGCTGCATGGCCCGCGCTTCTTTGCGCAGCCGACGTGTCATCACCGGCCGGAAGTCAGCCGCGTGGAAAATGCCAAGGCGGGTTCGCTGCTCACCGAATTCTTCCGCGCGCGGCGCTAGAACCACGCGGGAGTCTAGGGCAGGGAATACCAGCAGCAAGGTCTCGCGCGCGACGACGAGGCCAAGCGCTGCGCCGATCATCACATCACTCAGGAAATGCGAGGTAAGCATTGCGCGCGTCAGCGCAAGGTAAGCGGCGAATACAAACCAGAGTGGCGCCAGCATTGGCCATGCCGCGCTCAACACAGTTGCCACGCAAAAAATCGTCAACGAATGGCCAGAGGGAAATGAATCGTGCTGCGTGTCGAACAGTGTTAGCTCGAAGCCGTAAAACCCATGCTGAAAATCGTCGCGTGGCCGGCGGCGACCGATGAAGAGCTTGATGGTGTGCAGGATCGCGCTGGCGATGGCCAGGCTCAGCAACATCGCCGCTGAAAGATCGGAGATGCGATGCAGGGCAGGCGTCTCATATCCAAGTGCCATCGTCGCTTGCGTGCCGGCATAGAGAACGCCCGCGATTACCAGCCAGTGCGCGCCTTTCGCCCAATCGGTGGTAAAGCGAACGCGCTGCCGCCACAGGCGCTTTCTGATGGCGTGAAAGAAATGCGCCACGCGCCTGTCAAAGGCCAGGCAAACCACGCCTGCGGCCACAAGTCCCGCGCTAATCCATAGCAGGACGTGGGATGGCATATCAGCTTCGATGGCCAAGGGCGCGCCAACCGATGTCACTGCGGCAAAACCCACCCGGCCAGTCAATTTTGGCGATTGCCCCGTAAGCGCGGTCGCGCGCCTCGCGCACGTCTTTTCCCAGCGCGCTCACGTTAAGTACGCGCCCGCCCGTGGCGATAATGTGCCCATCGCGATTTTCCGTGCCGGCATGGAAAATCTGCACGCCCGGAATTTTTGCCGCTTCGTCCAGTCCGCGGATTTCCGTTCCCTTGTCGTACGCGCCGGGATAACCCTTGGCTGCCATCACGACTGTGAGCGCCGCCTCATCGCGCCAGCGCAAATCCACCGAGTCCAACACGCCGTCGCGCGCGGCCATCAACGCGGGCAGCAAATCCGATTTCAGGCGTAGCATCAGCACCTGGCATTCGGGATCGCCGAAGCGGCAATTGTATTCGATGAGCTTGGGGCCTTCATGCGTCACCATCAGCCCGGCGTAAAGCACGCCCTGATAGGGATGCCCGCGCGCTCGCATGGCGTCGACGGTGGGCTGCACGATGCGTGTCATGGTTTGATCAATAACCTTCTGCGTCAACACCGGCGCAGGTGAGTAGGCGCCCATGCCGCCGGTATTGGGGCCTTGGTCATTATCAAAGGCGCGCTTGTGATCCTGCGCGCCGGCCAGCGGCAGCACATGGGTGCCGTCGGTGAGCGCGAAGAAACTCGCTTCCTCGCCTTCGAGAAATTCCTCGACCACGATTTTGCGTCCTGCTTCGCCATAGGCGCCCGAGAACATGGCAGTGATCGCTTCGCCCGATGTGGCTGGCGTGTCTGAAATAATCACGCCTTTGCCCTGTGCCAGGCCGTCCGCCTTGATAACGATGGGGTGGGGCAGCGCCACCGCATAAGCGATGGCCTGTTCGTGAACATGGAAACTGAAATTTCTGGATTTTGGTCCAGGAATGCCATGCTCGTTGCATAGCTCGCGCACAAAACTTTTCGAGCTTTCCAGCATTGCGCCGGCCGCACTTGGCCCCAGCGCCTTGATGCCGGCCGCTTCAAATCGGTCGGCAAGGCCTGCGGTCAATGGCGCTTCCGGCCCGGTGATCGCGAAATCGATTCGCTTCTCACGCGCGAAATCGACCAGACGGTCGATTTCCATTGCACCGATAGGTACGCATTCGGCGACCTTGGCGATCCCCGCATTGCCCGGCGCGACATAGAGCTTTTTCACCAGCGGGCTTGCCGCCAGTGCCCAGGCCAGCGCGTGCTCGCGCCCGCCGCCGCCGACAAGGAGAATATTCACGGGAAAGCTTTCCGATGGCGCATTCCGAAGGGGCTTGTATCATCGCTTTGCCATGGACGAAACGGCCCCCAGATCCGCGCCCAGCAACTTGCCCGAGCTCACGGTCAGCGAGCTGTCGGCCGCGCTCAAGCGCACGGTGGAAGGCGCCTTCTCCTTCGTGCGCGTGCGAGGCGAAGTGAGCCGCGTGACGCGCCACCCCAACGGCCATTGCTATTTTGATTTGAAGGACGAGCGCGCGGTGCTGGCCGGCGTTGTCTGGCGCGGCAGTTGGGGCGGGCTGAAGGTGAAGCCGGAGCAGGGGCTGGAAGTTGTCTGCACTGGGCGGCTCACCACATTTGCCGGCCAATCCAAATACCAGATCGTGGTCGAGCAAATGGAACTGGCCGGCATCGGCGCGCTGATGGCGATGCTGGAGGAGAGGAAGAAGAAACTCACCGCCGAAGGCCTGTTTGACGAAGCGCGCAAGAAACCAATTCCATATCTGCCGGAAGTCATCGGCGTCATCACTTCGCCAACTGGCGCCGTCATCCGCGACATTCTGCATCGCTTGGCCGACCGCTTCCCGCGCCGCGTATTGCTGTGGCCGGTGACGGTGCAGGGCGAGCGCGCGGCCGGTGAAGTGGCTGCCGCCATTCGCGGTTTCGATGCACTGAAAGCGGGCGGGCGAATTCCGCGGCCCGATGTGATCATTGTCGCGCGTGGCGGGGGCTCGTTTGAAGACCTGATGCCGTTCAACGAAGAAATCGTGGTGCGCGCGGTTGCCGCGTGCAGCATTCCGCTGATTTCCGCTGTCGGTCACGAAACCGACACCACGTTGATCGATTTCGTTTCCGACCGCCGCGCGCCCACGCCGACGGCCGCCGCCGAAATGGCCGTGCCGGTTCGCGCGGAACTGCTGGACAACACGCTCAATCTCGACCGCCGACTGCGCCGTGCGGCTAGCCGCTTGCAGGACCAGCGCAAACAAACCTTGCAAGGATTGGCGCGCGCACTGCCGCGGCCGGATTCATTGTTTGCGTTGCCGCGCCAGCGTTTCGATTCCGTGGGCGAGCGGCTTCCGCGCGCGTTGCACCGCAATGTTCAACGTCATGCGTTGCACTTCCGCGAGGCGGCAGCGCTGCTGCGCCCACGCGTTATCCGCGCCGAGATCATGCGCGGGCGCGAACGCACGCGCGATCTGGGTACTCAGCTTGGCCGCCGTTACGCAAAGCGCGTGCATGATGCGCGCCGCGCGCTGGGCGAAATCACGCGTGTGCTGGACACATTAAGTTATCGTGCCGTGCTAGAGCGCGGCTTCGCACTGGTGCGTGGCGCCGATAACCATCTTCGCCGCCGCGCAGCCGCAGTGAAATCGGGCGAAAAACTCACCATCACATTCGCAGATGGTGAACGGGGGGCAGTCGCTTCCGGCGCGCCGCAAACCAAGCAGCAGGCTCATACTGCACCGCGCGCAAAGGGCACCAAGGGGCAGGGGGATTTGTTCTAGTGATCGCCCCCTCACCCTTCCCTCTCCCCCAAATGGGGGAGAGGGTTACGAAGCGTTGGCGAGGCGAGGGCGAGCCTTACGCGAAGTGGGGTGAGGGGGTTATGGTACGGATATGAACCGCCACGAAAACACTTTCGATGCGAATGCCGCCGAGCTGGAATATCTCGACGGTGAATTCCTTGTGGTCAAACCGGGCGCCTATGTTTTGTGCGCGGTGACGGGCGCAAAAATCCCGCTGGAAGCGTTGCGCTATTGGAGCGTGGATTTGCAGGAGGCTTATGCCAGCCCGGCAATCGCTGTGAAGCGGCTTAAGGAAAAAGGGCTGACGCCGAAATGAAATGGATCGCACGGCGCGAAGCACTCGTCGGCGGCGCGGCGCTATTCGTTGCGCCTCTGGCGCACGCACACGACACCAACATCATCTGGTTCCGTGACGGCCCTTTTCAGGGCGCGCTGATGGTGGGTCGCGCGGCACCGGGCGCGAAAGTTTGGGTGGATGAAAAGCCCGTGCATGTGACGGAGGGCCTTTTCGCCTTTGGCATTGGGCGCGACGATTCCAACACGATTCTAGTGCGCGCAGCTTTTCCCGATGGCAACATCAAGACGCGGCATGTGAAACCCATCAAACGAAAATACGACATTCAAAGCATCAAGGGGCTGCCGGAAAATCTGGTGACGCCGCCCAAGGATATCGAGGAACGCATCGCGCGCGAGAACGCGATGGTAGGGGTGGCCCGCTCGCACGACACCGACGAAATCTGGTTTTCGGAAAAATTCGATTGGCCGGCCTACGGCCCGATCAGCGGTGTGTTCGGCAGCCAGCGCATTCTCAATGGTGAGCCCAAAGCACCGCATAATGGCGTGGACATCGCGGCCGGCGAGGGCGCACCGGTGCGCGCACCGGCGGATGGCATTGTCTCACTGGCCGAGTCGGATTTTTATCTCACCGGCGGCACGGTGGTGCTTGATCACGGTCACGGCGTGTCGACCACCTATCTGCATATGAGCCGTTTGGACACGAAAGTGGGCGACCGGCTGAAACGTGGCGATCAGTTTGGCGCGGTGGGCCACAAAGGCCGCGCCACAGGCCCGCATCTGCATTGGGCGATGAACTGGTTTCAGGTGAGGCTCGATCCTTCGCTCGTCGCCTCGTCGCCCGCACCCAGCAAGGCCTGAGCGCGCTTTCGCAGCTTCGCGCCTTTTTCTGACCAGCGCCGGTGAATCCACAGCCATTGCTCAGGCCGCTCGCGCACCCGCGCCTCGACCCATGCATTGATCTTAGCGGTGAGTACCAGCGTGTCGCGATCGGCATCGCCCGAGTTCGGCGGCGCGATCATGGGATCCACATGCATGCGGAAATGCACGCCGCCGATGCGCTCGTTCCAAACAGGCAGGATCACCGCGCCGAGTTTGATTGCGAGTGCTGCGGGTGCGGGCGTGGTCATCGCATCGCGGCCGAAGAAGGGGGCGGGGATGCCTTCGCCGGTTCGCTGATCGACCAGCATCAAGATACATTCACTTTTGCGCAGCAGCGTGAAAATGCGCCGCATACCACTTGCGCCTTTGGCGATCTGTTCGGGCAGGCCGTAACGCGAGCGTTGCCTGTCCAGCCAGCGGCTGACAAAGGGATTGTTTGTGGGCCGCGTGACCGTGCCGCCGGTGAGGCCATATTCGCGCGCAGCGAAGGGCATGACTTCCCAATTGGCGAAATGCGCCGAGACGATGAGCAGGCCCTTGTTGCGCGCTTGCGCCGCGTGAAGATTTTCCAGGCCTACCACTTCGATGCGTGGGTTGGCGCTTTTGTATTTAAGTTTGCCGAGGTGCGCGTATTCCGCCAGCACACGTCCCAGATTGTCCCACATGCCGATGACGATACGGGTGATGTCATCGAGGCTTTTTTCGGGATAGGCCGCGCGCAGATTGGCATAGGCCGGTTTTGACATGCCGCTGGGCGCGATCAGTTTGCGCCCAATCCAGGCACCGATATTGGATGCGCTATCGACGCCAAACAATTTGAAGAAACCGATGAGAATAAAGAAGCCCAGTGTCTCGAAGCTATAACGCACGCGCTCGCCGAAGGAGAGTCGCGGCGTTTCATCTTTGGTGCCGGCTTCGCTCATCATGCGTGGCGTTTCAGCAGCGCCGTCCAGGTTGCCGCGTCCTCGAACACAGCACGGACAGGCACGGCCAGCACGCCTTCGCGCGCATCTTCACCGAGGCGGGCAAAATCTTTTTCGGTGGTGACGAGATGCGCGCCCAGCGCGTCGGCGCGCGTCTTCAATTCTTCGATTTCCAAGGGCGTGAAAT
This sequence comes from uncultured Alphaproteobacteria bacterium, assembly GCA_963752395.1. Classification (GTDB taxonomy): domain Bacteria; phylum Pseudomonadota; class Alphaproteobacteria; order Micropepsales; family Micropepsaceae; genus CAVVXX01. The sequence goes on from CAVVXX010000001.1 coordinate 9,184, forward strand.
GGTGATGGTCGGGGAAGCTTTGCATGCCCACCAGCGTCGCGCCCAGTTCGGCGAGAGTGCGGAAAAATTTTTCCGGATGGCCGATGCCAGAGAAAGCCAAAACCTTGCGGCCTTCGAGCATGGGGCATTCATGCGTTTCAATGCGCGCGCGCAAAGTTGCGCCTGCGAAGGACGCGAGATCGTGATCGCCGCCGCCAATGAGGACAACCGCATGCGCGCGCGCGAGTCCTGAGTTGGGCCATTCACGCAAGGGACCCGCCGGCACCAGACGGCGATTGCCGTAACCAACATTCGTATCGACGACGACCAGAGAAAGGTCTTTGGCAACGGCAAAATTCTGGAAGCCGTCATCCATGATGATGATTTCCGCGCCCAGCCTATCGGCGAATTCTGCGCCCTTGGCGCGGTCGCGCGCGACGACAGTGGGCGCAATACTTGCCAACAATAACGGCTCATCGCCCACGTCTTTCGCGGAATGGGCCGCATTATCGACTTGCAGCGGGCCCGAAGTGCTGCCGCCATATCCGCGCGAAAGAAAAACCACGCGGCGGCCTTGTTCCGTGAGCATGCGCCCCAAGGCCATGGCCACCGGCGTCTTACCCGTACCGCCAACCGTCAAATTGCCGACGCAAATGACGCGCGCACGCGGCCGGAACGCGCGCGTGATTTTTTGCTTTAGGCGTACGCTTAAGCCGTAAAGCGCACCCAGCGGCCAAAGCACGGTGCCAAGCGCGCGTGCGCCGAAATCATTCTTGGTCCAGAATTCAGGCGCGCGCATGGCCGGCCAGCAGGGTTTCAACCGCATCATGCGTGCGCGCGAGCGCGCCGCCAAGGCTTGCTTCCGCCGTTTTGGCGGCGGCGCCAAGGCGGGCTGCATGCGTGGGATCCTTCAACAATTGCAATACAAATGACGCAAGCTCGTCAGCCGAATGCACGCAACCTTCGCCTTGCGCGGTGAGGATGACGCGGAAACTTTCGGAGAAATTATCAGTATGCGGGCCGGTCACCACGGCGACGCCAAGTTGCGCCGCTTCGTGTGGGTTCTGTCCGCCATGCTGGATCAGGCTGCCGCCGAGAAACGCAAACGGCGCCGCGCGATAAAATAGCCCAAGCTCGCCCATGGTGTCCGCTATATAGACAGCCGTCGCACGATTGGGCAGCGCGCGCATGCTGCGGCGTTCGGCCGAAAGCCCGCGCGAGCGCGCCAGCGCTTCAAGCGCTGCGCCGCGTTCCGGGTGGCGCGGCACGATTACGGTCAACGTGTCGGCGCGCGCGGCGCGCACCATGATGGCGGCATCGAGCACTTGCTCGTCCTCGCGCGGATGCGTGCTGGCGGCAAGGAATAGCGGCCGCCCACCCACGGCGTTCTTGAATGTGGTGAGGGCAGCTTCGTTGACGGGTAAAGGCGGCACATCGGCTTTCAAACTGCCAGCCACTTTCGCATTACGCACGCCAAGCGCCATCAAGCGCTTGGCCGTGGATTCGTCCTGCGCCAAGGCAACGTCGAACGCCGTGAGTAATGCCGCGGCTGTTTTGGGTGCGCGCTGCCAGCCGTGGAATGAGCTTTCGGATAGCCGCGCATTGATCAGTGCTATGGGAATATTTCGCGCGCTGGTTTCCAGAATCATATTGGGCCAGAATTCGGATTCGACAAACAACGCCATATCAGGCCGCCAGTGATCAAGAAAACGCGCAACGGCAGTGGGCGCATCAACCGGCACATATTGATGGAAGGCGTTGGCGGGCAGGCGCTCGGCCATCAATTTCGCCGATGTGACTGTGCCGCTGGTGATCATCACCTGGCGTCCCGGTTTTTCCAGCAGCCGCGTGACCAGCGGCAACACGGCCAGGCATTCGCCGACACTGGCGCCATGAATCCAGATCAGCGTGCCGTCAGGCCGCGCACGCTTGGCATTCCCGAGGCGTTCATTACGCCGCGCCGGGTCTTCCTTGCCGCGTGCTGCGCGACGGTCGAGTACGGGCACCGCCACGAAGCCAAGCGCGGACCAGGCGGCGCGATAGAGAGCGAGCCCGAACGTGCGGCTTGTCATCGGTTCATCCGAGTGTGGCTGTAGGCAGTTCGTCGTCGTTGAACTCGCGGGTATACAGCCGCGCATACAGCCCGCCGCGCGCCATCAACTCACCATGTGTGCCTTGCTCGATGATGCGGCCGCGGTCGAGCACATAGATACGGTCGGCGTCGAGCACAGTGGTGAGGCGATGCGCGATGACGATGGTGGTGCGTCCCTTCATCAGGCGCTTCAGCGCTTCCTGCACCAGGCGCTCGTTCTCGGTATCGAGCGACGACGTTGCTTCGTCCAGCAGCAGGATGGGTGCATTGCGCAACATGGCGCGAGCAATGGCAATGCGCTGGCGTTGGCCGCCGGAAAGCCGCAAGCCCGCTTCGCCTACGCGCGTGTTGTAGCCATCCGGCGTGGCGAGAATGAATTCGTGGGCAGCGGCAGCTTTAGCGGCTTCGATGATTTCCTGTTCGGTGGCGCCATCGCGGCCATAGCCGATATTCGCGCGGATCAATTCATCGAAGACAAACGGCTCCTGCGTCACCAGCGCCATGGTTTTGCGCAGCGATGCCAGGGTCACGCTGCGAATGTCCTGGTTGTCGATGTCGATCGTGCCGGAATCGGTTCTGTAAAAACGCAGCAGCAGATTGAAGATGGTACTCTTGCCGGCGCCCGATGGCCCCACCAGCGCTATCTTTTTTCCAGCGGGGATTTCGAGCGAAAGATTGTCGATGGCCGGCGCGCCTTCGTGATAGGCGAAGCTCACATTCCTGAAATGCACATTGCCGCCAAGGGGAGGCGGCGCGATCGTCAGCGGCTTGGCGTCCGCGCGATCGACAATCGTGGGCTTGGTGTCGATCAGCTCAAAGATGCGCTTGGCGGCGCCTGTACCTTCGGTGGTTACGCTCCACAATTGCGACAACTGGCGGACTGGCTGCTGCGCCAGCAACATGGCGCCAAGGAATGCCGCGAACTGATTCAGCTCCAGCCGCCCGTGAATGCCTTCATATCCGGCATAGGCGACCACGCCCGCAACCGCCAGACCACCAAGAAAATCCGCCACCGGCACGGACATGGCGCGCGCGCGCACACCCTTAATGAGGAATTTCAGCCGCCGCGCAATTTGACCTTCGGCGCGTTCCGTGACCACGGATTCGAGCCCATAGCTTTTGACAATGCGCCTGCCGTCCAGCATTTCGATCAGAAGGGTGGATAGCTCGCCAGTTTCCGCCATTGTGCGCGTGGCAGCCCTGCGCATGCGCTTGCCGAGCAGGCGCGCGGCGTAACCGATGACCGGAAGCATGACCACTGAAATGATGGCAAGACGCCAGTTCTGCGAAATCATCACGCCGGCGAGAAAGATGAGCGATAAGAATTCTTTGCCGAGTCCCGAAATCCCTTTGCTCACCGACTCGCGCACCAGCGTGGCGTCGTAGAGAAACTTGGAGACGAATTGGCCAGAATGCACTGCATTCAATTTTTCTAGGTCGAATAGTATGAAGCTGTGGAACATGTCGCGCTGCGATTCCGCGACGATAGTCTGGCCGATGGAACTCACAGCGCTAGCGCCGCCGTAATCGAACATCGAGCGAAGAAACACGACGCCGATCACAGCCGCCGGAATGAGCACCGCCATCTCGGCGTTCTTTTCCATGAAGATCTGCTTGACCGCCGGATTGAGCAGCCAGGCCAGCGCGCCCACCATGGCGGCACTACCGATCATGCAGACGACCGCAACCGCGACCGTTGGCAGGTGCTTGCCGAGATAGTCGTGCAGCAGCCGCCAGATCAGCGCGAAATCGCTGTCACTGCGGGCGGGCTTGCTTACATCCCTGGCCGGAGGGGCGTCCGTCATGGCACTGGCTTTAGCATGCGTTGGCCGTCGCCCGCGAGGGCGGAAGCGTCCGGAATCGTTAACCGGCGTAAGGTTTAGGCTGGTGCAGCCGAATTCTCATCGGGCTCCATCAGCCGGTGAATATGCACCACAAAATAGCGGACATGGGCGTTATCGACGCTGGCATGGGCGGCGGCGCGCCATGCGGCATAAGCGGCGCGGTAATTGGGAAAAATGCCGACAATGTCGAGTTTAGACAGGTTCTTGAATTCGACCTTATCGAGCGAGGTCATCTCGCCGCCGAAGACCAGATGAAGCAGCTGTTTGTTTTCATGTTCCATGTGTCGTCTTTCGTTCAGGCGCCGGCGATGGTCATGCCGTCCACGCGAAGGGTAGGCGCGTTGGTGGCATAACGGAAAACCAAATCGTTGGCGGGCACGAGGTTGAGGTACATGTCCTTGAGATTGCCGGCGATGGTGACCTCGCTTACGGGATAGCTGATGACGCCGTTCTCGATCCAGAAACCTGCCGCGCCACGGCTGTAATCGCCGGTGACGCCGTTCACGCCCATGCCGATGAGTTCGGTGACATAAAATCCTTCGCGCACGTCGCGCATCAGCACCTCCGGCGTCGTGGCGCCCGCCTCCAGATAAAGATTGGTTGGCGCGGGATGTGGCGGGCCGCTGGTGCCGCGTGCGGCATGGCCAGTGGTTTCAAGATTGAGCTGGCGTGCGCTCGCACTGTCGAGCAGCCAGGTGGTCAGCCGGCCCTTGTCGATGAGAATGCGGCGCGCATTGGCGACACCTTCGCCGTCGAATGGTTTGGAGCGGCGGCCGCGCGTGCGGTGGGGGTCGTCAACGATGGTAACGCCTGGGGCAAACACGTCGTCATTCATCCGGTCTTTTAAAAAGCTAACGCCGCGCGCGATCGCAGCGCCCGAAATCGCCCCCGCAAAATGACCAAGCAGACTGGGCGACACACGCGGGTCGTAGAAAATCGGCACCGCCTGCGTTTTCACCTTGCGCGGGCCAAGGCGTTTCACTGCGCGTTCGCCCGCGCGCTTGCCGATAATTTCCGGCGCCTCAAGGTCTGCGCCAAAACGCGAACTGGCAAAATCGTCGTCGCGTTCCATGCCAGTGCCGTCGCCAGCAATGACGGAAACCGCAACGCTGTGGTTGGTGCCGACAAAGCCGCCCAAAAATCCTTCGCTGGTGGCAAGCGTCAGCATGGTGCGGCCATAGCTCGCGCTGCCTCCTTCCGAATTGGTTATGCCGGGAACGGCGAGGGCGGCGCCCTCCACGGCGCGCGCGCGTTCCACCAGGCGCTCCGCCGAAGGTTCTTCAGCATCATCAATATCGAGTTGCGGAATGTCTTTGGCCAGTCGGTCGGCGGGCGCCAACCCGGCGAATTTGTCTTCCGGCGCAAGCCTCGCCATAGCCATGGCGCGCTCGGGAAGCGCTGAGAGCGCGCGCTGGGAAAGATCGGTCGAGGAGACGAAAGCGACTTTATGACCGGCAAAAACTCGCAAGCCTAGATCGGACGACTCCGAACGCTCGACGTCTTCCAGTTTGCCCAGGCGGAAAGAGACGCCCGCAGACACACTCTTGAACTCGACGGCATCGGCAGCATCGGCGCCGGCCTTCAGGGCGGCTTTCACCAGCCGCGCGAGGCGTTCGGCGGCAGCAGGATCGGGAAGCATTGCAGACATGAACCTTGGGGATGACTAGGCGCGCCCGTCATAAACGGCCTTACGTCCCAGAGAAAGAGGCTAAGCGCGCTATCTTGGTCCGACAGGGCCCCGCCTACTCACCAGCGGTGATGTAAAGCATCTGTTCCTTATAGGCGATGTAGACGTGTAAATGCTTCAGCACCGGCATGCCGATAAGTACGTCGGGCAGCCCTTCCGCCTCATCGTTGACGGGAATGTGGGTGCCAATCGGCGGAGCCTTATGAAGAAAATTTCTCATCATGTCGGGAAGCAGCTCGAAAGTTGGATTGTTGACGGTAATGCCCTCGATGGAAAGTGTGTTGAAGCGGTGAACATAGATTTTGGATCCCGCCTTCTCAAGGTGCCCCACCTCTTCGACACCGGTCTCGCCGGGCGCCAGATGGAACGTACCTGTGGCAACGCGCAAGCTCATCACCAAATTTGAGGCACCGGTGTCCAGCAGCGCTTGCAAACGATGACCGTCCACCTGCACTGGCACAGTGATATGACCGGAAACTGTCACATGCATGGGGACAATCGCAACCGCTGCTGCGGGCCAGTGTATGACTTGGCCCCTGCAGTGATTGGGCGAGATGAGAACTCAATTTGTTGTGCGGGAAATCGAGCTCAAGATCATAGGCCTCAAGCAGGTTCGGCGCGAGAATACCATCTGTTTCGTATTCTCCGCGGCCAACGATCAGCTCCATATTGCTAGCTGTTAGCGCGCCGAGCTTGAAATCCTGTACGTCGATGACGTCCCTGACCGCATTGCCGGTAATGTCGTAGAGCAAGGCGTTGGTGCGCCTGCGGGGTAGGTTCATTTCATCGGCCACTAGCGGCGAGATTTCGCTAAAAAAGCCGCCCGTATCGATCAACATCGTTCTTGGTTTGCCAGCGATCGTGACCGGCACGGCCATGCGGCCCGATGGGGCCGTGGTGGTATCGACCGAAGTGATCAGTTTAAGCGTACAATCTTCTGCGGCCCATGCAGGCCCTCTCGCTACCAACAACGTAGCCAACAGGGCAGCACGATATGCCCAATGATCCCGCATTAGCGTCTCCCCCCAACTCACACCAATCAATCAGCCTTCGTTCTGACTAATAAAGCTGATCACAATAAATACGCAGCCTTACCTGGCTATCCGCCTGCGCACACGCCTAGCGGCCCTGCGAAGCATGCTCACCCGTCGAGGCCTGCTCGCCAGCGGTGATGTAAAGCATCTGCTCATTGTAGGCGATGTAGACGTGCAGGTGCTTCAACATGGACATGCCGACCAGGAGGTCCGGCTCGTCGCGGGGGCCGTCGCCGCTAATCAGTCTTACGCCGGTATCGCCTTTATCAGGCGCGGAATGGCGTGTGATGTCAGCCAGCAAAGCAATGTCAGGATTGTTCACGGAAATGCCTTCGATGGACAACGTCTTGAAGCGATGACTGGGCACACTGGTGATAAGGTCAAAAATTTCTTCCGCTGCGCGTGTGCTCAGCGCGTTACGCGTAGCGCTAGTATCCAGCATTGCACGCACTTTATGGCCATCAAGTTCGGCGGGGAAAACGATGTGGCTGGCTTGCGTTACGCGCATCGGCACGGCCGCCACCGCAGAAGCCGGCCAATGGACGACTTGGCCTTTGCAATGATCGGGAGAGATGAGGCTGAGCTTATTGTGGGAAAATCGAGTTCGACGTCATAGGCCTTCAAAATATCCGGGGCGAGCGTGCCATCGCCTCCGAGTCCCGGCGAGCCGACCATGAATTTCACGGCGCTTCCCTTCAGGTTGCCAATGGAAACGCCATCAACAGTTACCGCTTCTTCGACACCATGGCCGGCTGCATCGTATTGCGTGAGGCCGACATGACGCCGGGGAAGGTTCATTTCGTCGGCAACTTGCGGAGATATCTCGCTGAAATAGCCACCGGTATCGAGCAATAACTTCCTTTTCGTTCCGGACAAAGTTACAGGCACAAGCATGCCGCCCGACGAGGTGGAAATAGTGTCGATCGCCGTGACCATTTTGAGCGTGCAGTCTTCAGCAGCAGAAACCGGTGCCGCCGACACCAACGCGCCAATGCTCGAAAACAGGAAAAAAATATTTCAAATAGCCACGCATAGATGTCTCCCAATCAAGCCTGCCGCTAGCTAAGCAGGGTATGAAAAGGGGCGCAATAATGAGGCTAATAGCCCAACTATTCCTCGATTTTCCACTGCGGTTTCTTGCGGTGCCAGGCGCCATAAAGAAAATAAATCAAGAAACCAATGGCGGTCCAAATGCCTAGCCGCCACCAAGTTCCCATTGGAAGCGCATACATCATGGCGCTACAGGTAAGAACGCCGAGCGGCGCCACGATCCATGCGAACGGGGTGCGGAAGTGACGTTTGGCTTTCGGGCGCTGCACGCGCAGGACGAGAATGCCGAGACAGACGACCGTGAACGCCAACAGCGTACCGATCGAAACCAACTCGCCCAGCACATCAAGCGGAAAAAGGGCTGCCAACACAGTGGCGAATGCGCCCGTGACGATAGTGCCGCGATAGGGCGTGCGGAATTTTGGATGCACCGCGCAGAACAGCGGCGGTATGAAATCCATCCTTCGCCATCGCATAGAAGATGCGCGATTGGCCGTAGAGCGAAACGAATATCACCGAGGCGAGGCCAACGGATGCGCCAATGTTCACGAAGGTTCCAAGCCACGCAAGATCGGGTATGGCGCTCACCGCGGTCGAAACGGGGTGAGCGGTCAGCTCCGAGCTCAAGGTCTGATAGGGCACGATACCGGTCAGCACCAGCGCCATCAGGATGTAGAGAATGGTGCAGATAAAGAGGGAACCCAGAATGCCGATGGGCATGTCGCGTTGAGGATTCCTGGCTTCTTGCGCCGCTACTGACACGGCGTCGAAACCGATATAGGCGAAGAAGATCAAGCTCGAGGCAGCGAGAACGCCAGTCCAACCGAATTTGCCGTATTCGCCGGTGTTGGGCGGAATGAACGGAGTCAAATTATCCATTTGGATATGGGAAAAACCAAAAGCGATCACCATCAGCACGACGGCAACTTTCACCAGCACCATCAGCCCATTGAAGGTCGCCGATTCCTTCGCGCCGATTACCAGAAATGCCGTAAGGATGATGACGATGCCGGCCGCTGGTATATTGACCAGCGCGCCGGTCATGATGAGGTCATGCGTGCCCGAGACATCGAACGGCGCGTGCGTCAGTGCAGCAGGAAAGTCGACGCCAAGATTGTGCATGAAATCGGTGAAGTAACCCGACCAGCCCACCGCGACCGTGCTTGCAGCCACGAGATATTCCAGCACCAGATTCCAGCCGATGAACCAGGCGATGAAGCCGCCCATAGTGGCATAGGCATAGGTATAGGCGCTGCCCGCAACCGGGATCATTGAGGCGAATTCGGCGTAGCAAAGGCCTGCAAACAGACAGCCCGTGCCCGCAATGACGAAGGAAATCACAACGGCGGGCCCCGCGTGCTCGGCGGCGGCATGACCGGTGATGACGAAAATACCGGCACCGACGATGGCGCCGATGCCCAGCATGATGAGATGGACAGGCCCCAACACCCGGCGCAGTTCTATTTCTTTTTCCTTGCCGGAAGTCGCAACGATGGGTGCTACATCGCTCATAAGTCCTGTTCCCCCTCAGGAAATCCCCCGGCCCGGGCGGGCGGGGCGTGATGGCGCAATCTGGCATGACAAACCTGCATGCGCCAACCGCAGAACGCATTCATATCCACGGAATTACAGGGTTTGGTGGGGGGGGGGTATTCGTTCCTGAACGATCAGAGTAGCCCATAAAGCACGTGCCAGACGGCATAGAAGCCCACCCGCACCACGATGGCCGCGATGAAGCCCGAGGAGCGGATGAAGATCGCTTGCGCAAAATTCAACACCACATCGCCAACCGCTGTGGGCACCGCCATCCAGCCCCAGTTCGGAATGGCACTGAAATCGCCCTGTGACATCGGTTCGATAAGAGCAAGCGGGATCGCAACCAGCCAGAACACCAGGGGCTCATATTTGTTTTTGAGCAGTTTCATGGCGATCAGCCAATCCAGGAACGGGAGCAGGATAAGGAAATAGAGAATGGTGGCGACAACGGCGCCGCCGAAATAGATCGGAACGGAAAGCGGGAAGGCGATGTGAATGGAGGGTAGGCGCATTTGCGCCGCCAGGATGGCGCCCCAGCCGGTGAAGATGTCGCTGATGGAAACGGCTGCGCCGATGACGAGGCCCACTACCAATGGAATAATGATTTTTGCCTTGAAGCTGAGATCGGCGTCCCAAAAACCGCGGATGGGCGTGAGATCGAGGAAAACAACGCCAAGCAAACCAAGCACGCCGATAATGCCGAGCGCGAGCCAGGTAAAGACCGCGGCCTGCTCGGCGGAACGCGCCGCCAGCGGATGGAGCGCGATGATGTAATGCACAGAGACCAGGCAGGCGACCAGCACCGCATAGGCAAAATAATTCCGCAGAGAATTTTTTCGCGGACTCGTTGCCGGCACGGGCGGCGCTTCGGCCGAAGGCGTATCGGTGCTCATGGGACCCCCTCCCGGCGCCGATTATAACAGCAATATCGCTCGCGGATTATTTATCGGACCACACGGCAAGCTCGTTGCCGTTGGGATCGCGGAAGTGAAAGCGCTTGCCGCCAGGAAATTCGTGTTGCTCAAGCACTTCGCCGCCCGCAGTTTTTACCTTGCGCGCCATGGCCGGAAGGTCGGCTGCGTACAGCACGACCAACGGCCCGCCGCGCATCACCTTGCGTTCGGAATTGAAGCCGCCGGCTTCGCGCCCGCTCTCGCGTCTGTCTTTGAAGCCCACATATTCCGGTCCATACTCCGTGAACACCCAGCCAAAGACCTCGGCATAGAACCGCTTGGTGGCGGGAAGGTCGGGACCTGGAAGCTCGATATAGTCGATTTGACCGTCACCCGGCATTGTTGTTCTCCTTTCGTTCTAGTCCATCAGACGGTCGCCATACTGTCAAGCGCCGGCCATATGCAGGCCCTATACTCACGCCAAAGAGTGGGGGGAGTTGGTCATGGTGCGTCTTACGCTGGTTCGCCTGTTGCTGGGCGTCATTCTCATTAACATCGCGCTGACGGGATTGTTCGTGCTGACGGTTGCTGGCGACGGCGGCTGGCTCGCCAGCTTGCTGCCGGGCGAGGTGGGTTTCGGCGCGGGGCTGTGGGGCAATTATGTTTTCCTCTCGCTCGCCGTGTTGATCAATGCGGTTTTGGTGTTGGGCACCGGGTTCATCGTTCTCGTTCCCGCCATTTTCGACGACGAACCCAAGACAGCGCTGGAACAGATCGGCGCGGCGCGCTGGATCTTCCGCATTGGCGCATTGCTCTTCATTCTCTCGTTTCCGGTGGTGTGTTTCACGGTGGCGCATGCCGAACCCCATGGCACGATGTTTGTCGAGGACAATGCGCCCGTTGCGAACGCCGACCTGCATTTTGACGACGTGGCGACGTTTGCCGTCGATCAGGTGATTTCCGCCATCACCTTCAACGCGCCGGAAATTTATGCGCGCAAACTGGGCGCGCTCGAAATCAATCATGATCAGCCCTGGATGCCGACGGTGGTGCTAATCTTCCGCATTGTGGTGATGCTTACGTTCCTCACCGCACTCGTAGCGGCAACGCGGCAGTCTGCACTTTCACCCAGCAAGCCGGAGGGAAAAGAACCCGAGTCGGTGCCTGAAAAATCCAAGGCCTAGAACTTCACCATCACTGCGAAGACACATGCTGCTGCAATCAGCGCGCCGGTGTCGCGATTGCTTTTGAAGATTTTCAGGCAAAGCAGTGGACGCTCGGTGTCAAGCGTGTAGACCTGCCATACCAGGTGCAGGCCGGTGACGAGCAGAGCCAGCGCAAAGGGAATGCCAAGCCCCGCCGTCAAACCCGCCAGCAGAATGAGTACGAACGCAATCGTATAAAACATATAAAGCCAATAGCGCGTGGCGCGGCCCAGCTTGAGCGCGGAAGATTTCACGCCGATCAGAATGTCGTCTTCTTTGTCCTGGTGCGCGTAAATCGTGTCGTAACCAAGCGTCCAGAAAAAGCACCCGGCATACAAGAGATACGCGGGCCACGAGAGATGGCCGGTCTCGGCGGCAAATCCCAACAGCGCACCCCAATTAAAGGTAAGGCCGAGCCAAGCCTGCGGCCACCAAGTGATGCGCTTCATGAATGGATAGGCCACGATGAACACCATCGAAACCAAACCAAGCCAGATACTAAAAAGATTGAAGGTGAGAAGGATAAGCAGGCTGAACAGGCAAAGCACGCCCGCAAACGCCCACGCGGCCGGCACGCTCACTTTGCCGCTGGGGATAGGGCGACCGCGCGTGCGTTTTACCTTGGCGTCGAATTTGCGGTCCACGATATCGTTGAAGGCGCAGCCGGCGCCGCGCATCAGAATGGCACCCAAGAAAAACAACACAAGCAGCCTGATGTTAGGCATCGGCGCGCGCTGCACCGATGCGCCGAGCGCCAACCCGAAGACGCATGGCCAATAAAGCAGCCAAATGCCGATGGGCCGGTCGAGCCGCATCAGGCGCAAATAGGGCTGAACGGCATCAGGCGCGTGGTCGACCCAGCTTTTGGGTACGGCGTCTGCCGGCCTTGCGCGTCGGGCAGGCGCTCTACTGGCCTTGGGGGCTTGCGGTTTTGCTCTCATGCGTGTTGGAACGGCCCCCACTTCGCGGCCCAAGAACGCGCCCATGAGCCAGAACAAAGACTATGACCTGATTACGCCGGGCGGCAAGCTTCGGCTTTATGTTGACGTGGATCTGGCTGAGGGCGCATCGGTCGAGCCCAGCCCGCCGCAGGCGCATTATCTATTGCACGTCATGCGGGCGAGGCTGGGCGACACAGCGCGGCTGTTCAACGGCCGCGACGGCGAATGGCGCGCGCGGATTGCCAGGGTCTCCAAACGGTCTTGCACATTGAGCTGCGAAGCCCGCATCGCCGAACAGACGCAGGTGCCCGATCTTTGGCTTGCCTTTGCGCCGATCAAAAAGACGCCCGCCGATTATGTGGCGCAGAAGGCGACCGAGCTTGGCGTGCGCGTGTTACAGCCGGTGATCACGCATCGGACTATCGCTAGGCGCGTCAATCTCGAACGGCTGCGCGCGAACGCCATCGAGGCGGCAGAGCAATCTGGCCGTTTAAGTGTTCCAGAGGTGCGCGCAGATGTGGATCTCAATGTGCTGCTGAAATCATGGCCGAACGATCGGCAGCTTTTGTTTTGCGATGAAGCGGGCGATGCACCAGCGATTGCGGACGCGTTATCGAAAGCAAAAAAGGGCGCGTGGGGTGTTCTCACTGGACCCGAAGGTGGTTTCGACGAAGAAGAACGCGCGCTCATCCGCGCGCAGGCTTTCGCCGTTTCTGTGACATTGGGTCCGCGCATCATGCGGGCCGATACGGCGGCGCTGGCGGCACTCAGCGTTTGGCAGGCGCTCTGCGGCGATTGGCATTGACCAACTTGTAAGCGGGCAGGGGCGACACTACGTTCCCCTTCGCGCAAAGGATAGAACATGTCGATTCCGCAAGCGGCCGGCGGCCCGATAAAATCGCGCGACGATCTGGTCGCCTATATCGCCCATGGCGCGAAGCCGAAGACGGAATGGCGCGTCGGCACCGAGCACGAGAAATTTGTCTTCCGCCTCACCGACCACAAGCCGCTGGCCTATGAAGGCAAGCCTGGCATTCGCGTTTTGCTGGAGGGCATGAAGCGCTTCGGCTGGCAGCCCACGCTTGAGAACGGCAATATCATCGGGCTGCAACAGGGCAATGCGACGCTGAGCCTGGAGCCGGGCGGGCAGTTCGAGCTTTCAGGCGCGCCGCTCAAAACCGTTCACGAAACTTGCCGGGAAGTGAACGCGCACCGCGATCAGGTGCGCGAAGTCTGCGCCGAAATAGGCGCGGGCTGTCTTGGCATCGGCTTCGCGCCAACCTGGAGCTTTGCCGACACCTCGATGATGCCCAAGGGCCGCTACCAGATCATGCGCGATTACATGCCGAAAGTCGGCGGCCTCGGCCTCGAGATGATGTTCCGCACCTGCACCATCCAGGCCAATCTCGATTACGCCGACGAAGCGGACATGGTGAAGAAATTCCGCGTGGCGCTGGCCTTACAGCCGGTGGCCACTGCGCTGTTCGCCAATTCGCCGTTCCGCGAGGGCAGGTCCAACGGATTTCTTTCGTATCGCAGCCATGTGTGGACGGATGTCGATCAAGCGCGCTCTGGCATGGTCCCGTTCGTGTTCGAAGACGGCATGGGTTTCGAGCGCTATGTCGATTACGCGCTCAAAGTGCCGATGTATTTCGTTTATCGCGACGGAAAATATATCGACGTGGCTGGCAAATGTTTTCAGGATTTTCTCGATCACAAGATTCCGGAAGTAAAGAATGCGACGCCCACGCTCTCGGATTGGGCCGACCACCTGACCACGATCTTTCCCGAAGTGCGGCTGAAAACGTTTTTGGAAATGCGCGGGGCCGATGGCGGTTCGTGGCGGCGCATCTGTGCGCTGCCGGCGTTGTGGACGGGAATACTTTATGACGGCACGGCGCTCGATGCCGCCTGGGATCTGGTCAAGGGCTGGTCGGTGGAAGAGCGCGAGACCATGCGCCAGGCTATGCCGAAGCTCGGCTTCAAGACGCCATTCCGCAACACCGATGTGGGCGCGCTGTCGCGTCGCATGATGGAGATCGCCACGGCTGGCCTGCACGCGCGCGCGAAACTCGATTCCGGCGGCAGCAGCGAGGAAGGATTCATCCAGCCCTTGTGGGAAGTGGTCGACCGCGGCGAGACGCGGGCGGAAGAACTACTCCGCAAATACAGAACTGAATGGAAAGGCGATCTCAAGCCGCTGTTCACCGAATACAATTTTCTCTGAGGGCGCGATGAAGGGCTATTTGATCGGAAATCTGGAAATCACCAATGCAGACGCCTATCGCGAATACCGCGAGAGGGCCGAGAAGATCGTCAAGCAGTATGGCGGGCGTTACCTGGTGCGCGGCGGCGAGATCGACCAAATCGAAGGCGAACAGAAAGTCGGGCGGCTGGTCATCCTGGAATTTCCCTCACTCGCCGCCGCCGAGCCTTTCTACCGCAGCGACGAGTACCAGGCGGTTATTCCACTACGGACAAAAAATTCCCAGACACATATGTTCGTGCTGGTGGAAGGCTATGAGCATCTTTAGGCCGCCGTGCCGCCGACCGTGAGTCCATCGATGCGCAGCGTCGGCTGGCCGACACCCACCGGCACCGATTGGCCGTTCTTGCCGCAGGTGCCGATGCCAGGGTCGAGCTTCATGTCGTTGCCGATCATGCCGACCCGCGTCATCGCGTCGGGGCCGTTGCCGATCAGGGTCGCGCCTTTGATCGGCGCGCCGACTTTGCCGTTCTCGATGCGATAGGCCTCGGTGCACGAGAACACGAACTTGCCCGAGGTGATGTCCACCTGGCCGCCGCCGAAATGCACGGCGTAGATGCCGTTCTTCACGCTCGCCAAAATTTCTTCCGGCGTGTGGTTGCCGCCCAGCATGTAGGTGTTGGTCATGCGCGGCATGAATTGGCGGCATGGATCTCGCGCCGTCCGTTGCCGGTGGGCTTCATGCCCATCAGCCGCGCGTTCATGCGGTCCTGCATGAAGCCGACCAGAATGCCGTCCTCGATCAGCACGGTGCGCGAAGTGGGCGTGCCTTCATCGTCGATGGAAAGCGAGCCGCGGCGTTCGGCATCGTGCCGTCGTCAACCACGGTGACGCCGGGCGAGGCCACGCGCTGTCCCATCAGTCCCGCGAAGGCCGAAGTCTTCTTGCGGTTGAAATCGCCTTCCAGTCCGTGGCCCACCGCTTCGTGCAACAGGATTCCCGGCCAGCCGGGGCCAAGCACCACGGTCATCTCGCCCGCCGGCGCCGGCACCGATTGCAAATTCACCAGCGCCTGGCGCAGCGCCTCGTCGACACCCGCTTGCCAATAATTCGGATCGATGTAATGTGTGTAAGGCGCCGCCCGCCGCCGCCGTAATAACCGGACTCTTGGCGCCCATTTTCCTCGACCACGATATTGATAGACAGCCGCACCAGCGGGCGCACATCGCGATAGGCTTCGCCGCCCGCGCGGATAATTTCGACCGCCTGCCATTCGCCGGCGAGCGAACATGAAACTTGCCGTACGCGCGCATCGCGGCTGCGCGCGAAGGCATCGATGTCCGCCATCAGTTTCACTTTGGCGTCGAAGGGCGCGGAGTCGAGCGGGCTTTCGTCCGTATACAGATGAATGTTGGTGCGCGCTGGCGCGCCCGCCAGCACGCCCACATGGCCCGATTTCACCGCCTGCACCGAAGCAGCCGCGCGCTTCATGGCGTCTTCGGACAGTTCCGTTGCATGGGCATAGCCGGTGGACTTCGCCCGCCACCGCGCGCAGGCCGAAGCCCTGGGTAGTGTCATAGGTGGCTGCCTTCAGCCGCCCATCATCGAACGAGAAGCTCTCGCTCTGCCGGTATTCGAGGAACAGTTCGCCGTCGTCGGCGCCGCGCAAAGCGTCATCCACAAGGCGCTGAACGCGGGTGCGTTCGAGACCGGTGTCTTTGAAGAACAGGTTGTCGCTGGACGCCATGGCGGCTCACTCCGAACTCGGAAGCAGCATTCCTCCTATTACATAGTGTCTCAAGGGCTGTCCTGCAGTCAGCGGCAACGGCGCGAATATACGCGGGATTCCGCCACTATATGTGGCATACGGTCGCAATGACTTGGATAGTGGCCAGCGCCTAAACCTGATCCCGCCTCACCGGAGGAATAGAATCGCCGGAGCGGGGCAGGGCCGGGCACGGCTTCCATCATGCGGGGTCGGCTGATGAATCATCGCACGCAGGGCGTTTGCCGCAACCTAGGCATTTTCTTTGGCGTTATCGCGCTGGCCTTTTGTGCCACCACCGCATTTGCGGCAGACGGGCCGCAGCCCTGGGAAATGGGATTGCAGGCGCCGGCCAGCGAGCGGATGGAACACATCATCGCGCTGCACGACTTCCTGCTCTAGGTCATTTCTGCGATCTGCCTTTTCGTGCTGTTGCTGCTGGTATGGATCATGCTCCGCTACAACCGCCGCGCCAACCCGGCGCCCAGCAAGAACACACACAACACCCTGCTGGAAATAATCTGGACCGGCGTGCCGGTTTTAATCCTGGTTACTATCGCCATCCCGTCGTTCCGGCTGCTCTATTTCGAAGACACGATCGCCGCCCGCCGATCTCACCATCAAAGCCATCGGCAAGCAGTGGTACTGGACCTACGAATATCCCGACAACGGCAATTTCACATTCGACGCACTGATGCTGACCGACGACAAGGCCAAGGCCGCGGGCGAGCCGCGCCTTCTTGGCACCGACAACCATGTTGTGGTGCCGGTGGGCAAAGTCGTGCGCGTGCTCACAACGGGCGCCGACGTGATCCACTCGTTGGACGGTGCCGGCCTTCGGCGTGAAGATGGACGCGGTGCCGGGCCGCATCAACGAAACCTGGTTCAAGGCCGAACGCGAAGGCATCTTTTACGGCGAGTGCTCCGAGCTGTGCGGCGCACGCCACGCCTTCATGCCCATCGAAGTCGAGGTCGTCAGTCGAAGGAGCGCTTCGCCCAATGGGTCGCGGAAGCCAAAACACAAATTCGCGAGCGTAGACGGGCCGCGATGACACGTCGCGTCGCCACAGCGCATTAGAAAGGAGAACGCCGATGGCCACGCACGCGCACACGCACGCCGACCACCCGACCGGCTGGCGCCGCTTCGTCTATTCGACGAACCACAAGGACATCGGCACGATGTACCTGGTGTTCGCCATCATCGCCGGACTGATCGGCGGCTTCCTTTCCATGATGATGCGCTGCCGAGCTGATGGAGCCCGGCCTGCAGATTCTTCTCCGACCCGCACACCTACAACGTGTTCGTCACCGGCCACGGCCTCATCATGGTGTTCTTCGTGGTGATGCCGGCGATGATCGGCGGCTTCGGCAACTGGTTCGTGCCGTTGATGATCGGCGCGCCCGACATGGCGTTCCCGCGCATGAACAACATCTCGTTCTGGCTGTTGCCGTTCTCGTTCACGTTCCTGATGCTGTCGATGTTCGTCGAAGGCGATTCCGGCGGCCTGGGCGTAGGCGGCGGCTGGACGATCTATGCGCCGTTGTCGACCTATGGCTCGCCGGGGCCGGCAATGGATCTCGCCATCTTCTCGCTGCATCTGGCGGGCGCGTCGTCCATCTTGGGCGCCATCAACTTCATCACCACCATTTTCAACATGCGCGCGCCCGGCATGACGCTGCACAAGATGCCGCTGTTCGTGTGGTCGATCCTGGTGACGGCATTTTTGTTGCTGCTGGCGCTGCCGGTGCTGGCCGGCGCCATCACCATGCTGCTCGACAGACCGCCATTTCGGCACGACCTTCTTCAACCCGGCGGGCGGCGGCGACCCCATCCTGTTCCAGCATCTGTTCTGGTTCTTCGGCCACCCGGAGGTTTACATCCTCATCCTGCCGGGCTTCGGCATGGTCAGCCAGATCGTTTCGACCTTCTCCAAGAAACCGATGTTCGGCTATCTCGGCATGGCCTACGCCATGGTCTCGATCGGCTTCATCGGCTTCGTGGTGTGGGCGCACCACATGTACATGGTGGGTCTCGCCGCCGACACCAAGGCCTATTTCATCTCCGCCACCATGGTCATCGCGGTGCCGACGGGCATCAAGATATTTTCGTGGATCGCCACCATGTGGGGCGGCTCCATCGAATTCCGAACGCCGATGCTATGGGCCGTCGGATTCATCTTCCTGTTCACGATCGGCGGCGTGACCGGCGTGGTGCTGGCGAATGCCGGCGTCGATGTGGTGTTGCAGGACACCTATTATGTCGTGGCGCACTTCCATTACGTGTTGTCAGTATGGGTGCGATCTTCGCGATTTTCGCAGGCTGGTATTACTGGTTCCCGAAGATGACGGGCATACCTGTACACGAGACGCTGCCCAAGCTGCATTTCTGGCTGATGTTCATCGGCGTCAACGTCGCCTTCTTCCCGCAGCATTTCCTCGGCCTCGCCGGCATGCCGCGGCGCATCGCCGATTATCCCGATGCGTTTGCTGGCTGGAATTTCGTGTCGTCGATCGGCGCATTTATCGGCGGCGATAGGCGTGATCGTCTTCCTGATCTCCATGGCCGATGCGTTCATGCGCAAGCGCAGGCCGGCAACAATCCGTGGGGTGCGGGCGCCACCACACTGGAGTGGACGCTGCCGTCGCCGCCGCCGTTCCATACCTACAACGAGTTGCCACGGGTCACCTGATGGCGCTCGCCGAAGACACAGCACCCCACGTCAGCGTTGCCACGGTTGGCGATTATCGTCGCCTGTTGAAGCCACGCGTGATGTCGCTGGTGGTGTTCACGGCGCTCGCCGGGATGATGCTGGCGCCGGGTCATGTGCATCCGCTCACAGCGTTCATCGCGCTACTGTGCATCGCCATTGGCGCTGGCGCATCGGGCGCGCTCAATATGGCCTATGACGCCGACATCGACGCCCGCATGTCGCGCACAGCCATGCGGCCCATCCCGCGCGGCGTTATCGGGCAAAGTGATGCCTATGCCTTCGGTTGGGCGCTGGCCGTGGGCGCGGTGACGGTGATGGCGCTGTTCGTGAATTTTGTGGCTGCCGCGCTGCTTGCCTTCACCATCTTCTTTTATGTTTTCGTTTACACGATGTGCTCAAGCGCACGACGCCCCAGAACATCGTGATCGGCGGGTTGGCAGGCGCGTTGCCGCCGGCCATCGGTTGGGCCGCCGTAACCGGATCACTCGCCGTCACGCCGCTGGTGCTTATTGTCATCATCTTCCTTTGGACGCCGCCGCATTTCTGGGCGCTGGCGCTCTACCGCAGCGGTGATTACGCGCGCGCCGGCGTGCCCATGCTGCCGGTGGTGGCGGGCAAGCGCGAAACGCGCCATCCAGATTCTCGCCTATGCAATCGCCACTGTGTTAGGCGGATTCCTGCCGGTGGCATTGGGATTTGCAGGCGCGCTTTATCTTGGCGTGAGCGCCATTTCGGCGCCTGGTTCCTCAACAGCGCTATTGCAGTTCTGCGCGACCGCGACGAAAAGCACGAGCCCGCAGCGCGCAAACTGTTCGGCGTTTCGATCCTCTATCTATTCGCGCATCTTTGCCGCGCTTATCGCCGAGCAATTGGCGCATGCGCCGCCGTTGGTGTGAGGAATGAACGATGCGGAAAAGCAACGGCGCAAACGCAACATTGCACTGGCGCTCGGCCTGGGTTTGCTGGTGGTGCTGTTCTTCGTGATGACGATGGTGCGGTTGGGCGGGCACGTTTTCGATTAGGACCAAGATGAAACTCAGACGAAACGATGTGGTGATGCTCTCCTGTCTGGTCTTCGTGGCCGGCATGGTGGGCCTGAGCTTTGCCGCCGTGCCGCTGTATTACGTGTTTTGCCGCGCTACGGGTTACAACGGCACGCCGCAGCGTGTGGACACGCGCATCGAAGGTCACGGGTGACCGCGCCATCACCGTCCGCTTCGATACCAATGTGGATCCCGCGCTCGACTGGCAGTTCCAGCCCGAGCAGCGTTCAGTGCAGGTGAAGGTCGGCGAGAACAAGCTGGTTTATTTCCGCGCGACGAACGAAGACTCCAAGCCCATCACCGGCCATGCCGCGTTCAACGTTTCGCCCGACATCGCGGCGGCCTATTTCGACAAGATCCAGTGCTTCTGCTTCACCGAGCAGCGGCTCGAGGCGCACAGTCGGTTCAGATGCCTGTGCTGTTCTTCATCGACCCGAAGATCATCAAGGACCACAGCGACGACGCCATCGACACCATCACCTTGTCTTACACCTTCTATCCCGCACTCGACGCCAAGCTCGCCGGCGCGGGCGGCTGATCAAACCGAGAGGACCCCATGGCGCACGTCGAAGTGAAGCACGATTACCATCTGGTCGATCCCAGCCCGTGGCCGATTGTCGGCTCCATCGGCGCGTGCTTCATGCTGATCGGCGCCGTGTTCTGGATGAATTCCGAGCTACCAGGGATTTCTTCGGGCTTCCCGTCGACGGGCCAGCCGTGGATTTTCGCCATCGGCGCTGCACTGGTGCTCTACACCATGGCGGGCTGGTGGCGCGACGTGGTGCGTGAATCCGTGGTGCTGGGCGACCACAAGCCGGTGGTGAAGATTGGCCTGCGCTTCGGCATGGCGCTCTTCATCGCCTCCGAAGTGATGTTCTTCGTCGCCTGGTTCTGGGCCTATTTCAATTCGATGTTGTTCCCGCACGATGTCTCGATCGGCAGCTGGCCGCCCGAAGGCATCGTGCCTTCGATCCTTGGCACCTGCCGTTCGTGAATACGTTGATTCTGCTCACCTCGGGCAGCACGGTCACCTGGGCGCATCATGCGATCCTGCACGGCGACCGCAAGGGTGCGATCCAGGGCCTGGCGCTGACCATTGCGCTGGGCGTCAGCTTCACCTGCGTGCAGGCTTACGAATACAGTCACGCCGCTTTCACCTTCGGCATGAACGGCGCGCATCTCGGCCCGCTAACCGATGCGGCGCATTGTCGCTGCGCTGACGGCTGGCGCTGGGCAACCTCGGCGCGATTTACGGCTCAACGTTCTTCATGGCGACGGGCTTTCACGGCGCGCATGTGATCATCGGCACCACCTTCCTGACCGTATGCCTGGCGCGCGCCATCGAAGGGCCATTTCACGCCGGAACGCGCATTTCGGCTTCGAAGCCGCCGCCTGGTACTGGCACTTCGTCGACGTGGTGTGGCTGTTCCTCTTCGCCTGCATCTATGTCTGGGGCTCGGTCGGGGCTGTGATCCCCGCGGAATGAAGCGGACGTGATCCGCTTCCGCCCGCTGCTCGTTCCCACGCTGTGGTTCGTTCCAGCGCTGGCGCTTCTCGTCGGGCTTGGCGTCTGGCAGGTCGAGCGCCTGCACTGGAAAGAAGCCCTCATCGCGCGCGTGGAGACACGCATGGCGCAGCCCGCAGTTGGGCTCGACACCATGCTCAGCCACGGTCTTGCCAATGCCGAATATCGCCATGTGCATCTGCACGGTGTGTTTCAGAACGACAATGAAGTTTACCTGTTCGCGCCCAGCAAGGCGGGCGAGCCCGGCTATCACGTCGTCACGCCGCTAGTCGTCGAGGGCGGCAGTGCGGTTCTGATCGACCGGGGCTTCGTGCCGAAAGATTTGAAAGACCCTCACCGTCGTGCGGGCGGGCAGCCCGAGGGCGATGTCGAAATTACCGGCGTGGTGCGCCTGTCGCAGCCGCCCGGCCTGTTCACGCCAGCCCCCGATATTCCCAACCGGGTCTGGTATTCCCGCGATATTCGGGCGCTCGCGGCCGTGGCGAGCGCGCGGCTGTTGTCGTCCATCGTCGTGGAAGCCGATGCCCAGGATATTCCCGGCGGCTATCCGGTGGGCGGGCAGATGCGGGTGGATTTTCCCAACAATCACTTGCAATACGCTATCACCTGGTTTGCGCTCGCCTTCGTGCTGCTGGTGATCTATCTGCTTTATCATCGCAAGCAGGGACGGCTCGGATAACATTGGCGATGCGTTATGTCAGCACACGAGGGGCGGCCCCTCCGATCGGCTTTGGCGACGTTCTGCTCGCCGGCCCCGCGCCCGACGGCGGGCTATATGTGCCCGAGCAATGGCCGAGAATAACGCACAACGAAATCAACCGGTTTGCCGCTGCGCCTTATGCCCAGGTCGCCGCGCGCGTACTTCGCGATTTTGTCGGCGATGCTTTCACGCCGCAGGAGTTTCGCGCCGATATCGACGCGGCCTATGCCAATTTTTCGCACAAAGATGTTGCGCCTCTGGTCGAAGTCGCACCCAACCGGTTCTTGTTGCAGTTGTTCCATGGGCCGACGCTGGCCTTCAAGGACATCGCGCTGCAACTGCTTGGCCGCCTTGTCGCCCGCGCGTTGAAGAAGCGCCGGAGCCGCGCAACCATCATCGTTGCAACCTCCGGCGATACCGGCTCCGCCGCCATCGCTGCGCTTTCGTGGCCAGCCGAACGTCGACGTCGTCGTCCTGCATCCCAAGGGCCGCGTGTCGGAAGTGCAGCGCCGCCAGATGACGACGGTGCTGGACGCCAATATTCACAACGTGGCGCTCGAAGGCAGTTTCGACGACGCGCAGAAAATCGTGAAGGCGCTGTTCGCCGATCAGGCGTTCGCCGCACGCACAAACCTTGCCGCCGTGAACTCGATCAATTTCGTGCGCATCGCCGCGCAATCCGTCTATTACTTCACGGCCGCGGCCAAACTTGGTCGCCCCGCCACGTTCGTCGTTCCAACGGGAAATTTCGGCGATGTGTTTGCGGGCGCGGCTGCGGGAAATATGGGTCTGACGGTCAAACGCCTGATCGTCGCCACCAACGCCAACGACATCATCGCCCGTGCGCTTGCAACCGGCGCTTATGCAACGGGCAAGGTGCGACAGACGCTTAGCCCCGCCATGGATATTCAGATCGCCAGCAATTTCGAGCGGGCGTTGTTCGAAGCCTCGGGCCGCAAAGCCGGATGGGTATCGGAAACCATGGCCAAGTTCGCAGCCTCGAAGCGGCTTAACATCCGCCCCAATGTTCTTGCCAATTTGCGCAAGCGTTATCGGGCAGGGCGCGCGGACGATGACGAGACCTTGACCGCAATGGCCCAGGCCTACGCCCAAACCGGCAAGCTGATCGATCCCCATACAGCCGTTGCAGTGGCGGTCGCGGCCAAGACGGCTACATCGCCCTCGGACCCCGTCGTCGTGCTGTCCACGGCGCATCCGGCGAAATTCCCCCAGGCAGTCGCGCGCGCTACTGGCTTAACGCCCCCTATGCCGCCGCAGCTAGCGGGACTTATCGAACGTGAAGAGCGTTACGCTGTACTGCCAAACGAACTTGGCGCCCTTAAAAGCTTCCTAACCGGACGGATTGGCATTTGATGAGCATCGAAATCACCAAATTGAACACTGGCCTGACCGTCGTCACCGACGCCATGCCCGAGCTTGAAAGCGCGGCCCTCGGCGTCTGGGTGAATTGCGGCGCGCGCCACGAGACCGAGCCGGTGATGGGCGTGGCGCACATGCTCGAGCACATGGCATTCAAGGGCACGGCGCGGCGCACGGCCAAAGAGATCGCGGAAGAAATCGAAGCCGTGGGCGGCGACCTCAATGCCTATACTGGGCGCGAAGTAGACCGCTTATCACGCGCGCGTGCTGAAGGCGGATGTGCCGCTTGCGCATCGATATCATTGCCGACATTCTTCTCAACCCCACCTTCGACGAAACCGAGCTCGACCGCGAAAGCGGCGTGGTGATTCAGGAAATCGGCCAGACGCGCGATACGCCCGACGATCTGATCTTCGATTACCTGCAGGAGGCTTGTTATCCCGGCCAGCCGATGGGCTGGCCCATTCTTGGCACCGAGAAAACCGTTGGCGGCATGTCGCGCAAGCATCTCAGTGATTTCATCTCTGCCAATTATCACGCCGACGGCATGATGCTTGCGGCGGCTGGCGCAGTCGATCACGCGCACGTGGTTGAACTTGCGGAAGAACTCTTCGCCAAAATAAAAAACGGCGGGCAGGCGACGGCAAAACCGGCGCGTTTTTCTGGCGGCGACAAACGCGAGGCAGACGACCTGGAACAGGCGCATCTTGCTTTTGCTTTTCCAGGCGTCGCTAGTGCCGATCCCGACATTTTCGTCGCTCAGGTTTTTACTACCGCGCTCGGCGGCGGCATGTCCTCGCGACTGTTCCAGGAAGCGCGCGAGAAGCGCGGGCTTTGCTACGCCATCTATGCATTCACGCAATCCTATCGCGATACCGGCATGATCGGCATCTATTCCGGCACCAGCGACAAGGAGCGGGCGAGATCGCGCCTATCGTCGCCGACGAAATGGCTGCGATGGCATCGGGCGCGACCGAAGAAGAAACCGCCCGCGCCCGCGCCCAGCTCAAGGCGTCGCTGCTGATGGGCATGGAAGTCTCCGCAAGCCCGTTGCGAACAGATGGCGGGCCACCTTTATGTGTTTGGCCGCGTGCTTACCGTCGAAGAAATGATCGCCCGCATCGATGCGGTGGATGTTTCCGCGCGTGCGGCGCTTCGCCGAGCGCATTTGCGCGAACGGCGAGCCCGCTATGGCCGCGCTGGGTCCGGTTAAACAGCTTGAATCGCGCAACAAGTTTGCCGCCCGCTTCGGCCGCGTCAAAGCCGGCCTAGACCTAATGTCGATGTTCATGCGCGGCATGATCTTTCCCGGAGGCCGCGAGCCCGTGCTGCGCGGCGAGGGCGTGTTCCTGCGCTACCCGATGATGAGTGATCACGCCGCTTGGGCATCCTTGCGCAAAGAGAGCCGCGAATTTCTTGCGCCATGGGAGCCATCCTGGGCGCCCGACGAGCTGTCGCGTCGGCGTTTCGCCGACGCATCCGCCGTTACCAGCGTGAGATCAGGGGCGACACCGCCTATCCGTTTTTTGTCTTCCGCGCCGACGACAAGACACTGATGGGCGGCTGCACGCTCTCGAATGTGCGCCGCGGCGTCACCCAATCGGCGGGTCTCGGCTACTGGATCGGCGCGCGCTTTGCCCGCCACGGCTACATGTTCGCGGCGGTCAGGGCGATCCTGCCTTTCGTCTTTACAACGCTGGGTTTGCACCGGCTCGAGGCGGCCTGCATTCCGGAAAACGAGCCTCGCGCAGGCTGCTGCTCAAGCTGGGCTTCAAGGAAGAAGGCCGGCGCGGCGCTATCTCCAGATCAACGGTGACTGGAGAGACCATATTCTCTTTGCTTTGCTGGAGGACGACGCGCAGATAGGGTAGCGCCCATCGCGTTCAGGAGCTTGCGCCCCCCTAGTGACCCTTCGTGCATGCATCCGTTTGCTTGCTTTCGCGTTGTCGTGCGGCGTTGCCGTTACGGCGGCCGCCCCCGTTATCGGCCAGCCGGTAAACAATTCCGAGGCCATCAACTTTGCCGCGCAGGATGCCGTGCTGGACGTGCGGCCATCGCTGGCGCCCGAAACCGTCAGCGCGCCGGCGGAGCCCGGCACGGCGTGGTTTACTATCGCAGTGAAGAACGAAAGCGTAAATCTGGTATCGCGCGTTCTGGTCGCCAGCAACTCGCCGAGCTCAGGTCTTGCGCTGATGCCGTTGCGCGTGCGGCCGATGCTGCGCGAAGTCGCGGCCTCGGATTCGGGCGTGATCATCGAGCGGGCGAATGCCTTCGGCAAACGCGCCTTCCGCGTCATTCTGCCTGCTGCGCATACGGCGACACTGGCGCTCCATTTCGGCGGCACATTGCAACGGCCGTCCTTGTTCGCGTGGACGGAGTCCGCGCTCATCGCCCATAACCGCCGTGCGGCGATACTCTCCGGAGTGATTGCGGGCCTGCTTGCCGCTGCCGCTGCCTTTGCCCTGGGTGTCGCAGTGATCACAGGCCGGCGTTTCACCATCTGGGGGGCGGCGTTTCTGGTGGCGTTGCTGTTCGCCAATCTCACTGCCGCAGGCGTTTTCGACGAAGGCTGGTTGAGTGCGCCGGGCGGGCCTTATGGCCTCTTCGCGTTCGCTCTCGCGCTCGCCATTGCTGCCGGAATCCGGCTGATCGATTTCGTGGCCTCGTTTGAGGCTGCGCGCGCGCGATCCGGGTTGTGGCGTGATCGCGTGGCCGTAGCCGTTGTTCTTCTGGGCGCAGCAGCCTTCGTGGGCGTGCCGGGAACGGGCGTAGCCGTGCGTGTGCTCGCCGTGCTTGGGGCCGCGGCAGCTGCGGGTTATCTCGCGCATTGCGGGCGGTTGGGTGTTGCGTCAGCACGCAAGATGGCGCCAGTGGTGACAATCTTCGCTTTGGTGACGGCGGCCGGCGCATTCCAGGCGCTGGGCCTGTTCGAAGGCAATCTGATAGCACCGGCTGCGATCGGCGGGTTCTCGGCGGCAGGTGCACTGCTGCTGGCACTTGCATGCGCTGCCGGCACGCTTGAGCCGCACGGGCAGGCGCCGCGCGCTACTGCACAGGCGCTTGGCGGCCCGGTGGAGCGCAAGCTAGAGCCTTCGCCCGAGACTGTGCATGCCCGCGACTTGTCGGCTGTGGCCGCATCGCATCAAGGCGTGTTCGATCTCGATCTCAAAACCGGAATGCTGTCGCTGTCGCCGCAAACGGCAGCGATTTTTGGTTTGCGCAAGGACGTGACGCAGATCGGGCGCGAAGCCTGGCTGCACCGCATTCATACCGACGACCGCGATGTGTATCAGCAGGCTATCGATGCCTACCAGCTCGATCCCGGCCTTGCCTTCCGGCTGGAATTCCGTGCCCGCGGCGAGAGCAACAAGACGCACTGGTTCGAACTGCGCGCCACCATGATGGGGGAAGGCGCCGAGGCGGGACGCTGCCTAGGGCTGATCGCCGATGTTAGCGCCCGCAAATCCTCCGAGGCCGAGCTTGCCCGCGCGGCCCTCAACGATCCGCTGACCGGGCTTGGTAACCGCATTGCGTTATTGGGGCGGCTGGAGGAAGTGGATGGCGCACTTGCCCGCACATCGCTCGTGGTTTTCGATATAGACCGCTTCAAGACCGTCAATGCCAGCGTTGGGCCGGAAGGGGCGGACGGCTTGCTTCGCTCCGTCGCCGAGCGGATGACCAAACGTTTTTCCGGCAACACAGCGCTTTATCGCGTCGGCGGCGACATGTTTGCGCTGATGGCCGACAATCCCAGCGCCAAGCCGAACGATCTTGGCGATGAGATCATCGAGATGATGAAGGCGCCGTTCAGCGCCACGGGGCGCGACATTTTCCTGCCCGCGAGCGTAGGCGTGGCCTCTGGGAGCGAGGCGGGCGACGCGATGGATCTGTTAGGTCAGGCCGAACTCGCCATGATCCAGGCCAAGCGAGAGGGCGGCGGACGCGTCTGTGTCTATACGCGGGCACTTTCCGATTCGGCGCCGACGAGCGTGATCACAGGCGATCCGGTGGCGCTGGAAACCGATCTGCGCAACGCCATCAAGAAGGGTCAGATCGAGGTTCACTACCAGCCAATCATGCGCATGAAGAACGCGGGCGTAGCCGGCTTTGAAGCGCTGGTGCGCTGGCGACATCCCGAGCATGGGCTGATCGCGCCGGAAGAATTCATCGCCCATTCCGAAGAGACAGGGTTGATCCTGCCGCTCGGAAAATTGGTGTTAAAGCGCGCCGCAAAGGATCTGTTGCGCTGGCAGCAGTTCTTTCCTCTGAAGCCGCCGCTGTTCGTGAGCGTGAACGTCACTTGGCGCCAGATCAACGACGAGGAATTCGTCAAGGACCTGGAAACGGCACTCGGCAATGAGGAGCTGGCCAAGCGCTCGCTGAGGCTCGAGATCACCGAAAGCGCGATCATGGCCGACGCCGACGCGGCCGAGGCCGCGCTAAAACGCTTGCGCAAAATGGGCGCGGGGCTGGCGATCGACGATTTCGGTACCGGCCATTCCTCGCTCAGTCAGTTAAAGCGCTTTCCCTTCGACATTATCAAGATCGACAGGAGCTTTCTGATCGAGTGCGCGCAAGAAGCGCGGCGACACGATTTTGGCGTCTATTGTTTCGCTGGCGCACGAGCTCGAGCATCGCAGGTCATCGCGGAAGGCGTCGAAAGCGAGGAAGACGCCGAGCGTCTGCGCAGCATGGGTTGCGAATATGCGCAAGGGTTACCTTTACGGCGCACCGCTGCCGGCGTCCGAGGTCAACAGGCTTCATCGCCATGACGTATAAGAAATAGCGCTCACGCTCGTCCGGTTTCAGCCACAAGGCCAGACGGGCCAACACCCAAGTTTCGCCAGCGCCGTGCGCCATTTCGCTTCCATATCGGCGATCGAAAACGATGCCGGGATCGGCCTCGCAATGCAGCCAGCCATTGGACTGGAACTCAGTCTCGATCTGGCCCGGGTGCCCAGCCCGCATAGCCGAGCGCGAACAGCGGCTTTTTTCGGCCCACGCCCGTCCGCCATGGCGCGCAGGATGTCCAGCGTCGCCGTGAGCGAAATTTCCTCCGACACGGGTAACGTCGCCTCATCGTTTTCGTAATCGTCGCTGTGCAGCACGAAACCGCGGCCCGATTCCACTGGCCCGCCATAGAGGATCGGCAGATCGGCGGTGCGCTTGCTCAATGGGAATTTCGAGTTGCTGCATCAGCTCCATGAAGGAGAGGCCGGGGATCGGCTTGTTGATGACGATGCCCATCGCGCCCTTGGACGAATGCGCGCAGACATGAAGATCACCGTCTGCGCGAAGCGTCGTCGGACATGCCGGGCATGGCGATCAGCAGCTTGCCTTCGAGGAAGCTTTCGCCTTCATCCCGTTTTGGCTCGCGCTTCGATGCCATGGCGCTAGGCTTACGCCCCTGCTGCATATCGTGCAAGCGGCATGGCATGCAACGCTCGCGGCTTTTCATACACGCGCGCTATTAGGATAGGTGGGGGCGCACGATAACCATTACGAAGGCTGTCATGACGATCAAGGTTGGCGACAGATTCCCGTCAGCCACGCTGATGCACTTGAAAGATGGTGCAGCGCAGCCAATCCAGAGCAGCGACATATTTCACGGGCAAGAAGATGGCGCTGTTCGCCGTGCCGGGCGCCTTCACGTCGACCTGTTCGGCCAAACATCTTGCCGAGCTTTCTCGAAAAGCCGAAACGACTGCGCGCCAAGGGCGTCGATGCCATCGCCTGCCTTTCGGTGAACGATCCTTCTGTGATGCGCGCCTGGGGCGAGCACAACAAGGCGGACGGCAAGGTGACGATGCTGGCCGACGGCAACGGCGATTTCGCCCGCGCGCTGGGGCTTGAGGCCGATATGGCGCGCTTCGGCATGGGCAAGCGTTCGCGGCGTTATTCGATGCTGGTGGACGACGGCGTGGTGAAGAAGTTCAACGTCGAAGAGCCGGGCGCATTCGCCGTGTCCAGCGGCGATCATATGCTGAAGCAGCTTTAGCCCGAAGGAATCGCCGCGCGGGCGAGCGCGTCCGCGCGCTCGTTTTCGTCATGGCCGTCGTGGCCGCGCACCCAGCGCCATTCAACATCGTGGCGCGTGGCCTGCGTTTCGAGCTCGCGCCACAGATCGGCGTTCTTCACCGGCTTCTTGTCGGCGGTCTTCCAGCCATTGGCTTTCCAACGCGGCAGCCATTGGGTGAGCCGTCCATCACGTAGCGAGAATCGGTGTGGATCATGACGTGGCTTCTGGCTTTCAGCGCTTCCAGCGCGCGGATGGCCGCCATCAATTCCATGCGGTTGTTGGTGGTGGCGCGTTCGCCGCCGGAGATTTCTTTCTCTTTGCCGCCGGAGCGCAGGATCGCCGCCCAGCCGCCGGGGCCGGGATTGCCGCGGCAGGCGCCATCGGTGAAAATTTCGATGCGTGGCTCGCTCATAAACCGTAGGCCTCTGGGCTCTGCACGTTGCGGTGGAACCGCAAGTGCTGGGCGAAGTCGCGCGGGATCTTTGGGCCGCACCAGCGCGTGCGGCATCGTGGTGCAGCCAATCATAAATGCGCGTCAGCAGAAAGCGCAGCGCCGCGCCTCGCGCGAGCGTTGGCAGGGCCTGCACGTTCGGCCGCTTCGAGCGGCCGCACCTCCTGATAGCCGGTAAACAATGCGCGCGACTTTGGCGATATCGAAGGTTGCGCCTTCGTCGAAGCACCAGGCGTTCAGCATCACGGCCAGGTCGTAGGCCAGCGCATCATTGCAGGCGAAATAGAAATCGATCAGGCCCGACACGCGGTTTTCCACGAACAGCACATTGTCGGGAAACAGGTCGGCGTGGATGACGCCCTGTGGCAGATCTTTTGGCCAGGCCTTGCGCAAGGTGATCGATTTCCAGTGCGATCATCGGTCAGCCATGCCGTTCATCACCGTGTCGGCATCGGGCGCGCAATCGCTTGCCAGCTTCTGCCAGCCCTCTAGGCCAAGCGCATTCTTGCGCCGTGGCGCGAAATCTTTTCCTTCACGATGCAGCTGGCCAGCGCGCGTCCCGGCAGCCGGCAATGCGCGGGCGTCGGATGGCGCAACGAGACGCCGTCGAGAAAGGTGAGAATTGCCGCCGGGCGGCTGCTTGAGCGACGCGATAGATTTCGCCATCGCGCCCGCGCACCGGCGTCGGGCAAGGTAGCCCGCGCTTGGCCAGATGCTCCATCAGTCCGAGAAAGAAGGGCAGGTCGTCGACCTGCACGCGCTTTTCGTACAGCGTCAGGATGAACGCGCCCCTTTCCGTGTGCAGGAAATAATTCGAGTTCTCGACGCCTTCGGCAATGCCCTTGAACACCAGCGCGCGCCCCATGTCATAGGCGGCAAGAAAAACGTTCCAGGTCTTCGGCGGAAACTTCGGTGTAAACGGCCATAGCCTCAGCCCGCCAGCGCGCGCGGCAGCTTGAACTCGACATCTTCGCGCGTGACCGTGATTTCTTCGACGATCGAGCTCGTAGCGTTCGCGAAAAGCGGCGATCACTTCTTCCACCAAAACTTCCGGTGCAGAAGCTCCGGCAGAAAGACCAACTGCGCTAACACCCGCCAGTGAACTCCAGTCGATATCGGCGGCGCGCTGGATCAGCATGGCGTGCTTAGCGCCGGCGCGGCGCGCGACCTCGACCAGGCGCTGGGAATTCGACGAATTGGGCGCGCCGATCACGATCACGGCGTCTGCGCGCGGCGCCACGCGCTTCATCGCCTCCTGCCGGTTGGTGGTGGCGTAGCAGATGTCTTCCTTGTGCGGCCCGGCGATTGCGGAAAGCGCTTCCTCAGCACCGCTACGATCTCGGCCGTGTCGTCGACCGACAGCGTGGTCTGCGTGATATAGGCGAGGCGGGCGCCCGCTCGGTGCAAACTTTTCCGCGTCCGTCACCGTCTCGACCAGCATCATCGCGCCTTCGGGCAATTGTCCCATGGTGCCGATCACTTCCGGATGCCCGGCATGGCCGATCAGCAAGATAGCGTGGCCGCGTGCGATGAGCCGCTCGGCCTCGACATGAACCTTGGAGACCAGCGGGCAGGTGGCATCGAGATAGAGCAAGCTGGCGGCGCTCGGCCTCCGCCGGCACCGCTTTGGGCACGCCATGGGCGGAGAAGATCACCCGCGCACCCTCGGGGGCCTCCCCAAGCTCGTCGATGAACACGGCGCCCAGGCGCTCCAGCCGCTCGACCACAAAGCGGTTGTGTACGATCTCGTGGCGCACATAGATCGGGGGCCCGAATTTTTCGAGCGCCAGTTCGACGATGCGGATGGCCCGGTCGACGCCGGCGCAGAAGCCGCGCGGCGCTGCCAGCAGCAATGTCATCTTGGGCTTCATGGCAGCGTCACTCATGGCCCGCGCGCTTTCATTCCGCGATCCCGTTGGTTACAGTCCGCGCGGCTCGCGTGCGAGAGCATAAAGTGTCTAGCTGAGGGTATCATCTTGGGCAAATCGGCCGCATTCGGGCTTGCTTCCATCGCGTTGCTGCTGCTGTGGGGTTGCGAGACGGAATCGGATTCCGCGAAGGAGGCCGGCGGCTGTCCCACCGGCGCTGCGCTGGCCGAGGCGTCTACTGTGACGAAGCTTCGGCCCGGCGGCGGTAAGGACCTGACCGACGTCGTGATGACCGCGGAATTAGCGAAACCGAAGGTCAGCTGCGACTACGACAAAGACGAGAACAAGGTTTCCGCGAGCTTCAGCTTTCCGGTGACCGTCAAGCGCGGGCCGGCAGCTACCAACGCGCCGCTAACGCTTTCCTATTTCGCGGCGGTGGTCGACGCGGATAACAATGTCCTGACGAAACAAACCTTCACGCGTGACATCAGCCTGGATCAGAATGCCACGAGTTTTAGCGAAACCCCCGACGGCATGACGTTCACCATCCCAAAGGGTAAGAAGCCCGTCGGCTACGAAGTGCTGGTGGGTTTTCAGCTGACGCGCGATGAGCTCGCCTATAACCGCGAACGGCACCGCTATATTCCATGATTTCGCTGCTGGCCGAACTTACCGCGACCGCGGCAGCCGCGTTCGCTGCCGAAGGCTTGGCGCCGGAGCTTGGGCTAGTGACGGTTTCCGACCGGCCTGATCTGGCGCAGTTCCAATGCAACGGCGCGTTGGCGGCGGCGAAGCTGCGAAGGCGAACCCGCGCGCGATCGCGGAAAAGATCGCCACGCGTTTGAAGGCCTCGCCACTGTTTTCCGAAGTGGCAATCGCCGGGCCCGGGTTCATCAATCTCAAGCTGAAAGACGAGGCATTGCAGTCGCGGCTACAAAAGCTGGCAGCAAAGCCGGACTCGGGCCTACCGAAACCGGCAAGGGCAAGAACGTGGTGATCGATTTCGGCGGGCCGAACATCGCCAAGCCGATGCATGTGGGGCATGTGCGTACTGCCGTGCATCGGCGATTGTTTGCAGCGGCTCTTCCGCGCCAATGGCTGGAAGGTGACCAGCGACATTCACATGGGCGATTGGGGCTTGCCGATGGGACAGCTGATTTCCGAAATCGGCATTCGCGGGACCGCGCCGGTCTATTTCGACGAAAAATTCAAAGGGCCGTATCCGGACAAATCGCCGGTGACGATGGAAGAATCTGGAGCGGCTTTATCCAGAAGCATCCGCCGCCTGCAAAGCGGATCCGAAGCGGCTCGAGATCGCGCGCCTGGCGACGGCGGAGATTCAGGCCGGCCGGCCCGGATACCGCGCGCTGTGGCAGCACTTCGTCAAAGTGTCGGAAGCAGGTCTGTCCCGAGAATATGACAGCCTCGGCATCCATTTCGACTGGTGGAAGGGCGAGGCCGATGTCGATTCGCTGATCCCGCCGATGATCGAGAAGTTGAAAAAAAGCGGCATCGCGGTGATGGATGAAGGCGCACTGATCGTGCGGGTGGAAGAGCCGAACGATCAGAAAGAAATGCCGCCGCTGATCCTACTGAAATCCGATGGCGCCGTGCTGTACGGCACCACCGATCTCGCCACCATCATCGATCGCGTGAAGGAAGCGGATCCCGATCTTATTCTTTATGTTGTGGATCAGCGCCAGCACGGCCATTTCGAGCAGGTGTTCCGCGCCGCGCGCAAAGCGCGCCTCAACGGCCGCGCGGAGCTGGAACATATCGGCTTCGGCACCGTGAACGGACCGGACGGCAAGCCGTTCAAGACGCGCGCGGGCGGCGTAATGAAGCTGTACGACCTCATCGCCATGGCGACGGCGGAAGCTGACAAAGAGACTCACCGAACAGGGACTGGCCGCCGACTACCCGGCAACAGAACGCGCCGCCATCGCCAAGGCGGTAGGCCTCGCCGCGCTCAAATTCGCCGATCTCGTCGAACCACCGGCTGTCGAATTACATCTTCGATCTCGAACGCTTCACGCGCTTCGAGGGCAAGACCGGGCCTTATCTGCAATACGCGGCGGTGCGCATCAAATCGATCCTGCGCAAGGCAGAGGACGAGGGCATGCGTCGGCCGCGCCGGTGGTGCGCTGGCGAGGCCGAGCGCCAGCTCGCGCTGCAGTCTGCTGGCGCTGCCCGAAGCGCTGCTCGCCGCCGAAGCGAAGCGCGCGCCGAACATCCTTTGCGACTACGTCTTTGGCCTCGCCCAGGCGTTCAGCCGCTTCTATACTGAGCACCACATCCTGTGCGAAATCGGATGGGACTTGCGCGCGGCGCGGCTCGGCCTGTGCGCGCTGGCGCTGACGCTCTCAGCGGGTACCTCGATCTGCTGGGGATTGACGGTGCCGGAACGCATGTGAATGGCCGGGATCCTCGGTTTCCGGGTACGCCGACTCCTATGACCGCATGCCAACGTCCGCCCCGCCGTGGGGCGCCGGACGGCCGTACAATCGATCTTCCGCGGGAGAGACCAGCGACAAGCTCGGGCGCCGAAGGAGCAACCGCCCCGGAAACTCTCAGGCAAAAGGACCGCGCGAAGGATGACAGTCTGGAAAGCGGAGCGGCCGCTTCACTGCGGCGCTCCCACCGAAGGGGTAATCCGGCGCGCAACCAATTCGGTGCGCCGGGGAAATCTCTCAGGTCCATTGACAGATGGGGTGCGCTTCCGGCAAGCCGGAGGCGCGACCGCAACCTTGTCCTGGGACCGCGCATGACCGATAGCTACCGGCCCGCTCACGCAAGACGCCGCTCCACGCGCTGCATCTCGAGCTCGGCGCCAAGATGGTGCCGTTCGCCGGCTACGACATGCCGGTGCAGTACCCGACCGGGCATCCTCAAGGAACATCTGCACACGCGCGCGCGCGGCCGGCCTGTTCGATGTCTCGCATATGGGCCAGAGCCTTCTCGCCGGCCCGATCAGCACGACGACGGCGAAGGCGCTCGAGGCGCTGACGCCCGGCGATTTTCAGGGCCTCGCCGTCGGCCGCCAGCGCTACACCATGCTGCTGACCGATGATGGCGCCATCATCGACGACCTGATGGTGTCGCGCCTCCGGAAAGCCCGAAGCATGACGGCGCGCTCGGCATCGTCTTCAATGCCGCGCGCAAGGAAGTCGACAACGCCTACGTCAAGGCGCGCCTGCCCGCGAGCGTGCAGCTTCACGTTGCCGA
This sequence comes from uncultured Alphaproteobacteria bacterium, assembly GCA_963752395.1. Taxonomy (GTDB): domain Bacteria; phylum Pseudomonadota; class Alphaproteobacteria; order Micropepsales; family Micropepsaceae; genus CAVVXX01. Next base: position 44,338 of record CAVVXX010000001.1, read on the forward strand.
CAACCGCGCGCTCCTGGCGTTGCAAGGGCCGAAGGCGGAAGCCGTCACTGGCGCGCCATTGTCCCGAGGCGCGGTCGATGCTCGCTTCATGTGCGCGGATCAACCGAGTTCGACGGCATCGGTTGCGGCGTCATCGCGCTCGGGCTATACCGGCGAGGACGGCTTCGAGATTTCGGTGCGCAGACACGCGATGCCGAGCGGTCGCGCGCGCGCTGCTGGCCGAGCCCGAAGTGCTGCCCATCGGTCTAGGCGCGCGCGATTCGCTGCGGCTGGAAGCGGGGCTTTGCCTCTACGGCCACGACATCGACGAAACCACCACGCCGGTCGAAGCCGAGCTTGGTCTGGGCCATCGGCAAGCGCCGCAAGAGGAAAAAGGGATTTCCCCGGCGCCGTGCGCATCATGAGTGAAGTCTGGCTGCACGGCGCCACACGAAAGCGCGTCGGCATCCGAGCCAGTCGACAAGGCGCCCGCGCGCGAAGGCACCGAGATCGTTGAAGGATGCCGAGCAGCCGATCGGCGCCATCACCAGTGGCGGCTTCGGGCCCACCGTCGGCGGGCCCATCGCCATGGGCTATGTCGACACCGAAATTGCGGCCGACGGCACGGAGAGTCTCGCTGATCGTGCGGGGCACCGCGCGGCGGCGCGCGTGTCGCGCCGCTGCCGTTCGTGCCGCATCGCTACAAGACGCAATGTGGGGAAAACATGAGCGAGACACGCTTTACCGACCAGCACGAATGGATTCGCATCGATGGCGGCACCGCCACTATCGGCATCACCAAATACGCGGCCGAGCAATTGGGCGACGTCGTCTATGTCGAACTGCCCGACGCCCGGGAAGAAGCTGGCGGCCGGCGGCGAGGCGGCAGTCGTCGAAAGCGTCAAGGCGGCAAGCGAGGTCTATGCGCCCGCCTCCGGCGAGGTGACCGAAGCGAACGCGGCGCTCGCCGCCGACCCGGCCAAGGTGAATGCCGACCCCGAAGGCGACGGCTGGTTCTTCAAGATGAAGCTCGCCGATCCAGGCGAGCTACAAGAAGCTGATGACCAAAGATCAGTATGCGGAATTTCGTGAAGGGACTGTATCCATGCGCTATCTGCCGCTCACGCCCGACGACCGCCGCGACATGCTGGCGGACATCGGCGCGGGATCCATCGACGATCTGTTCCGCGACGTGCCCAAATCCGCGCGCAGCAGCCGAAGATCGATCTGCCGCCGCATGCGGGCGAACTGGAGGTCGAGCGCCACATGGCGCGGCCTGGCCGCGCGAACATACCCGGCGGGCGCGGGGCCGTTCTTCTGCGGCGCGGGCGCCTATCGCCATCACGTGCCGGCGAGCGTGGACCACCTGATCCAGCGTTCGGAATTCCTCACCTCCTACACGCCCTACCAGCCCGAGATCGCGCAGGGCACGTTGCAGATGCTGTTCGAATTCCAGACGCCAGGTGGCGCTGCTCACCGGCATGGAGGTGGCGAACGCCTCGCTTTATGACGGCTCGACCGGCCACGGCCGAGGCCGTGCTGATGGCGCAGCGCGTCACGCGGCGCGAACGCGTGGTGTTCTCGGGCAAGCTGCATCCGCATTACACCGAAACCGCGCGCACGCTGGGCGAGCTCATCACGGCGACATGGTGGTGGCGCCGCCGTCGCCGGGAAGCGCCGAAGACCTGGCCGCGCTGATCGACGACGAGACCGCCTGCGTCGTGGTGCAGAACCCGGACGTGTTCGGCATCGTTGCCGATCTGCGCCCATTCGCCGAAGCGGCGCACGCCAAGGGCGCGCTGCTGGTCGCCGTGGTCACGGAGGCGGTGTCGCTTGGCCTCGTGGAGCCGCCGGGCGCGATGGGCGCCGACATCGTGGCGGCCGAAGGCCAGTCCATCGGCAACGGGTTTGAATTTCGGCGGGCCCTATGTCGGGCTGTTTGCCACGCGCGAGAAATTCCTGCGCCAGATGCCGGGGCGGCTCGCCGGCGAAACCGTAGATGCGCGAAGGCCGCCGCGGCTACGTGCTGACGCTGTCGACGCGCGAACAGCACATCCGCCGCGAGAAAGGCGACCAGCAACATCTGCACCAATTCGGGCCTGTGTGCGCTGGCGTTCTCGATCCACATGTCGCTTCTGGGCGAGGAGGGGTTGACGCGGCTGGCACGCCTCAACCACGCGCGCGCCATTCAGCTGGCCGACGGGCTGGCCAAGGTGACGGCGTGCAACTGGTGATCACGCCGCGTTCTTCAACGAGTTCACGTCGAAGCTGCCGCGGCCGGCCGCCGAGGTGCTGAACGCGCTCGGCGGACAAAGGCATCATTGCGGGCGTGCGCGGCTCGCGGCTTTATCCGCGCGAACGCGCGCTCGACGATCTGCTGATCGTCGCCGCCACCGAAACCAACACCGACGACGACATCGCGGCCTATGCGTCCGCGCTGACGGAGGTGCTGTGATGTTGAACAAGCAGGGCCGCCAGACCACGCCGGGCACCGCGCGATCGACCGCGACGGAAACCATTTCCGGCGATCGCGGGCTCGACCACGAAGAGCCGCTGCTGTTCGAACGTCGGCCGCGACGGACGTGACCGGCGTCGATCTGCCCGAAGCGCCCGAACTGAAGAACGACCGCCTGGGCGGCCTCGCGCCGCAAGGAGGCGATCGGTCTTCCCGGCCTCTCGGAACCCGAGGCCGTGCGCCATTACGTGCGCCTGTCGCAGCGCAACGCGTCCATCGACGCGAATCTTCTATCCGCTCGGTTCGTGCACCATGAAGCACAACCCGCGGCTCAACGAGAAAGGTGGCGCGGCTTCCCGGCTTTCGCCGACATCCATCCGCTTGCAGCCGACAGAAGACCGTGCAGGGCGCGCTCGGCGCTGATCGCCGAACTCGCGCACTGGCTGAAGGAACTCACCGGCATGCCGGCCGTCGCCATGTCGCCCAAGGCGGGCGCGCATGGCGAGCTGTGCGGGCTCCTCGCCATCCGCGCGGCCGTCCAAGCGCAGCGGGGAAAAGCGCACGCGCATTCTGGTGCCCGAATCCGCCCACGGCACCAATCCGGCGACGGCCGCGATCGTGGGCTTCACCGTGGAGGAAGTCGACGGCACCGACAGACGGCCGCGTCGATCTCGGCCGCGCTCGAAGGCAAAGCTCGGCGCCCGATGTCGCCGGCATCATGCTGACCAATCCCAACACCTGCGGCCTGTTCGAGCGCGACATCGTCGAGATCGCCGAGGCCGTGCACGAAGCGGGCGGCTACTTCTATTGCGACGGCGCCAACTTCAACGCCATCGTCGGGCGCGTGCGGCCGGGCGATCTCGGCATCGACGCCATGCACATCAATCTGCACAAGACGTTCTCCACGCCGCACGGCGGCGGCGGTCCGGGCGCCGGCCCGGTGGTGCTGTCGGAGCGCCTGGCGAAATTCGCGCCGCTGCCGCTGCTGGTGCACGACGAGCGCGGCTTCCACTTCATCGAGGACGAGGAGGAAGCCGAGGCGGCGGGCATGCGCCGTTCGGGCGCATGTGCGCCTTTCACGGCCAGATGGGCATGTTCGTGCGCGCGCTGACCTACATGCTGCAGCCACGGCGGCGACGGCCTGAAACAGGTGGCGGAAGATTCGGTGCTGTCGGCGAACTACATCCTCGCCTCGCTCAAGGACGTGATGAGCGCGCCCTACGGCGACGGCCCGTGCATGCACGAGGCGCTGTTCGACGACGAGTTCCTGAAGGACACCGGCGTCACCACGCTCGATTTCGCCAAGGCGCTGATCGACGAGGGCTACCACCCGATGACGGTGTATTTCCCGCTGGTCGTGCACGGCGCGATGCTGATCGAGCCCACCGAAACGGAATCGAAGGCCACGCTCGACAAGTTCATGCCACGATGCGCGCGCTCGCGCCGAGGCCAAGGGCACGACCGCGAGCGCTTCCACGGCGCGCCGATGCTGGCGCCCCGCCGCCGCCTCGACGAAACCGCGGCCGCGCGCAAGCCCGTGCTGCGCTGGCGCTGCAAGCACGCCTGCGCAAGCGGCGGAATAAGGATAGTCGCTTTTGTGAGGAGCCAAACAATGACCACCACAGCGTCATCCCGGCGCCTGGCCGGCACGTGTCAGAACATGAATGAAATACGCGATGGGGTGGATGCGCTCGACCGTGAACTGGTTGCGTTACTTGTCGAACGTCAGCGCTACATGGAACAGGCCGCTGTCATTAAGAAGAATCGCGCCGATATCCGCGACGAGGCAAGAATTTCCGATGTCATCGCCAAAGTGCTGGGAGAGGCAAAGCGCCGTGGCCTAAGCAAAGACATTGCCGAACCTGTTTGGCGAACCCTGATCGAGCGTTGCATTGCTCATGAGCTAAAGACGTTTGACGCGCTCTCCTAGATAATTACGTAGATAATAACCCGCGCGTGGGTTTTGTCGCCGTCATATAAAGATACATCGCTGCATGCTCGCGCCAGAACTGTAGTTGCGGCGCCTGTTGGCAAGCTTCTTCGGATGGCGTTGGCTCATGGACCCGAACGATTTGTAAGCCGGCGCCAATGATACCATTGAGATAATCGCCCAGCGTGCGCGGAAATCTAGGGATCGTCACGTCCTTCGAGATGATGTAGCCGGCATTATGCGCATTGCGGGAAAAATATTCGCCAATGGCTAGCCGCGGCTCCTGCGTGCGCGGCGCCTTGAAGATGCCGAATTTCGGCGCCAGAAAACAGGGATGCCGGATGGCAATATGCAGAACGCCGCCCGGTTTCAGAACCCGCGCAATTTCGGACAACGCCGGCGCCATTTCGGCGATATCGATCAGCGCCATAAAACTGATTGCGGCGTCGAATGTATCGTCCTCGAACATATCCATCTTGCCGACCGAACCGATATGGAATTCGGCGTCGGGAATGCCCTGCTTCCTAGCCAGCTCGATTTGACCGGACGAAAGATCAATCCCGGTCATCTGGCGTGCCTTGATTTTTTTTGTGAGCGATCCCTCGCCGCAGGCTGCGTCGAGAACGGACTTGTCGCTTAGATCGTCGACGAACTCCAAAAAGCGGGGTTCATTGAACAAGGTCCGCAGGGGGTCCTTCTTGATCGATTCGGACCAGCCAACGGCGTTCTTGTCCCAGGCGTCCTTGACAGCTTCGTTATTCATCATTCATCCAAAGCAAGTGAGACCACGGGGGACGGAAGTCATATTGGCATTCTCATAGCCAATGTTCGCGGCGCGGTCATCCTACCATTGAATTGTAGGATGCAATTCCGTTTCATTGTAGTCTTTTCGCATTATCAGAATGCGGAGCATTGCACGTGGTGACTTCTGCTCAACCAGGCCCGATGAGCCTGGCGCTCGATCAGGCCCGCCAGGCCTTGGGCAGGGGCGACCTGCCCATCGGCGCAGCCCTTGAGGTGTCCGGCCAGGTCGTTGCGCTGGCGCATAACAGAATCATATCGGGAAAATCGCTGTTGGCGCATGCGGAACATTCGCTGCTCGTTTCAAATTCTGGATTGCTGTTCAGTGCTCCGCCGCAATCGGCAGTCATTTACACAACCCTTGAGCCCTGTCTGATGTGCCTTAGCGCAGCCGTTCATGCCCGCGTGAAAAAGATTGTTTATGCCTGCCGTGATCCGCATGGTGGCTCCACGGCCCTGCCACCGCCACAGGGCTGGTATGAAAGCAATTGGCCGCTGTTGGAATATGATGCATCGCACGCGCGGGAATTTATCGAGTTGATAATACAATTCTCCAGCACACGGCCAATCTGGGCGAAACGCTATTCCGACCTTATCAATAGTGAAATCTGATCCGTCACGTGGATGATGTTTCCGGGAGCGGCATCGGCTCTTTGAAGTTCAGGTAAGACTGCGTCACGAAATTATAAAGCTGTTCATAGTCGAAGTGACTCAACGTTGCTGATATCCGCCTGCCGCTGAATAAATCGTCAACCTCGAAACTGTATGGCTGTTCCGCGCTTCTTCCATGAAGATAGGCGCGAAAGGCGTTGAATACCGGCTTGGCAGTAATCTCAAAGAAGGTGACCTCGTCATCGTTTGGCGGCTTGCTAAAATCGCCGGAATAAAAGTCACGTATTTCAGTTTTATACAATTGCGAATAGGTGCCCGGCGGTTTCGGTAGCGTGAGAGGCAACGCAAGGCTTTCCGCCAGCCAGATTGCCATATAGGTCAATTGTATCAGCCGCCGCCGCACACGCGGAAACCGGTCAAAGAAGGTGAATTCGCCATGGCTGAAATCTGGACTTGCCAGCAGCGAGATGAAATAGTCCGCGTAAGCATGTAGTGCGCCGCGTTTGTCGCTCAGCGTCAGCACACCAAGAAGGGCATCGGTTTCGGTAGCCACATAGTCGGGCCCCTTCAGCCGGAAATTCAGCGTGCGGTTAACGCGTATGAAGGCAAACTTGTTGAAAAATTCGGGGTCGGTTTTCGACAACAAGTCCATCACATGCCGGGCAAATGGGCGTCCAATTTTATTGCCTTCAGGAAGTGGCGGAATGTCTCCGCCGACCAGGACATAGAACCGGTAAAGTGGCCGCGAGAGCCACTTGTTGTCGCCGGAGAGTTCGAAACCAAAAGGGCAGACGGCATCGTAGCACCCCGTAGCAAGTGCGGCCTTGGTCAGCAGGCTTTGCCACAGCGAAGCGCGGAAATAGCCCGCCTTATCAAACATGGATTGAATGGGTTCGGGAATGCCGCTCATGATATGTGTCGATGCATTCTTAAAGGTGGTTCAGGCAATCCCGATAAGGATGCCTTTGCAGACTGATTACCATATAACAACAGTCGGGACCATAATTCCGTGCATGGTGTAAACGTCATTAGACCATGCGCCTTCCCGGTGACACTGGCCGCGTCTCTATATTAACATCCTGGCCGGATTTGGTGGGCGCTGTGCGTTCGAGCACTTGCTTGCAGTCAGGATTTGCGCGTGAGTGAAATCGCTATCGTCGATTACGATCCGAATTGGCCCCATCTGTTCGAGGAAGAAGCCGCGCGCCTGCGCAGCGCAATCGATCAAGACCTCATCGTGGACATCGAGCATATCGGCAGTACGTCAGTTCCAGGCCTCGCGGCGAAACCCGTCATCGACATTCTGGTTCTCGTCAGCTCCTTGGACAACGCGCGGGCAAAGTTCGTCGAGCCGATGCAAGGGCTCGGTTACATCCTGGCGGGCGCAAACCAAAAACTCAACGGCATGTTTTTTATCAAGGGCATATCGCGCACTGAAGATAAGCGCTCACACCACGTGCACATCACCAAGCCGGGGCAGGGCGCGTGGCAAGGGCTGTACTTCAGGAAATATCTGCGTACGCATCCGGAGGAGGCGGCTCGCTATGCTGCCCTCAAGCGCGAGCTTGCTGAACGCCATGAGAAGGATCGTTTTGCTTATCACCAGGGTAAAGCCGTCTTCATCAATCAGGCTGTTATGAAAGCCATGAGCGAAGGTGAACTTTGAAAATTCTGAAATCTGCCAAGCATGCTTGTTATTTCTGCCGCATTGATCGGATAAAAAGAGCCCTCCAATGTGGAGGGCTCAGGGGGGAGAGCTTGGGTGAAGCTCGTCGTAAATCTAGCTGCAGGATTTGGCGCTGAGGCCCGCGGGCACTTTCGTGTCCTTGTCGGCGCAGGCCTGATCGAGCTGGGCCTGGGTGAGGCCCTTAGCGCGGGATAGATCGGCGCCTTTGATGCTGGTGATGTCGAGCACGGCGCCGGTGAGATCCGCGCCGGTCAAATTCGAATGCGCGAGATTGGCGCCGGTGAGATCGGCATTGCGGAAATTGACGTCCGTGAAGTTCGCCATGCTCATGCACATATAGAGCGCCTTCACATCGGCGAAGTCGGCGCCGGTCAGGTCGCCGCCCTTGACGCATTGGTTGGACAGATCGGCGCCATGCACGTCGCAGCCACGGCAATCGCGCTCGCCTGCCTTGATGCGCTCGACGGGGCCAAGGCTCGCTGTGCGGGTTGTCGCAGGCGTGGGTGTCGCCACAGGCGTGCCGGCATGGGACTGCGCCAGCCCTACAGCCAGCCCAATCACCAGGCCTAAAACCGTTTGAGTCGGAAAAGCGCGCATTTGCACCGTGCCGTTACGGGACATCCACCCGATGAACGATGCAAAAACGGTGCCGGTTGGTTAAACCCGCGTCATGCGCTCGGAAAGCGCAGCCAGCTCTCGGGAAATCGCTTCCCAGCGGTTTTTGGCTTCGCGCACGCGCTCGATTTCATCTGTGGTCGGGATTTGCCTCCGGCTGCCCGCGCAGCACAGCGGCCCGCTTTGCGGTGACGGCATCCGCGACTCTGCAGATATTCCCGCCACGCCAAGTTATGGGCGATTTCTTTTTCGGCCCACTGGTCGTGCAGTAGGTCCCACTCGCTAACCTTTAGTGCCGGTTGGCTCATAACCCTTTCAACTCCCCTTAAGAACAGCCGCTGGTCGAGCCGCAGCTGTCGCACTTCATGCAAGTGCCGTTCCGCACCAAAGTGAAATTGCCGCACGTGCCGCAGGCGTCGCCTTCGTAGCCCTTGAGGCGTGCTTCGGCCGCACGCCGCGCATAGGCGTCGCGCACATTGCCCGCTTTGTCGGCGGCCTTGTGGGCGGCTTCGGTCAGGCGGCTGCCCAGCGCCGCCACCACGTCGCCAACAGGATTGATGACGGGGTTCAGCGTTTCCGCCGCCTCCATCACCTGCTCGGCCACCTGGGCGAAGGCCGCTTCGAGTGAAGGCATGTTGTCATGCGCGTGAGCGTGTTCTTCATGCGGGTCTTCCTGCAGTTTCTGCACAGCGCCGCCGCGCACTACTACGAACGGATTGCCGCGCACGAAACCGTTCGAGGCCACGCGTGAGATGACCTCCGCCATTTCCTTATCGGCTTTGCGTTCGGACGCATCTTCTTCGGGCGTCTTGCCCTCGGCATGGCCGCCGCCCAGATCTTCGTCGTGATCGGGCTGCACATGGGCGAGGTCGTGGCGGCCGAGATAGGAAACGGCGAGCTCGCGGAAAATGTAATCGAGCACGGAGGTCGCGTTCTTGATCGAGTCGTTGCCGATCACCAGGCCCGCCGGTTCGAAGCGCGTGAAGGTGAAGGCGTCGACGAATTCCTCCAGCGGCACGCCGTATTGCAGGCCGATGGAAATGGCGATGGCGAAATTGTTCATCAGCGAGCGGAAGGCCGCGCCTTCCTTGTGCATGTCGATGAAGATTTCGCCCAGCCGCCCGTCCTCGTATTCGCCGGTGTGCAGATAGACCTTGTGGCCGCCGACGATGGCCTTTTGGGTGTAGCCCTTGCGGCGGTGCGGGCAGGCGCTCGCGCTCGCGTTGGCGCCCGCACGCGCTCGATGATCTTTTCGACGACGCGCTCGGTGACGACGGTGGTGCGCGCCGCCTGCGGGCTGGGCGATCAGTTCGTCGACTTCGTCCTCTTCGTCGTCGATGGCGAGCACCTGGCGAGGCCAGCGGCTGCGACAGTTTCGAGCCGTCGCGATAAAGCGCGTTGGCCTTAAGGCCGAGCTTCCACGACAGCAGATAGGATTCGCCGCAATCCTCGACAGTGGCGTCGTTCGGCATGTTGATGGTCTTGGAGATGGCGCCGGAAATGAACGGCTGCACGGCCGCCATCATGCGGATGTGGCTTTCCACCGAGAGCGAGCGCTTGCCGATGCGCCCGCACGGATTGGCGCAATCGAACACCGGCAGATGTTCCGGCTTCAGATGCGGCGCGCCTTCCAACGTCATGGCGCCGCAGACATACAGGTTGGCCGCGTCGATCTCGGACTTGGAGAAGCCAAGCGCCTTCAGCATGTCGAAATCGGGCGCGTCCAGTCGCGGCCGCGTCGAGTGCCGAGCGTCTCGACGCAGAACGCTTCGCCTAGCGTCCATTTGTTGAACACGAAGCGGATGTCGAAGGCCTGTTCCAGCGCGTGCTCGACGGCGTCGAGCTCGGCATCGCCGAAGCCCTTGCGCTTGCGAAGCGCTGCATGGGTGAGCGCGTCGAGCCCGCATTCAGCGTGCCGCGGCCGACCGCATAGGCGATGATGTCTTCGATCTCGCTTTGCGCGTAGCCGAGCGTGCGCAGCGCTTCGGGCACGCAGCGGTTGATGATCTTGAAATAGCCGCCGCCCGCCAGCTTCTTGAATTTCACCAGCGCGAAATCGGGTTCGACGCCGGTGGTGTCGCAATCCATCACCAGGCCGATGGTGCCGGTTGGCGCGATCACGGTGGCCTGCGCGTTGCGATAGCCGTAGGCGGTGCCCGAGCGACAGCGCCTCGTCCCATGCGGCCTGTGCCGCCTCGGCCAGTTCCTTGTCGGGAATGGCGTCGATGATCGAGCGCCACGGGCAGCGTGGCCAGCGCTCATAGCCCTCCGTTTCGCCATAGGCGGCGCGGCGGTGGTTGCGGATGACGCGCAGCATGCGCTCGCGGTTTTCCTCGAAGCGCGGGAAGGCGCCAAGCGTCTCCGCCATCTCGGCCGAGGTCGCATAGGAAATGCCGGTCATCATCGCGGCGATGGCGCCGGCAATGGCGCGCGCCTCGCGGCTGTCATAGGGAATGCCGGCCGACATCAGAAGCCCGCCGATATTGGCGTAGCCCAGGCCCAGCGTGCGGTAGTCGTAGGAGAGCTGCGCGATCTCGCGGCGACGGGAATTGCGCCATCAGTCACCGAGATTTCGAGCACGATCGTCCACAGCCGCACGGCATGTTCGAACGCGCTGACATCGAAACGACTTTGCGCGCTCGTTCGGCGCGCCATCCTTGCGGAAGGCCATCAGGTTCAGCGAGGCGAGGTTGCACGCCGTGTCGTCGAGGAACATGTATTCCGAGCACGGGTTCGAGGCGCGAATGGCGTCCGCCCGCGGGGCAGGTGTGCCAGTCGTTGATCGTGGTGTGGAACTGGATGCCGGGATCGGCGCAAGCCCACGCGGCGTAGGAAATCTTGTCCCACAGATCGCGCGCGTTCATTGTCCTTGGCGACTTTGCCGTCCTTGCGCCGCATCAGCTGTCCATGGGCCGTCGTCCGCGACCGCGTGCAGGAATTCGTCCGTCACCCGCACCGAATTGTTCGAGTTCTGGCCCGACACCGTCATATAGGCTTCCGAATCCCAATCGGTGTCGTAGATGCGGAAATCGATCTCGGTCTGTAGCCCTGGCGGGCGAAGCGAAATCACCCGCTCGATGTAATTGTCGGGGATCATGGCCTTGCGCGCGGCGCGGATCTCGCGCTTCGAGCGCCGGGTTCCGCGTCGGGTCGAAGCAATCGTCGCCCGAGCCTTCGCAATTGACGCAGGCCTTGATGATGGCGTTCAGATGCTGTCTCGGCGAGCTTGGAGCCGGCCACCAGCGCCGCGACCTTTTGTTCCTCGATCACCTTCCAGTCGATGAAGGCTTCGATATCGGGATGATCGACATCGACGATCACCATCTTGGCCGCGCGGCGCGTGGTGCCGCCCGATTTGATGGCGCCCGCCGCGCGGTCGCCGATCTTCAGAAAGCTCATCAGGCCCGACGATTTGCCGCCGCCCGACAGCGCTTCGTTCTCGCCGCGCAACAGACGAGAAATTCGTGCCCGTGCCCGAGCCGTATTTGAACAGGCGCGCTTCGCGCGTCCACAAATCCATGATGCCGCCTTCGTTGACGAGATCGTCGGCGATGGACTGGATGAAACAGGCGTGCGGTTGCGGATGCTCGTAGGACGAATTCGATTTCGTCAGCTCGCCCGATCTGTGAAATCGACGTAGTAATGGCCCTGGCTCGGCCCATCGATGCCGTAGGCCCAGTGCAGCCCGGTGTTGAACCATTGCGGCGAATTGGGCGCGGCCTTCTGCGTGGCCAGCATGTGGCACATCTCGTCATAGAAGGCGCGGGCGTCGTCGTCTCGAGTCGAAGTAGCCGCCCTTCCAGCCCCAATAGGCCCAGGTGCCGGCCAGGCGATGGAACACCTGCTTGGCGCTGGTCTCGCCGGTCGATGCGCTCGGCCTTCGGCAAGTCTGCCAGCGCGGCTTCATCGGGCACCTGGCGCCACAGGAACGAGGGGACGGTGTTCTCTTCGACCGGCTTCAGGCGTGCAGCGACGCCCGGCGCGGCGGAAATATTTCTGCGCCAGCACGTCGCAGGCGACCTGGCTCCAGGCTTCCGGCACTTCGATGCCGGACTGCCGGAACACGACCGAGCCGTCGGGATTTCGGATTTCGCTCGTGGCGCTTCGGAAGGCGATGCCCTCATAGGGCGACTTGCCTTCGATGGTGAAAAGACGCCGAATACGCATGGATGCCCCCGAATGCTTGTCTGCCAACCCTCCCGCATCCGGCCCAGGCTTCAGGGGCAAATCTTCCTTCCCGGGAGTTTGGATGGTTTCCAACGCTTCCGGCGGGTAGGACTTTGACCCCAGATCTTGGGTCGCGAGACGCGACGAGGGACTAAGTATAGGACATGCTCATGACAGGGACGCAAGACCTAAGTGGTAAACGAAAGCTTACCCACCACATCTTGTGATCACCCCGGGCGCTGGAATCCCGCGAGTCAAGCGGAAGACAGGTAAAGGGTCGAAAATTTTTTCCACGGTCACGGGCTCGGCTGTGGATCATTGGCTCTTCTGCCGCAGCCATTGATGGTCCGGCGTTCATTGGCGCTAGGCCGAGCGGCCTTTTATAGTCCGGGCCGAATCCGACACAGGCTTCAAATGCTTCGTTGGCTTTTCGTCTGGTGGCACAACGCCACGCCCGGCACCTGGCTCACCACCTGGTTCTCGGGCCGCCTCGTGGGCAAGGACCAGTTCGGCAATCGCTACTATCAAAACCGCAAAGGCACGCGGCGCTGGGTGGTCTATGCGGGAACCGTCGAGGCTAGCCGCGTGCCGCCCGAATGGCATGGCTGGATACACCATACCTTCAAGAATCCGCCGACGGTCGAACCGCCAAAGGTAAAACCCTGGGAGAAAGAGCATCAGCCGAATCTGACGGGGACGCCGGAGGCCTACCGGCCAGAGGGCAGTCTATGGGCGAGCGGCCAGCGCCCGCCCGCAACCGGCGACTACGAAGCCTGGCGGCCGGGTTAACGGAGAGGGGCATGCAGAACCATACATTCGAAACGCTTGTCGGCGCTGTCGTCATCGCTATCGCGCTGGTGTTTGCGTACTACGCCTACTCGCGCGCCAGCACGAGCGGAGTTGGCGGCTACGAAATCTCAGCGCGCTTCAACCGCGTCGATGGGATCGCCGTGGGTTCCGACGTGGTGCTGTCAGGCATCAAGGTCGGCACCGTGTCGCAGCTTGATCTGGACCCCAAAACCTTCGATGCCATCGTCCACCTTTCCGTTGCGCAGAACGTGAAGTTGCCCGACGATTCGTCGATCAAGATCACGTCCTCCGGCCTCTTGGGCAATTCCTATCTCTCCATCGAGCCCGGTGGCAGCGACAAGGACATCCTGCCCGGCGGGCAGATCGTCAACACGCAGGGCTCGATCGATCTCATCGGCCTATTGGGCAAGTTCATGTTCAGCTCGGAGTCGAGCGGCAGCACAAGCAAAACACCCAGTACCGCGCAGCCAGCGCCGCAAAGCCAGCCGTAAATGACTGTACGCGTATTGGTAAGTGTGGCGTTGGCGAGTCTGGTTCTGGCGAGCGCTGCCACTGCGCAATCCGAGTCAGCGCCGCCATCGCTGCGCAAGTTGACGCTTGAAGATGCTGTTCCCGATACGCATGGCATCAAGCGGCTGGCCGTGTTGCGCGGCCTCAATAAAATTACCGGCCGCGCCATCGATATCGAGGCGCCAGCGGGCGTTCCAGTGCGCTTCGGCTCGCTGCTGATAACGGTGCGTTTCTGTTACACACGCCCGCCCGAAGAACCGCCCGAGACGACCGCCTTCCTGCAAATCGACGACGTGCAGCCGGGGCAGGAGCCCGCACGCGCTTTTTCGGGCTGGATGTTTGCCTCCACGCCTGCACTGCATGCGCTCGAGCACGCCGTCTATGACGTCTGGGTTATCACCTGCAGAACTAATGCGCCGGGGCAGACGCCGCCTGCGTCTGTTGTGGTGCCCGGCAAGGTCAAGCTCAAACCCCCTCCGGGCGTGACGCCAGGACCCAACCCATAGAAATTGCCTTCGCGCTTGAGCGCTTCGGCAAGCAAGCACTCAAAACGCTCGCGCGCCACGATAACCGCCCCGAATTGCGACAGATGCTCGTTGGGGAACTGCGCATCCAGCAGCGTATATCCGCCAACCTTCAGCCGAGCAGCAAGATGCACCAGCGCCACTTTGCTGGCGTCACGCGCAATAGAGAACATGCTTTCGCCGAAAAACGCGCCGCCCAGCGAAAGACCGTAAAGCCCTCCCACCAGATCGTTCTTGTCCCAACTTTCCACGCTGTGCGCGCACCCCGAGGCATGCAGTGTTTCGAACACGGCGATGATTTCATCGTTGATCCAGGTGCCGCGCTGATCGGCGCGCTGGTCCGCGCAAGCACGGATGACGCGCCCGAAGGCCGTGTTCACCCGCGCTGTGAATCGGTCACTGCGCACAGTGCGAGCGAGCCGGTGAGGAACATGGAAGCCGGTTAGCGGCAGCAGTGCACGTTCCTGGGGACGCACCCACAGCGTTTCGCGCGCGTTCCTGGCTTCGGCCATTGGAAAAATGCCGAGGCGATAGGCTTGCAACAACTCGTGGGGATCGATGGTCACGGCAATCTCGTGTACATGGGATGTAATATAACGCAGTTGTGAGTTTTCTTTAGACCTTCACTGGGCAGGAATCAGTAGGTGGTGATGAATCAGGATCCCGAACACATGAATGAGCGATCCAAATTGCTTCCCAGGTCCGCACGCCAGTGGCTTGAAATCTTCGTGGCACTGACAGCCCTTTGCGTTTCGGTGGTTTCGGTCTGGGTTGCGATAGGCACGGAAGACGCCAACCGCAAGATGGTGGCTGCAAGCTCGTGGCCGCATATTCAGCTCGATTCAAGCAATAGCGGTGCACAAGGCCAACCGTATATTTCGCTCATTCTGACCAATTCTGGTGTCGGTCCAGCAAAGGTCGAGACGTTTGAATTGCTGTGGAAAGGAAAAGCCTACGCAACCTCCCATGATTTTCTCCTCGCATGCTGCGACTTTCATCCTGCTGCCTGGCATCCCGAGAGCAACGCGCCCCAACCGACAGTCCCGACCACTAGTAACGCCAGCGGCATGGTCGTTCGTGCCGGAGCGAGTTGGCAAATTCTTGGCCTGCGTCTGGGGCCGGATGATGTGAAAGCATGGCATGCGCTCGATAAGGCACGATTCGAGGCCACATATCGTGCATGTTACTGCTCGGTCTTCGACGAATGCTGGATAGCCGATCTCGCCTCTGCCAACAGCCTTCGTCCCAAGTCAGTGAAGAAATGCCCCACTCCCAAAGTCCCGTATTCGGAGTAAGACCTAGCTTTTCCGCTGCGCTAAATGTTTTTCCAACCAGTGGATGTTGTAATTGCCGTCAAGAATATCGGGTTCGCGGATCAGTTCCTGAAACAGCGGAATAGTCGTCTCGATGCCGCCGATCACCAGCTCGTCGAGCGCGCGCCTGAGCCGCATGAGGCATTCGTTGCGGGTTTTGCCGTGCACGATCAGTTTGCCAACAAGGCTGTCGTAATAAGGCGGGATGCGATAGCCGGCATAGGCCGCCGAATCCATGCGCACGCCTAGCCCGCCAGGCGCATGAAACTCGGTGATCTTGCCGGGCGACGGCGTGAAGGTGAACGGATTTTCGGCATTGATGCGGCATTCGATGGCATGACCTGCGAACACCACATCGTTTTGATCGAATTCTAGCGGCGCGCCTGCGGCGATGCGGATCTGCTCGCGCACCAGATCGAGCCCGGTGACAAGCTCTGTCACCGGATGTTCGACCTGAAGCCGCGTGTTCATCTCGATGAAGTAGAATTCGCCGTTCTCGTATAGAAACTCGACAGTGCCGACGCCGAGATAGCCAAGTTGCGTGAGCCCTTGCGTCACCACGCCGCCGATGCGGTCGCGCATGGCCGTGTTGACGGCGGGCGAGGGCGCTTCCTCCCAAACTTTCTGATGGCGGCGTTGCAACGAGCAATCGCGCTCGCCCAGATGCAGCACCTTGCCGTGACTGTCGGCGATGACCTGGATTTCGATGTGGCGCGGGCGTTCGAGATATTTCTCGATATAGACGGCCGCATCGCCGAAGGCAGCGCCTCGCTTCGGCTCGCGCGGTCGATAACGCGGCTGGAAGCTCGCTGACCGCGCGCACCACCTTCATGCCGCGCCCGCCGCCGCCCGCCGCTGCTTTAACGATCACGGGAAAGCCGATCTCCTCGGCGAGGTGTGCGGCTTCAACGTCGGATTCGATGGCGCCGTCCGAACCCGGCACCACCGGCATGCCGAGCGATTTCACCGCCTGCTTGGCCGCGATCTTGTCGCCCATCAGCTTGATGTGCTCGGGCAGGGGACCGATGAAGGTGCGGCCATGCGCCTTGACGATTTCGGCGAAGCGCGCGTTCTCGGACAAAAATCCGTAACCGGGATGCACGGCATCGGCGCCGGTGATTTCGCAGGCCGAGATGATGGCGGGAATATTCAGATAGGACTGGCTGGAAGGCGGCGGACCCACGCACACGCTCTCGTCTGCCAGGCGCACATGCATCGCCTCTTCATCGGCCGTGGAATGGATCGCCACAGTGGCGATGCCCATTTCTTTGCAGGCGCGGTTGATGCGGAGCGCGATCTCGCCGCGGTTTGCGATGAGAACTTTTTCGAACATTGCCGCCGATCAGCCGATGACAAGCAGCGGCTCGCCGAACTCGACGGGCTGCGTGTCACGGACGAAAATCTCGATCACCTTGCCCGCATGCGGCGCCACGATCGGGTTCATGGTCTTCATCGCTTCGACTATGAAGATAGTCTGGCCTTCCTTCACCTCGTCACCGGCCTTGACGAAGGGGGGCGCGCCCGGCTGGGGGCTGAGATAGACCGTGCCCACCATCGGCGACACCACGGTGCCGGGATGCGGTGCTGCAGGCGCGGCCGGCACGGCCGGTGTTTTCGGCAGCGTTCTCACCGGCTCGCCGGGATCAGGCGGATAGACTGCCGGTCCGCCGCGCGATACGCGAATGCGCATGCCGTTTTGTTCGACTTCGATTTCGCTGAGGCCGGTTTCTTCCAGCAGAGCCGAAAGCTCGCGTACAAGTTCCGCGCGCGCTTCCTTTGAACCGCTAGCGCTTACGCTTGCCGGTTTGGGCGTCTTGGAAATCATTTCGTCAGTTCCTTGCCGAGCGCCGCCAGCGCGTCCACGGCGAGCAGATAGGAATGCGTGCCGAAACCGACGATAACGCCGAGTGCGCCTTCGCTGATATAAGTGCGGCGGCGGAAATGCTCGCGCCGGAAAATATTGGACAGATGCACTTCGATCACCGGCTTGCCGAAAGCGCGGCAGGCGTCCAAAAGCGCAATCGAGGTGTGCGCGTAGGCGCCGGCATTGAGAATGAGCGCGGACGCATTGTCGCGCGCCTCTTGCACCCAATTGACCAGAATGCCTTCCTGATTGGTCTGGCGGAACACGGTCTCAAGCCCATGGGTCTTGGCCCGGGCGGCGACGGCGGCCTCGATGTCGGCAAGGCTATGGCGCCCGTAAACCTCGATCTCGCGAACGCCGAGAAGATTGAGATTGGGGCCGTTCAGGACGTATATCGGTTGGGCCATCTGTTAAGGGGCAGCCTCATCGTTAAGGGGGCTTTATACTGGGCTTGGGCCCAAACGGA
>CAVVXX010000002.1:0-496528 GCA_963752395.1 uncultured Alphaproteobacteria bacterium
TACCTGCCTGTACCGGTAGCCCAAAGAGAATAGATAAGTGGTCCGGACAGCTTAGGACACAGCCGCGATTAGCGCGGCTGAGACTTGATGGTATTTCTGTTGGTATTGACCTGCTCCCCGAAAGTGCCCTCAGTTTGAGGTACGGCATGAGAAGCGAATGGGACTAGCTGCTCCCTGAGGCACTATCCCTAGCGACTGGACACTTCTCGCGAATCGTTCACTATTTGTTCTCACGGTGTTAAGGCCAGCGTTGAGGACAGGGATGGGCGATCTGAGAAACAAAATCCGGAATGACCAGGAGACAGAGCGGATCCGCCGCATGCAGGCGCGGTACAGCGCCCCGCCCGGGCCTACCTTCGTCCCGGTCTGCGATGGCTGCGGCTTAGAAGGCCTGAACAACCCGTCGCCCAAGGGCTTCGGCTTCATCCGTATGTACTCTATCACCGGAGGATGGCAGGAGCCGCCGAAGGTCTATTGCGAAAACTGCTTGGAGCCCAACACCGGGGAGAAGCCATATGGCGACTGAACCCGATTGGAATACGCCGGGAACATTAGACGGCTTGCCTGTCCGGCATTGGAAGCGGCGCACCGGCTATACGGAACGCGGCACAGTGGCGGAGCTTGTCCAGCGCTGGCTGGCGCTGCCTTGGAACATCAAAATGGAATGCTCGTTGGGTTGGGGACCGAATAGCGACGGCCAGCACGGCGCGATGGGCGGTTCAGAAATCGGAAGCTATGTGCGCCGCAACGGCCTGCCGCCCGCGATGGCGGTGGCGCGAGCGCACCCAGCGACTCCGGAGGAAATAGAGGCGATGTTCGCGAAGCCGGTGTTGCGGGAGGGTCCTCAACTAGGCCCAGGGCACAGCACGCCATAACGTGACTGGTGCGGGCAGTCAGAAGTATTCTGATGAAGGTCAGCACAAAGGAGCGGGGGATATCCGATGGACGAGTGGGAAAGCAACGTCGAACCATTTACTGCGGAAAACGTCGCGCGGCGGTTGGTTATGAAATACGGCGACCAAGCCTCGATCCAAGCTGCGCTGAACGCCGACCATTTCTACGCCCATAACGATCCCCAGACCGCGAAAATCTGGCATGACGCAATGAAGCTGATCGACAAGCTTCCGCGCGAGGTGCGGGGAACGGTAAACTGAAATGGCAAAGCTTGACGGACCCAGGAAGAAATCGGTGGTTTGGAAAGGCATCAGATTTGTTGCGATTGCAATCGCCTCGCCATGGTTGGTTGCCTTTGCGCAGGCTGCAGATTGTTCTGCACTACGCCTGACCAATTCGATTATCATGAACCCGATCCAGGATGCTGAACCGCTACGAATTCCTGCAACTGTTGGCGGGATAAGCAAGTCGCTCGTATTCGACCTGAATGGCCACTTGAACTTCATCTCGCGCGACACAGTGCGCGACCTAAGTCTCAATGAGCTTTCCAGCAGGTTTCGTCTGGGATCTCTATCTGCGCCTGCCGCGACTTACGTTACCGTGCCTCAAGTCGTGTTCGGTAACGCCCAAGCGAACAACATGCAGTTTATCGTCGCGGATAAACCCGATCCGAAGATTAACCTTCCCTATGTCGACCTTGTGAGCAGAGACATTTTTGGCGGAAATGACGTCGATTTGGACTTCGGAGCACGTCGTCTGAATTTTTTCTCGCCCGACCACTGCGAAGGAAAGGTGGTTTATTGGCCACATCAGGCGCTGGCAATTGTTCCTATGACATTGGAAGGTGGCACGATTGTTGTTCCCGTCACATTGGATGGCCATAGCCTTAGAGCCATAATCAGTACGTCGGTCGGCCAATCAACAATGAACATCGAGAAGGCGGAGAGGCAACTTGGGTACGCTCCCGATCCACCAAATCCAAAAATCCCACGTTCGCGAACGACATCCTATCCGATGCGCTTTTCAACTCTCACCTTCGACGGCATCACTGTTGCCAACCCGTTGCTGCAAATGCGTCTTTTTCGACCAGGGATAGAAGATCCAGAGGGGAAATTTCCAACCTTTGACTATCAGGCATTGCGTAGTCCCGACATGATTATTGGGATGGACATATTGCGTCACCTGCACGTCTTCATCGCGTTTGACGAACACAAGCTTTACATAACCGAAGCAGGTTCAGCGCAGTCAGCGCTTATTTCTGCGCAGCCGGCTCCCCCTTAGGTCACTGACCTTTGATATGGA
Organism: uncultured Alphaproteobacteria bacterium; assembly: GCA_963752395.1. GTDB lineage: Bacteria > Pseudomonadota > Alphaproteobacteria > Micropepsales > Micropepsaceae > CAVVXX01. Next base: position 2,197 of record CAVVXX010000002.1, read on the forward strand.
TAGTCAATGATTATGTTGACGGAAGCCCGCGAAGCCGAACGAATCTCTAAGGCCCAACGCATCGCTGCCGGTAGCTGCCTACGTGTCGATGAAACCAAGGTCACTTCGCCCAGGGATATGATGCTGCTCCATCGCGTCCGCGCGGCGGCGGGATGTGGGGCGGCTTTTTAATGATGGGGCGCTGAGTTTCGGTGTGTTTGGAAGATCAGACTAACCGCCAAATTGCAATCGCGAATGCCACCCAAAATAAAATCAGAATAATGATTACCGCCAGCACGCCAATATTCGGTTTCCCGAACCCTCTCGGGTTACGAAAAATTCTTTCCATTATACGCCCCCAACACCTGGATCTAGGCCCAGCTACCCGGTGAGAAAGTAAGCAGGGTGTGTGGCGCGCGCAATAACGACTTAAGTGGGTCATCCGTCGATTGGCGGAAAGTCGCCCATGCGGATTCGCCATGCTGCAAAGCAGCGTGATTGAAGGGACAACTTACGCGGGGTAGCGTGCACCGATGTGTAACCTCTACTCCCACACCAAAGGCCCGAAGGCGATCCGCGACCTCGCGAAGGCGATGGGCGGGGACTGGCTGGACAGCGCGGGCAATCTAGAACCGCAGCCGTCGATATTCCCGGACGGCGTTGCGCCGGTCGTTCGCATCCATGCCCAATGGCGGGCGCGAGCTTCTAAAGATGCGGTGGGGATTCCCGTCCCCGCCGCGCGCCAAGAGCCCCGTCACGACCAATGTCCGCACGACCACGAGCAACTTCTGGAAGCCGTGGCTCAAGCGCGAACATCGCTGCCTGGTCCCGGTGACATCATTCTGCGAGCCCGACTGGCGGAGCGGCAAGCATGTCCCAACATGGTTCGCGGTCGATGACACCCGGCCGCTGTTCTTCTTCGCGGGCATCTGGCGCCCATGGACGGGGACGCGCGGGACGAAGAAGGACCCGGTGACGGGCGAACACCTGCTATTCGCCTTCCTGACCACCGAGCCCAACGCTGAAGTCGCGCCGGTCCATGAGAAGGCGATGCCTGTGTGCCTGCTGGATCGGGAGGCGCGGGAGACTTGGCTGGAGGGGTCGGTGGAGGATGCGCTTGGCGCTTCAGGGACCGGCGCCGGATGGGTCGCTTAAGGTTGTGGCGACTGGATCGCGAAGCGATGGGTAGCTCCAGGAAGGCTAACCCAATTTTCTCTGTTGAGGCACCTCTACTCGGCCCAAGACATTTCCCGCATTATCCGCAATTTGGATCGCGGTTGCTGCGACGCTTGAGCCATTTTGTATTGCGGCGCGGGCAAGGTCATCGGCGCTCGCATATGCCTCGGTCCGTGCAGCGTCAATGCCAGACAACTCCATTCCCTCGTCATCAGGAATGAGGTCCCATCCGTCACGGATGTGAAAATAATAGCGAACCAAGATTGGCCCCCTTCGCAACGCCCAAGTAAAATGTACCATAACGTACGGATCGAAAAAATCCGCTAAAGGCAGCAAGTTAGTAAGTGGCTCAGGCGGGGAAATGCGCCAAAAATAGGCTCTGTCGAGTATTGGGAGCGTAGAATGAAAATCCCAGTTGAGTATTTCCCGGAAGTCCTAGGCAGCATGTCCAGCCCAGACGGTCAGACGTTCATGCTCCGCGTAAAGCGCCAGGACGGCGCGGACCTGATGCTCGGCTTCCCGCATCGCGAGATTTCCAACATCGTGGAATGCTGCTCCTATGCAGATGGCCCATGGCAAAGACGAAGAAGGGCAATCGGTCGTCAGCGCATTCCACACATCGTCCTTCCGGCTTGGAATTGGCGAGCGGGGCGAGACGGTCCTGACGCTGATCGTGGGCGAGTCCGGCGTGATTAGCTTTATCCTGCCGGCCGATATGCCTGCGCAGCTGTTCGACGCACTCGGGCGGGCGCATGTGAGGCACTGAGTTTTGGCGATGGTCGCATATCGGGCTAATCATTAATTAGGGATTAAGCGCTAGCCTGCCGCAAGATCGCTCGGAAATTCAGCCATGGCGCTCGTCAAATGCGAACCAGACCTTCTTTTTGATCCACGGATTGATATGCGCGCGCAAGAGCGCACGCGTCTTGAACTTCAGGGCAAGTTGTTTAATCCGATAAATCAATGCGAAGAGTCGTGCTTCGTTTTGGATTTGTCTCCTAATGGCGCCGGATTGAAAACAGCGTGCGCCGCACCCACTGGGTTGCGTGTTGTTTTGTATGTCAATGATCTTGGAAGATTCGAAGGGACTGTTGTTCGCAGGGACCGTCTTTATATCGGCGTACAGTTCAAATACTCTGAAGCCGCGCGCGACCGAATCGCAGGAAAAATTGCGAGCTATCTGGAACACGGAACGTCCACTTACACACCGACGCGCGATAGTGGACGCTTTGCCGTTGCGGGTCTAAGGCACAGTTTCACGCTGGCATCGGGGCAGAATAGCCCTTGTGAGATAGTCGATATCGCTCTCAGCGGTATATCCGTAAAGGCCAGCGTCCGACCAGAGCTTGGAGAGCACTTGTTTTTCGGCAAGACCGAAGTGGTAGTTGCGCGCCACACCGAAGTTGGATTTGCGGTCGGTTTTTGCTCTCGGGCGTAAACTGCGTTTCGGTTGAAGCTGTCCTCGCACATCACAGCGGCGCAATCGCCACATAGCCCGGCGGCACGAGGTTCAGCGTCATGAACCAGTCGCCGCGCGGGACCAAGTTGGAAGGTCGCTTCTGGCGCAAAGCGGACAGACTTGGGACGGGAGCAACGAGCTATAAAAAGCCGCCCGCGCGCCCAACAGGAGAGACGCGCGGGCATCGGGTTGTTGCGACAGCGGGACCCGATATAACCGCTGATGTGACGAGTGCCTTGGCCGGAGCAAACAACGGCACCCGCCGTCACGCCTCGCGCAGCGAACACGAGGTATTCTATTCTTCATGTCGGCATAGGTGTGGTGGGGTCCTCCGCCAGTTCATTGATAAGGCGTAAAGACGGCGCGGAGCTTATGCTCGGCTTCGGGGGTAAAGCGGACATTCGACTGACCGGGGACTAATGGCCGCTTCTGACCCAAAGCGGACATTGACCCGGCTACCTAGACCAGCGTCGATGCATGCGTCGCCAGCAGAGGAATTATTCGCTCGTTGCTCAGAAATGTCCGGCGCGAAAGTCGGCAAATGCCTGCTGAATTTCTGCTTGTGTGTTCATAACAAATGGCCCTCCGAAAGCGATGGGCTCGCGTAAGGGGCGGCCGGCAAAGACGAAGAGCCGGACGGCAGTGTCCTCTGCCTTCAGCATGAGCTCAGACGACCCGATCTCCTCCGATCGTGTCAGCCAGGCCAGTTGGCTTGTCTGAACGAGTGCGCTATTGGCGCCGATCTTACGACACCGCCAAGTATATTGACGAAAGCATTATCGGTGGCTGGGAGAACTTGGCGAAAGGTCGCGCCCGGCTCCATCCGCACTTCAAGCATCGTCACCGGCACATGGTTAAGCGTTGGCGCGATCGTATCTCCGGACCTCCCCGAGAAGACGCGAACTTCGACGCCAGGCTCCAGCCTGACAGGCGTCGACGCGCCGATCAGGTCTTGATAGCGCGGTTCAGTCATTTTTTCAGTTGCAGGAAGATTCACCCAAAATTGTAGGGTATGCGCGATGGTTCCTTCTGGAGCGTTTTCTTCGTGCAGGACACCCCGTCCAGCTGTCATCCACTGAGCGTCGCCTGCGTGAAGGATGCCGCTGCGCCCCGCGCTGTCACGGTGCTCGACAGAGCCGTCAATGACGAATGTCACAGTCTCGATGCCACGGTGCGGATGAAGGGCAAAGGCTCCGCGGGGCATCCAATCCTCAGCCAAAACCAAGAATGGATCAGTGAAGGCGGGTCCTGTGCCTTCAATCAGACGGCGCGCTCAATGTCCGGCGACGTGTCCTGGAGTAGCCTTAGGATCGTCGATCCGGGCCACTTCGCGGACGAACATAGGCTTGCTGGCTCGTCATAGGGACAATCCTACTTAAGAGGATGTTCGACAAGATTGTGGAGCACCAGGGGGCCGGGGATGTGCAGAAGCCGGCCGCCTTCGTCGATCCGCCCAACAAGGATCGGCGAGAAGCCGAGCTGCTCCGCCAATCCTTTGATGGTCGTGCTCGCCTCTTCGTCGTTGCTGGAGACGAACACCACCCGGCGTCCGCCATCCTGCGCCGGATCTCGCGCCAAGACACCGGCCGGAAGCTGATTGAAGGCCTTGACGACTGAGGCGCCAGGAACCGCCTTGGCGACGATGTCGGAAGAAAGTCGCCCCGCCATGACCTCCGGCGAAACGCCATAGGCGTTGGTCGCGTCGACGATGATCTTCCCACTCCAATCGGCGCGGATGCGCGCAAACGCCTCCACCGCGACGAACGGGATCGCCAGAAAGATGACGTCAGCGTCGAGGGCGTCCTCCACAGTGGCGGCCGTGACCTTATCGCCTAATGTCTCTACGAGCGGCCGAATGGTTTCGGGGCCCCGCGTATTGGCGATCGAAACTGCGATCCCCGCGCGTAGCAAAACGACGGGCGAGGGCGGAACCGACATTGCCGGATCCGATGATGGCGTAATTCATGATTGTGACTCCTAATGCGCGATGTTGCGGCGCGTTATTTTGTGTTGCGATGGGTGTCAGGCAGCAGCGGCCAACTCGACCGCTTCGCCGAATTGTTCGACCGCGGTTTCGCCGTAAGTGCCGGCGCGCGGACGGCCGGCCAGGATGATCTCGACGTCCGTAATGCCAATATAACCCAGTACCTGGCGAAGATAGCCGCTGGCCTGATTGTAGCCTTCGACCGGAGAGCCGGGACTGAAGTCACCGCCCGTCGCCAGAATGACTGTGGCTTTCTTGCCCGTCAGCAGGCCGACATTGTCGGTGGAAACAGTCACGCCGACCCGGACCACATGGTCGATATAGGCCTTGAGAACCGCCGGGATTGAGAAGTTGTACATCGGCGTGCCGATGACGATGTGGTCAGCCGACTTCAGCTCGGCGACGAGATCATCAGACACCTTGATCGCGGCGGCGCTCTCCGGCGAATGCTGGTCAGCAGGCGTGAAGGCGCCGCCGATCCAGGGAAGGTCGACGAAGGGCAGATTGGTGTCTTGATCAGGTCGCGATCAATGACCTGGCCGCCGGGGTGGGCGGCCCGCCATTTTTCGACGAACAGCGCGGTGAGCTTGCGCGAGGTTGAATAGTCGTAGCGGGGGCTGACGCCAATGGCGAGCAGGGTCGGCATTCCGGAACTCCTTTTGATGTGATGTGGGTCAGCGGCGAGCGGCCGGTTGGTGGTTCGGTGACCATCCCCGGATGACCCGGCTGCGGCCTGAATGCCCAAAAAAACCGATGAAGTATCGACCATCTTGATCTAATAATTAGATCATGGATTCCCTGACGCTCGACCAGATCCGGCTGCTCCTCACGGTCGTTGATGAGGGCAGCTTCTCAAAAGCGGCGAAAAAGCTGAACCGCGCGCAGTCAGCGGTGACCTACGGGATTCAGAAGCTGGAGGCGCAGATCGACTTCCCGCTTTTCGATCGCAGCGCCTATCGTCCAACGTTGACCGAAGCGGGGCAAACGCTCCTGCTACGGGCGCGGCGCATCGCTGAAGAGGCAAACGCCTTTCGAAACTCCGCGCGAAGTCTCGCAAGTGGGCTTGAGGCCGAACTGACGATCGTGCTGGACTCGATGTTTCCGATGCCGCCGGTCGTCGAGGCTTTAAGGGCGTTTACAGAGAAGTTTCCGACAGTTCCGCCGCGCGTTTATGTTCAACCTCTTGGCGCGGCGGCTGAACTGGTGCTTGAGGGCATCTGCATGATCGGACTGCTCCCGCTCATTTTCAGCGATATCGCCGTTTTCAAGCGCTTTCCTTTGCTCACCATCGACCTGATCCCGGTCGTGGCGCCCGACCACCCCCTGGCGGCCATCGAAGGGCCGATCGAGACGCATGTCTTGCAGCACCATGTTCAACTGGTGCTGACCGATCGGTCGGCCCTTACAGCCGGACGCGACTATGGCGTTCTGTCAGGGCGAACCTGGCGACTGGCCGACCTTGGCGCCAAGCAATCGATGCTGCTCGCGGGCCTTGGCTGGGGAAACATGCCCGCCCACCTGGTCGAGGACGATATAGCGCGCGGACGGCTGAAGGTCATTCAGCCGGTCGAATTCGATCCAGCGCGTCGCACAGTTGGTTATGGGCGGCGCTTATCATGCGGATCGGCAACTGGGGCCGGCTGGGCAGTGGATGATACGCCATCTATCGGGAGCCACCGTGGCTTGATCAATGTGCCGAATACCGCACGAATGTCCGCTTTTGGCGATAAGCGGACATTAGAGATGTGCCACAAGCGATAACTAATAGTTCTCGGCAGTAGCGGGCGCGCCAATCGTCGATAACTGCGCTTACCGACGATAACCTCTGATTATCGTCGGTAACGCGGAGGCGGTGGGAAGATCCACTGACCACCCGTAGAAAACATCTATTGAGTTTTGACGGTATTCGCCGTCTTCGGGACACGCTGCCAACTAAGCGCAGATCGTAATGACCCATGTAGGCGGTAATGACTCTCGGGTGGCCTAACATGTCCTAGATGGCCGCGCAGTTGATGCTCCACACGATACAGTTCCCATAACTCTTTGCGGCTGAACTGCAGATGCGGCCAGACGACCAAGAGTGCAGTTTTGCCGATTTCTTTTTCGAGGGCATGAAGACGGTCAAAACTCTGCCAATCATCATCGGTGATCGTGACGATTTCACCTTTATCGTTGGCGAGAGAAATTTTCTCAATACGCAAAACAAGCTCTGTGTGAAGCTGAATATACGCGAATATATCTGCGACGACTCTTTCATCGAATTTGCCGGACAGGTCCAGAATGAAGCGGCCGGCCTCGCAGTGCTGAAATTCCCCGCTGCGAATGTGATTCAGTAGATGCTGGTGCGAGCGATAATCGGTCAGCAACCAGTGATGTACTGCATGCTCACTCTTGGCGAAAACAACGAATAACGCCAGGGGCAGCACAAGCAGCGTGATGAGAGTGGCGTATAGCGGATAGTCGGCAACATTATTGTAGGCACCATGCAGAGCGACAGCCAATGCCAAGCCCGGTAGATAGAGCAAGGGGTTGGACCTGGCGTTGCGGTCGGTTAGTGATTGCGCCATGATGCCGAATATTGCTGTCGCGCCACCGTGCATGATCGCCGTGCCAAAACCACGCACAAGCCAAACGCCGATGTTCGCCCCAGGAAAAGAGTAGAGATAGTATACATTCTCTATAAGCGCAAAACCTGCGCCAATAGCGAAGCCGAGGATCGCCGCATCTACCATGAAACCGACGCGGTTGCGCGCGAACAGGTAGACCAGCACGCCTGCCTTGAGCGACTCCTCGACAATCGGTGAGACGTATCGGCTGTAGCCGCGAATATCCAAATGCATGGCATCGAGAAAGAATGTGTTGAGCAGATAGCTTGCCGCTGCCAACAACGCGCCAAGCAAAAACATTCGCAAAACTGTCCGGAAATCGAGCAGGCGGAAGCTCTCCAGATGGAGCAGCACGGCAAGAAATGTAACAACCGGCAGTAAGGCGATGGGCGCCTTGATTAGAAATGCCAGCATCACAGAATCTTCAGGGAGGCCATCAATTCATTGCGCTTTATACGCCCATCTTCAATGCCCGCCGCGTAGCCCACCGAAAACACCATGGGTAGGCGCAGCGCAACCGTGAAATTCCAGTCCAGCTGAATACCGGCCGTCTCGACCGTGCGCTCGAAATCGCGGCCTGGATCCGTAATCATTGCGCCGGCGAAAACCGCCGGTCTGATCGAGCTCAAATAGAAACTCGCCGTTCCGACGTCGCTGAAGCGCACCGGCGGCAGGTTCCATTCGAGCACAGTTTTTCCGAATGTCTGCGCACTGATTTCGTCGATGTCGAAGCCAGGGAAGCTGTCGTATTCGCGGTAACGCTTCACCTCGCCGTCATCCACGTAATTGTTCTTGAAACTGCCGATGTAAAAGAACGCCAAGGGATTGGCGCGATCGCCGCTAACAGCGCCCGCCGCGGTATAAAGCCAAATTGATGAATGTGCCCAGGGAAGGGCAAATCCGAAATCGAAGCCCGCGTGGATTTTCGGGAACGATCGATTGTTGGCATAGTCTTCCTGCGCCAGGATGTTCCAGCGATAGCCTTGTTCGTGGTCCACCGCACCCAGCGATTTGTCGGTATCGCTGAACTTGAGGCCGAGCTTGGCTGAGAAGATATTCTTGTCGAGCGCTGTATGCACGGTTTGCGCGCCAGGCAGCGTGTCCAGCCCAATGTAGTATGCGGCCTCGGCATCGAGATCGAGCGTGCGCGGCGGATCGTAGATCAGCGGATTGTGGTAACCGACGATGAACGCATCGCCCTTGCGCGCGCGTTGGATGGGTCCGAAGAGATCGTAGAAGTCGCTGTAATTGTGCCAGTAACGAAGATGCCAATCGACCGTGCGGTAATCCAGATCGAGGTGCCACCGCTCTTTAGGCTGTAATGACGTGCTCGGCGAATACGACAAAGTCGCGGTGAACACATCGAGCAGCATCGGGTCATCCACAATAACGTGCCAACCCAGCGCACCATGGCCTTTGTAGCCCTCGACTATCGGATAGGTGGAATCGAGCCGCATTTCCTTCCACGGCACGTACTTGCCGCGGGCCTTGATCATGGAGTCTAGTGGAACTTTGGATGGCGAGCCAACAGCCCAAGTCCTTACGACAGGATGCTTGTTGGCGACTTCGGTGCCCAAGAACTTTATCGCACCAACATCATTGAGTGGCTTCGGGTCAATGACCACGGGAGAAAAACCTTGCCCGGTGAACTCGAAGACGATAAGCGATCCGTCTTCGCGCGGGATCGGACGGAAGAAGCCGGTAGAGGCGTTGCTCACGCACTCCACTTTTCCGGTTGCGAGTTCATAACGATAAATGTTGGAAACACCCGTGTAATAGGAACTGCCAAATAAATAGCGGCCATCTGGCGAGAAGACGAACCCCTCAGGCGTCGAGGAGCCCAGCCCGAACTTGGCGATTTCGCCGGGCTTGCCGGCCATCAGATCGGCGATGCGGAAAATACGGACGGTCTGATCGCCGTTGATCTCCCCTTCCGACATCGAAAGTAGCTCGCCGTCTGGCGAAATATCCGGATCGAATAGAACCTGCCCAAAATTGAAGGTGCGGATCTGGTTCCAGTTGTCGTAAGGCGGTGGAATACGCACTAGCGTTACCAGGCCGTTCAGATGGCGTATGCCCCACAGCGATTTGTCTTTCGGATTAAACACCAGATCGCCAATGCGCCCGTCCCTGATCAGAATTTTGGTCTTGCCGGTCGCCACATCCACTTCGACCAGATCGCGATAGGCGCGATTGTCGGGCGCGTACCAGGCTTTGTTGCTCACCGGATCATAGGCAACCGCCGTCACGCGGTAGAGCATAGGGTCCTTCACATATGTCAGCCGGCGCACACTGCCGTCCTTAAGTGACAGCTCACCCAGATGCGCAACTACGCCCGGATACCGGAAGGCGCCAAGCAGGCTCTGCGTTCTGGGGTCGTAGAAGCTCCGCGACACGGAACCAAGCGCACGATTGACCAAATGTTGTGTCGGCGTCGCAGGAAATTTCTGCACCGATGCCAAATTGGCGCGCTGGAAATCATGTTCCCAGGCAATCCAATCCGCCCAAACCGCATTGAGTGGTTTGCCAAACACACGCTCGAACTGTGTCGAATAATAACGATCACTGTCTGGGTCGCGCCGTAACCACAGAAGTACCTTTTCCGGCGAATAGACCAGTGCCAGATAACTGAAGAAGCGCGTGCCGTAGAGGTAATCGTTCACACCGATTTGGAAATCGACGGAAATGCCTTCTGATTCCAGCCCAACGGGGTCGTAGAACTTTGCTTTGTCGCGCACCATGGCGCGAAAGACCATTTCGTCATAGGCGCCCTGCGCGCGGCCGAAACCGCCCGCCATCCAGGTTTCCATGAACACTGCGCTGCCTTCGAGATACCAGCGCGGTGAATTCGCACGTGGAACAGTGAGGTAATTGTAAAGGATCGACTCCGGATGGACGTTCATGGGCAGCGGCTTGCCATGGAAAAAATTGCGCCACCAAGCGTCGTCGTCGTTCCACACGTCCATTGTAGCGACATGCACAAGCTCGTGGTTCATAAGCGTGAAGAACCGCTCGCCGGCTGAAAACGTTTCGAACGCCTGGCTCATCGGCGCGATGTCGACCAGAAGCGCATTGTTGGGCGACGAACGTGCGGCCGCGTTGCCGTAATCGGAAAAATCCTTCAACAAAACGGTAGTTCTGTCCCAGGGCTTCCAACCGAAATTTCGGACCTGCGCCGCCATCGAATTCTCGAAAGCGCGTCCGAGATAAGGCGTGAGATAGGTCTCTGCGGGCGCGAAATACAGAAGCTGCAGGTCATCGGTCTCGGTCTTGTCGATATCGAGCGTAACGGCAGACGCCGTCCCGCACGCCAAAGACAAGGAAATCACCAGGCACGCAACCTGCGCGCGCATACTCGCCCCCACCACCCCAAACCGGCCTTCTGGCCTCTTGGGCCTAGTCTGCCTGTCGCGCGAGCGAAAAAAAAGCCACCCGCCGAAGCGGGTGGCTCAAGAGGACTAGGTGTGACCGCCTAGTAGCTAGTTCGCGTTCAAAGAGGCCGCGAAGCTTGGATTGCTTGCCATGGCGCCGAAGGCCGGGTTCGAGGCCAGTGCCTGGAAGGCCGGCTGGTTCGCCAGTGCAGCAAATGCCTGCGCGTTATGCGCGAGTGCCGCCATCGCTTGCGAGTTGCTCGCGAGAGCTGCAAAGGCCTGCGAGTTGGCTGCCATAGACGCCATCGCCTGCGAATTAGCCGACAGGGCCGACATCGCCTTGGCGTCACTTGCCAGAGCCGCGAAGGCTTGTGAGTTGGATGCCATCGCCGCCATAGCCTGGGCATTGCTGGCCAACGCCGCGAAGGCTTGCGAGTTGGACGCGAGCGCCGCGAAGGCCTGCGAGTTCGCCGCCAACGCCGCGAAGGCTTGCGAGTTGGACGCGAGCGCCGCGAAGGCCTGCGAGTTCGCCGCCATCGCCGCAAACACCTGCGAGTCCGCTTTGATCGCGTTCATGGCCTTCGAGTCGGCCGCTAACGCCGCGAACGCTGCCGCGTTGCTCGCCATTGCCGCCGATGCCTGCGCATTCGAAGCCGCAGCCGCAAACGCTTGCGCGTTATTGGCATAGGCCGCGAAGGCTTGCGCATTGGATGCCATTGCCGCGAAGGCCTGACCGTGGCTGGCCAGAGCCGCAAACGCCTGGCCATGCGCCCCGATCGCTGCCAAAGCCTGAGGCTGTGCAGACAGCGCAGAAAAGAACTGCGCGTGCTGTGCCATAGCTGCGAGAGCCTGCGCGTTCAGACCGATTGCGTTGACGCTGGCTTGACTTGCCGAAGCCTGCGACAGCGCTTGCGCATTTGCCGCCATTGAAGCGAACGACTGTGCGTTGCTCGCTAGGGCCGCGAACACATTGGCGTTGCTAGCAAGTGCTGCAAAAGCCTGCGAGTTCGCCGCCAGTGCCGCAAAGGCCTGCGCGTTCGATGCAAGAGCAGCAAAAGCTTGCGAGTTGGCCGCGAGCGCAGCAAACACTTGCGCGTCGGCCTTGATCGCATTCATTGCTTTCGAGTCAGCAGCCAATGCAGCAAACGCAGCCGCGTTGGTCGCCATTGCCGCCGATGTCTGCGCATTCGACGCTGCGGCCGCGAACGCCTGCGCGTTATTGGCATAAGCCGCAAACGCATGCGCATTCGAAGCCATCGCTGCGAATGCCTGGCTGTGGCTAGCCAGAGCCGCGAAGGCTTGCGCGTGGTTCGCGATGGCGGCCAGCGCTTGCGGCTGCGCCGCGAGCGTTGAGAAGAACTGCGCGTGCTGCGCCATGACGGCCAGCGCTTGCGCATTCTGCGCACTCAGGCTGGAAGCCGATTGCGCGTTTTGCGCCAGCGCGGCGAAGGCCTGTGCGTTGTGCGCCATGGCGGCGAACGCCTGACCATGCTGCGCGAGGGCGGCAAAGGCTTGCGCGTTCTGCGACATCGCAGCCAAAGCCTGCGGATTCGAAGCAAGAGCAGCAAAGCCGGGATCGGACGCCAGCGCGCGGAAGGACGGATCCTTAACCATCAGCTGGAACGCGTCCGTCTGCATCAAGGTGGCGACATTGTTGTCACCCAGGACGACATCGGCGTCGTTGACCTGGCTTGAGCGATAGCGATCCGCCGCCACGATGGTGCCGGTTGTCTGGCTGCCGCTCGGCGGCCAAACGCCACCGGCGATAATCACGCCACCCACGACCACGGCAAGGCCGGCTCCGGCAGCCCACACTTTGGGATTGCGGATGCTCAATTTGTCTTTGCTCATCTGATCGCTCCTTTTTGATGAGGACTTATCACTCTGGGAAAGACCGTTCCTGACGTCGAGCCAAGCGCGGACTTGCTGCCTATTGAAGATCGGGCCAGCCTTGAGATCGGCGATTGGGGCCGGAAAATTCGAAAAGCGTGCACGCCAGTTGGCAACCGCCTGACTAGATACCCCTGCCATTTCAGCAATTTCATTGATGCCAACGAGATCGTTGCGTGCGTTTTCGGACATTTCCCCCGCCTTGTCTCAATTAGCTAGATGGAAAACACGTACTAAATCGACGTGTGAACAACTGTTACACATAATTGTGGACACCGTTAATGCTGTCAAGCCGGATTGCGTGTATGTAGTACACAGTCAAATAATTCAAGAAACGCTTTGAATTTTTGTGAACTAAATTCACAAGGCCAGAAGACACCTGTGAAACGAGCAAGCATGCCGCGATGGGTTGGAGTACGACAGAAAATTGCGTGCAAGAGCCACAACCTGGCTTTTCGTCCTGCCCTATTCGATACATGGAGCGATCCTGGACCTATTTTGGTTTTGCCCCCTTGGGACGATCATGTCTGGCGATGCGCGCCCGGATGCACTGATTAGTCATTAGTCGACAGACGTCAGATTTCATGCAAGAGGCATATAGCAACCGAGCAGAGCGTAATAGCCCACTGCTGATAAGTCAGAATTATCGTAGGTAGGACAGCAACACGACAGGTATTGGAAAGCTAATCCCTATGTCCGCTTATGACCCAAAGCGGACATTGACCCGGCTACCTAGACCAGCGTCGATGCATGCGTCGCCAGCAGAGGAATTATTCGCTCGTTGCTCAGAAATGTCCGGCGCGATAGTCGGCAAATGCCTGCTGAATTTCTGCTTGCGTGTTCATAACGAATGGCCCCCCGAAAGCGATGGGCTCGCGTAAGGGGCGGCCTGCAAAGACGAGGAGCCGGGCGGCAGCGTCCTCTGCCTTCAGCATGAGCTCAGACGACCCGGTCTCCTCCGATCGTGTCAGCCAGGCCAGTTGGCTCGTATGAACGAGTGCGCTATTGGCTCCGATCTTTACGACACCGCCAAGGATATTGACGAAAGCATTATCCGTGGCTGGGAGAACTTGGCGAAATGTTGCGCCCGGCTCCATCCGCACTTCAAGCATCGTCACCGGCACATGGTTAAGCGTGGGCGCGATCGTATCTCCGGACCTCCCCGAGAAGATGCGAACTTCGATGCCAGGCTCCCGTCTGACAGGCGTCGCCCCCGCGATCAGGTCTTGATAGCGCGGTTCAGTCATTTTTGCAGTTGCAGGAAATTCACCCACAATTGCAAGGTATGCGCAATGGTTCCTTCGGGAGCACTTTCTTCGTGCAGGACACCCCGTCCAGCTGTCATCCACTGCGCATCGCCTGCGTGAAGGATGCCGCTGCGCCCCGTGCTGTCATGGTGCTCGACAGAGCCCTCAACGACGTATGTCACAGTCTCGATGCCACGGTGCGGATGAAGGGCAAAGGCTCCGCGGGGCATCCAATCTTCAGCCAAAACCAAGAATGGATCGGTGAAGGCAAAGTCCTGTGCTTTCAATTAGGCGGCGCGCTCGATGTCCGGCGACGTGTCCTGGAGTAGTCTTGGGATCGACTATCCGGGCTACTTCGCGGACGAACATCGGCTTCTGGCTCGTCATAGGGACAATCCTACTTGAGTGGATGTTCGATAAGATTATGGAGAACCAGAGGGCCTGGGATATGCAGAAGCCTTCCGCCTTCGTCGATACGCCCGACGAGGATCGGAGAGAAGCCGAGTTGCTCCGCAACTGCCTTTATTCTCGTGCCTGCTTTTTCGTCGTTGCTGGCTACGAAGACCACACGCCGGCCACCATCCTGCGCTGGATCGCGCGCCAGTAAACCAGCCGGAAGCTGGTTGAAAGCCTTGACGATTGAGGCGCCAGGAAATGCTTTGGCGACGACGTCGGAAGAAAGTCGGCCCGCCATGACTTCCGGCTTAACGCCATAGGCGTTGGTTGCATCAACGATAATCTTGCCACTCCAGTCTTTTCGGATGCGCGCAAATGCTTCCACCGCGACGAAAGGTATTGCCAAAAACACAACGTCAGCGGCCAATGCGCGTTCTATTGTCATAGCTGTGACTTTGTCGCCCAATTCCTTGACGAGCGGATGGATGGTTTCGGCACTCCGCGTATTGGCGATGGAAACCGCGATCCCCGCGCTAGCAAAACGACGGGCTAGCGCGGAACCGACATTCCCTGTTCCAATGATAGCGTATTCCATGATCGGAACTCCTTAATTGGGTTGAGGATTTTGTGTTGCAGGTGTCAGGCAGCAGCTGCCAACGCGACCTCTTCGCCGAATTGTTCCACTGCGGTTTCGCCGTAAGTGCCCGCGCGCGGACGGCCCGCCAAGATGATCTTGACGTCAGTAATGCCAATATAACCCAATACCTGACGAAGATAGCCGCTTGCCTGATTGTAGCCTTCGACCGGAGAACCGGGACTGAAGTCACCGCCCGTTGCCAGAATGACGGTCGCCTTCTTGCCCGTCAGCAGTCCGACATTGGTGGTGGAAACAGTAACGCCGACCCGCACAATGTGATCGATATAGGCCTTCAAAACTGCCGGAATTGAGAAATTGTACATCGGCGTGCCAATCACGATCTGATCAGCAGACTTCAGCTCGGCGACGAGATCATCAGATACCTTGATCGCGGCGGCACTCTCCGGTGAATGCTGTTCAGCAGGCGTAAAAGCGCCACCGATCCAGGGGAGGTCGACGAACGGGAGGTTGGTTTTTTGTCAGGTCGCGATCAATGACTTTGCCACCGTGGTGGGCGGCTTGCCACTTTTCGACGAAAAGCGAAGTTAGCTTGCGGGAGGTCGAATACTCGTACCGAGGGCTTACGCCAATTGCGAGAAGGGTTGGCATTCCGGAACTCCTTTTGGATTTTGGGTCGGGCGACCCGTTGGTGGTTGGTGACCATCCCCAAATAGGCGGCCTGAATGCCCAAAAAAACTGATGAAGTATCGACCATCTTGATCTAATAATTAGATCATGGATTCTCTCACGCTGGACCAAATCCGCCTGCTACTGACCGTCGTCGATGAGGGCAGCTTCTCAAAAGCAGCGAAAAAGTTGAACCGTGCGCAGTCGGCAGTCACGTACGGGATTCAGAAGCTGGAGGCACAGATCGACTTGCCGCTTTTCGATCGCAGCGCCTATCGTCCAACGTTGACTGAAGCGGGGCAAACGCTCCTGCTACGGGCACGGCGCATCGCTGAAGAGGCAAACGCCTTTAGAAACTCAGCGCGAAGCCTCGCAAGTGGCCTTGAGGCCGAATTGACGATCGTGCTGGACTCGATGTTTCCGATGGGGCCAGTCGTCGAAGCTTTAAAGGCGTTTACAGAGAAGTTCCCTACAGTTCCGCCGCGTGTTTACGTCCAACCTCTTGGCGCGGCGGCTGAGCTGGTGCTCGAGGGCATCTGCATGATTGGATTGTTCCCCCTCATCTTCAGCGACATGGCCGTTTTTAAGAGCTTTCCTCTACTTACTATCGACCTGATCACGGTCGTGGCGCCCAGCCACCCCTTGGCAGCCATAGAAGGGCCGATTGAGACTCATGTCTTGCAGAACCATGTTCAATTGGTGCTGACGGATCGGTCGGCACTGACCGCTGGACGCGACTATGGCGTTTTATCTGGAAGAACCTGGCGCCTTGCCGACCTTGGCGCCAAACAGTCAATGCTGCTGGCGGGACTTGGGTGGGGCAACATGCCTGCCCACCTGGTCGAGGACGATATAGCGCGCGGACGGCTTAAGACCATTCGACCTGTCGAATTCGACGAGCGCGTCGCGCGGTTGGTTATGGGCGGCGCCTATCATGCCGAACGGCAACTGGGGCCGGCTGGGCAGTGGATGATACGCCATCTATCGGGAGCCACCGTGGCTTGATCAATGTGCCGAATACCGCACGAATGTCCGCTTTTGGCGCAAAGCGGACATTCGCTCGACGTCTGCTTGTGACCCAAGCGAACATTCACTCACAACGCCTACCAAGCAATTAGGACTGCACTCAGAACAACTAAAGTCCAGAGAGCATAGTTGAGACGGGGTCCGCGATCCCATCCCAGAAGTTTAATACCCACCTCCCGCTGCGTGCGGGGGAACAAATAATCAGAACTGACCCTTGATGCTCCCATCCCCAACGCGAAACCATCTCGACTTGAGCGCTTCGAGAATGAGCAAGCTGGCAATTCCTGCGATTGCACAAACAAGAAGATCATTCCAGTGCAACGGCCCGAAGTGAAATAGCGATCTTGCTGGCGGCCAATAAATGGCGGTAACAAGCAGCACAGCAACGCCACCTAGCAGAAACCGAAGCGATTTGTTGGGCCGCAGAAACGCTTGAGAGAGGGACGATTTGAACGAGCGATTGACCAATATGAGCCCTATATTCATGAGTACAAGGGAGGTAAACACGAGAGCTCGCAAATCTGGCTCCGGTACCCCCATGCGCGCAGCACTGATGAACACGCTGCCCAGAACCGCCAAAACAATCAGCCCCTGAATGGCTGCCCACAAAATTCGTTTACGCAATAGCAATGGGCTTGCGGGATTGCGCGGTGGCCGACGCATGACGTCATCCTCTTCTTCTTCTGCTTCGAAGACGACCGAACACGCGGGATCGATAATCATTTCGAGAAACGCGATGTGAATTGGGGTGAGCATGAGAGGTAGCCCCAGCATGAGGGGGGAGGAGCGCGAGTCCTGCGATGGGGATGTGAACGGCGACAATGTACTCGATGGCTTTGCGCAGATTATCGTAAATTCGGCGTCCCAGACGGATGGTTCTGACAATTGAGCCAAAATCGTCGTCGAGTAACACGATTGCGGACGCTTCGCGCGCGACATCAGTTCCACGCCCTCCCATAGCGATGCCGATATGCGCGGCCTTGATCGCGGGGGCATCGTTCACGCCGTCGCCCGTCATAGCGACGATCTCGCCATTGGCCTTCAGACACTGGACAATACGAAGCTTTTGATTGGGGCGGATGCGCGCAAAAATCGATGTCGATTTTACATGCACTGCGAGCTGCTTATCCGACATCATTTCAATGTCGTCACCGGTTAGAACTTCAGTAGCATCGAGCCCGGCCTCTCGCCCAATTGCTGCAGCCGTGACAGGATAGTCCCCGGTGATCATGATTACTCTGATGCCAGCTGAAAGGCATTCGGCTACGGCAGCGGGCACATTTGTGCGCAGTGGGTCTGCGAAGCCAACAAGTCCAACATATTGAAAATTCAACCCGCGAGGAGTTTCCGGTAGATCATTTTCCACCGCCGGTCCCAAGTTCAACGCCTTGGCAACGCCAAGCACACGTACTCCATCGCGTGCGAGTCCATCGGTCTGACCGCGAATTCCATTAAGTTGCTCCGCCGACAGATGGCAAAGTTCAGCAATCGCTTCGATGGCACCCTTGGCATAAGCAGCTGCACTACCTACGTGATCGCCCTTCAAGACATTGGCGACAGCGAACAGGTCGGGCCGAAGCCCGTACGCACGAATGAGTTTGGCAACCGGAAACGGAGAGGCACTTGTGCCCTTTTGTCCCGCCGCGAGAGAATGGATTGCTGTGTCCATGGGGTCGGTCGGTTCGGACGGACAAGCCAAGAGGGCAGAGTTGAGGACCTCACGCAGCTTAGCAGTAAGCGGAGCACTCTTAACGAGGTTCCAATGTTCGCTGTTCGTTAATACTGCCGCGACCGTCATTCGATTTTCTGTCAGGGTGCCGGTCTTGTCAGTGCACAGGACGGTTGTCGCCCCAAGAGTTTCGATCGCCGACGAGCGACGCGTCAGCACGCGCGCCTTTGAAATTCGCCACGCACCCATCGCCATGAATACTGTCATGACCAGGGGAAATTCCTCGGGAAGAAGCGACATGCCGAGTGCGATGCCGCCTAGTATGGCCTCGAGCCATGACCCTCGAAGCAGCCCAAAAAGTAGAACCGTTAGGCTTCCGGCAATTGCCCCCGCGATCGCGAAATCGCGGACGAGCCAGCGGATCTGCAGCTGTAGGCGTGGCTGCTCGGTTTCAATTGTCCCAAGCGCGCGCCCGATTTTGCCGATTTCACTACGGATGCCGGTTGCCAGGACAAGTGCGCTTCCGACGCCCCGCACAACAAGTGTTCCCGCGAAAATATACGGTAGATCTTTACCGCCTGGCCCGGGCACGGTGACATCGGCGCCACCTTCGATTGACGGCAGTTGGACAAGTTTTCCGACCGGAACCGATTTGCCAGTCAGAAGCGATTTATCAAGCAATAGGTCATGTGACGACACGAGGATCGCATCTGCGGCTACCCGATCTCCTTCGGAAACGATGACAGTGTCGCCACGCACGACCTCTCTGCCGGGTATGAGGGTTCTCTTGCCATCGCGTAGAACAAGTGCCCGAGGACTAGCGAGATTGCGCAGCGCGTCTAGCACCCGTTCGCTGCGGGTTTCCTGAACGATCGTAATCGCGACTGAAAGAGCTGCAAACAGGAGCAAGAGCACCGCCTCCAATCCATCGCCCAACAACAAGTAGACGACACCTCCACCTATCAGCAGGGCAAACATGGGTTGGCGGACCACTTCAAAAAGGATTCGCCAAATCCCGCGTCGGCCAGGCGTCGGCAATTCGTTGTAGCCTTCGGCCGTGAGGCGCGCGGACGCAGTTGATGAGCTCAGCCCCCGATCTGGCTCGCTCACATTCATTGTTGGCGGTAACTTCGTTTGGCTAGGACCGCTTGCATCCACTGACATTGCTGCCTCGCTGTTCACGGCGTCGTGGGACCGTATCGCCGCACGCCCACACGTGTCCCTTCCGAAAACCTCATCCGTTAGATTCGCGGCTATTTTTTCCGCCGCGATTGGATGCAGTGGGCTCTGGCATTATCTGTTCTGGGGTTGAGCGGACTGTATTTATTCGGCCTCCAGAAAACGATTTGTTAGAGACGTTCCGTCACACGTAAGTCGCTGTCTCTATAGCTGCGCAGTATAACAGAGCGTCATTGCCGCCTGCGTTATATTGAATTTGAGCGATCCGACTCCATCTCACATGCGTGATGGTCGTGCGCATGTAGAAAAGGCGTGCTGGGCGGTTACAACTTATTCACCACCCAGGGGGGTAAAGCAACTACACATAAACTAGACCAGTTCGCGAGTTGGATACTCGCGATGTCTCGTAGGCCGAGGCTATTTAGGCTGTCCGCTTTTGACCCATAGCGGACATATGTCGAGATTGCCTTTTGATCCGTTTAATTCAACGAAGTCAGTTGCGGCGCGTCGAGTGGGGAGGAATTGGCGGCATTTTTTGACCGCAAAATTACTTTTAGAAATTCCCCGGATTTTTTGCAAGGATCGCTATCGAAAATTTCCTGCGCGTTTAATTTCCGGGTCCGGATTTTATTGTCTGGATGCTTCTTTTTTTCTTCATCCGTCGTGTCGGGTTTGAACCTCTTTCTTCTTGCCCTCTGGAGCCGCACCTTGCTGATCAGATGGAGCGGCTTGCGGTTGCGCTTCAGGAGTGCCGGCCGGATGTCCGCGCATTTTCTTATCGCCGCCCGGGGCCGGTTGGCTTTCTGGCTGCGCTGCTGGCTGCGTGGTCTGATCGCCGCCACTGTTGCGGCCACGCTTGTTCTTTCCATCGCCGCCGGGAGCCGGTTGGCTTTCAGGCCTGCGCTGCTGGCTGCGCGGTCTGATCGCCGCCACGGTTGCGGCCACCCTTGTTCTTCTCATCACCCGGGGCCGGTTGGCTTTCAGGCTGCGCTGCTGGCTGCGTGGTTGATCGCCGCCACTGTTGCGGCCACGCTTGTTCTCATCGCCGCCGGGAGCCGGTTGGCTTTCAGGCTGCGCTGCTGGCTGCGCGGTCTGATCGCCGCCACGGTTGCGGCCACCCTTGTTCTTCTCATCACCCGGGGCCGGTTGGCTTTCAGGCTGCGCCGCCGGTTGCGTGGTCAGATCACCGCCACGGTTGCGGCCATGCTTGTTCTCATCGCCGCCTGGAGCCGGTTTATTTTCAGGCTGCGCTGCCGGTTGGGCGTTATTTTCCCCGCCCCGATCACGCCCACGTCCGCCTTTTTCTCCGCTCTTGGCATCTAGCGGCGATGGAGGCGTTGCTTCCGGGCTATTCGTCTTGCCACCACGATCCATGCGGGCCCCTGTCGGGAGCGTTCCCGTTGTCCGCGGGCGCTTTCACGGGCTCGAAGTTGCTGTCGTGGCGATGGGGTCCCGAACGGCCAAAATTCTGTCGCTTTGCATGCTCACGGCCCGCTGACACGGACGCCATCGGAACGTCACCCTTAAGCAGCGTCCTCGCCTCGACAGGTCGGACGCGCTGATGCGTCATGCGGTCGATGTTATCCGAAGAAATCGAGCGATTTACAATGTGATCGCCATCCGTAGCATAATGCGTCGTGTCGCGCGTTGAATTTCATGATGTTGCCAACACGCCTGCGGTCGACAACATAGTTTCTGTAGTCCTGCCGATAGAAGTGGTCGGTGTCGACGAAGATCCACAAATTATTGAAAAAACAGGGCCGCTCATTTCCGTACCAGTCGCCATAACCATAATGATCGTTCTAACGTATAGCTACACTGTCAAATAAATACCATCTCCAAATCGCCGTAATCTGGTCGTAGTCGGTAACCAGCCCAGATACCGCTACCTTCACCAAATATTACCCACCGCGGTCGCTGTACATATCCGGGAACCCAGAGCGCGCCATAGTACGGGTCATAGACCCAACGGCCATAGTGATCCGTCACATTGCTCCATCGATCATTGCCGGACCCAGAGCAAACCAAAGTCTGTGTATACGAAATGGCCGTTGTAATAAGGCCGGTAGTGACGGGCATTGGGCGGTAGCCACACATCGCCCCAGCGCGGATGATTTATCCAATGTCCGCGACGGCTCAGATTACGATGAAAATAGCCGAAGCTGATGCCTCCAGTATTGATGCGTCCACACTGATATTCACGCGTGCGGCAGCGGGCCTGGCCGTAGTTAAGGCCGCGCCAGAAACAACGCATGCAGCCAAAATGGATATGGCAGCACCAGTGCGAAATGCGGAAGACGAAGCATTGGGAACCTCCAAGAATTCTGTTATGGCGCAATTGGTCTTTCGTGGGCCATGCTCGCCCTATCAGCAATGCTCGTCTCACAGAAACCGAACACTGCTAGAGGATAAGGTGGAATATCGCTCCACGGCCCGACATAAGATTATCTTCAAGCCAACGCGTCGACTGTGCAATATTGCTCACATCAATCCCTTGTAACTCTTCGATAAAATTTGCCTTTGGACAACATTTCTTGATTGCGCCGGAGTTGGCCATTGGTATTACGTGATGACCTCGCAGCACAAGATACCTTGCAAGAGATGTGGTTCATCTCAGCACAGTGATCCGGCAGTCTGCAATTTACTGATGCTCGGCTGATAAATATCGGCTCTGTATGTCCGCTATTGGCGATAAGTAGACATTAGTTGAGTGCCACAACAGAAGTATTGAATTCCATTACTCGTCGAGAATTTGAGCGATGATAGTCTTGGCATCGCATTGAATTTGCTTCAAGTGATCTTCGCTTAGGAAGCTCTCCGCATAAATCTTATTGACGTCCTCAGTTCCCGAAGGACGCGCGGCGAACCATCCATTCTTGGCAACAACCTTGATCCCACCCATCGGCTGATTATTGCCGGGTGCATTGATTAGTTTCGCCTCGATCGACTCGCCGGCGAGCTCTTTAATGTGGACGCGCTCGACGGTCAGGGTCTTAAGCAGCTTCTTCTGCTTCAGCGAAGCCACCGCGTCTATTCGCTGATAGAAGGATGTTCCTAGATCGCGCGTGACCGTTTCATAGAGCTTGTTGGGGTTCTTGCCCGTGCGCGCAGTGATTTCCGCCGCGAGCAAGCCAAGGATCAGGCCATCTTTGTCCGTCGTCCACACCGAGCCGTCCCGCCGTAAAAATGATGCACCCGCGCTCTCCTCGCCACCGAAACCAAGCTCCCCATCGATTAGGCCTACGCTGAACCATTTGAATCCCACTGGTACTTCAATGAGCTTGCGCCCCAGCTTTGCGGTTACACGATCAATCATGCCACTTGAGACCATCGTCTTTCCTACGGCGCAGTCGCGGCGCCACTGCTGCCGGTTTGCGTACAAATAAGATATCGCAGCGGCGAGATAATAATTCGGGTTCATTAATCCACTCGTAGGACAAACGATGCCATGACGATCCGCATCGGTATCGTTGGCAAAGGCAATATCGAACTTGTTGCCAATCGCGATCAGTCGCCTCATTGCATATGGCGATGAACAATCCATCCGGATTTTTCCGTCCCAATCGAAAGTCATAAAACGAAAGGTCGGGTCTACTGCATCATTCACGACTGTCGCTGAAATATTGTAACGCTCGATGATAGGTTGCCAATAATGAACGGCCGCGCCACCCAGCGGATCAATTCCGATCCTTATGCCGGCGGACCGTATCGCCTCCATATCAACGACGTTAGCGAGGTCCTCGACATAGGGTGTGATGTAATTGTAATTGTGAACGCACGTTGTCTTGCATGCTTTCTCATAAGGAATGCGTTGCACGCCCTGGAGCTTCTCGGATAGAATTGTATTTGCAGCTTTTTCGATCCAAACGGTAATATCTATATCCGCAGGCCCACCATTGGGCGGATTATATTTGAAACCACCCTCGTCAGGTGGATTGTGCGATGGACTGATAACGATCCCATCCGCGAGGCCTGTCTTGCGGCCGCGATTGTAAGTCAGGATCGCGTGCGAAATCACCGGCGTCGGCGTATATCCACTTCGCTCGTCGATCATCGTAACTACGCCATTAGCCGCGAGAACTTCGAGCGCGCTCGCGAATGCGGGCTCAGAAAGCGCATGCGTGTCGATGCCTAGAAAAAGCGGCCCATCGATGCCCGCGTGACGCCGGTACATGCAGACCGCCTGGCTGATAGCCAGGATATGCGCTTCATTGAACGCAGCCGCGAATGCCGAACCACGATGTCCTGACGTGCCAAAGGAAACACGCTGCGAAGGGATCGAAAGGTCTGGCACGAGCGAAAAGTACGCGGTCACCAATCGTGGGATATTGACCAGCATTGACGGCGGGATCTGCTGGCCTGCGAGAGGGCTTATGTTTTCAGACATGCCGCGCTCGTGCTCATCCTAGAACGACCTTCACGCTGTGAGTGGCGCCATCATCAACCAAGGGAATAAGTGATTTTCTGTTTCCGGTCAGCATCTCGCCATCGAGTTTAGTGGCCAGAACGCCGCGGCAGACCCCGAGTGGATTATCAACCGAGATCTCATAGCGCGAGGAACGATGACGGAAGGCGATATCAAAGCCGGGCCATCCGCGCGGGATGCAAGGATCGAACTCAAAATTCGTGCCCTGCACGCGAAATCCAAGTATCCATTCGAGCGCCGCGCGGTACATCCATCCAGCTGAGCCGGTATACCAAGTCCATCCGCCGCGTCCGACATGTGGCGGCATGGCGTAAAGATCAGCGCAGGTTACATAAGGCTCGACCTTGTAACGATGAACTCCCGTACTGTTGTCGGAATGGTTTATCGGGTTCAACATCGATAGTAATTCGTATGCTTTATCGCCTTCTCCCTGTATCGCAAATGCCATTACGCTCCAGAGCGCGCCATGGGTATATTGTCCTCCGTTCTCGCGGATACCTGACGGATAAGCTGCGATATAGCCCGGGTCATGGGCGGAGTTATCGAATGGAGGTGTTAAGAGCAGTGCCAATTTTTCGTCGCGTCGCATGAGATATTTTTCCACAGCCGCCATCGCGCGTATCGCGCGCAATGGTTCGGCGGCGCGGGAGATAACGGCCCAGGATTGCGCGATCGAATCAATCCGACATTCACTGTTGGAAACGGAACCAAGTGGTGCCCCGTCGTCAAAATAGGCACGCCGATACCAATCTCCGTCCCACGCTTCCCGCTCTAGTGCTTCCATTAATCTGCTCGCATAGTGAAGCCACCCAGCAGCACGTTCCGTATTGTCATGATTTTCCGCCAAACTCGCGAACGAGATCAGCGTGGAATAAAGGAACCACCCTAGCCAAACACTTTCTCCCCTTCCGCGTTCACCCACCCGGTCCATTCCATCGTTCCAATCGCCTGTCCCCATCAGCGGAAGGCCGTGCGTGCCGGTTGCCAAGCTTTTGTCTAGCGCGAGCGCGCAATGCTCGAATAAACTCACTTGTTTATTGGAAATTGTTGGTTGAAAGAACGCATCGCGTTGGTCCTCCTGAAGTATGGGTCCTTCTAGGAAAGGAACCATCTCCGTTAGAACCGCCAGATCTCCGGTGACTTGGACATAGTGCGCCACCGCATAGACAAGCCAGCAACGATCATCGGAGACGCGTGTGCGAATACCTCGTTCGATTCGGGTAACCACCAATGCTGAACATCGCCTTCGGTGAATTGCCGTGCCGCAGCCCGGAGCAAATGCTCGCGCGCCAGATCGGGCCGCGACACGCAAAGCGCCATCACATCCTGTAACTGGTCTCGGAATCCGTAAGCGCCGCTCGCCTGATAGAACCCAGTACGTGCCCAAACGCGGCATGCCAACGTTTGATAAGGCAACCAGCGGTTCAGAAGAATGTCCAGTGAACGGTCGGGCGTTTTTACCTGTACTGTCCCGAGAATTTGATCCCATTGCTCGGTAACCTCACTTAGCACCGCATCGAGATCGGCCTCGCGATATTTTGCGAGCAGGACTTCCGCTTCCGGCTTTGTAGTCGCCTGACCAAGAAAGAAGACGATCTCCGTGACTTCGGTTGCGCTGAGCCGAACCGACGTTTGCAGGACGCCACAGGGGTCGAGTGCGGCGCCAACTCGATTGGAAAGACTAGTCCCCGCAACGAGGCCTAGTGGCCGATCGAGGCCGCCATCGCGACCAATGAATTCAGTCCTGTCGCCCGTCCAGGCTGTTTGTCTGCCATTCAGATCGGCGAACGCAACGCACTCACCAAACTGATCGTTCCAGGCATTCTGCGCAAACATCGCGCCGGATTTGGGATTGATTTCAGTGATAACAAAAGGTGCAGTTGCAGTGCGATTTCTGCCGAGCACCCATTCCACATAAGCCGTGATCGAAAGATGCCTTACGCGCCCCGAATGATTGGCTATTTTCAGCCGCGAAATTTTGATCGGATCCGTGATCGGCACGTATTGTAGAAGCTCGAGAGATATTCCATGTGAAGTGTGTTCGAAGCGGCTATAGCCTTGTCCATGTCTGACCGAATAGGCCGAACTCTTCTCGCGTATAGGAAGCGCGGTCGGCCCCCATACGTCGCCATTATCCTCATCGCGCACATAGATTACTTCACCTGGCATGTCGCCAACGGGATCATTCGACCAAGGCGTAAGCTGGTTCTGTTGACTATTGAGCGCCCATGTGAACCCGCTCCCGTCGGTTGAGACGAGGAACCCGAACGATGGATTGGCGATGATGTTGTTCCATGGAGCAGGAGTGCGCTCAGTACCTTCGAGTATAGTAAGATATTCGCGGCCATTGTTTGCAAAGCCGCCTAGTCCGTTGAAGTACTCCATTTCTGGCCGCGGCAAAGCTGCTTCGGGCCCCGCGGATAGCGATACGCGTCTGCCGGGCGGCGCGCTCGCAGGCTTGAGATCGCGTGCGCGATTGATTTGTTCCGCCAACGTGCCGCGGTCGCCATGGAGCACGGCCCGGGCGGCAACTTGAAGCAATCCTCGAATTTCAGGTGCGATCAGATCCGCGCGCAGCACAAACACTGCTCCTCGCGCGTCGTCGCTCGCGAGCTTCGGCATGGATTAATTCATGCGCACAAGTGCGTCGAGCGCGATCTGCAGATCTTGAATATATGATGTGCCTCGTTCGTTCAGGATTACCAAATCGACAGCGAGCTGTTTTAGGCGCCAATATTCATGCGCGCGCAGCAGTTGACGCACTAGGTTTAGATGGTCCTCCTCTTCGATCCGGACCAGAATGATGGGCAGATCGCCCGAAATACCTTGCGCCCATAACGTCGATGCCTTTCGCGCGCCGTGCTTGAGCGTATCGGCGGACGGGCGCAGCGTGGGGTCCGAATAGAGAACATGATTGGCGAGGCGTTGAAACAGATGTGCTTCATCCGAACTGATGCCGAGATGACGAAGCTGCATTTGCGCCTGAGTCCAAGCGAGCGTTGTTGCCCGCTCGAATGCCATCGAATCGTGATGCTTATCGGCTAGATCGAGCACGTCGTCACGCGAGGAAGCGGCCATGGTCCAAAACGCCACGCGCGCCGTCGCGCCGCGCGGAATGCTTACGTGGCGGCGCAAGCTGAAGATGGGATCGAGGACTGTTCCCGCCATGTTGGACAGCGGCCAGCCATCAGCGATGGCAGCCGGGGAGCGAAGGGTCTGTCCGCGCCCGAGAAAGCGCGCCCGATCCGTTTCAAACTGCACGTCCCCAGAGGTTTCGCCTTCAACCACTGCAAGATGCGCCGCCCACACCTGCGGATCGCCAGGCGACCGCAGCCGACGCATTGCGATGATAGCGCCGAGATCGGATGCGAACTCCGTCTCTACGAACAGTTTGGAGAAAGCAGGATGCGCAACATCGTCCGTTTGCCGTGCTAAGGCGATCTCGGCGTAGGAAGTCAACTCAATTTCACGCGTGCGGACGCCATGGTTAGTGATTGAAACTCGGCGAACTTCTGCGTCGTCTTCGGGCGAAACCATGACTTCAAGTATCGTTGTCATGGTGGCATCGCGCCGGATGATTTCGGTGCGGTCTTCCGAAAACGTTACTTCATAACTATCGGGCTCGATTACGCTCGGTTGATAGGCGGCCGACCAGGTTTCGCCACTACGCACATCGCGCAAGAAGATATAGGCGCCCCAGTTATCGCAGGTTGGGTCCTCGCGCCAGCGCGTAACCGCGATGTCGCGCCAGCGGCTGTAGCCCGACCCCGCAGCCGTCACCATTGTCGAATAGTACCCATTCGATAGGATATGTGTGCGAGGGACGCGCGAATGAGCAGAGGTATAGCGGCGTTGGATTTCCGGAACGAGGCTCGCGATCTCTGCGGCTTGCTTGGCTTGTTCCGGCGGGGGCCGCGCTAGAGCGACATCGCGCGGCATGCGCTCCTGCAGCAGTAGCTCAGTCGCCTGCACGATGGGCTCAGCATGGAAGCGCGCGCGCATTGTTCCGCCGCAAAGCGCGTTTGCGATGCCCACCAAGGTCATCGCCTGATGGTGCGCCATATAGGCGCGGATTATAGCGAATTTTTCACCCTCGCGCAGTCGAGCGCGCGTGTAATCTAGCGCCTCGTACCAGCCATAAGAGCCCCGTGCGCCGATATGCTCCATGCGTTTGTAATTGCGTGCAGCAGCTCCAGGATCGATCATGGACGCGAGGCCGCTCGCATAAGGCGCGATAACGGTGCTCTCACTGAGCCCGCGTTTATAACCGAGGTCGGGAATGCCGAAGCTTGAATATTGATAGGTCTGCTTTATGTCGCGCGCATTGTACTCCGATTCCGACATGCCCCAGGGTACCCCGAGCTCATTGCCGTATCTTTCTTGCCGCCAAACTACCAATCGATTGGTTTGCTCCAGCAGACTGCCGGCTGGTGCGCGCATCACAAGCGATGGCATCAAATATTCAAATATTGATCCAGACCAGGAGATTAACCCCGAACCGCCATCAATTGGTGTCAAGGTGCGGCCGAGCCGGAACCAATGCTTGGCCGGCAAATCACCCTTGGCGATGGCGATGAAGCTCGCAAGCCGGGCCTCAGACGCCAACAAATCATAGAAATTCGAATCGAGGCTGCCGTCGGCAGTCCGATACCCAATGGAAAGGAGTTGGCGATCGGGATTGTACAGAAACCCAAATTCCATTGACATCGCCATCGACTTTGCCACATCGGCGAGTGCCACAAGACGATGCGCTACTAGTTGTGATGCGCTTCTGGATCTTTCGAATGCATTCTTTAAGGCATCGAGGTTCTCCTTCGACCGCCCTTCTTCTTTTTGGTGCGTTAGAATCTGAATCGCCGCATCACAATGCGCAGGCATCGTCGCAAGTGTCGGCATGGTATCCAACTGCGC
This sequence comes from uncultured Alphaproteobacteria bacterium, assembly GCA_963752395.1. Classification (GTDB taxonomy): domain Bacteria; phylum Pseudomonadota; class Alphaproteobacteria; order Micropepsales; family Micropepsaceae; genus CAVVXX01. Next base: position 30,780 of record CAVVXX010000002.1, read on the forward strand.
AACAATCTCGCCGTCCAATAAAACATCGTCGGCAATGAGGCTCGACCAGGGCATTATCAGTTCCAAGTCGCGCCGATGAGCGAGCACAGATGTACGCAACGCCTCCACCCAAACAATGAGTTCGGTCTCTGTGCTGGCGGCCTCGCCGCGCTGCTTCAACCAAGAACGCACCAGTTGAGCGAGCGAATCGGCTCGATGCGCCAGATCGCTTAGGTGGCGGGAAATAGCAACCGGGTTCGAAGGCACCAGATTAAGCGATGTGTCAAAGGCATCGATGGCGGAATCGAACTCCGAATGGATCGCGGGTCGCTCACGATCGATCACAGACGCTCGTGCGGCCTCGTGCATAAGCGCCAGATTGTCTCGGAACCCCGCTAACATTTGCGGGGTGCCGATCGGAGCCCCGGCTATTTCGCGGCAGGCATTGCTCAGTGCGATCAGATGACCGGCCAGATTACCGCTATCCACTGATGAGATGTATTTCGGCTCCAGAGGATGAAGATCGCTAGTGTCATACCAATTGTAGAAATGGCCCCGGAACCTTTCAAGCTTTTCCATTGTGGCCAGCGTTGCTTCTAGCCGTTCCACGGTGTCGAGCGTGCTGAGCCAACCGAAATCGCGAGCTGCCACGACCGAGAGCAGATACAGGCCAAGATTTGTGGGGGAAGTTCGGTGTGCGATTACAGGTTGCGGATCTTCCTGAAAATTGTCAGGCGGAAGCATGTTGTCTTCTGCGGTGACAAATTTTTCGAAATACCGCCATGTGCGCCGCGCGATCAGTCGTAATGTGTGAGAATCATCCGGCGCGATCGACAAATGACCGGCCGCGGGCGGCGGCATGCTTGCCCAGCGCGCGACAATAGGCGACAGCACCCACAAAACTGTGAATGGCGCAGCGATTGGCCAAGTTCGTTGGTCGGCGAATGCGATCAGCAACGCGACAAAAGCGGCGAAGCCGGCACTCGCCACGATTTGTGTGGCCAGGCTACGTTGGTCGAATTGGGAATCGTCATTAGACTGAGCAGCTGTGACCCATTCGAGTAGGCGACGGCGATGAATAAACAGGCGGAAAAGCGTGCGCGTCACTGCATCGATCATCATCCAGGCTTGATGAGCGAGGAAAATGATCAGGAATGCGCTTTGCAGTAAACCCAATGCAAAATCGCCGCGAAGCGCGCGTAGATGATTGCGTAACGAAATATCTCCCCTGCGCGGTATGATGTCGGCGATTTCCGGAAGTAAGGGTGGTAGCGCGATTGTCAACAGAATGAACGCAGTCCATATTTCTGCGACTGCCATAGGCTGCAGCCATGCGATAAGCATGGCCAGAAGCGCTGACGGCGCGGACAGGGAACGGCGTAAATTGTCGAGCAGCTTCCAGCGCCCCATCAGCGGGATTATTGTTTTCCGCGAGCCGTCGCGCGCCTTGCGGCCGAAGCCGAAGATCCAGGGCAGCAACTGCCAATCGCCGCGCACCCAGCGATGCTGGCGTGCAGCAGCTACATCCATAGCGCGACGGAAATTCCTCCACGAACTCGATGTCCGAGGCCAAGCCGGCGCGGGCGAATATGCCTTCCAGCAGATCGTGGCTGAGTACCGTGCTGTCGGGAATTTTCCCGTGCTGCGCGGCTTCGAAGGCGTCAACATCGTAGATTCCCTTGCCGCAATAGGAGCCCTCTTCGAACAGATCTTGGTACACGTCGGAGACCGCAAGTGCGTAGGGATCGAGCCCGTTGGGGCCGGAAAAAACGCGCTGGAATAGCGATCCTTCGCTGCCGACGGGCAGCGATGGCGTTACCCGCGGCTGCAGGATGGCATGGCCCTGCACGACCAGACCGGCTTGCGGATCGAAGCGTGGCCGGTTGAGGGGGTGCGCCAACTTTCCTACCAGCCGCCTTGCGGCTCCAATCGGCAAACGCGTATCGGCATCCAGCGTGATGACATATCGGATGTCGGCAGGTGGTGAGGGCGACGTCCATGTATGGTCACAAACGTCGTATCGGTGGCGCCACGAAGCAGGCGATTGAGTTCATGCAATTTGCCGCGCTTGCGTTCCCAGCCGATCCACTTTCCTTCGCCTTCGTTCCAGACGCGTCGGCGATGTAGCAGAAAGAAACGGGCGCCATGCGACAGCGGCCCATAGAGTTCGTTCAGACGCGCAATGCCGCTTGGCGCTTCGTCGAGAAGCAACGCATCGTTGGCGGCATGTTCAGTGGTGGAGTCGCGCCAATCTGACAAGCAGCGCAAAAACAAAATTGTCGTCCGGATTGGAAAGATGATGAACTTCAAGCCGCTCGATTTGCTTCATCGATTGCCGATCCGCTGGTGAGCAGCGTTGGTACCACGACGATGAGTTCGCAGATCCGGCGGAATACCTTCACGAAATTCTAAGCCGGGCAGACACATGGCGCCGATGCAATTGGGTGATGACGCGGTTCACGACTGCTACCGCAACGTCAGATGCAGGAATCAAACCGACAACCGTCAGGATAACGAGCGCCCAATCACCAATTACCGTGTGCGTGACGGTGAATAACGCCAGCCCAAGAACGATCGCGGTTGACGAGCGCGATCAAGCCTACATAGCTAATGACGCCAAGATCGGAATTGAAGCGGAATAGCTGTGTTCTGAATGGCACTCGACAGCCGAGCTCTTTCTCGAAGTCGCACCGGCCCTTCGCGACGAGATAAAATCCTGGATCACACTCGCGGCGTATAGCGAATCCGCGTTCGGCTGGTTGCTCGCCCGCACGTTTCGCGGCTGCGATTGTGCGTCTGGCGACATCAACTTCATCACGGCCTGCGCCGCGCGCCAATTCCTCGATCGCGCGGCGGTAGTGGTCACGCGTAGGAAAATCCATCGCTGCAAAATCGCTGGCTTCGCGCATCACCGCATCGACGGGACTGACGCTTTCGAAGAACTCCGCCCAGTTGATCATCGACACTAGGCGCATGCTGGTGATCACGTTGCGAACTGTCACATTCATTGCGCTTTGGCGCTGAACTTCTTCGCGGACGATCTGGTCGGTGGTGGTTTTTTCTGCGCCCAGTCTGGCATTCAGCCAGAGCAACGCCGGTGTGGCGTCGGGATCGCGGTCGCGCAGCCGCTGGGCAAGCTGGACGGCAAACGCGGTCGACCATGGCGCCTGATCGAGGCTATGCAGGATCGCCGACCGTCGGCTCGGGATCCGCGGCTGCCAGTACCCAAAATGCTGATCAGCTAGCGTATCGGCCAATTGGCCAGCAGACAGCCGCGCCACGATCGCCTCGGCCAGACGGCGCAGATTCTCCACCAGCGTGATGCGCAGAGTGATCGCGATTGCCCAAAGTTCGCCGATGGTCAACGGTTGCACACGCTGATAGGCCTCGACGAAGCGGGTCAGCTTTTGAATGTCGAAAGCGCTGTCGGTATGGGCGACAAGGGCCCAAGCGATGCCGAATACTCGCGGATAACCTTGCAATGGTCCCTCTGCCAGTTTCGGAAGTCTGCGGTAGAAGCCCGGCGGAAGGTCGTTTTTGATCTCGCGGATCTGCTCGTCCACGACATGGAAATTGTCCAGCAACCATTCTGCTGCCGGCGTGATCGGCTGATGTGCTGCAATCGCGTGGACAATGACGCGGTAGGTCTCAGTCAGGACTCTGGTGTTGTCGTAGAGCCGTGGAGCAAGTCGGCGCCCGTCTTGAGCTTAGGATCGACTCGCTGCGCTTCAGCGAGACTTTCGGCATGCTGTTCGAGGCGCTCGACGCTGAAGAGCTCTGCGCGAATAGGGGGCTCGAGCGAGCTTGAATCCACCGGCTGACCAAAAACGCTTCGCAGGCGCGAAGGTTTTAAGCTACTGCGCGTCGCTCTGGTCGAATCAATGAGCATTTGATTCATGTCTTGGCCCCGCTGCGGCCTCATCTACAAACCAGATCAGTTCGCCGGATGGATGAAGGCGCGCTGCAGGAAAGTCCTCCTCGCCGCATCGCAGTCGATTGAAGATGGTTCGCTTCTCTTCGCCCGTAACTAAGAAGGCTATATGACGGCCGCTTTCCAGTGCTGGATATGTCAGAGTGATGCGTGTTTCCAATTTTGCATCAGTAACCGCGGCAACCCACCGGTCGCGGACATGGAGCACGCTCGTGCCAGGAAATAGCGAAGCTGTGTGCCCATCTGTGCCCAGTCCCAAAAGAATTAAGTCGAAGAGCGGTCTCCCTTTTGCAAGCCGGTCCGCGCCATAAAACGACATGAGTTCACGCTCATACCTTGCTGCTGCTGTTTGCGACGTTACGCTTTCGGTGGGAATTGGATGGATATTTTCCAGAGGAGCCGGCACACGCGACAGCATCGCCTCTTGCGCCATCCGGTAATTGCTAAGCGGACTGTCATGAGACACGAACCGCTCGTCACCCCAAAACCAGTGTACTCGAGACCACGGGAAAGTATCGCGGTAGGCCGGTCCAGCTAGTAGCTGATAAAGTCGCCACGGAGTAGAACCGCCGGCGAGCGCGACGGCAAACAGGCCGTCCTTCGCATTCGCCAATTTGACCAGCCAATCCGCAACTCGGCGCGCCAACGCCTCCGGATTGGCGAGGATCTCAAGTTTGACCTGCGACGTACTCCTCATTTTACAAGGACTTGCTGCAAAACGAAATCTCGCATGGCCTTCGCGAAGCCATCGCTTTCATTGCTATCGGTAACAGCGCTTGCTTGCGCCTTCGCCCCGTCGCTGGCGTTCCCCATGGCGATCGAAAGGCCACTCTTGCGGAACATCAGAGTGTCGGTAGGCATGTCCCCAATCGTTGCGATTTGCTCGCAGGGAATGTTTAGGCGTTTGGACAGCATAGCCACGACCGCCCCTTTGTTGGCTTGCCGGTCGGTCACATCGATGTAATACGCCTGCGAGCATTCAACACTCGCTTTTTCGCTTAGCACTTTTTGCAGGGCCTTCTCGCAGGTGGCGAGCAGCCCCGGATCGTCCGAGATTCCAACAATCTTAACCGCGCGTGCAAGGTGGGTGCCCGTGACCGACGCTACGACGGTCGCATCGAACTTCAGAATCCAGGCCTCGCGCGCCACATGCGGCGCATCACGGTCACGAACCAGCCATTCTTTTTCGGTGTAGATCCAAACGTCCGACCCTTGCTCCAGGATCAGATCCACCGCTTGCTTCGCCGTCGCGGGATCGAGCGTGTAACTCAAGATCATGGTGAGATCGGGATTCACATAGACGCCGCCATTGAGCCCGGCGATTGCGCTTCGCAAAGCAAGGGGCTCGAACAGCATGCGCATTCCACGCGGTGGCCGGCTGCTGGTAATGGTGAAGGCAATGCCGGTGACGCGAAGATCCCGGATTGCTTCCTTTGCTGCCTCGGTCAGTACCTTGTCATCGGTAACCAGCGTTCCGTCGACGTCGGCCACAACAAGGCGGATGTCATGCTGGGCGCTCATAGCTTGTGATCCGACGGGGGATCCACAGGGCGCCAAACCCGCCCATCTCGTGCGAGAAGTTCGTCGGCCGCCTCAGGTCCCTCACTCCCAGAAGTGTAGTCGGCGAATTCCGCTTTTTTTTCCGACCACGAGTTCGAGCACCGGCTGAACAACGCGCCAAGCTTCATCCACCATGTCGGCCCGCATGAACAGAGTTTGATCGCCCGCCATGACATCGTGAAGTAACGTCTCGTAGCCCACATTTAATTCGTGGGGGAACCAGTCATCATAGCGAAAGTCCATTTTCACGGCCGCAAGGTCCACCACCGGCCCTGGACGCTTAACTTCGAATTGAAGCGAGATTCCCTCGTCCGGTGCAATCTGAAGCACCAGCCAATTTGGGCGCAATGTCTCGACCGGCGTATGCTGAAACGCCGCATACGGCGCCTGTTTGAAACGGATGGCGATTTCCGTATTCCGGGCCGACATGTGTTTGCCTGTGCGGAAATAGAACGGCACGCCGGCCCAGCGCCAATTGTCGATCTCAAACTTCATCGCAACATAGGTCTCGACGTTCGAATCGGCCGCCACGTTTGGCTCGCTTCGATAGGCGTTTACTTTTTTTCCGAGTACCGAACCGGCGTCGTACTGACCACGCACCGCATGCGCAGGCTCGACGGCTGGCATTGCGGCGAACACTTCGGCCTTCTTAGAGCGAATCGAAGCGGCATCGAATCCGACTGGCGGCTCCATAGCCACCATCGAAAGCAGGGTGAACGCGTGGTTCGGAACCATGTCGCGCAGCGCGCCTGTCGATTCGTAGAACTTTCCGCGCTGCTCCACGCCTACTGTCTCCGCCACGGTGATCTGGACGTGATCGATCCTGTCGCGATTCCAGATCGGTTCGAACAGCCCATTGGCAAAACGAAACGCCATAATGCTTTGGACCGTGTCCTTCCCGAGAAAATGGTCGATACGGAAGATCTGGTCCTCATGCAGAGTGCGAAGGATGCTGGTGTTCAGTGCGCGCGCCGATTTCAAGTCATGTCCAAACGGCTTCTCGATCACGACGCGGCGCCAATATTGCCGCGCTCCGGCACTGCCCTGATCGGTGAGCTTCGCGTTGCCGAGCTGTTCGACCACCGTACCAAAGAACCGACCTGCGACAGCAAGATGGAAGATTACGTTGCCTTTGGTGCCATAGGCTTTTTCGGCTTCATCAAGAGAGCCGCGAAGCGTTTCGTAAAGTGCAGGCTTGGTGATGTCGCCCTGGATGTAGGACATTTTTTCCGAAAGCCGCTTCCATGCGGCCTCGTCGATATGGCCGATATGAAACCCCGCGATGCTGCTTCCGACAAAGCTTTTCAGCATCGCGTAGAGATCGTCGCGCCAGCGAGCGGCAGTATCCTTCGCCAAATCGACACCGATCAGCGCAAAGTTCTCCGGCAGCACCTTGGTGCGCGAGAGATTATAGAGTGCCGGCATGAGCAGGCGTTTGGTCATGTCGCCGGCAGCGCCGAAGATCACCATGGCGCAGGGGTCGGTTGAACTGAACTGTTGCGGCGGCGTTTCGATGACAGCCTGGGGCGATTGCGTCTTCCGTTTGCTGGGCATGGAGCTACTTTGGTTCAGGATCGATGGGCTCGCTGCCCTCGATGTGCCCGCCGAACCCGAAACGCATGGCCGAAAGAATTTTTTCTCCGAAGGTATGCTCCTGACGCGAACGAAAACGGGCGTAAAGTGCGGTGGAAAGCACGTCCGCCGGGACTGCTTCCTCGATTGCAGCCTCGATGGTCCAGCGGCCTTCGCCTGAATCCTGGACGAAGCCAGTGAAATTTTTCAGTTGCGGATCTTTCGCCAGTGCGGTGGCACCAAGGTCGAGCAGCCAGGATGAGATCACACTGCCGCGCCGCCAAACCTCGGCGATGTCAGGCATGTTCAGCGTGAAACGCTCGTCCTCGGGCAGATCCTTCGAGTCCTTGTTGCGCAGGATGTCGAAGCCCTCGGCGTAGGCCTGCATCAATCCGTACTCGATACCATTGTGAACCATCTTGACGAAGTGACCGGCGCCGGAAGGGCCCGCATGAATGTAGCCGCGCTCGGCGCGAGGGTCGCCCGCTTTCCGGCCAGGCGTGCGCGGGATGTTACCCAGTCCGGGGGCGAGTGCTGCGAAGATCGGATCGAGGTGTTCGACTGCCTCCTTCGGGCCGCCGATCATCATGCAGTAGCCGCGCTCGATGCCCCACACGCCTCCGGACGTGCCGCAATCAATGTAGTGAATGCGCTTCTCAGCCAATTTCCTGGCGCGGCGGATATCGTCCTTATAGAAGGTATTGCCGCCATCGATGATGATGTCGCCCGGCCCCAGCAGGCCGCCGAGATGCTCGATGGTCTCCTCGGTGATGCGGCCGGCCGGCAACATCACCCAAACGGCCCGCGGCGTTTCGCCAAGCGACTTCACCATCTCGGTAAGCGACCCCGCGGCTTTGGCGCCGTCCTTCGCCAGCGCTTCGCGTGGTTTCACGTCAGTATCGAACACCACGCAGTGATGCCCGGCTTTCATTAGGCGCCGGGAAATGTTGCCGCCCATGCGGCCAAGGCCGATCACGCCAATCTGCATTCGTTTTGCTCCTTATATATTGATATATTGCTGTTATTCCAGTGCCGCATCCATCGCGCGAGCCAGCTCTGCCAGTCCCGCGTCGACATCTTTGAGGTGGACGCGCAGCGCGCGCCTGCCGCGCTCCACCAATACGTCAAGGGTATCGCGCGCCTGCGCCGCCTTCACCAGGCCGAAATTCGTTCATTAAGGTTCGTTTATTACGGGGCTTTCGCTAGACCGCCGCTGCACCTGGCTCATTTGGAAAACCTCATCCGCAAGTACCCGTTGCACCATTTGCTCCGGATAAAGTCATCGGAAGTGATACCCGCAGGCAAGCGTCGCCCGATGGCGAATGAACATTCGCCGGTGATGGAAGAATAGAGAGCTGCTCTCCCATGCTCGAAAATGTAGGCTCATGCAAAGACGAAAACTGTGTAGAATTGCTCACAACGAGGTTTGGTAACCCTTGTTATTTTAGACAACTCATCCGCGTAATGGTCTATCTGGATGTCCCATAAATCAGGGGCCGATGTGCGCTTGGCGCATAGAGTTATCGTTATCCGATCCCTAATTTCGCCACAGAATTCCCTGTCCCTTTCGAAAACCTTATCCGCTGGGTTACTCAGCGACTTTTATCCTTCCGGATTGATTGGCCGCCTTTGTAATCGGTCAATCGTCCCAAGGTAGACTCCAACAACCGCTGCAGCTTATTCGCGGCTCCATCGAACGCTTCTTCTAACGTCGAGGCTTGGTGGCTTACGGCTACCGGTTGACGACCTACACATCGAGCTTCCATGATACACCGTTTGTCAGCGGCGCCTGATTTTGCGGCATTCTCGTCGCTCAGATGGACCTCCACCCGCGTAATCTGATTGCTGAACCGGCTCAAGGCATCCCTTACGTCCGCCTGGACACGGCGGGCAAGAGTCTCATGCCCTGCAACGTTATGATCTGTATTGACCAGGATTTGCATGAGGGTGGCCCTGTAACCTCGAACAACTACATTGGTATTTTATAAGTTCTCCCGAACAACAGATAGCCACAACGTCAAATAATCCGTACTTGGCGCGACCCGCCCCCTGATCACTGAACAAAATTCCCTGTTATGCAGGGATAATTCCCTGATCTCTTGGAGCAGGGGATTTGGCTTCTAAGCATTTGGAAGAAGGGCGATTTTGGGGCAAGAATTGCTTGAACTCAGCCAGATCCGCGAAACAGATCCGCGAAAATTCCCTGTATATTCCCTGTTTATCAGGGAATTTGATCCCGTGGCTCGCGCGCAGTCACGTAAACAAGTCTCTCCTGATATCAGTCGGTCGTGAGCGAGGTGATGGCCAGGCTGCGCACTGCGCCACTCATTTAGGAAGCTTTCTCTAATCGCACCATGCATGCCCTCGTACAGAGCATTAAGGCTCTCGACGAGTCTAAACTGCCAGACGCTGCAGTTGAAACGGCGGTTCGGAACTTGGTCTAGCGCGGATGCTCATTAATAAGCTCCGTAATTAGTGCACCCACGTTATACTTAGGCCAATCGTACGCGGGCGCGGCGGCGTGATTTGCGATGTCTTGCCGAAATCGAATGGATTACCGAACGCAAAGGTATTGGCCTGGCTGTTAGCCAGATTGTTCACAAAGAATTCGCCACGCCATTGCCCATGTTCCAAGCCAAGCCGCACATTTGTCATGTGGTAGCCACCCATTGATGGCGAGGTGATTTCATCGAAACCTAGGTGAGATGTTCCGACGAAGCTGTAATCGGCGCTTATCGATGCATTGAATGATTCCGTTATCGGGATATCGTATCGGCCCGATATACCGAAGCTGACATCGGGTGCTCCGGGAAGCAGCCCTTCAGACTTCACAAGCAGCGGATTGGTATGGGACAGCTGGGCGTTGTTCCAGAAGAAATTCGCTTGCAGGCTAAGATGTTCTATCGGAATCACAGTGACATCGAACTCACCGCCAAGATCGTGCACGGTTCCGGCATTCAAAATGAAAAACGAACCATCGGAGGCGAACTGATCCGTCTGAACATTTTTCCAAATTGCCAGATAGCCGGCTGCATTCAAGGATATACGCCTATCAAAGAACTCCAACTTTGAACCAATCTCGTAGTTACGCAAAGTATCCGAATCAAAAGCCTTGTCTCCGGGTTCGATAGCACCTGCCGGTCCGTCTACATTGAGGCCGCCAAGGCGGTAGCCTTGGCCGTATTGCGCATAAAACATCATGTTGTCCGCCGGCTGATATTTGATGACCAGCTTCGGTGCTATGCCGGACTGCTTGTTCGAACCTCTGAATTGAAAAGCGCCTGTGGAAAGTTTGTTTTCGTGCGCGGTCACATTGCGCGAGGCGTCGAATGCGCGCGCACCGGCCGTTAGCGATACGTCTTCAGTGAGGGCGTAGGTTACTTCTCCATAAAGCGCAATTTCGGTGGCGCGATCCTCACGCGTTTCTGTACTGGCATTGACAGGTATGACTGACGCATCTTGGCCATTTAGCCGTGAATCAAAATCTTCGTCGCGGTGCGAAAGGAATATGCCGGCAAGCCACTTCCATTCACCGTCATCGGGCGAGGCGAGCCGTGTCTCGTGTGTGTATGAATTAATCAGGCGCTTGTCGTCGAAGGCGCTCGGCGCCAGCGGAAAACCCGTCAGCGGTTGCCATGCAAGTGAAGCATCATAGCGATCATTTAGGCGCCTGCCGACATAGCCGGTCGAGGACACAAGGTCGGCCCAGCCCAGCTCTCCTGTCACGGTGATTCCCGCTTGCAAAAAATTATCGGAATGCGGTTCAAGAAGAAAATTATCACGCTTCAGCGGCGGTAAGTCGCCAAGATAGTATTGCGAATCCCGCGCATCGATTTTCTGTAACGCCAGGTTTGCCGAAATCGTCCAAGCGCCTTCCGGCTGCCAATCCAGAGTCAGTCTTGCGCCATTTCTTGTCGTACGATTGGCGTTGTTAATTCCCAGGCGTATGTCATCGACGTAACCGCCGAGGCGCTCTAGGTATCCAACGGCGCGCAGGGCAAGCGTTCCCGGAACCAGTGGAAGGTTCAGCATGCCATCGACGCTGGAAGAGATGCCACCATTCTCGACTGCCGAAACAGACGCTTCTCCCATCACCTGATAAGAATCCAGGTCAGGCTGCCGTGGAATGATGCGCACTAGCCCGCCCAAGGATCCTGCGCCGTAGAGCGTGCCTTGCGGGCCGCGCAGTACCTCGATGCGGTCAATGTCGATCAATTTGAGGTCGGGGTCAGGTGCATCGTCGGCGATACGCGTTTCGCCAAGATAAAGGCCAACCATGGACTCGCTTAACCCGGGAAGCACGCTGTCGGTTAAACCACGGACAAAAATCTTGTCCTCCGCGGGTCCGAGATTGGTTGCAGTTAGCCCCGCCACCTGCGGCGTAAGATCATTGAAGGACTGCGCGCCTAGCTCTTCAATCTGATTGCCGAACAACACGGCTATAGAGTAGGGAAGCGTCCGGGCATCCTCTTTGCGCTTGGTCGCTGTCACGAGCACGATCTCGGGTGGAGATCTCAACGCGTTGGGCAGCTGCTGGTCGCGCGCCACGAGGTCAATTCGAACGGCGCTTTTGTCGAGGAACGTAAAACCAAATTTCGTTCCTGCAAGCAGTTTCCGTAACGCATCTTCTTTCGAGAATGTTCCGTTGAGCGCGTTACTGACCGCGCCGTGAAAATCGATTCCGGAATCGCTTACGGATAATTTGGTTTGTAGGGCGAAATCGACCAGTGCGGCTGCCAGCGGTTCAGCAGGAATGCGAACGGTCAGCAACGCCTCGTCTGCATGAGCAGTCGCGCACAAGAAAAGGCAGAAAATGCTGAGTGGCAGCACCCCGCCATAGCTGTTTCTGGAACGCCGCAAGCAGGAGCTTTCCCGCTACTGAACCCCAACTATGTCTTAATCACTGTTTCCTGCATCGCGCAAGACGATGTCGCCGTTAGGGTGACGCCGTATGGATACAGGCAGGAAATGCGAGATGCGTTCGAGCACAGCGTCTTCGTTATCCATGCGCAGAGCGCCGGAAAATCGCCGCATTGCAACGGCATTGTTCTGCAGCGTAATACGATTGGGAAAATACCGGTTCAAGTCGCTCACCACTTTCGAAAGCGGCGCATTATCATAAATAAGGTAGCCATCCCGCCATGCCAGCGCATGCGAGATATCGACGTGCTCGACGGTGGTGTAGTCGTCGTTCTCACTGTGAACGAGCTGGTCGCCCTGTGAGAGCCTAACTTCTTTGGCATTTTGAATGTTCTCGTGCGACGATACTGCCACGCTCCCTTCTGCAACGACGACAGTGACGACGCCGTCATTGCGCAGCACGTTGAACACGGTGCCAAGATCGCGCACATCGCGATCGCCCACAGTTACAATAAAAGGATGCGTAGGATCGCGCACGACATGGAACAGCGCTTCGCCTTGTTCCAACACCACATGGCGGCCCATGCCTTCGCTCGACACAAGAATTTTCGTCGCCGTGTTCATGTCGATTGTCGTGCCGTCTGCCAGCGTCACCGTTTTGGTTTCGCCAATCTGAGTTACATATTCGTTTGGCTGTGGGCCGCCGGTTACAAAAACAATCGCCAAGACGATCGAAGCGGCTAGGGCGGTTGCGCCCGCGGTCCACACCCAGCGCGATGGGCGAAAGCGCAACGTCGCGTCCGACGCAGGCATGAAAGCAAGCACTGGCGATAAAGCTGTCAGTTCACTGTCCAAATCTTCGACACGGCTGAAAGCGACGCGGTTGACTTCATCAGCCTCTAGCCAGGAGGTGAATTCCGCCCATATCGTTTCGTCGGCATCCGGCGCAGAGATGCGCGCGTGCCAGGCGATCGCTTCATCCAGTCTTTGTGAAGATATCTCTTGCGCTTTTCTGGTCATGGCTTTCTCTCGGTCAGGTAGAGCGCACCAAACAGGACGACGCCCTTATCAGCCCTCCTGTTGAATGGACGCCGCCGGTTGCCAGCAGCCGCCATTCCGCATGCGGCGTATCCTGGAAACGTCGTGAGATGTTGCATTCTAGTCACGCCCCAGACGCCGGATCAGGTGTTTCAAAGCAGTATTCATGTGTTTCTCGACAGTGCTTCGCGAAATGCCCGCCTGCCACGAAATCTCTTCGTGGGAGAGGCCTTCAACCTTATGAAGCAGAAATACGCGCCTGCATTGAGGCGACAATTCTTCGATTGCCGCATAAACGGCGGCGATGCGCTGCTTTGCGTGGTAACCGGCTTCGGCGGAGGGAATGTCGGCGACGGGATCGGGGCCTGACATCACATATCGCGCTTCCACCCAATCGCTATCCCGCGCCCTAGCCCTGCTGCGTTCGCGCCTTCGATCATGCGCAAGGTTCAGCGCCATCTTGAAAAGATAGCCGGCGGGGTTTTGCAGCTCTTGCGCCGGATCAATGCGGCTCAGCTTCAGGAACAGCTCCTGAAGGACATCTTCGGCCTCGTCTTTGTTGCCAAGACGGGCGGTCAGAAAGCGTTCGACTGCGCTACGTTTCGAAAGATAGAGCGCCATTAACGCGGACGTTTTTTCAGCCCCCAAGCGGCAAAACCTTTCTTGGTCGATCCTATTCTGCAGCATCCACAATGTTGCTCAGATCAGCTGCATTCACCAGATTAGACTGCTCAAATATGTTGGAGATGACGTAGAGCGGGCGGCCCTTAGCTTCGATGTAAAGGCGGCCAAGATATTCGCCGATCAGGCCGAGGCAAAGTAACTGAATGCCGCCAAGGCACATGATCGCCACCATGACCGATGCATATCCTGGGACGTCCACGCCAAGAATGCTGGTTTTTAAAATCAAATATATCGCGTAAAGAAAGCCAAGTAGCGATACCGCGAAGCCGATCAGGCTGGCCATTCGGAGCGGCACAATAGAAAAGCTCGTAATGCCGTCGATCGCGAAATTCGCCAGCCGCATATAGCTCCATGTCGAAGTGCCGCCAACACGCGGCGCACGTACATACTCCACGCCTGTTTGCCGAAACCCGACCCAAGAAAACAGGCCTTTCATGAAACGATTACGTTCGGTAAGCGAAAGCAATGCATCGACGACGCGCCGGTCCATCAGCCGGAAATCTCCGGCGCCGGTCGGTATCGGAACATCGGTCATTCGATTGAACAGCGCATAGAAGCCGTGCGCGGTCCATCGTTTCAGGCGAGAGTCCACCTTGCGGCAAGTGCGGACGCCGTAAACCACGTCATAGCCTTCGCGCCACTTAGAAAAAAAAGCAGGAATAATTTCTGGTGGGTCTTGAAGGTCCGCATCGATGATGACGGCGGCATCACCCTTGGCATGGGCAAGGCCTGCGGTGATCGCGGCTTCTTTTCCGAAATTGCGGGCGAGGTCGATGATGTGGATTCTGGGGTTGGAAGCGAGCTGCCCGCAAAGCAACTCAAGCGTGCCATCGCGACTTCCATCATTCACGCAGATATATTCCACGTGGCATTGCATCGCGCGTACGGTGCGTTCCATTTCCGCGAAAAATGCGGCGACGGTCTTTTCCTCATTATGAAATGCTACGATGATCGAGATGAGTGGATTCTTGGCGCGCGAAATATTGGGCGATGACACGCGAGGTTCGGCGGAGCCGCCAGATCGCAAATATGAATAGGGGGGCAGAGGCTTCGTCATGGCATGCGGCCAACAGCCTTGCCGTAAAACCCTGACAGCAGGTACACCTGAAATCGATCAATGAGAGTGCCATTGCGTGTCCGGACCAGATCAGCAATGGGAACGATCTTGGAGAAATGCCCCGAAACCTCACGTAATTCACGCTTAGGGTTTTGGGTCACGAACAAGAGGGGCTTTTCCAGCACCTCAGCGGTCGCGCGCGGCGCCGCCAGCCAACGGTAGTCTTCCGAAATGGGGATGATCGGCAAATGCGGGCGAAGATAGAATGAAAGCCACGCCGTCGTTCCGTACTTGCTTGCAACTATGCCATTTACGTTATTCTGGCGGGCCAGTGCGGAAATCTCGTCGGCGATTGGAACGATACCGACAGCGGTCATGCGAGCGATGGGATCGCTTTTGCCTAATGGCAGTATTCCGGTCGCAGCCTGCACATAAGAAGTGATCAGAATGACAATCGCCACCGGAAGCACGAAAGTGCGCGCCAACCGAAGCAGGCCGTCGATGCCTCGATGGCTAAGCGGGGCCGTCATGACTGCAGCCGCAAGAACGGCCAATGCAGGGTAAACGAAAGAGGGCCAATTTCCCTGCACGCGGTCATGCAGGGAATGGATGGTGAAATAGAGAAGCCCCGGCCAGATCATAGCGGCCGCGATCGAAAGCGGTTGCGAGATAGCTTTTAAACGCGATGCACGCGCGAGGCCTACGCCGCCCAGAATAAGGATGAAAGGCGAAGCGAGTGCGAATTGACCCAAATAGAATTCAATCAGGTACTGTAATGTGGGTTCGCCAGTAACCACCCGCCCAAACTGAAATTTAAACGAAATCCAGTCATGCGCAGCGTTCCAGGCAAGCGTCGGTACAAAGAATGCGAGCGCTAGCAACCCACCCGCATAAGGCCAGAACGAATGCAGCCATTTACGGCCTTGCGGCGTAACGGTCAACCAGAACGTCATGCTGATGCCAAGGAAGATGGCTGTGTATTTCGCAAGCAGTGCGATTCCGGTGGCGAGGCCAGCCATCAGCCACCAGCGCCCGTCCGATGTCGCCTGTAGTTTTGCCATTGCGAGCAAAACAAAAGCGGCGGCGGCAAGCACGAGCGCGTCCGGTGTAGCGCCCATGGTTTCGGCGGCCACCATCAGTGTCGCGTTAAACAGGCAGCATGCCAGAGCGCCCGCTTGTTCGCGGCTGAGGAGAACTGCGGCGCTGCGCCAAACTGCCCAGCTTGCCGCAACCGATGCCAGCAGCGGTATCGCGCGCACGCCGAATTCGTTGTCGCCGAAAATCAGCGTGCCCAACCTGATGGCGAGCGCGATCAGCGGCGGATGATCGTAATAGCTGACGGCAAGATGTTTCGACCATAACCAGAAATAGGCTTCGTCGAACGAAAGGGGGAGATAGGCGGCCAACGCAAACCGCGATACGATGAGAAGGGCAACGAGGTAAATTTTCCACGACATCGTGCCGTCAAAAACCACAAAGGTGAGTTTGGCGGGTCTATCGATGTCGATGGTTTTTGTTGTCATAGATGTTACGGCGGTGTTACGGCGTTATTGCTGCATAGCGGGCTAGTGGATTAACTAGCCGAGGAATCCCTAGGGACTGCTATTAGGTAAAAGTCGCCTCTTTAGGGTAGACGCCGCCGAATGCTTCTCACCCTACCGTACGGAACGAAATAACCTGCTGTCCCTTCCGAAAACCTCATCCGCCTCCCGCAAAGGCCGCAATTTTTGCGAAGGGTTCTTGAAGAAGCCTCCGTGGAGAATTGCGATGCGGCGAGAAGCAATTCAACGCAGCCAATGGTCTTCCTTTCACTGCGACCAAGGCACATATGCGCCAACAACCGGGACCGAACGCCAGGCCCCTACCATTCGATCAAGCCAACCAACTCTGCTCAAGAGACCTGCTCCCCTGCTTAACGTTAGGCTATCGACAGTTGGCAGTCGGCTAATGTCCGCCTATCGCCATAAGCGAACATACCTCCCTGCGGGCCGATGGGGTTTCGATTTAAATTCGCCAGAGAAAATGGGCTTCCCGCACGCGGCGGCAACGAGAATTAAAGCAATTGCTCCGAATTCGGATAACCGGCTGTCATCCTTCTTCAGCTTACGGTTGGCTGGGGAAACGAAGGCCATGACAGCATATGCAAAGACCGCCAGGGCTCCTTTTGGATTCTGCTGAGTGCTGCGGAACGTCAAGCCGGAACCTTGCGCAATGACGGACCACGTAACCGAACTTCGCACGGGGCGGGCCGCCAAAAGAGCAAGCTTTGCAATGGGCTCCAGATGCGATGAGGTCGAACGCCCAGTCGCGCGGCGTGGAATTCCCCTCGATCTCGTGCCGTTGTTGTCGCCCTACAAGGGAAAGGGACGATTGACCCTCAGGGTCGAGCGCATGCCCCGCGCCGCGCGTCTCTCCGCTGGCCGCAACAATGGCGACGCATCGTGGTCTCTCAACCTCGACGAGTTGGCGGACCTTGAATATCTGCTCCCGGAGGGTTCGACCAGCGCCCATACGCTCGCGCTCAGGGTGCTCGCTCACGATGGCGACGGGGCTTCGACGCTGGTGGTGCTCGATTTGCCAATTTCGTACGCTGCCAATGGTTCGGCGCCGGCAGAAGATCGGCGGGGCGCGCGCGTAGCCTCCGCAGGCGATAAGATACAGATTGGTCAACTGCGCGATGAATTGGCCAAAGCGGTTGACAGCACTTGCTGTTCGCGAATCCGAACTTGCCGAGGCGCAGCGGCGCGCAGAACGAGCCGAGGCGGAGATTGTTCTGAAAGACAACGCGCTGGCTGACGCGCGCGCGGCATGGCAAGCCGACACAGATACGCGCATCACCGCTGTTGCGACGCAGGCTGCCAACGAGCTTGAGCACAGCCGCGATGCCTGGCAGATGGAAGAGAAGACCCGCATCAATGAGCTGGAAACGCGCGCAGAGACGCGCATGGCGCAAGCGCGCGAATCCTGGCGGCACGAGATGCGGGACGCGCTCTCCAAAGCCCAATCATCCTGGAACGCAGGCGAGGCAGACCGGCTCGCCGCCGCGGAAAAACAATGGCAGGCGCAAGCGGACACGGCGCTCGCCGAGGCGCAGGCCGGAGTGGATACGCTGCGCAACGAAAGCGAGATCGAGCTTCGCCGCTTGCGCGATGAACTGGCGCAGACGCGGGCCATAATTGCCGAGCGCGACGCCGAGCTGACACGGATGCGGTCGGCAAGAGAAGTGGAAGCCGCGGTGCGGCCCGATTTAAGCGATGCCGAGTTACGCCGGATTCGGGATGCGTTGGTTGCAACGCAAGCAACCCTTGCCGAGCGTGAGCAGGATCTGGTTAAGGCGCGCACTGCCATCGAGGCAGCGTATCAACGCGAACAAGAGCTTGCCGAAGCACCTCCGCCGATGGCGGAAGCGGCCTGGCAGGCCAAAGAGGCGAAGCGGTTGGCCGCCGCGGAAAAACAATGGCAGAGCGAGCATGGCAAGCATCTGGCAGAAGCCAGAGCGCGCTATGAGGCTGCCGAATTCGCCTTGGCCGATATGGGCAAGAGAGCGCGTGAGCGAGAAGGCGCTACTGATAAGCTGCGCAACGAGGTGGCGATGTTGCAGTCCATTCTGGACAGCCGGGAACTCGAGTTGTCACGAATACGCGGAACGTTCGAACCCGATCGTCAGGTCACGCCCGATCCGATAACTGCGCGGCGCAGAGCTGCAGCCGAGTCGCTTGAGAGGCAAGCAGCACAATCCGGGCGCAATCTCGTTCGCGACGCCATCGTCGTGATGGGCGGGGTGATGGCGCTTGCCTTGATCTATTTCCGTATCGAAGCCTATCTGCCCGAATATTTGTGGCTTGACCTGCCCGCAATCGCTACGGAAGATAGTGGCCCTGCCGTAGGCTCCGCCGCACCTGAGAAGCCCCCTCCGCTACCCGCATCTTTAATGGAACACGAAACGGCCATCGTTACCCGCGACGTCAATCTTCGCGCCGAGCCATCTACGGCGGCGGACGTCATTGCAACATTGCCGCGTGGTTTGGACGTCGAAACGACCGAGCATCGCGGAGGCTGGACGCGCGTCCAAACACGAGGCAAGGGCGATCCGTCTAAGCTTCAACAGGGCTGGATATACGATTTATATCTTAAGTTGACTGGCGCCCACCCCGAAAAATCGGCGATTACCAATCACGGCCAACGACGAAGTGCCCTGAGCGAGGGATAGTGTTGATCCGGACTATGCGTCTTAGTCGTAGCCTTTTGGCCGAACAGCGACGCATCCGTCGAATGCGGGCGTGGACGTGTTGATATCGCGCTGCTGATTTCATGATCGGCCTCATCCCGCGGGGCAGAGGGCATCTCCTGAGATTGCCATCACATCTGAGAACTTGCTCGCCGCCGAGATGCCGCTTGGCCATGTCGAGCGTTTCTGGGCTTTTATTATGGGTGCAGTAGCAGATCCTGATCTCCAGAGGCGAGGTGTCTTGTGGTGAAGACACAGCCCGTCTCGGGATTGACTTGCGCCATATTTTGTAATGAGGGCACAGTCTCATCGGGCAATCCGCAACGATTTCTATCGCAAATCGTGCAGGGCCGAGATTGCCAAGTGCCTAATACATTCGAGCGCATTTTTTCACAATTGGAACTTGCGGCCCCAAGAGCTACGATAGCAACTGGCGTGCGCTCCACCTTTTGCAGGTGTTTCCCAGAAATTCCTGGGAAAATTCACCTGCCCCTCCCGAAAACCTCATCTGACTGGATAATCAGTCATAAATACCACCTATCGCTGCAACTTATTGTCTCCGACTTGGGTCAAAATCGGACATTGAGCGGATCTCAGCTCTTCGCCAGAAATAATTTTCTAACATCTAAGTGAGTTGAGCTACATGTTTCCCTGATTGGTGTCACATTTCCTTTTGCTCAAGGCCGAGTGATTGCCGGGCAGCGCGTTCTAACTCAACTCGCATGACGAACTTACGCTTTCTGGATGTGATTGGCTAACTGGTCATCATTGGTTCGTCGATCTATCCAGATTGTACGCAGGATACAGCGCGGCCAGCGCGCTCAGAGCGAGTACTCCTACGGCAATGTTGATCAGTAGACCATAGCCAGCGTAATCCAGCAGCATTCCACCGACGAGAGGTCCGGTCGCCAAACCCATCTTCGAGAAAAATCCGGCGATCGTGGCCGTTTGCCCACTTGTGTCGAATGCTGCGCATTGACCTAGCAAGTAGGGAATGATGAAAGCCCAAGTCATCGCTGTGCCGACATTGGCTGCTGTGAAAATGCTTTCTGAAGCGCTGAAATGAAATGCGGCGTTGCCAGCGACCGTCAAGACGAAGGCAACTATCAAGGGGACAAGCCGCCCCTTTTTGGTTCCAAGAAAGACGACAAGCAGTGCACCTAAAACGCCCAGCCACGAAGCAAAACCTAGCACCGTGCTGATGAAATTGGTCGTTTGGCCGAAGGCGCGACCAAGCTCGATCATATAGGCGGCCAGCGCCATGTTACCCGCTTGGAACAGGAAGACGGCGATGAGGGCAAGCGCCAGTGGCATCAAGCGCATCGCGCCAGTCTTGCTATTTTCTTTTTGGGTTTCTGGTTTCTTGCGCGGTGGATAATCAGAAAGAAAAGGCAGCATTGCGAGCGTGACAACACTGAAAGCGGATAGCGCCATAAATAGAACTGGGGTCCCATAAGATCGGCACCAACCTGGGCAACAGCAGAACGCCAAGGCCACCCAAACCGTATTGCACAACCAATAGCATGCCGAAGGTGCGATCAGGCACGCGCGTGCGTGCAATAACCGCAAAGCCGATACCAATGAGCAAGCCACCTATCACGCCGTGGCAAAAGCGCATCGCGACAAGCCATTCAGGCGTCTTGATAAATGTGGAAATCAGATCCGCTAGGATCAGGCCGAGAAGAAGTACGGCAGCAACGGGTCGCCACGAAATCCGCTTAACGAGGAAAACGGCGATCAGCGCGCCGAAAGCAGCACCATAGACATTGGCCGACCCAACCATGCCGGCATCGCGCTGAGTGAAATGCAGGCCGTCAATTAATCCTGAGACTAGCGCCGGCATAATATTGACGTAGAAAAGTCCGGCCGTAGTAAGGAAGGCAAGCAAAAGGGCGGCAAGCAAGCCGTTGGGCGGCGCCTTAGGAAAACCGCGTCTTATCAGCTGGTTATTGCTGGTCATCATTTCTCGCAGAACGCTTTTATCTTGTTGGCTTCGGCTGCCGCGCGCGCCCAGGCATAAACGCCACCGTCACTGAAATAATAATAGGTCACGCCGTTAGGCATCAGCGCGACGATGATGCCGCCAAAACCCGACATAAAGGGAACCCAAGCGGATAATTTGCAGCCGAGCGAGGCTTGTGCATTCCAGGCCCAGAAGCCGTTGTGATAGCGAAACTCATCCGTAGCTGCCCGCAAGCCGGGATCGTTGGGATCGCGCTGCAATGCAGCCATCAGCATATGTGTGTCGACGAGTGATGCGCCGGCGACAACCCCATGATCAACGTTTACGAAGGTCGCGATTTTAGCGATATCGTCGCGGTGAAACGTCAAGCCCCATCCGGTAAATGGCTGCGCGACTGTATCGTATGTGCGCCGTGTCACATCGACGGGGGGCTCGAGCTTCAGTGTCCGCCAGACAGGCCTAGCCAGTACGTCGTCGTAGAAATCCGCAGCCGCGCCAGCTCTCTGTTTGTAGAATGCGCTGAGTGCGGATCCGAGCAAGTACATATCAGCCGTGTGATAGACCCATTGCGTGCCGGGCGGTGCCTTGCGCGGGTAATGCGTACAGGCAAAATGAATTTTCGTCGTGTGATCGTCTGCAAGGAAAAAGGGAAGAATATCCGGCGCTTCTTCATCGGCCTGATCATTGCGCGAATTATAGTGCCCTGTCGTCATGTCAAGCGCGTTACCGAAAGTAACATCGGTCCAGGTTCCGATTTTTGTGCATTCCGGGACGTAATCGGTGATTTTCTCTTTCGCGATTTCGGGATAAGTCAAGGCAAGCCGCATGGTCCCGAGCGCCGCGAAAACAGATTTGGCAAGTGAATAGGATGGAAGATCCATCACGTCACAATAAGGATAGGCGCCAAAGCGGGTTTCACAGCCCCCCGTGTAATGCACGCCATTAGCGACCACGCCGAAGGCCGTCATGTCAGATGAATTAATGTCGCCGCTCGAACCAAAATTGTTAAGGAGCCAACTCCTGGGAAATCTTTGGCAAGTGCGGTGATTGGTTTCGTTGGTATGCGCGAAGCCACTTCTGTTGCGTATGCAGCAGCAATTGTTTTTGCGGCGCTTACAGCCAAGGGAGAGTAATGCGCGACGCGCATTCCCCACATGTCAAACTTGAAATACAGACAAGTCTCGCTTGCAATTTCATAAGCAACATTGGAAACGCTACCATCCTTGCGGAACATGAAGGTAAGCACGCCGTTGTGCATGCAGTTGGCGTTGCGTTCTTCTAGCGTGAAAGGCAGCGCGGCTCGGGTATAGCCTTTATCGCCGGGCTCATCCCAAACGCGGCCTGGTTCCAGAATAAACTCCCATTCTGGATGTGTGCTGGGTATCGCGCCTCGCCGAGTTGGCACCAGGGCATTACCCGATTGAACGAACTCAAAATCGAAGAGCGGCAGATGACGTGCCGCGCCGCCATTCGTGTTGGCATCGCCATATTGATCGTGCAGGGCATGAAAGCCACTGCCGGGCAGCTCTCCGCCCAACGCTAGACGCCCCTCAAAGCGATTGGACGGCGGCTTCGCGGTAGGTGAGGGCGCGAAGGCGGACATATCCGAGGGATGCATTGGCAACTTGCCTTGCAGCAAGTCCACCGCCGTCAACAACAGCCGGGTGCCATCAGGCGCAAAGGATGTGGTGGTGGCGCGGGGTCGGAGTTCGCCCGTCACTTTTATATTATCGGCCCAGCAACTCGCCTCTTTGTTGTTGGATTCCGTCCGTAAGCGCAGCAGCTTGGGGCTTTGCTCTTGTCAACCCCGGCGCATTGCCGCCGCCCGGATGGAGGGTGACGCCGTCGTCTTGCCCTTGCGCGATATGGAAGAATTTCTTTCCAATTGAATGTCATCTGCTGATACTTCAGCAATGCAAGCGCCTGATCCAAGTGAAAGCGCAGCAAAGGAAAGTGTCACCGAAATTTTTTTGGCGCCAAGCGTAGAAAATGTAGCGAGTGCCGTCCCACCCGTCATAATGCGCATGGAGATGTTTCCGGCATAGGTCGTCAGCCTCACATCGCCCTTGCCGCTGGCGCCCCAAGTCGCTGTTGTCCCGTTCTGGAAGTCATCGCTGAATATCGTTTCGGCGTGAGCCGAAGATGCGCAGAAGAAGAAAATGAGCGTAAAAAATGCCACGTAAATTTTCATGGGCAATCTACCTCGACGCCGGCTTCGTGCAGCATGCTGGCGAGGGGCGCCAGTTCTTTTTCATGCCGGCGCCAGCGTCCGATTGAGCTCTTGTATATTGGTTGGCGGACTTGCGCGGCGCTAGCGGTCAGTGAAGGGCTAGGATTGCGTTCGAAATGAAGGCAAGCCTCTTCCCATTCGAGCCCGCAATGGGCAAGCAGGCGGCGGGTCGTCGCTTCCTGATCCGCGATCAGTTCCTCATAGCCTATATCGAGAAACCGGTTCGGGAGAACTTGCTCCCAATGCGCCATCAACGTGTGGTAGGCGAGATAATAAACGCCGAGGTCGTGCAAATCGTATGAAAAGGGATAAGCCATGCGGAACAATGTCTTGTACATGGCGTAACAGGCATCCATGGCACCGCGCCGGATGTGAACGATGCGCGCCTTGGGCAACGCCAAAGCAATCAGGCCAAGATAGAGGAAGTTGACGGGCGTCTTGTCGACGAGCCTCTCCGTCTTCACGCCCAGAGCGGTTGCACTTGCACAATAAGCGTTTCCCAATGCCGCAAAATCGATGGAGCGTGAACGCCGGATAAGGTCGGACTTGTCGCCATGTCCCAGCAGGCGGACCACTGCCATTGCAAAATCGCCGGTCTCGCCAAGGCTGGCAACACGGCTATGCGAGCTCAGGATACGGTCGATCAGTGTCGTTCCACTGCGCGGCAGCCCGATAATGAAAAGGGGCCGGGCATCATCGTTGCCTTTATGCGCTTGTGAAAAAAATCTTTCATCGAATACGGATGCAATTTCCGCCATCGCCGCCACGTCTTCCTCCACGCGATAGGCGAGCATCCGCCTACGCGCCTCGGCACCACGCTTGAGATATGTGAAGCCGCGGTCCTCTTCGCCCAAATCCTCAAGCTCTTTGGCAAGCGCGTAACAGAGCTGAACCTCACCCATAGGATGGCGAAGGGACGAGGCCAACACGCGCTCCATCTCTGCCACGTGGTTTCGTGACGCTGTTTGGCGGCGCAACGTCGCGCGGTTGTAATAGGCGTCGTAATCAGTAGGCGTGAGCTTGATGACACGGTCGAGCAAATCCTCCGCCTCGCCAAGCCGGCCGAGCGCGATGGCGGAACTAGCGTCATTGTAAAGGTATTGCGCATTTGTGGGCGCAAGGTTTGCGGCGCGGCGATAGCAGCGTGCCGCGTCCTCATGGCGATTGGTGTGAGTGTAGATTTGCCCAACATGTTGCAGCAACCGCGGGTCAAGTGCTGCCGTTGTTTCAAGCGCCTGGAGCTCTTGAACTCCCCGAGCCGCGTCACCTGTCTGTATCGAGGATCGATATACAGCAGGCGCGCGCCACGCATGCGCGGCGTCAATCGTCAATGCGTTTTTGGCGGCCTCAAGCGCGCCGGAAAAATTTCCTTGTGCTGACGGACGCGGCCAAGCAACAACTGGGCCTCGATACTCTGTGGGACTCGCGGGCAAACTGGGCCGCAAGCGCCTCCGCGGCCGTTGCCTGCTGGCCGCGCAGGAGGGCCTCTATTCGCATCTTTGTGTCGCTTATGGGCTCGGACGGGCGCATGTAGATATTCATAGCACCGCCCGAACCCCTGAAGCGAAAGCCCCCCAACGGCGCAACGTCTACGCCGTTGGGGCAGGCATTAGTATTTAAAGGTGAGCGTAATGCCGACCGTCCGCGGCAAGGCAATCAACGACTTCGATGCGTTGCCGTAATAGTTCTGGGCAGGAGAGGTTCCCATATAGGCAAGCGTGTATTCGCCGGTTGGCGCCGCCTGGTTGAAGATGTTCTTCATCCACAGAATGGCGTTCCAGTTGCCCATCGTATAGTTGGCCGAGGCGTTGAACAGCCAGAAGCCATCCAACTCCTTGTAGAACTTTGGCTGACCGAAATATAGGCCACCGGGCACACTATTGAGGGAGATGTTTTTCGAGAACACAGTGTCAAGTGTGGAAGACTGGTAATAGCCGTCCAGATGGAACACGAGATCGCTACCGTTCTCAAATGGTACCGTGTAATCAACAACGCCGTTTATCGTGTGTTCCGGCGCACCCGGCAGTCTCGCTCCATCCCTGTTGATCACGTAGGCGCCATCGGCCGCAAGTAGATTGGCACCCAATTCGGCGCTCGTGTAGGTGTAACCCACGCCGTAATGCCAATTGCCGGCAAATCCTTCGATTTGCAGCTCGATACCTTTTGTGACTGCTTTCTTGCCGTTCTGCACGGCGAAAAAGCCCCAATTCGTTGTTGACGTGTTGAGCTGTGGGTCGTGCCAATCGACATAGAAAACGTCGGCATTATAGACGATATTACCCCAAGCGCCTTTTACGCCCACTTCGTAATTGACCACCGTATCTGGATTATAGGACAGCCAGGCAGGGCTTTCGGCAAAGAAACCGGTCGTGGGTGTGCCATTCGAACCACCGCGGCGATAGCCCTGCGATATCGTGCCATACAACATGTCGTCTTCGCGTAAACTTCCACGAGCCATTGATTTTGAAGAGTGGCTTGGTCTCGCTGAAATGTCCGCGTGAATCGGACGTTTCATGGAAGCCAGTATAAAGCCCGGTTATCTGGTGGACGTTCGTATCGGATTGGTCACGGAAATACCGGACACCTCCAGTGATTTGCGTGCGCTCGTTGAAGTGGTAGGTCAGTTCGCCATAACCCGCGATTTCCGTAAATTTCTCGTGGTGGCGATAGAGATAGTCCTGGTCGTTAATGACAGCAGCGTCGCAGGGACCGTAAAAGCCGCAATAGGCGGCATCCCACCATTGCTTGAAACCACGCAAGAAGCTGTCTTGCGTGCTGAGCAGCTTTTGATCCTCGTAGAAAAAGCCCAGCACATAGTCCCATGGCCCCGTGGAATTCGACACCAGTCGTGCTTCTTCGATGAAGGCTTTGTCGCCATAAGTGCGGTCAGCTTCGGCCAGGGGCGCGGATAATTGTAATAGAAGTTCGCGAGCCAGGCGTTCTGGGCATAGAAGCCGGTGTTGTCGCTGACCAGGCGGCCATGGTGATCGTAGTAGGAGCTGCTCGACGTCAGCGTGGCAAAACCCAAGATTGAGATTGGCTTCCAGCGCCACCAGGTAGATGTCGCGCTTGCCCGGCTCCAGTAGCATCGCGCCTGCTTCGTAGTCCCGGTAGCTACGCCCATTTCCATCTGTGCCGAGCGCTTCAGCTCGCCTGCCGCCATATTGGTCGATTGGTCCATATAGGAAAGTGTCGCGTCGAAATTTGCCGTGGGTTGCCACAGCAGCGCCGCGCGCGTGTACCAGCCGCTATAATCGTCGGCGTCCTTTTTCTTGTAATAGGACGCAGTAGGATCGGCGATGCCATTAGGCGCAACAGGAATGTGGTTCTGGTCCAGGCGGTAAAGGTTCACATAGTCCGTGATGCCTGGATAATTGAAATAGGCGCCGGAAACGCGCAAGGCGAGCTGTGTCTCCAAGCGGCACATTTATAACGCCGTCAGCGGAATAACCAAAGCCACTAGAACCATTCACCCACGAGCCTGTAAGTGACACTTGCCCATCCGTAGTGCCGAGCTCGGGCGCGCGCATGATGTAACGCACGGTTCCGCCCAAGGCGCCTGAGCCATAAAGCGTGCCTTGCGGTCCTTTGAGCACCTCGACACGCTCAATGTCCTTAAGCAGGAAATTCGAAAAGATCGGCGTGTCGTTGACATAGGTGGACACAGTCGCTGCGGCCGATACCGCATAATCGCCGAGCGCGGAACTGTCGACATTAAGGCCGCGAATGCGGATGCCATTTACCACGCTAGCGTTACGGTCGCCGCGGTCTACGATGGTGACGCCGGGCACCGAGCGCAACAATTCGGCCGGATCATGAATCTGATTGTTGCTCGATTGTCTGTCCCGAAACAGCGCTGATGTTGTAGGGCACATCCAGAATGTTCTGGGTGCGCCGCTGCGCCGTGACGGTTACAGTCTCGGCGCCGGCTTCAGCGGGCTTTTTCGCTGCGGGCTGTGCGTTGTCCTGGGCCAAGGCGCCGCCAGCCAATGTGCCAACAAGCGCTGTTCCCCCAAGTAGCACCGCCGTCATCCGGCCAATGCTTCCTAACTTGAAATTTTCCTGCTCATTTTCCCCCCGCACGTCTCGTTTAGTCCCCGCCAGCCAATTACGGCCGGCTCCTATGTTTTAGCTATACGCAGATGCGGCATGTGAGATTCTTCTGATTTTTCTTGATCGCTTCCAGAACTAAGCGCCTGTGGCTTGTCCAGCGTTCCAAGTGCGTCCAAAGCGGGCGAGCGGGCGCCCTGCTGATAGGGAGGAAACGCGACCGTATTGTCACGAAAACTTTTCAGGACTTGGCCCAATCCGTTCCAACCGCGTTCTCGTACGCGCTGCACATAATCAAGATCAAGCTCAAGCGCGAAAACCTCGCGAACTGGTCCAGCCTGATACAAAACCTCGCCTCCCGGCCCACAAACGATAGAGCGGCCGAAACCAAGCGTCCCCGCAACATTGACGTTGAAAACGTAGCATTGGTTCTGCGCCGCCGTGGCGCGCACAATGGAAAGCTCCACGTCGCGGTCGATCGTATTGGTGAGGCTGGGATTGATAATGACTTCAGCGCCCATCCAGGCGAGCGTGCGCGCGGCTTCCGGGAACCAGATATCGTAGCAAATAGAAATACCAAAACGCCCGACTTCGGGAACATCAAAAACGCAGAATGAATCCCCCGGCGTCACTCCCTGCTCATATGGATAAAAGGGAAACATCTTATGGTAGTGCGCAATGATTTCCCCGCTAGGATTGATAACGGGCGTCGTATTGCAGACGCGTGAACCTGTACGTTCGAAGATCGAACCGGGAATAAGCCAACATGGTTCTCGCGCGCCATGCGGCAAAACTCGAGTTCCGCTGGTCCTTGCCTGGGCTGAGCATCATCGGTCGAAGCGCCGATAGGCGCTAAGCTCTCCGAGCACCACCATGTCGACCCAAGGCAGCCGTTTCTTCGGCCGCGCGAACTCTCATCGGAGATGCGCGAAAGGTTGTTTCCTTTGGCGAGATCCAGTTGCAGCCCAGCAATGGCGAATGTGCGCACGGCAATTTTCCTCTGCGCTCAGCATGATGGCGTAGGGCGAACTGGCCTAGGGCCAGTCTAATATAAGACATTGGTCCAGTTTCACAAAAATGTCGCTTGTTTGCAGCCATAACTGGCGCCATAAGGTTTCAAACGGTAAGCGGCCAAAAAGCCACTCTAACATATTGAAAACAGCTTTATTCTGATCCAGCAGTACCAGCCCGGACAAAAACCGCCGTATCGATCAGGAATCCTTGGGCGTTGAACCACCGGATGCGGTCCATCGACGATCTGCGTGTAGAACGACGAAGGTTCAGCGTACGCCCATACCTTCCATTGGCGGCACCAGCGATCATCCTCGATCCACCAGCGGCCGTTGTCCTGATCTTCGTTGGCGTATCCGGCGCGTCCAATCATCGTGCCATTACGAAGGAGCTCAATCGTACAAGGATCGCCATAGACCGTCTTGCACAATAGCGTTGCAGCCCGACATCGCGCGGCGTAATTCCTCTCCGCGCAAGCGTGGCAGAGCTACAAATATCAATGCGCGGAACATTTCCCCCTGTCAGTTCGCGGATGGTCTCGGCAAGTAGCGGTTACGCCCGCGCGAATGTTTTCCGCCGGAATGCCAGTTACGCCCATACGGAAGATATTATTGGGAAAGTCTCCGGTTGCGTAGTATTGGCTTACCGTTTCTATCAAGACGCCGCGCGATTCGGCTGCGCGTGCAAGATGACCCGCATCCAGGCCTTCCGGCCCACGCACCCAAAAAGTAGTGCCGCCGCGAACCGGAGAAATCGCGATTGATTGAGGAAGATAATGATTCAGTGCATCACGCAAAGCCATCAATCTTTCCCGGAAAATACGCCCAACCCGCAACATGGTCGCATAATAATGTCCCAGCGAAATAAAAATGGCCGTTGTTCGCTGATTGTTGAGCGGCGGACGCAGTGTGGTCGAGCGCGCGCAGCCTCCGTGCTTCGGTCACGACATCTGGCGGGGCGACCAGAAAACCAAGCCTTAGCCCCGGCGAAAGCACTCGCGATAGGCTGGCAACATAGATGACGCGATCTCCACCTTCCAGGCTACGTAATGCGGGATAAGCGTCGTCGAGATAATTGGTTTCGCATTCGAAATCGTCCTCGATGATCACGAAATCATTCGCTTGTGCCATCTTGAGTAGCGTTTTTCGCCGTTCCATCGAAAGCGTGGCCGCCGTAGGCCGCTGATGGCTGGGCGTGACATAAACGAATTGGCATTCGCCAAGTGCTTGGTTGACGATAATTCCATGTTCATCGACGGGTTGGTGTACGATGCGCGCGCCGCGCCTGTACAGAAGCTGATGGAAAGCAAAATTTCCGGGCTCCTCGACGCACACTATTGTCGTCTGATCGACAAATAAGTCTGTCAGCAAATGAAGAGCCTGCTGCGTACCCGCGGTGATCAAAATTTCATCGGGTCTTGCGGAAATGCCGCGGCGCGGCAGTACTTTAGTGCAGATTTCCTCGATCAGCCTTGGATCGTCTAGCTCGCCATTGTCTGTCGTCCAGTTCCGAACCTCGCTAGCGCTGAGAGTAAGCCGATTTGCCTCGCGCCATTCCGTTATCGGAAACAGCGAATGGTCAAAACGGCCTTCGATGAACGGGAAAGGGTATTTTTGCCAGTCGGGCGGACAGCGATGGTAACTTTTCTCGACAATTGGTGATTTGAAACGATGAGGCCACTCCGTATCGGGCGCCAATAGATTAGGTCCGCCTACTTTCTCGAATTGCAGAAGGCCCTTGACCATATCTTCGTTGATGTAAAGGCCGCTGCGTTCACGGGCTATGAGATGACCTTCAGCGACCAGTTGCTGACACGCCAGCACGACAGTGTTACGCGCAACACCCAATTGCTTGGCTAACGCACGCGATGAGGGTAACCGTTTGCCCGGAACGAATACGCCCATTAAAATAACTTCAATTAGTTTTTGGCGTATTTGTTGTTGAAGACTTACACCTGCAGCGCCATCGAGACGCAAGAGGGGTGATGCAAGCGTCCGTACATGCGCATTCTGCTGTGAGCGTCCCATAAACGTATTGAGCCGCTTGACGAGGGCAAATTCAAGGCTGGCGAAAGTATTGAAATAAAAGTGCTCACCTATTTCAGGTTTTGCTGGGCGCGATGGTCTCAAATTCTAATTTTCGCTTTAGCGGTTAGCGAAAATCCACCTTCATGATTGGTGTCCACTGGAAAGTCATCTAAATTTGCTCTCAATGTGCAGGAGGATTGGGAGCATGTTGGTGAGTAGACCGCCTACTGTGCCCTCTAGCATTCCGCTATCGGTTTTGTTGCAGAGAGGCGCGCAAATCCGCTTAAATGCGCGATTTTGCACGGGCGAGTAGCGGGTTCAGCTTAATATGAAGCCGATTATTCGCCCTAAGATGCCGGGGGAGCTATATTTTGATTTTACGGTAGCGTTGGGGGCGGAAAAAAACGATGCCGGCAACGAAGCCGCCAATTCCAACAATGTCGGTGACGAGATCAAACGTTGTGATGGCATAGGCGGCGAGCCCGATCAGCATGAACGCGCTTAAGGCAGGAAAAAGCGAGAGTGTGATCCAGCGCGCAAGTGATTCCTTATAGCTGCTACGGAATACCCAGGCAGCGACCAGGCCGGCGAGCCCATAATAATAAGCAACCAGGATGCCCACTGCGCGCACGGAATCGGCGATAATCGAATTCACCGTCGGCATCAAGCTCGAACCCCACAACAGCAAAAGCCCGACCCCAATCAGTACCACCATCGCGCGCACGGGCGTTTTCGTTCTTGCATCGACCACGCCAAAGCCCGTCGGCATGGCGCCATCGCGGCCCATTGCGAACAGCATGCGGGAGAATTGCAGCATGGTGGTTTCGAGCGTCGCAATGCTGGAGAGGATCACTGCCATGGAGGCAAGTAGGCCGCCCTCGCGACCAAGGCCAGCTGTGACAGCAATATTGTAAATGATGTTGGCGTTAAAGCTCTGGCCATCCTTCAGGCCGAATAAGAACAGTGCTGCGAAAACGAAACAGATATAAAACGCAATCGTCACGAAGATGCTGGCGAAACCGCCATTGCCGGCGTTTTCGGGGGCATTTTTGGTTTCTTCCGCGAGATTGGATGTGACATCCCAGCCCCAATAGAAGAAGACAACCACAAGCGCGCTCGCGGCAAAACTGGCGGGTGAATAGCCAAAGCCGAACCACGACCAGTCGAAATGATTGACTGCGCCCACCCTCGCCGTGTGAACAAACGCGGCGATAACTACCGCGGCGAGAATAACAAGTTCGATCGTAGTCATCACCACTTGCACGCGGCTGGTGATCTCGATGCCGACGATGAGTACAAGCGCGATAACAAGGAACCAACCGCTCGCAACCGCGGCACTAAGGACAACGTCATTGGCGAGCGCGGGATCGAAAAAATCGAGCGTGGAGGTGGCGAGAGGCAAGCTTCCGGTCACCATGAATACCATGGCCGCCACAAGCAGCGCCCAGCCAGAGAAGAAGCCGAAAAACTTGCCGAAATAGACCGTGGTCCATTGATACGCCGCGCCTGCGTGCGCATGTCTCTTGTTAAGCGCCTTGTAGGCGATCGCGATACCCAGCATAGGAACAGCGAAAATCAGCAGCGCGCCTGGCGACAAAGTGCCTGCGACTGTAAGCAACGCCGCCGTGGTGACGGCGATGGTGTAGCCAGGTGCGCTGCCTGCAACACCCATGACGAGCGATTTAAAAAAGGAGAGAGAATTCGCCTTAAGTTGCGTGTCCATTATGCCAAGCGACCCCGCGTTTTGGCGCACACGCATACCGCGCCTCACTCGAATACGATTCCGGCTTACTCGATCTTATCCACGTTACCTTCAGCGGAATATATCACGTAGAACTTGGTGTAGCCCTTGCTGTCGAATATGCCTTTCCAGCCGCGGGGGATGGTGACGGCTTCGCCCGAATGGATCACCTGCACGGTGCCGTCGGCGGACGTCAGGGTCACCTTGCCCTTGAGGAAATACATGAACTCGTTCACGTCATAGCCACGCGTCCGTACGTCGATGTGGCTCACTCCTGCCCGGTAACATACCGGTTTCGAACTTCTTGTCCGCCGTCATCAGCAGGACGTTGTCGAGGAATCTCTGGCCATTCTTTTTCGTAACCGTGGTGTTCGCACGCTTAAAGATGGCGCCCGCGGCATCGCGCGCACTTACTTTCAGTGGTTTGATTACATCCGCAGCCGAACCGGGCGTAACCGCCAACAGCACAAGCGCAAAAGCCAGGCTCAATCGTCGCATCAAGCGGGCTTCTCCCTTGCTTGCAAGCTGAGGCGCGCGGTCAGTAGTGATAGATCGCAGTTAACCCAATCGTGCGCGGGCGCAGCGTGGACGCCTCGTACAACAGCGTGAATTCATCCTGATGGTTCAGGTCCAGTTGCGGATGCGAGTCGAACACATTGTCTGCAAAAACCGCGAGGTTAAAACTGCCGAACGTGGCGCCTGCGCGCAGCGACACCAAATTGGTTTGCGGTTCGGGGACCAGGCCGCCATCGAAAAGCGAGGTATTAGGATCGCGTTCCGGCGTAAGTCCCGCTTCGCGGCTGGCGAATTCGTAATCCACGCGAAAGAAGGCGTCGTGATTCCATACGTTGGCTGTATATTGCGCGCCAAGAGAGAACGTCCAGGGCGATCCTGGCAGCTTGTCACCCTTATGCGCCAGCTCCAAACCGGCCGAGATACCCGTATCCGTGTAGTGAGCATCGGTATAGCCGAGAGTGACGTCCAATGTGAGCGCATCGGTCAGAAGCCATTGGCCCTGAAGGTCGAAGCCTATGCTTTCGGCACCGCCCTGATTGACCGTGTAGCGAAAAGCGCAGGAAGGCAGCGTAACGGACTGCTGGATGTTGCTCCAAGTCTGGTAGTACACGCTACCTGAAGCTAGCAGCCGCCCATCGAAAAACCTGTCCTTCGTGCCCGCCTCGTAGCTGACCACGGTGTCCGAATTGTAGGACGTCGGCTCAACTGTGATTTCCGTGCAGGCGTCGACCGGGAAAAGTGGGTTGGCGCCGCCGATGCGGTAACCTTTAGCCGCCGTGGCATAGATCATGTCATCCGGCGTTATCTGATAGGACAAGCTCGCCATCGGCGTGAATGGCGTCTCTTCCTGCTTGCCGCCCGGGACAGAGAGCGGACCGAAATTCTGCGCGCCATCCGAGAAGTTGGTGAAGTCAAAATGCGTCTTGGCAATGCGCGCGCCTGCTTGCAACTTCAATTGCTCGGTGATCGCATAGGTCGCGTTGGCGAATAACGCGATTTGACGTTCGTGGGCTTGGGTGTGGTTGATGTAGTCGTCACCATTGGGCAGCAGGCCCACGCCCCAGATGTTCTCGATGGTATCGCCCCAAAGATATTCTGTCAGAGCCGCCAATTGCGGATCATTGATCTCTTCCACGCTCAGCTGGCTTTGCCTCGAGTAGAACGCGCCAATGATCCAGGAGAGCCGCGCGTCAGGGTCAGTCGATTGCAGGCGCACTTCCTGCGTGAAGTTCCTTTGTTCGTTGGTGACGTTGTTTACCGACTCGTAATGCCCGAAACCGGGTAAATCTATGGTATTCGCCGCGAGTAACGGCACGCCAACAAAATCCGGATTCACCGCAATCTGCGCCGCGATCGGCCCGCAGAGGCCCCCAATGCAGGGCGTTTCGAAATCCGGATTGAGGCCATAATCCACTGATTGCTGGAAATAAGACAAATTGTAGAGTGAGCCGCTGTAATCCTGCACCAATTCATGACGGCTAAAGTAGGACGTATTGGAAATCAGCTCCGCGCCACCGATGTCATAATCGACCTTAAGGGCCGGTAATACGAAGTGATCCTTGTCGGCCATGTTCTCCGGCGTCGCTGTCTTGTAGTTGCCGCGGCCAGGGATGGAGAGAGCGACCCAGTACTGGTCGAGATTGTTTTGGTTGCGATTCTGATAGTAGATGCTTGGCGTGATCGTCAGGGCGGCCAACGGCTGCCACATGAGGGCGCCGCGCAACACGTACGTATTCACACTGTTGGTGTTGGATTGTAGCGTGTCGCCCGTCATGTAATCGACCTTGTCGATCCAACCGCCGTCACGCCTCCACCACCCGCTCACGCGGAAGCCAAGCTTGTCTTGCACGATAGGCCCGCCGACCGCGACACCACCTTCATAGCTCGGCGCGCCATCCTGAGTGGTCGAAATCTCGCTCTTGGCGTAGACGCTGTAGTCTGTGAGGCTAGGTTGCGGCGTGATATAGCGCACTGTGCCGCCTTCGGATCCTGCTCCGAACAGCGTGCCCTGTGGTCCGCGCAGAACTTCTACGCGCTCAAGATCGAAAACGGCGGGCAGTGTGTTGTCAGAACCGAAGCCGAGCGCGCGCAACTGAATCGGCGTGTCATCAATATAGATACCGGTGGTCGCATCACCCGCGGTTGAATTGATGCCGCGGATAGAGATGTTCTTGCTCGCCTCATCGAAGGTCACGCCGGGCGTGAAACGCACCAGATCGCCGATATCCTTGGCGTCGAGTATATCGATCTTCTCAGAGGTGAAGG
The DNA here is from genome assembly GCA_963752395.1 of uncultured Alphaproteobacteria bacterium. Classification (GTDB taxonomy): domain Bacteria; phylum Pseudomonadota; class Alphaproteobacteria; order Micropepsales; family Micropepsaceae; genus CAVVXX01. The sequence goes on from CAVVXX010000002.1 coordinate 65,492, forward strand.
CGCTGATGCTTTCCGGCACCTTGCTGGCCATTTCGTCGCGCCTGGTGGCGGTGACGACAACATCCTCGGCCCCCATAGGGGTAGCGCCCTCGTTCGTGGTCTGCGCCACGGCCGGAAATGGAAAGCTTGCAACGGCAAGCATTGCGGCCACAGCAAAAAGGCCGCACGTAATAATTCTGGCAGACATCACGAAGCCCCCCCATGCACGAAACAGCAACGCCATCACATATTTGTCATTGTTGGCGCTGGCCGCTATGACGTCAACAAGAGCAGCCCCTCGCAACCCCACCGCGAACGTTGATTTTACTGGGTAATTTTTGCTTCAGGCAGCCAGAATCTCATCCACCGCCCGGCGCGCCTGATCGATGGCGGAGTCGGTGTAAGCCCTCGCTCCCGAATCCGAGTTGGCGATGAAAATACGGCCGAATGGCTTGCGGCCCACAACATTCGGCCATTTATCGGGGGGAAGGCTGAAGTCGTCGAACAGCGGATTGAATTCATACGCATAACCATGCGGCCAACGGTTGACCGTGATCGCGAGGATATCCTTGGCCGCGTCGAATTCCGTTCCCACAAGCATGCGCGACAACTGATCGCGGATATTGCGCTCGAAAGTTTCGAACGGCGTGACAAGAAGTTCGGCACGTCCGGCGCGATGCTGGTCGCGTTCCGGAAGGCCCGGCGAAACCGGGGCGCGAACGAGAAAAAGCAGAATGGGATCGTCGGGCGAACGCATGCTTTTGTAACCGCCGATGTCCACGGGGAAATTTAGCTGGTATGCAGTGAAATACCCTTGCGGCGCCGAAATCGACTGCACGCCTAACTTGTGAAAGGCGTGCCAGTTCCTGAGCGCCACACTGGCATAGACCAGTGGTATCTTCACCAGTTCGTGTAGCGCGTTCTTTTGTGCCTCCGGTAATTCAGGGCAGAGATACGGGATCATCATGTTCCAGCCCGCAAGTACACAGTTAGCGCCATGAACGCGGAAGACGCGCCCGCCGCGTGCGTAGGCAACTTCCACACCACGCGAGGCTTTTGCGTCGCCGATGTTGCGCACCCCGACCACAGTTGAGCTCAGCCGGATGGCAATCGGCGCGCCCGCGCGGTTGAGTTCCGCATAATTTGCGCGTGCTGTGACAACATCCTCGACTGTGTGGCCAGGCATTGCTTTGGGAATCAGATTGCGGACCAACAGCCGCACAATAGTGGCGTTGCCGTCGGGGAAATGGAATGTAGGCAGCTCGGGGTTGTCTTCGTAACCCGCCGCGGTATAGCCCATGCGCTGAACCGAACCCTTCTCCAGCTTCAATCCGTCAAAGCCTGGAAGGCCGAAACCCCAACAATCGAGCGCGGGCTCGGCATCGATGCCGACACCCCATTCATCATGCGTGATGGTTTGATAGAAAGCGAGCGTGACGGCATCCACCTTGGCTACCTTTTCCAGATAGTCGCGGTAGCTCATGCGCGAGAGCTTGTCTTTCTTCTGCACCGAAGTGAGGCCTGGAAAATAATCCACCTTGCCTTCCTCGACGCGCAAAATATCGGCCTGGGTACGCGGACTGAGCGGCGCACGTGCGAGAAAATCCTTCCAGGAAATCGTGTGTTCGGGTTCCCCGCGTACACAGCCGACAACCAGGCGGTCCTCGCCGAAGGTTTCCTTGTCGAAAAAGGTTGCAGGTGCCAATCCTTTGTAAATTTCGGGTTTGTCGCACGTACTGGTGAGAGTACTGGGCTCAATGCCGAGCTGCTTCAACAATCCCGCCGCGACCGGGCTGTAAGGATGCGGGCTGTCGATCAGTTGCGTGCCGCCATTCAGCAATTCAAGATGCCCTGCCAGGTGGAATTCATTGCGCTTGGCGTGACCCCCGAAATCGTCGTGATTATCGAGAATAAGGATGCGGGCATTGGGCTTGGCCGCGCGGAAGAAATGTGCGGCAGAAAGTCCACTTATTCCGGCACCCACAATAATGAGGTCGTAAACCGCGATAGTGTCTTCGGGCTTCTCGGCGTGATCCCAAAACGTTCCGTCACGCAAACTGTGCGCGGTTTCGAATGATCCGGGATGGCTGCCGCGCATGCCGTTCAGCGCCGGCGGATAATAGTCAGGACGATCCTGCATGAACGGCGCGGCAGTCGCGGCGGCAGGTGTAGCCAACCCTCCTGACAAGGCGGCCGCGCCAATAGCAACCCCGTTCAGAAAATCGCGTCGATCAATGGCACTTTCGGGCTCAAGCTCGCGCTTTTGCGCCAGTTCTCGCTTCTTGTCGTCCATGAAAGCCTCCCCCCGCAAACGCTATTGAATTTTCACCATGACGTGACGCGCAATTGTATAATCTTCAAGTGCAAAAGCGCTTAGATCCTTGCCGTAGCCGGATTGTTTCAGTCCACCATGCGGCATTTCGTTGGCCAGCATGAAGTGGCAGTTCATCCAAGTACAGCCATAACGCAGCCGGGCTGCGGCCGATAACCCGCGGGCGATATCCCGGGTCCAAACGGACGAGGCGAGTCCATAATCAGAATCGTTCGCCCACACCACGGCTTCGTCCACATCGCCAAAGCGCGTGACGGAGATTACGGGTCCAAAAACTTCTCGGCGGACGATTTCGTCTTCCTGGCGTGCACCCGCTACAATGGTCGGCTGGTAATAAAATCCTCCGCCCCCAACCGTCTTGCCTCCCGCGGCAATAGAGATGTGCTTGGAAGCGCTCGCACGCTCGACGAAACCCGACACGCGGTTACGCTGGCGTTCCGAAATCAGTGGGCCGATCTCATTTTGCGCGTCGTCTTTTTGATTGTACCGCAACGACGAAGCTGCCGAAGATAGATCGGCCACCAGCCGATCGTAAATCTTCGGCCCTGAATAGACACGGCACGCCGCCGTGCAATCCTGCCCGGCATTGTAGAAGCCGAAGATACGAAGCCCCGACACCACCTCTTCGAGATTGGCGTCGTCAAACACGATCACCGGCGCCTTGCCGCCAAGCTCAAGGTGTGTTCGCTTGATGGATGATGCCGCCGCAGCCAGAACTTTCTTACCGGTTCCTATGTCGCCGGTAAGCGAGATCATTGCGACTTTGGGATGTGAGATCAGGTACTGGCCTACGGGTTCGCCGCGGCCGCAGATAATGTTTGTAACGCCTTCGGGAAATACTTCCGCCAGATGCCGCGCGAGCTTTAGCGCAGTGAGCGGGGTCTGTTCCGACGGTTTCAGCACCACTGTGTTGCCGCCTGCAAGAGCAGGCGCAAGCTTCCATGCCGCCATCATCAGTGGATAATTCCAAGGCGCGATGGAAGCGACCACGCCTACCGCATCGCGCCGGACCATGGAGGTATGGCCAGCAAGATATTCTGCCGTCACGGGCGCCTGCACGGTGCGCACTGCGCCCGCGAAAAAGCGAAAGCAATCGACGATAGAGGGAATCTCATCCGCCAGAACAAGATGGCGCGGCTTGCCGCAATTGAGTGCTTCCAGCTCGGCGTATGCTTCGGCATCGCGTTCGATAAGATCGGCCAGCTTCAGAAGCAGTGCCGAACGCTCGGCCGGCGTTGTGTGCGACCAGCTCTCAAATGCATTGGCCGCCGCGTTCGCCGCCGCTTCGACCTGGGCTAGCGATGCTTCCGGCACATCTATGATGTGCGCGCCGGTCTTCGGGTTCAGAATACGTTCTGGCGTTCCTGCCCCTTTCTCGAAACGCGCGCCAATAAGAAATTCCGTATCCATAGATTCTGTCCCCTGATTTGTGAAAGTTCCCGGCGCGGGTGGGTGGTTCCGGGCAAGTGTCGTGCATGTTATATATAACAACCACCTTCTGCGACCCCTTCGTGCGTGCCCGGCGGACGAAAAGTCATTGTGAATTCTTCCCGCAACTTCCCGAAACAAAATTCGAGACACAAAATGAACACTGCCGGCTCTGAACCCGCCACAGATAACGCCGATGCCAAACAGCTCAGCGCACTCGGCTACACCGCGAAATTCGATCGCTCGATGAGCCTTTGGCAGAATTTTGCCTTGGGCTTCACGTATCTCTCGCCTGTGGTTGGCGTCTATTCCGTGTTCGATTTCGGCATGAGCACGGGCGGTCCGCCGATGTTTTGGTCGTATTTCATAGCCGCCTTCGGTCAGTTTCTCGTTTGCCTGATTTTCAGCGAGGTAGTGTCGCAGTTTCCGATTTCCGGCGGTCTTTATCCCTGGGCGCGCAGGCTTGTCGGCAAGCGTTGGGCGTGGATGGCAGGGTGGATCTATGGCTGGGCGTTGTTCACGACCATTGCGGCAGTTGCCGTGGGCGCTGGGCCGTTCCTTGCCACGCTGCTTGGCTTCGAAGGTACACCCGTCATCACCACCGTGATCGCGATTGCACTGGTCGCGCTTTCGACGCTCATCAACCTTGCGGGCACCAAGCTGCTCGCGCGCGTCGCCATGTTCGGATTTATCTGCGAGATCATCGGCGCGATCGTGGTAGGCACATATTTGCTGGTGTTCGAGCGCCACCAGCCTTTCAGCGTGGTCTTCAACAGTTTTGGCATTCTTCAAGATGGCGCCTATTGGCCCGCATTTCTCGCCGCCGCCGTCACCGGGCTTTTCACCTGTTACGGCTTCGAGGCCTGTGGCGACGTCGCCGAAGAAACGCCAAATCCCGGCATCAACATTCCGCGCGCCATGCGCATGACTATATATGTCGGCATGGCAGCTGCGGCTTTCGTATGCTTGGCCCTGATCATGGCGTTGCCCGATATTCCCGCCGTTGTTTCGGGCAAGATCAATAATCCGGTGGAGCAGTTGCTGTTGAGCGCATTCGGCCCTGTCGACGCTAAGCTGGTGGTGATTGTGGTGATGGTTTCGTTTATGTCATGTATTCTTAGCTTACAGGCGGCAACGAGCCGGCTGGTGTTCGCCTATGCGCGCGACAAGATGATTGTCGGCAGCGATAGTTTGAGCAAGGTTTCGGTTTCGCATCATGTGCCAGCAAACGCGCTGGTGCTTTCGGGTGTTGTGTCCGTACTTATCATTTGCCTGGGATTGTTCTTCCAGAACGCAATCGCCACCATCGTGGCCTCGGCCATTATCGGCATCTATGCGGCATTCCAGATGATTGTAATCGGGGCGCTCAGCGCGCGGTTAAAGGGCTGGAAACCAGCCGGCAAATTCACGCTCGCCGGTTGGGGCATGGGCATCAATATTGTGGCGCTGGTTTATGGTATCGGCGCTATCATTGACATGAGCTGGCCGCGCACACCGAACGCATCGTGGTACATCAATTATTCCATGAGCCTTACATGGCTCATGATTGTCGGCGCAGGCCTGATTTATATGGCGCTGGCACAGCCCTATGCCAGTGGCATGGCCCCCGCAGGTGACGCCTGGAAACGGCCTGAGGTCTGAATAACGTATGGATGCAATGGAGAGCAACAATGACGCAATCGTCCTTTGATAAACTCATCTGTATCTCAGCAGCATTTTTTGTGATGAGTGTGTCTAGCGCCATCGCAGCGGATGTTGAGAAATTACACGTCATCGAACATGCTACTTCGGATCAAACGGCGCATATCGGTAAGGCTGCCGACAACCGCGGCGACGTGCTGACCTTCATCAATGACGTGTTCGACGCCGCAGACAAGACCAAGGTCGGAAGCGATCAGGGCTTCTGCATCCGAATCGTGACGGGCAAATCCTATGAATGTTTGTGGACGCTCACGCTTGCGGCAGGCCAAATCACGGTCGAGGGGCCCTATCTCGATGCCGGCGATACCACTCTCGCTGTAACCGGCGGCACAGGCAAATACGCCGACGTGCGAGGCCAAATGGCATTGCATGCGCGCGACGCCAAAGGTAGCGAATATGATTTCAATTATACACTACAACATGCAGCCACGCATTAGTTGATCAGATATCATGGCGCTAACGCCAGTGTGCACTGATTATTCACTTCTTGCGCGGCAGTCATGCTGTCAACCAAGAATTGGGTGAGCAGTGATGTAACAGTTAGCAGAAGACGACGGCACTGGGCGCGTCTCATCACATCGAAGAGTTCTGCGATGGACTCCGCCTAATCGACGATGTGATAAACGGGGGCTTTCTCCAATTCCCACTGCCCGGAGTGCCGGTCGTAGCGGGATAGTGTGAAGCAATGCCAATTGATATCATCCAGCTTCCGATGATCGGCCCGATAGTAATACCCCGGCCAACGCGTTTCCGTTCGGAACATAGTGTGTTGTGTCACAGCCTCTGAGGCCAGGACTCGGTGTTGTAGCTCCCACGCCCGCTGAAGCTGGTGAAGGTCTTCGGCCCCGAGATGGTCGAGGTCTTCTTTCAGCATACTCAACAACTCCAGGCCGCGCGTGAGCAACGGCTCGTTGGTCGTGTAGTGGGCGCTGATGCCACCCACATATTCGTCCATGATCTTCTCGAGACGCTGAAGACCGTGCATGGGTAAAAGATAGCTCGGCGAAACGGTTCCGGCGACGATCTCATTGCGGCCGACTTTGTAGTTTTCCAGAGGTTGGAAAATGATCCTCTCAAGATCTCGGTACTCCCTCTCACTGACCTGGAGCTGCTCTTTGCCGAGGTCGTTCACGTAATTGACGGCCGCCTTTCCTGCTATCCGGCCTTCGGTGAAGGATCCCGACGAGAACTTGTGTGCGGTGCCGCCAATGGTGTCGCCTGCGCCGAAAAGCCCATCCACGGTCATCATCCGGTTGTATCCCCACTGATATTCTGAGGGGGCATAATCCGCCGGTCCGCTCGCCCATGCGCCAGAACATGTGGCATGCGAACCCATGACGTAAGGCTCGGACGTGGTCAGCTCAGGATTGGTATGCTTGGGATCAATGTTCTGCGACGCCCAGACGACTGCTTGGCCAATCGTCATGCCGAGGAAGTTTTCCCAGCCAATAGTCTCCATGTGCGGATCCTGGAAGGCTTTCTTGGTCACCATGCGGATGGGGCCGCGGCCCGCCTTGACCTCCTCTAGCAGGGCGTGATTCCGCAAGCAGGTCGGTACTGGATGCCGATCAACGTAATCCCCTACCAATTCCTTGGTGTGATCGTGCCATCTGGACTCGTACTCTTCTCCGTACGCATTTTCTGTGTAAGTCTTGAGATGCAGGAAATAAGCGCCTACCGGACCGTAGCCGTCCTTGAACCGTGTGAGAACGATCCGGTTTTCCATCTGCGTCATCTTGGCGCCGGCGAGGATCGGTAACGCATAAGCAGAGGCGCTGCTCCAGGGCGCGTACCAGGTCCGCCCCATGCCTTCGCCAACCGCGCGCGGTTTGAAGATGTGCGACGCGCCACCGGCACATACGATGACGGCCTTCGCTTGAAAGACGTAGAAGTCCCCACTGCGCACGTTGAAACCGACAGCTCCGGCGACGCGGTTGGGCTTCGTCCGGTCCATCAGCAGATGGGTCACCATGATCCGGTTGTAGACTTCAGAAGCGGCTTTGCTGGCGGCCTCGGCGACGATCGGCTTGTAGCTCTCGCCGTAAATCATGATCTGCCATTTGCCCTCGCGCTGGTAACGCCCGGTTTCCGGGTTCTTCATGATCGGAAGTCCCCACTCCTCGAACATGTGCACGGTGGCGTCGACATGCCGGGCAATGTCATAGCCCAGGTCTTCGCGGACAAGCCCCATCAGGTCGTTGCGCGCGTAGCGGACATGATCTTCGGGCTGGTTTTCACCCCACTGCATTCCCATGTAGCAGTTGATCGCATACAAGCCTTGGGCGACGGCGCCGCTGCGCTCGATGTTCGCCTTTTCGACGCAAACAATTTTGAGATCCCGGCCCCAATACCTGGATTCGTAAGTCGCGCCGCAGCCGGCCATGCCGCCGCCGATGACGAGGATGTCCGAATCCACGAAGACCGTTTTTCTGCGCGTGAACAGACCCACTAGACCAGCCCTTGCTTGAGTTTATCCGGAGTCAACGCAGGCAACTTATCGATGTTTAGGGCTTCCGGTTCGTGTGCGAGTTCCTGGGTCTTCAAGGCATCCTGGCTAGGTGCCTCATACTCAGACGAAGATTTTATCGATCCCCATGGCGTCGTCCGGATCGGGGATACGAAATTCTTTTCTCGGCCGTCGCGGAACGTGATTTTCCAGGAAATGGTGCCCTTCTTCTCTTCACGGAGCGCCCGAACACTGTGACCCAAGGGAGCGAAGTCAGCATAACCGCGCACGTCAATCGCGTGTTGTGGACACGCTTTCACACAAGCGTAGCACTCCCAGCACATATTGGGCTCTATGTTGTAGGCCCGGCGATAAGTCGTATCGATGTGCATGATGTCAGAAGGGCAGATATCGACGCAGTATCCGCAGCCGTCGCAGCGAGTCATATAAACAAATGTCGGCATGATCTTGTTACCTCCTGCATCGAAGACCAATGATGGGCCGGCTAATAATGCCGGGGCTGCTCACGCGCGCTCCCAAAAATTTCGGGTTTGTCGGCAGGGCCCGGCAGGTTGCTCCTTGAACCGTTCGCCTGTTCCACCCGTTTCTGAAATGCCGCTGCGGGCTTGTAGAACATGTGCGAGAATTTGGACCAAGGAACGGATCCGAAGAGCACCGTAGTGGCGATGAGGTACAACCCGAGGAACACATTCGTCCATGCGTTGCCCGTCGCCTGCAGGTAAGCCCACACTAGTGCCAGTGTCGCGCTTGCCAGAAGCGAAAGGATAAACAGATCGGCGCGCACAATGCGGAAGGGCGAATTGCCTTCGGCGGAGACGTCGACCCGTATGAAGAACCAGAACCAGTAACCGCCGATGCAAACCATCAGGGCGCCGATGTACCAGAGTTGCGGCAGGATGGCGGGCGCGGGGGTAGCGGGCGTTGGGTACCAGAACACCATGATGAAAGTTGTGATCGCGTAAGCCAGGAAACCGTACATCGTCAGCAGGTGGGCAAGTCTGCGCCGCACGCTGCAGAATTCACCGGCAGTCAGACCCTCTACGACAGCGGCTTGAATCGCGAGGGACACCATTTTTCCACCACCGACTCGCTGGGTTCCTTTCTTTTTTGCATTCCGCCAATTGTTGAAGAAGTAAATGGCGCTCTTCTTGTGCAGGGTGTCGTAAAGCGTGCCACCCACAACCAGGATTATCATGACCACGACGTAGGTCTGCATGATAGCGGGCGGTATGAACACCGAAAGCTCAGCGAATGGATTGCTGCTGAACATGAAATCACCCCAATGTTGGCCAGCTATTGTCAACGCAAAGATCGACGGAGACAGCATGGCTCTACGCTGGCGACTATAAGATTAGTAAGCGCTGCCAGGTAACGTGGTTTAATAGCGCGCCTGACGTCAGGTTGATTGCGAGTCCACCACGATTTGGCCCTGCCGAATATCGCTTCCGCCCTCCTCAGACAGCCGCGTTAACCGGGGTGTGAACTGGTTCGGCCTTGCCACAGCAAATAAAGGACACTTTTTATTGTCGTGAAACGCGTGAGCCCCATGTGACAGCGGTCTAATTATCGGGTGTTGGATCGTTTTCAAGACGCCATAACCATACGACAAACACAAAGCCGTAACGTGTCACATTTCGCGCCTTTCCCGGGGGTCGAAAATGGTCACGATAGTGAGACGGTATTAACGATTTTTGCTCGTCGGACCAGGCCGTTACGGCCGGCCCAGCACTTACGAACCAAGTGACTTTAGTTTGAACCAGGATTGAAAGGCGAAGACTGGCCCACCACTGAATTCGGGTCTGGCGTGGCCGTCTGGGAATAGGGTCGGGGATGGCGCGGGTTCGCACATCGTGTGGCAGGCGGTCACACATTATTTGCTGGAAACTAAGAAGTTCTGGCGATGTTCTACTAACGCAGCATGGGACGGAATGACCCGTCCCATGCCACTAGCGGGCGCGCCGGGCATTTGCCGGCGGCGCTATTTCTCGGCCTTAATCGATCGCTTTGACCGGAATCTTGACCATCTTCGCAACGCCTGCCGGTTTCGGAACCGTAATATTCAGCACGCCTTTGGTGAAGTAGGTCTTTACTGTCTTGGGATCGGGCGTGAACGGCAGAGTGAATGACCGTACGAACCTGCCGAATGTCCGTTCCTGACAATAATAATAATCCTTCTTGGTCTCTTCATGCGCGAACTTTTTCTGGCCTTTGATCGTGATGACGTCGTCGTTCAACATAACCTCGACGTCTTTCTCGTCGACACCGGGCAATTCCGCTTCGATTTCGACCCAGTTGTCGGTCTCACTCACGCTCATCCGCGGCGCCACACCAGCGTATTCGCTCCCATAAGACTTTGGCGCTGAATAACGACCGAAGTCATCAAAGAAATGATCGATCTCGCTTGGCATGGAGGAAAAGAACCCATTGTATGGCTCGAAGCTCGAACCCGGCCTGAACCACGGCGATTGGGGGACCAGATATGTCATTGGAACTTCCTCCTTCTCGTAAATCTTGCAAGCCTGCTCGTAACAAAGCGTCCGCTTGCGCTATTAATCTATGCACTTGGCAGAATGGGTCGATAATTCAGATCAATTCCGGATCGGCCAAGTCCCCGGATAATTTAAGTAGCTAACTGGCATCATTTGAGTGCCTGATAGGGCACTAAATTCCGGCTGCAACCTTGAATAGGGCAGTTGGATCCACAAGCTGCACGTGCTTGTCATTCATGAGATGGATAAGGTGCTCCCCGTTGAATTGGGTCAGGGTGCGGCTGACGGTTTCAGTCGTGAGACCGAGATAATCCGCAATATCGGTGCGTGGCATTGGAATAAGGATCGGGTTGCTTTGCTGCCCTTGCCGTTCGGCCGCCTTCGACAGCATCAGTAAAAATGACGCCACGCGTTCGCGCGCGGACTTTCGGCCCAGCAAGATCATTTGGTCTTGTGCGGCTGCAAGTTCATGAGATGCCATTCCCAGCAGTCTCTGCTCTAGGCTGGGCAATTCGTCGAGCAGCGCTTCGAGTTGACCTCTAGGGAATTGGCATAGCTTGGTTTCGGTAACCGTTTCGGCAGTGTATGCATACGATTCGTTATGGACGAGACCAAGAAAGTCACCTGGGAAGAGAAACCCCGTAATCTGGCGGCGACCATCCACCATCATTTTATAGATTTTCACCACACCTTCGGTCAGGTTAAAGACGTTCCTGGCGGGATCGGTTTCCACGAATATCAATCGATGCGGTGGTATGGCAACGGCTTGCATGATTGACGTGAGGCGCCGCATGTCGTCTGGGTTGAGCGAAGCACAAGCAGATATGTCGCGTACCTTGCATGTATCGCATGGGTAAGCCCGATGCGTCGGATGTTCTTGGTTTTTGGTTGCTAGGTTAAATCGTGACATTGGAAATATCACTGCTTGAACCACGCCAAAGTATTGATCCAGATCAACATCGATGCAAATCAAAACTGTTTCATGTTAATCAGTGTCGACGTCACCTCACGGGAAGTTTTTTTGGAACCGGCAGACCTGCCAGAAAATAGGAACGGCCCCAGCCACAGGTGGCTAGGGCCGTTAGTTCCATTCAGGGCGATCCGGGGGAAATCACCCGTTAGAAAAATGATACTACGAGCAATTGTATGCGCATTGATCTAGATCAATGCGGACATGGCTCAAAAGCAGGGAAATTCGGTACCAATCAGGCAGGGCCTCATGGCTGAACTCAACTTAACAGAGAGCTTACTGGGCGCACTGCGTAATCATGGCGCGCGCGCGATATTCGGGATTCCAGGCGACTACGCATTGCCGATGTTTCGCATCATCGAAGAAACCAAGATCCTTCCCTTGTATACGTTAAGCCATGAGCCTGGCGTTGCTTACGCCGCAGATGCTGCTGCTCGTATAGGCCTAGGGGTGGGCGTGGTGGCCGTAACATATGGCGCCGGCGCTTTGAATCTCCTGAACGCGGTCGCTGCCGCCTATGTCGAGCGTTCGCCCCTTGTCGTTATTTCTGCCGCGCCACCCAAGAACTCATGCCCAGGCCTCGCTCGGCGTTCACCATCAAGTGCGTTCTCTTGGTAGCCAATTGCGTCTGTTCCGGGAAATAACATGCAGTCAAGCTGTTCTTGATGACCCAGAGCGTGTGCCGGAACTTATCGCGCGGACACTTGGTGCCTGCGTTGAAAGGTCGATGCCTGTTTATTTCGAGATCCCGATGGATGCCGCTGCACTGTGCTGTGATGCTGTTGTGAAGCGTTGGCCGCGTGATACCAATCATGATGCCGCCGCAGCATGCGCTGAAGAAATAGCAAATCTCATTCATAAAGCGAAGCAGCCCGTACTGATGATTGGTGTGGAAGCGCGCCGGTTTGGATTAGAGGACGAAATCGCGGAATTGATCCGCCTCACCAATATCCCCGCGGTTAGCAGTCTGATGGGGCGCGGCGTCGTAGCGGGACACTTGGAACAAGTTTCGCATAGCTATTTGGGGCTCGCAGGCGATCCGGCCATGACGTCGCTGGTAGAAGATTCAGACTGCCTCATCATGCTGGGAGTTATTCTCTCCGACACCAATCTGGGGGTTCCCGCGCACCGATTGGATTTAAGGCGTGTAATACACGCCTTTAACGGCGAAGTTCGGGTTGCTCATCACGTTTATCCTCACCTGCCGCTTCGCGATCTGGTCATCGAACTATCAAAACTCGATATCAGGCGGGAATTGAACCTACTGCCGAAGACAACCGTCGCGCGGCGGCGTTTTCTTGCTGATGGACGCCCAGTTGAGCCTTCAGATATCGCAGCTGCCATCAATGAATTCTTTCTGAGGCATGGTTCGATGCCTTTGGCCTGCGACATCGGAGACAGCCTGTTCGTCTCGTTAGAGATCGATTATGTCGACCTGGTAGCCCAGGGCTATTACGCAAGCATGGGCTTTGCGGTTCCGGCAGCTCTTGGAATTCAGGCAGCGTCCGGCAAACGCCCGCTCGTGCTGGTTGGCGATGGCGCTTTCCAAATGACCGGCTGGGAGCTTGGCAATTGTCAACGCTATGGTCTGGATCCCATTGTTGTTGTGCTGAACAACCGCAGTTGGGAAATGCTTCGTGTCTTCGATCCAGACGCGCATTTCAATGATCTGAGCGATTGGCACTTTGCCGATATGGCGCCATCATTGGGCGGTATTGGGTGCCGCGTGCGGACGCGCGCTGAGCTTGAAGCGGCACTTGAAGCGGCGTGGAAAGCAAGAGGGAAATTCCAAATTGTGGAAGTTATGCTGGATCGCGGAGCGACTTCTGATTCACTACGCCGTTTTGTGGTGGCGCTGGATCAACGCAGAAAAAGTTAGCGCTCGGATAGCAAGCCAGTCCGACCAAATAAATTCAAACCCATTTAGTCATCGCACTGTAACTACCGCGGTCATTGGGGGATGTAACCTGTCGTGAATTTTATAGGCGCCAGGTTTGGCAAATGACACTGCGAATTCTTCCTTGAATTTCATCAGGCCTTTGTCGTCGGATGTGCCGTCCGGGTTTACGATCGTCACATCGTGAGAAAAGCGGTCGCTATTTTTGAAACGAATTGTGTCACCAACGTTGATAGTCACGGCATTCGGAACGAATTTGAGATTTTTCTGATCGATCATGGTTTCAGCCGCGTTGGCCTGAAATGCGATAGCCGATAGTGCAATGGCCATCAACGTTACTCTGCTTGGACCTTTTGCACTTTGTGACATGAGCTTCTCCCGTTGATTTGTACTAGAATGTGTTCTTATCGTACAAACGACGTAAGCTTACCAGAAAATCCAGGCGCTAGTTTGACCTGCGTCAATCCGACATTCCCTAGACAGAGGTAGCCAAGGACAATAATGAGCCCAAAGAAACAAAGGCGTATGGCATTCGCGCTGGCTGTCATCGTGGCAGCGGCGGGCTGCACGGCGCTCATTGTTTTTGCGTTGCAAGATAACGTGTTATTTTTCTACAGCCCAAGCGATTTGGCGAGCCGTCCGGTGCCATTGGGGCGAAGTTTCCACATTGGCGGGCTGGTGCAGAAGGGAAGTGTCATGCGTGGCACCGGCCTGGAGGTGCGGTTCACGATAACCGATGGTGCCAAAAGCGTGCCGGTGATTTATCGCGGTGAATTGCCGGATTTGTTTCGCGAAGGGCAGGGCGTCGTCGCCTTGGGTTCCAGAAACAGCAATGGTGTATTCATGGCAACGCAAGTGCTGGCCAAGCACGATGAGCGTTATATGCCGCGTGAAGTGGTGGATGCGTTAAAGCGCGCAGGTCGCTGGCAGGAAGGCGATAACCAGATGGTCGGCACGCAATGACATGCGCATCCGACTTGCGGCGCCAGCCATAAAGGCGGCTGTACTAGCCTAGTTGTTTTTCGCGCCCTGCTGAATCCAGCGCCGGATAGTGTCGCGAAACTGTACCGGAAGCTGTCCTTTTCCGTGCGGCATGCGGAGTTCTGGAGATGCACGCCAGTCAAGTAACCACATCAAATTGCTTCCTTCGGAATTGCCGGGAACTATCACAGGTCCATATTTTGTGCCGGCCATAACACCCTCATAATTACTGAGGTCGAGGCCGCTCATTTAGTGTCCCCTCCGCACCAGGCTGATGACAGCTGGCGCAATTGTCCTTGAAGATTGGAAGCACATCTTTTGAGAAACTTATCTGAATCCCGGCAGCCGACGCATGATCAGAAGCGATCAGCATCATGCTGCCGGTCGAAGACATAATACTCAGCATTACTGCAATAGCGAAGGAAGACGGCCACCTCATATGAGCACTCCTGTGATGGCTACTTCGCTTTACTTTCGATGTAATCCACTGCTGCCTTGATGTCGTCATCAGAGAGGGACGGTTTGCCGGCGCGCGGCGCCATCGCACCCTTGCCGTTGATAACAGAGGCAACGAGTGCATCGTGGCCCTGCTTGATCCTGGGTGCCCAGGTCGCTTTGTCACCAATCTTGGGGTCCAAGTTGTTGTGACAAACAGCGCAATTTTGATCGTAGACTTGTTGACCATTTGCAGCGAACGCTTGCGGGGCAATAATCAATACGACAGATGCGATGGCATAGCTCAACACGCGTAACATGGCTGGCTCCCGTCCATTATGTGCAATCATCTGCGCTCTCAGCGCCTGATCGCAATATTAGAAGTCGTAGTATCGTTACACAATGCTTGAACTCGCAACATCGTTCACCGGCGCATCGAAATCATTCCATATTTTCTTATTGGATGATTCGCTCCTAACCATATGAAATAAATACTGTATTTCGCACTGAGGCCCGGAAAGCGGTTCGTATATATCACATCATTTATTTAAGGTGCGTTTGCTTTGCCGGACATGATGTTAAGCCGGTTGTGGATGCTAATCGCCAGCGGGTCATTGGCGGCAGTGAGCGAGAGAGCCTTGTTCCAAAGAGTTCGCGCTTCTGTGGTATGGCCGGCTTTCTGCTCAGCCAAGCCGACATAATAGAGTGCGGGCACATTCTCCGGGGAGAGCTTCAGAACAGTACGCATTGTAAAGATGAAATCCTTTGGCGTGTCGTCGCCTGGAGCCGCCGCCGCCAGTTGAATTTCCGCCAGGATCAACTGCACATCAACATCAGCCGGTTTCAGACGAACAGCATGATCGATGGCAGCGCGTGCTTTTTCTTTTTCTCCTAACACGTTGTAGGCGTGCGCAAGACGCCGCCAGCCTTCCGCGTCATCCGGATTATTTTCCATACGCGCTGCCAGTTGCGCAACCATGCCGCGGATCATGGTATCCTGGCTGTCGTTATTAGCAGCAGGAGCAGAAGAGGCGTTCACGCCCGCTTGCGCGTGCATTGCGTTCATCATCGCGGCAATTCCGGCATTCAGATCAGCAGTGGAGGGCTGGCTGGGCGGGACGGAAGCTGGATCAAAGCCTCCTTCCTTGGAGAACACGGTAATATGCTCGTGCAACATCGGCATCCAGGGCGCGTCGGGATCACTGTCCTTTTCCAGATCGCGCCAGATGGCGACCGCCTGTTTCAGATTACCTATCTGCGCCTCAGCAAGGCCTATATAAAAGCGCGCACGCTCGCTGCGTAAATCTATACCGAGCGCATTGATGAATGCCTGTAAAGCTTCGGGCACCACCGCGCCGCCATTCGTCATCACTTCCGCTTCTCCAAGCTCGGACCAGGTCGTGGCGTCGTTTGCACCGAGGCTAATCGCGCGGCGATCGGCCGCAACAGCTTGTTCGTAATTGCGTGCGGCGAAATACATCTCGGCGAGACGCTGATAACCAGCCGCAGTCGGGCTATTTTGCAACTGCGCTTCCAGCCTATCTGCCGCTGCCGTGACGACGAACTCAGGATCGTTCTCCTGCCGCCAAGCGTAAGGTTTTCCCGGCAGTTGAGGGGAACCCAAGATGCTGTACAAAATGGCCGCGCCAATAGGCAGAATCGCCGCGATCACGACAATAACCGCGAGCCGGGTGAAGCGGTTGTCTACCGATACAATCTTTGCGGGCGCCTTGAGTTCGGCGTCCTCGGCCGCCAGCATGCGGCGTTGAACCTCCGCCCGTGCAGCGTCGGCCTGCGACTCGGCCAGAAGACCGCGCTCGATCTCCTGTTCGATCTCCTTCAGTTGGTCACGATAAACAGCGATGTCGTAATCGGCCCGCGTAGGTACTTTCCCCCCCGCTCTTTTCAAAAGAGGGACAAGCAGTATCGCAATGACGGCGAAAGTCAGGAACGCGAAAAGCACCCACAACATCATGTCGCCCCCTATGTCCTGGCTTCCGGGTCGCCGATCAGTGGGACGAGGCGCTGTTTTTCATCCTCGGAAAGCGGCGCTGTATCCGCTGCTCGAACGGTGCGGCGGTAGTAAATCGTAGCTAGCACAGCGCCGCAGAGCAGCAAGATGAGTGGTCCAAACCACAAAAAATAAGTCTCGGCATCAAAAGGCGGCTTCAACAGGACATAGGTTCCGTAACGGGCCACGATGTATTGTTTGACCTGCTCGTCGGTGTCGCCGGCCTGCACGCGTTGGCGCACTAAAACCCGTAGATCGTGCGCCAAATCGGCGTCGGAATCGTCAATGGATTGGTTCTGGCAAACGAGGCAACGTAGTTCCTTGCCGATTTCACGCGCGCGCGCTTCCAGCTTGGGATTGGATAACATCTCATCGGGCCTGATCGCCCAGGCCGTTCCCATCGTGCACCAGACAGCAACAATCAGGGCTATGCTGACAAACATCGACGAAGTGAGCGTGCAATGTCTCACTTGTTTAGCTTTTCCGCCATCGGCAGCAAGCGGTCGCGTATGATATCGGGCGTCAATGGCCCAGTCTGCTTCCAGCGGATCACCCCATGCTTATCAATAAGATAGGATTCCGGCACGCCGTATACGCCAAAATTGATTCCGGTTTGCCCATCCCGATCTACGGCCACGATGCCAAAGGGGTTACCCAACTGTGCCAGCCAGGTTTTGGCGTCTTCGGGGCGATCCTTGTAATTAATGCCAACCAGTACGATTCCGGCCTTGGTGATTTCCGGCAGTATGGGATGTTCCTCCCGGCACGGGATGCACCATGACGCAAAAAAATTGATCAGAGTAACCTTGCCTCGCAAATCCGCGGTTTTGAAGCCGCGTTCGCCAGCTTGCAGAGAAGGCAGATCGAAGATGGGCACCGGTTTGTCGATCAGCACTGATGGGATCAAGTTCGGCGCATAACCTTCCTCGACCAGATAGAGCCGGTAGATGAAAAATCCAACCAGAACGGCAAACGCAAGCGTCGGCATGGTATACATCCAGCTCGGCGGGCGCTTACCGCGGTCAGTTGTGACAGAACTGGTGGCGGCTATTTTTCTCGCGGGCATAGGGATTTTCGCTACGAGCCTGCGGAAGGGCGCGCCGATGCGATGATGCCTGTCTGTCAGTGATACCAGGCCGCCAAACACCATCATAACGGCGCCGAAGAAAAGCCAAGGCACCAACGGATTGTGATAAATATGAACGACAAAACCGCCTTTGCCATTTGGCTCGCCCAAAACGGCGTAAAGATCGCTGACCAAATTGGTGTGGATAGCAACCGTCGACAAAGGCTGCGGCGGGTTCGCATACATGCGCCGTTCCGGCTGCAATTCCGATATGAAACGGCCGTTCTTGGTGGTGATGAGAGTTGCGCGCGACGCAACGTAGTTTGGTCCGCGTAAATTATCTTCGACACCGATAAACCTTAGCTGATAGCCGGCAACGGAGGCAGTGTCGCCTGGGCGCATGACCTGTATATATTCGGTTTGCCATGCCAGCGATCCGGTAACGCCGATCAACACAACTGCTAATCCCATATGACTGATCGTCATGCCATGGGCGGAACGCGGCAGTTGAAGAGCACGCTGGAATGCATCGGCAAGCGAGCGCCGGAATAATCCGATCCGGCCTGCCCATTCAGTTAGACTGCCTACGAACAACCAAACCGCCAGGCCAAACCCCAGCGATGCCCACAAGGCGCGCGATGACACGCCGGCAACAAGCCATGTCGCGCCAACAGCTATTATTGTTGCACCTAACGCGAACTTCAGCCGCGCCAAGGCATCCGGCAGGTCGCCACGTTTCCACGATAGGAACGGCCCGATCGCCATGAGCAGAAACAACGGCACCATCAGCGGCACAATAACGATGTTGAAGTAGGGCGGTCCCACGGAAATCTTCCCGAGCCCGAGCGCATCGACGAATAGCGGGTACAACGTGCCGATCAAAATTGTGCCGGCAGCGGTGCTGAGGACGATATTGTTGAACAGCAGGCCACCCTCGCGCGAGATTGGCGAGAACATACCGCCCCCTTTGAGCGATGGTGCGCGGAATGCGTAGAGTATCAGCGAACTGCCAGTGACAGCCGCCAGCAGCGTCAAAATAAAGATTCCGCGCGCGGGATCGTTAGCAAAGCTGTGCACCGAGGTCAGAAGACCGGAGCGCACCAGGAACGTACCGAGCAGAGACAATGAGAAGGTGACGATTGCCAGGAAGATCGTCCACGATTTCATCGTGTCGCGCTTTTCGGCCACGATGGAGGAGTGCAACAGCGCGGTTCCCGCCAGCCATGGCATGAATGAGGCGTTTTCGACCGGATCCCACGCCCAATAACCACCCCAGCCCAATGTGTAGTACGACCACCACGAACCCATGGCGACGCCCAATGTCAGCGCGCACCACGCGACCAATGTCCATGGACGCACCCAACGCGCCCAGGCAGCATCAACGCGGCCCTCGATCAGGGCTGCGATGGCGAACGAAAACGCCATCGAAAAACCGACATAGCCCAGATAGAGAAACGGCGGGTGAAAGGCGAGGCCGGGATCCTGCAACAACGGATTAAGGCCATTACCGTTGAGCGGTGCTGGGTCAACGCGAATAAATGGATTGGACGTCAGGATGATAAAAAGGAGAAAACCAAAACCTATCATCCCTTGAACCGATAACGCGCGCGCGCGCAAGCCCGGGGGCAAATCGCGCCCGAACACAGACACGGCGAGGCCGTATATCACGAGAATAAAGGTCCAGAGCATCATGGAGCCTTCGTGGTTGCCCCAAACGCCAGTGATCTTGTAGATCAACGGTTTGTCGGTGTGGCTGTTGTCGACCACGTTTAGAACCGAAAAGTCACTGGTCACATGCAGCCAAATCAACGCGCCGAAGGCGATAGTTACGAGGCAGAACTGCGCGAACGCCGCCGGTCGGTCCACGTTCATCCACGTGGCATCGCCACGTGCGGCCCCAATGAGAGGCACGGTTGCCTGGATGGCGGCTACAAAAAGCGCAAGGATGAGGGCAAAAAGGCCTAGCTCGGCGATCATCCGTGCACACTATCCACTCTGTCGCCATCGTGTAAGGGCCGCGCTGCTTCGCCGACCGCGCGCAACAGCAAGCATGCCGTGAAATTCTGCAACATGCGGCTTTGTGAGGCAGTCTAAAGTTTCATGCGGATGGCCGCAGTAATAACGCTGACGTTGTAGTTCGGCTTGCCATCGCCACCCAAAACTTCGTTGGCATAAAACGGCGACGTGGGCGTCTGGAGATCGAGGAAGTCCGTCGAAGAGAAATGTTCGAACAGATAATTCGCTACGATGGACGTCGATTCACTCCATTGATATTCGGCCCGCAAACTTGGGCTGTTGAGTACTGTTTTATTGCTCGGCAGCGGTATGACATTGTAATTCCAAGGGCTGGTGCCATGGTTCGCTGCGTTGAAGAACCCGCCTTCGTTGAACGCAGTCGTACCATGCTGGTAGACGTAAGTGGCGTTTAGCTTCAGTTTATCGGTGGCCTGCCAGTCGCCGCTTACACCCACCGTATGAACGGTGTTGGGCGTTCCTAATGTCCAAAAGAATCTGGTTGCAGGCGAGCCGCTGCCCGAGACATTCACCACGTCGTCTAGCTGGTAGTAGACTCTTTCATACGTATAAAAGACATGGGCCGAGAAATTATTAGTCGGCTGGAAAGCCAAGTCGGGATTTATTACCAGCCCATTGTCTTTCGTAATTCCGTAAAGTGTTTTCGGGTAATTATCGTTGTAATATCTGCCTGATACCGACAGTGACAGATCGTTTTGTGGCGACCACGATACATCGCCGCGGAATTCATTGTGCCGGCGCGGGGCTTCCGAGTAATGCACCATGCCGTTGTTGTCGAACTGATTTGACTGATCATCACCCAGTGCAAGCCAGGGCGCATTGCCGTTATAGGTGGACGACGCGCGATCGCTATGCGACGCGCTTAGGGTCGCAAAAACATTATCGGTCAATTGCGTGTTGATATGGCCGTATACGGTGTTCTCGCTGTTCCGGTCCGCTGCCGAGAAGGTGCGCGTCCTTCTTTCATAGGTGTAGCCCGCCACTACCCTGGTACCAGACATCACGCTATAGCCAGCCTCCGCATTGGCTTTCTGATGCTGGAAAGAATAAGGCGCATTGGTGATGATGGCATTAAAGGCGCTGCGGTCGTTCAACAGCGAATTGAAGGTGAGGCGTGGGCTCTGATTGTCGCGGTCATCGATCAAATAGCTCGCCTTTAGATCGAGGCCGGTGACGGGCCGCGACGTCAACGTAGCGCTGCCGAACAAAGTCTGTACTTTGCCATCGAAGGACGTGCCTGGCCCCAGCGGTATAGCGACTGTCGGGTTTGTGGATTCTGGCGCGAACCGCTCGTTCTGTAACTGCAAGCCGTACGCGAAGCTCGCGTTCAATCTCGTGCTGCTGCTGAAATTGTAGCCGAACTGCGCCTTGATTTGATGCGCTATGCTGCTTGGTGGCGTGGAATAGGTTGCGGAAGGCGGAACCGATATCACGTTCGCCGTGATGAACGGGTCGAACAGAACGGTGTCGAGGCGGTTGTCGGTAAAACTCGACATGACATAAGTAATCTGGGCCTGCATATCGGGTGTTGAATATGCCAGAACCGCGCTGAACCTGTCGGTGTCGTAATCGATCAGTTCTGGAAAATAGACGATATTACCGGACGATGAATTTATACCCGTGCCGCTTCCTTGCAGTAGCGAATTCTCTTTCGTGCCATCCTTGTGTTCATGGGAGAACGACGTGCTGATAGTCCAGTCGTCCGAAAGAACATCGAAGAAAGAAACGCCGAATTTGTTTCGCTGACTGCCAACGGACTTTCGAGTCAAGATTGCGCTAACTGCTGATGAAATCGCCGCGTCCGTTGCATTAGGCGAGTTGGTCAGCGCTATGCCAGCCTGAGAAATCCCACCTGGCGTTCCTAGCACCAGCTTTCCGGAGGTCGAGTAAACCGTATGGAAATTTTGCGATTGGGTGTAGGTGAAGTTGTCGTAGAAGACGTCTATGCCCCACGAACCATGCTGGCCGAATTTGAATGAGGCCGATGAGTTCGGCAGTGCCTGCGAATTGTATGTCAGGTCTTTGCCGGTGAAATCATAGTAATGCGTATTGCCCGAATCCCAGGTGTCGCCCCAGCGAAACGAAAAACTCCCAAACGGGTAGAAGCCGCCGTCAGGTGAGCCGTTGTAACGGCCGAATTTCGCCGAGTCCTTGCTCTGCCATTTCAGGCCGAGCAGCACTTCATTGTTGTGCGTGACAGCCGGGGCGGCTGCCTGGCCGGATGTTGAACCGCTATCGGTGGCGTTGTCCGCCGCCTGGGCCGTTAATGGCACGAGGCAAACCGCCAACACCATCATGGCTTTGAGAGAGGGCCTAAACATTTGAATCTCTCCTATTGTCCTGGATCAGCTAGCGCGTAAAGAAGCTGCCAGATGGATCGTTCGACCCGTGCACCTGGGAATGACAATTGACGCAACCTCTTGCGAGGAGACGCGCCGACACCGCCCGGGCATCTGACAAAGCAGGACCATTGGGCAAATTCGACGCGCTGAAGGGATTGGAGTTGTGGCCGCCTGTGTTGTGGCAGTTCGTGCAAAGGAACGGCGGGCGCTCCTTAAGAAGGCGCGCCTGCGTCGAGCCATGCGGCACATGGCAGTTCGTACAGTCTTCGCGCACGGGCTCATGCTCCCACAGGAAGGGCCCACGCTTTTCAGTGTGGCAGCCATAACAGGTATCGTTGACTGACAGCTCCTTCAGCAGGTGTGGGCCCTGAGAGCCGTGGGGGTTATGGCAATCGGCGCAGACCACTTTGCCTTCGCGGATGGGGTGATGCGAGAATTGAAAGCTTTGCGCCCGCTGCTCGGCATGACAGGTGAAACATTTTTCGGGCTGCGTCTCCTTGACCAGGATGGGATCTTTGGCGACGTGAACCGTATGGCAGCTGACGCAGGCCAGGTTGTTGTTCTGATGCTGGCTTCCGGCCCAGTCCATACGCAAGCCATTTTGGTGGCATGTGAGACAAACCTGGTTGCGCGCGGCGACCGGCGACACCTTCGGGCCCTTGAATAGGACAGCCGGTGACGTGTGCAGCGGGTCTTTGGCATGCGCTTCGCTCGGCCCATGGCAGGATTCGCAGTCATGCTGGCCGAACGGCGCGTGTGGATCACCCTTCACGGCATGGGGCGTTTGAAGGATCTCCGTCACTGGCGCTTGGTTATGGCACTGCAAGCAGGTGGCCGATCCATGCTCGCTATAGAGCGGCGTAGCATTCCGGTCGGCCGGCGGTGCTGCAGGAGTTGTCGTTGCGTCCGCTGCCAGCGCTGGATCGACAGTGGCCAAAGCCGCTGTGCACAGGAGAAACAAGACGGCAAATCCGCCAATGCGATTTCGTGCTGACATCTGTTTGCCCTCCACAACCTGCCGGCGCCTTGGCGCACCGATGTTCAATCTTTGAATAGGGAGCGAAGTTTTCGATCTGCTCATGTCTTTCTCCCTCGAACTCGTTATTTGACTGTGCTCACGATGTAATCCACTGCAGCTTTGATATCATCGTCGGACAGCGCTGGCTTGCCCGCGCGTGGCGGCATCGCCCCCTTGCCGCTGATGACTGCTGCGAGAAGCGCATCATTGCCCTGCTTGATCCGCGGCTCCCAGGCAGCCCTATCGCCGAGTTTGGGTTCCAGATTGTTGTGACAGAGAGCGCAATTTTTCGCATAGACTTGCTGGCCGTGGATAACCTGCACCTCGGCTGCAGTCGGTGAGTTGGTCTCAGGTGCGGCCTCCGCTGCATCCGTTATCAACTTGTGGGTTATGCCTTTGTGGCAGTCGACGCAGTTCCTGTCTGTCCCCATGGCCTGAGCGTGCAACATGCGCGCGCTCGGGTTCTGATTTTCCAGAACCATGTTTGTGTATTGGTGACACGCTTTGCACTCGCGAGCGTTCGTTGCTGCGAACTTAGCCCATACTTTTTTAGCTAACTCAGGACGTCGCGCTTCAAATCGTTCTTTGATGTATTCGCGGTCAACAAAATGATTCCACAGCTCGAAAGTTGCAAAGAATTTGGCGACAAAGGTGGCCGGCCAATTGTGGTGAGGGACGTGGCAGTCGGCGCAGACGACAACAACGCCATGTTCGTTCTTGAAGTGCTTGCTGTGGGTGTATTCTTCGTAGACGGTGCTTTCCATCTCGTGGCAGGTATGCGCGCAGAAATTCAGCGAGCTCGTGTAATCGATAAGTGAGCCATAGACGCCGGCCACGGATAGTCCGGCTATTACCGACACGCCTGCAACAATGATGAGTGTGCGCCTGTGCGAGACAAAGCTGCACAAGCGCCGCCAAAGCGCGCTAAATGTCTTCTTTCCCCTCACGCTCGGACCCCTCACAAAGAAGCGAGCAAAACGGTTTTATTGCTACTACGCAGATATGACGCGGGATGCTTTTGAGACTTAGTGTCAAGCAAAACTAAGTTAATAATAATAGCACACAAAAACCGCGAAGAAATCACGTACCAATGAGACATATTAGACCCGTGGAAGGACCCTAAGAAAAATACAATAAATCAAATAGTTACAGCTAGTTACAGCGTTTTTTTTGAAGCCAGTAGGACACCATGCAGTGCAATGCGTCACCCGCAAACAAGCGCCATGAAACTAGGGCCTGCCGTGTCGCAGTGGATCGAGAGTGTCTAGATCACCTAAGCCTCGCTCTTCAGTATCGCAGGTGTACCTGACGCTCGTGTAGCCAAGCCTTCTCGTCAGACATAGCCAGAACATCGAGGTCTTGTGGTATTGCTGTGGTGTCGTCCACCCATTCCCGCAAAGCCGGGCCGCCATTGATAACGTCGATGGCGCGCTTGCCCTGTTCATATTCGTAAGCAAAATCGCGCCACAGCGGAAAACTCGGATACAGGCGCCGAATGGCTTTGAAGGCAAGCGCCTGGATACGCCAAGGCTTGAACGCACTATTGTCGTAAGCGGGGCCTTCGGTATGAATTTGCACGCCACTGCAAAGCTTGCCGACGTGTTTGTGGAAAGTTGGCTCGAACCAGCAATCACGTAGGCGGCAACCGCGTAGCCATTGCGGCGCGAGCGTCTGCATTTCCGCGATCACTCGCCGCGAATCAATGTCGGGCGCGCCAAACAATTCCAGCGGCCTTGTGGTGCCGCGGCCCTCGGAAAGAGTCGTGCCCTCGACCATGACTGTGCCCGGGTAAGCGCGCGCCATCCAAAGATTGGGCGCGTTGGGGCTGGGATTGATCCAGATGCGCTCGCCAAGCGGCCAGCCAAACCCGGGCGCTGAATCGGGGCGCCAGCCGCCCATCTCGATGATGTGGTATTCGACGTCCAGCTTGGAGGTTGCGATGAACCACAATCCTAATTCGCCGAGCGTAAGTCCGTGCCGCATAGGCAGTGTTCCGGCACCGACAAAACTTTCCCAGCCTTTCCGCAGTCGCAAGCCTTCGACAGGTCGGCCAATGGGATTGGGACGATCCAGCACCACTGCGGCTTTGCGTCGTTTGGCAGCCGCTTCCAAGACGTAAAGAAGTGTGGTGGCGAAGGTATAGATGCGGCAACCCAAATCTTGCAGATCGACGAGGATGACATCGAAATTGTCCATCATCGCGTCGGTCGGCCGCCGTACTTCTCCGTAGAGGCTGAACACCGGAATACCATGCACCGGATCATTGAAGTCAGGCGACTCGACCATGTTGTCTTGTTTGTCGCCGCGAAGACCATGCTGCGGGCCGAAGGCTGCGGTCAGCTTGATGTCGGGGCACGCAGCTAACGCATCCAGCGAATGCACCAGGTCTTTCGTAACCGAAGCGGGGTGCGCGAGCAGCGCCACGCGTTTGCCCTTAAGTGGCACGCGCAAAGTTGGATCAGAAAGAAGACGATCAATGCCAAATTCCATGGTGGTTCAGGCTGCTGGAAGTTCAAGCGCAAAGCAATCAGAATGATGAAAATCGAAATTGCCCGGCGGATGCGCCAGAGCCCAATATGATTTGTGCCCATTCTTTTCTTCGATCACCGCCGAAAGAGCGAGCCGCCACGTCGCATCATTTGACAAGCTCGGCATCCGACCCAATTCCAGCGAGACCTGCAATTCGTAACACGAATCACCTGATCGTACCTCGATGCGCGGTGTACTTATCTCGCTCGCGTCGCGCACCCCCGCCCGGTAGCTATCGAAGCTATACGCGGCCCATTGCGTTGAGGGCGAGAAGTTGAACTCGTTATAAGCGATGTATGGCGGCGCGCTGATGAACGCCTCCCAGCAGGTATGGTGCCACAGCTCATCGATGCGTACGGATGCAGTAACAGGCGGTAAGAGCAGCTCGCCAATCTTGCCTGTCACGAAATAGCGCAGCACCAAATTGCCTGCGCGCGAACGCACGGCCTCTGCTTCAATTCGCGTGAGTGCTCTGGAGCGGGAAGCCGGATGAAGTATCAACGACTGGCGCATATTCTGATTATAGCCCACACGATAACAGCGCTGGTTTCGAAGCTTCTCTTTACCGTAGATGCTGTATCAAGTGGCGACAATTATTAGCTTGGGCAGAAAATTCCTCGCTCCCGCCCGAAAAAGATTCGTGTCGAGCACGTTGTCGTATTAGAAGTAGGCTTCGCTCGAATCGAGCTGACCGCGCGGTGGAAATTGGTCCGATAACAATTGGGATCAATATCAAGCGCAACAGGCCGTCATTATCATCAAGCACAACATGCTCCATGCGCCCGGCCGCTTCCTCTTAGCTGTTTATGATGACACCGTCTGTCAACGTGGTGCGGCGGTAAGCACAAAAATTCCATCTACATCAAATACACACTCAGAACTGACCTAATGCCTCGTTAGACAGGTCAAGCAGTAAAAGCGCAGGAGCTATCAGGCCTCTGCTCATTGAGGTCCCGCTTAGCGATTCTTTCATCTTCATTCTTGGCTGGCGAGCAATCCAAATTAGGAAACACATTGGCCGCTTCTATTCTGGCGGACGAGAGATGATAATGTTTTTTTTGTGTGAGCTCGCTTTCACTGATATTTCGGCAAGCAATAACACCCGAGTGGCAATTTTTATGCGACTATTGGCAAGTTATGCGACCCACTTAAGACACAGAGCGATGTCGAACTTCAAGCATTAATGAAATCCACTTTGACCTGCCCCAAACGCTTCTCATAGCTTGATGATTGAATTGGTCGATCCGGGGGGCGGCCGGTTTGCCTCCCCTCTTGATAGGCCAGCAGCCATGAAAGCTCGCATTTGCGCGCTGGTTGGTTGGACGTCGTGACCGCGACCAAACCAAGGGGGTTTAAAGTGTTCAAATCGATCCATTCGGCCCGCAATCTGCGCGCCGCTCTGCTCACCGGCGCTGCTACTGCAACGGTGTTTGCCTTCGTCGGACCAGCAATCGCGCAAGAAGGTGGCGCAGAAACCGTCGTCGTTACGGGATCGCGCATTCCGCAAGCCGGCCTGGTGTCGGTATCGCCCGTCAGCACGGTGGGCCAGCAGGAAATCAAATATGAGGGCACGACGAATGTCGAAACCCTCTTGAACAACCTGCCCCAGACATTCGCGGAATTTACAACGCACGATTCCAACGGCTCGACTGGTACCGCGGCAGTCAATCTGCGCGGCCTTGGCTCGGTTAGAACCCTCGTGCTGGTCGATGGCCGGCGCTTGATGCCGGGCGACCCGTTCGTACTAACCGCAGACCTGAACACGATCCCCTCTGCGATGGTCGAACGCGTTGAAGTGCTCACCGGCGGCGCCTCGGCGGTGTACGGCTCCGATGCTCTTGCCGGCGTGGTGAACTTCATCATGCGGCATGACTTCGAAGGTGTCGAAGTGGACGGCACCTGGTCGATCAACAATGAAGACAACAGCGATGGCGCTACCCGACATCTTCAAGACTTGGTGGGCTTCGCCAATGCTCCGCAAAACACCTGGGATGGCCAATCGGTCGACACCACGGTGATCATCGGCGCCAACACGGACAAGGGCAGGGTAATGTTACCGCCTATATCGGTTACCGTAGAATCCAGCCTGTACTTCAGTCCGAGCGCGATTACTCGGCGTGTTCCTTGACCGCTACCCCGGCTGCACATGCGACCGGCTATAAGTGCGCGGGCTCGAGCAACAAGAACCGCTGGATCTCAATCGACAATCTTTATGCCTATTATGGCAATCCGACGACCTGCGGTGGCGCGGCCTTCTGCGGCGGCACGCCGTATGACTTCTTCGAGCGCGGCAATGGCACGGCGGGAAGCGGCACCTTTAATCCTTATGGCGCCACCCCCTCTGGCGAAAAGACCTTTAACTTCGCGCCCTTCAACTACATCCAGCGCCCGGACACCAAATGGACCGGCGGCTTTTTCGCGCATTATGAAGCGAACAAGTGGCTCGATGTCTATTCGGACTTCATGTTCACGGATGACCACACCATTGCGCAGATTGCACCGTCGGGCCTCTTCCTCGGCACCGGCGTGCATGGCGGCTTGGTGCAGGTGAACTGCGACAACCCGTTGATGACGGCTTCGGAAAGACATGAGTTGTGCGGCCACAATTCGTTGGACGTGCTTGGCACACCATGCGTGGTCGCCGGCGATACGGGTAATTGCAACCTCGTTCCGGGCGAAGCGACGCTGGAAATCGGCCGCCGCGACATTGAAGGCGGCAATCGTAACGCCGATCTCAGACACACCTCCTATCGCGCGACAGTCGGCGTCAGAGGCGATCTGGGCGACAGCTGGCATTACGATGTGTATGGCCAATATGGTTACACTGTTTACAGCCAAGTCTACAGCAACGAATTCTCCGTCACGCGCGTGCAGAACGCCCTGGAAGTCGATCCGGCTACCGGCAATTGCCGCGCCGCCGACCTGGGTATCGACGGAAGCTGTATCCCGCTCGACATCTTCAACGGCATTGGCTCGATCACGCCGCAAATGCTGAATTATGTTCTGGGACAAGGATTCCAGAGCGGCCATACGGAAGAAAGAATCCTGAGCGGCTCGTTGACTGGCGACCTCGGCTCCATCGGCATGCAATCGCCATGGGCAAAGGATCCCTTCGCACTCGCGTTGGGTGCGGAATATCGCGACGACGGACTCGAACTTAAGACCAGCCGCGACTTCCAAGCGAACCCATGCTCACCGGCATTCTGCGGCGACCTTTATGGACAAGGCGCCCGCATCCTGCCGGTTCCGCTTTCTTCGATCAATGTGAGCGAACTGTTCGGCGAATTGCGCGTGCCGCTTGTGGAGGATGCACCATTTGCCAAATTGATGCAGTTCACCGGCGCCTATCGTTACTCGAACTACAGCGTCTCCGGCAGCACCAGCACCTATGAGCTGGCTGGCGAGTGGCAGCCGATTGACGACTTCCGTCTGCGCGGCAGCTACCAGCGTGCAGTCCGCGCACCCAACGTGCTCGAGCTGTTCGCACCGGCAAACGTCATACTGTTCGCCGGTCAAGATCCCTGCGCGGCCCCGGCAAGTGCGACCATTGCCGCCAATTGCACCAGCTCACATGCCAACCCGGGTGCAGATGTGCCGAACACGGGTTCTGGTGTCCTTGCTTGTGCTTCTTCGCAGTGCAGCCATGCGATAGGCGGCAACACTGACATTAAGCCAGAAGTCTCCGACACCTGGTCGGGCGGTATCGTGCTGACCCCGACATTCGCTCCGGGCTTCTCGCTCACCATCGATTACTTCCATATCAATGTAGTAGGTAGGATAGGCATTATTGGCGGGCAAACAGTCCTGAACATGTGCTATCTCAACAATGATGCATCGGCTTGCGATAAAATTCATCGCAATAGCCTGCATCAAGTTTGGGGCTCTGGCTTCCTTGATGACTTCAGCCAAAACACCGGCTTCCTCAAGACCGACGGCTGGGACTTCGATGCCAATTACCAGACCGATCTGGCGGACTGGAATATGGGCAACAATGGCTCACTGGCGATCGCTTTCCAGGGCACAATGCTCAGTTCGTTGGTAGTACAGCCGCTCCCTGGCTCACCATCTTATGATTGCAAAGGCTTCTTTGGCACCACCTGCGGAACGCCGAGTCCGGCATGGCGTCATAAGATGCGCGTGACGTGGTCATCGCCTTGGGATGTCGACCTGTCCGCACAGTGGCGGCATCTTTCCGGCGTTGATCTCGACCTTGACTCTAGCGATCCGAACCTCGGTGGTGGCCCGGGTATCTGTCCAGCCGCTGGGATCCATGGCGTCTGCGATAAGGTCGACTCGCACATCGATGCCTTCGACTATTTCGATCTTACGGCCGTGTGGCATGTGTGGGAAAACGTCGAGTTGCGGGCTGGCGTGAACAACGTCTTCGACAAGGAGCCGCCAATCGTGGACAGCAACACCTTCGGCATCGCCTCGCCACCGTTCGGCAACGGCAACACGTTCCCGGGCGTCTACGACTCGCTTGGCCGCAACTTCTTCATCGGCGGCACGGTGAAGCTCTAAGACCAACCCTCGTGATCCGCGAGACGAACGGCGGCCCAAAAGGCCGCCGTTCTTTTTTACTCTCAGTTCTTGGGTGGCTCTGACCGTGCCGAATTTCGGACGCCGGAGAATGATGAATTATTGGGATATTAATGAATATTTTTGGCGATAAGCAGTCGGAGAGATACCGAGTTGTTTCTGAAAGCTTCTGCGCATTGCTTCACGGCTCCTGAAACCGGCTTGCTCAGCAACACGACCAGGACGAATACCATTATCTTCGAGAAGGCGCTTCGCTACCTCAAGTCGAGCCAATTCAACAAACTCTCGTGGGGTCATGTTCAGCTTCTGATAAAAAGCCCGATAGAGAGATCGCGAACTAATTCCCGCTATTTTGGTAAGCTGAGGCAAGTTGTAATCATCACTTGGATTTTCAATAATGCGCTCCAAGAGTTCCCGGAATTGATCTGGCATATGCTGGGCATGTAGATGCGCACTATATTGTGACTGTCCGCCGGCCCGTTTTAGATACAGCACCATCTCTTTTGCCGTTTTCAGTGCCAGCCCCCGGCCCGCATCCGCTTGCACCAGCTCTAGTGCCATGTCGATGCCGGCGGTAATACCTGCAGATGTCCAAACACCATTGTCCTCAACAAAGAGCGCATTGGGCTCGACACGGACTGTGGAATAATCCCGCTGAAGGTCATTGATATAGGCCCAATGCGTTGTCGCTCTTCGGTTGTCTAAAACCCCAGCTGCCGCAAGAATAAAAGTCCCAGTGCAAGTTGCACCAATTCGTCGAAACAGGTTTCGATTTGTTTGTATCCAACTAATCAGGGGTTTGTCCCTAGATGCGTCAAATGCGCCATCGCCACCTGCGACGAGAAGCGTATCCACACCTTCCGACATAGCTTGCTGGGCTAGGGTTGTCGAAATGAGTACGCCTGATGAAGTTCGGATCCCCATCCCAGACATGGAAATAACCGAGACATGGTATTTAGCATCGGTGGCTCGCCCAAGGCCCGAAGCAGTCGAGAACACCTGTAGGGGTCCGGCAATATCGAGCAGATTGGCGTCATCGAAGGCAAGCAGTGCGATGTTCAACATACGAATGCCGTGCCAATCGAGCCTCAACCGAGGATAAGGCTAGCGAATATCGCTTGAAATGTATGACCAATATATGGTGTAAATACTCAGCTGATCAGGCAATATAAGTGGGATAATCATCAGATATGGCAAAAAAACGCCTTAAACCTTTCCAAATCGGAAAGACGGTAACACTCAATGCCGCGGAACGCCGCCTTCTTCAATTACTCCAGCGCGATAACACGTTGACGAATCTCCAGTTGGCAGAGGAAGCCAACCTGTCGCCACCTACTTGTCTCCGAAGGGTGAGAGAGTTGCGATCGGAAGGGGTAATCGTGGGTGATGTCTCCTTGGTTGACCCATTCAAGATTGGCAAGAGCTTGATCGTAATTGTAGAAATCGTGCTGGAACGAATGCAGAGAATCTTTAATCGTAGAGTTCGAAAACAAAATACGAGCTGAGCCAGCAATTACACAATGCTATGCAATCTCAGGTGAAACGGATTTCTTATTAGTAATTATCTTAGACGACATGCCCTCCTATATGAAGCTCATACGACGTCTATTTGTGACCGACTCAAATATTAGGAATTTCCGATCGCTGTTTGCTTTGGAAAGGCCGAAGTTCAGTACAGAGATCCCTATAGATTAGAAGGTTGCAGCATACGGCTTTAAACCGCAGTGCGAAGTTTCACGCGGAAATTTTCGTCAATGGCATCGCGTAGTTGTTATGGTAGGGCCTCGTTGCGGGCCTCTGGCGGGTTCTCGACCGCGTTCCGTGCTGCGCGCAGCTCGCTCAAGGTTCCATTAAGCGCGCGGCCGATGGCGTCGTTCAGCGCCAGAGCCGTTTCCAGCCGCGACAGGAAAACGTAATTGGCGCCGGCGGCGTAGATCGCCTGGCAGTCCGCGAAACTGACGGCATTGGCGATGATGATCGCTTTTGGGTTCATGCGGCGCACGGATTCGACCAGGCGGCGATTATCAACGCCGCGTAACAGATCATCAGGAACGGTTGAGACCACCACACCCGCGCGGTCGATGCCGGCATGCAGCAGCGTTTCTGGGTTCGACAGGTCACCATATTTGACATGGGCGCCGAAGGTGCGAATGCTGTCATGGATAGCGGCGTTGAAATCGACCACCAGTGTTTCGGAGGCGAGGGTAGGTTCTTTTTTCGCAATTTCGTAAAGCAGCGACGATGCCACTCTGTGAAAGCCAAGCAGCGCCAAGCGATAGTTTTCCTTCTCCTCCTCTTTTTTTATCGCAGGTGGTTCCGGAAATCCGCATGCCGCTAGCACTGGCGCCAAAGCCCCGTGAATGGCATAGGCCGTGTGATAAAGCGGCGTGGTAATCAATGCCGTCAGTACAAAGGCGAAAATGATGGCGCTGGACAGTTCGGGCGACAAATGGCCGAGCTGCGCGCCAAGAAACGCAATCACCAGTCCGAATTCCGAAATCTGTGACAGGCGCACAGCCGACACTTCGGCATTGCGCTGGTCGACACCACTCCAATAGAAGATGGGGAAGAACACGAATTGGCGGGCCAGAATCGCCATCGCAGCAATGGCAACGGCAAGTATCGGCACGGCCCACCCGGTAGGCTGTGGAATGCTCATGCCAAGGCCTACGAAGAACAACGTGATGAAAAAATCTTTCACCACACCGACCTTTGTTACGATCTCGGTCGAGTAGGGCAGGTTGGCGATGGTGACGCCGGCGATAAGCGCGCCCATGCCGGAACCCACTGACATGTGAAGATTGAGACCGATGATCTGCTCGGAGACCGTATCGAAGCTCGCACCTAGGAAAACAACAGCGAAGCACCAGCTGATCGCAATGATCAGGATGAGTTCCGGTACTTTGGCTGTCCAGTGGAAGGCAACCGTAGTCATAGTTCGGGCCATTGCGGTGCCAATTGCCGCGAGCAGCGCGATGCCAACGAAAGAGCCGACAATAGGCATGATCTGCGGCGCCTGAAGACTGGGCTGCAGCAGCAACACGACGATGGCCCACAAGTCCTGGAATACAAGCACGCCGATTGCTAGCCGCCCCGGCACGGTGTCGAGCTCAAAGGCCTGCTGGTAGAGCTTGACCACGAGCAAAGTCGAAGATCCAGCAATGATCGCGCCGAGATAAAGCGCGGGCAAAGTTCCGTTGAGCAGGCCGCCACCAATTCCGGCAAATGCCAGAAGTTTGACGACAACAAATCCAAAAAGAACCGTCAGCGGAAATTGCAACACGCCGCTAACGATGATGCTTCTCCCGCCTGTAAGGATTTTATGAAGATCGATTTCAAGGCCGATCATGAACAGCAAGAGCACGAAACCGAGCTGGGCAATGATGTCGATTTCCTTGGGATCGGTAACGAGGCCAAGGCCAAGCGGCCCGGCGATTATCCCGGCAAGCACAAAGGCAGCAATGGCCGGAAACTTTATCTTCGTGAACAGAACCGTCAGAACTCCGGAAAAGAAAATTGCAATGCCGATATCGCGCACTAACGCCGGCATGGCTTCGCCTGAAGCCGCCGCTGGGGTGGCTGCCAGCACGAAGATGGCGGTGATCAAGGCGAGGTGTGAAATTCGTGACAAGGATTCGGCCCCCTAGGCGATTTACAGATTAGCCTTGCGACTTACTGCGAACAACATGTAAGCGAGAGTCACCCCCGGTGAGCTTTCAGCGCGGAGCCGCTACCGCATTCCGCTTGCCGTCCCAATAATTGACTACGACGCAGGCGACCGAATTTCCGACGATGTTGGTACCGCTGCGGCCCATATCCAGCAGGTGATCGACCGCTAGAATTAATGCAATGCCAGACTCTGGCAGATTGAAATAGGGTAGTGCCGCGGCTATCACCACAATTGACGCGCGCGGGACGCCCGCTAGACCCTTACTCGTTATCATGAGCAAGAACAGCAGCGTGACTTGCTGAAAGAGTGAGAGTTCAATATTGAAAGCCTGCGCGATGAACATCACAGCAAAAGTGCAGTACATCATCGAGCCATCGAGATTGAAGGAATAGCCGAGCGGTAAAACGAAACTCACGATTTGGCGCGGCAGGCCAATCAGTTGCAGCTGTTCGAAGAGTTTCGGATAGGCGGCTTCCGAGCTAGCGGTTGAGAATGCCAGCAGCACTGGCATTCGAATGGCACGTATAAGCGCGCCGATGCCATTGCGTATGATGATGAAGGCGACGGCGAGCAACAGACTCCAGAGAATGATAAGCGAGATATAAAAGCCGCCGACGAATTTCGCATAGGTGAGAAGAATGCCGGCACCTTGCGTTGCCACTGTCGAAGCAAGGGCTGCGAAAACCACCAACGGCGCCAGCATCATCACATAGGTCGTCACCTTCAGCATGATGGCGGCGATCTGCTCGACCAGGGCAAGAACGGCGGGCGCGCGATCATCAATCGCCGCGACGGCAGTGCCCACGAAGCACGAAAACACGACGATCTGAAGAATTTCATTATTCGCCATCGCCTCAACAATGGAACGCGGCACAAGGTGGGTGATGAATTCGGAGAGCGTAAGCGGCGCTACGCTTACATCCGAGTTGGCGGTTCCCACAGGCAAGTTGAGGCCAACGCCAGGCTCGAAAAGGTGAACCATAAAGAGACCAAGCGAAAGCGATACAATCGATGCAAAGATGAACCACGCGATGGACTTGAAACCGATGCGGCCAATGGCAGCCGCGTTTTCCATGCGAGCAATGCCAACGACGAGTGTTGAAAGGACAAGTGGGGCAATAATCATCCGAATCAGACGTAGGAAGATGGTGGTGATAATACCTAGCCCATCGGTAAGAGTTTTAATTTGCCCGGTATCGAGGAATTGATGCGCGAGAACACCGGCAAGGATGCCTGCGAACATCGCAACGACTAGCAGTATGGTGAATTTCCTGCCCATTCAGCCTCTCTTAAATTTGGTGTACTGATTCATAGGGAGGCGAAATCGATTTTTGAATTTAGATCCAATCGTTTTTCGGCAGGCGGCAAGGGATATTTCAGGCCGCTCGCACAGTTGAAAAGAATGACGCTGTCTGTTGCTTTGATCCGGCCTTCGTATAGCGATTTTCGATAGGCTGCATGTGTTGCGGCCCCCTCCGGGCAAAACAAGAATCCTTCGCGTTTGGCTACGTCCCGTTGGCTGGCCAAAATATCTTCATCATCGACGGCAATGGCATAACCGTTACTTTCGCGGACAGCGGCAAGGATCAGAAAATCGCCGATTGCTGCGGGCACGCGGATTCCAGCCGCCACGGTGTGTGCGTTCTCCCAACGCGTGGCATGTTCTTCTTTTTGTTCAAATGCTCGCACAATCGGGGCGCAACCCGACGCCTGCACAGCTATCATGCGCGGCCGTTTCGAACCTATAAACCCAATCGCCTCAAGCTCGTGAAATGCTTTCCACATGCCAATCATCCCGGTACCGCCACCTGTGGGGTAGAAGATGACGTCGGGCAACTCCCAGCCCAGCTGTTCGGCAAGCTCGAATCCCATCGTTTTCTTGCCCTCGATCCGATAGGGCTCTTTCAGCGTCGACACGTCGAACCACCCAGTGACCTTGCTCCCGGCATTTACCAGTTTGCCGCAATCGTCAATCAGGCCATTGATCCGATACACCTCGGCGCCCAGCGCCGCGATTTCACGCACGTTGATTTCCGGAGTGTCATCAGGGCAAAACACGGTTGCGCGCATACCAGCGCGGCTCGCATAGGCAGCAAGCGCTGCTCCCGCATTGCCGTTGGTAGGCATGGCAAGATGTGAGACTCTGAGCTCCTTCGCCATCGAAACGGCAAGCGCAATGCCGCGCGCCTTGAACGAGCCGGTCGGCAGGCGGCCTTCATCCTTGATCAAGACGTTTACATGGTCATCGCCAATGCGAATGAGCGGTGTAAGGTTTTCACCCAGACTGATGATATTCTCATTACACCGGACAGGGAGCAGTTCACGATAGCGCCAAATGTCAAATGGGCGCTCTTTCAGGGCAGCCTTTGTCAGGGCGTGTTTAACCGCTGGTAAGTCATAGCGTACGAGCAATGGCTTACCGGCCCGCGAGAGCCCATGCAGTTTTCCTGCTTCATGGCGCCCCCCCGTAACCGAGCATTCGAGATGCGTGACAAAATTGGTTGTGCCCATTCAGGTACCGAAAAATTCCTGTATTTCCGGCGCCGCGTAACCACTCGCTTGCCAGGCCAATGCGCGATATTCTGAGGTTCGGGAGGGGTTAGAGATCTTGGAGAGTGCCATGAAATCCACGCTCATAGCTGCCATTGTCTTCCCGGTCATCGTGTTTGTTTCCTCAGTGCAAGCCGCAGGCTATTCCCAGCCGCAAAGCAATGTCTGTCTTTATACATATTTGATCGACCGCACAGACGTCCCCGACGAAGGCACCATCGTCTTCCATATGAAGGATGGGAAAACCTGGACAAACAAGCTATCCGGGGCCTGCCCGGGTTTGCGGTTCCATGGTTTCAGCTACATCGTGCGCGGGAATAACGAAATCTGCGGCAATCTTCAATCGATCCGCGTTTTGGAAACCGGCAGCGTCTGTGCGCTCGGCCCATTTGTTCCTAGCGAAACACAACCCTCCGCTACAGATGGCGCACCAAAAGGCTGAACCGGTCAGAATTTTTGCCCGAAGGTAATCCCGATCGTGCGCGGCTGGGCAGGCAGAATGTAGGGTTCGAAGCCGCAAGTTCCTGGCGTGCATTCGGCGTAACGGCCTAGTTGCGCTCGCTCGTCGAATGCGTTCTTTACGAACAGTTCGAGATGCCAGTTGTCACGCTCAACTCCGGTAGTGAAATCGAACGTAGTGAAGGCGCTGTTCTTACCCAGTAGAGAGCGCTCGTACAGCCGCAGATCCGACCAGGTGCCGCTCTGATGCACCAACGAGCCCTGCACATGCGCATTGAACGTGTCCCATGTCCATTCGTAGCGCGCAGTGGCGTTGAGTTTCCACAAGGGCGTGATCGGCAATTGCGTGCCCGCGGGCGAGTTCGCGATGGCGTTGGTGCAGGTGATTGTCGAGTCACGGCAGAACGGCTTAGTGATATTGCCACTATTATACGCACCCGATGACGATAGGGTGAGATTATCCACTGGAAGCCAGGTGATCTCGTATTCGAAACCTTTCACGCGCGCCTGTCCGCCATCTTGCACGATCGTGACCGAATTCGGTCCCAGAAACGGAAACTGGAAATTATTCCAGTCTTCCCAATAGAACGCGCCGTTAAAGCGCAGGCGGTTATCGTCCCAACTCGTCTTCCAACCGATCTCATAGTTGTCGAGCGAGTCCGGCGCGTAGGGTGCGAAGGGGTGTCCCGTCGCGGGGTCGGTCACGCGGTTGGCGCCGCCGGGACGGAAGCCGGTCGAATAGGTGGCGTAGAGCATCTTATCGTCCGTCACCTGCCAGGTGATGTTGACGCGATGCGTCTCGCCGTGGCCTTTGGCGCGCGCATTGAGATCTGTGCACGGCCCATTGTCGACGGAGGTCGGCGCGAAGCACTTCGAACTTTCGTAAGATTTGAACCCGAAGAAGCCCTTCAGCGTGTTGTCGTAGGAGTAGAAACGGATGCCTGCGTTCAGCGTCAGGTTCGACAGGATGTCGAACGCCGCTTCGCCGAAAGCTGCGTAGTCCTTGTCGTAACGTTGCTCGTCGGTCAGCCACAGCGTACCCGGCCAGCCGGTAACGCTGCTCGCATCGGCTAGGCCCCTTATGACGTAATCCTGCTCGATGTAGTGCTTCTGCCCCTGGTAGAACAGGCCGCCGACAAAGCGTAACCGGTCGGTCTTGGGCGAAGAAATCCGCAGCTCGTGGCTCATCTTGGTGAACCGATCGGTGCCGAGAATAAGCTGCGTGGGATCGATCTGGTTGCCACCATTATCGGTAAAGAAAACGTAGTAGGAATTGTACTGGTCATACCAGTAGGTGTAGTCGGTGTAGTCGGCCGCCGAATGCACCTGACGATTCATGTAAGCGCCCGCATAGACCAAATCGAAATCGGCGATTTTGCCCTGCACAGTCAGCGCTGCCTGGTACCACTTGTCGTGGACATATTCGGGCAGGAAATGCTGGACTTTCAGATCGCCGGCGAATTTCGGATCGAAGCCGAACACGCCGTCGCTGTCTTCGCGTTGCGCCATGATGCTTGGCGTGATGGTCCAGTTGTCGTTGAGCTCAATGCCGAGCGCCGCGCGCGCGCCGATCTTGTCGATGGTGTTGTAGTTGTTCTTGGTACGCCCGGCGTTGTCGATGGTGATAGTGGGCGCGGAGCCCGGATCCCAGGGATGTGTGCCTGAGCCGTCGTCGTAATTGTCGAAGGTGTAGGTGCGCGTGCCGTGCACATTGTCGATGTAGCCGGCGTCGTGCTCGTCCCAGGCGACGATGCGGATGGCGATGCGGTCGGACAATGGCTGGTTGACCATGCCGTGCGCCACATAACCGAGGCCCCCATGGTCGACGGAATTGCCGCTCACTTCATAATCCGCGGCGAAGCCGCTTGTATCGGGCTTGTTAGAGATGATGCGGACGACACCCAATTCCGCGCTCGCGCCGTAAAGCGTGCCTTGCGGACCGGAGAGCGCCTCGACGCGCTGGATGTCGTAAGTCGGGATGTCGAGCGTACCGTTGATCGTTGTGATCGGCTGCTCGTCGAAATAAACGCTGACCGTTGGTTGGGGACCTGAATGATTGCCATTCTGGTCGCTGGCGATGCCGCGCATGTTAACGTTGGAGAATCCTGGGCCGCCATTGCTGCCCTGCCCGCTCACAGCGTAAGTCACGTTCGGCAGGTAGAGGGCGAAATCGGTGAAGTCAGAGAGATGCAGATCCTCGAGCTTCTGGCCGCCGATCACATTGACAGTCAGCGGAACCTTCTGCAGGTTCTCCTCGCGTTTTTGCGCGGTCACCGTGACTGTTTCCACTCCAGCAGATTGTGTCTGCTGAGCGAGTGCCTGCGGTACGCCGGTCAATGCTGTCGAAGCCAAGAGCAACGGCAACAAGGCTGAGCGAGCGCACGCTCGCTCGCCTGCGAAAATTCCCCTCATGCGCTTTCCCCTTTTCCGATGAAGCACGCAGCAAGCGCCAATCACCAGATTCATCTATTAGTTTGCTTCCCGCCCGCCGCCTGCGTCAATGGCAAGCAGTGTGGTTTGAACGCCACAAAAGCCTGATTTGTTCTAGAATTCCGGGGTGCCGGGATAGGCGTTAAGCACAGGGCCAAGGGCCAATTTTAGCGGCTCGAGCCAGGGCTCGAAATTACGCCAGTGATCGACGGCATCGGCGAAAATCGGTAGACGCACCTGTTCCGAGCTGGCGGTACGTACCGCGCGCTCGGTTTCGTAAAAGCGCAGGCAGCTTTCTTCAAAAGGCAGGCCGCAATAATCGAGTAGCCGCCTAATCTCCGCTTCCGGGTTCGTCACCATCTGTTCGTAGATCACCCGGTGAATCTTGCCAGGCAAGACAGCATCGAAATGCGCCATCAGTCCGACATAATTGGCATAGTAGAGGCCAACCTCCTTCAGGTCGTAAGTGAAATGGTGGCCGCGGGCGAAATGTTGCTTGAAGCAGGAGAAACAGCAAGCCATTGGATGGCGGCGCGCATCGATGATCTTGGCGTTGGGCAGGATCAGGTGAATGAACCCAAGGTGGGCGAAATTGTGCGGCGTCTTATCGATAAAGAAAGGCCGCCCGAGTTTTCTATGGATCTTCGTCCGCTGCAGGAATTCCTCGCCGAGATTTTTGAAATCGTCGGTGGTGAAGTCGCCAAGCATCTCGGGGTATGCTGAGAGATCGCTTCTTTTTTTCTTGCCTCCTAACCGTCTGGAAATCGTAACAATGTCGGGAAGTTCCATGGTCCCTTCAATCATGGAATGACTTGCCAAAATCTGCTCGACCAAGGTCGAGCCCGCGCGCGGCAATCCGACGATAAAAATGGGATCGGGTGCGTCGCATCCCATATTCGCGCGCGCACGAAAAAAATCTGACGTGAACAACGCCTTCGAACGGCGCGCATGCGACGCCGTATCATTCGGACTGTAATCTATGCCTGCGCGGCGCAAGGCATTGCCTTTCGAATACTGTTCGAAGGATTCTTCGTACAAGCCTTCGTCTTCAAGCGCCTTGCCCAGCGCGAAATGCAGGTGAAAGCGGTCTTCGTCGGCAAGATCGCGCCGCTCGAGTTGCTGGCGCATCGCCGCAATTTCTTCGGGCGTGAAGCGGAATGTCTTCAGATTGGCCAGGCTCCAATAGGCTTCGCCGAGGCTTGGCAGAAGTTCGATGCTCTCCCGGTAAGCGCTAATGCTCTCGGCTTGCCTGCCCAGCGTCTTCAGAGTGTGGCCATAACTCATGCAAACCTTGGGCTGGGCTGGAAAATCCCTCAGCACTTTTTGATAGATCTCGGCCGATTGCTCGTACTCGCCAAGGCGCGCCAGCGCCGCCGCTTTCATGTTGCGATAATTGGGATTACGCGGGTCTCGTTTCAGCAACAGATCGGCTTGCACAATGGCTTCCGCTGACTTGTTTTGCCGGTAAAGCACGGTGGCATAATTGTGGCGCGCCGCATCGAAGCTTGGTGCAAGTTCGAGGCAACGCGAGAGCAGGCGTTCTGCATCTTCATAACGCCCAAGCCGTGCACCGGTTTCGGCCAGCATGCGGATCGCCGCCACGTCGGTTGGATGGATTTTCAGAAAGTCGCGCAGCAGACGTTCCGCGACCGCAAGATTGTTGTCGCAAAGTGCCGCCGCCGCCTTGAGCAATTGCGGATCATTCACTGAGGTTTGGATGTGGCGGGCATACGCATCGTCAGCCCCCTTGCTATCGCCGGCCAGTGTCAGCTGGTCGCCCAATGCCAGCCATGGCCGCGGCAGTTTCGGGTTTAGCTTTACAGCGCGGGTGAGGGCTTTGATCGCCGCTTTGCTTTCGCCCAGCAGGGCAAACGTCAGACCCAGTTCGAATTGGACATCGGCGGATTTTGGCTGCGAGCCGGCCAATGGTTCTAGGATGTCGCGCGCACCCGCCACATCGCCCTTATCCCGTAACGCCGCGCCAAGCAGCAACAGGGCTTGCGGATGGCCTGGAACGGCTTTCAAAATCTCGCGCGATTGCGCTTCCGCTAGCGACGGATTGGTAGAAAGCAATTTCGCCGCATGGGCAAGCGCGGTCGCAAGCGTTCCGGCGGGTTCTGTGCCTTTGTCCTTCAACGGCGCTTTCCGTGGGCGGCTTCGGATATGATCAAAGGATTCACTCCGCCCGCTTGTCAATTAAGCAGATAGAAGAGGGAAAATGAGCTTAGCCGAAAGCCAGGAAGAAAAGGCTACCGCGCCACATCCGCCCAACCGGACCCTCAGCGTCATTGTGCCGGTTCGCAATCATGCGCGGCCGCTGAAGCGCCTGCTCGATAATCTCAAGGCCCAGAAGCCGCCGCCCGGCTGGGACGTGGAAATCATGGTGGTGGAGTACAAATCCACCGACAACACGCTTGAAGTGATACGCGCCAGTGGCGTCCGTCCGCGATCTGCGAAGCAGCAGGGGCCGGGAGCAGCGCGCAATCTGGGCGTAAAGCACACGCGCGGGCAGCTGCTTTATTTCATTGATGCGGATGCAATGCCGGCACGTAATGATCAATTGTTGCGTGTTATGGGTATTGCCCAACGATTAATGAAGCAAGGGCGTATTCGGCGCGTTTGGCGGCCCAATACTTCTTTCGCGCCGTCAGCGTTGGAACCCGATCGCCATCGGCGATC
This sequence comes from uncultured Alphaproteobacteria bacterium, assembly GCA_963752395.1. GTDB lineage: Bacteria > Pseudomonadota > Alphaproteobacteria > Micropepsales > Micropepsaceae > CAVVXX01. The sequence continues at coordinate 107,498 of CAVVXX010000002.1, forward strand.
ATTGGGCTTGCTGGTTTAATTGGCATGGAAGCGCCATCGCAACGTACTTCGTTTTCCAGCCGACCATCAGTCTCGTTATGTTGCGAAAAGTGTTCGATGCCGTAAGTGGCTTCGATGCCAGCATCAGAGTGCTGGAAGATATGGAAATGCAAAACAGATTGGTACGCCGCGGTCTGCCGATTTACTTTACACCGGCATTAACAGTCACGCATGAAGCGCGGCAAACATTATTGCGCACCTTTCGTCACAGCTGGTATTGGGGTGGACCGTTTCACTCGGGCTATTTGACTGATGCCAAAAACTATCCTTTGAAATATCCGGTTGGACGACAAATGGTTCGCATTGAACTTTCCGATGCTGTTTCGCCGCCGCCTTCGGCTGGTGTCACGTGCGGCATGGGCCAATTCGAAATGGCAGGCTATTTATGGGTTTCCGTTTTACGCGATGACGATTTTCGTCTAGGCGCTGGCCGTGATCTGGGGTCCGGATCAGCCTGGTGCACACCAGAAAGCACCAGTTTGAGAAAGCACGTTTGATGTTCATTCTGAATGTCGAAGGCTGGCGCTATTTCCCCCAATCCCATTCTCCGTCATCAACCAGTTCCAGTGCATGGAACTGCTGAAACGAAATGACATTGAGCTGTTTCACACCGATGCGCCTGATCCGCCCCAGGGTTTCTTGCGTGTAGGCAAGTGGAATCCAGAGGCAAGGCTGTTTGACAATGCGGACATGGCGGCATTGCGTAGTATTCCTGCCTTGCCAGCTGGCAAATATCCCGATGCAACTTTGCGTATTTCCATTCCCTACAATTTTTCTGCGGTTCCACATGGCCGCACGTTCGTTTTTTCAGTGACCGAAGGCCACCGTCTGAATGCGGGAATGATCGCGGGACGGCAGACTTTGGCCGGTGCGCTTGGCGGGAATGAGGAAGTTATGATCGTTACGCCGTCCGAATGGTCGAAGGCCGGCTTGTTGGCAAGCGGTGCCGGACAGTCGCAGGTGGCGGTCGTTCCGCATGGCGTGGACACGCGAATTTTTTCGCCCATAGATGATCCGGCGCGCGAGCGACTGCGCGCGCCGCACAAGTGGAACAGCCGCAATTTTGTTTTCCTGAATGTCGGCGCGCTTTATGCCTGGAAGGGAACGGAATTGTTGCTGAAAGCCTTTGCTGCGATTGCCGCGCGTCATACAAATGTGCGGCTGGCGCTCAAGGGCACGGATGCGATCTATGCTTCGCGTGCATCGGTTGCCGAGATGGTGCAGAAGCTTACTGCTGCTGAACGCACTGCAATTGCAGGTCGCATAGATTATATCGGCAATACTTTGTCGTATGCCGAACTTGCCGATCTTTATCGTAGCGCCGATATTCTGGTTTCGCCTTACCAACTGGAAGGGTTCAATTTGCCGGTGCTCGAAGCCGTGGCCTGCGGTCTGCCCGTCATCTGCACCTGTGGCGGGCCGACCGATGATTTCACGCGGGACGAATTTGCTTGGCGCATCGATAGCAACATCGAGTTTGTTGATGACGGCGAGGCCGTGCGGCTGGCGCCCTATCTCGATCATCTGGTGACGCTGATGGAGAAGACGCTGCAAGACCGCGGCTTCCGCGCGCGCGCCCGCGCGTCCGGCCCTGCGTTCGCCGCAACCCAGTACAGTTGGTCGCGCGCCGTTGACCGGCTGGTTCAAGTGCTCACGGCAAACCCATGACAACCCTTGCGGAAGAGCAAGTCGCACAAGAGCGCTGGAATGCTTGCGCACGTGGAGGCGTCGCAATCTTCAACAGTTTCATCGAGCGTGAATTCGCAACGCCGCAACAGCACCACGAACTCATGACCAAGAGATTAGCCGCGCTCCTGCGGTTCTCAGGCGCGCACGTTCCCTATTATCGGGGTCTGTTTGCACGGCCGGGGTCTGTTTGCACGGCTTGGCCTTGATCCGGTTAGCCCGAATGTTTGGGAAAATGTGCGTGCTTTGCCCGTGCTGGGAAAACTCGATGTTCAGGAAAATTTCAACGCGTTGCGGGCCATTGCGCTTCCACGCGGTGAGACACTTGGCGGAATGACCGAGTCATCAGGAACGACGGGCCGTCCAACAAGGATTTATCAAACCGAACTCTTGCATGCGGATGTTCGGCCTTCTGATGCAGCGCCATTACCGTTGGTTTCGATTAGACCCCCGCGCCAAACTGGCCTCTATCAGATTGGCAAGCCAGCTTCCCAAGCCAGCTGAAAAAGTGCCTCTCGCGGATGGAGCAGCTCGCTACTTCCCGACTTGGCAATACTTTGAACCAGAATTTCGCACCGGCCCCTTTGTAGGCTTCAGCGTAACGAACCCTGTCGAAAGCCAAATCGCTTTCCTGCGCAACGAACGGCCCGATTACCTGGTGAGTTATTCGGAGTCGCTTGAGCATTTGGCTTTTGCTGCGGGAGACGAGCGCCCGGTTGACAGCTTGAAGGCGGTTATCGCCATCTCCGAGCAATTGACCCCCGGCATGCGCGAGCGCATCACGCGCGGTTTCGGTGTTCCCATTCATCAAGGCTATGGCTTGAACGAAATCGGTCTTGGCGGATGCCGCTGCGAGGCAGGGCGCTATCATGTGCATGTCGAGCAGTGCCTGGCCGAAATTTTGAAGGACGACGGGGGTGCTTGTGCGCCAGGTGAAACCGGCCGCCTGGTGATTACGGCGCTTGGCAATGCCGCTATGCCGCTTCTGCGTTACGACACCGGCGACCTGGCAGAGGCCGTTTCTGGCGAATGTCCTTGCGGGCGAACGCTTCCAGCTTTTGGAGAGATCGTTGGCCGCTATAGCCGCATTGCTTTCCTGCCCGAAGGAACACTGGGTCTGGTCGACATATTGCGCAGCGCCGTCGAAGTCATGCCGCACGAGCTCGCATGCGATCTCAGGCAGTTCCAAATTCATCAGTTTCGTAACCGTGGCTTTGAGTTGCGCCTGGCGACGCGTGCGCCATTACCTGCGAACTTTGCTAGCCGCGTGCGTGACGCATGGGAAGCGAATGCGGCTGCGCGTACCTTGCCGCTTGCAATCATTGAAGTGGAAGAAATCGCCCGCGCGCCGGGAGGCAAGTTTCAGGTTTTTACGTCAGACTTCATGCCCGCGCCAGGCCAGGACAGCGGCGCCCCGCGTACATAGCTTTTCCAGCACAGCTTTAGGCCTAGCCAGTAGGCAAGTTCGGACGGATGCTCGATAGACCACACGGCAAGGTCGGCATATTTTCCGATTTCAAGCGTCCCGATGTCATTGGCTAGCCCCAAGGCGCGCGCGCCGTTACGCGTCATCCCTGCTAGCGCTTCCTCCGGCGTGAGCGCGAACAGTGTGCAGGCGAGGTGCATGGCTGCCAGCGGTGATACGATGGGCGAAGATCCGGGATTGCAGTCGGTGGCAATCGCCATCGGCACTTTGTAGCGGCGCAAAAGCTCGAGTGGTGGCTTTTGCGTTTCTCGCAAGAACAAGAAAGCACCCGGCAGGATGACGGCAACTGTGCCCGTTTGCGCCAGCGCCTTCACACCGGCTTCGTCCGCGTGTTCGATGTGATCGGCCGACAGCGCGTGAAACTCGGCTGCAAGCTTGGCGCCGTCTCGGTTACCAAGTTGGTCGGCGTGCAGTTTCACCGGCAGATTGAGTTTTTTCGCAGCTTGAAAAAAGATTGAGATTTCTTCGCCGGTGAAGGCAATTGGCTCCATGAAGGCATCTACGGCATCAACAAGTCCGGCCTTCTTCAGTGCCGGGAGAATTTCGTTGACCACAAGATTTAAATAACTGGCGCGGTTATTTGCGTATTCCGGCGGAAGCGCGTGCAGTCCAAGATAGGTCGCGCAAACCCTGACGCCATATCGCCGGCCAAGTTCTTTGGCGGCCGATAGCATGCGAAATTCGGTATCGCGATCCAGGCCATAGCCGCTTTTCACTTCTATGGTGGTCAGGCCCTCGCGGATCATCTGTTCGAGCCGCCGCGCGGCAGTTTCTACCAGATCGGCTTCCGAGGCCGCGCGTGTTGCCCGCACCGTGGTGGCAATACCGCCGCCCTTGCGGGCAATGTCTTCATAACTTGCGCCTTTTTGGCGGGCGTCGAAATCGGCAACGCGGTCACCGGCAAACACGATATGCGTGTGGCAATCGACAAGTCCCGGCGTCACCCAGCGGTCATCTAGGCGATCGATATCTTTCGTGCGGGCTTCTGCGTCCGCAGGAAGTTCGCTGCGGGGTCCCGCAAACGCGATTCGGCCATCGCCGATAAGCAACGCGCCGTCTTCGATGGTGCCATACGGCGTGCCATCAGTACGCATGGTGGCAATACGGCAATCGACGATCAGGCGGTCCCAAGCCTTCGTCATGGCGACCCTTGCGGCATGAAAGCGAACCTATCTATGCTCATTCGCATACACAGGACCATACAACATGATAGCCCTGTTTGCGCCTGCCGCGCGCCTGCCTGAAGCGTGGGCCAGCAATGTCCGCTTCGACATCGGCGACGACGGCGTCATCCAGGCGGTGAGTGCAGGCGCAAGCGCGGCAGGCGCGGAAACGCTTCGCGGGCCAATCATACCTGGCATGCCCAATCTGCACAGCCATGCGTTTCAGCGCGCCATGGCTGGCATGGCGGAGCAGCGCAGCGACAGCGGCGATGATTTCTGGTCCTGGCGCGAAGCGATGTACCGGTTTCTGGCATTTCTCACACCTGAAGACGTCGAAGCAATCGCCATGCAGTTATATATAGAGATGGTGAAGGCAGGCTACACGCGGGTTTGCGAATTTCATTATCTGCATAACGATCCCACAGGCGCGCGATATCGCGAGGCGGGTGCGATGGCCACGGCGCATTTGCGCGCGGCGAAAAGTGCAGGGATCGGCATCACGCTCGTGCCCACGCTTTACACATCGGGCGGTTGTGGCGGTAAGCCGTTGAAGGACGGCCAAAAGCGGTTTCGCGATTACGCCCGATCAGCTCGGGGACTTGGTACGAAATTCGGACAGGGAGGTGGCAGGTGATCCGAACGCTACTGTCGCACTTGGTATTCATAGCCTAAGGGCAGCACGAATCGAGGAAATCGAGAGGCTGCTGGCCATGCTTCCCAATCGAACGTTGCACATCCATGTTTCGGAACAAGTTGGCGAAGTAAAAGAATGTGTTGCTTGGTGCGGGCGCACGCCGATTGCTCAGTTGCATCACGCGGTTGGGCTGAACGAAAAATGGAATCTTGTTCATGCTACGCATGCGACACCGGAAGAAATCGCGATTATTGCGCAGACGAAAGCCGCCGTTACGTTGTGCCCTTCAACCGAAGGAAATCTTGGCGATGGGTTTTTCCCAGCCGATGCCTATTTCAAGCAGCGTGGAATTTTTGGCATTGGTACGGACAGCCAGATCTGCGTTGATCCGCGCGAAGAGCTTCGTATGTTCGAATATGGCCGGCGCCTTCAGGCACAAAAACGTGCGCTTTCGGCAGATCAAGATGCCCCCCATGTCGGCGCCTGGCTTTGGCTTAACGCAGCAAAGGGCGGCGAAAATCCTTCTGCCGCGCCGGTGGGAAAATTGCAGAAAGGCTTTCAGGCCGATTTTCTTGTGCTGAATGCGGAAAGCCCGAACCTGTTTCAACGCAGTGGCGACATGCTGCTCGATTCATTCGTATTTGCCGCGAGTGGCGCCGATACGATCCGCGAGGTTTTTATCGGCGGCAAGCGGGTGGTTGCGGATTCCTATCACGCTGGCGAGGAGCAGGCACGTCGCCAATTCCGCCGCACCATGGACCGCTGGAAGAACGCGGCATGAAACAAGCCAATGCCAGGATCGTGCGCGCGCCGCATGGAACCCAGCTCTCCGCCAAATCGTGGCTGACCGAAGCGCCCTTGCGCATGCTGATGAACAATCTTGATCCCGATGTGGCCGAACGCCCCGAGGACTTAGTCGTTTATGGCGGGCTTGGCAAGGCCGCGCGCAACTGGGATGCCTTTGACCGCATCGTGACGAGCCTGCGCAATCTCGAAGGCGACGAAACATTGCTGGTGCAATCGGGAAAGCCGGTGGGCGTGTTTCGCACGCATGCCGATGCACCGCGCGTCCTCATCGCCAATTCCAATCTCGTACCCAAATGGGCTGATTGGCAACATTTTAACGAGCTCGATCGCCGTGGGCTGATGATGTACGGCCAGATGACGGCCGGTTCCTGGATTTATATCGGCAGCCAAGGCATTGTTCAGGGAACTTACGAAACGTTTGCAGAAATGGGCCGCCGTCATTATGGCGGCAATCTCGCGGGGCGCTGGATCCTGACGGCGGGACTTGGCGGCATGGGCGGCGCGCAACCGCTCGCGGCAACTTTGGCCGGCGCCTCCATGCTCGCGATCGAATGCCAGCGCTCGCGCATCGAGCGCCGTCTCGCAACGCGCTATCTCGACCGCGCCTGCGATACTCTCGACGAGGCGCTGTCGATCATGGGCGAGGCGGTGAAGACCAAGCGCGCTGTTTCTGTCGGGCTGCTTGGGAATGCTGCCGAGATTCTTCCTGAATTATTGCGCCGAAGCGTTCGCCCCGATGCCGTCACCGATCAAACCTCAGCACATGATCCGGCAAACGGCTATCTGCCGGAAGGCTGGACAGTTGACGAATGGGAAACGAAGCGTGCAAGCGACCCCAAGGCTGTGGAGCTGGCCGCACGCAAATCCATACGCAAGCATGTCGAAGCAATGCTGGCATTTCACAGCCAGGGCATTCCCACCTTCGATTACGGCAACAACATCAGGCAGGTAGCGAAAGACGAGGGACTTGCCACCGCCTTCGACTTTCCTGGCTTCGTTCCGGCCTACATACGCCCACTGTTCTGCCGCGGCGTCGGGCCGTTCCGCTGGGCGGCGTTGTCGGGCGACCCGGAAGACATCCACCGCACCGACGAAGCGGTGAAAGAATTACTGCCGGCCGACGCGCATACCCATCGCTGGCTCGATCAGGCCCGCACAAAAATCGCGTTTCAGGGCTTACCGGCGCGTATTTGCTGGGTGGGGTTGGGCGACCGCCATCGCATAGGCTTGAAGTTCAACGAGATGGTGGCATCCGGCGCGCTTAAGGCCCCCATCGTCATCGGCCGCGATCATCTGGATTCCGGTTCTGTCGCCAGCCCCAACCGCGAAACTGAGGCAATGAAGGATGGTTCGGACGCGGTGTCAGATTGGCCTCTGCTGAATGCGCTGCTCAACACGGCGAGCGGCGCCACTTGGGTGTCGCTGCATCATGGCGGCGGAGTAGGCATGGGCTATTCGCAACATGCCGGCATGGTGATCGTTTGCGACGGCACGCCCGATGCTGCGCGGCGCCTAGCGCGCGTGTTATGGAACGACCCGGCTAGCGGTGTGATGCGCCACGCCGATGCGGGCTATGAAGAGGCGCAAGCATGTGCCCGCAAATTTCATCTCAAGTTGCCTTCTCTGGACGGGCCATGAGTTCCGAGCTGTTTCGTTTCCAGCCCGGCAACAGCGCGCTCGTGGTCAGCTGTCCGCACCCCGGTACCTATGTCCCCGAAGCGATTTTCAACCGCATGAGCGATACTGGGCGCAAACTGATCGACACCGATTGGCATGTCGATAAGCTCTATGACTTCCTTCCTGAATTCGACGCCACTTTTATCGTCTCGAAACTGTCACGCTATGTTGCCGATCTAAACCGCGATCCCGAGGGACACGCGCTTTATCCTGGCCGTTTCGAGACCGCCATGTGCCCTGTAGTAACGTTTGCCGGAGAAGCCATCTATCAGCATTGCGAGCTGCCCGACAATTCTGAAATCGCAGACCGCAAGCTGCAGTATTGGCAGCCCTATCACACGAAATTGGCGGAAGTGTTGGCGGCAACAAAGGCAAAACATGGCTATGCTTTATTGCTTGACGCCCATTCGATTCTTTCGCGTGTGCCCAGCCTATTCGAAGGGTTGCTGCCGGATTTGAATCTGGGCACGGACGATGGAAAAAGTTGCGCTCCAGAAATCGAGCTGGCCGCCACGGATATATTGCAGCGTCAGCGCAAATTCAGCTTCGTCGCCAATGGCCGTTTCAAAGGCGGTTACATCACACGGCAATATGGCAGCCCAAAAAAGCACATTCATGCGCTGCAGCTGGAGATCACTTTCCGCTCATATTTGGATGAAGATAATTTCACGGTGTTCGAAGGCAAGCGTGCTGCACCGCTAAAAATCTATTTGCGCAAATTTATCGACGCGATCATGAACACCGCGCAAGCTCTATATCAGCCAGAGAAAAGGAGCGGGAGCTAGGCGCTGCCGAACCCGCCACCACCGGGTGTTTCAATGATAATCGCATCGCCCGCCGCCACTTCAGTTTCGTCGCGGCCCTTTAGCGTAATCTTCTCGCTATTCTTGCGGACGACCGTGTTGATCCCTTTCGCGCCCGCCTGCCCGCCGTTTAGTCCAAAGGGCTCCGTTTCGCGCCGCGTGGAAAGGATCGCCGCCGTCATAGCTTCCCGAAAAACTATCTTACGCACGACGCCATCGCCGCCTTTGTGCGCGCCATTACCGCCTGAACCCTGGCGAATGGAGAATTCCTCCACCAGCACGGGATAACGCGCCTCCAGCACTTCGGGATCGGTGAGGTGCGAATTCGTCATGTGCGTGTGCACGGCGGATTGCCCGTCGAAATTCGCGCCCGCACCCGCACCACCGCAGATGGTTTCGTAATATTGATAGCGCGCATTGCCGAAAGTGAGATTGTTCATCGTGCCTTGCGCTGCCGCCATGACACCAAGCGCGCCAAAAAGCGTGTCCACCACTGCCTGACTGGTTTCGACATTGCCTCCCGCCACGGCCGCAGGCGGGCGCGGGTTTAGGAGCGAGCCTTCCGGCACGATAATTTCAAGCGGCTTAAGCAGCCCGCATTCATCGGAATGTCGCTGTCCACCAGGCAACGGAAAACATACAACACCGCCGCCTTGGTCACCGACCTCGGCGCATTAAGATTGTTTGGTTGTTGCGCGCTAGTGCCGGTAAAATCGACGCGCGCGCTCCGTTTGGCACGATCCACCGTCACTTTCACGCGAATTTCTGCCCCACCATCCATCTTCATGGCGAAATCGCCGTCTTTTAGCGCGCCGATCACCTTGCGCACGGCTTCTTCAGCATTGTCCTGCACATGGCGCATATAGGCGGTGAGGGTTTTGGCGCCTTGCAGTGCCGAGGCGCGAGACAATTCTTCCGCGCCTTTCGCACAGGCGGCGGCCTGCGCTTTTAAATCGGCGATATTTTGATCCGGATTGCGCGCGGGATATGCGTTGCCGAAGAGAACGCGCCGCACGGCGCCCTCATCGAATTTGCCGCCGTGAACCATGCGCATGCCGTCGAACAACACGCCTTCTTCCGCAATGTCGCGCGAGAAGGGCGGCATGGAGCCCGGCGTGATGCCCCCGATATCAGCATGATGGCCGCGTGCGGCAACGAAGAAGCGCCGCGCGCCATCGATGAACACGGGTACTACAACCGTTACGTCTGGTATGTGCGTGCCGCCATCATAGGGCGCATTGGTAACGAAGGCGTCACCCGGCTCGATTTTATCGCCATGCTTGCGGATGATGGAAAGTACGCAATCGCCCATGGACCCGAGATGCACCGGCATGTGGGGCGCGTTGGCCACCAGCCCGCCTTCGGCATCGAATATGGCGCAGGAAAAATCAAGGCGCTCTTTTATGTTCACCGAGGTTGCCGTATTTTGCAGCGTGACGCCCATTTCCTCGGCGATGGCCATGAACAGGTTTGCGAAAACTTCAAGAAGGATCGGATCGGCCTCGGTAGAGTTTTTGCGCGCGACCGTGCGCGGCGTAGCGCGCGTCAGGACCACCGCGCGCTCGGGTGTGAGCTCTGCCCGCCATTCGGGCTCTACAACTATGGTCTGATTGGGCTCGATGATAACGGCGGGCCCCGCCAACTCATCGCCCGGCTTAAGATCTCCACTGCGAAACAATGCTGCGTCATGCCATGCGCCCCGTGAGAAGAAGCGCGTGCGTTGAAAAGGCAAAGCCACACCATTCACACCAGCTGCTTTATTTTCACTTCCAGCTACGGATGCAGCACTTTCCGTTTCGACCTCGATGGCATCCACAATCAATGGCCGGCCTTCAAAACCAAAGCCGAATAACCGCGCGTGCGCTCGCGCGAAGTCCGCAGCCATCGTGGCGGCCGAAGTCAACGGAATGGGGAGCGTGGTATCGCTACCCTGATAACGGATGTGAACGCGTTTTGTTGTCTCAACTTCATGCGCGCCTTGAAGGTGAAGTTCCTTTTCGGTTTCTTTGCAAAGTTCTCGCGCAACATCCTGAAGTTCGCGCATGAGCGCACTATCGAGCTGTTTTTCCACTGCGCGCTGCCGCATTGCCCGCAATGCTGCGAGTTTCATGCCATAGGCCGATAGCACTCCGGAGTAGGGGTGAATGAACACCCGGCTCATGGACAGGGCGTCGGCCACCAGACAGGCATGTTGACCACCCGCGCCGCCAAAACAATTCAACGTGTAGTCACGCGTGTCGTAACCGCGCGCGACAGAAATGCGTTTGATGGCATGTGCCATGTTTTCGACTGCGATGCAGATGAAACCATCGGCCACGTCTTCCGGCGTGCGACGGCCACCGATTTTCTTGGCGAGTAAGGCGAAGGCCTGAAGAACGGCATCGCCATCTAATAGCTGATCGCCATTCGGCCCGAACAAGCGTGGAAAAAATTCCGGCACGAGCTTTCCCACCATCACATTCGCATCGGTGACAGTGAGCGGGCCACCGCGCCTGTAGCACATGGGTCCCGGATCAGCGCCCGCGGAATCGGGGCCCACGCGAAAGCGCGCGCCGTCATAATGCAAGATGGAACCACCGCCAGCCGCCACGGAATGCACCGCCATCATCGGCACTCGCAATTTTACGCCAGCGATTTCGGTTTCATAAATACGTTCATAGGCGCCGTCGTAACGCGACACATCGGTTGATGTACCACCCATGTCGAAGCCGATAACGTGCTGGAAGCCGGCTGCTGCGGCGGTTTCGGCCATACCGACCACGCCGCCTGCAGGGCCAGAAACAATGGCATCTTTGCCATGAAAGAAGGCGGGCGCTGCAAGTCCGCCATTCGAGGTCATAAAGAATAATCTAGTGCCTTCTTCATGCGCGCCAAGCGCGCGGCTTATGCGGTCGGAATAACGGTCCAGCACGGGTGAGAGGTAGGCGTTGGCAACGGTTGTGTCTCCACGGCTGACGAATTTCTGTAGCGGCACGGTTTCGTGGCTAGTTGAAACGTGGTCGAAGCCAATCTCATGAGCGATCTCCGCCGCGCGCTTTTCATGCGCAGGATAGCGGTAACCGTGCATGAACAAGATGGCGCAGGCATTGAAACCGCCTTCATGCTGTTGGCGTAATTCTTTAGTAAGCGCCGCCTCATCGAGCGAACGAAGAATTTCACCTTCTACTGTTACGCGCTCCCCCACCTCTACCACCCGCTCATACAGCATGTCGGGGAGTTCGATGTTCAGCGCAAAAAGCTTGGGCCGGTTCTGATAGCCGATGCGGAGCTGGTCCTTGAAGCCACGCGTGGTCACCAGCGCGACACGCTCGCCCTTGCGTTCCAGCAGCGCATTGGTCGCTACGGTGGTACCCATGCGCACTTCGACCACGCGTTGCGGCGGAATAGACGCATTGGTCTGCACACCCAGAAAGCGTCGAATGCCTTCAAGCGCCGCGTCGTCGTAACGGGGATCTTCGGAAAGCAGCTTCAGGCTTTTCAGTGCGCCATCGGGCGCTTGGGCCACCACGTCAGTGAACGTGCCGCCACGATCAATATAGAAGCGCCATCGGCCAGAAGCAGTCATCAGCAAAGATTGGCCCAGTCGCAGGCCTATGTCACGGCTTGGTGCCGGCGTTATCTTTCTTGGGTTCCTCAGGCAAGCTGTAGAAGAAGCCAGAATCCGGAATCTGCGATGTGTCCCAACCGCCGCCAAGTGCCACCACCAGATTGACACTTGCTGTTAGCCGCTGGCCTTGCACATCAATGGCAGCGGCTTCGGCATTGAGGCGAAGGTTCTGGGCTGTGACGACCGTCGTGTAATCGGCGATGCCAGCCTTATATTGATTGAGCGCAATCTGCTCGGCCTGGCGCGCGTCCTTGACGGTGCGGTTCTGCACTTCAGCCTGCCGCTCAAGAATGCGAAGCGCCGCCAGTTGGTCTTCCACTTGCTGAAAGGCTGTGAGCACCGTCTGGCGATAATTCGCCACGGCCTGATCGTAATTCGCGCGTGCTTCCGCGACCTGCGACACGCGCGAACCGCCGTTGAAAACGGTCTCGGCGAGTGCCGGTCCTACCGACCACATCAAGGTAGATGCGCTGAACAGTGACGACAGCGCCGTCGCAGCAAATCCATAAGAACCGGAAAGGGTGATGTTCGGAAACCAGGCGGAAACGGCCACGCCGATTTGTGCGTTAGTCGCGGCTATTTTGCGCTCGGCCGATGCGATGTCGGGCCGGCGCTCAAGTAAGGCCGAAGGCACGCCTGCGGGCGCCACAGGAACCGCCGCTGTCATGGGTGCGGGTTCGATGGTGAGCTCTGCTGGCGCTTTTCCGGTCAGAACCGCAATAGCATGCTCAAGCTGCGCGCGCGTGAGCTGAATGTTGATGAGCTGCGCCTCGGCATTATCGAGTTGTGTCCGCGCCGTCAGCACGTCCGACATGGCAGCGACGCCGACATCGTAACGGTTCTTCGCAATCTGAAACGATTCTCGGAATGCCTTCACCGAGGTTTCGAGCCGGCGCTGCTGCTCCTCGGCTGCGCGCATCTGGAAATAATCGGTTGCCAGTTCACCCTGCGCTGACAACCGCGCCGCTGCGAGATCAGATGCGCTCGCTTGCGCGGTGAAGTAGCTCGAGTCGATTTTTCGCCGTATTCCACCCCAGATATCGATTTGCCAATCGCCCTGAAGGCCGGCTTGGAATTGCTTGCGTGGGCCGTTGTTGCCAGCGCCGCCTGATTTCGTGGCGGCTGCATTGGCGCCAACAGTCGGCAAAAGTGCGCCACGTTGCACGCCCACTTCGGCGCGCGCTGCACGGTAGGCGGCTTCGGCTGTCTTCAGATTCTGGTTCGAGATTTCGACCTGCTGCTCGAGGCTGTCTAGCACGGGATCGTTGTAAATGGCCCACCATGCTTCACCCGCAACTTGCCCGGGCATTGCTGGCTTCCAGCCCTGATCTTCTTTGTAGGCCGACGTGATTGGGGCGCTAGGCTTCTCGTAATCGGGTCCGACTTCGCACGCCGTGAGTAGCACCGCCGCCGATGCCGACATGACAAGAGCCTTCGTCATGCGTTGTGCGACGTTACTCATTCACCGGCCTCGCGCGCGGCACCGCCCATCATGCCGACATACAAACGCTGCCACAGTTTTTGGCAGCGCAGGCGGAAACGATCTAGGTACAAATATACAACCGGTGTCGTGTAAAGCGTAAGCAATTGGCTTACCACCAGCCCACCAACAATCGAGATTCCCAGCGGGCGTCGCAGTTCTGCACCATCCCCGGTTATCAACGCGAGAGGCAAAGCCCCAAATATGGCGGCCATGGTTGTCATCATGATGGGACGAAAGCGCAACAAACACGCTTGATAGATCGCCTGGCGGGTGTCGAGGTTGTGCTTGCGCTCTGCTTCCAGTGCGAAATCGATCATCATGATGGCATTTTTCTTCACGATGCCGATGAGCAATATCACGCCGATAAGCGCAATGAGACTGAACTCGGTCCCAAAAATCATCAGTGCAAGCACGGCACCAACGCCGGCCGAGGGCAGCGTGGAAAGAATGGTTATCGGATGGATATAGCTTTCGTACAGCACGCCCAGCACGATGTAGACCGCCAGGATGGCAGCCAGAATAAGTAGAGGTTCGTTGGCAAGCGACTGCTGGAAGATTTTGGCCGTGCCGGCAAATCCGCCTTGCACCGAAGCAGGGACGTGCAGCTCTGCCATTGTGCGCTGGATTGCAGCCGTGGCGGTGCCAAGCGATACACCTTCAGGAAGATTGAACGAGAACGTCGTGGCGACAAATGGCCCTTGATGGCTGATCGAAAGCGGCGTTGTGCCAGGCCCGAAGTGGCTGAATGCGGCAAGTGGGACCATCTTCTCAGCGCCTGTGCTGACCGCCGAACCGGCAGACGCGCCACCACGCGCGGTGTTGGTGAGTTGGTTGAGAGAGCGGTTGCGCACCACGTCCGATGCCACCTGTTGGGCGTTTTCGGCTTGCTCGCCGGCAACGGCCGTAGTGCCGGCGACGGCGCCCGAGATCTGCGTGCCGCTCGCTTCACCGCCTGAAGTGCTGACATAAATCTCGTTGAGGGTTTCCGGGCTTTGCCAGAATTCCGGCGCCACCTCCATCACCACATGATACTGGTTGTAATCCTGATAGATGGTCGAAACTTGGCGCTGGCCGAAGGCGTCATACAGCGTGTTGTCGATCTCGGTTGCGCTGACTCCAAGCCTCGCCGCGGTGACACGGTCGATTACGAGATTGATCTCTAGACCTTTGTCTTCCTGGTCGGAGTTTACGTCCGTCAACTCCGGAACATTTTGCAGCGCGTTGGTAATCCTTGGCATCCAAGTATTGAGCTCGTCGAGCGTGTCGGCCTGTATGGTGTACTGATAGGTTGAAAAACCTTGCCGCCCGCCGGCGCGAACATCCTGCCGGCCGGAAAGGAACAACCGCGCGCCAGATACCGTATTGAGTCTCGGTCGCAGGCGCTCAATGACCTGGTCCATCGTGACCTTGCGTTCCGACAAGGGTTTTAGCCCAACGAACACGAAGCCGGAATTGGTCTGTCCGCTGCCGGGGCCGCGGCCGCTGCCGGCACCCGTGAAGCCGACCACGCTTTCGACATCAGGGTCGGCTTTGATGATGTCGATGAACTGTGTGAATTTTTTCTTCATGAGCTGAAATGAAATGCTTTGGTCGGCGCGAATGCCGCCCCTCATGCGGCCCGAATCGCCTTCCGGGAAGAAGCCTTTGGGCACGATGATATAGAGATAGAAATTGAGGGCGATGGTGAGAAAGAGAATGAACAATATCGTGCCAGGATTTGCCAATGCCCATTTGAGCGTGTTGTCGTAAAGGCGGTAGGCGCTGTCGAAAACAATATGAGAGACGCGCATGATCGCGCTTTCCTTGCGCCGTCCTGCCGTCATCGAGAAATAAGCGCACATCATCGGCGTGACCGTCAGCGAAATCACAAGTGAGATGGCGATGGCAATCGAAAGCGTGACAGCGAATTCGCGGAAGAGGCGGCCGACAATGCCACCCATCAGCAGGATAGGTAGAAATACCGCAATCAGCGAAGTGCTCATGGAAAAGACGGTGAAGCTAACTTCGCGCGCGCCAAGCAGCGCCGCTTTCAGCCGCGGCATTCCCAACTCGACATGACGGCTAACGTTCTCCAGCACAACCACCGCATCGTCGACCACGAAGCCGGTGGCCACCGTAAGCGCCATCAGGGACAGATTGTCGAGGCTGTAACCCAGTAGATACATGACGCCAAACGTGCCGACCAACGACAGCGGCACGGCCACGCTCGGAACCAACGCCGCGCGGCCATGGCGCAGGAACAATACAACAACAAGCACCACGAAAATGACCGAGACAAGAAGCGTGCGCTCAACATCGCGAAGCGAGGCGCGTATCGAGGTCGTGGTGTCAATGACTGTAGCAAGGTGGATGCTTTGGGGAATGGAGGCCTGTAGTTCCGGCATTAACGCCTTAATGCGTTCGACTGTGTCGATGACATTTGCACCGGGTTGTTTCGTGATAATGACAAGCACCGCGGGCTTGCCATTGGCGATACCCAGATTGCGAATGTTCTCTACATCGTTCGAAACTTCCGCCACGTCGCCAAGCCGAACTGCCGCACCATTGCGATAAGCCACGACCAGCGGCCGGAATTGCTCGGCCGTCGCTGCGGTGTCGTTGACATAGATTTGCAGACGCCGTCCGCCATGTTCGATGGAGCCTTTCGGGCTGTTGGCGTTGGCGGCAGAGATGGCGGCGCGCACGTCTTCGAGACCAATGCCGTATTTGAACAGGGCGCGCGGGTTCAGTTCTACGCGAACGGCGGGTAGCGAGCTTCCGCTCAGTTCGACGTTACCAACGCCCTGCACTTGCGAAAGTTTCTGCTGCAACACCGTGGACGCAGAATCGTAAATCTGTCCCGGCGTCAGGGTGTCCGACGTCATAGACAAAATTATGATGGGGAAGTCAGCCGGGTTCGCTTTGCGATACACCGGATTGGCGCGCAGTGCCGCCGGCAGATCCGCCCGCGCCGCCTGAATGCCCGCCTGCACATCGCGCGCGGCACCGTCAATATCGCGTTCGATGCCGAATTGTAGCGTGATGCGCGTAGTGCCTGACGAGCTTTGCGACGTCATTTCGTTCACGTCGGCGATGGTGCCGAGATGGCGTTCGAGCGGCGTGGCGACGCTACGCGACATCGTTTCCGGGCTGGCGCCCGGCATCTGTGCGGTCACGGAAATCGTGGGAAAATCGACATTCGGCAAGGGCGACACCGGCAACAGCAAGAAC
This sequence comes from uncultured Alphaproteobacteria bacterium, assembly GCA_963752395.1. Classification (GTDB taxonomy): domain Bacteria; phylum Pseudomonadota; class Alphaproteobacteria; order Micropepsales; family Micropepsaceae; genus CAVVXX01. Next base: position 124,093 of record CAVVXX010000002.1, read on the forward strand.
GCAGCGGCCCCGGCAATCGCAACCCCTGCCGCCAGCAGAGTGGTTGCAACCGGTCGCGCGATGAAAATAGCGGGCAGGTTCATGACGGCGTATCTGCGCTCTTCTTACCGGCGAGGCGGTAGCCCAGCCGCGCCGCCAGCCGGTCGAAATACAAATAGATGACGGGCGTGGTAAACAGCGTGAGCATCTGGCTTACGATCAGTCCGCCGACAATGGAAATGCCGAGCGGGTGCCGCAACTCCGATCCCGTGCCGAACCCCAGCATGAGCGGAAGTGCTGCAAATAAAGCGGCGAATGTCGTCATCATGATCGGACGAAAGCGAAGCAACGAGGCTTGATGAATGGCCTCGCGCGCCGACTTGCCCTCATTGCGCTCGGCGGTTAGCGCAAAATCGATCATCATGATGGCGTTTTTCTTGACGATGCCAATAAGCAGGATAATGCCGATAATCGAAACTATGCCGAGATCGTGGCCGGAGAATATCAGTGCTAGCAACGCACCGACGCCCGCAGACGGCAGAGTAGATAGGATCGTTATCGGGTGAATGAAGCTCTCGTAAAGAATTCCGAGCACGATATAGACAGTCAGGATCGCGGCAAGGATTAGCAGCACCTCATTGCCAAGCGCCGATTGAAAGGCGAGCGCCGCGCCCTGGAAATGCGTGGTTATGCTGGCGGGCAGGCCGGCGTTGCTTTCCGTGCGCACTATCGCATCGACTGCGGCGCCGAGCGAAGAACTGGGTGCTACGTCGAAGGAAATCATCGCCGCCGGAAACTGGGCGAAGTGGTCGATTTCCAGCGGCACTGGCTGCTCTTTCACTTGCGCAATGGCATTGAGCGGCACCTGGCCGCCGCCCGCTGACGGCAAATAAATGTTATTAAGAGACGCGATCGAGTTCTCGGTATCGGCGTTAGCTTCGAGAATGACGCGATATTGGTTCGATTGCGTAAAGATTGTCGACACGATGCGCTGGCCGAAGGCATCATAAAGCGCATTGTCGATGGTGGCGGCCGTTATGCCGAAGCGCGCTGCGGTGTCGCGATCCACAGTGATGTAGGCGGCAAGCCCACGGTCCATATTGTTGGTGGAGACGTTTTCCAGTTCCGATAATTGCGACAGCCGGTCAATTAGGTTGGGCACCCATTGCGTAAGCACGGTCGAATTCGGTGCTTGCAGCACGAATTGGTACTGGGCGCGGCTAACCGTCGAGTCGATGGTTAGGTCGGGCACGGGCTGCAGGTAAAGCGAAATGCCCGGCACTTTGCGTGCCGTGCGCGCCAACCGGTGGATGATGTCGCTTACGCTGTCGCCGCGCTCGTCTTTCGGTTTGAGGTTTATAAGAAAGCGCCCGCTATTGAGCGTGTTGTTGGTGCCATCGACGCCAATGAAGGAAGACAGGCTTACCACGTCGTCATCGCGCAGGATTGTGTCGGCAAGCGCCTGCTGGCGCTCAACCATCGCGGCAAACGACACTGTCGGCCCAGCTTGGGTGATACCCTGCACGATGCCGGTGTCCTGCACCGGGAAAAAGCCCTTCGGAATGGCGACGTAAAGCAAGATCGTGAAAGCGAGCGTACCGAGCGCAACCATTAGTGTCAGCGGCTGGTGATCCAGCACCCAGGTTAGCAAGCGGTCATATTCGCCTATGAGTTTTTCGTACCAGCCTGGCGGCTTGCGTTCGGCTGCAAGGCGTTTCTGCTCTGTGCGGCGGCGCAGCAGCTTGGCGCACAGCATCGGCACCAAAGTGAGCGAGACCGTCGCAGATATCAGAATGGTTACGGCAAGCGTCACAGCGAATTCACGGAAGAGGCGGCCCACCACTTCCTGCATGAAAAGCAGCGGAATAAGCACGGCTACAAGCGATACGGTCAATGACACAATCGTAAAACCGATTTCGCCGGCGCCCTTTAGCGCCGCCTGCAGCGGAGGCTCGCCTTTCTCGAGATAGCGGGAAATATTTTCAATCATGACGATGGCATCGTCGACCACGAAGCCAGCCGCAATGGTCAGCGCCATCAGCGAAAGGTTGTTGATGCTGAACCCCAGCAGATACATGGCTGCGAAGGTGCCAACCAGCGACAGTGGCACGGAAAGACTGGGGATAATGGTCGCCCGCACGTTGCGCAGGAAAAGAAAGATAACCAGCACAACCAGCCCAACCGCCAGCGCCAATTCAAACTGCACGTCGGCGACGGACGCGCGGATGGTATTGGTGCGATCGGTCAGCACCGTCATGTCGACAGAAGCTGGGAGTGCCCTTTGAATATCGGGCATGATCTCTTTGATGCTGTCGACCACGTTGATGACATTGGCGCCGGGCTGGCGCCGCACATTGAGCAGGATGGCCGGCGATGTGTTCATCCAGCTCGATAGCTTCACGTTCTCCGCGCTCTCTACCACGGTCGCAACATCGGAAAGATGCACCGGCGCGCCGTTGCGGTAGGCGACGACGATGTTGTTGTAATCCTCAGGGCTGCTCAGCTGGTCGTTGGCGTTGATGGTGTAGGCGCGTGAAGCGCCGTCGAAACTTCCCTTAGGCGCGTTGGCGTTGGCGTTGGCGATCGTAGTGCGCAGATCGTCGATATTGAGTCCGTATGCGGCCAGCGCTTGCAAGTTAGCCTGCACGCGAATGGCGGGCCGTTGCCCGCCATTGATGCTGACAAGGCCGACGCCGGGAAGCTGCGAAATCTTCTGGGCGATGCGCGTGTCGGTGTAATCTTCGACGCGCGTGAGAGGCATGGTTTTCGATGTGATACCGAGCGTAAGAATGGGTGCATCCGCCGGATTGACCTTGGCGTAGATGGGCGGCGCGGGAAGGCTTTGCGGCAGCAGATTGCCGGCGGCATTGATCGCGGCCTGCACTTCCTGTTCGGCAATGTCGATATTGAGGTTGAGGTCGAACTGCAGGGTAACGACGGAAGCACCGGCAGAGCTGATAGATGTCATCTGCCGCAAACCCGGCATCTGGCCGAACTGGCGCTCAACTGGTGCGGTCACGGATGACGTCATCACTTCCGGACTGGCGCCAGGCAGGAAGGTCTGCACCTGGATGGTCGGATAATCGACTTCGGGCAGTGCCGAAAGCGGCAGGAAAGTATAACCGATAATTCCCACCAGCATGATCGCCGCCATCAGCAGCGATGTGGCGACGGGACGCATGATGAAAGGGCGCGAAATATTCATGGCTCGGCCCTTATGGGCGCGCGCGCGAACTCACTGTCCGCCGCTCGTATTGCCGCCTCGGCGATGATGAGCGTGCCCCTGGCCGCGCTTGTGCTCGGTTTGGCTGGCTGGTTGTGGCTTGGCGTTAGGCAGAGTCACCTCGGCGCCGTCGCGCAGCCGGTCGGCGCCGTCTACCACCACCATCTCGCCTGGCTTAAGTCCGCTAGTGATTGCGATTTTGTCGCCATCCGTGGGACCCAACGTTACGCTGCGCATGTTGACTGTGCTATCGGCATTGACAGCAAAAACGAACGTGCCTGATGTGCCGCGCTGAATAGCAGCGCTCGGTACCGCAATCTGATTATGCATTGTACTGACCAGCAGGCGCACATTGACGAATTGATTGGGAAAAAGGCTTTCATCAGCATTGTCGAACGTTGCGCGCAACTTCACAGTGCCGGTCGATGTGTCGATTTGGTTATCGACAGTGGAAAGCACGCCAGTTGCGAGTTTTTTTGTCTGGCCATGGTCATAGGCTTCAACGCGAAGCGTGGCGCCACTTTTCACCCGCGTCATGATGGCATCGATGCTGTCCTCCGGCACCGAGAACAGCACTGAGATCGGCTGCAACTGCGTCACCACGACGATGCCGGTTGAATTCGGCTCGATAACGTTGCCGATATCCACCTGGCGCAGGCCAACGCGCCCATTTACGGGCGAGACGATACGTGTATAGCCAAGATTGATCGCCGCGGTTTCGACAGCCGCTTGATCTCCCGTCACGATTGCTTCGTCCTGGCGCACGGTCGCGGCCTGGGTGTCCACCTGCTGCTTGGCAATCGAGTTCTGCGACAGCAGTGTGCGGTAACGCTTCCAATCGAGTTGCGCATTGGCAAGCTGTGCCTGATCGCGCAGCAACTGCCCGTTGGCCTGATCGAGCGCGGCTTGATAAGAGCGCGGATCGATTTCAGCCAACACATCGCCCGCGGCCACCATCTGCCCTTCAGTGAAATTGATCCGGATGAGTGTGCCGCTGACCTGCGGCTTGACGGTCACCGTCGCCAGAGGCGTGACCGTACCCAGCTCATTCATAGACACCGCAATATCGGTGGCCTCGGCCGTTGCAACGCCAACAGGTGTGGGCCCGCCCATGCCGAAACCGCCGCCGTTTTTATCGCTGTCCGCGCCAGGCTTGATTGCCCAAATAAACAGCATGAGCAGCAGAATGCCGCCGCCGATCCACATGGTTCGCTCGCCGCCGGGCAGTCGCGCACCCCAGCGCCGCGCTTGAGCCAAAAGCGGATGCAGATGTTCGGCAAAATGGCGCAAGCGCTCGGCAAGAATGGCCCAGGGTCGCCTGTCTGTGCGCTGCTCATTCATGCGTTTTGTTGGCCTAAAAGGGGCATGCCGCCAGTAGGAATAGCAGGGTGGGGATCACCAAATTTGTCGAAAGTGTCGCGGGCTTCCTGGGCTGTGTCAAAGCTGCGGTAAACGCCTGATAACCATCTGCTTACGTTCGCCTCTGTATAAGGTTCCGTTACTTGGGCTAGCGCGTGGAACCATGACAAGCCTTTCCGGTCAACTCGTTCGTGAGCTCGGCAGATGGATTCCGCCTGGCGCTATCCGGCAGCTGAGCCGTCCCGCCGCTTTGCTGTTCCACGGCGTCGAGACGAGCATCGATGACTCGCGCGTGCAGGTCGTCCATCACCGGCGCGAGATGTTTCACGATATCGCCAAGTCACTGAAACATAATTTTCAAATCTTGCCGCTTACGGCATTGAGCGACGTATTAAAGGCGCCAGATCGTTATCCACGTGCGCTTTTCCTGATGGCCGATGATGGCTATGCTAACAATCTGACGGACGCCGCGGACATTCTGGAAGAGCTTCGTATTCCCTGGACATTATTTATTAGCACACAACACATTGACACGCGCGAGAGCGACCCGTTGTTTCTTGCGCGGCTGTTTTTCTATTTCGCGCCGGCCGGCCGTTATTGTATTGCCGGGCTTGATGCGCCTATTGAACTCGGCATTGACAGCGAACGCCGCGTCATCGCGGCGCAGGTCACGCGGCAATTGAAACTGCTTCCGGCTTCGGTGGCCAAGGAGGCAGTAAAGGCAATGCTGGTAATCCTTTCGCAATCGCGCATGACGGGTTTGGTGGAACATTTTTCGTCCGAGAAATTTCTCACCTGGCCGCAGGTCGTGGCGCTGCGTAAGCGTGGCGTCGAAATCGGTGCCCATGCGCATTGGCATTGGCCGATGCGAACAGGGCCAGCAGAATATTTCACCGAACAAGCCAGGCGTCCGCGCGAGCGCATCGAGGCGGAAGTCGGGCCTTGCCGTTTCTTTGCCTATCCGTTCGGAACCAAGGCCGATATCGGCCGTGAGGCATGGCAGGCCGTGCGCGACGCGGGCTACGACTATGCTTTCACTACGCTTGCTGGCTCGCTTGATGCCAGCACCAATCGCTGGCTGATGCCGCGCTACACTATCGGGCTCGGGGAGCGGAATGTCGCTGCCATGGTGCCGTTGCTGCGCGCCGGCAATTGGCGCCTGGTGAAATGGCAAAACGAACTCGCGGCATAATCCCAAAATGGAACACATCTTTTCAGATGCTGTGCAAACGCCACGGCATAGCCCGATGATCCTTAATTTGCGCGTGGCATAGTCCAGGACTGAAACACCAAAACATCAAAGATTTGGCGTGAGTTCTGCACCCCTTGGTCTGTAACCCAGGCCTAAAGGGTAAATTTGAGCCTTCAGGACCATGCCGCACGGGCGACTGCCGTTGCCACGGCGCTGCACTTCGAAGATGCGGCGCATTACCCCATGCCAGCCAGTGCCGAACCGCGCATGCGCAACTGGAGCGTGGGCAAGCGCGCGCTCGATCTTGGCATCGCAATTCCGCTGCTGTTTTTACTGGCACCCATCCTGTTCGGCGTTGCCCTCTGGGTGTGGCTGGATTCGTCTGGGCCCGTGTTGTTTCGCCAGCGCCGGCTAGGGCTTCACGGCCGCCCATTTCAGATTTTCAAGTTCCGCACCATGACGGTGCTGGAAGACAGCGATCATATCGTGCAGGCGCACCGTAACGATGCGCGCGTTACGCGCGCCGGCGCCATTTTGCGCAGGACAAGCCTGGACGAGTTGCCCCAGCTTATCAATGTCATCAAGGGCGAGATGTCGCTGGTCGGCCCGCGCCCGCACGCGCTCGCCCATGACAGGCTGTATGCCACGGTCATTCGCAATTACCAGCAGCGCCAGCAGGTGAAACCCGGCATCACCGGTTGGGCGCAAGTGAATGGCTTGCGCGGAGAAACACCCTCCGTCGATGCGATGAGGCAGCGCGTCGAACACGACGTCTGGTACGCCAACAATTACAGCATTGTGATCGATTTCCAGATTCTGCTGCGCACAGCGCGCATCGTGCTTGAGCAAAGGAATGCCTATTGATGAGCGCGACGGGGCGTTACTCCGAGGTTGTCGTCGGCGGGCTGAAGACCGCGCGTCTCTCGCGCGGCCAAATGGCAGCGTTGATGGTTGAAGATTGCCTCGCCGCCCGTAAAACTGACGTTACGCCGAAGCTTGTTTTCAGCACCAATGGCAATTCGATTGCCCGCGCGGCACTCGACGCGCAGTTCCGCGAACATCATACCGCTGCGGATTTGCTGCATGCCGACGGCCAACCGGTGGTGCTGGCATCCAGACTGCTGACGCGTTCGCCGATCCCTGGGCGCAGCGCCACCACGGATTTCTTTCACGATGCGGCAGTCGCTGCATCAAAGCATGGATTACGCTTTTTTCTGCTTGGCGGCACCGAAGCGGCCAATGAGGGCAGCACGCGGGTTTTGCGCAAGACATATCCGGGCTTGCAGATCGTCGGGAGGCGGCACGGTTACTTTTCCCACGAAGAAGAGTCAGCAGTCTGTGCCGAGATAAACGCAGCCAATGCCGATGTGGTTTGGGTTGGTCTTGGCGTGCCGTTGGAACAGGCCTTCTGCCTTCGCAACAAACATCGCTTGCGTGCAGGTTGGTTGATGACCGCGGGTGGTTGTTTCAACTTCGTCACCGGCGCTTATGCACGCGCCCCACGCTGGATGCAGAATGCAGGTCTGGAGTGGCTCTATCGCGTGTGGAAGGAGCCGCGCAGGCTCGCCTGGCGATATGCCGTCACAAATCCCGTCGCGCTTTTCATGCTGCTTACCCGCACCTATTCGATTTCCAGCCAAAGCGGACGAACCAGTGTCGCGCAAACGACGATTCTTGGTAGTGAACCGGCATGACGGCGGATTTAGCGAATAGCACTATGCCAGCTGCTAGCTTGGAAGTGAGCGCGCCAATTGGACAGCGTTTGCGTGAAGTTGCCGGCCGCTATGGGTTATCGGCCTCGGGCGCGCTCAGCATATCGGGTGCGCATTTCATTGCCGCGCTCATTCTCTTGCGTGCCTTGCCGCAGGCCGAATTCGGGTTGTTCTCATTTGCATTTATCATTGTTCCTTTTTGCCTCGGCATGACGGGTGCGCTGCTGGGTGCATCCGTAGCAACCACGATTGCGCGTGCGCATACCCTCGCGGAGGCGGAGCTAGCGACGCATCTAAAGGCAAGTTTGGCGCTTTCAGGATTGATCGCGATTGCGATTGGCGGTCTCATGTTGTTGAGCGGGGCCGAGAGCGCGGCGGCATTGCTGTTCGGCCTTTATGGCGGCTCGATGACGCTACGCTGGTTCGCGCGTTCCCATGCTTACGCGTCGAACCTGCGTTACCGCGTTACTTTTTCCGATTACGTTTATGGTGGGCTGCTTCTCGCAGGGCTGTTCGTTCTGCTTAAAACAGAAAATCTCGATTTGCTGAACGCAGCTTCGGTATTTGTAGTCGCCTCAGTGGTGGCGCTTTTCGTTTTTGGCGTCGGTTATTTAAAAAAACTATTCGCTTCTGCCGCGACAGGCTCTCTCCGCGCTTACAGTGCCATTTGGCGCGATCTCACCCGCTGGTCTCTGCTTGGTGTTGTGCTCACGGAAATGACGGCCAACGCGCATGCTTATCTGGTCACCTTCATTTCTGGGCCCAAGGCGTTCGCGCTATTGGCCGTGGGTTCGTTGTTTATGCGCCCCGTTTCATTATGCTTGACAGCGCTTCCCGATCTCGAGCGCCCGATCATGGCGCGTTACATCACGGGCGGTGAAATACCGCGTGCCCGCCGTTCCGTATTCGAGTTTCGCGCCGCCACTGGCGCCGTATGGATCATCACTGTCACACTCGCAATCGTTTTGTTGCTCTGGTTTCCGCATCTGGTGCTCAAAAGCGGCTATGATCCAAGCGAAGCCTTTGCCGTGCTCGGCTTGTGGGCCGCGATCACGGCCGTGCGTATCTTCCGCACGCCGGAATCGGTTTTCCTCCAGGCTGCTAGCGAGTTCCGCCCACTCGCAGGCGCAAGCGTGCGCTCGAGCGTGGCTTCGCTGGTGCTGACGTTCACGTTGCTAGTAGTTGCCGGCCCGATCGCTTCTCTTGGCGGCGTGCTCATTGGCGATCTGGTAATGGCGACGAAGATATCTTCTCTTTCGCAGGCATGGAGGCTGCGCCATGCCTAAGGTGATCATCGCTATTCCCACTTTCCGCAGGCCGCGCGGACTGGAGCGGTTGCTGTCGGCTTTGGCGCAGCTCCATACGGCTGCGAAGGTGTCCGTTCTTGTCGCTGACAACGATGTCGAAAGGCACGAAGGCCTCGATCTCTGCCAGGCCATGCGCAAGGCGGGCTATCGCTGGCCGCTGGAGGCTATTGTCGTGTCGGCGCGCGGTATCGCCCAGGCGCGCAACGCGCTGGTAGGCCGCGCACTTGCGTATCCGCACGCCAAATTCATTGCCATGCTCGATGACGACGAATGGCCGGCGCCGCAATGGCTCGACGCGTTCTTGCGTGTGCAGCGCGATACCGGCGCCGATGCGTTGCACGGCACAGTGATGTCGGTTTTCGAGTCGCCGCCGCCGATTTGGGTCAGGCATTGCAAAGGCATTGCGACATTGCGCAAGCCCACGGGCCGCATCCCCATGATCGAAGGCTCCAGCAATATTCTTCTCAGCCGCGCTTGCTTGGAAGAACTTCCAAAGCCCTGTTTCGATCTCGCCTTTGCGCTTACCGGTGGCGAGGACAAGGATTTTTTTGTTCGTCTGCGCGCGCAGGGCAGGCGCTTTGCCTGGGCGGACAACGCAATCGTCTATGCTTATGTTCCGGCTACGCGTGCGAATTGGCGCTGGGTCTTGTTGCGCGCCTTTCGCACCGGTAATTCCGACATGCGCGTCTTTCTCAAGCATCCGCACCGGATTTTCGCTTTCGCGCGTGAAATCATCAAGATCGCCGGCGCGCTCTTGTTGTTCCCGATCATGTTGGCCATCCTTGCGGGGATACCGAATCGCCGGGCGGAAGCTTTGTGTAAATTGTTCAGGGCAGTCGGAAAGATCGCAGCCTTTTTCGGCCGGCATTACAATGAGTATGCCGTGACTCATGGCGCATGATGGTTTTCCGGCCGGCGCAGTTCCTTGGCGCGCGCACGCCCAGCCGTGGGTTGCAGAAGCGGCTTACCTCGGTCTGTTGCTTCTCGTCTTTGTCGGCTTATCGCCTTTCGCCATGCGCGAAGTCAACGCGCTGGCCATTGGTCAGGACCTCAACGGCGGCAAAGGCGATATCGCACGGCAGATCTGTTATTTCCTGGTTTTTGCTGTGATTGCCGCAAGCGCGCTTCACCGGCGCGGGCTTCAGGCGTTTCGCGCGGTTCCGGTTCTGCTGGCCGTTCTCTTGGCTTGGTGCGCGTTGAGCGCACTATGGTCGATTGAGCCAGCTGTTACGCTTCGGCGCGCCGTGCTGGCGATCATTGTCGTGTTGTCCGTTATGCTTAGTGTGGGCTCTCTAGGCGTCGATCGCAGCTTACGAATGTGGCGCCTTGTGCTGGCTGGTGTTCTCATCGCCAATTGGCTGTCGATCCCGTTCATCGACCAAGCAGTGCATTTGCCTGGCGAAGCTGATCCGCAGCTCGTTGGCGATTGGCGCGGCCTTTATGTCCATAAAAATATCGCGGGCGCGGTTTCGGCGATTTCGGCTCTGGTATTTCTGTATTTCGCGGTAGAAAAACGGCGCGTTATCGATGTCCTATTTTGTCTGGCGGCGGTCGGGTTCGTCGTAATGACACATTCCAAGACGTCACTTGGCCTACTTCCCATTTCGATCGTAGCCTTCGCAGCCTACCGCTTTGCCTCGCGTCAGGCACTCGACCGGCAAATCGTCATGGTGGGGTTGGCGCTTGTGTTCGTGATCGGCGCGACCGCGCTGTTGCTTGAATCCGACAATATCGTTCGCTTGCTTTCTAACCCGCAGGAACTCACCGGCCGCACCGCCATCTGGCATGCCGAAATCGGTTACATCAGCAATCATCCTTTATTGGGCGCGGGCTTTGGCTCGTTCGCTGATACCGGTATGCACTCGCCGATCTACGCCTATGCCGGCAGCGAGTGGATTGCCAATGTTGCGCACGGGCACAATGGTTATCTGCAATTATTGGTGACGATCGGTATCGTCGGTTTCGCGCTGGCGATGGTTACACTCGTCATCGGTCCACTCATGATGTTCTTGCGAGGTGGCGAAGATGTGGAATTACGCTCCCTTCTATTCGCAATATTTTGTTTCATCGTGCTCCACAATCTTGTCGAGTCTGATTTTCTCGAAGGCGATGGCGCAGTTTGGGTGTCATTCTTGTTGGGCCTGTCGATGTTGCGAGAATCGCGAATAACCGCTGTGCCGTCACTCCTGCAACGAGTAGCCGCGTGAGTGCGGCGCCACTCTATTCCGTTGTGATCCCGGTCTATAACCGCGCGGGCTCGCTGGGGAATGCGTTACGTTCTGTACTCGCGCAAACCTGCCCTGATTATGAGATTGTTGTTGTTGACGACGGCTCAACTGATAATCCAAAATCAGCTGTGGATCGGTTCTCGGATCCGCGAATTCGTCTCATCCGCCAGGATAATCGGGGTGGTGGCGCTGCGCGTAATGCTGGAATTGGTAGCGCACGTGGCCGGTTCATCGCGTTTCTCGATTCCGACGATGAATTTCTGCCCGATCACTTGGAAACGATGAAACGCCTACTTGAGGGCACACATAACACCGTTGGCTATGCGCGCATCTTGGTCGATCGCGGTCAGGGCCGCGTGTTCATGAAGCCGCCCCGCGCGATTCGCCCAGGCGAGCATATTGCGACATATCTGCTGTGCGACCGCGGTTTCGTGCCGACGATCACAGTCGTAGTGGAAGCGGAGATGGCGAAGCGTGTGTGCTATGACGAGGCACTGCTGTTCGGAGAAGACAAGGATTTCGCCATTCGGCTTTTTCTGGCAGGTTGCCGCTTTGTCATGGCCGAAAAGCCCGGTGCGATTTGGAAAGATGTTTACGATCCGGGCCGCATCTCTTCGGGGCGCAAGGGTGCCCGACTTGCGCAGTGGATCGAGCGTTTGCGGCCTAGCATTCCCGCCAAGGCCTATTACGGCTGCCTTGGTTGGGTCGTCGCAAAGGGCGTGGTCGCAAAGCATCCTTTCGACGCATTCAGTCTTTATCTCAGCGCGCTAAGGCATGGCTGCTATCGGCCAAGATTGGCGCTGGTCATTTTCTTGCAGATTTTTCTACCCGACAGGGTCTATCGCCGCATGGCGGATAGTGCGATCTCATGGTTCCGCTTGAACAAGCGCGCGCAACCGGCGGCATAATGTTCACCAAAAGGGCAGCTCTGAGCCAGATGGCTGCTGCTTTGATGGCGGCGGCAAGCGTGCCTGCATTAGCGCAATTGCATCCGAGCGTTTTGGAAACAGGCACGTCGCTGCGCACGCTCGCTGCACGGCGTCATCTAATTTATGGATGTGCTGCAAACACTTTCCAACTTAGAGAAAGCAATTTCGCCGCCGCGTTGGCGCGCGAAGCGGGCATGCTTGTCGCCGAATATGAAATGAAACGCAAATTCATTGAAAACAAACGTAGCAACTATGATTTCCGCGCGGGCGATGCGCTGTTTGAATTCGCGTCAGCGCGCGGCATGACGTTTCGTGGCCACACACTTGTCTGGCATCGGAACAATCCTACCTGGCTTGAAGATACGATGACAGATTCGCGAGATGCGAAACTGTTATCCTCTTACATTGAAAGCGTGGCAGGTCATTACAAAGATAAAATCCACTCTTGGGATGTGGTGAACGAGGCGATCTCACCGGAAGATGGGCGCGCGGATGGGTTGAGGGAGAGTTTCTGGCTGAAAGCGCTTGGTCCGTCCTATATCGATCTGGCGTTCCATACCGCGCGCCAGGCCGATCCTGCAGCAATACTGGTTTACAACGACCAGGGCTGCGAAGTGGGTGCTTTGGAAAACGACAGCTTCCGCGCCGCAATTTTGAAGTTTCTGAAAAGGGCCCTGGTGCGGGGCGTGCCTATCGATGCACTCGGCATGCAAGGCCATCTGCGAGCATATGGATCGCAAGTCGATCAGAAAAAATTGCACGCGTTTCTCGATGAGGTGAAATCGTTGGGGCTCCGCATTCTGGTCACCGAACACGATGTCAGCGATGAAGGCGGCCCGCCTGATATTGCCGCGCGCGACCGCGCAGTTGCCGATGCCAGCCGGCGCTTTCTAGATGTGGTGCTTGATAACAGCGCTACAATTGCAGTGCTTACCTGGGGTATATCGGATCGTTATCTGAACGGCGGTTTTTTTGGTCCTAAACCTCGGGCGCTTCCGTTAGACGTCGAATTGCGCAGAAAGCCCATGTGGCAGGCCATCGCCAGCGCGTTCGCCGGCGCCTGAGCTTGCACCGCGCTTGAGCTGGGAAGCCATAACGCGCCGTTCGAGATGCGCTGCCAGCCGGGGCGCCACGAATTGCGCACCAACCATGAAGCGCATCAAGGGTCCAAAACTATTGGCTGCGGCCGGGCCTACCACAAAAAGACCGCGCTCCGACGTTTCGAAATTGCTCGAGAGAGCAGGCGTGTTTTCCACAGCTGCGATGCGCGTGCGCAGGTTGGGCGCCAGGAACGGCAGCCGACGCAAATCCGGCCGGTAACCCGTGGCTGCAATCACATGATCGCAGTTGAGGGTCTCTTCGCTGCCGGACGTCGAGATAAGCGAAAGCGCTACGCGTCCATCGCGCGCCGAAGCTTTGGCAAGATTGTATCCCAACTTCGTTGGGATACGCCCCTCAACGCGCTCGCGCATAAACCAACCAGGAGCTGGGCCAAGATGATTCCTGGTGGCGCGCAAGCGCATGCGTTCTGGGAGGCGGTGAAACAAGAGTGGTGCTGACGTACAGAAGAACGAGCGCCAGCCGGGCCCAATGCCGGATGACGGCTGCCGCAACTGATGCAAAATCGACTGCGCAGTAGGATCGGGCGGCGCATGAAAGCGGATGGACTGCTTGCGCGCGACAATGCGTACAGAGGCGCCGCAATCTTGCAACAATGCGGCAAGGTCGATGGCCGAAGCGCCGCCGCCGATAATCGCGACATCACGATCTTTGAATGCTTCGCCGTGCCGGTGCTGGAAACTGTGAGAAACGAATCCCGCAGGAAGTGACAACAAAATCTCCGGGGTATGGGCAAACCAGCTGATGCCGACAGCAAGCACGACATTGCGGGTGCGGACGCACTCACCCGTTTCCAATGTCAGCGTATATCCATCCTTCGCCTGTTCGACCGAACGAACTTCTGCGTTCTCGAGTTCGGGCTGCGAAGTGTTTCTGAAATGCATCGGCATAGGCAAGAAACACATCGAGTGAAACTGGCTTGCCCTGGTCGGCATAGGCAATGCCGTTATCAGCGCAATAATCTTTGAGCGTATGTCCTGGGATGGGTGCGGAAAGGCTGGAGGCAAAGCCCTCGGATTTAAGCAGCATGTTCCTCGGCATATGCGCGCGCCAGGTGTTAAGCGGCCTACCGAAAATGCGAAAACGCAGCCCTCGCGCGCGCAAATGGGCGGCAAGCGAAAGCCCATAAGGCCCCGCGCCGATAATAGCGACGTCGTTGGAATTGCTCATCTTTGAGCCAAGCGTAGGCGAGCGTTGCCGCCCAGCCGTGCCAAATTGAGACAATTCATCGCGTAAAACAGCACACACGCCCCCGAAACCAGTCGCACGAGCTATTCCGGTCCACATCTCGTGCCACATCAGGTTCACGGGAGATTGACGGTTGGCCGCTAGGCTGTGCCGGTCATGGCGCCCAAAATTCTCCTCACAGCCACGGTTCCCTGGCCATCCATCGCCCGGCTGGCCGGCGGCTTTGCCGAGGCCGGTTGCATGGTCGATGCTCTGTCTCCGCGCTGGGCGCCGCTGACGGCAAGCCGCTATGTCGCTAGAAACTATCCTTACCGTCCTCTGTCGCCTCTGGCATCATTGCACGCGGCAGTCGACGCTTCGCAGCCCGATCTCATCGTACCCTGCGATGACCGTGCGGTTTCGCAATGGCTTCAACTCTATGATGCGGCCAACCGGGCAGAGCCCGGGCTCGCAGCATTGATCCGGCGCTCACTAGGAAATCCGGAAAATTATTCTCGCCTAACGTCGCGCTGCGGGTTCATCACGGCCGCGCGAAAACTTGGCATAGTGGTGCCGGACACATTCCGGATTACGAATGAACGCGATCTTGATGATCGTCTCTCCGCCTTTGGTTTGCCTGCGGTGCTGAAGGCAGATAACAGCTGGGGCGGCGACGGCGTTGCCATTGTGCGCAATCACGAAGAGGCGGTAACGAATTTTCGCCGCTTGTCGAGTCTATCATCGCGCTGGCGCAATCTCGCACGTGCCTTGCGCCGCAGTGATGCGAACTATCTCTTCGCTGCGCTCACGCCTCAAACGCAGTCCGTCAGCATTCAGCGGTTTGTTCCGGGCATGCAGGCCACCAGCGTTTTTGCCACATGGGAAGGGAAGGTCGTAGCAGCCTTTCACATGGATGTGCTTGTCGCGCAGGACACCACCGGGCCCGCCAACGTCATCAGGCGCATCGACAATCCTGAAATGGACGACGCGGCGAAACGCATTGCGCAGCGCTATTCGCTCTCCGGGTTCCATGGCCTCGATTACATCCGCGATTTCGATGGCAAAGCGCATTTGCTCGAAATCAATCCCCGCGCGGCGCAGGCAAGCTATTTGCCGTTTGGCCCAACGCGCGATCTTCCGGCGGCTTTGGCCGCTTGCGTTGCCCGGGCCGAAATCGCTTGCCGTCCCGCTCTCGAGGCCGATACCGTCGTCTTCTTCCCGCGGGAGTGGCAGCGCGACCCCGTCAGCCCCTACCTTGTCAGCGCCTTTCACGACGTGCCCTGGGACGATCCGGCCGTGCTTCGGGCCTGCCTTGGCTTTCCGGCGGACAAGGGCGCCAGCCACCCCTTGCCCCCTGGCTTGGGCCCCAAAATGGAACGCACCAAGCCAAGCGCCCAGGCGGGTTTTGCCCCTGTCCGCCATACTTCTTAACACGCAGTTAACCTTTGCCTCACAGCATCCGGTGAGGGGTGTGTTCGAATGCGCGCGGGCGTTTTCACGCGGCTCTTTTTTGCGTGTTTAGGGTTCGCTTGCGCGTGCCCGCCTTCCGCATTGGCTGATGGGCCGGTAGGTGTCATGGACCGGGCGCGGCCCGATTACGACCCCAAGGGCCTGCCTCTCGGCGGGTTTCGTTTGCGCCCCGCACTCGATATCGGCGTGACGGCAACGGACAATGTCTTTCGCCACGCAATCGGGTAAAGAGAACGATCTCTAGTTACAGCATCAAGCCGTCATTCGATCTGAAATCGGATTGGTCGCGTCACCAGCTCGAACTCAAGGGCAGCATGACGCGTTATCAGTACACTAAGCATCTATCGGAAAGCCGCACCGATTGGGATATCGGCGCTAACGCCCGCATCGACGTATTGCGTGGTACAATGATCGAGACCGCATCGTCTTATTCCGTATCGCACGAACCACGTTATTCGCCGGACCAGCCGGGAGGCGCCAAGAAGCCAACCGAGTTTTCGCTCAACACATGGCGAAGTGAGCTTTACCCACCAGCCCAATCGTTTTGGCATCGCATTGGGTGCCAATTTCGATCGCTTCGATTTTCAACCCACACCGCTCATCGGCGGCGGTCAGTTCAATAATAATGATCGCGATCGTGATCAGTATGGTGCTTTTGCCAAAATTTCATACGTGGTGTCGCCAGATATTGGCGTGTTTTTGCGCGGCGCTTATGACAGCACAGCATACGATCTTAGCCTCGATCATAACGGCTTCGACCGCGATTTTAATGGCTATCATGTGGACGCAGGCCTGGAATTCTTTCCAACCCATTTCATTAAGGGTGAACTATTCGGCGGCTATATCAATGAAAGCTTCAAAAAGCCATTCAATAGCCGCTCCGCATTCGACTATGGCGCCAAGCTAACCTGGTACGCGACGCCACTAATGACATTTCATCTGACGGCGTCGCGCATGTTTAACGACACGACAATCGTTGGTGCTTCAACGACAGACGATAAATCTTTCGGGCGCTCGGCTCGATTACGAATTGCTGCGAAATCTGATCCTGCAGACGGGCGTAAATTACACTGACAGCAAATTCGACGGTATCACCCGCGACGACAAATATCTGGAGCCGGCCTTCAACGCCAAATGGCTGATAAACCGCTATATGAGCGCCAATATCGGATACGTCTACACCAACCGTAACTCGTCGGTCCCAGGCCAGGATTTTACCGACAACGCCATCATGGCGGGCCTGCATTTGCAGCTCTGACATGGGGTTAGGGTGGGATCGTAAGCGAGACGTTAACGCTTCCGCAGGTGGTGCAGGGGTAGGCCTATGTGTGGACGAACGGGCCGCGGGATAAATGACATATTCAGCCACAACTTGGCAGGCGAGATCGGGGGCGGCGGCAGGGCGGCGGCGCGCAGCCCTCTCAACTTGCCGATTTTCTGGCGGTGATCCGCAAACGCCGGACAATGATAGTCAGCCATTGCGCTCGCAGTTATGGCGCTGACGCTGATTGTTTTGCTGTCGCTGCCGACGCTCTATTCCGCGTCATCCGTCGTTGTGCTGGAGGGTCGCAAGAATAGCGTGGCCGATCAATCGGCGGTGCTTTCTTCTTTGCCGACGGATCCCGCATCGGTGCAAAACCAAATCCAAGTGCTTAACATCACGCGGGCTGGCTTCACGGGTGATCGACAAGTTGCAGCTTTGGCGCGATCCGGAATTCAATGGCGCGCTGGCGCCCAGCGTCTTTGATGTCATCTACAGGCGCGCTGTGGCGCACTGGCGAAGCCGAGCGCGAGCATGACGCCATCATCACCACGTTTCTGCAGCGGCTTTCGGTCGACTCGCAAGGACTTATCGACCACTTTCACAATTACTTTCTCTTCGCAAAATTCCGAGAAGGCCGCGCGCATCGCCAATGCTATTGCTGATGTCTATATCGCCAGCCAATTCGATGCTAAAGCCGATGCTTCAAGGGGCGCAACGCAGTGGCTATCCGACCGTATTCAGGAATTATCGGATCAGGCGCAGGCTGCCGAAGCCGCCGTGGAGAAATACAAACAGGATAACAATCTCAGCGAAGGTGCGGGCGGCACTCCGCTTGCCGATCAAGAGTTGGCCGCCGTCAGCACCCAGCTTAGTCAGGCGCGCAGCGATCTTGGCGCAGAAACAGGCAATCTATGACCGCGTTACCGCGCTGGTGAAATCTGGCCATGGCGCCGACATCTCCCAGGTCGTCACGTCGCCTTTGATTGTGCAGCTTCGCACGCAACAGGCCGATCTCATCCGGCAGGAGGCACAGCTTGCCTCGCGCTATGGTCCACTGCATCCGAAGATGATCGACATCGAGTCGCAGAGGCATAATCTTGAGGACAAGATCGCGCAGGAAGTCACGCGCATTGTCGGCACCGTCGCTAACGATGTCGCCATAGCGCGCGCCCAAGTGAAGGCTCTGGAGAGCAACCTCAAACAGTCCGAGGGTCAGGCAAGCGGGCAAAACATGACTCGCGTGAAGCTTAAGGCGCTGCAAGTCAACGCGATCTCGACACGTTCGATGTACGAATCGTTTGTGACGCGCTTACGCGAGACGCAAAACCAGGAGGCGATACAGGTTCCCGATGCGCACGTAATTTCGCGCGCACTGGTGCCGGTTGCGCCTACCTCGCCGCACAGGATATTGATTTTCTGCGCCTCGATTCCTGCTGGGCTTTTGTTTGGCCTGTTCATCGCGCTTCTAGTGGAGCGCTTCGGGCCCGCCTTCAGGCGCAAAGCCGTGCAGTTGTTTCGCGGGCTTCCAGTGCTGGCCAAAATTCCCGATAGCGACGTGCGCTACGCCGCCGATCAGCCGCTGTCAGCATTTTCCGAGGCGGTCGATGGGCTTGTGGCAAAACTCGCATCGCTGGGCTCGGGGCAGGGCGCACGCGTCATCGCCGTCACTTCGGCTGAAGCCGGTGAAGGCAAGACTGCCATTGCCGTTGGCCTTGCGCGCGCAGCGGCCAAACGCGGCTTCAGAACGATCATCCTGGACGGTAATCTTCAGTGGCCGGAACTGGCGCGCACGCTTGGGATTTTCCTCCGTGCCGAGTGGCGTATTCGAGGTTCTGACTGGCGCCGCACCCTTAAGCCGCGCGCTATTCAAGGATCCACACTCGACAGCACTTACACTTTCCACCACACGGCGCGCGGCCAATTCTTCGCAATTGCTGGCATCAAGCGGCATGGTTCATCTCGTCGCACATCTGCGCCGGACTTGCGATCTCGTGATCATCGATTCCCCGCCCGTGCTCGCCGCATCCGAAATGCGCTTTGTTGCCCCGCTTGGCCGATGCGGTAATGATGGTCGTGCGCTGGGATGGGGCTGCGCGGCCCGCGGTTGACGGCGCCATTGGCGCGCTTGCCGCCATGCGCTCGCCGCCAGTCGGCATCGTGCTCGCTGTATAATTGCTATAGTCTGGGCAGAGTCGCAGTTCACGCGCGGAAACCGGAATGCCCGTTTATCTTCCTGCCTGGTTGATCCTGGCCATTATTGCGCCAGCTATCGGAAGTTTTATCGGCGTACTCATTATCAGGCTACCCAAAGGCCGCGCCATAGTGGCAAGCCGCTCGGTCTGCGAGCATTGCGGGCATCGTTCTTGGTCCACGCGATCTCATTCCTCTGGCGAGCTGGTTATGGCTGCGCGACAAATGCCGATATTGCGGCGCCAGCATCGGCGTATTTTATCCCGCAATAGAATTGGCTGCGCTCGCCGTCGTCGGTTGGGCGGCAACGCAGACCAGCGGCGAGGTACTGGTCGCCAGCTGCATTCTCGGCTGGGCTTTGCTCACGGTCGCTGTGATCGATTGGCGTAGTTATCTCGTTCCGGAACGTCTGTCTCTTTTTTTTATGCTTACGGGATTTGCCGCGGCATTCGCGCTCGATCCAACGCATTTATGGACCACATCATTGGCGCAGGCGCGGGAGCTATTTCCTGTTCGCTCTGTTGGCGTGGGCCTACCAGCTATACGTGGGCGCGAAGGGCTTGGTTTCGGCGATGCCAAGCTTTTAGGCGGGTTGGGCTCATGGGTCGACGTGGCAGGGACTGCCCAGTGTCATTTTGTTTGGCGCTTCGCTCGGCCTCTTGCCGTGCTGGTAAAATCGCAAATGGGCAAACGTCTGAAAGCAACCGACCGCATTCCCTTCGGAACATTTCTTGCCGCTGCTGGCTGGCTGGTTTGGCTTTACGGCCCGCTCAGTTTTTCCTGATCAGTTCCAGGCAAAAACCAGATAAGGGCGCGCGGGATCGCCGGTAAGCTCGAATCACTGCGTTCTCGGTCACGCGCCTGTTCGCGCCGTGCACTTCCGCGATGATGGAAAACACCCGCCCGTTTGGTGGGGCTGCCATGTCGAGAATGCCATGATGTGTCCCCGGGTTGTCAATAGAAAGTGAGCCCGTGGGATTGAGTCGCGCTGAGATGATCTCATCCGCTTTGCGCGCGTCCATGCCAGGAAGCGCAAAAGCGCTTCTCGCGGGGCGACATCCTGATCGATCTCTAGTTGTTTTGAATAAACCGTAAGTGCGGGCGCGATACGCGCAAAAATTTGTGGTGTCATGCCTGCAACAAGCTTCAGCTCATCCACAGATTGGAAAGCGGCATTACGCGGACGATAACCAGTGCTTGCAGTCTCATCGTTGATAGGCTTTGCGTTGTCTCGCTCTTTTTCTTCGTAAGGCGTGCGCCAATCGACGATACGGGCAGCGAGCTTATCAGCGTCCTCGAAAGGAACGCCTGCCAACTCCAGCAAGGATTTAAACACGGTGCCGTCAGCGGCATTGAGGTCGATTTTGCCGAATTCATCCTGAACCCGCACCGTGACATGTGTGCTGCCAAAGGCTAAATCCTGGGGAACGCCGTCGATACGGCAGCGCTTCTCGGCACGCGCATCGGTAAGGGCAAGAATTGTCCGATTGATAGCCGCTTCGGCAAGCGTTTCCGCCTTCACACGGCTCCAGTCATTCCGCACCATGCGATAGGAAAGCACACTGGTGGACAGCATCGAGGCGGCAATCAGCGATAGGATCGACAAGGCCCACAATACCGAAACCAGCGCGAGCCCACGCTCATGGCGCCGCGTCAGATAAACCCTTTACTAACTTTTTCATTTTGCCCGGTCGAATAGGGGCTGCACTGTTTGCAGTTTCTGCCGCAATTCTTCTGTCACCGCTCGTGCCTTATCAATGCTGCCCACCACATGAGGCGTAATCAGAACCATAAGTTCGGTCCTAGTGTCATTGTTGTCAGTCGTGCGGAAGAGGTTCCCGATCAGCGGAATATCCATAAGGAAGGGGATGCCATCCTTCGATTTTGTCCGGTTATCCTTGATTAGGCCGCCAAGCGCGACCGTTTCACTGTCATTGACGGCAACTGTACTGTTGATCTTGCGCAATTGAATAGTGGGAGAATCGAGTGTCGAGGTCGTGGTGGTGGAAACGTCACTGACCTCTTGCGAGATATCCATCATCACCATGCCGCCCTGGTTGACCCGCGGCGTGACCTTCAAAATTACGCCTGTGTCATGATACTCGATGGTGTTCACCAGTGGTGCGCCAGCCGTCGTCGTACTTTGCTGTTGCGCGGTGGCGATCGGAACTTGATTGCCCACTTGCAAGGTTGCCGTCTGATTGTTGAGTACCAGCACCTGGGGCGAAGAAATCACCTCGACATGTGTCACTGACGACAGTGCATTCAAGATGACTTTGATATTTGTGCCTTCTGAGAAAATATAGGAAAAACCCGGATATTTTGGCGCAATAGCGGAAGTAGCCGAATTCGACAACGTGAATTCGATGCTTGTCGCTTGGCTGATAAAAATACTGCACGCCATATTTCAGATCATTGGTCAATGTCACTTCTGCTATCGCCGCCTCGAGCAAAACCTGCAACGGAACGGTATCCAGCTGGCTCAGGGCATTTTCGATCACGCCGTATTGTTGTGGCGTCGCCATGACCACCAGCGCATTATTACCTTCGTCAGCGGTAATATTGACATTGGCCATTTCGCGCGATTGGGGAGCGCCGCCATTTTCAATCATGCCTTGGTCGATTGGGGGCGATTGCAGCGTGCCTATAGCGTTGGGCGGCGAGGTCGCTGCTGTCCCGCCGGCAACCTCCGAAGGCGTGGCAAAGACGTCGCCACCCGGGGCGGCGTGCTGCGAGGAAGAATTCGTAATTCGACCCGAAAAGAACCTTCAGCAGCACGCGCGCCAAGTCTGACGCGCGGCCGTTCTGCACGTGATAAACGAAAATCCGCCGGTCGGTGCCCTGGCCCGGGCGATCAAGGCGCTGCACCCAACGCTGCAACTGCTCGAGATATTTGGCCTGGGGCGATATTGCGAGAACCGAATTCAACCGCATGATAGGAACGAAGCGCACCACGCCCGCCAGCGGCCCATTGCGGCCACCAACGATCTGATCGAGTTCTTTGGCAAGGTCCTGCGCGTCTGTATATTTTGGCGTGTAAAGCGCAAATGACATGCCCGCCAGCCAGTTCACATCGAACAGGGCGATATTATCGAGCATGGTTGCGCGCTCTTGTTCCGTGCCCTGGATAATCAGAACATTGCGCACGCTATCCGTATGAAGCATGCCTTGCGCTGGCGCCAACGGTTCCAGAAGACGCTGCATCTCCTGCGCGCTGACATATTTCATCGGCACGATGGAAACGCCATAACCGGGTTCCAGGCCCCCATGCGTAGGAATTGGTGTGGCACCGCTTTCTCGTGGGGCATCGGCGAGCGGAACCACCTTATAGATCTGATCCGCCTTCACCAATGCCATGCCATTGAGGCGCAGCGACTGTTCCAGAACGGGAAGCACCTTGTCGCGTGCGAGCGGCCTGCTGGTCTGAATCGTAACCGTGCCTTGCACGTTCGCGCCCACCGCATAATTCAGCTTGAGAAAATCTCCCAAGATGGCTTTAGCGACATCGCGCACGTCGGCATTGACGAAATTCAAAGTTATGTCGTTGTTGCCCCCATCTTCGGCTGTTGGTTCTTGCGATGGCGGCGTCACACCAATGACACTGCCCGTGCCGCGGTAGATTTCCGTCGAGGCGGGAGCGCCTTCAGGCGTAGCGCTCGTACTGCTAGCGGGCTGAACTAGCCGGTGCGGCGCGGAAGTTGCCGGCGCGGGTGTCATCAGAACAGGCGCTGCCGAATTTTCGTCCTGGGCAAATCCACTCGCGCTCGCCGCCAACAGCAGCGCACTCGTCAGCAAGACGCGTGGAAAAACCTCTCTCATTCCCAACCCTTACCCTTATCACTCTCGTTCTGTTCCGAACGAATTTTATTGTTCTGGCTGCACTTCGCTCACGCCCGTTTTTCCATTGGGGTGCAATGGTACTTTAATATCTTGGTCACTCGAACCGCCCTGAACCACGATGTAATTGGGCTCAATTCGTGTGACGCGCCACTGATTTATTGTTCCCCCCACGGACACATTTTGCGCGGGCGCCGGGCCCGGTGTCTTTACCACGGCGATTCTCTGTCCCGTCCCCATGATAATGCCCACCAGCACAAAATCGGAAGGCGATCCTGCGGCGGAGGTATCACCTAATTGGGGAGAAGGCCCCGCCTGCCGCAAGGGGCTGAAAAGGGGCCGTTCATCGATCTCGGCAAATTGCTGCAAGGGCGGCGCTACAAATGGCTTGCCGGGCGGCCCCACTACTGGTTGTGCTCTAATGGCAACGCGTTCTGGATGAATTTCGGGCGGGGGTGCAACAAGCTGGTAAAGCAGGCCCGCAGCCAGGAATGCACACAGGACCATTAAGCCTAAGGGGGCGAGGGGCATGGCAAGCTTCATTTTGCCCCCACCCAGCGATAACCGCGGATAAGCCACTGCACTTCAAGCGCCGGCGCGGGCGTATCCACGCTTTCGGGCATCCAGCCCTCCGGCATGCGTATGGTCACATCATCGATGAACAAATAGGGCGTATGGGTTTCGATTTGATAGATGACATTTTTCAAACTGCTCAATGGCAGAGACAGGTCGTATTCGATTTCGATCTTTTCGAATCCATCGGCAACCTTGGAAGGCATGTTCTGGGTACTGAGTACGCTTCCGCCATTGCTCTCGACGATGGCCTTAATGTCACTTTGCACGGCTGCAGCGGCAAGGGCCGCACTGTTGCCTTCGACAAGTCCTGACATGGCGGCATTACGTTGTTGCATAGCGCGCAGCTCCGCTTCAACCTGCGGGCGCGCATCCTCGAGAGCTTTGTAGCGCGAGAGCAGCATAAGCGAATGCTCACCCTCCTCGCTTTCGCCTGTGGCGATGTCGGCAAGCGGGCGCAGAACGAGAATCCAGGCAATCGCAAGAACACCCGCAAGAATTAGCAGCGCCAGCCCACGTTTTTTTGCGCTTTGAGAAATCACGATCATGCGGCGCCATCCTTGACCTCGAAGGAGAGGTCGAAACGCTCCAGATCGTTCGTCGGGCCCTTTGTAAGCGTCGAGCGAAACTGCGCGTTGACAAAAAGTGGCGAGTTGTCGAAGCGGGCAATAAGCGAGGACGCTTCGTTGGAGAAACCGCGTATCCGGACTTCATGGCCATTAAGTTCAAACACGACCAACCAGGTACGGTCGGGAAGAATACGGGTCACCTCAGCCAGCACTTTTATCAAAAGAGGTGATTGCTTCTGCTTGCCTAAAAATGCCGTGCCGAGTTTGGCTTTATCGATTTGCTCTTGCAGAACCGCGACGCTGTGCGCCTTGACCTTCGCAGCGGCAAGCTGGTTGGAAAGTGCATCCAGCCAATCCTGATGACGCGAATAGCTCGCCATCAGCGCTCCGATGCCTAGTACCACGGCAAGTGCTGAAAGCGCGGGCACACGCCAGGTCTGCCATTGGCCGCGAAGTGTGGCCATGGTGCCTAG
The DNA here is from genome assembly GCA_963752395.1 of uncultured Alphaproteobacteria bacterium. Lineage (GTDB taxonomy): Bacteria > Pseudomonadota > Alphaproteobacteria > Micropepsales > Micropepsaceae > CAVVXX01. Next base: position 148,684 of record CAVVXX010000002.1, read on the forward strand.
CGGGAAGTTTTGCGAGATCGCGGTTGCCTCGTCGCCTACAAAGCTTAGGCACTCCGGTTAAGCCCCACGGAACGGCAAAGCCGTACAGCTTCGTCGAACCACATCGCGTTTGAGGATGCGGAGCTCAATTTCAATCTGACCCGCCGCTTTGTTCGGTTGAGCACGCGATAATCAAAGCAAACTTGTTCGGGATCGAGCGGGCTTATGCGCTCCAAGTTCAAATTTCAAAATGTTTTTCATATTCCTGCTTGCTGCAATGGGAAGCTTCACAATGCGTGTCAAAAGCTCTGCCCGCGGCACACGAACAATCAATTTGTCTCTCGGGACAACGTATTTTTTTATTGTTTCGGTTGCGTAGCGTTCACCGCTTCAGAAGCGAGATCGTCTTTCGACACGCGGAAAATTTCTGTTGTGTTCCCGACTGCTATGCGCTGAACCACGACGTCTTTTCCATGCACGTCGAAGGTCACAATGCCGGCATCATGGCGAAAAAAATCGCGCCACTTGTCCGGCACCATCGCTAACAATTCGTTCACCCACCAGCGCCAGCCGGAGAGTGCAAGGTCGCGCAGTTCCTCGACACGAATTTGTCGCAGACGTTCAAGCGGGTTCATCGTCTGCCTTGGCAATATTTGGTAAGAGCGTCGTAGAGACAATTGACATCAACCGACACGCGCGGTGCCACAACGAACTCGGGCCAAATGCGCGCATCGCCATCCGGAAATACCGCATAGATGCGAACGAGTTGCGGAAGGGTTTTCTCATTGCTCCAACTCGTGCGCCAGCTTGGCGCTTCTTTTGGCATATCAGACTCCGAAATAGGAAAAGTTTAACGATTTCAGTCCGTCGAGCATCATTTCACTGTAAGGCCGGTTGTCGGCGGCAAGCTCTTGCTCTGCTGAAAGCACGAGTGCCATTTTGCCGTCGCGCACAGCGCGCGTAAGCGTGATCCTCGCATGGCCCGCCTCGGCCAGCGCAGCTTGGAGCGGGCGCTAAGAAACTCATGCTGTCCTCGCTGCCGTCAAAGTCTACGTGGCGGTTTGTCAGATTGGCTTGGTCCAGCACGAGCAGGGGATAGGCGAGGCCGATTTCGCGCCGTAATAGGGCCTGCGTTTGCCGGATGTCGTCGGTAGCGGTGGTATGTGCTTCGTTACGCTCCCAAGCGCGGGCACCGAACCGCAATCCGCCCAGCACGACCACCATGAGCAGTCCCAGCAATGTCATGGAAATCAGCAGTTCCAGCAATGTAAAGCCGGCTTCATCACCGCGTTTGTTGTCTAAGTGGCGCGTCATGGCCCTTGTTCTTTCGGCATTACGCGCAAGGTGGTGAGTGTCTTCGTGCGCTTTTGCTCCCCGTCTTTCCAGCTTACTGATGCCGTAATGGCTACGGCACCCATCTGCCAAGAGGCGCGGTCTTCGTCGCTGCCATAGGGCTCGATGTGAAGCTGCCAGGAATACCCGTTAGGCAGTTCGCCCGCGGTGTTGTCCGGTTGCAGAGGAATAGACTGGCCCGCATTAGACAAAAGAGATTGCGCAAGCGCGCTGGCTGTCATTTCCGCCTGACTTTCGCGTGCCCGATGCAGGCTTTCGGAAAATATATGCAGCAGGACCGCGAGCGAGATACCAAGGATGGCGAGTGCAACCAGAACTTCGATCAACGTAAAACCGAATTGGGAATGTTGACCTTGCCTATTCATCGATCGTGATCTGCCCGGTCAGCCAATGATCAATAATCCAATGCTTGCGCCCGTTCGCGGCGATGCGGATGCTGCCCCCCGTTGAACTGCCATCCGGGTAAAAACGCAATTCGATCCGGTTTCCCAGTGCCTCTCCGTCCGGGCCGCGGAGTTCGAGCGAAAGATTAGCCGGTAACTTATGCGCGCCGCCGCCGGGCCCCAAAACGTAAGCGTGTGCCGGCACGTCCACAACCACCCATGTTTCCGTATTGCTTGCAACCGCTGCCGCCCGAGTCGCGCGCAAATCATTGGCAAGCCCATACGCAGCAGTTTTGGCTTCGATGCCGGGACGAGCGGCGCTGATAATAGTTGGCATGGCCGCCAAAAGCAGGCCCATGATCGTAAGCACGACCAGCAGCTCGATCAGTGTGTAGCCGGCTTGCGCGCGCTCACCAATTTGCGATGGGCGGCTTTTCGGCATTGGCTTTGTCCTCGGAGTCCGAACCGTAACTGTAGATGTCGAATTCTCCATGCTGCCCCGGCGAGCGGTAATTGAAGGGATGACCCCAGGGATCGGACAGATTCGACGCTTTCTTGATGTAGGGACCATTCCAAGTGGTGACGCCTGCGGGCGCCGTCACCAGCGCATTCAACCCTTCCTCTGTCGTGGGATAGCGTCCGACATCGAGCTTAAAGAGATCGAGTGCGGACGAGAGGCTTTCGATCTCTGTTTTCGCCGTGCCGATGCGCGCATGATTGAGATATTTAATAACTTGCGGGGTAGCAATGGCCGCTAAAAGACCGAGGATGGCAATCACCACCAAAAGCTCGACCAGCGTATAACCCCGTTCGTGGTTGCGGGCGAGAAGGCGGCTTCTTTGTTTTGGCATTGCTTTCCTCGTTACATGGCCAAATCGTTGATGCTCAATATCGCGACCAGAATAGAGGCAATGAGGCCGGCCACAACCATACCCAATAATATTGTAAGCACAGGTACTAACAGCGCCAAAAGACGGTCTATCGTATGTTTGACGCTACGCTCGTAAAGATCCGCCTGGCGCAGCAGCATCTCATCTAATTTACCAGTTTCTTCGCCCACACGCACGAAATCGAGCGCGACTGCCGGAAACACTTTGGTGCGGCCAAGCCGCGCTGCCAGGCCCTCGCCTTCTCTGAGGCTGACCGCCGTCTGCCGCACCGCATTTGCGATGACACTGTTATTGAGTGTTTCGGCGCTCATGCCAAGGGCGGTGGGTAGCGCCACGCCATTACCCAACAATGTACCGAGCGTACGAGTGAATTTCTCCACTTCCATCTTGATCCAGAGTTGGCCGAGCAGTGGGACCCGCAGCTTGAAGGTATCCCAGCGTTTACGCTTTTCCGGGTCCTGAAGCGCGCGGCGGAAAATAAGAACTCCGGCGACAATCAAGAACAACAGCAGCCACCAAAATGCGCCCAGGAAATCTCCAATGCTCATTACGATTTGTGTCGCCAGCGGCAGCGACTTACCGGCTTCGTCAAACAGCGGCTTGAACTCTGGCAGTACGAAAACCAGAATGACGATGATGGAAAGCCCAGCGGTGCAAAGCAGGATTATGGGGTAAACCAAGGCCGAGGTAATAGCCTCGCGAATGGCGTAAGCACGCGTCAGATATTCGGCAAGCCGGAGCAAAGTGGCCTCCAAATTGCCGCCCATTTCGCCAGCGCGAACCAAGCTGACATAGAGCTTGGGAAAGGCAGCGTCGGCGGCAAGAGCGTCGGCAAAACTTGCACCCCCGCGCACGCGTGCAAGCACTCCATTGAGCGGCTGTCGCATGCTTTCGATTTCACCAAGGCCAACCAGAATTGAGAGCGCGCGATCGAGCTCAAGTCTAGCGTGCAACAACATGGCAAGTTCCTGAGTAGCGATCGCCAGATCGCGCGGCTTGGGCCCCCGGCGAAAATTCAATCCGCGGGCTAGCCGATTGTGCCAGCCTCGCTCGCCTGCGTCCGTCGCGGAAATAGGATAATGGCCCTGACTACGGATCTGTTGAACCGCTGCCGCTTGCGAAGGCGCTTCAAGAGTGCCCGTGATAACGGTGCCACCGGTCGTCAACGCCTTGTAGCGAAAGTTCGCCATGCCTAGGCCGTGCGCGTAACGCGAAGCACTTCCTCGACGCTTGTTTGTCCTGCCAGAACTTTTTTCATGCCGTGCATGTGCATTGTCTGCATGCCTTCCTCAATCGCAACTTTACGAATGAGGCCGGCTTCGGCATGCTTGAGCACAAGCTGGCGGATTGGATCCGACATGGGCAGAACTTCGATGATCAGACTGCGGCCAAGATAGCCTGTGCCATTGCATTCGGCGCAGCCCTCGGCGCGATGTAGCGTGATGGCTTTCTGTTTGGTGAGAAGGCCAAGTTGCATGCGTTCGACAAGCTCGGGTAGCGCTTCATAGGGCTTGCGGCAATGCGGGCACAGCGTGCGCACAAGACGCTGTGAAGCCAGTCCATTGATAGTCGAGGTCAGCAGATAATCTTCGACTCCCATATCAAGCAACCGGGTGATAGCGCCGGCCGCATCATTGGTGTGCAGAGTCGAGAGAATAAGGTGACCGGTGAGCGCCGCCTGCATCGCGATTTGCGCGGTTTCGAGGTCGCGGATTTCGCCGATCATCATAATGTCTGGATCCTGGCGCAGGAAGGAACGCAGGGCGCTGGCAAAAGTCAGCCCGATCTGCGGCTTCACCTGCACCTGATTGACACCCTTCAACTGATACTCGACCGGGTCTTCGATGGTGAGGATTTTCTTTTCCGGCGTATTGAGCTCGAGCAGTGCCGTGTAAAGCGTTGTGGTTTTGCCGCTGCCCGTCGGCCCTGTTAACAGCAGAATGCCGTGTGGGTGATCCAGTACGCCGCGAAAGGCGCGGATGATGTCGTCGTCAAAGCCCAGCGCCTTGAAGTCGAGTTTAAGACTGCCGCGGTCGAGAATACGCAGCACCACGGACTCGCCATGCATGGTGGGTGTGGTGGAAACGCGAAAATCGATGTCCTTGCCGCGTACGGCAAGGCGGATGCGCCCATCTTGCGACAGACGCCGTTCGGCGATGTTCAGCTTCGCCATGATCTTGATGCGCGAGATAACCGCGGACGAAAGCCGTGCCGGCGGGCTTTCCACTTCCTGTAGCACGCCGTCAATGCGGTAGCGCAGGCGCAGTTCGCCTTCCATCGGCTCGATGTGGATGTCGGAGGCGCGCGCTTCGACGGCCCGCGTAATGAGCAAATTTACTAGGCGGACTACCGGTGCTTCGCTGGCGATATCTTTAAGCCGCTCGACGTCGTCGCTGGCGCTGTCGTCTTGGCGTTGTTCATCGGTTTCCAGGATTTGATGGATTTCGGATTTACCGCCGCCATAAAGACGCTCATAGGCCGCTTCAAAATCTGCAGGATATGCCACGCGGGCTACGATGGGTTTGCCGACGGCGAAGCGCATAGCCTCGATCGCATAGGTATCGAGCGGGTTTACCGCCGCAACCGTGAGTCCCGTGGCACTATCCATTAGAGGGATAAGTTGGGCTTCCTTGAGGAACTTGCGGCTGAATTTGTCTTCTAGTAGCGGCTCGTCCGGATAATCCTTGGCAGAGACCAATGGCAGGTTGAGTAGCTTAGCTAGCGCTTCGGCCAGATCGCGCTCGGAAACTAGACCGAGCCGGGTAAGCACCAGCTCCAGCCTCTCGCCGGATTCATCAGCAAGCTTTTGGGCGCGCTCCAAGCCAGCGGCGGGAAGTTTGCCCAACTGAACCAGATGCGAGCCCAAGGCTTCGCGCATAGGGCGGCTTTCCACGCTGTCCAGCGCGTTATTTGACAGGCCGTCAGGTTGTGCAGTCGCCATGGCCGCTCCTTGGCGCACAAATTATAGGGGCGATTGAGCAGGTGCACTATAGCCCGGAAATTAAACGATATTTGGCTTGGCCCTATAGCCAAAACAAAGGGGCGGATAGTTTCCCATCCGCCCCCAAAGCTATCCGGCCAGCTTGGGCCGGAGCGCCGATCAATAGCTTACGGCCAATTATTGATCAGGTTGTTGACGTTCACGGTGCCGATGCCCGTAGCAAAGTCGTAACCCGTCGTGGTGCCGTAGGCTGGCTTATAATGCGTGTTGGAGGTCGACAACACGCCAAGGGAGCCCGTGGTCTTGAAGCAGTTGACTTTCCCCATGCACGGCACATCGATATCGCCCGCCGTCACGTCATAGAAAGTGCACGACGAACTGACGCTGCTGCCGAGGCTGGAATTACAAGATGAATTTCCCGGGCGCCATATTCGGCGTTGGCCAAAGCTGTAATACACCGGGTTCGGATTACCCTGACGGCCATCTGGGTTGCCGCCGTTGATCTGGTGATGATTGACCAGCGCTTGGATGCCCGCCCAGATCGGCGAGGCAAACGAAGTGCCACCCCATCCGTACGATGTATAACAATTTGGGAAGGTAGGATCGCCAGCACTGTCGCAATAGCGAATGAAGAAGGCGTGGCTCCAAGGCCAGAAGGCCGAGAACAGAGACACGTCCGGCGTATCGCGCACCTTGTCGCTAGGAACGCCGAACAGCTTCTGCCACGAAGGCTTCGGCCAGCCCTTGCAGGTCCCGCCGACGACACCTGGTGTTACCGGGCTGCCAGTGGCGCAGCCACTGGGCCCGCCGCTGCCGCCAGAGGTACTGATCAGGAACAGACTGTTGGCAAGTCCCGAATTGCAGAAGCCAGCTGCCCCATAGGTAACGGGCGAGCCGGTTGCGGCAAGAGAAATCAACACGCTGCCGCAGGACGAGTTCCACGGAATTTCCGGGACATAAGACAGCGCAGAGCCATATGGCGAAGAGGCGCTGGTCGACTGCACCCAGTAGCTTGCATCGCTATGGGCGTAGACGTCACCGAAATCGGTGCCGCCGACATTCACATTGTAGACGGTTGATCCCAGCCCATTGGCGCCGATGCCATGTGTTGCATAGGCCGCACGGTCGCACTGTGCCGCTGCTTGGTCACCCGAGGATACAAACACGGACACGCCTTCCGCAGCTGCCTGCTGATAGGCTTTATTGTAGGCCATGTTCTGTGCCGCACCCATAAAGGCTTCGCACTGGCCATAACTGACGCTGAACAATGGCGGTGGCGAAGGCGAGTTGATCAAGTTGTTGAAAGCAATCAAGCCGCCAAACTCGCCAAAGTGTCCGTACAGGACGCGATAACAACATCGGCATCCGGGGCCACGGCGCTAGCATATTCGATGTCGAGCATCGCTTCGACGTCGTTGCCGCCCGGGCCTAGTACGCCAGGATTACCGCAATTCGCCGGTCCCGCATTAGGTTGGGGCTGGATTTGCGAAAATGTTCCAGTTCCGGGTGCCATGTAGAGTGAACGGAACTGAGAATACGCGTAACTGCCGGCGCCATCAAAGACGTTGGTGTCTTCGATAAGGACGATGGTCTCTCCGCCGCCTTTGTTTCCGCCGCTGAACTGAGGATCGATATTATAGATAACCTGCAGGTCGGCAGGGCCAACCCAGATAGCAGTTCGGCGAGAACGGAAAAGAGTAACAGGCCAATGGTCGTCCGGTTCGGCTGCGAGAGTCTTTGCCATCGGTTTCGGGTTACCGCGATACAACGGCCGCGCGATGGAAGTTGTTCAACGACACGATGCCGGCGATAGCAGGCGCGAGCGCAGCAGGAACTTGCGGGTCGCGGACATTGGCGATGTGCTTCTTGCCATCGACAGTGAAGTTATGCATCTCGGTTCCGAAGGCCGTCCGTACTTGAGCGGCAGTGCCCGAGAAGTCGATGAAACTGCGGCCAGAATAGACAGCATTCACTTTAAAGCCTTGCGATGTCAGCCAGCTGGTAACCGCCTGGACATCGGAATCGGCCAATCCAAAGCGCTGGCCAATTCAGCTGCCGTAAGCCATTTATGGTAGTTGGGCGACTTCGGGTCATGTTGCTGCGCAATGAGATCGTTTAGCGCCTGCTCTCTCTCGGCAGGGCGCTGCAGCAACAACTGCATGTGCTCCATAGCAGCGTTGTCAGAAATTGCGCCACGATCATTTGCGCGCGTGGCTTCCGGGCGCGTGTTGCCCGTCAACGTAACGCGTTGGCTATTATTGACCGGTTGCGTGATCAAGCCGCGCGCCCATCCGCCGCCTGTGAAGACGACGCAAAACCCAGCGCTAGAGCCAAAACTGCAAGTGAATAGGAGAAACTGGAACCGCGAAGCATGGAGGTGCTCCTTCAACAGCCGACATTTTCCCAGCGGTGTTGCCGGCTAAGTTCGATGGGGATATTCCCGCCCGCCTGCTTGGAACTCTACAGCATGGGCCCGCAAGTGACGAGAAGGACCTACGAAATATTGGCCAGATGCCAGCATTCGTTTCACACTAAAATGGCTCTAACACTCAGATGTACAAGCGTTTTTCAGTTTCAGTACTGTTTCAGTAGGAGAGAAAAAACGCGAATATGGCAAAGCATTTATGACTTTGTTGCAACGATGCCACGCAGACGTTGTGTGAAAGAGATGCGAACTCTGAATTGGTGTAGCGCGGTCCCGAATCATATTGATGGCACGCTCCTAGCGATGGCCAGTTGTTAACCAAACTCGTTGGGCTGATGTTTTCGACTTCGGATATGAAATCCACGGGGCTTCGTCTTGAATTGGCACCCTTACCATAGAGGCATGTTGTAGAGACAACGGAACTCGCCATGAGCAAGCGGCAAGAGCAAAAAAGCTCTCTCGCTAAAGGAAGAAGCGAAGTGCGCGTATCCGCCTCGGGTCCATCGGATGTCGGCGCGCGTATCCGCACGACTATCGGCGAGGCACTGTGGCCGCCATTGCCGGGAACGCGCGGCGCCTCTCTGTTAGCGATGCAATATCAATTTCAACGGACTGAAAGATATCCGGTCGAAGTCATTCGTGAGGCTCAGTTTCGTCAGTTGCTGGGACTGTTGCATCACGCCAATACCACCGTTCCATATTACCGAAAACGTTTTGCGGCAATGGGTTTGGATATTGACACTTCGCTCGACCAGCAAATATGGGCCAACGTACCGCAGCTCGCGCGCGTTGATATCCAACAAGCGGGCAATGAGCTCGTTAGCACCGCTATTCCAGACATCCATCGCACGCTCAGCATCATTTCGACCTCGGGCTCTATCGGTACGCCGGTGTCGGTTCATACGACGCGCGTCACGCAGTTTTTTTTCGACGCGCTAACGTTGCGAAAAAGCCTTTGGCAAAATTTGGATTTTAGTCAAAAGCTTGTGGGCATCCGGTTACCGAAGAACGAAAAGGAGGCTCTATATCCGGATGGCCACCTTAGCCCCAATTGGGGCAGCTCCATTCATGCTGCGTTCGAATCCGGACCCACCGCAGTACTTAACATCATGACGCCCGTGCAGCAGCAAGTGGAATGGCTGCAACGGCAAAAAGCAGCATACTTGGTTACATATCCATCCAATTTGATGGAGCTACTGCACTACTGCAAAGAGAACGCCGTGCGTTTTCCCGAGCTGCGCTCCGTCGAGACTCTAGGCGAGGTGCTTTATCCCTGAAATACGCGCAGCGTGCAGTGAGGTCTGGGGATTAAAAATCACTGACATGTATAGCAGCCAAGAGATCGGTTACATGGCACTGCAATGTCCCGAAAATGACCATTATCACGTTCAATGCGAGAATGTGCTGCTTGAAGTGCTCGACGAAAAAGGCGTGCCGTGCAAACCAGGTGAGACGGGACGCGTTGTCGTCACCGCGATGCATAATTTTGCTACGCCACTGATCCGTTATTCTATCGGCGATTACGCCATGGTCGGTGAAGCATGTTCCTGCGGGCGGACCCTTCCCGTGCTGAGGCGCATCATGGGACGCGTACGAAACATGATGACGCTGCCCTCAGGAGGTAAGGTGTGGCCTTATTTTGGTGCTAACAAGCTCGGCGACGTGGCACCGCTCAAGCAATATCAATTGGTGCAAAAGAGCCTGACGGAACTCGAGCTGCGCGTGGTGCCGGAACGGCCGCTCACCTCGGATGACGAAGCAAAGATGCGCACGGTGATATTTGAATCGCTAGGCGAAAGTTTCCAACTCAATTTTTCCTATCTTGACGCGATTCCGTGCGGTCCCGGCGGTAAATACGAGGATTTCCGCTCGGAAGTTCCGAACTAACCGAACCGAATATTTACGGTGTTGCTGGTTCGGATGGTGGTTTTGCCCTGCGGCGATGGTGTATACGTTTGGCGGGGGCGGCCGGCACCGTACGCAATGTCCATTCCACGGTCTGCTGCAGTACCGCGCCAAGCGCGTTGTTGAATGCGCTAACGATACTGTCGATATGATTCTGGCTTGCTTGCACGGTTTTTTCGGCGATAAAGCTGCCCGCAATTTCATTGTCGGACACTTTGATCAGTTTGGACTCGATTCTGACCACGACATCCGGCACTGCATTGGGCTGGTCGTATTGCGCTTCAAAATCGCGTATCTCCGTCTCCAGCACATAGTCCGCGCGTAGCGCGCCAGCGTCACGAAACACGTTCTTGAGCTTGCCGCTGTTCTCGAATGCCTTGACCAGCTGGTTCTGAACTACGATGGGCGTGCGGTCGGTCCAGTCGGCATTGGCGAAATAATCCGTTTTTATCGCACTCTGATTGAGTGTGATTCGTGTCGTGTCGAGATTGGCGGGCGCCACGGGAATGGCGATCGCCAATTGCCAGCTTACGCTCGGCGTATCGGCCGCGAAGCTGGTCGATGGGTTGAGCACATAAAGCTGTGCCTTGCCTCCGATCCCCGCGCACGCGCTAAGGGCGAAAATGGCGCAACAAGCCGCAAAGATATGCAGCCAGAACGATTTAGGCAGGTGTCGTGTGGGGCTCATCGCGGTTTGTATCCCTGATTTTGGTCGCTGAAGATGATTCTGCTGGGCTCGCGCTCAAGTTTGTTGGCAAGCCGGGTGAGGCTGCCGACCAAAGCGCGCGTTTCGCTGATCAATTGTGGCCCGCCGTTCATCAGCATGTGATCGGCATCGAGCGTCAGCTTATCCAGATTTTTTGCTGCGTGATCCACGCTTTTGCTCGCAGTCGCCAGGTTAGACAGTGTCGCTTCTATGTCGGGCGAGTGCTTGTTCACCGCGGTCGAGATGTCGCGCAAATTGGCGAAGGTCGTCGAGATCGCATCCAGATTTTCGTCCTTCAAGAGTACGATCAGCCGCGCACTGATGTTGTTGAGCTTGGCGATCAATTCTGGCGTGCCCTGGAACAGCGCTTCCAGTGAGGACGGCTTAGATTTGATCACCGGATATTTGTGGCCAGGCAGTGCCTTAAGAGGGGGCGCTGTCTTGGTGCCGCCGGCGATTTCGACATAGGAGCCGCCGGCTAGGCCCTGGCTCTCGATTGAAGCCACGGAGTCTTCGTGCAGCTTCAAATGCGGATCAACTTGCAGCGTGGCGACCACTACCCGCGGATCGTCGGGATCGAATTGCAGATCACCCACGTGCCCAACTTCGATGCCGTTGTAGCGCACCGTGGTGCCTTTGCTTAAGCCGGTCACGGCGCCCGTGAAGTGCGTTTCGAAGTAGGCATATTCCTGGCTGTATTGCGCGCCCACCAGCCACAGCAGCGCGACCACAAGCGCCACAATGCAGGCAAGCACGAAGGCGCCTACCGCTATGTAATTGGCTTTCGTTTCCATGACCCGTTCCTCTTCGCCTTTTGTCCCTAAGCCGGCTGACCCGCAAGCGCCGCGCGTCCGCGCACGCCGGCAAAATATTCATGGATCCAGGGATGCGGATCGCGCATCAGGCTCTGGATCGTGCCCACCTTGAGCTTCTTGTCGACCAGCACCGCGATGCGGTCGGTGGTTGCCCTCAGCGTATCGATATCATGCGTCACCATGAAGACGGTGAGCTTGAGGCTCTGCTGCAGTCCGCGCACCAGCTCGTCGAAATGATTGGCGGAAATCGGATCGAGGCCGGCCGTGGGCTCGTCTAAGAAAACCAGCTCGGGGTCGAGCGCCAGCGCGCGCGCAAGACCGGCGCGCTTCCTCATGCCGCCGGAAAGCTGCGAGGGATATTTGTGCCCGGCATCTTCCGGCAATCCCACCATTGACAGCTTCACGGATGCGATTTCGTTCATCAGCTCCTGGGGCATGTTGGAATGCTCGCGCATTGGCACCTGGATATTTTCTGCGACCGTTTGCGAGCTGAACAGCGCGCCGTCCTGGAACAGCACGCCCCAGCGCGGCTGGAGCGAGTGCAAATCTTCGGCGTCCTTGCCGACCGTTTCCTCGCCGAAAACCTTGATGCTGCCGGCCTTGGGCCGGTTCAGCCCGATGATCGAGCGCAGCAGCACCGACTTGCCGGTGCCGGATCCGCCGACGACGCCCATGCACTTCGCCGCGTTTTACGTCGAGATCGAGATGGTCGTGCAGCACATTGCCGCCGAGCTCGTTCACCAGCCCCCGTATGCGGATCACGACGTCATCGGATTTTGCGGCGATCGCTCATCTCAAATCCCGAGGATGGAGAACATGATGGAGAAGCCCGCGTCGAACACGATCACCAGGAAGATCGATTCAACCACCGACCGCGTGGTGAGCTTGCCCACGCTGGCGGCATTGCCTTCGACCTTCAGCCCTTCGAAGCAGCCGACCAGCGCGATGATGAAGGCGAAAACCGGCGCCTTGATGATGCCGAGCCAGAATGTCCACACGGTGACCGCGCTTTGCAGCTCGCGCATGAACTCCGGAATGGTGATGCCGAGCGCGATATAGCTCATCATCGCGCCGCCCAGGACGCCCATAACATTGGCGAAAAACGTGAGCAGGGGCAGAACGAGAACCAGTCCCATCATGCGCGGCAGCACCAGCACATCGACGGTGTTGAGGCCGAGCGTTTCCATCGCATCGACCTCTTCGTTGACTTTCATGGTGCCGATCTGCGCGGTGAAGGCGGAACCCGAACGCCCGGCCACGATGATCGCGGTCAGCAGGCCGCCCACTTCGCGCAAGCACAGCAACGGCCACCAGATCGACGGTGAGAATTTCCGCGCCGAAGCGCCTCAACTGGTCGGCGCCCTGATAGGCCAGCACGACGCCGATCAGAAATGACAGCAGCCCGACGATGGGCAGCGCCGTGATTCCGGTTTCTTCGATCTGATGAATGAAGGCTGGCCAGCGCAGTTGTTTCTGCGCGGCGATAGTTTCGGCGGTTTCGATAGTGACATGGCCGACATAGCCGAGCATTTCCCGGCCCTGCAGAAGCGCATGAATAAAGCCGTGCCCGATGCGCTCGACGAAGTGCCTGAGCGTGTGACGATGCGGGATCACGACCGGTGGCGCGTTATGCTCTTCATGCAGTGCGTCGAAAAGCGGCCGGTAATCCGGCGGAATGGTAACTTTGTTTACGCGCTGGCCGTGTTCTTCTATTTGGCGCTTGGTGCGCAACATCAGCCACGCGCCCGCACTATCGAGATGCGTAAGCGCGCTGGCGTCGATTTCGATCTCGGCTGCGTCACTGGTGGAAAGTCCGCGCAACGCCTTGTCGAGCTGGGTAGCCTCGCCGGTGGTCCAGTCGCCGTCCAGAATCAGGCGCAATACCCGGCCGCTCCGCTCAGCACGGAACCCGGCACGCGCTTCTGCATGCTTCGGATGGCCCACCAGAATAATTGCCCCTTCCCCCGCCCTTGTCTGTGGACCTTATAGGAAGGCCCGGCATTTTTTGCCAGAAATCACGGGCGGTTAGGGGGAAAATAGCTGGAACCGCGGCGAAAGTTAACTATTTTGCTGGGCTCGGCATTCCGGCCTGTATTGGCCCGGTTTTCACGAAGGATTACGCCATGAAGCTCCGTTACAGCCCGACTTCGCCGTTCGCCCGCAAGGTCATGGTGGTGGCCCACGAACACGGGCTGGCGGAACGCATCGAGCTGATGCCGGCTATGACCAGTCCGGTGGAGCCGAACGCCGATGTCGCGCGCGACAATCCGCTGGCGAAAATCCCGAGCCTGACGCTCGACGACGGTTCCACGCTCTATGACAGCCGGGTGATCGCCGAATATCTGGATCAGCTGGCGGGCGCGAAACTGTTCCCGCCGCCTGGCCCGTATCGCTGGGCGGCGCTTCGTCAGCAGGCGCTGGCAGATGGTTTGCTCGAAGCCGCCGTTTTGATCCGTTACGAGCGCGTATTGCGCCCTGCTCAGATAACGATGGCCGGATTGGATCGACGGCCAGTTCGGCAAGGTCGATCAAGCGCTCAATGCGTTCGAAAACGAAGCGGCGGGTTGGGAAAAGACTATCACGATCGGGGCAATCGCCGCGGCTTGCGCGCTCGGCTATCTCGATTTCCGCTTCACGATTTCAACTGGCGTCAATCGCGCACGCGGCTGACGTCATTTTACGACAAATTCTCCGAGCGTCCTTCGATGGTGGCGACCAGGCCGCCATCGAGTTAAGCCGCTTTTGCACGCCGCATCATCCAGCCATACAGCAATACAATCAGCGCACCGAAACTGGCGGCGCCTATGGGAAGCGCATAGGGCCAATCAGCGGCGACAACGGCAAGTGGTGCGTCGCGGTTGAAACCAACGATCAATCCCGCCAGCAACACCCCGAACAGGCTTTCACCGACAATCAGTCCCGAGGCGACAAGCACACCCAGGCGCTTGGTGCGCGCGGGGTTGTGCGTTTTGTCCGCGTAACGCTCGAACCACCAGCCGATAATGGCGCCCAGTACGACCGGCACTGTCGTTTCCATCGGCAGGTAAATACCGATGCCGACGCCCAATGGGGGCAGGCGGAGCAGCTTCACCGCAGCCAAGCCTTCATCCAGTGCAATTATTACGGCGCCGAGGATGGCGCCAATGCCGATCAGGCCCCAATCGAGTTCATGCTCGATGACGCCCCGCGCGAGCGCGGAGATGAGTCCCGCCTGCGGCGCGGCCAAAGGTTGCGCGGTGATAGCGGTTGCCGCATGTGGCGCGCCGACAAAACCGTAAGCCTGTGCCAGCAAATCGAGCACGGGCGGAATGACAATGGCGCCCGCGAACACACCCAGCACCAGCGCCACCTGCTGGCGCCAGGGTGCTGCGCCCACCAACTGCCCGGTTTTCAAATCTTGCAAGTTGCCGTTGGCGATGGTGGCGGCGGAAAACACGATGGCCGTGGCGAACAGCGTGAAGGCGGTGAGCGCGTGGGCCTGTTCGGGTGTGGGCGCCGCCACGACCATGTACACCAGAGCGCTGACAACCACAGCCAGAATGCCTACGCCGGAGATCGGGCTGTTGGACGAGCCGATAAGTCCCGCCATATAGCCGCAGATGGCGGCCACCAGGAATCCCAGCACAAGAATGGCGATGACGGCAGCGATGGTGAGTTTGAGCGGGTCCAACCCGGCTGCTGCTGCAAACTGCCACACCAGCCAACCGGAAATGGCAAGGCACACGCCGCTCAACAGGATTACCCAAAACGGCGAAAGATCGCGCTCGCGCTCGTCTCCGGTGGCGCCAGCTTTCGCGCGCGACACCGAAAGGCTGCTGATCAATCCCTGTATCACGGGGCGCGCAAGGCCGCCCAGCGTCCAGATGGCGGCCAACGCTATGGCGCCCGCGCCGATGAATCGCACTTTGCCGGCCCAGATCTGTTGCGCGAGATCGGCGGCGGAGAGTGTCGCATCGGGATGCATGGCGGTGAGAATGGGCACAGCAGCGCCCCAGGCGATGACCAGGCCCAGCAACATCGCAAGCCCCGTGGCGAGGCCGACCAGATGCCCGACACCCAGCAATGCCAGCGAAAACGAACCACCCGCGCCGGTGGCGCCGGCGCCCATGCGGAAGAATTTGTCGATACCAGGCGCCGCCAATTGCGTCGCCTCGAAGGTGACGAGCGCGGCCGATGCAATCGAGCCCAGCACAACGGCGAGCAGGCCCTCGCGTGATTCCGATGATCCGGAACTCGCGCGCGCGGCGTCGCCCACTTTCAACACTTCTGCGGCGGCGACACCTTCGGGGTAGGGAAGCGGCGATGTCGTCACCAGCGCGCGGCGCAAGGGAATGGTGAAGGTAACGCCAAGCACGCCACCGGCTGCGCAAATCAGAAAGCTCTGCCAGAAGGGAAAGCCCGTCCACCAGCCGATGATGACGAGGCCGGGCAGCACGAAGATAATGGACGACAATGTCCCGGCGGCCGATGCTACCGTCTGCACGATATTGTTTTCGAGGATGGAGGAATCCTTGAATGCGGATAACACCGCCATGGAAATCACGGCGGCGGGAATGGTCGAGGCGAAGGTGAGCCCCACTTTCAGGCCGAGATAGACATTGGCCGCGGTGAACACGACGGTGATCACCGCGCCCAGAAATACCGCGCGAAAAGTGAGTTCGGGTAGACGCGGCGGTTGTTTTCCATTCATTGGGTTTATTCCCCTTCGCTTTTTGGCGGCGGCGTCCACATCACATCGTCGATGCGGCGCGCCCCCACGGCCAGCATCACCAGCCTGTCGAAGCCAAGTGCTACACCGCTTGCCTGTGGCATGTGCGCCAGCGCCGCCAGGAATTCTTCGTCGATCGGATAGCGCTCGCCGTGGACGCGCTGTTTTTCGTCCATCTCTGCTTCGAAGCGCATGCGCTGTTCCTGTGGGTCGGTAAGTTCACCGAAGCCATTGGCAAGCTCTACCCCGCAGGCATAGACCTCGAAACGCTCGGCCACGCGGGCATCATCGGCGCAAGCGCGGACCAGTGCCGCCTCCACGCGTGGATAGCGATCAAGGATCGTAGGCTGTTCAAGGCCGAGATGCGGCTCGACCCGCTCCACCAAAATGCGGCTGAACATATCGGACCACGAATCGTCCGCGGCGATTTTGATCCCAGATTTTTTTGCAGCTGTTGCCAGCGCTGCCGCATCGCTCGCACCGTCTTTGCGCAACGTCGCCAGCAAATCCACGCCGGCGTATTCGCCAAACGCATCCGCCACGCTGATGCGTCGGGCGGGCGCGTGCGGATCGCATGTCACATTACGAAATTTCAGAATATCGGTTTTTGCTTCTGCCGCCGCCAATTTCAACAGCGCAAGGCAATCGGTAATCACCGCGTCGTAAGGTTCGCCCGCGCGATACCATTCCAGCATGGTGAATTCCGGCGCGTGGAGAGCTCCGCGCTCGGCGTTGCGATAGACGCGCGCCACATCGAAGATGCGCGTCTCGCCGGCCGCCAATAGTTTCTTACAGGCGAATTCCGGCGAGGTATGGAGATACAGCCGTTGCTTGCCGGCACCCGGCGCGTTCCATTCGGTGGCAAAAGCATGCAGATGCGCTTCGTTGCCGGGCGATAGCTGCAACGCGCCGCATTCCACTTCGGCGAATTCGCGTTCGGTGAAATAGCCGCGTATGGCGGCAAGCATGCGCCCACGTGCCATCAGAAACGGCCGCCGGTCGGCATGGCGCCGCGCGCTCCACCAGGGCGAGACTCCGTTCATGGGCGTACGCCTTGGCCGCCAACGAATTCCCGGCTATGACCGGCCCGCTCACAGCAAAGAGGCGCGCGCGTGGTTTCGGTTTTCGCCATCAATGTCCGCAAGGGCAATGTCATCGAGAAGGACGGCAAGCTTTACGTCATCATCAGGGCCGAAAACATCCATCCCGGCAAGGGCACGCCTGTGACGCAGCTGGAAATGCGGCGCATCTCGGACGGGGTCAAGGTCAACGAGCGCTTCAAAACCACCGACCAGCTGGAAAAGGCCTTTATCGATAGCCGCCCCCACAATTATCTGTATCAGGACGGCGACCATTTCGTTTTCATGGATCCGAAATCGTTCGAGCAGGTGACGGTCGACAAGGACATTCTGGGCGACCAGGCGGCTTATCTGACCGAGAACATGGAAGTCTCCATCGGCATGCATAACGGCCTGCCGATCGAGGTCGAGCTGCCGGCGCGCGCGGTAGCGGAAGTGGTGGAAACCGAGCCGGTGATGAAGGGCCAAACCGCGTCGGGCTCGTTCAAGCCCGCGCTGCTGTCGAACGGCGTGCGCACCATGGTGCCGACCCACATCACGCCGGGCGCGCGCATCGTGGTGCTGACCGAAGACGGCTCTTACGTCGAACGCGCGAAGGATTGAGCTGGCTTGGAATTAAAATAATATTGTCATCCCGGCCAAGCGAGCAAAGCTCGCGCGAGCCGGGACCCACGGAGCGAACATATGCCGCTCTATGTGTACATTCTCGCGAGCAAGCCACAGGGAACGCTCTACGTTGGCGTAACCAACGATTTGCTGCGGCGTGTGGCTGAACACAAAGCGAAGCTCGTTCCAGGGTTTACGAAACGATATGATGTGAATCGGTTAGTTTATTTCGAAGCGTTTGACGATCACATAGAAGCGATTGCGCGGGAGAAGAAGTTGAAACGTTGGCGGCGCGATTGGAAACGATCATTGATTGAAGAACAGAACCCGTATTGGGAAGATTTGTTTCAAGGGTTGTCAAAATAACCCTCAATGTCATCCCGGACGAGCGCGTCTGCGCGAGATCCGAGACCCACGGATAGAGAAAAAGCCAGTTGATAAGTAGGTCCCGGCTCGCGCAGCGCAAATGCGCAGCTTGGCCGGGATGACGGTGTAAATTAACGCGCGAAGGATTGAGTTGCGTCGCGCGCGGATCTACCTTTTTCTTTTATGAACGTTCCGCTTTGCAGTTCGTGCATCGCCTGGCGCAATTCGGCCTGTGTGTTCATCACGATGGGGCCGTGCCAGGCTACCGGTTCCTTGATGGGCTTGCCCGACACCAGCAGGAAACGAATGCCTTCGTGGCCTGCCTGCACAGTCACTTCGTCGCCCCTGTCGAACAGAACCAGCGAACGGTTGCCCGTGGTTTCGCGGGTGATGCCCGTATGGTCGCCGCTTTTTTCGGTGAGTACGCCGCGGGGCTCCGACGCCGAGCGGAATGAGCCCGAGCCTTCGAACACATAGGCGAACGCGTTGCGCTCGGTGGCTACCGGCAGGGTTTTGCATTTCCCCGGCGGCACAAACACATCGAGATAAATCGGATCGGCGGCCACGCCTTCCACCGGCCCGCGCTTGCCCCAGAAATCGCCCACCACCACGCGCACGCGCGTGCCGTCATCGTCGGTGACTTCAGGAATTTGCGCGGCCTTGATGTCCTGATAGCGCGGCGCCTTCATTTTCAGCGACGAGGGCAGGTTGGCCCAAAGTTGAAAGCCGTGCATGCGCCCGTTCGCGTCGCCCTTCGGCATTTCCTGATGCAGGATGCCGGAACCTGCCGTCATCCATTGCACGTCACCCGCGCCCATAGCGCCCCGATTGCCCAGGCTGTCGCCATGCTCGACCGTGCCCGCCAGTACATAGGTAATGGTCTCGATGCCCCGGTGCGGATGCCAGGGAAACCCGGCCAGATAATCCGCCGGATTGTCGTTGCGGAAATCGTCCAGCAGCAGAAAAGGGTCATAGGCTTCCGTCTCGCCAAAACCGAAGGCGCGGCGGAGCTTCACCCCGGCCCCTTCCATAGTGGGCTTGGCTTCGACAATACGCTTTATTTCTCTTGCAGACATGATGCCCTTTTCCAGAATGGAAAATTCAAATGGGAACGGATGTTTCCAATTTCAAGAGGCAAGGTGAAAAAAATTAGCGGTGCGCCGCGTTGAAGGCGGTAAGTGCAGCCGAGCCCGGGCATAGTTCTTTTTCACCCAGAGCATTCAGCGGCGCCGCCACAGTATTCAAATTGACGTGCAGGTCGGCCGCACCTTCTTCAATAAAGATAAGCCCGGTGACGATTTCGCCGGCCGCCGCGTGCTCGTGCAGGTAATTGGCGGCGTGAATGCGGTCATGCGGATCGTAATCGGCATGCAGCTTGGCCAGCCTGATCACCGAGCCATCATGCATGGTGACCTCTTCCACCGAGCCCGGTGCGTAATCGGCCTTGATGGGCTCGCGCCCCGAAATGAAATCGAGCTTGTTCACCACCTCGTTGTGCTCGCGCACATAATCATAGGCCTTGGTCGAGCCGGCGTGGTTGTTGAACGCCACGCACGGGCTGATGACGTCGATAAACGCCGGGCCCTGATGGGCGATGGCGCCCTTGATGAGCGACACCAGTTGCGTCTTGTCGCCCGAGAAACTGCGCGCGACATAGGTGGCGTCGATCAGCAGCGCCAGGCTCACCAGATCGATCGGTGAATCGCGGTTGGTGCCGCCCCATTTGCTGGTCGAGCCCTTGTCGGCAGTGGCCGAGAACTGGCCCTTGGTCAGGCCATACACGCCGTTGTTCTCGGTGATGTAGACCATGTTCACGGCGCGGCGCACGCAATGGACGAACTGGCCAAGCCCGATGGAAGCGGAATCGCCGTCTCCCGACACGCCCATATAGATAAGGTCGCGGTTGGCGAGATTGGCGCCGGTCAGCACGCTCGGCATGCGGCCGTGCACTGCGTTGAAGCCGTGGCTGTTGCCGAGCAAGTAATCCGGCGTTTTGGACGAGCAGCCGATACCCGACATTTTGGCCACGCGATGCGGCTGGATATCGAGCTCGAAGCAGGCCTGGATGATCGCCGAGCTGATGGAATCGTGGCCGCAGCCCGCACATAGTGTCGAAATCGAGCCTTCGTAATCGCGGTGCGTGAAGCCAAGGCTGTTGGTGGGCAATCCGGGATGGCGCAGTTTCGGTTTGGCGATGTAGGTCATTCGGCTGCTTCCTTGGTCTTGGGCTTGATGTTCATGCGCTCGGCGATTGCCGTGGTGATGAAACGCGCAGTGATGGGCGTGCCGTCATAATGCAAAATCGAAATGAACCGCGCGGGGTCAATGGCGCATTCGTTGACAAGCAGCGAACGCATTTGTGCGTCGCGGTTCTGCTCGACAATGAACACCTGATCATGCGCGTTGACGAATTCGATGACTTCTTCGGCAAAGGGGAAGGCGCGCAGTCGCAGCGTATCGAGATGCAGTCCTTGCGTTTCCAGCCCGGCCAGGGCTTCGTACATCGGTGCTGCCGTCGAACCGAAATAGATCGCGCCAAAGCGCGTGGCTTGTTTCGCCGCGCGCTTCACGGGTTTGGGCACCAGCGTTTTCGCGGTTTCGAATTTGCGCAGCAACCGCTGCATCACGTCGACATAGGCGCCGCCTTCTTCGGTGTATTTGGCGAAACGGTCATGGCTGGAGCCGCGGGTGAAGAACGTGCCCTTGGTCGGGTGCGTGCCCGGCAGCGTGCGATAGGGCACG
Organism: uncultured Alphaproteobacteria bacterium; assembly: GCA_963752395.1. Lineage (GTDB taxonomy): Bacteria > Pseudomonadota > Alphaproteobacteria > Micropepsales > Micropepsaceae > CAVVXX01. The sequence continues at coordinate 169,582 of CAVVXX010000002.1, forward strand.
GCGTCGCCGTCCACATCGAGATAACGCCCAAACACCTTGCCGGATTCCAATTCCTCCGCGCTCATCACCTTGCCGCGGTCGAATTTGCGCGCGTCGTCCCATTTGAACGGCGCGCACAGCCAATCGTTCATGCCGATATCGAGGTCTTCCATGACGAAGATAGGCGTTTGCAGCCGGTCGGCAAGATCGAAAGCCAGCGCCGCGAACTCGAAGAGTTCCCCCGGGTCCTCAGGGAAAATCAGCACATGCTTGGTGTCGCCGTGGCTGGCATAGGCGCACAGCAGAATGTCCGATTGCTGCGTGCGCGTCGGCATTCCGGTGGACGGTCCGCCACGCTGCACGTCGAATATCACCGCCGGCACTTCGGCGAAATAGGCCAAGCCAAAAAATTCCTGCATCAGCGAGATGCCTGGGCCCGCGGTGGCGGTGAAAGCGCGCGCCCCGTTCCAGGCCGCGCCCAGCACGGCGCCGATCGCGGCAATTTCGTCTTCCGCCTGGATGATGGCGAATTTATTTTTCTTGGTTTCCGGGTCGACGCGGAATTTCTGGCAGTGCTTTTGAAAAGCTTCGGCCAGCGAAGTAGAGGGCGTAATCGGATACCACGCGGCGACGGTGGCGCCGCCATAGACGCAGCCAAGCCCCGCCGCGTCGTTGCCGTTGACGAAAATGCGGTTGCCCACACCATCGGATTTTTGAACCTTCAGCGCACACACGCCCATCAAGTTCTGCTTCGCGTAATCGAAGCCCATCTTGAGTGCGTGCATGTTGGAATCGAGCAGCTGCTTTTTCTTGCCATATTGCTCGCCGATCAGTTTTTCGACGACGGCGATATCGATATCGAGCAGTGCCGCCAGCGCGCCGACATAGATAATATTCTTGAACAGCTGGCGCTGACGCGCATCCGTGTAGGTACGGTTGCAAATCTCGGTCAGGGGCATGCCGATGATGAGAACGTCCTCGCGGAATTTCGACGGCGGCAGCGGCTTGGTAGAATCGTAAAACAGGTAGCCGCCGGGATCGATCGACGCCACGTCCTTGTCCCAGGTCTGCGGGTTCATGGCGATCATCAGATCGACGCCACCGCGCCGCCCGAGCCAGCCTTTGCCGGATACGCGCACTTCGTACCAGGTGGGCAGACCTTGGATGTTCGACGGGAAAATATTGCGCGAGGACACCGGCACGCCCATGCGCAACATCGCGCGCGCGAACATTTCGTTGGCGCTGGACGAGCCCGAGCCGTTCACGTTGGCGAACTTGATAACGAAATCGTTGGTGGAGACTATCGGCTTCATCAGATGTGGCAAGCCTTGTCCGCCTGCGCCGGTTCAAAAAGGAATTTCTGCATATCCCAGGCGCCGGTGGGGCAGCGCTCGGCGCACAGACCGCAATGCAGGCACATGTCTTCGTCTTTCACCATCACGCGGCCCGTTTTCAACCCATCGCCGACATACAAATCCTGTGTGGGATTGGGTGCCGGCGCAGTGAGACGCGCGCGCAGTTCTTTTTCTTCGCCGTTCGCGGTGAAGGTGATGCAATCCATCGGGCAGATATCGACACAGGCATCGCACTCGATACATTTCGGCCCTTCGAACACGGTCTGCACGTCGCAATTGAGGCAACGCTCGGCCTCCAGGAAACCCAGCTTGCGGTCGAAGCCGAGTTCCACTTCAAGCCGCACGTCCTTCAGTGTTTTTTCCGGCGGCGCGTGCGGCACCTTGTAGCGCTTGTCGTTGGAGATATCGTTGTCATAACTCCACTCGTGAATGCCCATCTTCTGGCTGGCGAGATTCACATGCGGAGGCAGGCGCTGCGAAACGTCCTTGCCGTTGCAGAAAAGATCGATGGAAACGGCAGCCTCATGGCCATGCGCCACTGCCCAGATGATGTTCTTGGGGCCGAAGGCCGCGTCGCCGCCGAAAAAGATTTTCGGATTTGTCGATTGCATGGTGACGGTATCGACCTTCGGCATATCCCATTTGTCGAATTCGATGCCGACGTCGCGCTCGACCCATGGGAAAGCGTTTTCCTGGCCCACGGCCACGAGTACGTCGTCGCATTCCATATGCACGTCGGGCTCGCCGGTGGGCACCAGATTGCGCCGGCCCTTGGCGTCGCGCTCGGCCTTCACCTTCTCGAAGCGTACGCCGGTAAGCTTGCCGTTCACATGGGTGAATTCCTTGGGCACCAGATAATTGTGTATGGGAATGCCCTCGTGCATCGCGTCTTCTTTTTCCCAAGGGCTCGCCTTCATTTCCTCGAAGCCCGAGCGCACCACCACATGGACTTCTTCGCCGCCCAAGCGCCGCGATGTGCGGCAGCAATCCATCGCCGTGTTGCCGCCGCCCAGCACGATCACGCGCCTGCCGATGCGCGTGGTGTGGCCGAAGGACACGCTGGACAACCAATCGATGCCGATATGGATGTTTTTGCCCGCTTCCTTGCGGCCGGGAATTTCCAGCTCGCGGCCACGCGGCGCGCCGCAACCCACAAAGATCGCGTCGTAATTTTCGCTGAGTAGCGCCTTCATCGACTTGATGCCTTCGCCCAGGCGCAGCTCCGGCTGCAAATCCGTGATGTAGGCCACTTCTTCATCCAGCACGGTTTCCGGCAGGCGGAATTTCGGAATTTGCGTGCGCATCATGCCGCCGGTGGTCTTGTCGGAATCGTAAATCACGCAGGTGTAGCCAAGCGGCAGCAGATCGCGCGCGACGGTGAGCGACGCGGGACCACAGCCAATCAGTGCAATGCGCTTGCCGTTCTTCGTGGTCGCGGGCTTAGGCAGGCGGTCGCGAATGTCGTCCTTGTTATCGGCGGCGACGCGCTTCAAACGGCAAATCGCCACCGGATCTTTTTCTACGCGGCCGCGCCTGCACGCGGGCTCGCACGGCCGGTCACAAGTGCGCCCGAGAATTCCCGGAAACACATTCGACCACCAGTTGACCATATAGGCGTCGGAGTAACGCCCGGCCGCGATCATGCGGATATATTCGGGAACCGGCGTGTGCGCAGGGCACGCCCATTGGCAATCGACAACCTTGTGAAAGTAATCGGGGTTCTTGATATCGGTCGGGCGCATGCCATTGCGGGGGGCAACGCCAATAACCTGCCCCTCGGCTACATCACTGCTCATTGCTTGACCGGTCTCCAAGAACTCACGGGCCGCAGCGTGTGCGCTCCCGCGCCGGCCCCTGATTTGGCATTCTATAAGCGTGGGGCCGCCTGCGAAAACCTTATATGACACAAAGTGCTAGTTGAGGTTGATAGACTTTTCTGGCGCATGGCACTAACGCAAACGTCACGCATTTTTGCGATTAAGGCGTTGATTTTGCTGATGTTTATACGCAAGGTGAGGGCATGACCGACGGCTTTATTGGCTGGAGAAGACGGCGGATTTCCAAGCCGCTGCTGGCCTGGTACCGCCGCGTGCTGCCGCCGATGTCCGCCACCGAGCGCGAGGCGATCGATGCCGGCACGGTGTGGTGGGACGCCGAGCTTTTCTCCGGCAAGCCCGATTGGCGCAAGCTGAGAAGTTTTCCCAAGCCGCAACTGACCGCCGGAAGAGCAGGCGTTCCTCGACGGCCCGGTCGAGGAGCTGTGCGCGCATGCTCGACGACTGGAAAATCCGCCACGAGCTGGTGGACCTGCCGCCCGAAGTCTGGCGCTTCATCCAAGCGACAACGGCTTCATGGGGATGATCATCCCGAAGGAGTATGGGGGCTCGGATTTCTCCGCGCTGGCGCATTCCAGCGTGGTGATGAAGATTGCCAGCCGCAGCTCGGCCGCCGCCGTCACCGTGATGGTGCCGAACTCGCTTGGGCCGGCCGAGCTTGTTGCTGCGTTACGGCACCGACGAGCAGAAGCGACACTATCTGCCGCGGCTCGCGCGAGGGCGAGGAGATTCCCTGCTTCGCGTTGACGGCGCCCGGAAGCCGGTTCCGACGCCGCGTCCATTCCCGATATGGGCGTGGTGTGCTGCGGCGAGTTCAAAGGCCAGCGCACGCTCGGCATGAGCTTACCTGGAACAAGCGCTACATCACGCTGGCGCCAGTTGCGACATTGTTGGGCCTCGCATTCCGATTGCATGATCCCGATCATCTATCGGGCCATGGCGAAGACATCGGTATCACGCTGGCGCTGGTTCCAACCGATACGCCGGGTGTTGAAATCGGACGTCGCCATTATCCCGGCGGGGCAGGCGTTTCAGAACGGCCCGACGCACGGCAAAGATGTGTTCGTGCCGCTCGATTACATCATCGGCGGCAAGGAGCGCGCGGGGCAGGGCTGGCGCATGTTAATGGAGGCGCTGGCCGCAGGACGCGCCATTTCACTGCCTGCGCTTTCGACGGGCGCCGCCAAATTCGCCGCGCGCAACACAGGGGCCTATGCCCATATTCGCCGCCAGTTCGGCGTTGCCATCGGCAAGTTCGAAGGCGTTGAAGAACCGCTCGCGCGTATCGCGGCCCACGCCTATGTGCTGGATGCCGCGCGCAGGCTGACCTGCGGGGCGATCGATTCCGGGCGAGCAGCCTTCGGTGCTCTCGGCCATCCTGAAATATCACGCCACCGAGCGCATGCGCGCGGCGCATCAGACGACGCGATGGACATTCATGGCGGGCGCGGCATCATCGAAGGGCCGCGCAATTATCTCTTCGGCGTGTATGAAAGCATTCCCGTAGCGATCACGGTCGAGGGCGCCAACATCCTGACCCGCTCGCTGATTATTTTTGGGCAAGGCGCCATCCGCTGCCATCCGCATCTGTTGAAGGAAATGGCGGCGGCGCAATTACCGGATGAAGAGGAGGCCCTTACCGCCTTCGACAAGGAATTGTTTGCCCATGTGCGCAGCATTCTTTCGAACACGTTCCGTGCGTTGCTGCACAATCTGACTGGCGGCGCGCTCGCCTCGACGCCGAGCCTGCCCAATATCGGCTGGATGTATCGCCGCCTTCATGCGGCGGCGGTGACGTTCGCCGTGGTGGTGGATGCTGTGCTGGGCACGCTGGGCGGCGAGCCTCAAGCGGCGCGAAAGCCTGTCCGCGCGTTTGGGCGATATGCTTGAGCGAAATGTATTTGCTCAGCTGCACTCTGAAACGTTTCGAAGACGACGGCATGCCAGCCGACGATTTGCCGCTGGTGCAATATGCGGTGAAAAGCGGGCTGTATGAGATTCAGAAACAGCTGGATGGTGTGCTGGCCAACTTGCCGCTGCGCCCCATGGCGTGGTTGCTGCGGCTGATCGCGTTTCCGCTGGGCTGCCACAGACGCCCGCCGTCCGACAAGCTCACGCGCGCCTGCGCTAGCCTTTTGCTTTCGCCGTCGGATGCGCGCGACCGGCTCACTGCCGGCATGTATGTCAGCCATAAGCCTGACGACGCTACGGGCCGCCTGGAAGCAGCACTTATCGCGGCGCTCGCGCGCGACCGCATCGAGGATAAAGTCCGTGCCGCTGGCGGTAGCAAAGCGTTGCATGAAGGCAATCCTGCCAAATGGCTGGATGCGAAACTGATCACGCAGGAAGAGGCCAATGCGCTCAGTGGCGCGAACAAGCTCATCCATGACGCCATTATGGTCGATGATTTCGCACCCGAAGAACTCACCCGCGCGAAGCAGACTGAGCCCAAGCCCTCGCGCGATGCTGCCGAGTAGTTACGCGGCCGCCGTCACCTTACGTGCCGCCAGCGCGAACGAAATCAGCGAAATGCCGCCGAACAGCAGGTCGATACCGATGATGAGGCCCAGCACCCACAAAGCGGTGCCCGGAAGCCCCATGATGATGATCGTGGCAAGGACGAGGTCGATGACGCCGTTGGCCACAAACCAGCCCCAGCGCTGGGACATCTGGCGGCGATGTTCGATACCGAACAGGATCATCAGCACGCCGTCGGCGATCAGAAACGCTGTCAGAATAAATGTAAGCGAGAGAACGCCGCTGACCGGCCAGCCGATGAGCAAAAGACCGGCAAGAACCGTGACAATTGCCGATACCAGCGACCACCAGTAGCCCGGCATTCCACGCGACAGGATTGTGGTCCACAGTCCGATCGCGCCGCCGATCAGGAACAGCCAGCCCAGCACGAGCGCGACCGCGAGGCTGGCAAATTGCGGCAGCAGGATCGCCGCCAAACCAAGCACGAACAGAACAATTCCTTCGATGAGGAATATCCGCGTGATGTCACGCGGCGCGGATTGCGCGGGATTTACCATGTCTTGCCTCCATCATTTGTGAGCAACAGACGCGGTACGCAACAAACGCAAACAATTACTACTCGGCGTAAACGTATTTGCCGTTGTTCCAGACATAGAACACATAGCCGGGTGCGTTCACGTCGCCCTTGGAGTCGAAGGAAAGCGGTCCCAGCACGGTGTTGAACGTGTTCGACTTCAACACCGCGCTCACCTTGGCCGCTTCGGTCGTGCCGGCCTTGGCCACCGCTTCCGCCCACACTTGGATCGAGGCGTAAGTATAAAGCGTATAGGCCTCGGGTTCGTAGCCTTGGTCGCGGAAGGATTTTACCAGCTCGGCATTGGCCGGGATGAGCCTCGGGTCGGGTCCGAATGTCAGCAGCGTACCTTTGCCGGCATCGCCGGTGATGGCCCAGAATTCTTCCGTCACCAGCGAGTCGCCGCCCACCATTTGCGTGGTCATGTTCTGCGCCCGCATCTGACGCACGATCAATCCGGCCTCGGTCTTGTAACCGCCGAAATACAGAATATCGGCATTGGCCTGTTTGATCTTGGAAACCAGCGAGCTGTAATCCTTTTCGCCGGCCGTAATCGATTCATTCATGATCTCGTGCGTGCCAAGCGCATTCAGCGCGGCCCGGAACTGGTCGGCCAGTCCTTTGCCATAAGCCGATTTGTCATCGACAACGGCGATGGTCTTGCCGGGAAAATGCTGAACGATATACGCGGCGGCAATCTTGCCCTGCGCGTCGTCGCGCCCGCAGACGCGGAACACGTTGGGAAGCCCGCGCTCGGTCAGCGAGGGTTCGGTCGAAGCCGGCGAAATCTGCAGGATGCCAGAATTCGTTATAGACATCCGACGCCGGGATCGACGAGCCCGAGCAATAATGCCCCGCCACGAACACCGCACCCTTCGACGCCATGTCGTTGGCCACGCTCACCGCCTGTTTGGGATCGCAGGCGTCGTCGCCGATGACGAGTTGCAACTGCTTGCCCAGCACGCCGCCCTTGGCGTTAATGTCAGCCACCACTTTTTCGGCGCCGCGCTTGAACTGGTCGCCGAAGGCGGCCTCGCTGCCGGTCATGGGTCCGGCCACGCCGATGACGATGACATCGGCGGGTTTGGAACAGCTTATGGTCGAGGCAGCGAGTACAAGCGTGACAAGCGCTATGGCAATGCGGTTCATGAACGGGAGACTCCGGTTGAGAAGTTTGGGGAGCATATCTGCTCGGAGATTAAGCGCAACTATGCGTGATGCTGTCCTTTGACGTGCCGCCAGCCGAAGGGGCCGTTGCGGCGATAGAGCCAAGGATATTGCGCCACCATGCGTTTGGCCAGCGTGGCGCGGTATGACAGCGACGCTACGACCAGCAAAAAATCCATGTCGAGCAGGTAACCGGAAACGGACAACAACTCGCCGTGGAACATCGCATAGATGAGGAAGCGGTCGGCGAGCGTGAGGAGCGCCGCATAGGGCACCGCGTGCCACACGGGCCGCCAGCCAAGCGCCAGAGCGCGGCCCATCATCAGCGCGCAACCGCCCATGAAGATGCCTGTCATGCCGAGCGACACGCCCAAAGTCGTGCCGAGAATAGGGATCAATTGATTCATGTTGCCGCCGCCACGGCGCCGCCGCCTTCGAGATAAGCCGCCTGCACGGCCGGGTTGGCAAGCAGATCGGCGCCCGTGCCGCTGATGGTAATCTTGCCGTTGACCAGAATGTAGCCGCGATTGGCGATCTTCAGTGCCTGATAAGCGTTCTGCTCGATCAGCAGAATGGTGACTTCGCGTTCGCGGTTGATGGTGCGGATGGCGTCGAACAACTGGCGCACGATGAGCGGCGCCAGACCCAGCGATGGCTCGTCCAGCAGCAGCAGGCGCGGATTGCTCATCATGGCGCGGCCGATGGCGAGCATTTGCTGCTCGCCGCCTGACAGCGTGCCGCCGCTTTGCGCGCGGCGGTCTTTCAATTGAGGAAACAACGCGAACACGCGCTCGGCGTCCGCGTTGAATGTTTTGGGATCACCCGCGAACGCACCCATCTGCATATTTTCCAGCACGGTCAGGCGCGGGAAAATGCGCCGGCCCTCGGGCGCATGCGCGATGCCGCGCTTCACCAAATCATGCGTTGGAAGATTGGTGATGTCTTCGCCGTCAAAAATAATCTTGCCGGCACTGGCGCGCGGGCGACCGCAGATCGTCATCAAGAGCGTGGTTTTCCCCGCGCCATTTGAACCCACCAGCGCCACGATCTCGCCGGTCTTCACGTCAAGATCGATGCCGTGCAGCGCCTCGATGCGCCCGTAACCAGAATGCAGGCCGCGTATCTCCAGCATCAGCGCCTCGTGGTCCGCACGGGAACGTCTTCTTCTTCATGTGCGCCGAGATAGGCGCGGATCACATCCGGGTTGGCGCGAATTTCAGCGGGCGTGCCAAGCGCGATGCGCGCGCCGTGATCGAGCACAATGATGTGATCGGAAATCTGCATCACTACGCCCATGTCGTGCTCGATGAGAAGAATAGCGATACCTTGCTCGCGTTTGATGTCGAGCAACAGCTGGTTGAGGTCTGCGCATTCGCGTGCGTTCAATCCGGCCGCCGGCTCGTCCAGGCACAGCAGCACGGGCCTGGCGCACATCGCGCGCGCGATTTCCAGCCGGCGCTGCGAGCCATAGGGCAGGCTGGCGGCGGCCGTATCGGCCGCATCGGTGAGGCCAACCTTGTCCAACCAATAGCGCGCGTACTCCATGGCCTTGCGCTCGGCATTGCGGTGGCGCGCAAGGCCCAACAAACCGCCGATGGAATAATCGGACGCGCGCATCAATTCCGCGTGCTGCGCCACAATAAGATTTTCCAGCACGCTCATGCCGCGGAAGAGGCGGATGTTTTGAAAGGTGCGCACCACGCGCGCTTCGCGGGCAATGCGAAAGTCTTCCATGCGTTCGAGATGGAAATTCACGCCATCTTCGTGCATCAGGCGCAACATGCCGGTGCCCGATTTGTAAAAGCCTGTCAGGCAATTGAACACCGTGGTCTTGCCGGCGCCGTTAGGGCCGATCATGGCGGTGATTTCGCCCCGCCGCGCGGCAAAGGAAAGATCATGCACTGCCACCAAGCCGCCGAAGCGCATGGTGAGATGCTGCACGTCTAGCAATGTGCCGGGGTCGTGCATCATGGCGGCTTGTTACCGAGACGGATGGTGGGTGCACGGCTGGCCAGCAGACCATGCGGCCGCCACATCATGATGAGAACCATGGCGCCGCCAAACGCGACCATGCGGTATTGCGCGAGATCACGGAACCATTCGGGCAAGCCGACAAGAATGATCGCGGCCAGCACAATGCCGATCTGGCTGCCCATGCCGCCCAGCACGACAATGGCAAGGATGATGGCTGTTTCGATGAAGGTGAAACTTTCAGGGCTGATGAAACCCTGGCGCGTGGCGAAGAACGAGCCTGCAAGACCTGCGAACGACGCGCCCAACGCGAAGGCGGAAAGTTTTATCATCGTGGGGTTGAGCCCGAGGCTGCGGCAGGCAACTTCGTCTTCCCGCAGCGCTTCCCAGGCGCGGCCCACGGGTAATTTGCGGATGCGTTGGCTGAACAGTACGGCGAACAACACCAGCGCCAGGATTAGGTAATAAAGAAAATAAATCCGGTGCATCGGGGAATACGGAATGCCAAAAAATTGCGCGAAAGTTTCGCCGCTGTTGGACGTGGCCGGCACCATGGGCAGCCCGAAGAATGAGGGCCGAGCAATCTGCGGGATGCCGTTGGGGCCGCCGGTTACTTCCTGCCAGTTCAAGAGAACAATGCGCACGATCTGGCCGAAGCCGAGCGTGACAATTGCCAAGTAATCGCCGCGCAAGCGCAGCACAGGAAATCCCACCAGCAAACCGAAGAACGCAGCCAGCAATCCCGCCAGCGGTAGGCAAACCCAAAACGAAATATCGAAATTCTGCGCCAGCAGCGCGTAGGAATACGCGCCCACGGCATAGAATGCGACGTAACCAAGATCGAGCAGGCCCGCCAGGCCCACCGTGATGTTCAGCCCCATGCCCAGCATCACGTAAATAAGAATAAGCGTGCCTCGGTCGACCAGATTGCGGTCGGCAAAGGGCAAGAACGGCAGCACCAGCGCGATAACGATCATTACGAAACCCGCAATCTTCTGGTTGCGGTCTGTGTGGGCTACGAAAATCGTCGTGGACTTTTTCTGCGCCCGCACGCCCCAGCCGAATGCCGCACGCGCAAGCGAAATCGCGAGCCGCCCCACGAATACGGCACCAGCAGCATAAGCGACCCAGATAAAGCGATAATCGAGCGTCAGGCCTTGCGCGGAATCGACCAGGCGGATCCCAAGCATCGGCAAGGCGAGAAGGGCCGCCACAATGGCTGCCGCCAGCGCATCGCGCAGCATCGCCGCGAAAGGCGGAAGTGGGCGCGTGAGAATACTCGCCATCAGACCTTCTCGATCTCTGGGCGGCCGAGCAGGCCGGTGGGGCGGAAGATAAGGACGAGAATAAGAATGCCGAACACGGCGACGTCTTTATAAGCAATACTGAAATAGCCGGACCAGAAGGCTTCGATGAGGCCGATCAAAAGTCCGCCCAGCATGGCGCCGGGCAGCGAACCAATGCCTCCCAGCACGGCCGCGGTGAATGCCTTAATGCCCGCAACGAAGCCGATGTAGAAATCGATCACGCCGTAATAGAGCGTGACCATGAGGCCCGCTACCGCCGCCAGTGCCGCGCCGATGACGAAAGTTATCGAAATCGTGCGATCGACATTGACGCCCAAAAGCGAGGCCATGGTCATGTCCTGCTCAGTGGCGCGCTGGGCGCGGCCGAGGCGTGTATGGCGGATGATGTAAGTGAAGGCCGCCATCAACACGAGCGTCAGAAAGAAAATCACGATTTGCAGCACGCTGATGGTGACGTGGAAGTTTTCCGTCGATGCCAGCGTCATCGTGCCTTCGACTATCGGCTGAAGCGGCTTCACCCGCGCGCCTTGCGCCAGCTGGACGTAATTTTCCAGCACGATTGACATGCCGATGGCCGAAATGAGCGGCGCCAGCCGCGTCGAACCCCTCAATGGCCGGTAGGCGACACGCTCAACGGCCCAGCCATAGGCAGCGGTGAACACCATTGCCATCAACAGCACGATAGCGAGCGCCAATGGCACATAACTGACACCCAACACGCCCATCAGTAAAAACCCGATCAGCGAAATGAACGCGCCAATCATGTAAATGTCGCCATGGGCGAAATTGATCATGCCGATGATGCCGTAGACCATGGTGTAGCCGATGGCGATCAGCCCGTAGATCGCGCCGAGCGTCACGCCGTTCACCAGCTGCTGAAGAAAATAATCCATGCTAGCGGCCCATGCTGGCGGTTACGGTCATGGTGTTGCGGTCGGGCGCCAGCGCGTTGAATGCAGCCGACATAACCACCGACACCACAAGATTGATTCCCAGCGAATACAGTGCGGCATAACCCGGCACGGTGAAATCGAAAATGTGCAGCGGATAAACCACGCCTGCAAATTTCAGCGTGCCCGCCATCCAGGTGCCGCTGGCAATGCCGCAGATCCAGCCGATCAACAACGCCTTGCTGTTGAGCCAGCGGGTGTACATACCGATGACCACCGATGGCAGTGTCTGAATGATCCAGATGCCGCCCAGCAATTGCAACTGAATGGCATATTGCTGCGGCAGGAAAATGATGAAAAACAGCGCACCAACTTTGACGGCCAGCGAGGTGATCTTGGCCGTGCGGCATTCCTCGGCAGTCGAGCATTTTGGCTTGAAATATTCTTTGTAGATATTGCGCGTGAAAAGATTGGCGCAGGCAATCGACATCACGGCCGCCGGCACCAGCGCGCCGATGGCGATGGCGGCAAACGCCACGCCCGCGAACCAGGACGGGAAGGCGTAAAGGAAGAGCGCCGGCACGGCGTAATTCGAACCGTATTCTTTGAAGCCGTCGGCGAATTGCGGCATCGACGAAACGCCGGACGCAACCGCCATGTAACCCAGGAGCGCGATCAGCCCCAGCGCAAAAGAATAGGCTGGCAGGATGGCCGCATTGCGCCGGATGACGTGCTCGCTGCTGGAGCTCAACACGCCCGTCAGCGCGTGAGGATATAACAGCAACGCCAATGCGGAACCGATGGCAAGCGTCACGTAGGCACTGTAACTGCCAAGCGATCCCGCGGATGGCGGCGTCAGCGTAAGTTTGGCCGCATCGACGCTCGCGAAAATCGCGCCGTAACCGCCAAGCTTGGCGGGAATAATAATGACGGCAGCGATCACGGTGATGTAGATCAGAAGATCCTTCACCACCGCGATCATCGCGGGCGCTCGCAAGCCGCTGGAATAGGTGAAGGCGCCGAGAACGGCGAAGGCGATAATCAGCGGCAGGTCGGCCATGATGCCGGTGCCATGAAATCCCATCGCGGCGATCACCACCTGAAGGCCCACCAGTTGCAACGCGATGTAGGGCATTGTCGCAATCATTCCGGTGATGGCTATGGCCAATGCCAGCCAGTTATTGCCGAAATTTCCGCGCACCATGTCGGCAGCCGTTACGTAACCGTGCTGGCGCGCAATGCGCCACAGCCGCGGAAAAATCAGGAACAGCAGCGGATAAACCAGGATGGTGTAAGGCACAGCAAAGAAGCCAGCCGCGCCCGCGCCGAACATTAATGCCGGCACAGCGATGAATGTGTAAGCGGTATAAAGATCGCCGCCCAACAAAAACCAGGTGACGATAGTGCCGAAGCGCCGCCCGCCCAGGCCCCATTCGTTGAGTTGCGTGAGATCGCCCTTGCGCCAGCGCGCAGTGATGAAACCCATAATGGTGACGACGCCGAACAGGCTGATGAATATTGCGACGCTGGTCTCGTTCACCATGCGTCCTCGCCTGGTGTGGATTTTTCCGAGGCGTAAACCAGCGCCAGCAATACGGCACCGATCACGATCCAGGCGAGCTGGTACCAATAGAAGAAGGGAATGCCGGCGAGCTCGGGTTCGACGCTGTTGTAGGACGGCACCCAGGCCAGCGCGATAAAGGGAATAAGCACCAGAAGGCGAAATGGCCGACGATTGCGGCTGGTGTCGCGCGGTCTCGAAGGCATAGTATTTTCCCCGCCAAGCGTAGCCAGACTCATAGCTTGAGCCGCGCGCCCTGACCAGCCGTCAGCCCCGTTTGACGGGCGTTCATGCAAGGGCGTAGTGCAAGGTGCGAAACAATCGGAACGGAATATGGACGCGCTTTTCATCGGCCAGACATATATCGACGTGACCTTCATCACCGACCGGATGCCTACCGGCGACGAGAAGGACGTAGCGCGCGACTATGCAGTGTCGTTTGGTGGCAACGCTGTCACCGCCGCCTTCTGCTGCGCGCGGCTGGGTGTTGCGCCGGATTTGCTCACCTCGCTCGCCGATGATTGGCTGGGCCATATGTTTCTCGACATGGCCGCCAAATATCACGTCTCGATTCATCCGCGGAAAGTTCACCGCTCATCGCTCTCGTTCGTCATGCCCCATGACGGTAAGCGCGCCATCGTGCGCTGCCGCGACGACGATTATCTGCATCCGTTTCCCAACCTGAACATCAAGGGATGTCGTGCGCTGCATCTCGACGGTCATCAATCGGACGCCGCCATCCATTACGCCAAGCAATGCCGCGAGCAGAAAATCCTCACTTCGCTCGATGGCGGCGCGATACGCAAGAACACCATGGAGCTGTTGTCCTTTATCGATATCGCCGTGGTGAGCGAGCGCTTTTGCGAGCAGTTGAAAATGTCACCCCGTGCAGCGCTCGACATGCTCAAACAAAAGGGCTGCAAGATCGGCGCGGTCACCATGGGCGAGCGCGGGCTGGTTTGGTATGACGAGGCAGGCACCGTGCTCACCATGGCCGCACTTGCCGTGCCGGCAAAACGCGTTGTCGATACCAATGGCGCGGGCGACGTTTTCCATGGCGCCTACATTTATTCTTACCTCACACAACCGCACGCGAAGTGGGAATCGCATTTCCGTTTTGCGCGCGCTGCGTCCGCCCATGCAGTGCAATATCTCGGTAACGAGGCGCGGTTGCCTACGCTCGAACAAGTTCGGCAGACGGAGAAACAGATACCGGCGATGGAAAAGGCTGCGTCTTAGGCGCGCGCAGGCGATGGCCGCGCGACCACGCCTTTTTTGGAATGATCTTGGGCGATAAGCAGATAAACCGCAGGCACAACAAACAACGTAAACAGCGTGCCGATGGAAATGCCGGTGGAAATCACCAACCCCATGGCAAAGCGCGCAGCGGCGCCCGCACCGGTCGCCAGCAGCAACGGTACAACGCCCAGCACCATGGCGGCAGTGGTCATTAGGATCGGGCGCAAACGGATACCGGCCGCGGCTTCGACTGCCTCGCGCTTGGACAAGCCTTCCTGTTGCAAGCGATTGGCGAATTCCACGATCAGGATTCCGTGCTTGCTGATCAGGCCCATCAGAGTCACCAGGCCTACTTCGGTGTAAATGTTGAGCGAGGTCCCGCCGACGCCCATGCAAATGAAGATCATGGCGCCGGCAATCGACATCGGCACCGAGATCAGGATGATCAGCGGATCGCGGAAACTTTCGAATAGCGCCGCCAACGATAAGAAGATGATAATCAGCGCGAAACCAAAGGTGTTCAGGAAGCCGCTGCTCTCCTGATAATACTGCCGCGATTGACCTGCTGTGTCGGTATAGAAACCGTCAGGCAAGGTTTTCTTGGCGAGATCCTGCATGTAGGTGAGTGTGTCGCCCAATGTCTGGCCTGGCATCATCACGCCGGAGATGGTGGCGGCATTCTGCTGTTGGAAGTGCGACAGCGATTTCGGCACGGTCTTGGTGGAAATTTTCGCGACCGTTGACAATGGCACCAGCGTGCCGTTGCTCGTGCGCACATAATAATCGAGCACCTGATCGGGGTTCAGCCGGTATTGCTGCTGCACCTGCGACATCACGCGGTACGATCGTCCTTCCAGGCTGAAGTAGTTCACATAACCGCCGCCCAGCATGGCCGACATGGACGCGCCGATGTCGGCCATGGTGAGGCCCAGCATCGCGGCCTTGTTACGGTCGATTTCCACTGTCGCTTGCGGCTGGTCGATCTTGAGGTCCGTATCGATGTAGATGAAGCGTCCGCTCTTGCGTGCCTCGGTGAGAAACTGCTGCGTCACGTCATAAAGGCGATCAAACGAATGCGTGGTGGTGAGTTCGAACTGGATGGGTGTGCCGAAACCGCCGGGGAGTGATGGCGGCTGGAATACCGCAGCTTGAACACCGGCATATTTCGAAAGATCGCCGGACGCGAGCTGTGTGAGTTGGTTCGAACTGCGGCTGCGTTCGTCCCATGGCTTCAGCACCAGGCCAAGAAAGCCGCTGCCGGGCGCGTCCACCTGGAAAATATGTTCGATTTCCGGGTATTTGCGGAGTTCACGGAAGATCGAATCCGAGTACAGAACGCGCTGCTGCAGGGTGGCGTTGGGCGCGGACTGTACAAATCCCAGGATGAAGCCCTGGTCTTCCTGCGGCGCAAGTTCATGCCTGGAAAAACTGTATAGAAAATAAATACTGCCCAGCACGATGACAGCAAATGTCGCCGTCACCACCACCATGTTCAGGCTTCCATGCAGCAGACGCTCGTAAGTGGAGCGCACACGCTCGAAAATGTGGTCGATATATTCGCCAAACTTGTCCTGCCAGCCGGCGGTTTTTGTGGACGGCCCATGCAGCTTCAGCAGGCGCGAGCACATCATGGGCGAAAGCGTCAGCGCCACGATTGCCGAAACGGTGACGGTGCCCACCAGTGTGAAGGCAAATTCCGTAAACAGGGCGCCGGTCAGGCCGCCTTGAAATCCAATCGGAACATAAACGGCAATCAGCACCACGGTCATGGCTATGATCGGCCCGCCAAGCTCGCGCGCGGCCTGGATCGCCGCATCGATGGGCTTCATGCCTTCGCTGAGATGGCGATTGCAGTTCTCCACCACGATGATGGCGTCATCCACCACGAGGCCGATGGCGAGCACCATGGCGAGTAGCGTAAGCAGGTTGATGGTGAAACCCGCCACCAGCATCATCACGAAGGTGCCGATAATAGAGAGCGGGATTGCCACTACGGGAATGGCGACCGAGCGCAGCGAACCCAAAAACGCGAACACAACCAGCGTCACGATGAGTAGAGCCTCAATCAATGTGGACTCCACTTCGTTGATGGCGCTGTTCACGAATTTGGAGGAGTCGTAAACAACCTTGCCTTCAAGTCCTTCCGGCAATTGTTTGATAATCTGCGGGAAGACCTTATTGATGTTCGCCAGCACATCGATCAAATTCGAATTGGGCGCAGTGCTCACAGCAAGGACGACGGAATTGATGCCGTCGAAGGTGACGCGTGCGTCGTAATTGTCGGCGCCGAGCACAACGTTGGCCACGTCCTTTAGCCGCACGATGGCGCCGTTGGTTTGCCGAATGGCGAGATTCCGGAACTCGTCAACGGAATGCAAGCTTGTAGAGGCATTGAGGTTCACCGCCACCATCTGGCCTTTGGTACTGCCGAGACCAGAGATGTAGTCGTTGGTGGCGAGCGCCGCATTCACGTCCGATGCGGTCAACCCATAAGCGGCCAACCGCTTGGGATCCAGCCAGATGCGCATGGCGAAATGTTGCGCCCCAAAAATCTGCACGCCCTGCACGCCGGGAACCGACTGCAGTTGGGGCTGCACCACGCGCGTAATGTAATCGGTTATCTGGTTTTGCTTCAGCAGGGCGCTGCGGAAGCCGATATACATTGCGGCGGCCGATTGTCCCGTCGATATAGAAATTTGCGGCTGCTGCGACTGAGGCGGCAACTGGTTGGTGATCGAAGAAACCTTGGTGCTGATTTCGGTCAGGGCCTTGTCGGCGTTGTAATTTAGCCGAAGCGTGGCCGTGATCGTGCTGACGCTGCTTTCGCTGGTCGAAGTGATGTAATCGATGCCGTCGGCCTGGCTGACTGCGTTTTCGATCGGCTGCGTGATGAAGCCGGCCACCACATCAGGGTCGGCGCCGTAGTAAACCGTCGTGACCTGAATGGTGGAGTTTTCCGTCTTCGGGAATTGCCGGACCGGCAAACCGAGCAAGGCGCGTACGCCGAGCGCCAGGATCAGCAAGCTGACGACCGTGGAAAGAACCGGACGCCGAATGAAGATGTCGGTGAAATGGCTCATCGCCTATTGCTCGCTAGGCGTCGGCCGCGGGTTATTGGTCGGTTGGATCGTGTTGTTGATGATCAGTGGCGTGCCGTTCTGCAATTTAAGCTGGCCCGCGCTGACAACGGTATCGCCATCCTTGATGCCATTGAGGACCGCGATCTGATCGCCGCGCGTTTCACCCGTGGTGATGAAGGTCTGCTTCGCCACCAGTTGCGGTTTCTCCTTGGTGCCCTTGTTATCGACTAGGTACACCGTGTTGCCGTATGGATTAAAGGTGATCGCCGTCTGCGGCACCGTGATGTAGCGATGCGTCGTTCCGGCAATGACCTCTGCCGTTCCGTACATTCCAGGCAGCAATTTGTGACCCGGATTGTAAAGGGTGGCGCGCACCGCCACATTGCGCGTGGCGGGGTCCACTTTCGGATCGATGCCCGAAATGACGCCTTCGAAGGTTTCGCCGGGATAGGCATCAACCTTGGCGATGACTTTTTGCTGGGTCTTGAGCTTCGAGATCGCCTGCTGCGGCAGGTAGAAGTCGAAATAGATCGGGTCTAGCACCTGCAAGGTCACAACTTTGGTGCCGGGCGTCACGAACTGGCCAACATTGACGTTGCGGATACCGAGATGTCCCGCGAACGGCGCGATGATGGACTTCTTGTTTACGATCGCCTGCTGTTCGGCAACTTGGGCCTTGGCGCTTTTGAGATTGGCAGCCGAGGCATCCAGCACCGCTTGGCTTATGGCATGGATCTGGAACTGCTTCTGATCGCGGGCATAAGTGATCGTAGCGAGATCGGCCGCCGCCTCCATGGCATGCAACCGGCCCAGATCATCGCCCGCACGCAGCTGCATGAGCACGGTTCCCGCCGCCACGTCGTCGCCGGAATTGAAATCGATTTCATCGACGATGCCGGAAACCTCCACCGAGAGATCGGCGCCGTTCACGGCCAGCAGTGTGCCCACGGCCTCAATCTGAGGCTGCCAGGGTTCGGAATGCACAACCATCGTAGAGACGGTGGCCGGCGGCAGATAACCGGACGACATGAACATCGCAATCATCATGCGCATGAACATCTGGTAGCCAAAAATGCCGCCAAACAGGATGCCGACGACCAAAAGCATGATGATCATTGCGCGCCGCTGGGGCGGCTGGCGGCGCAGGAATTCGCGCGTGCGGCGGAAACGCGGCCAGCGCGGCTTGAGCCAGCGCAGCCACTCGGGCCATTTCGGCATTTTCATATTCTGGCGGAACTCTGTGAACGTCATGGGGCTACTCGATTTTCAACTCTTGGTTTCGCCGTTGGGCGCGGGTGAATTCCACCAACCACCACCCAGCGCCACGAAGAGCGCCGCAGTATCGGCATAACGGGCAGCCTGCGCCTGAACGAGCGAAATAAGGGCCTGCTGATAGGTGCGTTCCGCGTCCAGCACGGAGAGATAACCGACGGCGCCAGCGCGGAACTGTTCGCGGGTTAAATAAAGCCGGCCCCGCGCCGCTTTTTCCGCCAGCACATTCGCCTTGAGCGCGTCGGCATCGGTTTCCAATGCACGCAGCGCATTGGCCACGTCGGCAAAGGCCGACAGCACCGTGCCTTTATATTGGGCGAACGCCTTGTCGTAGGACGCCTTCGCCGCGCCCCGGCGATACCACAGCGTGCCGCCATGGAAGATGGCCTGCACCACATTGGCGCCAAGGCTCCAGGCGATGGTCGGCGCAGAGAACAGGCTGGCGGTATCGAGTGCCGTGCTGCCGTAATTCGCGGAGAGGCTGATTTGCGGCAGCATGTTTGCCGTCGCCACGCCCACTTCTGCGCTGGCCTGATGCAAGTTGGCTTCGGCCGCGCGAATATCGGGGCGCTGCTCCACCAGCTTCGACGGCACGCTGACGGGGACGTCTTTCGGCAATTCCAACTTGGCGAGATCGAAGGCATCGATATTGCCTTCGCTGGGCAGGCGCCCCAGCAGCACCGCCAGCTGGTTGCGCGTCCGTGAGAGTTGTCTCTGCAAGATAGGCAATGTCGCCTGAACTTGCGCCAGTTGCGATTCTTGGCTCAACACATCGGTGCGCGATATGGCGCCAAGCACGAATTGCTGATTAAGAACGCCAAGCTCCTGGCTTTGCGACTTGATGATGTCGTTGGTGGCGGCGATCTGCGCCCGGTACGACGCTTCCTGGATGGCGCCGGTGACGACGTTGGACGTGACCGTCAGATAGGTCGCCTCAAGTTCAAATTTGGCGAAGTCGCGTCCTGCGCCCGCCGCTTCGACTTCGCGGCGCGTGCCGCCCCAGATGTCGAGCAGGTAAGACACATTCACCGATGCATTGTAGAGCGTGAAGATAGACGAGCCTCCGCCGCCCGCGCTGGCTGTAGAGACAGAGCCGAATTTTTCCCGCGTTACGTTGGCGTCGACATCAACCGAAGGAAAGAATGCGCCTTGCGCGGCGTAATAATTCTGCTGGGCCTGGCGCAACGCCGCTTCCTGTGCCTCGAGATCCGTGTTTGCCTTGAGCGCCTGGTCGACAAGCTTGTTGAGTGGCTCGGAATGATAAAGCGTCCACCACTGGCCTGGTACATCGGCGCCCGGCACGAATTTCTGCGCAGCGCCGCCCGTGGTGTCGGCGGATTGCGTTTGGGTGGGCAGTGGCTCTTCGGTATAGCTCTGCGTCTCCGGTGCGGACGGTCTCAGAAAATCGGGGCCGACAGCGCAGCCCGCAATTCCCAAAGCCGCCACCGAAAGGGCCAGCCCGCTCGCAATACGCTTCACGCTACGCACGTTGGAATTGCCCCTTTCAAGTTCAGGCACTAGGCGTTTGGGCTCGTGACCGCAGTTAGCTTCGGAACCCCACACGTTACTTGCCCAAAGAGAATGCTCTGAAGAATAGCCTGACAGCCCAGCTTTTGTAGTGTTTCCAGGCGCCGCTGACAGGAACGTGAAAACATGACCACAGAGTGTTGAAAAGCCGTTGCCCAGCAAAATCAAGGACAAGGCCCTTAGGTCATAGTTGCAGATAAGCGCGCCAAGCCAAGAATCCAAGTCTGTAGCCGGTCAGTTAGTGCATATGGTTGATAAAAATCAGCCAGAGGCAGGGGGGAGCGGGGCTTGGATCCTGTCTCCGGCTGAGCGTCCGGCGACACAGTATTTGGCTGCTAGCCGGATTTCGTCTGTTGAGTAGTCAATCGAGCGCTTTTCGAGGCCCGCCACGCCAAGAAAACTTTGTTGAGCAGGAATGGTTCCCGGGGGGTTCGAGGAAAGCGCCGTACTCACATGTTATAAGTGCTGGTTTCCTGTGGACATCGGAGCGGGAGCAGGATGGCGGCCGAGGGTAACAGCCAGTCTGGCGCTGGGCGTGGAACACTGCTGGCTTTGGCTGCAGTGGGCGCCGCAGGTATGGCAGGCGTGGTGTTCGCCGGGGCAGATGCCATCGCTGTCGCATGTATTGCCGCGGCCGTCCTATTTGCGCTGGCGCTCTATTTTTCGCGCGGCACGAACGCTGGTGCGCTGACTACGCTGACGCCATCCCGCGATGTGCTGACGCAGATGCTTCCCGGCGTCGCGCGCGACGTATTTGAATGTCTTGCCGATCCTGTCATCGTTCTTGGGTCAAGCGGCCAAGTGGTGTTCACCAACCGCGCCTCGCAGGCATTGTTGGGCGCCAATGTCGAGCGCAAGCATATTTCGGCGGTGCTGCGCACGCCTTCGGTATTGGAAGCAGTGGACCGTGTGCTTGCTGGCGGCGACGGCGAGACCATGGCGTTTAGCTTCCTGGTGCCGGTCGAGCGCCATTACGAAGCCTTCGTCACCCGCGTTGGGCGTGACGGCAGCCCGGACACGGGCTTTGTGCTTATCCAGCTTCATGATCTGACGGCTATAAGGCGCTCGGAGCAGATGCGCGCGGATTTCGTTGCCAATGCCAGCCATGAGTTACGCACGCCGCTGGCGGCTGTGAGCGGGTTTATCGACACATTGCGCGGCCATGCCAAGGACGACGTCGATGCGCGCGGACGTTTTCTTGAAATCATGAGCGTCGAGACGGGCCGCATGCGCCGCCTGATCGACGATCTGTTGTCGCTGACGCGAATCGAATTGAACGAACACAATCCGCCCGTAGGCGTAACCGATCTCCCTGCAATCGTTCGTGGAGCAGCGGCCGCTCTTGCGCCGCTTGCTGCCGCCGATGGCGTCAGCATCGAAGTGGCACAACAAGGATCGCTTCCCGTGACCGGCGACCGCGATGAACTCATCCAGGTATTCCAGAACTTGATTCACAACGCGATCAAATATGGCCGCTCCGGCGGGCGCGTGCGGGTACGGTTTGGCCGGGTGCCGAGTGCGGCCGCGCGCTATGGTACCGAGCAGGTCTTCGCCGCAGTCGAAGATGAAGGCGAGGGCATTCCGCGCGATCTGATCCCGCGCCTGACCGAACGTTTTTATCGCGTCGATGTTAAGCGCAGCCGTGAACGTGGCGGCACGGGGCTGGGCCTTGCCATCGTCAAGCACATCCTTAACCGCCATCAGGGCCGCTTGCAGATCGAAAGCACGCCGGGCAAGGGCAGTACCTTCACGGTTTTCCTTCCCGCGGCGGCTTCACACGTTTCATCACAGGAATCTCATGCGGTAACCCCTGGCGTCATCAAAATGTAATAGAACTGTTGCAGAGAAGTGGCCGAACCGGCCTAGCCAGAACCAAAGCGGTCAGTCTTTTCAGGAGCGGCGATGAGCGAGCACATCGTAAAATCTTTTACCGAGCAGCTTGAAGGGCTCGCCAATGCGGTGGCGCAAATGGGCGGGCTTGCCGAAGCGCAATTCGGTAACGCTATTGAGGCCATTGCCAAGCGCGATGCGGCGCTCGCGGAATCGGCTATCGGCTCGGACAATCGCATCGATCAACTGCAACAGGCGGTCGAAGATCAGGCGCTCAAAGTTCTGGCGCTGCGTCAGCCCATGGCAGTGGACCTGCGCGACACACTGGCCTCGATCAAGATTGCTTCCGAGCTTGAGCGCATTGGCGATCTCGCCAAGAATATCGGCAAGCGCGCGCTGGTGCTGACGCGCGAGCCGCCTATCCGGCTCACGCAAAGCCTCGCACGCATGGGCCGCCAGACCTTGGTGCAGCTCAAATCCGTGCTCGACGCCTATTCCGGCCGCGACGCCAAGTCGGCGGAAAGCGTCTGGCGCCACGACGATGAGATCGACGAGCTTTACAACAGCTTGTTCCGCGAGTTGCTCACCTACATGATGGAAGACCCGCGCATGATCGGGCTGTGCACGCACCTGCTCTTTGTTGCAAAGAACATCGAGCGCGCCGGTGATCACGCCACCAACATCGCCGAAACCGTCTATCACATGGTGACGGGCGAATTTTTACGCGACGAGCGGCCGAAAGCCGACGTCACCTCCACCACGCCAATTCCGTTCCGTCCTAAATCATGAGCGCATTGCCGGAAGTCAGCCTTTCAGTAAGGTCGAGCCTCGTGCCGAATGTCCTGATCGTTGAAGATGAAACGGCGCTAACCACGCTCTTGCGCTACAACCTCGAGCGCGAGGGTTATCGCGTGTTCGAAGCGCACGACGGCGAAGAAGCCCTCATCGTCGCCGATGAGGCCAAGCCCGACGTGGTCATTCTCGACTGGATGCTGCCCCATCTTTCGGGCATCGAAGTCTGCCGTCGTCTCCGCGGGCGCATGGATATGCGCAACGTGCCCATCATCATGCTGACTGCGCGCGGCGAGGAATCGGACCGCATTCGTGGGTTAGACACTGGCGCCGACGATTACATCACCAAGCCGTTCTCGATGACCGAGCTTCTGGCGCGGCTGCGCGCCGTCATGCGCAGGGTGCGGCCGGGACTTGCGGAAGACGTGGTGAAATTGGGCGACATCACGATGGACCGTGCCACGCGCCGCGTGCGCCGCGCGAACCGTGACATTCATCTCGGTCCTACCGAATACCGGTTACTCGATCATCTGATGCAATTTCCGGGGCGCGTATTCAGCCGCGAGCAATTGCTGGATACGGTATGGGGCTCGGATGTTTATGTCGAGGCGCGCACGGTGGACGTGCATGTGGGGCGCTTGCGCAAGGCGCTGGTGCTGGACAGCGAGCGCGATCCCATCCGCACTGTGCGCTCGGCCGGTTATTCCTTCGACGAGACTTTCAACTAGGCTTTTCCCAGCTCAGCCCGTTGCCCTGCGATCCCTGCGCGCGCTTTGCGGCTGATAGGCCTTGCGCGCATGCGCTTCGCAATAGGGCGAGCCCGACTTCGGCTTGCGGCCGCAGAAATGGAAGGCGTTGTCCGCGGGGTCGCCGATCGGCCAGCGGCACATGCGGTCGGTGACCGAGAGCACATTGGCGAATTTGCCGTCTTCGAGCGGCAGCGGATCTTCTTCCACGATCTCAGGCTCTGGTGCTGCGCGCACGATGTGCTGGCGCGGCATGGAGACCCGCGGCCGGTCGGCGCGAAGTCGAAGTGGCGCGTCCTGCAAGCCCCAGGCGATGCACCTTGCCGATTACGGCATTGCGCGTGACGCCGCCCATGACGCGGGCGATCTGGCTTGCGCTTAAACCCTCGGTCCACAGCGTTTTCAGCTGCTCTACCCGTTCTTCTGTCCAGCCCATGGAAGTGCTCCCCGGCCTCAATTTCTACTAGATATCGTAGCAGAGGTAGAAACCGACACAATACGTGCGATGTGGCTCTTGGGCCTTGTCCACAAGCTGAGTCGGGCCGTCTGTGCTTGACCCTCTCCGGCCCGCCAGCCGATAAGACGCGCGCATTTCCCGACAAACGCACTGACGGCAAAGGAGTTTTGCGTGATTACGCCGGTGCTGCCGACCTACAAGCGGGCCGACATCGCATTCACGCGCGGGGAAGGGCCTTATCTCTTCGACGAGCAGGGCGAGCGCTATCTCGATTTTGGCGGCGGCATCGCGGTCAATGCGCTGGGCCACGCGCATCCCCATCTTGTGGCGGCCTTGCGCGCGCAAGCCGACAAGCTCTGGCACACATCCAATCTCTATCGCATTCCCGAAGGCGAACGCCTGGCCAGGCGTTTTGTGGAATCGACTTTCGCCGACACCGTGTTCTTCGCCAATTCGGGCGTCGAGGCGGTGGAATGCTCGCTCAAGATGGCGCGGCGTTATCATTATTCGAACAACGCCACCGAGCGCTGGCGCTTCATTACCTTCGAGGGCGCCTTTCATGGCCGTACACTGGCAACCGTCGCTGCCGGCAATTCGCCCAAATATCTCGAAGGCTTCGGACCCAAGGTCGATGGCTTCGATAGCGTGCCGTTCGGCGATTTTGATGCGGTTGTCGCAGCTACCAGTCCCGCCACCGCGGGCATTCTCATCGAGCCCATTCAGGGCGAGATGGGCGTGCGTGTGGCCCCCGAAGGATTTTTGAAACGCCTGCGCCAGTTCTGCGACCAGAAGGGCATTTTGCTGATCCTCGACGAAGTGCAAACCGGCATGGGCCGTACGGGGCGGCTCTTTGCGCATGAGTGGGCGGGCATCACGCCCGACATCATGGCGGTGGCTAAAGGCATCGGCGGTGGGTTCCCTCTGTCGGCATGCCTCGCCACCGAGCGCGCAGCGAAGGGCATGACTTTGGGCAGCCACGGCTCGACCTATGGCGGTAATCCGCTTGCCATGGCGGTGGGCAATGCGGTGTTAGACGTCATGCTGGCGCCGGCATTCCTTGAGCGCGTACGCCGTATCTCGTCGCATTTTCAGCAGCAGCTTGGAGGATTGCAGGCGCAACATGCCGGCGTGATTTCCAAAATACGCGGGCAGGGGTTACTGCTGGGCCTCAAGCTCGAAGTACCGAGTACTGAATTTCTCACGCGCCTGCTTGGCAACCATATGCTTGCGGTTGGCGCCACCGAAAACGTTGTGCGCCTTGCGCCACCGCTCATTGTGGATGAAAGCCACCTCAACGAAGCGGTGGCGGCACTTTCGCGCACCTGCGCAAGCTTTGAGGCCGAAAGGCGTGCGGTATGACCGCGCCGCTTGGCAAGCGTTCTTATACGCCGGCGCCAGCCGCAGATTTCGTGCTGCCCTTCGATCTGCCAAATGCCGGCTTGCGCGGGCGTTTCGCGCGGCTCGGCCCGGTGGCGACGCGGGCGCTTTCGGCACATCCCTTGCCTGAGTCCGCGCAGCGCATGCTTGGTGAAGCGCTGACACTGACGGCGCTTCTCGGTTCCTCGCTCAAGCAAACGGGCCGCATGAGCGTGCAAACCAAAAGTGACGGCCCTCTCAATCTGGTCACGGCGGATTTCGTTGCAGGTGGCGGATTGCGCGGATATGCGCGCCTCGATGGGGAGCGCTTTGCCGCTCTCAATGGCGATGCCGCATTCGCCAACCTAACCGGCGAGGGCGTGCTCGCCATCACTATCGAGCCCAAGGCCGTCAGAGAATCTGGTCCCAACGCCTATCAGGGCATT
This sequence comes from uncultured Alphaproteobacteria bacterium, assembly GCA_963752395.1. Taxonomy (GTDB): domain Bacteria; phylum Pseudomonadota; class Alphaproteobacteria; order Micropepsales; family Micropepsaceae; genus CAVVXX01. Next base: position 195,444 of record CAVVXX010000002.1, read on the forward strand.
GTGCCGCTCGCCGCCGAAGGATTGGCCGCATCGGCCGAGGATTATTTCAATCAGTCGGAGCAGCTGGTCACCGCACTGAGATTGGCCGCGGGGCCGATCTATCGCGCAGGCCTGAACGGCTGGTGTGCGGGCGGCCTGATGGTACAGGCGACGCCCGAAAACAAGGGCAATGTGCGCGAGACCGACGATTGGCAGCGCATCGCGCTATTCCTTGAAACGCTCGAGGATTACGAATTGCTGGACAGCGTGGTCGCCGCCGAGGACGTGCTGTGGCGCCTGTTCCACGAAGACGAAGTGCGCGTACATGCGGCCGAGCCGTTGCGCTTTCATTGCGGCTGCGGGCCCGAGAAAGTTTCTTCGGTGCTGAAATCCTATGGCGCGGCCGAACTCGCCGATCTGGCCGAAGCCGACGGCGTGGTGCGCGCGAAATGCGAATTCTGCGGCGAGGTCTACGAATTTCCGTTGCAGGAATTCGAAAAAAGCTGACGCCTCAATCGTCCATGCTGGACGACGGGTTTCCGATGATGGCGAGGAATTCACGCCGCGTCAGCGGGTTTTTGCGGAATTCGCCCAGCATGCTTGAGGTCACCATGACGACGCCCGGCTTGTGCACGCCGCGCGTGGTCATGCACTGATGCGTGGCCTCGATGACGACGGCCACGCCCTTGGGCTCCAGCACATGCTGGATGCAATTGGCGATCTGCGCGTTCAGTTTTTCCTGCACTTGTAGCCTTCGCGCATAAACCTCGACCACGCGCGCGAGCTTGGAAATGCCGACCACTTTATTGCCGGGCAAATAACCGATATGCGCGCGCCCAATGATCGGCGCCAGATGATGCTCGCAATGGGATTCGAAGCGGATGTCGCGCAGCACGATGATCTCGTCATAGCCGTCCACTTCCTCGAAAGTGCGGGCGAGAAAGGCTTCGGGGTCTTCAGAATAACCCGCGAACCAGTCTTCATAGGCGCGCACAACGCGCGCGGGCGTTTCGACCAGGCCTTCGCGTGCGGGATCGTCGCCGGTCCAGCGCAGCAGCGTGCGCACTGCGTCCTCCGCTTCCTCACGGCTGGGACGCGCACTAGCGGGAACGATGGTTACTGAACACTTTTGATTGGGGCCGCTTTTCATGGGTTCACTGTATGCCGTTCTATCGCCGAATGATCAATATTTAATGCACGCGGCCGGTTTCGTAAGGGCTGTCCAGCGAAAAAGTCGGGATGCCGATATCGAAGCTTTCGCCTTCAGCCGAGCGCATGTGGTAGCTGCCGGTCATAAAACCGGACGGCGTCTCCAGCGGCACACCGCTGGTGTATTCAAAACGCGTCGAGGGTGCCAGCACCGGCTGCTCACCGACCACACCGTCGCCCTTCACTTCGTGCAGGCGGCCGCGGCCATCGGTGATGCGCCAATGGCGCGAGAGAAGTTGCACGGTTTCCGCCCCGCGATTTTCAATCACGATGCGGTAAGCCCAGAGATAGCGGTTCTCGTGCGGCTCCGACTGGTCCTCGAGAAAACTCGGCTCGACGGCTACGCGAATATTGCGGGTGGTTGCTTCGAACATGTTACTCACGGGGCTCCACGGTCACTACGGTCTTCACTGAATTGGCGATGAAGCATTCCAGGTGGCTGTGATGGTGCATCTGTTCCAGTTGCTCATATGTAACGCTTACGCCATCCATGAAACGAATGCGCGGGCGCAAGATCACGCGCGCCACCCATAATTTTCCGTGCTCGTTTTTTTCCATGATGCCCACGGCTTCATCTTCGTAAGATTCGACGCCGAAGCGCTTGCGTGCGGCAATGGCGAGGAAGGTCAGCATGTGGCAGGACGACAGCGAACCCACTAGCGCTTCTTCGGGGTCTAGGCGTTCACCGTCGCCCCGATATTCAGGCGCGGCTGATGCTTCGACCTCGGTGTTTTTGCCGACCCGCCAGACATGGTTGCGGTTGTAGGACTCGTAGGAGAAGTCCTTGCTTTCGCGCTGCCAGGCGACTGTGACGTGATATTCGGACATGTACGGCTGTTCGCAAGCGATAAGGACGCGGGGGTTAACGGTCAAGCGTAACCAATTAATACGTAGCTTTGTGCACCCGCCTGCGCGATTTGTTAGGTTCGCGCCATGCGCAGGTTGTTCCTATTAAGGCACGCGAAATCCGATTGGTCCAAGCCGGGCGGGCGCCAGCGCGACGATCATGAACGCCCCCTTAATGCGCGCGGCCAAGATGCGGCGGCGCTGATCGGCCGTTACATGCGCAAGAAAAAATATCTGCCCGCATTGGTGCTGTGCTCGACCGCCACGCGAACGCGGGAAACATTGGAAATTCTTCTGCCCGCTTTGGGGGCAAAACCAGAAATCCGTTTTGAGGATTCGCTTTACCTCGCCGAATGGCCGCGCCTGCTCGAAGCCGTGCGCGCGTTGCCCGGATAAAGCTTTGCCGGTCTTGATCATCGGCCATAATCCCGGAATTGAACAGCTTGCGGCGGCACTGGCGGCGCGGCCAAAAACGGCTGCAGCCCGCGCGCTGGCCAATGTTATGGCGCAGAAATTTCCAACGGCAGCACTTGCCGTGTTCGATTTTCGTGGCGAGTCGTGGTCGGCCGTGAAGCCGGGCGCTGGACGCCTCACGGATTTCGTGCGCCCAAAAGAACTCGTCGAAAACAGCAAGACGAAAAGCTAGTTTCGGCTGGTTTCCACCAGCGCCAGCGACTTCCAGCCGAAGGCCGCTTCCGGCACCGATGCGCCCATCACACAGGTGACACGCTCGGCAATCAGCTTGCCGCCCATCGCCTGATAGAAGAAGCGTGCAGGGTTTTGTGCATGTGCCCAGATCACGGCGCTGCGATAGCCACGGTCGGCAAGTTCATCGAAGCCGGTGCGCAGCAATGCGCGCCCGACGCCGTTGCCGGTGGCAAGCGGATGCACATAAAGCGTATAGATCTCGCCAGCTGAAACAAAGCCCTGCGTCACGCGCGCGGCCAAGGCTCGTCATGCCGATGATGGTGTCCTTGCCGCTTTCCGCCACCAGCACGGCTTCGCGCCCCGGCATGGCGATAGAGCTGCGCCAGCGCGCGGCATGCTGCTCGACGTCCATTGCCGAAAGCGCGCGCAAGGGCAAAATGCCGGCATAGGTGTCGCGCCACAACTCGACATAGATGCGCGCGATGGCAACCGCATCGCCCAGCCGCGCTTCACGAACAATGAAATCGCTTGCCGTCATGAGCCAAGACTTGTCTGAGGCCGTGACATTCGGCAAGACCCATTTGTTTTAAGCAAACAAACACGCCGAGTGCTTGGATGCGCGGCCAGGCTGACATGACGCCAACATGAACGCCCGCACAGAACGGCCTTCAACCGTTGCTTGCGCTAGACCTCGCGTGAGCCAATACAGGCGGACATCGCTTGACAAGCTGATAAAAGCAAGTCTTGCGCAGCATGTCGCCGGCAGGCGTATCTAAACCTTGCAGATCCCTATACAGCTGCAAAAATTGCAGGCGGTTGAAATGCAGGATGCGGTCGAACAGCTCTTCCGCTTCGTCGTGCTCGATGCCCTGGCCCTTCATCAAACGGTGGAACACGCCTTTGGCCAATTTAGGAAATTTCTTGTGCCCGATCATCAGATGCGAAAGCTCCATCATATCGCCGGTAACTTTGACCGCCGGCGCTCTGGTATTCCCAAGTTTCTCGACCTGACCGAAATTGCGCGCAATGACGATGCTGCGCTTATTACTGGCAGGTAGGCGCATGGGCAGGCTGAATGCCACCGGCTCTTCACTTGCAAAGGCCCACCCGGCAATAACGCCCAGGGGATCGGTTAGATTGTAGCGAACCAAAATTTCGTCCTTGAACGTGCCTTTGACGGAAATGCCGTCCTTGTACTCAAAGCCAGCGCTATCGGTCCGTGATTGACCAATTTCGACGACTGGCATGACGACCGGTTTACCCTGGCTATGAATCATACGCGAACTGAGTAACCGCTGTTGCGCGCGGTCTGGCGGCGGGCCCACGAAAAAGACTCACCATGACAAATTGTTTTGTCAGCCTGTCGCGCAGGTCCGCGGGCAAGCGCATCCATTGCTTCAACGAAAGTCGCTGCTCTTTCTGTCCGCCCGCGCCCCAGGAAAAGCTTCTTGGTAAGTATTGAAGAATTCTTTTTCTTGCTCGCCTATGCCATTCGAATTCTTTTTCACCCGCAACGCGCCATCGGCAAATTCAAGATCGCTGACGTTATAAAGCAGGTTTTTCGGTGCGAACAGCGTAACCGGTTTCGACGGATCGATGGGAAATAGTCCGCGCCCCATACTCGCCATCTTTGACTTGCGATATTGTCCGCTACGCCGCCGAGCGCGCGGAATTCTTCGATCATGCGATCCCAGGTGAATGCTTTTGCCATAAGTGTCCCGATTATTGAGGTTTGCAGGTGTTGACGCTGCCGGTGCAGCCGGCGGCTTTCTGAAGCTCCCGGATACGGGCATCTGTCTTATCAATCTCGCATTGATTGTATTCCATGGTCCAGATGCTGCCGCCTTCGTCCCCGGCGGTTTCCCATTGGCATTGCTTGTCTTTGTAGGCAACCCAGGCGCGTTCGATATCCTTGAATTGTTCTTTTGCCTTGGGGTCGCTTTCGATAGCCAGCAGCTTTCTATAGAGCCCTGCCAGCGCCGAATCGGCCGCAGCCAGATTATCGCCCGTGCATTGGTTAAGCGCCATTTGGGCGGTTTCCTTGCCGCAATCCTTGGTGGGATAAAGCGCGGCCTCGCCTGCAAGTGTGGCAGGCACGAACACGACGACAGCGGCAAAGCCAAGAACGAACCGTTTCAAGAGATGACCTCACATTCATTGCTGGAGCGGGCGAAGGGAATCGAACCCTCGTATGCAGCTTGGGAAGCTGCCGTTCTACCATTGAACTACGCCCGCGCGGGGTCTGATTAGCACGCGGCTTGGCGATGCCGACAGCAATGGGTTCGATAGCAACGGGTAGCTTGGGCATGGCCCAGAAAAGGGTGAGGCGGCCGATCCGGTGGACCTGGCCGCCTCACATGAGCCCCCTCGATGCGGACCCAGAGATCGCACATCCTCGCCCCTCCGTGGACGCACGACTGGAAGCAAAGCTCGCTCCATGACCCGCCAAGCGCAATCATTTCGTGGCAAAACTTGATGTATTTATGCCGGACTGTGGAGAGAAAGCCACAGGGCAGTGCAGGGGGTAGATGCATATCAGGGTAGACGAAAATGCTTGGAAAGCTTGAGGCCTTGCCGCTGGTAACTTGAGCCCAATGCTTCGCCATAGACCTGGGTCGGCGGATCGGTAAGCCGCTCGAACACCAGGCGCCCGATGATCTGACCATGCTCAAGGATGAACGGCACCTCGCGCGAGCGTACCTCCAGCACGGCGCGCGCCCCGCGCCCCTTGCCCGCTTCGTGGCCGAAACCGGGGTCGAAGAAGCCCGCATAGTGGACGCGAAACTCGCCCACCATCGGATTGAACGGCACCATCTCGGCCGCGTATTCGGGGGGGATGGAAACCGCCTCGCGCGAAGCCAGAATATAAAACTCGTCGGGATCGAGCACGATGCCGCTTGCGTCGCGCGCATAAACCGGATCCCAGAAATCGAGCGGCTCGTAAGCCTCACGCCTGTCGACATCGATAACGCCGGCATGGCGGCGTGCGCGCCAACCCACCTGGCGCGTGAGCGCCTCGCCTCTGAGATCGACGGTGAGTGCCAGCCCGCCTTCGATATCGGCGTTGCCGTCGACCAGGCCCACGTCTTCATGCAGGCGCTTTAGCTGCGTATCGGTGAATTGCGGCGAGCCGTGGCGCAGGCGCAATTGATTAAGCCGCGAGCCCTTGCGCACCAGGATGGGAAACGTGCGCGGAGAAATCTCGGCGTAAAGCGGCCCATGGTAATTCTCTTCGGCGCGATCGAAAGATTGCGCGCCATCGGTGATGAGCCGGGTAAATACGTCGAGCCGGCCGGTGGAGCTTTTGGGGTTGGCGACGCCCGAAACACGGAAAGACAATTCCAGCCGCTCCAAAAGCGGGATTACGTAGACGCATCCCGTTTCCAGCACCGCGCCATTACGCAAATCGATTTCATGGATCGCCATGTCGGCCAGCTTGTCGGCAACGCGCGCCTCGCGCCCCGGCAAAAAGCTCGCGCGCACGCGATAGGCCTGCGCGCCAAGCCGGAGATCGATGCTGGCAGGTTGAATCTGTTCGTCGGCGATGTCGTCCGCCGCCAGCACTTCGCGCCGCGCGCGAATAAGGCGCTTCAGCACATGGCTTGGCAGGATGCCCGTCGAATGCTTGCCATAGGTGCCTGGGCCGGACGCGTCTTCCGCCCCGCTTCCTTCAAAAAGCAGTTTTTCTGGCTGCGCCATGATTCGCCATTACCCGATGCCAGCGTCCTTCATAACGCCCGGGCAACGCCCGACCAAGCGGCGTTCAATGATGATCCAGAGAAACTTCGCGAAAGACGGCAGTTAAGCCGCGAGATCGGGGTACAGGCGCTTGAGCGCTTCTCTGACGCGGGTGTGCTCGGCCAGCACGCCTTGCGCTGCGATATATAGAGAACCCTTGCCATCGCGGCTGGCCTGCGCCAGCGAGCGCGCAGCGGATGTCAACGCCGCAAGTCCAAGCCCGCCCGCTGCGCCCGCGATGTCTTGCGCAACGCGTCCCGCTTGGTTCCAGTCTTGCGCTTCCGAAGCACCGGCCAATGCCTTCGCCAGGCCTTCCGCAGTGACAAGATAGGATTGCAGAATTTCCACCAGCGTCTTCAGTCCGACTGAGCGCTCGAGAATGGCAAAAGCCTTGGCGTCGACCGCCACGTCTACTGGCATGGCTTCGGAGGCAAGCTGGCGGCGGTCGAGATCGGAGTTCGCGGTGGCGACTGCGATGGCGGCATAGAGCGCGCCCGCCGCGGCCGGCCAGCGCAGTATGGAGTCTGCGCCCTGCGGCGCGCGCGTATCATGCGCAACAAGCGCAAGAATGGGTGCGGACTGCTGCGGCACCTCCGCCAGTGCATCCGCCCCATCGCCCGCAGCCAGGATAAGCGCGTAATTGTCGTGTTCGGCAGCAGTGACGATTTCGGGCAGTGTCTGCTTAAAAACGATCCTGTTGCCAAACGGCGTAAGCAGACGCTCGAGATTTGCACGCATGGCCGCATCTGGCACATACGCCAGCAGCGCCAATCCGGAGGGCGGAGAGGCGCTTTGGGCCAGCCCAATTTCATCGTCAGCCGAACCCGTGGAAACCGGCACCGTGAACCAGAATTTCGCGCCCTCGCCAGGCTTACTGTCGACTCCGATTTTGCCGCCCATCGAATCGACGATGCGTTTGGCGACGGCAAGTCCCATGCCCGCGCCATTGTGCTGGCGTGTGTAAGAATCGTCGGCTCTGGCGAACGCATCGAACAAGGTCGATGCCATGTCGCTGCGCACGCCGGGCCCGGTATCGCTTACCTCGTAACGCACAAACGCACGGCCATCGGATTCCGTGATAGGCGCCGCCGATATTTCGAGATTGCCTTTATCGGTGAATTTGAGCGCATTGCCGGCGAGCTTCAGCAACACACGCCGGAGCTGGCGCGGATCGGCCGCCACCCGGGGCAGGCCGGACGCGATATTGACTGTAAGCTGCAGCCGCTTTTCCCACACATTGGGCTGCAAGAGGCGCGCCACCGTGCGCACGGCATGGGCCGCGTTGCAGCCTTCCTTGGGCGCCGCCGGCATCTGATCCTTGCTTCGCGCCAGATCGAGCACATCATCCAGCAGCGTGGTCAGGCTGCGGCCCGCTTCCAGCAACACCGTGACATATTCACGCTGCGATTGTTCGAGCGCGCTGCGTTCGAGCAACTGTGCCATGCCCAGCATGGCATTCAATGGCGTGCGCAGTTCGTGGCTCATGGTGGCGAAGAAGGCCGACTTGGCGCGTTCGCTTGCTCGCGCCGCATCGCGCGCGATGACGGCCTCGTGCTTCTCGTGTGACAGTTTCACGACGAGCAGCGTGTTGTCGTGCCGGAGGCGCACGCTATCGTCGATCATGTTACCGATGGCGTCGCAATACGTATAAAGCACGCCACCAAAAAAGATCACCAGTATGCAACTTAACATCGCGTAGGAACTGCCATCGAGGAACAGCATGACGGCCAGCGGGCCCAGCGAACACGCCGCATGCCAGAGATACGCGGGCCGATAGGCAGCACGTACGATGAATTCCGTTGCTGTCATGCCGAGGAAGGCGAGGCAGAGATAGGCCTGCGCCGGGAACGCATTCGGCACGAACCACACCACCGCGCCAAATCCCCAAACGCCGCCGACGATCGCCGACAGCAGCGTGTAGCGTTTCAGCCAGAACATGGGGTCGTCGTCGGGGTTGCGCGAATCGAATGCCTGCTTGAGCCGCGTGCCGAAAACGGTCGCAACGATCTGCAATACGAACGGCGCCGCCGTGAGCCACAATTGGCCCGGACGATGTGCGATCGTTGCCGCCATGCAAAGTGCTGCGAAAGGCAGGAAAAGGTAATACTGGCTGAGCGCATACAGCACGGTGACGCGCCCGTTCAGGAGCGCCAGCCTTTCGGCGTCGCTACCTGCTTCCAATGTCTTGTTCGGCAACCGCATGCGGTCCCTTCCTGCCCGGGGATTACATTGACCCCGATACAGGTGCAGCCTAGCTTTTCAGCCTTGCGAGACACTTAACAGCCAGGCCCGATGCCGGACCGCCGATTGCACGAATTAGCCGCCTCGGCACACGCCTGGCCGTTCGAGGAAGCGCGCAAAGTTGTGGCGCGGATAGAGCGCCGCGCGCGCTCAAACGCGGTTAAAGAAGTCTTGTTCGAGACTGGATATGGGCCTTCCGGCCTACCGCATATTGGCACTTTTGGCGAGGTCGCCCGCACCACCTGGGTGCAGCACGCGTTTGGGTTGATGTCTGACTTGCCTACACGTCTGGTGTCGTTTTCCGATGATATGGATGGGCTTCGCAAGATCCCCGGCAACGTTCCCAATCCTGAAATGTTGAAGGAATATCTCGGTAAGCCGTTAACCTCGGTGCCAGATCCCTTCGGCACGCATGAGAGTTACGGTGCGCACAACAATGCGCGGTTGCGCGCCTTTCTCGATCGCTTCGGTTTCGAATACGAATTCCTGAGCTCGACCGAATGCTACAAAAGCGGCCGCTTCGATGCGGCGCTGCTCACCATCCTGCGCAATTACGAGCGTGTGCGCGACGTCGTGCTGCCGACATTGGGGCCGGAACGCCGTGCTACCTACAGCCCGTTCCTCCCCATCAGCGCCGATGGCCACGTGTTGCAGGTGCCGGTGCTGGAATGGAATGCGGACAAGGGCACCATTGTTTATGAAGACGCCGGCAAGCGCCACGAAGTGCCGGTGACGGGCGGCCATTGCAAGCTGCAATGGAAAGCCGATTGGGCGATGCGATGGCTGGCGCTCGGTATCGATTACGAAATGTCGGGCAAGGATTTGATCACCTCGGTCGAATTGTCGTCTAAGATTTTGAAGGCGTTGGGCGGCGAGCCTCCGGAAGGCTTCAATTACGAACTGTTCCTCGATGAGAACGGCGAGCGCATTTCGAAGTCGCGCGGCAATGGCCTCGCCATCGACGAATGGCTGACCTATGGCTCGGAAGAAAGCCTGTCGCTCTTCATGTTTCACAAGCCGCGGGCGGCGAAGAAGCTTTACTTCGACGTCATTCCGAAGGCGGTGGACGATTATCTGAATCTGCTCAGTGACTATCAGACCAAGAATGACGAAGCGGCCAAGCTGGAAAATCCCGTCTGGCACATCCACAGCGGCAAGCCGCCCGCGGAAAAATTCCCGGTGACGTTCGCGCTGCTGCTCAATCTGGTAAGCGCGTCGAATGCGAATACCCACGACGTGTTATGGGGATTTATCCGTTCTTATGCGCCGGGCACCGATCCCAAGGATCATCCGGGGTTGGATAAGCTCGTGGGATACGCGCTCAAATATTACGAGGACTTTGTTCGTCCGCAGAAGCGTTATCGTGAACCTTCGGAAAAAGAACGCGCGGCGCTGATGGACTTGGCCTCCATGCTCGACAAAATGGCGGGCGCACGCGACGCCGAAAAGGTGCAGTTCGAGGTTTACGAGATCGGCAAGAAGCACCAGTTCGAGCCTTTGCGCGACTGGTTCAAGGGCATCTACGAAGTGCTGTTCGGCCAGACACAGGGCCCGCGCTTCGGCTCGTTTGCAGTATTATTCGGCTGCCGCGAAACGGCGGCGCTCATTCGCCGCGCGCTTGAAGGCGCGCTCATCAAGGAAGCAACGGGTTAAACCATGCGCAAAACCAATATCGCTTTGCTGGTTATTATTCTTGGCTTCGCGGGCGTACCCGCATTGGCAGAGGACACGTCGCGTTCGCTGTACGAAAGCGGCAATTACGAAGCCGCGATCAAGGCGGGCGAAGCCAAGGGTGACGGCGAAAGCCTCATCATCGCTACGCGCGCCGCACTTTCGGATGCGAAGCTACGCGACACGCCCTGCGCCGATTGCTTCAAGCGGGTGGAGGCGCTGGCCACACGCGCTATCGCGGCCGATCCGAAGCGCCCGGAACCCTATATTTACATGGCCTCGGCCATGGGCTTCGAGAGCCACATGATGGGCGCGCTGGCCTCCAGCACCGCCGGCATTCCAGGCAAGGCCAAGAAGCAAATCGACGCCGCACTGGCGCTCGCGCCCGATAATCCTTTGGTGCTTGCGGGCCTTGGCGGCTGGAACATCGAAGTCGTGCGCGTGGGCGGCGGCTTGTTCGGGCAATGGATTTATGCGGCGAGCTTTGATGCTGGCGTGAAGGCGTTCAAGCGCGCTATCGCGATCGCGCCCAATGATCTCATCATTCGTTACGAATTCGCGTTGCAGCTAGCGGCCTACGACGCCAAAGGGCAACGCGCGGAAATCGCGGCGCAACTCGCAGCAGCATCCAACGCACCTGTCCCCACGGCGTATGAGAAAGCCTTGCAGGCGCGCGCGAAGCATCTGTCCGATCTGCTGGCGGCAAACAATCTCGCGGATTTTTCCGCACTGGTGAAGCGCTACCAGAATTATCCCTGACTACTGGCTCACCCAGATGATGCGGTGAATGAAGCCGATGTCGGGGCGTTCGAAGGCGCGGTCCTCGAATGCCGGATTGAAGGATTGCAGCTCGATGCGGCGCGCAGTCATGCGGCGCAACTGCTTGGCCATCACTTCGCCAGCGGCCGTACGCACCACCACGCGGTCGCCCCGCCTGGGGCTCGCCGAAGGCAAGACGATAATGCGGTCGCCGTCGCGATAGGCGGGCAGCATGGACTCGCCGGTGATCTCAAGCGCATAGGCATGCGGATCGCCAATCTCGGGGAAGGCGATCTCTTCCCAGCCGGCGCCCGCGGGAAAACCGGCGTCGTCGAAATAGCCTTCATTGCCGGCTTGTGCGAAACCGATCAGCGGAATGAAGCGCAGCACCTGCGCGCCATGCTCGCGCATGACGAGCGCCACGAAATCTTCCAGCGTCGATCCCGTGGCCTGCAGCACCTTGGCGATGCTTTCGGTCGAGGGCCAGCGCAGCTTGCCGTCTTCGCCTGCGCGCTTGCTCTTGTTGAAGGTGGTGGGATCGAGGCCTGCAAGCTTGGCTAGGCCTGAAGGCGAAAGGTGGTGCTGGCCGGCAAGCCCGTCGATCCCATCCCAGATCTGCTTGTGCGTAAGCATGAGCTGGTTCCACGGCTATATGACTACTATCCGGTATTAAGCTTATATTCCTAACATGGCAATAAGCGATGGTAGGCCCCTTTTGCCCTGCGAATCCCTGCATTATGGCTGTGATGATGGGGGTGATGACCCAGCTTTTACAGGCGCTTCCGGCCGAGGTCGCGCATGGCATGACCGTGCGCTTGCTCAGGCTGGCGGGGCCAATGCTTGGCACGCAGCCGGCAGACGATCCGCGCCTTCGCGTGGAAGCGTTGGGGTTGGTTTTTCCAAATCCCATCGGCTTGGCGGCAGGCTTCGACAAGAACGCCGAGCTTATGCGCGTCATGCCCAAATTCGGTTTCGGTTTTGTCGAATGCGGCACGCTTACGCCGCGTCCTCAAAAGGGCAACCCGCGACCGCGCGTGTTTCGCTTGCGTGCAGATCGCGCCGTCATCAACCGCCTGGGTTTCAACAATTGCGGCATGGAGCGCGCTGGATCACGCCTTGCCTCGCGCCGCGAATACGGACCCATCGGCATCAATACCGGCGCCAATGCGGATTTAACAAACCGCATCGCGGATTATGTGGCGGCATTCAAGCGCCTTGCGACGCTCGCATCTTACATCACTATCAACGTCTCTTCGCCCAATACGCCGGGCCTGCGCGGGCTTCAGACGCGCGAGGAACTGGAACATCTGCTGGGCGCGCTCGCCGAAGCGCGCGCACAGTTGGATCGCAAGACTCCACTGTTGCTGAAAATCGCACCCGATCTCGACATGGCGGCGATGGACGATATCGCAGATGTAAGTATTGCTTCGGGTATCGAAGGCCTGATCGTCTCCAACACCACGCTGGCGCGCCCCAACAATCTGAAAAGCCAATTCAGGAATGAAGCGGGCGGGCTTTCCGGGGCGCCGTTGTTTGCGCCTTCAACCGCAATCCTCAAAGCCATGCGTCAGCGCGTGGGCAACAAGCTCGTTCTCATAGGGGTAGGTGGAGTTGGTTCAGGTGAACAGGCCTATGCCAAGATTCGCGCGGGCGCTTCGCTGGTGCAACTCTATACAGCGTTTGCTTATGACGGCACCGCGCTCATCCCGCGCATCAAGCGCGAACTTCTTGTGCTGCTCGCCCGCGATGGCTTTACGCATATCGCCGATGCCGTAGGCGTGGATGCGGCCTAAAGCTTAGGCAGATCCTCGACGTCGTGGAACCGGCGCAAATCGACGAAGCGCCGTCCGTCCTCGCGCGTGAACAGAACATCGACGAACTGTTTGTCCCAGCAAATCTCGTGCGGCATGTAGGAATGCCGCGCATAGACCTTGTCGGCATAGGTATCGTCAGTGCCGCTCAGCATGACGATAATCTCCATTTGCTGGGCCAGCATGGTATCGATGGTGGCGCCGTGCAGCGGGCTGTCCTTGTCGATCGGGTGCATCACCGTCCAGGACAGCTGAAACAGCGGCGAGCGCGAACGCATCAGCTTGATCTCCTCGAAACGGCGCATCACCTGTTTCTCTTTGGTCATCACCTGGCGCGCTACCGTCACCGTGACCCGGGCTTCGAGAATTTGATTGCCTCGCTGGTTGGCGGCGCGGAACATAAAGGTCGGCACGCCGTCGAAATTGCTTACCACGGCCAGATCGCTGAAGATCACACGCGCCACGGGGCGTGACATGCGCGCGAACACAATGCCGGTCGCCAAAGCGATATAGAGAATGCTGATGAACGCCTCGGTGGCGACGATCACGTTGGAATAAACGGTCTTCGGCACCATGATGCTGTAGCTGATCGCACCCATTGTCTGGACGCTGAACAGGAAGCGGTCCCAGAACGAATGGGCGTTTTCGATCCCCGAAGGATCGAGCATGTACAGCGTGGCAAAGACCGTGTTGATGGCGATGAAGGCGATGGCCAATCCGACCAGAAACAACCACCACGGCGCCGTCAGCACCGTGTGATAAAAATCGGTCCAGCGGCCGCGGTCCTGGCCGAGAATGATCGGCCGCGGCGCGCGGCTCTTGTGGATGATGCGCGGGTAGGGCGCTTTCGGTTCTTTTGGTTTAGCCACGCGTCAATCCCTGCGCCGCCAGTTCTTCAAGGTAAGCAGGCCATTTTGCGTCCCGCTCCGAACCCAACTCATACAGATAATCCCAGGAATATAGACCTGTGTCGTGGCCGTCGTCGAAAACGATGCGTACGGCGTAATTGCCGATTGATTCGATGGCCGAAATCTTGACGCCGCGCTTGCCCGGCACCGTGGCGCGCGGGCCGCTGCCATGCCCTTTCGCTTCGGCGCTCTGGGTGTTCACCCGCAGATATTCCGCGGACAACGGAAAACGCTCACCTGTATCGAAAACAATCTCGAGCGTGTCTTTGGCCTTGTTGAGTTTGAGCTCAGTGGGCCAGGGTCGCGAAGCGGCTTGCGTCGTCATGGGTTACTCGTAGACGCCAAGCGGACGGGCTTCATCCGGCAGCATGATCGGAACACCATCGCGGATGGGATAGGCGAGGCCAGCGGCCTTGCTCACCAGCTCTTTCCGCGTGCGGTCATAGGTGAGCGGGCCTTTGGTCAGAGGGCAGACCAGAATTTCCAGAAGTTTCGGATCAGGTTCCATGAGCGTCAGTTTATCGGATTGCTGCCGCCCGCAGGGCGCGCGGCGCGTGCGTTGGCCATTTCGATCAGCGCGATGATCATCTCGGCGCGTTCAGGCACGTCAGGCGCTTCCAGCAGTGCTTGTTTTTCGGCGGGCGCAAAAGGGCAAATGGCGGCAAGTGCATTCACCAGCATTTCGGCCGGCGCTTCCAGCACCGATTGCCAGTCGGTCTGCATGTTGCGCACCGCGAGATACGGCTTCAACGCATCGATCAGCCGTTCGCGTGCAATGGTAGCTTCGGCATCGCGCGGCCTGAGATCGCCGCTGAACGGCGTGTAATCCGCCACCACTTGGCGGAAGGGCGTGGCCGTGTCGCGCTCTTCGACAATGCGAAAGCGCGCAATGCCGGTCAGCGAGATGAGATATCGCCCGTCGTCGGTTTCGGCATACGAGGTTATCCGTCCGGCGCAGCCCACTTCGGCCAGCATGGGAGAAACATTCTCGTCATCGGGATTGCGCGGCTGGATCATGCCGATGATGCGCTTGCCCACCATCGCCGCATCGATCATGGCGAGATAGCGCGGCTCGAAAATGTTGAGCGGCAGGCTTCCGCGCGGAAGCAACAACGCGCCCGCGAGCGGGAATACCGGAATGACAGCCGGCAAATCCGCAAGGTTGCGATAACGCGCCATGGGCCCTCAGGAAAACAGCAAAGTGGAAAGCCGCCGGCGCGCGGCAATGGTGCGCGGATCGGTTGGACCCATAGCCTCGAACAGCGTGACAAGTTGCTTGCGCGCGGCCTGTTCGTTCCATTCTCGGTTGCGCGAGACTATCTCCAGCAATTCGTCGAGTGCCGCTTCGCGCTCGCCTTTGGCTTCCAGCGCCAAGGCCAGATCGTAGCGCGCCTGCAGATCGTTCGGATTAGCGGCGACTTTCGCGCGCAGTGGTTCTGCATCGACGGCTTTCGATGCGCCTTCTTTCAATTTCAATTCCGCTTCCACCGCGCGAATGGCTTCATCGCCTGCACCATCGGGGCGAACGAGGCCAAGCGTTTGCCGCGCGCGCTCGATATCGCCGCTGGCGAGATAGCATTTGGCAAGCCCCGCAACCGCTTTCGGGTGGCCGGGCTCCTCCTGCAAAATCTGTCCGTAGATTTGCGCGGCGCGGCCGACATCTTTCGCTTCCAAGGCTTGCGCCGCCTGGGTAAGCATTTCTTCCACCGGCGAAGCGCCCGCTTGCTCACCCGTCAAATGCTGCACGAAGGTGCGCACCTGACTTTCGGGGATTGCGCCCATGAAGCCGTCGACCGGCTGGCCGTTGCGAAACGCGTAAACCGCTGGAATGGATTGGATGCGCAGTTGCTGCGCGATCTCGGGGTTCTCGTCGATGTTGATCTTGACCAGGCGCACCGCGCCTTTGGCTTGCGCGACAACGCGCTCCAGCAGCGGCCCCAGCTGCTTGCACGGCCCGCACCACGGCGCCCAGAAATCGACGATCACCGGCGCCTCGGCCGAGGCGCGGATCACGTCGTCGGCGAACGTTTCGATAGAGCCGTCCTTTATATATGGGCTGGAGGGCGCGGGCGCGCCTTCGCTCGCGGGGGCTTTCGTCTCTGCGCCAAGGGGGCGCCCGGTGGGACCAATCAGTGCCATGGCTAGAAGATGGTGGTTCGGGCCAAGAAAGAAAAGCCCTAGCCAAAACCCTTAAGCCGGGCTTCGAGGCGCGCTTTGACGCCCGGCCATTCCTCGGCCAGCACCGAGTAATAGACTGTGTCGCGCCAATAGCCGCGCGGCATCCACATATGGCCCCGGAAAATTCCTTCTTCCTTGGCGCCGAGCTTGAGAATGGCCGCGCGGCTGCGCGCATTGCTGGCATCGGTTTTCAGCTCGATGCGGTGATAGCCGGCGGTCTCGAAGGCATTCGTCATCAGCAACAGCTTGGCTTCGGGGTTGACGGCGCCGCCTTGCGCGGATTGGGCATACCAGGTCCAGCCGATTTCGGCGCGCGCGTGTTCGGGCACGATATTGAGATAAGTGGTCGAGCCCACCAACGCGTTATCGGTCAACCGCCGCACGGCGAAAATCATCCGGCTGCCCGACGCCATGTCGGTCTCGGTCAGCTTGCGCCAGTCGTTGAAGCCTTTGCCGCTCGCGTCCACCGGCATGTAGCGCCACAGCTCCGCATCGTTGGCGGCCTCGCGCAGTCCTGCCTCGTGCGCGGGCGTATAGGGTTCCAGTTGGATGAAGCGCCCTTTGAGCACGCGCGGGCCGAGGCTTGATACCGGCTTCATGGCGCAACTTCCGGAAGTGCCACGATGCGCGGCGTATGCCCGCAGGCGCGTATGAATGCGAGCAGATCCCCTGGCGCAATCGTGGTCGAGCGGTCGTTGCGCAGCGGGTGGCAATTGAGGATGTCTCCGCTCATCAGTTTCTCGTCGAGCACGGGCGAAACGCGCATGTTGTTGTCGTTCATCAGCGCGAATGGCGTCACCGATCCCGGCGGCACGCCCAGCGTCTCTACCAGCAGTTCGCCCGACCCGAAACTGAACCGCGGGCTGCCGATAAGTTTCGATAGCCCGTTCAGATCGACACGCTGGTCTTCGCGCGCCACCACCAGCCACAACCCATCCTTCTTGTCCTTGAGGAACAGGTTCTTGGTGTGCAGGCCCGGCACCACCCCACGCAGCTTTTGCGATTCATCGACGGTGAAAACGGGCACATGCTCGTAGGTCTTCCAACCGATGCCAAGCTCTTTCAGCCGCGCATAAAGCGCCGCCTCGCGCACCTCGGGCGAGGGCAGGCGGGCTTCAAGCGCCGCTAGATCGGGGCGGGGTGCCGACATGATCATTCTCTAGCGCGGGCCAATGTGCCCCCGCCACCCATGGCCGGTCACGTTAAGTTTCCGCCGAATACAGCTATTGAATCCAGCGCGCGCCCGCGCGATAACCGCCGCTCTTTGGATGCGGGCGTAGCTCAGGGGTAGAGCATAACCTTGCCAAGGTTAGGGTCGACGGTTCGAATCCGTTCGCCCGCTCCAAATTTCTCAATTTTTCTTTGTGCTCAGCCGGCTACATCGGGGCGTGTCAATCGCCCTGCCTGATATACTGAGTCTGTGAAAGAAATTCTCGCGACCATCGCCGCCTTGCTGGCCATCGCCGGCAACGTGCCCTATGTCATCGACATCTTTAGAAAACGGGTTCAGCCGCACGCTTACACCTGGTTCGTGTGGACAATCGTTTCCGGGATTGTGCTGTTCGGGCAGTTGGCGAAAGGGCCGGATCGGCGCATGCCGACGGCATCGGAGCTGTTCACGATTTTCATATTTCTACTTTCGCTGCGCTATGGCTTCCCGCATGCGACAAAAACCGATTTGGCATTTCTGCTGATCGCATTGTGCGGTCTTATTCCATGGGCCATCACCGACGATCCTACGCTTTCGGTCGTTATCGCCGTGGCAATCGATATCACGGCCTTTGTTCCCACATTACGCAAAACCTGGCTCGAGCCGGTCACTGAGACCCCAACGCTATACGCCTTGAACGTTGCGCGGCACGTTTTGGCGCTGTTCTCGCTTCAGGCGTACAACATCGCCACAACATTGCATTCGATCGCCATGATCATTGCCAATTCCTGGATGACGTTCATGATTGTGGTGCTGCCACGAATAAGAAGGCACGGACGATAGGCGCGCCGGCTCTTCATTGCCTAAGAATATTGCTCCCGGCCCATGCCCATATTAGCGGTACGACCCTTGATTTGGCCCAGTGTGTTGATTGAAATTGACCGCTATAATTGTTTTGGGTTTTTGCCACGCTAGGAGTGCGTCAATGATATCGAAGGCAATTTTGGTTGCAGTTCTAAGCTTTATCGCAACGCACGCGATGGCGGCTGGAAATGCCGATACGGGACAGCAGCTCGCGGAAAAATGGTGCTCCAGTTGTCACAATACCGGGGCCGCAACCAGTATGACCGACGCCGCGCCATCCTTTCCTTCTCTGGCGCACCAGGCGAGGACGAATCCCACATGGACCAAGGCGTGGCTCACGGCCCCGCATCCGCCAATGGAAGGCATCCAACTTTCGCGGCGCGAGATAGACGACATCGTGGCGTATCTTCAAAGTTTGCCGTCCAAATAACGACGGGCCTAAACGCAAAGATCGATCGTCATGCCAAAGAAAATGAAATCCCGCCGCCGCGCCAAGCCGGGCGCGCGCGGGCGTGGCGGTTTCTTTCACATTCAGATCCGTCCCAAAAAGGAGTTCGTGTTCTTCCGCAATCAGGATGTGGGACGGAAAGGAGGCCTTGAACGCGTTGCCGGCCGGCGCGCCAATGGATCCTGGGCCACGCAAAAATGGCTGATCAGCAAAAGCCACGCCCATCGCGTGGGGCGGCGCTTGGTGCCCGATACGGCTGCGGCGCGCAAACTGCTGCGGCTGCTAGGTTCCGAACCGATGCATCTTGGCGGCGACCAATTCAAGGCGAAGGACCGTCAGAAAATTCCCGCGTCGATGAAACCGACACCGGCCATGCGGCGCGCGCAGCTACGTAATATCCGTAAGGCTCAGGCGGCCGTCAGGCGGCGCCGGCGGAAATAATCCGCCTGATTATTGCCGTTCGGGCGCCCCGTGTTCCGGTGTCTGGATCGATTGCAAATATACGATCAGCGCATCCACACCTGCGGGATTGAACGTGAAGCGCGGCATGTTGCGATGGCCGACCTTGATGCCTTCGGCAAGTTCCACCCGTAAGGTCTCGGCGTGATAGCGCGAGAGAATGTGCCGGAACTCCGGCGCACCGTAGCGCGGGCTTTTGCCCGTGGTCTCCACGGCGTGGCAGCCGCTGCATTGTTTCACCGCAAGTGCATGCCCGTCTTCAAGCTGCGCGGCGTTGTTCGCGTCCTCTGTTGCTCCGGCCAGAACAGCGAATGCCGGCACGGTTGCGACAAAGCAAAGCGCCAGCATGAAAACCGTCTTGTTCATTGCAAACTCTCCTGACTTAAGCTGCGCGTCCTCGCCAGTCGTGTTTCGGGCTTTCGATGTGCTTTTCAATATCGTCTTTCGTCACCGAAACCAAATCGCTGTGGCCGAAACCTTTGGAATAGTCGAGCACCGAAATGATTTCCGGCGTCACCCGCATCATAGGGGCGAGCGCCGGGCTTGGCTGGGGCATAGAAGCGTATTCCGGGTAGCGTTCGAGCATAATCGCGCCGGCGCGTTCATACTCGCTTCTGTCTTCAACAGGCGCCGCACGTCCTGCCAGCGACAGGCCCTTGATTTCATGCGGCTGCGAAACGTCCTTGCCGATGGCTATGGAGACACGCTGGTCGCGCGCGATGTTCATGAATTTCTGGCTCATGCGTGCGACGAAGCAATAAATCTTGAAGCCGTCATTGGCGTAACCCACTACTGTCGCCTGAGGCCAGCCATCCGGCCGGTTGGTGGCGATGGTCATGATGCGATGTTCGCCCAGCAATTTGAGAATGAGGTCGCGCAGCTCGGGCTTCATGGGTCACTCCCAATGATCTGGTAGTGAATGAATTATATGCCCAGAAAACAACTTCGGCGAATCAACGGCCTGCGAATTCGGTGAGCTGCCGTTCAGGCAGCACAATCTTCATGTGCGGGAAGGGGATCTCGATGCCTTCGCGGTCGAAGGCAAGCTTGATGCGCCGGTTGTATTCGCGCCCGACTTTCCATTGCTCGGTGGGCAGCGTTTTCACCCGCGCCTTAAGGGCCACGCCGCTGTCAGCCAAATCGTCAACGCCAACCACGTCGATCGGCTCGAGAATATATTGGCCGAATTCGTGATCGGCCTGCATGTCCTTGCCGACCTTGTGCATGACACTGAGCGCGCGGTCGATGTCGGAATCATACGAAATCTGCAAATTGAAAACATAATAGGAAAATGTCTTGGTGAGATTGTGCACCACTTGCGCCTCGCCATAGGGGAATACGTGCAGCGTGCCGTCGAAATCCCTGAGCCGGATGGTGCGGAGCGACATCGCCTCAACCAGGCCGCTACTGTCGCCAATGCGAACCACATCGCCGACCGAGACGATATCCTCGATAATCAGGAACATGCCGGTAAGGAAATCCTTGACCAAGGTCTGTGCGCCGAAGCCGATGGCAATGCCCACAATTCCGGCGCCCGCCAGCAACGGCATGATTTGCACGCCGAGCTCGCTCAGGCCCATGAGAATGAGAAGGACCAGAATGGTGCCCTGTGCGATGCCGCGCAGCAGCGGGTCAATGGTGCGCAGCTGAGCAGCCCGTCGCCTGTTCGCCGTTGAGCGCTTGACCAACCTGCCCATGGTTTGGCCAATAGCGAAGCCGGTAAATTCGAACGCCGCGTAAGCGATCACTGTCAAGATGGCCAGGCCCGCCGCAGTTCTCACCGCTTGCGCGCCCGCAATCGCTTTGAGCGCGAGCGCAAGATTGATGTGCCAAATTCCCGCAATGAAGAAGAAAGCAGTTGCAACGATAGCGATGCTCGCCATGACCCAGGTGAAACGGGTAACGCGGCTAACGCGCACCATTTTCTCGGCGGTCGATTGCCCAGGTAGTTGCTTCGCCCCGTATCTCAGTAAGCGCCTGACCGCATAATCGGCGGCAAGCGCGAGTAACGTCACGCCTGCCGTGAGTGCGATATTGAGCGCGGCCTCGGCAGGGCCAAGGCGGGCAAAATATGCGGTCACCGACCCCATGGCGGAAAACATTGCTTCGACGGCAGCCAACGGAACACCTCCAATGCCAATTTAGAACGCAATGCTGCGGCATCTGTGCCGTTTTGCATCTCGTCGGGTTTGTAGCTCGCGGGCAGAGAAAACCGGGGGAACTTCCGCCCTGTGCTTACCCGCGCGAGGCGCCGGTTAAAGCACGAACTTGCAAATGATAATCTATATCTTATGTGCTCGGTTGTCCACTTTTTCGGCTCAAACGCAGTATTGCGCTCATGCTGTGTTGAATGAACGATTATGCCAATATGCACCGAAGAGACCCGCGGCAAAGGCGATAATGCGAGCGATGAATCAGAATTCCGGCGACGCAAAGCGCTTTCGCGACAATCTTCAGGGCGAAGTCGACGGTGCAGCTTTGTATCACGCGTTGGCTGAGGCCGAGCGAAATCCCAAATTGCGTGAAGTGTATCGCCGGCTTGCGGTTGTCGAAGAAGCCCATGCCGAATTGTGGCGAAAGAATTTGCGTGGCGCGGGCGTCGAGGTGCCGCATCTTGCGCCGAGCTTCCGCACGCGCGCGCTCGCCTGGCTGGCACGGCGTTTTGGGCCTTCGTTTGTCTTGCCCACTATCAGTATTTTGGAAAGAAGCGATAGCTCGGCGTACGACGCGCAGCCCGAAGCTGTCACTGGCGGGCTTCCCGCCGACGAGCGCTCGCATGCGCGGCTAATCGGCGCGATCACCGGCGCGCCCGGCGGCCTTACCGGCGGATCGATTGCGCGGCTCGAAGGCCGCCACCGCGCCATGAGCGGAAACGCATTGCGCGCGGCCGTGCTTGGCGCGAACGATGGATTGGTTTCCAATCTCAGCCTGGTGATGGGCATGACAGGCGCTGCAGCATCGGAACATGTGGTGCTGGTCACGGGACTTGCCGGGCTTGTCGCAGGCGCCTGCTCGATGGCGATGGGCGAATGGCTTTCGGTCAACAGCTCGCGCGAGCTTTACATGAAACAGATCGCCACCGAAGCAGCCGAGTTGCAGTCGATGCCGGAAGAAGAGCTGGAAGAGCTTATCCTGATTTATCAGGCCAAGGGGCTGGGCGAGACCGAAGCACGCGCGCTCGCCACCCGCCTGATGTCGAACAAGGATACGGCGCTCGACACATTGGTGCGCGAAGAGCTCGGCATCGATCCGAAAAATCTCGGCGGCTCGCCCTGGGCGGCCGCGATATGGTCGTTCTTCCTCTTCGCTATGGGCGCAGTGGTGCCGGTTTTGCCGTTCATCGTGTTGACGGGCGCGGCCGCCGCCTATCTCTCGATCGGCGCCAGCGCGTTCGCGCTTGCGCTGATCGGCGTCGCCACATCATTGTTCACTGGACGCACGGCATTGTTCTCGGCTACGCGCCAGGTGGCTATCGGAGCGATCTCTGCCGGCGTCACCTACGGCATCGGCACGCTCGCGGGCGTGGTCGTCGGAGGCTGATCGTCCCATGTTCATCAATCTCGCTTTAGGTTCACTGCTGATCGCCGCGACGGTTCTTATTCAGACCTTCGGCCTGCTTATCATTTCGATTTCCATGCCGCGCCTCATTCGCCGCTTTGGACTGCACCGCCATCCTTTCGGCCAAACGGTAGCTCTGGTCAAAACAGTGTTCGGTTTGTTTCTCGTTCACACGGTCGAGGTGTGGGCGTGGGCGTTTCTTTTCGTTTACATCGGCGCCATAGGCGATCTGCAAGACGCGCTGGCCTATTCGACCAATACGTTTTCCACTGTGGGTGGGGCTGATGAGGTCATCGCCAGCAATTGGCGGTTGTTGGGCTCGCTCGAAGGCGTGGATGGGTTTTTGCTGATCGGCTGGTCTATCGCCTATCTGGTTGGCGCTTCGACCCGCTATGGGCCCTTCCGCGCCGGCGAGCATTTCTAAGCCGATCAAAGCCTTGTGATGTGGGTTTTCGCAGGGCGGATTCTGCCCGCATATATGTAATTATCTAGATAGCAATCCGCGGCAAATGGGGTGTCCAGTGAAAAACCGAATTGCATTTCTCTTTGGCCTTGCGGCTTTGGCTACAACGAGTTGGCTTGCGCCCGGCGCATTGGCCGCCAGCGATACGCCGCAATATGGCAAATGGGGATTTGACACAGCCGGCGAAGATAGGGCGACAAAACCGGGCGACGATTTTTTCCGCTACGCCAATGGTGCGTGGCTCGACCGCCATCAAATCCCGGCCGATAAGCCCGCCGTCAGCCTGCGCCTCGAAATGACCGATAGGGTTGAGGGGCGCGTGCACGACATGATTGAGAAAGCGGCCGCGTCAGTGCCGCATCAGCCCACCGATCTCGAAGGCAAGGCCGGCGCTTTCTACAAAGCCTTCATGGATGAAGACACGATAGAAAAGCTCGGCGCCAAACCGATTGAAGCGGAACTCGCCGATGTGCGCGCGGCGAAATCGCGCGATGCGCTGACCGCACTCATGGGCCGCACCAACACCGGGTTTTGAATAGCGCGCTGTTCGATACGTTCCTTGACGTGGATCTGAAGGACCCAAGCCATTATGCGGTTTATTATTCGCAAGGTGGTCTTGGGTCTGCCCGACCGCGACTATTACCTGAAGCCCGATTTCGCCGCGCAGAAAGCGCAGTACCTGGCCTACGTCAGCCAACTTCTGCATCTGGTGAATTGGCCGGATGCCGATGCGCGCGCGAAAGACATGGTGGATTTCGAAACCAAGCTGGCCGATGCCAGCTGGACCAAGGTGCAGCAGCGCGACATCAGTGCGATTTACAATCCGATGAAGGTCGCCGATCTGCAAAAATTCACGCCAGGCTTTGACTGGAAGGGATTTCTTGCCGCGTCCGGCCTCGAGAAGTTCGACCGTGTGATCGTCGCCGAAAAAACCGCCTTCCCGAAGCTTGCCGCCATCTATGCCAAGACGCCGCTTCTAAGATCTGCAAGCGTGGTATGCATTTCACATCGCCGACAACGCGGCGCCATATCTTTCCAAGGCATTCACCGATGCATATTTCGAAATGCACGACAAGACACTTGCCGGCCAGAAAGCAACAGAAGGTGCGCTGGAAACGCGGCGTATGGCCGCTGTCGGGTGGCGCTGGCAGCGGATGACCGTTTCGGCAATTTCGGCACCATGGGCTTTGGCGTGGGCAAGCTTTATACCGCGCAATATTTCCCGCCCGAAGCGAAAGCCAAAATCGAGGAACTGGCTCATCAATCATGAAGGCCGCCTATCGCGCCCGCATCTGAAAAGCTCGACTGGATGGGCGCCAGCGACCAAGGCCGAGGCGACTCAAGAAGCTCGACACCTACAACATCAAAGTGGGTTATCCGGATCATCCGCGCGATTATTCAAAACTTGTGATCGCCGATGACGATCTGGTGGGTGATGTGCAGCGCGCGGGCGCAATCGATTGGGCATTTTACACCGGGCGGCTGTTTGGTCCGGTGGACATGAGCGATTGGGACATGACGCCGCAAACCAACAATGCCTATAACGGCTCATTGCGTGACATCGTGTTTCCTGCGGGCATTTTCAGGCGCCGATCTTCGATGCCAATGCCGACCCGGCCATCAATTACGGCGCCATCGGCGGCGATGATCGGTCACGAAATGACGCACGGCTTCGACGATCAGGGCCGCAAGATCGACGCGTCATGGTGCGCTGCGCGACTGGTGGACCAAGGACGACGCCGAGCAAGTTCGAAGCGCGCGCGAAAGTGCTGGGCGCGCAATATTCAGCAGTTCGAGCCGCTTCCCGGCGTTCATGTGAATGGCGATCTCACCATGGGCGAGAATATTGCCGACCTGGGCGGGCTAACGCTTGGGCTCGATGCCTATCACGCATCGTTGCACGGCAAGAAGGCGCCAGTAATCGATGGCCTAACCGGCGATCAGCGCGTGTTCCTGGGCTGGGCGCAGGCCTGGCGCGGCAAAGCGACGGACGATTTCGTCAAGCGCCAGGTGGTGAGCGACCCGCATAGCCCGCGCGAGTTCCGCGTCAACGGCGTGGTGCGCAACATCGATGCTTGGTATGCGGCGTTCGACGTGAAGCCCGGCGACAAGCTTTATGTCGCGCCCGAGAACCGCGTGCATATCTGGTGATAGACGTCACGCATCGGGATAATGCCGCGGCCGCGGTTTATTTTCCCGTTAGCAGCGCGGTCGCCTGATCCAGCCGCTTGCTGTAGGCGTCGAGCACTCCCGCAGTTAGCTTGACGTAGCGGTTGGCATCGTCAAAGCGCTGGTCTTCGATGCCCTCGCGCACACCCGGCAATGTCTTGGTGTCGTAACCGGTGAAGCGGCCAGGCGCGTAGATCAGATTTCTGAACCAGGGCCGGCCAGGCAGGCCGGTATCTGACGCGAGCGTTTGATCGATGTCGCGCATCAGCGCCTGCAATCGCGCTCGCTTATCCGCATCGAGCCGCGTGGCATTTTTGGCGAAGGCGCCGTCATAAGCCTTTGCGCTGCGCGTGAGCTTCTTCACCGCGCTTTCAAGCGCCGTGAGATCGATACGGGGCACGGGCTTCAAGGCGGTGGGCAGCCCGCTCGATTTGGTGGGATCGGCAAAAAGCGTGAACGTGGAATCGCTGAGCAATTTCGCCTGCGTTTCGGCCGCTTCGCGCTTGTCCTTGATGAGCTTCTTGATCTCGCCCAAATATTCGGAGATCGCGGCGGCGAAATCGCCGGCGCGCTGCAACGGCAGATCGCTATCGGCCACGCGCATCACCACGCGCCCAACCGTCTTTGCCAGCAGCGCATCGTAAACGAAGCCCGGATCGACGAAGCGGCTGTGGTGCTCGAACGTGTCGTAGCGTGAGTGATAAACGCCGCCGCTGTCGCCTTCATCGCCATAGCCAAAATTCAACGCGGGCACGCCCAGATGCTCGATAAAGGTCGAGTAGTCCGAGCCTGAACCCATCGCCTCGATGGGAAAATCATTTTTCGGGTCCGCCGCGGTCTTGGCTTCCGCTTTGGCATGATCCTTGGCGTCGGGCTCAAGCGCCTTGATGCGCAGCTTGGCGCGCAAGCGCTGGCCGACAGGAACATTCTTTTCGGGATCGATCACATCAGCGGTGGCCACATTCACCAGATGCTGAAAATCATGGCTGCCTTCAACGCTGAGAATGCCTCTCTCGTCGGTGTCACTGTTGATGTAAAGCACGGCCTTTTGTTTCAGCTCGGCCGCATGGGTTTCCGCCCATTCGGTGGAGCCCAGGAGTCCCGGCTCTTCGCCATCCCAGCTCGCATAGACAAGCGTCCGCTTAGGCCGCCAGCCCTGCTTTACCAGGCCGCCGATAATTTTTGCTTCCTCGAGCAGTGCCACCTGGCCCGAAAGCGGATCGCTGGCGCCGAAAACCCAGCCATCATGATGATTGCCGCGAATGATCCACTGGTCTGGATAGGCCGAGCCTTTCATCATGGCGATGACGTCGTAAATGGTTTTCAGGCTCCAATCGGATTTGACCGCGAGGTGCACCATGGTGCTTCCGGAATCGACGCGATAGGTGATCGGCAAGCGCGCCACGCCAATCTTTCGGCGCGACATGGCCGCCCATCGCTGCCAACAGCACCTGCGCGTCGGCATAGGAAATCGGCAGCGCGGGAATCTTCAGCAGCGTTTGCGATTGCGATCTGTCGAGCCGTTTGGCATCCGTTGTCGAGCCGATGCCGGGCGTGAGCGGATCGCCGGGATAGATTTGCATAATCGCAACCGAGCCGCGCTGGAAACCGTGTGGCGGCCGTTCCGGACCATCGGGATAGGTGGCGTCGACGGAATAACCATCGCCGGCCGGATCCGAGTAAATGATGCAACCCACCGCGCCGTGTTCCTGCGCGAGCTCGGGCTTCAAACCGCGCCAGCCATGGCCATAGCGCGCAATGGCGATCTTGCCTTTGACGCTGATGCCAAGTTTTTCCAGCGCTTTGTAATCGTCCTGCATGCCGTAATTGACGTAGACGAGCCCGGCCGTCACATCGCCGTCGCCCTGATAGGCAAGGTAAGCGGGAAGTGCGGGATCGGTCGCGGTGGCGCTGCTGTCGCCCGGGATGGGCGGTTCCTGCAGCGTGACCTTGAACTTATTGGGCGTGATCATTTCCAGCGTTTCGGAAACGGGCGTGGGATACAGCACTTGGAACGTTTCGATATGCGCATCCCAGCCCCATTGCTTGAACCAGCCGAGTATCGTGTCGGCGTTGGCTTTGTCATGCGGCGAGCCCACATGGTTGGGCTGGGCGGCCAAGAGCTTCATCCGGTCGCGCATTTCGTCCGGTCGGACCGCCGCATCGAAATTGCGTTGCAGCGCGGCTTCGGTTGTTGGCACGGGCCCCGCGGCCTGCGCGCCGAAGGCTGCAACGCAAATAATGCTCGCACCAGCGAGCTGAACGAGATGTTTCATGATGACCCCCTGGCGGGCTTTCGGCCCAGAATGGAATTCAAACAGCATCACCTGCTGATTTCAAACGCAAAAGAGCCCGTTGCGACAATTGATGCTTATAAAAGCGCGCTGGGTTGCGGCGACTGCGCGGCGCCCATGTCGATGCCCTTGGCTTCGATGCCGAAACCCGCGACCAACGCGATAACGACCGCGGCACCGCCCGCCACCAGCGCCAGTGCTAGGCCGTAATCGCCACCGAAATGCGCTGCGACGCCTGACTGGAGCGGCAGGTTGATCGAGGCCAGTAGATTGCCAAGTTGGTATGTAAAACCTGGGAACGTGGCACGTGCGGCGTGTGGCGAAAGCTCGTT
This sequence comes from uncultured Alphaproteobacteria bacterium, assembly GCA_963752395.1. Lineage (GTDB taxonomy): Bacteria > Pseudomonadota > Alphaproteobacteria > Micropepsales > Micropepsaceae > CAVVXX01. Next base: position 223,169 of record CAVVXX010000002.1, read on the forward strand.
CAGATGGGCGGGGATCACACCCCATGCGCCTTGCACCATCACCTGCAACAGAAACGCGCCGATGGCGAGCAACGGCGCCGTGGCGCCAAACGCCCACAACGGTATTACCGGCAACGATAACAAAGCCGCAATCACGATGGCGCGTCGCCTGCCGATGCGTTCCGACCAGATGCCGAAGGTGATGCCGCCGATGATGGCGCCGATATTATAGAACACGGCAATGGCGCCGACGGTAGCGTGCTCGAAGCCGTGCTGCACTTGCAGGAAGGTCGGATATAGATCCTGCGTGCCGTGACTGAAGAAATTGAACGCCGTCATCAGCAGGATCATGTAAAGCGCCAGCCGCCAGTGTTTTTTCACGATTGCCAATGAGCCGCCGACTTCGCGCGGCTGTGGCTTCCAGGCGGGCGATTCCGGCACGCGGAAGCGGATGAAAAGCACGAGCAGCGCCGGCAACACGCCGACGAAAAACATTCCTCGCCAGCCCAGATAGGGGAACAGTGCGCCATAGACGACCGAGGCGAGAAGATAGCCGCTAGGATAGCCGCATTGCAGCAGGCCGGAGACGAAGCCCCGCGATTTTGCCGGAATGGTTTCCATGGTGAGCGAGGCGCCAATGCCCCATTCGCCTCCCATGGCAACGCCGAACAGTGCGCGCAATATCAGCAGCGCGGTCAGTGTTGGCGCGAAACCGGACGCCAGCTCAAGAAACGAATAGAGCAGGATGTCGATCATCAGCACGGGGCGGCGGCCATATCTGTCGGCCGCGCGGCCGAACAGAAATGCGCCGATGGGGCGCATGGCGAGCGTCAGTGTCGCCGCCACCGTCACCGTGGTGATGTCGGTGTTGAATTCCCTGGCGATGTCCTTGAACACGAACACCATCAGGAAGAAATCGAAGGCGTCCAGCGTCCAGCCAAGATAACTGGCGAGAACCACGTTCTTCTGTTCGCGTGTCCAGCCGGACAAGGCCGCAATGCGCATATGTCCCCCCGAATCGTGTCCGATAGATTGTCATGGCCCGCCCAGAGCGGGCTATGACATTGCTGATCTTACTTATTCTTTCCCATCCAACTCGCCGGATTGAAGCTATCGATCATGGCAGTCGGCATCAAAATGGTCGCGCCACGTTCCTTGGTGGTTTCATAGATGATGTTCATGGCGCGCAGATGCAGCGCCGCGGGATGGTCGGCATAGGTTGCGGCGGCTTCCACGAATTTCGTCGCGATCTCGGCTTCCGCAGAACCCAATATCACGCGCGCTTGTTTTTCGCGCTCGGCTTGCGCTTGGCGCGACATGGCGTCCTGCAACGCCACGGGAATGGCAACGTCGCGGATTTCGACCGAGCGCACCATGATGCCCCATTCGCCAATTTTCTTGCCGATAGAATCGCGCAAATGCGCGTCTGCCACTTCGCGGTCGGACAGAAGCGACGCCAGCATCGAAGCGCCGATGGTTTCGCGCAAAGTGGTTTGCGCCACGCGGTCGATGGCTTCGCGGTAGTTGGTGATGTTGAGCGCCGCACTTTGCGGATCATGCACCTGCCAGAAGATGATTGCGTCCACGTTCACCGGAACGGTGTCGCGGGTCAGCGCCTGCTCGGCGCTGAAGGCCGTGGTCTGAATGCGCTGATCGATGACGGTAGTGACGGCGTCGACGATGGGAATAATCATAAACATTCCCGGACCCTTTACGCTTTGCAGCTTGCCTAGCCTGAGGATGACGAATTTTTCCCACTGATTGGCCATCTTGAGTGACAGCGCGATGAAAGCGCCAAGCAAAAAGAAAAATATGCCAAGGCGGAAATCGACGGCTTCGATCGACAACACCCCAGCGGCGACACAGATCATGGTGAGAACAAGCGTGACCGGATTCATGTGAATCTCCCTTTGCTCGCGGCGATGTGAAGCATAGGCCAAGTCGCAGGCGTCCTCGGGGCCTTTGCTTAATGTGACTTAGGGCCCTGAATTACAAACGATTTCGGCCCGCGTCCATCATTCGGCAATGCGGCGGGCAAGTCACCCCGCGCGGCTTTGGAATCTCTCAAGCTTTGGCTAAGGTCGCGGCCACGTTGGGAAGAGAATTTTCAAGGGGAGTTCCATATGCATTTCCGCCTCCGGGCCGCTGGCCTTGCCGCTTTTGCTGCCGTTCTCATGCTTGGCAGTTTTTCGGTTGCCGCCGCCGATAATACGTCGCCCGCCACCGACCAGAAATATGTCTGGGACCTGACGGATCTTTATCCGTCGCCTGAAGCCTGGACGGCGGAGTACGCCAAGATCAAAGCCGAGGTGGACAAGCTTCCCAATTACAAAGGCACGCTTGGCAGAAGTGCGGACGCGATGCTGAAGGCTGGCGACGCCATAAGCCACGCGCAGAAGGAAACGTTGCGCCTCGATGTCTATGCCGGCCTCAAAGGTGACGAAGATCTGAGCAATGCACCTAACCAGGAGCGCCGTCAGCTTTCGCAGGCGCTGTTCACTGAGCTTGGCGAAAACACCGCATGGGTTGCGCCTGAAATTCTCACCGTTGGCGAGAAGAAGGTGACGGCGTTCCTCAAGAGCAACAAGGAACTGGCCGCGCATTTCGACTTCTTCCTCAAGGACACGCTGCGCGCCAAGCCGCACACGCTGGGCGCCGAAGCCGAAGGCGTAATCGCCGCCACTGGCAATATCGTGCAGCAGCCTGACAACATCCGCGCCCAACTGGCGCATAACGATCTGCCGTTCCCCACCATCAAGTTGTCTGACGGCACGAGCGTGAAACTGAACGATCAGGCCTATACCAAATACCGCCAGGTTGAGAACCGTGCCGACCGCAAGAAAGTGTTCGACGCCTTCTGGGGCGCCTATCAGAATTACAAGGACGTGTTCGGCGCCACGCTGACCACGCAAGTGATGACGGCCGAGTTCAACGCCAAGGTGCGCCATTTCCCGACCGCGCTTTCGGCCGCGACCTTCGCCGACAACATGCCGGACGCCGTCTATCGCACGCTGGTCAAGGAGGCGAATGAAGGCCTACCGGTACTGTATCGCTATCTGAAATTGCGCAAGCAGCTGCTCGGCATCAAGGGCGATCTCGGCTACGAAGACATGTATCCCACCATGTTCAAGCTGTCGCAGCCGCTCAAGTTCACGGTCGAGGACTCCGAGCGCATAACGCTCGACGCGTTGCAGCCCTATGGCGACGAATATCTGAATCTATTGAAGAAGGAATTCAACAGCCGCTGGATCCACGCCTATCCGGGCGAGCACAAGGCGTCGGGCGCCTATATGAACGGCTCGGCCTATGACGTGCATCCCTATCTGCTATTGAACCACAACGACGATTACCAGGCGCTGACGACGTTGGCCCATGAATCGGGACACGCTGTTCACACCTTACTGACCGACAAGACGCAGCCTTTCGAAAAGTCGAACTATTCGACTTTCGTTGCGGAAACCGCATCCATCGGCAACGAGATGATGCTCAACGACTATATGGTGGCCCACGCTAAGACAAAGGAGGAGAAGCTCTATTATCTTGGTGAAGGCGTCGAAGCGGTTCGCCAGACATTCTTCCGTCAGGTGATGTTCGCCGAATTCCAGCTCGCCATTCACGAAGAGATGGAAGCCGGCCGTCCGCTGTCGGGCGAACGCATGACGTCGATGTATTGCGATTTGCTGCGCAAGTATTACGGCGAGGCGCAGGGCATCACCAAAATCGATCCTACCTATTGCGCCGAGTGGGAATACATCCCGCACTTCTATTATGGCTTCTATGTCTGGCAGTACGCGACCTCCATGGCTGGCGCGGCGCAGCTGACCGACGACATCCTGGAAGGCGGTACGCCGGCGCGCGACCGCTTCATCAACATGCTGAAGGCGGGCGCGTCGGATTATCCCTACAATCTCTACAAGAAGGCCGGTATCGATATGGCAACGCCGGAGCCATATCGGAAACTCGTCGCGCGCATGAACCATCTGCTGGATGAGATCGACGAAATCGAAAAACAACCGTGACGACATCACGCCGAAAGGGAAAGGCAGCCAAGCGCTGCCTTTTCTTTTTCATCTTCGACGCAGGCAACGCACAAGGAGAGTCAAAATGTCCCGCAAACTAATCATGGCAGCCGCGCTTACCGTTGCCGCGTTGCCCGCGCTCGCCCAGACGCCGGTGGATCAACTGGCGAAGCCGCCCGCCAATGCGCAGGTCGTCACCATCACCTCCGGCGAGGGCATTCGCCATGGCCAGGTCTCAAGCTGGGTAACCAAGGACGGCACGCATTGGTCGCGCATGAGCTTCGGCCTGCGTGGCTTTGTCAGTGAGATCGACCAGCAGATGCGCTTTGCGAAGGACGGTACCATCGCGAGCCTGGTTGTGCGCGGCTTCACGCCCACCGGCGACGCAGCCGAAAGCTACGAAAGCAAAAACGGCACCTACAGCTTCAAGAGCCCAGTGGACGACGGCAACGGCAAAGCCGACCCCAAAGTGTTTTATTCCTCCTTCGGCGGCACGCCGGATTCGAACGAGCCGCTGGTCGAAGCCATGCTCAAATCGCCCGATCACAAGATCAAGCTGCTACCGTCCGGCGAAGCGAAGATGGAGCAGCTTGCCACGCTCGACGTTTCGAACGGCAAGAGCAAGAAAACGCTCACCGCCTATGCCATCACCGGTTTCGGCCTGTCGCCCTTTCCGGTCTGGCTGGACGGCGGCCATCTCTTTGGCGTTGCCGGCGTAATCAATTTCCTGCCCCAGGGTTGGGAATCGGTTGCCCATGAGTTGTCAAAGGCGCAGGACGACGCGCTTGCCAAGCGTGCGCCTGCGCTGATGGCGCGCATTGCGAAAAAACCGGCGGGCCCGCTCGCATTTCATAATGTGCGCATTTACGACGCCGACGCGCGCAAATTCCGCGAGGCACAAACGGTTGTCGTCGATAATGGCCGTATCACCGCAGTAGGCGCGGCCGCCAGTGTAAAAATTCCCGCGGGCGCGCAAACCATCGAAGGCGCGGGCAAGACGCTTATTCCCGGCCTGTGGGACAGTCACCAGCATTACGGCGACGACGACACGGGCCCGCTGCTGCTAGCGCAGGGCATCACCAGCGTGCGCGATCCCGGCAACCTGCCAAAGGAATCGATGGCGCGCAAAAAGCGCATCGATGACGGCGAGCTTCTCGGCACGCGCATCGTTCCCTCGCTGTTGATCGACGGCAAGGGGCCTTACACGGCGCAAGCCGGCGTTGCCGTGGGAACGCTCGACGAAGCGTTGGCAGCCGTGCACCGCGCCAAAGACGAAGGCTATTTCGCCATCAAACTCTATGGCTCGCTGCCAAAAGAATTCGTCAAGCCGATGGCGACCCTCGCGCACCAACTCGGGCTTCGCGTGCACGGGCACATTCCGCACGGCATGCGCCCGCTCGAAGCCGTGCATGACGGTTATGACGAAATCACTCACATCAACTTCGTCATGATGCAGGCCATGCCGGACGACGTGGTCAACAACTCGAACGGCATGCAGCGCTTCTTCGGGCCGGGACGGTATGCGGCCGGCGTGGATCTGCATTCGAAAGCGATGCAGTCCTATCTCGACGAACTGGCCAGGCGCCACATCGCGGTGGACACAACCCTGGTCGCCTTCGAAGGCCTTTATATGCCGGACCGCGGCATGCTGCCGCCGGCTGAGGAACCCTTTGCCGATACGCTGCCGCCGCAACTGGTGCGTGGCTTGCGCGCGGGCAGCGTTGTGCCGCCGCCCGATCTGCCGCGCGAAACCATGCGCAAGAGCTATGCGAAGCTTGAAGGTCTCGCGGCCGAGCTTAACCGCCGTCACGTCACGGTTCTGGCGGGCACCGACGGCTTCGGCTTCGATTTGGTGCGCGAGCTGGAGCTTTATGTAAAAGCTGGAATGTCGAAAGAGGACGCGCTGGCGGCAGCCACCATCGTGCCGGCGCAAACCTACAAGCTTGGCGATCAAACCGGATCGCTGAAAGTCGGCAAACTGGCCGAGCTGGCGCTGATCGACGGCGATCCGTCGAAGAATATCGGCGATCTCAGGCAGGTCGAGCTTGTGATGCGCGACGGCAAGCTGATGCATGCGGCCGATCTGCGTGACGCCATCGGCATCTCCGGCCCGCCAAAGAAATAAGCGGTCCAAGAAAAAACAAACCCCGCCGCTCACATCGAACGGCGGGGTTTATCTTTTGAAATTTCGTTTACTGAATGCTGTAGGTGATCGACACCGAAGCGGAAACCGTGTTTTCGCCCGCTGCCACAGGAGGCGGTGCTGCCGCGGCCATCGATCTCATCAGCATCGGCATGGGCCGCGGAATTGTACCGCCGCCTTCCTGGATGGAAAGAATGGGCCCCAAAGTAACGCCTGCCGCCTGTGCCATGCCTTTGGCTTTGGCGATGGCGTCGGCCACGGCGGCGCGGCGCGCTTTTTCTTCAAGGATTTCCGGCTTGGCGAATCCGAAACTGATGCCGTTGAGTTCGTTGACGCCGCTTTTCACCAGCGCGTCTAGAGCTGAACCCAGCTTGCCAAGATCGTCGACAATTACCGTCACCTGATTGGATACCTGATAACCGATGATGTGGTGCGGTTCGGGATTGTCCTGGCGGTAAGGCGGATATTGCGGGTTCACCGAGAAATTCGACGTCTGAATTTTGTTGTCCGGTATGCCAAGCGATTTCAGCGTGGCAAAGACTTTGTTCATCGCCGCGCTGTTGGCGGATAGTGCCGCGGCTGCCGTCTTTGCTTCGCTGATCACACCCGCCGAAAGTTGCGCCTGATCGGGCTTGGCCTTGACCTCGCCTTGGCCGCTGACCACCAGCATGCGCGGGCCCGCGTCGTTGCCGGCGGCCAGCGCCAAGGGCGAGGAGCCGGCGATAAACACGGCAATCGCGCCGCACAACGCGGCGACACCCGCGCCGCGAAACAATTGCCTCAGCGTCATATTCATCGCCGTCTCCCGGGTTGCATTGCGCGCAGTATATAATAAGGAACGCGGCAAATCTGGGGCTGCCATGCGCCCGGCTTAGGGCGTTCTGTCGCCAGGCAATTCCTGCTATCAAGCAGACTCTTTGCTGTGCTTTGGGCCTGTAGCTCAGCCTGGTTAGAGCCGACCGCTCATAACGGTCTGGTCGGAGGTTCGAATCCTCCCGGGCCCACTCCTCGCTGCGCTCGTCGTGGGCTTAGGAGGGTTTGAATTTGTCCGTCCTCGGGCTGCGCCCTGCGGGCGGACGGGCCGGGCCTACCAGCCTTCGGCTTCGCGTGGCGCACCTCAAATCACTTAGTATGCGGTGTGATGAGGACCAGATGAACATCGCGAAGGGCATTGCTGCGATTGCGCTGTTCACGGCGCTGCTGCTTGGCGCGGGCGCCTGCTCCGATACCTCATGGGATGAGCACGCCGCGCCCGCGGCGGATGCTTCTACCGGCACCAACACCTACCAGCTCGACACCGGCGACAAGCTGCGCATTATTATTTATGGCGAAGACGATCTCGGCGGCCAATACGACATCGACGGCACGGGCCAGGTTCGCCTGCCACTCGTGGGGCAGGTGCAGGCGGCGGGGCTCACCGTCCGCCAGTTCGAGCAGGAAGTGAAAGCCAAGCTCGACCAGGGCTATCTCAAGGATGCGCGCGTCAGCGTCGAAGTCTCCAATTACCGCCCGTTCTATATTCTGGGCGAGGTCAACAAGCCCGGCGAATATCCGTATGTAAACGGCATGAGCGTGCTGACCGCGGTGGCGCTGGCCGGCGGTTATACCTATCGCGCCAATGAATCCGAGGTGTATATCCGACGCAATGTCAGCAAGGAGGAGCAATCACTGGTCGCCGATCCCACCACCAGGATCAACCCCGGCGACATTATCCGCGTGCCAGAAAGATTTTTCTAAAACCGGCTAACATCCGCGCGGGGGTGACATCATGCTTACCTTGCTCGGCATTGGCGTCGTCGTTATCGGCTTCGTGCTAAGGCAAATCCGCTGCTCGTCATCATGGCGTCGGCGCTGGTTACCGGGTTGTTCGGCGGCATAGACCCCATTCACCTGCTTTCCGCCTTCGGCCATGCCTTCAACGAGAACCGCTATGTCAGCATCATCTGGCTGATCCTGCCGGTGATCGGCCTGCTGGAGCGCGCGGGGTTACAGGAGCGCGCACGCATGTTGATCGCCAAAGTGCACGCGGCGACCACCGGGCGGTTGCTGCTTGCCTATTTTATCGTGCGCCAGCTGACGGCGGCGCTGGGGTTGACCTCGCTTGGCGGCCACCCGCAGATGGTGCGCCCGCTGATTGCGCCGATGGCGGAAGCGGCAAGCGAAACCCATATCGGCGAGCTTTCGGAGAAAACGCGCCAGCTTATCCGCGCCAATGCCGCGGCCGCCGACAATGTGGCGCTGTTCTTTGGCGAAGACATCTTCATCGCCATCGGCTCGATCCTGCTGATCAAGGGGTTCCTGCAAACCAACGGTATCGTGGTTGAACCGCTCGACCTTTCCGTATGGGCGATACCGACGGCGATCATGGCGCTCATCATCCACGGCACGCGGCTGCTGTTGCTCGATCGCTCTCTGCGGAAATCGAAATGATCACGCTCGAATATGTCTATGTGCTGGCCGGGCTAATGTTCGCAGCCTTCGCGATATTAAGCGCGCGCGACCACAGCAATCCCAAGCGCTTCGGCAATGCGGCGTTCTGGGGTTTGCTCGGCGTGAGTTTTCTCTTCGGCTCGCATCTTGGCGATCTCGCCAACGGCATTCTTGTGCTGGCGCTTGTGGCCATCGGCGGGTTCAAACTGCTGGGCGCCGGAAAACCCGCGACCACAACGCCCGCCGAGCGCCGCGAAAGCGCTAAGGCCCGCGGCAACTGGCTGTTCGTGCCCGCGCTCGTCATTCCAGTTGTCGCACTGTTCGGCACGTTGTTCCTCAAGACTGCCGCAATTGATGGCGCACCCATCCTCGATGCCAAGCAGGTGACATTGATCTCGCTCGCGTTCGGCGTGGTACTAGCGCTCAGCATTGCGATGCTGTGGTTGAGACCGCCGCTGCTGGCGCCGCTTCAGGAAGGCCGCCGCCTGATGGACACCATTGGCTGGGCTGCGGTGTTGCCGCAGATGCTGGCGTCGCTTGGCGCAGTTTTCGCGCTGGCGGGCGTAGGCGATGCGGTAGGAAAAATTGCTACTGAATGGCTGCCTCTCAACACGCAATTCGCAGTGGTGGCCACGTTTTGCATCGGCATGGCCATGTTTACGGTCGTGATGGGCAACGCCTTTGCGGCGTTTCCGGTGATGACGGCAGCCATCGGTCTGCCGCTGATCGTTTACAAATTCGGCGGCGATCCGGTGATCATGGCGGCGGTGGGCATGTTGTCCGGCTTTTGCGGCACGCTTTGCACGCCCATGGCCGCCAATTTCAACATCGTGCCTGCGGCGCTTTTGGAGCTCCCGGACAACGCGGTGATCAAGGTGCAAATTCCCACCGCCATTCCGCTTCTGGTTGCCAACACGTTACTGATGTATTTCACCGTGTTCCGGTTCTGAGATGACACACACACTCACCCCGCAACTCGCTTCGAAATTTGCCCGTGTCGCGCTCGGGCACGTGACGCGCGAATTCCCCAACAAGCTCGATCACGTCATGGCGGGTGAGGGTGACGTGAAACGCCCGCGCGCACTGCACCCGATCTTCTACGGCAGCTTCGATTGGCATTCCTGCGTGCATGGCTATTGGCTGCTGGCGAGGGCCTTCCGCCGCTTTCCCGATCTGCCGGAAGCAGGCGACATCAAGGCGCTGTTCGACAGTCAGTTCGTTCCCGAGAAAATCGCCGGTGAGCTTTCGTATTTGGCGCGGCCGGAATCGCGCGGCTTTGAGCGGCCCTACGGTTGGGCCTGGGCGTTGATGCTGGCGGGTGAACTTGCGCGTCACGAAAGCGCCGAAGGCAAGCGCTGGGCAAAGGCCTTCAAGCCGCTCGCCATCACCTTTGCCGACCGCTTTCTTGAATTTCTTCCGCTCGCGACTTATCCCGTCCGTGCCGGCACACATGGCAATACGGCCTTCGCGCTTGTGCTTGCCCGCGATTATGCGCAGCAAAACGGCGATGACCGGCTGGCCGCGCTCTGCACTGAAAAAGCGCGTGCGTGGTACGGCAAGGATGAAGATGCGCAAGCTTGGGAACCAAGCCAGGACGATTTCCTTTCGTCGGTACTGATCGAGGTTGCCTGCCTGCATGCGGTATTGCCCACGCCGGAATTTCGGTCATGGCTCGCGCGTTTCCTGCCGCATCTTGCGCAAGGCAAACCGGCCGTGTTGTTCACGCCCGCCACGGTCAGCGACCGCAGCGATGGCAAGATCGCGCATCTCGACGGGCTTAATCTCAGCCGCGCTTGGTGCTGGCGGTTGATCCTGGATGGCGTGGAAAGTCCCGCCCGCGCTCGTGTGGAAAATACCATCGAAGCCCACATCGCAAGCGCGCTCGCTCACGTCAGCGGCGATTATATGGGTGAGCATTGGCTGGCGAGCTTTGCCGCCCTCGCGCTCGATCCCATCCCATGATGTATTGATCTCATCATGACCGGCGGAAAACCGCTCAACGTTCTCGGCATTTGCGGCAGCCTGCGCCAGGGCTCGTATAACCGCATGGCGATGCGCGCGGCCATCGAGCTTGCACCCGAAGGCATGACCATCGCGCCCTTCGAGATCGCGCCCATCCCCGTCTACAACGAAGACGTCTATCGCAAGGGCTTCCCGCCCGCCGTGCAGGATTTTCGCACCCGTATCGGCGCCGCCGATGCGCTGTTGTTTGTCACGCCCGAATACAATTATTCTATTCCGGGCGTCTTGAAGAACGCGATCGACTGGGCGTCGCGCCCCCCTGATCAGCCCTTCAATGGCAAACCTGCCGCCATTATGGGTGCTAGCCCCGGCATGTTCGGCACCGTGCGGTCCCAACTTCACTTGCGTCAGGTTTGCGTCACACTCAACATTCATCTGGTCAACAATCCAGAAATCATGATCGCGCGCGCGGCCACGAAATTCGATGAAAGCGGACGCCTCACCGACGAACCTACGCGCAAATTCGTAAGCGACCTACTGGTTGCACTTGCCGCCTGGACAGAAAAATTGCGTCGCTAACGATCATGACGCTCATCGACATCGCGCTACTCGCGGGCGCCGGCTTCATCGCCGGCGTGGCCAATGCCGTGGTCGGCGGCGGCACGTTTTTTAGTTTTCCTGTGTTGTTGAGCGTTGGTTTGCCCCCCGTCATCGCCAACGCCACCAATACGATTGCGCTGTGGCCGGGCGCGGTTACGGCGTCCGCGATTTACATCCCTGAGCTCAAGAAGGTCCGCAGTGGATTGCCGTTGCGTATGGCCATCGCCGTGGCGGGGGGCATTACCGGCGCGTTGTTGTTGCTGGTTTCGAGCAATGTGTTGTTCTTCATGCTGGTGCCGTGGCTTCTGGCCATCGCCACTTTGCTGTTTGCCTTCAGTGCGCCGATCGTCAAGCGCGTTTCCGGCTTCGCCAAAGGCCATCGCGCCCATGTCATCTTGCCTTTCGTACTTGAATTTCTCTTCGCGATTTACGGTGGCTATTTCGGTGCAGGCCTTGGCGTGCTGTTGATGGCGGGTCTGGCGCTGGCCGGTCACACCGACGCGCAAAGCGCCAACGCGCAAAAAAACCTTCTGGCCGTCGGCATCAATGGCGTCGCGGCAGCACTTTTCGTTATCGTCGGCGCGGTGCGTTGGCTGGCGGCACTGTCGGTCATGGCGGGCGCCATTGCCGGCGGTTTCGCAGGCGCGCGTGCGGCGCGGATGATCCCGGCAAGCTGGCTGCGCGTAATCGTGATTGCGGCGGGGACCGGCTTCTCGATCTATTACTTTGTGCTGGCTTATGGTGGCTAAACGCCTGAATTAACAGCCTATTCCTGTATAATCAGGCGAAAATCGCCATGTTGCTTTGCGGCAACAATAAGCCCCCGTAAAGCCTCATATATTTCCTGAGTTTCATTTTTCGGGACTCCCGCATCTGCTAAAATATCGCTGTGGGAGTCTGACTCCCGAGAGGAGTGTGCGGGGTTATGCGCCAAGGTTTGGCAATAGCAGCGGCTACGCTCGCGAGCCTGTGGGCAAACGCGGCATGGAGCGCTACGACAGCCGGTCCGTCGGATGACGGGACGTCGCTGACGTTCGCGCCCTCCGGTGCTGCTGTCACGTCGCCTGCCGGCATCCTCGATCCGTCGTTCCGCGCAGGAACCTTTGCCGCCGTTTTGGCCGAGCCGCCCGCCAGCACTATCGCCTTCCATTTCGGCAATGAGCGGATCAGCGGCGCAGGCCTATTCGAGCGCGATTTGACGGCCGCGCCATTCGCATTCGGCTCACCATTAGCCGAACAATCAGGGCTGTCGTTGCGCGATATCATGATGTCGGTGGCGCTCGCGCCCGATGTCGATCTTACTTTCGCGCAAGGGCGCGACCTTGCGGCCATTGGCGCATTCGGCGGCGGCGACGGTTCTTACGACAGCCTGTTCCTCGGCACCGCTGGCATGCGCTCGCCCTATTTGTCGCTGACTGACGGTGGCCTTTATGCCGGCGTCACGCTGCATCTCGCCGACATGCTGCAACTGCGCATCGGCCACGCGACACTTGGCGCCGATACCGCTGCGCGCAAGGGCCTGCTGGCAAACGCCGCACTTAACACGTTGCCGCACGATCTCGCCTTGCAGCTTGCGGGCGATGGCCGCAGCGCAGGCGCCACCGCCGTCGGCCTCGATTGGAATTTCGCCGATTGGGGCACACTCGGCGTCACCGCCTCGCGCACCAGCGAGACCGGTTCACTGCTCGGCAACGGCTCGCCCATCGCCATCGCCAATGCCTCGGAAACATCGGCACTTGGCATTTCGGCCCGCGTAGGTTTTGGCTCTGGCTGGGTGACCACCATTTCTTATGGTGAAGGCATCACTCAGCTTGATCTGCGCGCCAGCAATTTTGCTCCTGCGCCAGGTTCCCTGCGGACACGCGCCTATGGCATCACCATTACCAAGGAAGGCGTGTTCGGCGGCGACACCATCGGGTTCTCCTTGTCGCGGCCGTTGCAGATGTATGACGGCGACCCCGGCTTGCTCGGCCGCATAGGGCTCGATGGCAGAACCAATAACCTTGGTTTTGGCGACGGCAGCGGCTTGCTGGGCGGCGCGCCGGAATCCGATCTTGAGTTCGGTTATGTGACCAGCTTCCTGGGCGGCGCGCTGGCGCTACAAACCAACGCGGCCTATCAGATGAATGCTGGCGGCCAAAAAGGCCAAGGTGCCGTCTCGGTCGTTTCCCGCGCGAAGATCAACTTCTAAAAACCGCAGCTGAGAAATCTTTGGTGACCCTGCCCGGGTGGCGTGGCAGTCGAATGTCCGCGTGACCCAAGCAGACATAGACAGCTGTATTTCAGGCCTTCACTAGCGACCACGGATCCATTGTCGGCCATGACGAGCTATTGACATAGTAATCTATCATATGTAATAAGCACATTACACATGACTGTTGGAGCTTCTATTTGCTCAACCAGGGAGATCAGTTGCTTGCCGTGTTGGTGGCACTCGCCAGCCCCCAACGTTTGCGGATTATCGCGGCATTGAAAGCGGAGGGACGCAATTATGTCAGCCAGCTCGCGCGCGAGGTCGGTATCAGCCGCCCCTTGCTGCATCTCCACCTGCAGAAGCTGGAGGAAGCCGGGCTCGTCAAGAGCAAGCTTGAGCTCTCCGGCGACGGCAAGGCGCTCAACTATTTCGAGGTCGCGGACTTCGGCTTCGAGCTCACGCCTGCAGCCATCGTCAAAGCCGCCAAATCGCTAACCACTTAATCGCGGAGTCAACCAATGAACGGACAAATGCCTGAACACATATATCTGATCTCGATAGGCCTGTTGTTTGGTTCAATCCTGCTCATTTTCGGCATGAAATACTTCTCAGCTCTGCGCCAGGCGCGGGTGCGCGCCATGAACGAGGACGTTTACCGCGCGCTTGCGGAGAAAGCCGTAACGGCCCAATCCGCAAATACGGCTTTGCTTTCCTCCATTCAAAATGAGCTGTCGGATATCAAGTCTCGAATGACGGCAGTGGAGAAAATCCTTAAGGCTGTCGAGTGAATTCGGTGCGGGGTATCCGGAAAGAACGGCGGCTTCCCGAACCGACCAGTATTTTGGCCGGGACGTTTCGTTCTATCTCGTAACCTAGGAAAATATCGCCATGAGAAAAGTTCTACGCATCTTCCTTTGGATTTTGGCCGGCTTTGTTGTGGTGCTTGGAACGCTATTTTTCTATTTCATTTACACGCCCGCTCTCTTCTCCACGTCTGCTATTGAAGTTCCACATCTGACGGGCACGCCGGCCAAGGGCGACATCAATGTGGGCGGGCTGAAGCGGACCTACCTTCTCTACGTGCCGCGGGGGCTAGCGAAAAGAGCGCCGCTCGTCGTGGTCATGCACGGCTCGGGAGAAAACGGTGGGCGGATACGAAGAGAAACGGGATATGGGTTCGATCGTCTTGCCGACAAACATGGCTTTGCCGTCGTCTATCCCGATGGCTACGAGGGCTACTGGAACGGGTGCAACATCGTCGGCGACTACAGAGCGAACACGCTCAACATCGACGATGTGGGCTTCTTGACAGCGTTGGCCAGCAAGCTTGTCGCCGAAATCGGCGTCGATCCCAATCGCGTATTTGCTGCGGGTGTTTCGCGTGGCGGCGGCATGGCGCTTCGTCTCGCGCTCGATGCATCCTCGCGCTTTCGCGCGATTGCGGCGGTATCGGAAAACGAGCCGGCGCCGGAAAACTTCAAATGCAAGCTTACGGGGCAAGGCACATCGTCGGTGATGATCATGAACGGCACGGCGGACCCCATCGTTCCGTTCGATGGCGGCGAGGTCAGCCTCTTCGGCATGTTCATCAAGCGCGGCAAGGTCATGTCGGCGCGCAACTCGGCGCAATATTTTGCGAACCTCAATCACATCGCCGGCGCGCCTGAAACAAACGAGACCACAACGGCTGACGGCTTTCGCGTCGAGCGTGACTTGTGGCGCGACAGCTCAAAGATCGAGGTGGAGCTTGTTGCCATTCATGGCGGCGGACATGGCATGCCTCAGCCCTATTGGAGCCAGCCGCGGCTTCTGGGCCCTACAGCCAGGGAACCGAACGGGCCGGAAGTGATCTGGAATTTCTTCGCGCGGCAGCAACCGATCGCTGCGCACAAATAACCGATGCAAGGGAACATTACGATGACCGAGGTATCACTGTTACGGCTTTATCTGCTGAGGGCGCTTTATCTTCTCATAGCCGTGGGGCTCGGACTCGACATATGGCCCCAAATCATCCACCACCCAGTACCGTGGCCCTTTTGGCATGGCGTCGGATGCAGCTTGCTGGCGGCTGTCTCAGCCCTGGCAATTTTGGGACTTCGCTATCCGCTGCAAATGTTGCCTTTGCTCTTCTTCGAAATTGTCTGGAAGGTTATCTGGCTGACCGCAATTGCCGTGCCGCTGGGGCTTGCCCATCAAATCGATGCAGACACCATGGAGACCGTCAAGGCCTGTTTGATGGTGGTTATTGTTCCCATTGTCATACCCTGGCGCTATGTGCTGGCAAATTATCTGAAGAGGCCCGGCGATCGCTGGTGGTGATTTGCGATCAGCTCAGGCTCTGCCAACCGCCTTGCCTCAGGGAACCCGCATGAATGGTTTGTCTTTGTTGCTCGCAGCAAAGCCCGCGAATACCTGGTTGACCGTGTCCCAGCTCTTAAGTTTCTTCATGTTGGCGAGCCAGCGGTTCACGTTTGGATAAGCGGCCAGATTGCAACCAATCAATTCGCCCGTGGTCACCAGACAAGCGCCGAAGTAATCGGCAATTGTGATCTCATTGCCGCAAAGATATTGGTTCTTCGGTCCAAGCCAGTAATCGTTGAGAATCTGGAGCCATTTCCTCGAGCCTTCCTGGCCCCAGGCGAGGGTGCCCGCCTGCGCCTCTTCACTGCGGCGCTTGTGATGGGGAAACAGTTGCGGGTAGGCCAGGTTGTAACCGAGGTCGCGATAGAAGCCGGTGTTGAGCCAATCCATGATCTCGTTGACCTTGGCGCGATTCTTGAGATCTTTCGGGTATGAGGGCAGGCCATTTTTGTCGGCAAGATATTTCAGGATGGCCGAGCTCTCTGTCAGCCGCAGATCGCTGTCTTCCAGCATGGGAACCTGCCGGTTCGGATTGAGCGAGGCAAAGGGTTCCTTGTGCTGCGCGCCGGTCATCAGATCGACCAGCTCCTCGTCGATCGCAATGTTATTTTCCGCGGCATACAACCGGACGGCGCGGCTGGTGGTCGAGGCGGGGTGCATATAGAGCTTCATCGCATTCCTCCGTAAATTACTTGCGGGTATTGTTTTATGGTTCTTCGTTCGGTTCGAACAGCGCGAAACCCTTTCCGTTCCAATAGAGCGCGGTATCGATGCCGGCTTCCGTGCCGATAACCAGAACATCGTTGCGTATTTGCTTTTCCTGCTTCTGAAAGTCCCGGAATGCTTGTGAGCCGCGCTTGGCAACCGAAAGTGGAATGGATTTCTCGCCCCAAATGGGCGAGCCGAAAAAGTCACTGACACCTTCGCCCTGATAGCCCGTGATGAGAAATTTGCGTTGACCCTTAGCCAGTACGATAGCGAGCGCGAGCTTTTCCGCGTGCGGGCCGAGCGGCTGCGAGTCAAACAGTTTCGGCAAAACCGTCACGTCGGGCGCGATGACGGCTTTCGGCGAACCCGCCGCAATCGACACCATATAGACAGCGTCGGCCGCGCCGTCTCCGTCCAGATCGGCAGTCAGATAGGGCGCCTTGAAGCGTGGGTTTTCGCTGACCCGGCTTCCAAAAAGCGGCGTGACGGCGGATGCACTCAACGCCGCTTGGGAGACGAGTACGGCCGCAAACAGAATCGCGGGAAATAAAACTTTGCGCATCGGAGACTTTCTTTTTTGAAGGTGTTGGTCCGGTCCGCTCAGTGTACCCCATATGGGCGAATGCTTGCGGCAACAGAATCGGCCACATGTTCCTTGGAAATAATCCCCATCACATCCTGGGCGCGGGGGATGGCTTTGCCGCGCACGATCACCACCATGGTGGCGTTATGCCGCCACATGCGGTTGATGACGTCGTAGGCAATGTCCTTTTCGCGCGCGATGGTGAAGTTCTTTTGCATGATGTCGCCAAGCCGCACGCCGGCATAGCTTTCCTCGAGCCCGCGCCTCAAGCTGGTATTGACGCGCAGCACCCCGGCGATCCGGCTACCCTGCGTCACCACGATATGCTTCAGGGCGGCGCCCTCTCCGGAAACTTTGAGAAACGTCGTGAATTCGGTTTCCGCCGGCAGCACCCGTACGTCCTTGTCCATGACGTCGCCCGCATGGCGCACCAGGAACATGTTGGCGTGCAGCGCCTTGGGAATGAAGTGGCCGCGGCCCACCAGCTTGACTGTGTAAATATTTTCCGCCGAAAGCAGACGCCGCACGCCGACGCTTAACGCCACCGCAAGGATCATCGGCATGACGAGGCCGTAATCGCGCGTCATTTCGAAGATCATGGTCACGGCGGTCATGGCCGCGCCCGTGCCGCCGCCCACCATCGCCGCCATGCCGACTATGGCGAAGGCGGGAACGCTGGCGCCCGGTAGTGGTTGCACCATGTTCACCAGCACGCCAAAGGCACCGCCGAAGGTCGCGCCCATGAACAGCGACGGCGAAAAAATGCCGCCCGAGGCGCCCGAGCCCAGGCTGACCGATGTCGCCGTCAGTTTCGAAATAAACAGCAACGGCAAAAGCGATAGCGTTGCCATCTGGCCCAGCAGCAAAGCCTGGATCGTCGCGTAGCCCACGCCATCGACGTAGTAGCGGCCGAAATTGCGGAACAGCACGTACATCATCACGCCCAGCATCAGCATGCCGATGCTGTGGCGCAGATAGGGGTTATGAATTTTCTCGAAGGCGATTTCCGCCGCCGACAGCCCGCGGATGAACGCGGTGGCGGCAAGCCCCATCAGCGCCCCTAGCAGCGCATACATCACCAGCGCCACCGCCGACGCCGGATGATCGCCGATGAGAGGTATGGGCGGCACTTCGAAGGCGGGGCTGGGCCCAAGAAAAATATTGCCGACAAAGGTGGCGGTCCCTGTCGCCAGCGCCACAGGCAGAAATGTCCGCACGCTCACTTCGGGCATCATCAGTTCGATGGTGAACAGCACGCCGCCAATGGGCGTGTTGAAGGTGGCGGCAATGCCGGCGCCCGCGCCCGCCGCCACCAGCGTGATGCGCTGCCACGGCGCCATGCGCACGATCTGACCGACGGTGGAGCCCAGCGATGCGCCGATCTGGATGATCGGGCCTTCGCGCCCCACCGCGGCGCCACTGCCGATGGAGAGCGCCGACGCCAGCGATTTCACGATCGCAACCACAGGGCGGATTTTCCCTTCGCGGTAATAGACGGCGTCCATGACTTCCGGCACGCCATGGCCGCGCGCCTCGGGCGCGAAATTGTTCACCAGCGCGGTGACAAACAGCCCGCCGATAACGGGCACAAGAATGATCCACACGCCCCACGGGCTGGCGGGATCGAAAATATTCGCGTCGTAAACAAACGAATACTTGCCGAGAAAAAACGCGTTGTGGATGACGGCGATCAGGGCACGAAAGCCGACCGCGCCGATGCCGGTGACTATGCCGATGACAACGGAAATCAGCGACAGCGCGAGCAGGCTGATGGGGCCTGCTTCGGTAGGTGGGTTCGCCCATCGCGCGGGCGTATCGGTTTTCGGTTGATCCATGACGCGCGCGGCCAAATTCTCACCCGCGCGATATATCGTCAAGGAAGCTCAAGGTGGATCAAATGTAATCTTTGTCTCGGAGTCGGCAAGCAGAGGCCTCGGAACGGCTACGGTATCCACACTCGACATCACACTTACTGGTAACGGACTCAGGGCCCGATTAATGTGCGAGCCGGCCATCATGGGAGCCAGCAAATGACCAAAGCGGTTCGGCCGTCACGTTTTGCGACGCTCTTTGCCCTGCTTCTGCTCTGCCTGACGCCAGAGACAGCCGTGGCCGACAAAATTGACGCCTATGTGAAGACTTTTATTGCGCAGCAAAACATTCCTGGACTTTCTCTGGCCGTGGTGCGCGACGGCAAACTGATGAAGGCAGCGGGCTACGGGTTTTCGAATCTGGAAACGCATACGTCAGCCAAGCCCGAAACGGTTTACGAAATCGGTTCCATCACGAAGCAGTTCACGGCCGAGGCAGTGATGCTGTTGGTGGAAGAGGGCAAGCTCAATCTCGACGATACGTTGGGTCAACGGCTCGAAGGGATTCCAGCCGCGTGGCGCCCAATTACGCTGCGTCAGTTGTTGACCCACACATCGGGGCTGAAAGATTGGGAAGCGGACAACCTGCTGTCTTTCCACCGCGAGTATACGCCTGCGGAATTCATCGCCGTAATGTCGCCCTATCCGCTTGATTTCACCCCGGGCGAAAGTTGGGCGTATACAAACACTGCCTACCCGCTGCTGGGCCTCGTGCTGGCGCAAGCGAGCGGCAAACCTTATGACATACTGATCGATGAGCGCATCTTCAAACCGCTCGGGATGAACGCAACGCATTTTAACCGGCCGGATGACATCGTTCCTAACCATGCCGGCGGCTATGTCGAGCAGGGCGGACGATTGCACAAAGGCGAGCCGTTACGGCCGCGCATCGTGGAGCCCAACGGCGGCATCTTTTCCACCGTTCTCGATCTCGCCAAATGGGAACAGGTTCTCTACACCGAGCGATTGCTGAAAAAGGCCAGCCTTGTTCAGATGCAGACGCCCATGCATTTGCGTAATGGGAAATCGACACCGTCTGGGTTAGGGATCTTCATCGATGAATATCATGGCCACAGTTTGCTGGCGCATAATGGCAGCACCATGGGCGGATTTTCGTCGGTGTTCTATTACTACCCGGACGACCGGCTGACGGTGATTGTGTTGTGCAACATAGATCGCGGCGACGCCGTCAATATCGTAGCGACTCACGTCGCCAGTTTTTATATTCCCGGCGTCGCCATCGGAGAGCAACCACAGCAGCAAAGTAGATAGTCATTGCCGGCATTAGCAACCAATCTGGATAGCGTCGCACTTTTGGAATAGTGTCTCTGTCCCGCTGGGATAGGAATCACATCAAATCGTTTTGGAGCAGAACGCGATGACGAATTTCGCTCCCGTGCCGGGCCTTATCGGCGGGGTTTTGATCGGCCTTGCCGCAGTCTTCCTGATGCTCGCAATTGGGCGGATCGCAGGCGTGTGCGGCATTGTTTTGAATGCGATGACCGTCGGCGACACGGCCGGCAGGTTGTGGCGCTGGCATTTCTTGCGGGGCTACCTTTGGGGGCGCTGCTGATAACCGTGCTTGGGCTGAAAGATTGGGCTGGCGTCACATTTCCGGCAAGTGTGACTACAATGATTATAGCGGGCTTCGTTGTCGGCGTTGGATCGACAATGGGATCCGGCTGCACCAGCGGTCACGGCGTTTGCGGCTTGGCGCGGCTCTCGAAACGTTCGATTGTCGCCACAATAACGTTAGTCGCCGCCGCGGCGGTAACCGTTTTCATCATCCGTCATGTGGTAGGCGTCTGACATGGTGATAATTTATTCATTATTGGCTGGAATTATTTTTGGTGCGGGACTTACCGTATCCGATATGGTCAATCCGGCGAGGATTCAGAATTTTCTGGATGTGGCGGGCAATTGGGACCCGACTTTAATTTTTGTGATGCTTGGAGCGGTCGCGGTTACCGCGTTGGGCTATAGGCTGGTGTTTCGCCGTGGCACGCCCCTGTTGGGTGAAAAATTTAATCTGCCAGCGCAACGCCAGATCGACCTGCCGCTTGTCGGTGGCGCCGCTTTGTTTGGCGTAGGCTGGGGTCTGACGGGCATTTGCCCCGGCCCGGCGCTGGCCGATATTGTGACACTCCAACCCAAATTATTCTTGTTCATTCTGGCCATGCTGGCCGGAATGCTGGCAACGCACGCCATACGCAATCGCAATACCTTTTTTTCGTTCCTTCGCCGTTAGCGGTGCGCCGGGTAAATTAATACAGACATTCGAACCAAGACATCATTGCACCGCGCATGGCATTGCATTCCGGCAAATCATCCCCATTTCACGCGAGCTGAAAATGCGATGCGAAGGTGAGCGGTTTCGTTTCAAAGGCTCAATGTGCGGTAGCCTTATCCCACACCCCAGGGGGAGGGGGGGGGTAAAGGGACACGCAGAAAACTTTACACACCATCGATTTAGCGCTGACAGGAATGTCTGCTTATGACCCATAGCGGACATTGAAGAGGCGTATCGGCCATTCAGTTCTTAGGTGCGGAAATAGTTCATCTCATCTGGATGACGCCAAAATGATGCAGTAATCTCAATATACCACTGGTACAATAAAATCATCAGGTCAAAGTCGAGCTGGAAAAATCAAATCAGAAAATTCAGCACACGTTACCGGTACAACCGAGCAAGATCCGATAATGGGGCAACAATGATAGGGCACATCACTGAAAAGATTCTTCATGATACCTATTATGACCTCACCCAGCGCACGAGAATCGGTCTTGATTTCCTACTGCTAACAGTTTCGGCGGGTGTTATTTGTGCATTGGGATTCAGGATGAATAACGCCGCCATCATCGTTGGGGCGATGGTGATTTCACCATTGCTCTTTCCTGTCATTTTCGCCGCGGCCGCGACTTATCAGGCCAACTGGAATGATATCTTCCGGGCAGTTGGGACATTTGCGATCGGCTTTCTTGCTGCCGTTTCTGCGGCAGTCGTCGTTGGCGTTTTTCAGGCAACCGAATTCCGGTCGGAGATCCTCGATCGCATAAATAGTGCGATGGTAGATTATTTTTTCGTCGCATTTTTCTCTGGGCTGGCTGGAACATACGCACTTTATTCGCCCAAAATTCACGATGTCGTTGCCGGTATCGCGATTTCTGTCGCGTTGATTCCGCCGGTCGTCATGCTGGGCATTGGGTTGGGTCTTGGGATCACAAAACATGACACCAATCTCGTTTTCACCGGCGGCGCAATCGTGCTTGCCAACCTTCTCGGAATCTACCTCGGTTCTATCTTGATGGTCGCTGCTCTGCATTGGATCTCAAGGGATCGAGCCGCGAGCTAACTGCTGGCTACGTGAAATACCATATGTCGAAATTCGTCATCGCCAGGCCCGAAGTCATCGAGGGCTCGGCCAAAGGTCACGATGGAACGGCAACTTCGACGGCGCCAGGTGAATTTACGCGCGAACGTTATGTTCGCCACCGCCGCGTGAATTCGCGCTTTTGACGGAATGGTGGGCAAGCGAACTAGCAAACGCAACAGCGGGCCTTACGCTTACCCCGTTTTATTCAGAATGCCTTGCCTATGTGCGACGGGCGCATACCGTCCTCAAAGTCTGCCACTCCAATCAATTGCGCCATGATAAACATCGCTAGACTAATGGCTTCCAAATAATTCGCCAGTGCTGATATGTTCAACCAACCTTATCAGTACGGAAGCATCTGCCACATGCTTTGCGGCCATGGCGTACGTAATACCGCTCGAATTACATCGCTGATTTTTCGGCCCTCAGGCTCAGAATGTAAGAGGCCACGTCGTTCCGCTCTTTGCTCGAGAGGATGAAGTTGGGCATGGTGGGATGAGACGATTGCAGCCACACACGAAGTGCTCTGTCAGTCATGCCTGGAGCCTCTGCAACACTGGTAAAGCTCGGCGCCATTGGATCCGGAGAACGGAGTTGCCTGGCACGCACAGCGTGACATTGGGCGCAGACTGAGTTCGCCAATGCCCCGCCCCGATTTATGTCGCCCGTTTCTTGCGAAGATGCATTGGAAATAAAGGCGGTCGAAACGACAATTGCACTGACAATTGTAATGGAGATGCGATTCATATTCTGACCCCATGGGTTTAGTTCAATGTTCTCTGCCCTGTTCACATCGCGCATAATAACACAAATCTTCCAGCGGAGGGCAGTAATGGTATCTCAGTTTGTATGGCCGCTTATGTCGATAAGCGGACATTCGGCGAGAGTGAACAGCAGAAGACCTAATCCGTTGGCGACCTGAACTGATTCCATTTTTAGGTTTTAGCTACGCTAACCTTCCAATTTCTGGTAATCGCCGGAAACGCGGCCACGAATATCCGCTATCATTCTGCCTATGCCTCTGAGCTCATTAAGAACCAATTGTAGGGACCAAACTAAAATTACGAACCCAGCAATCAGAATCCAATCTGTTGGAGTGAACGAGCCCATTTTCATTCTCCCTGTGTGTACCGAATATTAGATTCTTGCGTATCTGTGATGCAATCCGCCAAGGATTGGATGGGTTGTGACAGGACCGTTGCGCTCGACTGACCGGTGGTAGGGTGCGTCTTTCGCCAGTGAGCGATGCGTGCGGCTATAGTTGTAGTAGGTGGCATAAGTAGACAGCACTCGGCGCGAATGCGCCTCGTTGACCAGGATCATATGATCCAGGCATTCGCGGCGGATTGTTCCGATAAGGCGTTCCACATAGCCATTTTGCCACGGTGATCGAAACGCGACGGGATGATCAAGGATGCCCATGGCGCGAATACGACGCTTGAAGACAGGGCAAAACTTCGCATCGTTGTCACGTATCAAAATCTTGGGCGCGGTCTCCCAGGGTAAAGCTTCCGTCAACTGCTGAGCGAGCCATAGGCCAGTTGGCTGTCCCGCCGCGGTGAGAAAGGCGATCCGCCGTCGCGCATGACTCAAGATGACGAAGACATAGAGCTGCTCGAAGCGGAGTGTCGTGACGGTAGACAGATCGATCGAGACAATACCTTCGGCCTGATTCCGTAGAAACGTCTTCCACGTTTGTCCCCCACCACCATTTCTGCGATGACCCATTTATTTTGCCACAGTGGATTGCGCGACAGTGAAGCCGAGCTTCAATAATTCACCGTGAATGCGTGGTGCACCCCAAAGCGGGTTCTCGCTGCTCATCCGCTTGATGAGGTCGCGCAATTCGCGGTGGATCCAGGGCCGCCCGCAGCTCCCACGTGACTTCCATCGCCAATAGGCGCGAAAGCCTTGACGATGCCAACGAATGATCGTCTCCGGACGGACAATGCGCCGACAGTTAAGTATCGTAGGGAAAAGCCGATAGATCCAAACCAGGAAAGTGCGATCGACATTCGTCAACCGTACGCGAGACTTTCTGGTTCGTAGCAAGACACTAATCTCGTGGCGGAGAACGATGAGCTCGGCCTCAAGCCGAGCCCGCGGCTTGAATGCATCCAGAATAAGTGAAAAAGCTGCAACGAGAATGTCGACCATCGACCAAGATCATGGTCCGAGTCGCACTACATCGCGAATCCAGCTAAATTCATGCGGATGACGTTTTCGGTACACACAGCCCTTGCTGGGATCAGCGGAGCGCTGTTTGGGGATAAGGCCAGCAGTCCGGTGAAGAGCTACAGCTTCACGTACAAGGGAAATAAGTGGGTGATCAACGTCACGCAGCCGGGACATGGATTGCACTTTGGCTACGTTCTGCGCGGGTCTGTCGATCACCAAGCGATGTCGATCGGCGAAGGCTGGGCCTTGAAGCAGATCATTCCGGTGCTCGGTCCCTACGTCGATGATGTTTGGGTCGAGCAAAATCAGAGGAACATCGATGAGGCAAAGTAGCCTTCACCTTGTGCGCATTGGCGTCGGAATTGTTTGCGCTTTTTTGCTTCTGGTGCCCGGCCTGATGATGGCTTCCATCTGGACGCCGGTTAATCTCCTCGTGGCGTTTTTGGGAATAATTGTCAGCGTGTTCGCTGCGATCAGGCTGCCAAGATGGAGATGGCTGGCGGCTATGATTACGTCCTTGTTGATCGCAGTTCCCCCATATCCTTATTGGGGTCTTCAGCGACAACGAGGGCCACTGGTACTTCCACTTCTTCCACGGCTTCACACTTCAAAAGCTGCCATTGCCGACGTTCGGCTTTGTGTTTGTGGTCTCCTTGGCGCTGTTCGCTGTTATTTTTTGGGCAGTGTCGGGCCTGAGAAACGCGGGCGCGCGCACGGGCAGTATGTGAGGTAATCGTCAGACACGGAGACCGTTGAGCCGATGAATTTGTGGCGCGCTGTGGGTCTCTTGGTCGCGTTCGGCGTGACGATTGTCCTGTCTGTACCGAATATTAGATTTTTGCGATTGCGATGCAACTGCGAGGATTGGATGGGCAGTGACAGGACCGTTGCGCTCGACTGACCGGTGGTAGGGCGCGTCTTTCGCCAGTGAGCGATGCGTGCGGCTATAGTTGTAGTAGGTGGCTAAGTAGACAGCACCCGGGCGCAAATGCGCCTCGTTGACCAGGATCATATGATCCAGGCATTCGCGGCGGATTGTTCCGATAAGGCGTTCCACATAGCCATTTTGCCACGGTGATCGAAACGCGACGGGATGATCACGGATGCCCATGGCGCGAATACGACGCTTGAAGACAGGGCAAAACTTCGCATCGTTGTCGCGTATCAAAATCTTGGGCGCGGTCTCCCAGGGAAAGCTTCCGTCAACTGCTGAGCGAGCCATAGGCCATTTGGCTGTCCCGTCGCGGTGAGAAAGGCGATCCGCCGTCGCGCATGACTTAAGATGACGAAGGCATAGAGCTGCTCGAAGCGGAGGTCGTGACGGTAAACAGATCGATCGAGGCAATGCCTTCGGCCTGATTGCGTAGAAATGTCTTCCACGATTGTCCGCCGCCACCATTTCTGCCGCGACCGATGTATTTAGCCACGTGGATTGCGCGACAGTGAAGCCGAGTTTCAACAATTCACCGTGAATGCGTGGCGCACCCCAAAGCGTGTTATCGATGCTCATCCGCTCGATGAGGTCGCGCAATTCGCGATGGATCCAGGGCCGCCCGCAGCGCCCACGTGACTTCCATCGCCAATAGGCGCGAAATCCTTGACGATGCCAACGAATGATCGTCTCCGGACGGACAATGCGCCGACTGCTAAGTATCGTGGGGAAAGTGATAGATCCAAACCAGGAAAGTGCGATCGACATTCGTCAACCGTACGCGAGACTTTCTGGTTCGCAGCAAGACACTAATCTCGTGGCGGAGAACGATGAGCTCGGCCTCAAGCCGAGCCCGCGGCTTGA
Organism: uncultured Alphaproteobacteria bacterium; assembly: GCA_963752395.1. Classification (GTDB taxonomy): domain Bacteria; phylum Pseudomonadota; class Alphaproteobacteria; order Micropepsales; family Micropepsaceae; genus CAVVXX01. The sequence continues at coordinate 249,366 of CAVVXX010000002.1, forward strand.
ATGCATCCAGAATAAGGAAAAAGCTGCAACGAGAATGTCGACCATCGACCAAGATCATGGTCCGAGTTGCACTACATCGCGAATCCAGCTAAATTCGTGCGGATGACGTTTTCGGTACACACAAGGGTTTGGAGAAAGTGCCTAGTCTACTTGTTGGGCAACTGAAAAGCTACGGCTGATTGGCGAGGTACCTATATATCGATTATTCGCAACCTGCTATCGGATTTAAACGTCTTGTAGAGACTTCTGAAATCGCAATTCTCTTTGTCAATTCGAGTCGCACGACGGACTCATTCTCTCTAGATACAATAGGTATGCAGATTGAACTGCCTGAGTGCGAGCGACGCTTATCAGAACTCATCGAATGTGAATTACGACATAAGATTACTGTAGCTCTGGACCGCTACCAAGTAGCTGTAATTTGGGGTGATGTACTTGAAGCTCGTATGGACGATGAAGTTCCAGGTCAGCTGAAACCCAATTGCGTACTTGAGCTGTTATTGCGAAGCTGCGTTGGCTACAGAAGGTAGCTGTTGATAAGGATATTGTGTAGAGATTAAATAAATATTATTTAAGTATAGAGCTTAAATGAGAGAATAGAGGAAAATAATGTAGTAGTAAAGTTTTCTGCAGTCCCTTTACCCCACACCCCAGGGGGAGGGGGTGGGGCGAAAAGCGAAATACGAATAACTCTGAAGGCCGCGAAATAGCTGGCGTTCGTTTCAGACCGCGGCGAAAACAGCAAGGTGTTGGATAGTGCTATCCCCGTTCTAACACTGCACGCCCGAAAAAGGTTGCCGTTTCACGCGCGCATCCCTAAAAGCGGCGCTTCGTACGCACTACATATCCTCAGCACGACATAAGGTAAGCGAATGGCGGGGCCGCAATACGTCTATGTGATGAAGGGGCTGTCGAAGACCTATCCGGGCGGCCGGCAGGTGCTGAAGGACATCTGGCTGTCGTTCTATCCCGGCGCCAAGATCGGCATTGTGGGCGTCAATGGTGCGGGCAAGTCGACGCTGATGCGCATCATGTCGGGCCAGGACAAGGAATTCACCGGCGAGGCCTGGGCCGCGGATGGCGTGCGCACGGGGTATCTCCCGCAGGAGCCGCAACTCGATCCGAAGAAAGACGTACGCGGCAATGTGATGGACGGCGTGGCAGAGAAGAAGGCGCTGCTCGACCGTTACAACGAAATCGCCGCCAATTATTCCGACGAAACCGCCGATGAAATGGCGAAATTGCAGGACGAGATCGAAGCCAAGGGTTTGTGGGATCTCGACTCACAAATCGACCAGGCGATGGACGCGCTGCGTTGTCCCGATGGCGACGCCGATGTGTCGAAACTTTCCGGCGGCGAACGCAGGCGTGTGGCGCTGTGCAAGCTTCTCCTAGAAGCGCCCGATATTCTCTTGCTCGACGAGCCAACGAACCATCTTGATGCGGAATCGGTTGCCTGGCTCGAGCACACACTGCGTGAATACAAGGGTTGCATCATTCTGGTGACGCACGACCGCTACTTCCTCGACAATGTGACGGGCTGGATTTTGGAATTGGATCGCGGCCGGGGCATCCCGCACGAAGGCAATTACACCTCGTTCCTTGCCGTGCAGGACAAGCGCCTGTTGCAGGAAGGCAAGGAAGAAGAAGCGCGCGAACGCGCACTCGCCCGCGAACGCGAATGGATCGGCACATCCGCGCGCGCACGCCAGGCGAAATCCAAGGCGCGCATCTCCGCCTATGAAGAGCTGCTGGCGAAATCGCAGGAGCAGCGCCAGGGCCCGGCGCAGATCACCATTCCCGTGGGCCCGCGTTTGGGCGCGCTGGTGGTGGAGGCGGACAATGTCAGCAAGGCCTATGGTGACCGGCTGCTGTTCGAGAAGTTGAATTTCAAGCTGCCGCCGGGCGGCGTGGTCGGCGTGATCGGCCCCAACGGCGCCGGCAAGACGACGCTGTTCCGCATTCTGACGGGGCAAGAGAAACCGGACGGTGGCAAGCTGCGCATCGGCGACACCGTGAAGATGGGTTATGTCGATCAATCGCGCGACGCGCTCGATGCCAAGAAAACGGTGTGGGAAGAAATTTCCGGCGGTCTCGACGTGCTGCAATTCGGCGCCAAGCGCACCATGCCGAGCCGCGCCTATGTCGGCGCCTTCAATTTCAAGAGCGGCGATCAGCAGAAAAAGGTGGGCCTGCTCTCAGGCGGCGAGCGCAACCGCGTGCATCTGGCGAAGATGCTGAAACAGGATGTCAATCTTCTGCTGCTCGACGAACCCACCAACGACCTCGACGTGGAAACTTTGCGCGCGCTGGAAGCGGCCATCGAGGATTTCGCCGGCTGCGCCATGATCATCAGCCATGATCGCTGGTTTCTGGACCGCATTGCGACCCACATGCTGGCCTTCGAAGGCGATAGCCACGTCGAATGGTTCGAAGGTAACTACCAGGACTACGAAGCCGACCGGAAACGCCGCCTTGGGCTAGACGCCGATCAGCCGCACCGCATCAAGTACAAGAGATTTGCTCGTGCGTAAGACGCACGGGGCGGTTTGCGTGGGCGTGATGCGCTACTGGTTTCCAGGTGTGGACGAGGCCTTGCCAGCGCGGATCGTCGCCACCTGTTTGGTGAGATAGGCGGACAGCGACGGAATGTTTCCGCCATTCTGTTGCAGGAAGCCCGCGAACTGATCGCGCTGGGTGATGGCGAGCCAGACGCCTTCGACCTCTACATCAATGACCAGCGGCTTCCCAGTATCGCTCATCACGCGGAAGGCGGCGTTTATGGGCTGACCGCCATGGGTGTCGGGCACCTGGACATTGACGATGGTGTCTGTGGGCGAGTGGGGCGTCGAGCTGACGACCTTCATGGTCTGACCCTTGTACTTCGAAAGCTGCTGCTCATAGACGGCATTGGCGTAATCGGTGAATGCGGTGACGAATTCGTCGATGTCTTTGTCCGAAGCGCCCTTGCGGTAACGGCCGAGCGTGAACATCGCGATGCGCTTCATGTCGGTAAGCTCAAGGATGAAGGCGCGGAACTTGTCTCGCCGCTGCGTCGCATTGAGGGATTTGTCGTTGAGGATGGAAAGACCCGTATTGATATTCTGCTGGACAAAGCCTTCGGCTTCGGTAGCCGCGCGCGCAGCCGGCGCGGCAGCAAGCGCCAGCGCTACGGCGGCAATCATGCCAAGGAGAAGCATTCTCATACTGGAGAACAGGGAAGAATAAGCGCGAAAAGCCGTCGGCATGGCGAATTCTCCGGACGATTACGATCTCGCAAACAGGGTCGGCTTAGTTCGTGACAACATCATGGCAACGGGAGTTAGGGCGGCCCGTTCCTTCTGGGCGCAAATTGCCTAGAAATTCGGCAAATCCTCAACGTTTGTCTTGCCGTTGCTGATCTCGTTGTTGCGTGTTTGCCGGTAGAGGCTGCGGATCGAGGCGTAATAGTCCACCGAGGTGCGCTCAATGTCGTCCAGCGTTTCGATATTGCGCTCGCGCAAATCCACCGCATCGAGGCCGGCGCGCACATAACGAAGATAATTATTGCTGCCCATGTGCACATAGGTCAGCGGATCGAGAAAATTATCGACCACGCGACCGGTGAGATCGCGCGGTGGCGCAGGACCGATGAGCGGTAGGAATAGATATGGTCCTTCGCCCATGCCATAGGTGCCCAGCGTCTGGCCGAAATCTTCGGTGTGGCGCGGCAGGCCCCAGCCTTCGGCCACTTCGAACAGGCCGCCAATACCAATCGTCGAATTCACGCCAAAGCGCAGCACCGTGATGCCGGCATCTTTAAATTCGCCCTGGAAAATCTCATTGGCGAAGATCGGTGGCGAGTTGAGATTGTTGAGAAAATTGCGGATGCCATTGCGCACAGGGTGCGGCACGACATGGCGATAGCCCAATGCGATCGGGCGGAAAACGTAATGGTCCGAGACCATGCTGGCATGGAAGATGCTGCGGTTCATGCCTTCCAATGGATCGTTGGCGTCATCTTCAGCGGCTGCGTTCTGTTGCGCCGCATCGGAGCTTTGGTTCTGTGCTTGTGTAGCTGTACCCGCGTCGGCGGTTTGCTGCGGCACAGCACCGGGCTGTGCCGTCGACGCGTCAGAAGACGCAGCCCAAGCGGGGCTTGCCATTAAGGCAAACGCCAGCACGGTCAGCAGAGCACTTTCCCGAAGCCTCATCTGCCAGTGGTCCGATCTATCACCGCGGGGTCGCCCCCGCGCCTACGATAACAACGTGTAATCACCAGTTTGGGCGCTTGCGACTCTCGCGCCCAAGCTATTGCTAACACAGCAACAAGGCTGGAATAGGCCCAGCAACCGCTGGACATTTCTATCTGTAAGACTGTCACCCCCGCGCATCACCGCCATGTCACTTTGTCGCCGCCGAGCCACTAACTGGGCAATGAAGGCGGAAGAATCGGGGCCTCAGACGGGCAGTGATCGATTGTCCACTATATAAGGATATGTTTATATGTTGAGGAATTTTGGGCAGGTTACACCCCATGGAGCATTTGATCAGCCAATTACGCGCTGCCGGCGATGGCACGCGGCTGCGGCTCTTGCTGTTGCTGCGTGAGGCCGAACTCACGGTAAGCGAGCTCACGCAAATTTTGGGGCAAAGCCAACCGCGCGTCAGTCGTCATCTTAAGCTGCTGTGCTCGGCAAATCTGATCGAACAATTCAAGGAAGGCAGCTGGGTATTTTATCGCGCTGCTGAACGCGGTTCCGGAGCTGAATTGGGGCTCACGCTCGCAACTTTGGCCCAGGCCGAAGATAACACAATGCTCTCGCATGATCGTCAGCGACTGATCGCCGTGCGAGAAGCGCGTGCGGCAGCGGCCAGCACGTATTTCAAAGCCAATGCACCGCAATGGGAACGCATTCGCTCACTGCACGTTCCGGAACGCGAAGTGGAAAGCGCAATTGTGCGTCTGCTTGGCCATGTGCCGCTCGACAATGTTCTGGATGCCGGCACAGGTACGGGCCGCATGCTGGAATTGCTCGCGCCGCATATCAAGCGCGGTGTCGGCATCGACGTCAGTCCCGAAATGCTTGCCATTGCGCGCGACCGTTTGGCGCGCTCGGGCGTGGGTCATTGCCAGGTGCGGCTTGGCGACGTGTATCGCTTGCCGTTTCTCGAAGGCGGCAGGCACGAAGCTTTCGATGCCGCCATCTTTCACCAAGTGCTTCACTTCCTTGATGATCCGCAGGCGGCCTTGCGCGAAGCGATGCGCGTGCTGAAGCCCGGCGGGCGCATTCTCATCGCCGATTTCGCACCGCATCAGATCGAATTTCTGCGCCGCGAACATGCGCACCGGCGCTTGGGTTTTTCTGATCGTGAAGTGCAGGGCTGGTTCAAGGCCGCGGGGTTGAAATCGCTCGCCGTCGAACAGCTTGCGCCTCGTTCCGGCGAAGAAAAAATCACCGTCATGTTGTGGCTGGCCTCGATGCCGGCAAAACCGTCGCGCACGCGCGATCTCGAGGTCGCAGCATGAACGCGCGAAGGCCTATTTCCGTGTCATTCGAGTTCTTTCCGCCCAAGTCGGCGGAAATGGAAACGCAGCTTTGGGGCGCCATCCGGCGCTTGGCGCCGTTACGGCCCGCTTTCGTGTCGGTGACCTACGGCGCGGGCGGCTCAACGCGCGACCGCACGCATGCGACCGTCAAGCGCATTATCGATGAAACGGTGCTGAAGCCTGCGGCGCATCTTACTTGCGTGGGCGCGCCTCGCGCCGAAATCGACGCGGTGGCGAAGGAATATTGGAACGCCGGTGTGCGCCACATCGTGGCTTTGCGCGGCGATCCGGAGCAAGGCGCGCGTTTTGCCGCCCATGCCGAAGGTTATCAGTCCACGCCGGAAATGATCGCCGGCATCCGCGCAATTGCGCCGTTTGAGATCAGCGTGTCCGCCTATCCGGAAAAGCACCCGGATTTACCCTCCTTCGAATGGGACAGAGAACTCCTCAAGCGCAAGATTGAGGCGGGAGCCACGCGCGCCATTACCCAATTTGTTTTCGATTCGGCCGTTCTCGCGCGCTTTCGTGACGCCATGCGTGCCGCCGGGATTTCAGTCCCCATAGTGCCGGGGCTGATGCCGACAACGAATTTCAACGGCGTGAAACGCATGGCCGCGCGCTGTGGCGCGTCCATCCCGCATGCGCTTGCTCGCCGTTATAGCGGCCTCGATAATGACCTCGAAGCGCGCAAGCGCGTGGCCATCAGTGTGCTGGCCGAACAGGTCATGGCGTTGTCCGTGCTGGGCTTCGAGCAATTTCATTTTTATACGCTCAACCAGGCCGAACTCACTTACGCCGTCTGCACCATGCTGGGGCTGACACCGCTTAAGGAAAGCGCGGCATGAACGAGACGCGGCAAAAACGCATCGCCTGGCTCGGCGAAGAAGCGCGCAAGCGCATCCTGCTGCTCGATGGCTCGTGGGGTGTGGTGATCCAGGGCCATCATTTGACCGAAGGCGATTTTCGGTCCAAGCGCTTTGCCGATCATGTCTGCCAGCTTGAAGGCAACAACGATCTGTTGACGCTGACGCAGCCCGGCATCGTGCGCGATATCAGCGATGAGTATCTCAAGGCCGGCGCCGACATTATCGAAACCAACACCTTTAGCTCTACCTCCATAGCGCAAGCCGATTACGAGCTGGAAGGCCTGGTCGCAGAATTGAATGAAGCGGCGGCGCGTCTCGCGCGCGCGGCTTGCGATGCGGCGTCCACACCCGATCATCCGCGCCTCGTTGCGGGCGTGCTCGGCCCTACCAATCGCACCGCGTCGTTGTCGCCCGACGTGAACGATTTCGCCTTCCGCAATGTAAGCTTCGACACGCTGCGCGTGGCCTACCGCGAAGCGGTGCTCGGTCTCATGAATGGCGGCGCCGACCTTATTATGATCGAAACCATTTTCGATACGCTGAACGCCAAGGCCGCCATCTATGCCATTGAAGAAGTTTTCGACGAGGTTGGCGAACGTTTGCCCATCTGGATTTCCGGCACGATCACCGATTTATCGGGCCGCACGCTCACCGGACAAACGGTAGAAGCTTTCTGGCATTCGATCCGCCACGCGCGGCCCTTTGCCGTGGGGCTCAATTGCGCGCTGGGCGCGAAAGAATTGCGCCCGCATATCGCCGATCTGTCTGTCTGCGCCGACACGCTGGTGAGTGCGCACCCCAATGCGGGCCTGCCCAATGCTTTCGGCGGTTATGATGAGACGCCGGAAATCATGGCAAACTTGCTGGGCGAGTTTGCGCGCTCAGGTCTCCTCAATATCGTTGGCGGTTGCTGCGGCACCACACCTGCGCATATCGCGGCGCTCAAAGAAGCCGTGGCGGGCTTGCCCCCGCGCGCGGTGCCGGAGAAAGCGAAGCTGTTGCGGCTTTCGGGGTTGGAACCCTTCACGCTCACGCCCGACAGCAATTTCGTCAATATCGGCGAGCGCACCAACATCACCGGCTCGGTCAAGTTCCGCAAACTGATCACCGCCGACAATTACGAAGGCGCGCTCGATATCGCGCGCAACCAGGTCGAAAACGGCGCACAAGCTATCGACATCAATATGGACGAGGGGCTTCTCGATTCCGAAGCCGCCATGCACCGCTTCCTCAGCCTGATCGCGGGCGAGCCCGACATCGCGCGCGTGCCGGTGATGATCGATTCCTCGAAATGGAGCGTGATCGAAACCGGCCTCAAATGCGTGCAGGGCAAGCCGATCGTGAATTCCATCAGCCTGAAAGAAGGCGAGGGGCAATTTATCGAGCAGGCAAAAAAAGTTCGCCGCTATGGCGCGGCCGTGGTGGTGATGGCATTCGACGAAAAGGGCCAAGCCGAGACCGCCGAGCGCAAATTCGCCATTTGCCGCCGCGCTTACGACATTCTGGTCAACAAGGTCGGCTTCCCGGCGGAAGACATCATCTTCGATCCCAATATTTTCGCCGTCGCCACCGGCATCGAAGAGCACAATGATTACGCCAACGCGTTCATCGATGCCGCGACGCGCATCCGCCAGGGTCTGCCGTTCACGCATGTGTCCGGCGGCGTTTCGAATATTTCGTTTTCGTTTCGCGGCAATGAACCGGTGCGCCGCGCCATGCATTCGGTCTTTCTCTATCACGCGATTCATGCCGGCATGGACATGGGCATCGTCAATCCGGGCCAGCTTGCGGTTTATGCCGACATTCCCACCGACTTGCGTGACGCCTGCGAGGACGTGGTGCTCAACCGCAGCACCAATGCGACCGAGCGGCTGCTGCAACTGGCACAGAAATATCAGGGCGGCGCCGAGTTGGAAGAAACCGGCGCCGACGCCGCTTGGCGCGCGCTGCCTGTTGGCGTACGCCTAACGCACGCGCTGGTGCACGGCATTGCGGATTATGTCGTCGCAGACGTGGAGGAGGCGCGCGTTGCCGCCGTGCGTCCGCTCGACGTGATCGAAGGCCCGCTGATGGCCGGCATGAACGTGGTGGGCGATCTGTTTGGTTCCGGCAAAATGTTCCTGCCGCAGGTGGTGAAGTCGGCGCGCGTCATGAAGAAGGCCGTGGCGCATCTCATTCCATATATGGAGGCCGAGAAAGCTGGCGCGCGCCGCGAGTCAGCCGGCCGTGTGGTGCTGGCCACCGTCAAGGGCGACGTTCACGACATCGGCAAGAACATTGTCGGCGTCGTGCTTCAGTGCAATGGCTACGAAGTGGAAGATCTTGGCGTCATGGTTTCGTCGCAGCGCATTCTCGATGCGGTGCGCGACAAGAAGGCCGATGTCGTCGGCCTTTCGGGCCTGATCACGCCGTCGCTGGATGAAATGTGCCACGTCGCGGCGGAACTCGAGCGCGAAGGCTTCGACATACCGTTACTTATTGGCGGCGCCACCACCAGCCGCGTGCACACGGCGGTAAAAATCCATCCCAATTACCGGCGCGGCGCCACCGTGCACGTCAACGATGCCAGCCGCGCTGTGGGCGTGGTCTCGAACCTGCTCGGCAAGAATTCCAAAATCGCGTTCATCAATGACGTGCGCGCCGAATATGCCAGCATCGCAGAAGGCCATGCCGGCACGCGCGAACGTGCGCGGCGGCTGAACCTCGCCGAAGCGCGCGCCAACAAGTTGAAGCTGGACTGGAAGAACTACGCGCCGCCAAAGCCTGCATTCTTGGGCGTGCGCAGTTTCGATCATTACGATCTGGCCGACGTTGCGGCCACCGTAGACTGGACGCCGTTCTTCCAGGCCTGGGAAATGAAGGGGCGTTACCCCGCCATTCTCGACGATCCGAAATCGGGCGAGGCCGCGCGGGCCTTATTTAAGGATGCACAGGCCATGTTAAAGCGCGCGATTGCCGAGAAATGGCTGACTGCGCGCGCCGTCATCGGGTTATGGCCCGCGCAGGCGCAAGGCGATGACATTATTCTCTATGCCGATGAAGCGCGGCAGAAACAGCGTGCCGTTTTTCATACGTTGCGCCAGCAGGTGGCGCGCGAAAGCAACGCGCCCAATCTGGCGCTGGCCGATTTTGTGGCGCCCAAGGAAAGCACCGGCGCCGATTATCTCGGTGCCTTCGTGGTATGCACCGGCTTTGGCGAAGAGGCGCAGTCGAAACGCTTCGAAGCCGACAAGGACGATTACAGTTCCATTCTGCTGAAATCTCTGGCCGACCGCCTGGCGGAAGCTTTTGCCGAGCGCATGCATCAGCGCGTGCGCAAGGAATTCTGGGGTTTCGCGCCCGACGAAAAATTCACCAATGCGGAACTGATCGCGGAAGCCTATCGTGGCATCAGGCCTGCGCCTGGATACCCTGCGCAACCCGATCACACCGAAAAAGGCAAGCTGTTCCAACTGCTCGACGCGGAAGCGAAAATCGGCGTGAAGCTCACCGAAAACTACGCCATGTGGCCGGGATCTTCCGTGTCGGGGTTATATTTCAGCCATCCCGAAAGCCGTTATTTCGGTGTCGGCAAGATCGAGCGTGACCAGGTGGAAGATTACGCCTGCCGCAAGGGCTGGACACTGGCCGAAGCCGAACGCTGGCTCGCGCCCATTCTCAATTACGATCCGCGCGTGACCCGAGAAGCGGTATAGAAACAGCACAACCAAATATTCGAGCTGACTCTGCATTCGCATTACCAGGGAACTTCCTTACCCGCGTAATCGAGAAGCCGCCCATTCTCGTCCGGGCTTAGGTTCGCAATGACTTTGCGCATGCCTGCTACGCTATCCTGCGCCGGAAGCGTCGCATTCGGCCCGCCCATGTCTGTCTTTGCCCAACCGGGGTTCAGCAACACCACACGAAACCCATCCTCCTGCCATTCGCTGGACAAGGCGCGCATCACTCTATTCACCGCCGCCTTCGACGAACGATAAGTATGGTTGCCGTGATAGTTGAGCGTCAGCGATCCCAATGTGTTGGTGAGGGTAACGACGATGCGCGTTTGGCTTTTCATCAGATTGGAGCGAAATGCTTGCGCCACGCGATAGGGGCCAATGGTGTTTACTTGCAAGATCATGTCCCACACGGCGTAGTCCACATGGCCCTTCAGATTACGCCCCGCGCCCAAGCCGGCATTGTTGATGAGAATGTCCAGGGGTTCGCCCGCCAGCGCCTGGGCCGCAGCGGAAACGGATTGATCGCTGGTCACGTCAAGCGAATGCACGCTGACGCGGCCCGCAGATGCCCGGGCGATCTCTTGCAATTCGGTGGCGCTGGCCGGATCGCGGCAGGTGGCGAAAACGCGCATGCCTTCTTGCGCGTACTGGCGCGCGAATTCGAGACCGATGCCGCGGTTCGAGCCGGTAATCAGGACACTGGTCATGGCCGTGATCTCACGCATCGCAATTGACGCCAGACTGACCTATTGCTTCCATCCGGTCTATCGGGGGAACCGGCTGTGCTGAACGTTATCAAGCGTCCTTCGCCAAATCATGATGCGCGCCCGCCGGGCCAGGTGGTGGATGTTCTTGTCATGCATTATACTGGCATGAGGACTGCCGAGGCTGCGCTTGCACGCCTCTGCGATCCGGCATCGAAGGTGAGTTCGCATTATACGGTGGACGAGGACGGCACGATCTACGCCCATGTGCCGGAAAATGCCCGCGCCTGGCATGCCGGCACGTCCTGGTGGGCGGGCGCGCGAGACGTCAATGCGCGCTCGATAGGAATCGAGATCGTCAATCCGGGCCATGAATTCGGCTATCGCCCGTTTCCGCGGGAACAGATCGACGCTGTGATCGCGCTGGCGAAAGACATCCGTTCGCGCCACTCCATTCCGGCGCGCCGCGTGCTGGCACACTCCGATGTCGCGCCCGACCGCAAGCAGGACCCCGGCGAACTGTTTCCCTGGCATCAGTTTGCGGCCGCCGGAATCGGCCTGTGGCCGCATGAGCGCAAGGCCGTGCTGCCCATTTCATTTGAGAAGGCCTTGCGGCGTTACGGCTATGGCATTCGTCCGGATACGGAGGTTTCGCTGGAACAGGCCATTATCGCCTTTCAGCGCCATTTTCGGCCGGGCAAGCTCGACGGCGTGATGGATGCCGAGTGCGAATCCATTCTCGCCGGGCTACTAGCCAAGCTCGACGCGCAATGAAAACCATCGGCCTTATTGGCGGCCTGAGTTGGGAGTTGTCGGCCGAATATTACCGCATCATCAATCGCGAAACCCAGCGGCGTCTTGGCGGCACCCATTCCGCCAAGACGCTGATGTATTCGTTCGATTTCGGCGAGATGGAAGAATTGCAGGAGGCCGGGCGTTGGGACGATGCGCGAGACAAGATGATTGCGGCGGGCAAGATGCTCGCTCGCGGCGGGGCCGATTTCATTGTGATCTGTTCCAACACCATGAACCGCGTGGCCGAGGCGGTAGAATGGCAATCGCGTTTGCCGGTTCTGCATATCGCGGATCCCACCGCCGAAAAGATCAAGCAGGCAAGATTTGGGCGCGTCGGCCTGCTCGGCACCGCCTACACGATGGAAGAAGATTTCTACAAAGGCCGGCTGCGCGAAAAACACGGGCTGGATGTGCTGGTCCCAAACGATGCCGATCGCGCACTCGTCCACCGGGTGATTTTTGAGGAATTGGTGCGGGGTAAGATTGACGATAACTCGCGTGCTGCATTTCGCTCCGTCATCGCGCGCCTGGTGTCGGAAGGCGCGCAGGCCGTCATCCTCGGCTGTACCGAAATACCGTTGCTGGTTAAGGCCGGGGACAGCACGGTCCCCTTGTTCGACACCACCGAAATCCACGCTTTGGCGGCGGTCGACAGGGCGCTTCAATAGAATCCTGTCATGGCCGGGCAGCGAAGCGCGACCCGGCCATCCATGGATTCCCGGCTCGCGCTCGCGTTGCTCGCTGGCCGGGAATGACGTAGTTTCAATGCGCGTCAGATGGCCGGATGGCCGCGGGGCTTCGCAAGAAGCGTCGAGGAAAGTCCGGGCTCCACGGAGACACGGTGACGGATAACATCCGCCGGGGGTAACCCCAGGGACAGCGCCACAGAAATGACACCGCCTAAGACCCTAAAGGTCCGGCAAGGTTGAAATGGTGCGGTAAGAGCGCACCGCATCTCTGGCAACAGAGGTGGCTTGGCAAGCCCCATCGGGAGCAAGACCAAATAGGGATGGCACCTGATCCGTTTCCGGATCGCCGTCCGGGTAGGTCGCGTGAGGTGTGCGGCGACGCACATCCCAGAGGAATGGCCATCCCTTCAGCAATGAGGGACAGAACCCGGCTTACAGGCCATCTGACGCATTTTTCCCCCGAATCCGAACAGACCAAGAACAAGTTGTGTTAGCCCTTTATTTACCCTGATACGTGGTAATTACTTGGGCTATACTCAGTTTCTCGTTTGTTCTACGGAAATTGTATGTTGAGGCAAGACGAGCCCAAGTAGTAGTCAGCCAAGTCCATATAAGTCCTAGACTTTTTCGTTGACCGCTTCGATTTTCCCATGGTATCCCATGTAATCCCATTTGCCGCATCTGGCGGCTAGGCAGGCCGCTCCGGCCGGCCAGGGATCCGGGGGCGTAAGCATAGCCGTGCAACCGTTCGTTTCGACGGTGACCAACAAACTGGACGCCAAAGCGCGCGTCAGCGTGCCCGCGCCCTTTCGCCAGATTCTGGCGGCGCAGGAGATCGCCGGCGTCTATTGCTTCCCGTCGTTTTCCAGCCCCGCATTGGAAGCATTCGGCAGCGCGCTGATCGCCGAGTTTCAGACGCGGCTTGGCGCGCTCGATCCCTTCTTCAGCGAAGACCACGATGCGCAGGCGCAGGCCGTGTTGGCCGCGAGCCAGCTGCTCAATTTCGACGACGAAGGCCGCATCCGTTTGCCAGACGAATTCATCGCGCACGCCGGCATCAAGGAGCGCGTCACCTTCGTCGGAATGGGGCGCAAATTCCAGATGTGGGATCCCGACCGTTTCGCGCCCATCGAACGCGCGCGCATCGAACGCGCCCGCAAGAGCCGTTCATGAGCGCCAAACATATCCCGGTGATGCTGGAAGAGGTAATGGCGGTGCTGGCGCCTCGCGATGGCGCCATCTATGTCGACGCCACCTTCGGTGGCGGCGGCTATTCCGAAGCGTTACTCTCGCGCGCCAAATGCGTGGTCTATGCCATCGACCGCGATGCCGAAGCACTCGCCCGCGGGCAATCGCTCGCGCAACGCTTTGGCGACCGGCTCACGCTGATCGAAGGCCGCTTCTCGGAAATGGATGCGTTTGTCCGTACGCTTGTGGACGGCATTGCGTTCGATCTAGGCGTCTCGTCATTCCAGTTGAATGAGGCGGAGCGGGGGTTTTCATTTACCGCCGATGGTCCGCTCGACATGCGCATGGGCGCGAAAGGCCCAACCGCGGCCGACGCCGTGAACACGCTATCCGAATCCGATCTTGCCGATATTTTCCGCCGTTACGGTGAAGAAAAACGCGCCCGCGCGATTGCCCATGCCATCGTTGCCGCGCGGCCCATCACGCGTACGCGCACACTGGCAGAAATAGTCGAGAAGGCGCTTGGCCCGGCGGCACGCAAACAGCCTATCCATCCCGCTACGCGCACTTTCCAGGCGCTGCGCATTTATGTGAACGATGAATTGGGCGAGCTTGAGCGCGGCCTCGAAGCCGCCGAACGCACGCTCAAGCCGATGGGCAGGCTCGCCGTGGTCGCGTTCCATTCATTGGAAGACCGCATCGTCAAACGCTTTCTCACCGAGCGCGCGGGCAAAACACCTCGCGCCTCGCGCCATGCGCCCGATATGGCGCCCACGCGCGCGCCGACGTTCCGTCTTATTCCTCCCAGCCCACGCACGCCCCGCATGAGTGAAGTCGAAACCAATCCCCGTTCCTGCTCCGCCAAGCTACGCGCCGCCGAACGCACGGCAGCACCCGCTTGGAGTGACCTTGCCGCCTAGGAGGCCCCCCATGATGCGCACGCTCAACTTTGCTTTTATTCTGGTGACCGGGATCGTGTGCCTCGGCCTCTATCGCATTGCCGAGGAAGCGCGCATCGCGCGCGCCGATCTCGTCACCACCGAGCGCGCCATTGCGAAAGAGCACAACACGCTGGCCGTGCTTGGCGCGGAATGGGCGCGTGCCACGCAGCCCGCGCGTATTGCGGCGCTGGCCGAACGCCATCTCGATCTTGCCGACAGGCCGGCCATCGAGCTTTCATCGCTTGAGCTCTTGCCGCGTAAGGGCGGGCTTTCCGATACGCCAGTGCGCACGGCGAGGGCGGTTATTCCGGCGCCGCCAGCGCAGGCGAACCTCAAAGTCGTCGCCTTCCGTATCGGCATGTGAGGCACATGGGCGCGCGCAACGTTCCCCTCGCGCTTGTCCGGGGACGCATTGCGTTTGCCGCAGTGTTTTGCGCCTTCGGCTTCGCGCTGATTGGCGCCCGCCTGGTCGATGTTACCGTCTTCGGAAGCGCCACGGCGGCGGTTACGGGCGAAGCAAAAGCTTTATACGCGCGCGCCGACCTGGTCGATCGCAATGGCGCGCTCATCGCACGCGATCTTCCTGTGCGCGATCTCTATGCGCGCCCCGCAGAGTTCTGGAATCCCGATCAGGCGGCGCATGATCTTGCCGCTGTTACGGGCGCGGATGAGCGGCGCCTGCAACTGGCCTTCACGCCCAAGCGCGGATACATCGCGGTCGAGCGCGCGCTTACACCATCCGAGCAGAACGCTGTGATGCAGCTTGGCCTTCCCGGTCTTATCTTCGAGGATAGCTTCCGCCGTTATTACCCGGGCAGCCGCTCCATCGTGCACTCGGTAGGCCAGGTGGACATCGATGACCACGGCGTTTCGGGCCTGGAGCTTGGGCTTAATCAGTTGCTCGGCGCGGCGAATAGCCCGGTTCAGCTTTCGCTCGACATGCGGATTCAATACGCGCTGGCGCGCGAAGTGGCGGACGGCCAGCAGGAATTTAACGCGACGGCCGCAGGCGGCATCGTGCTCAATGTGCACACCGGCGAAGTGCTGGCACTCGTTTCGCTTCCCGATTACGAACCCAACCAGCGTGACGGCATTTCCCTTGCCGCACAACGCAACCGCATGTCGCAGGACGTTTACGAGCTCGGCTCCATCTTCAAGATTTTCTCGTTCGCGGAAGCGATCGACGAACATAGCGTCCGGCTCGACGAAAAAATCAATGTCGGTCAGCCGCTGCAAATGGGGCGCTTCCAAATTCATGATTTCGAACGGCTGGGACCCACGCTGACGGCGGCGATGGTGTTCGCGGAGTCCTCCAATATCGGCACCGCCCAGATTGCCATGCGCGGAAGCCCCGAGCGCCAGCGCGCCTTCCTGCAGCGCATGGGATTGCTGTCGCCCGCGCGGACGGAACTGCCGGAAAGCGCCGCGCCGCTGGTGCCAGCCCATTGGGGCGATATCGAGAACGCCACCATCGCCTACGGCCACGGCATTTCGGTAAGCCCGCTGTCTTTCGCTGCCGCTGCTGCCGCCGTGGTTAACGGCGGCACGCGGATCGCGCCCACTTTCCTCAAACGCAGCACCGCGCAGCAAGGCGAGCGGGTGATTTCCGCTGAAACCAGCGCCACCATGCGCAAACTGATGCGCCTTGTCGTGACAGATGGCACCGGCAAGCAGGCCAACGTGCCGGGCTATGACGTTGGGGGGAAGACCGGCACGGCGGAAAAGCCTCACGCTGGCCACTATCTCCGCCACTCGCTGATTTCCTCGTTCTGCGGTGTGTTCCCGATCGAAGCCCCGCAATACCTCGTCTTCGTCATGCTGGACGAGCCGAAGGGAACGAAAGACACGTCCGGCTTTGCGACGGCGGGCTATACTTCGGCCCCGGTTGCAGGTCGGGTTATCGCGCGCATCGCGCCGTTGTTGGGCATGCCACGCAATGACGCAGTTGCGGCCGCAGATGGCCAACGAGAATCCACAAAGCAACCATAATCGCGGGCGATGGTGAGGCCCTCCGGGAGTGATCGAAAGCGTGAGCGAGCAAGGGCAGGAATTTCGCGGCCTCGCGGCCGATAGCCGCGATGTGCGCCCCGGATTCTTGTTCGCAGCCATCGCCGGCGGCAAAACCGACGGCGCGCGCTTCATCGCGGATGCGGTAAAGCGAGGCGCGGTGGCGGTGCTGGGCGCGCCTGATGCCGCCGAGGCCGCGCGCGCGGCTGGCGTACGTTTCATCGCCGACGCCAATCCGCGCCGCAGGCTGGCCGAACTCGCCGCCGATTTTTATCGCCTGCAACCCGATGTGATTGCCGCCGTCACCGGTACGAACGGCAAAACGTCGGTGACCGTATTCTTGCGCCAAATCTGGTCGGCCGTGGGGCGCAAGGCGGCAAGCCTCGGCACCATCGGAATTGTTTCGCCATCGGGCGAAAAATCCTTGGCGCAGACCACGCCCGACCCCATCGGCCTGCATGCCGAGCTTGCGCAGCTGAAACGAGACGGCGTGACGCATTTGGCCATGGAGGCATCGAGCCATGGGCTCGATCAGTTTCGCCTCGACGGCGTGCGCGTGAAGGCGGCCGCCTTCACCAACATCACGCGCGATCATTTTGACTATCATCCGACACAAAAACATTATCTCGCCACCAAGTTACGCCTGTTCGAAAGCGTGTTGCAGCCGGACGGCGTGGCGGTAGTGAACGCCGACGTGCCGAATGCGGATAGCTTCATAGCCGCGGCCAAGAAGCGGAAATTGCGCCTGTTGACGGTTGGCCAAAAGGGCAAGGACTTGCATCTCGCTGGCCACAGCGTGGATACGAATGGCCAGCTGTTGAAATTGCATTATGAAAATCGCGACTATGATGTGCGCGTGCCGCTGGCGGGACTGTTCCAGGCCTCGAACGCGTTGGTGGCTGCAGCACTTGCACTTGGGCTTGGCGATAAACCCGAAAAAGTTTTCGCGGCGCTGGAGACTTTGAACGGCGCGCCGGGGCGGCTGCAGCTTGTAGCGCGCGCCAAATCCGGCGCGGCCATCTATGTCGATTATGCGCATACGCCGGATGCGCTTGAAACTGTGCTGCAGGCTTTGCGCCCGCATGTCAAAGGCAAGCTGCATCTCGTCTTCGGCTGTGGCGGCGACCGCGACAAAGGCAAGCGCGCGTTGATGGGTGTGGCAGCTAGGAAATATTCCGATGCCATCATTGTCACCGACGACAATCCGCGCAGCGAAGATGCGGCCACCATCCGCCGTGACATATTGGCGGGCTGCCCCGGCGCCAAGGAAATCGGCGGCCGCGCGGAAGCGATCCAAACGGCGATATCCGGATTGCACGCAGGCGACGCGCTAGTGATCGCGGGCAAAGGCCATGAGCAGGGCCAGATTATCAACGGAGTCACGCAACCGTTTTCGGATGAAGACGAAGCCATTAAGGCCACCAGATCGCTCGGCGGTTGGGCGGCGAAGGAGGGCGCATGAGCGCGGCCCTCTGGACTTCAAAAGAAGCAGATGCCGCAACGCGCGGGCGCTCGACGCGCGAATGGAATGCCGCAAGCGTCTCCATCGATACCCGCACACTCGAACAGGGCGCATTATTTATCGCGCTCAAGGGCGAGCGCGATGGCCATGAATTTGTTCCCGATGCCTTCAAGCATGGCGCGTCGGCGGCGCTGGTTTCACGCAAACCGGAAAATGTTTCCGACAGTGCGGCATTACTGATTGTGCCCGACACGCAGGCGGGACTTGAAGCGCTTGGCCGCGCCGCGCGCGAACGCAGCCGTGCGCGCATCGTCGCTGTCACCGGTAGCGCTGGCAAAACCACGACCAAGGAAATGCTCCGGCTTGCGCTGGAACGTGCGGGCACGGTGGCGGCGTCCGCGGCATCGTACAACAATCACTGGGGCGTGCCGCTCAGCCTCGCACGCATGAACCGTGAAACAAATTTTGGCGTGTTCGAAATCGGTATAAATCACGAAGGCGAAATCCGCGCTCTGGTGAAACAGGTTCGCCCGCATGTGGCGCTGGTAACCACGGTCGCGCCCGCACATCTCGAATATTTCGGGACAGTGGAAAAAATCGCCGACGCCAAAGCGGAAATCTTTGAGGGGCTAGAGCCGGATGGCGCGGCCATCATTCCCGCCGATAACCTCCACGCGGAACGACTCAAACAACATGCGCGTGCCGCAGGCGTAAAAAATATTCTTACCTTCGGCGCTAAAGCGGGCGCTGACGCGCGGCTGATTTCCGCGGCATCGGATAACGAAGGGCAGAAAGTTGCCGCCGAAATTCGCGGCCGAATGATCGAATTTCACATTGGCGCCCAGGGTCACCATATCGCCATGAATGCCGTAGCAGCTTTGCTTGCTGCGAACGAACTTGGCGTCAACGTCGCGAACATCGCGCGCGCGATGGAAGAATTCACGCCACTCAAAGGCCGCGGCGCGCGCTTTACCGTGCTGTCCAAGACGGGCGGCATCGACATCATCGACGAAAGCTACAACGCCAATCCGGTTTCCATGGCAGCGGCACTGGGTCTGCTGGCCGTGGCGCGCCCGCGCTCGGGCGGCCGGCGCATCGCTGTGCTGGGCGACATGCTCGAGCTTGGGCGAGAATCTCTGACGCTTCACGCCGGTCTCGCCAAAGACATCGAAGCCGCGCACACAGATCTGGTTTTTCTTTGCGGCCCGCAGATGGAAGCGCTGTGGCAAGCCTTGCCGGCCACGCGCAAAGGCGCCTACGCAAAGACTTCGGCCGAGCTTGCGCCGCAACTCACGGGCGCGTTGCACGCGGGCGATGTCGTTCTGGTCAAAGGGTCGTTCGGTAGCCGCATGTCGGTGATCATCGATGCGCTAAAGGCGCTCAGCAGCAACGGGGGCGGCGCGGCAGCGGCGTAGAGGGGGAACACGTGTTTTATCATTTTCTGGTGCCATTGGCGGATCGCTTCGAGATCTTCAATGTCTTCCGCTATCTGACGTTCCGCACCGGCGGTTCAATCATGACAGCGCTGCTGGTAAGTTTCATCCTGGGCCCGCCGCTCATCCGCTGGCTGAAAGCGCATCAGGGCAAGGGCCAGCCGATCCGCGACGACGGGCCCGCGCGCCACATCATCGAGAAGCAGGGCACGCCGACCATGGGCGGGCTTTTGATCCTGATCTCGGCTGCTATCGCCACCTTGTTGTGGGCCGATCTGTCGAGCGGTTATGTCTGGGCGGTGCTGGCGGTGACGCTGGCGTTCGGTCTTCTTGGCTTCGCCGATGATTATCTAAAAGTCAGCAAGCGCTCGCCCGCTGGCGTGCGCAGCAGGGTCAAACTCTTCTGCGAATTCGTAGTGGCTGCCGGCGTGGTGATGTGGCTGATGTCGCTCCAGTCGCAGCCATTGGCAGGCGCCGTAGCGGTGCCATTTCTCAAAAACGTGCTTATCAGTCTCGGCTGGTTCTTTATTGTCTTCGGCGCGCTGGTGATCGTGGGCGCATCAAATGCCGTCAATCTCACCGACGGGCTGGATGGCTTAGCCATTGTGCCGGTGATGATCGCGGCGGCGACGTTCCTTCTCATCGCCTATCTCGTCGGCAACGTGAAGTTCGCGGATTATTTGCAGCTTCATTATGTGGCCGGCACCGGCGAGCTTACGGTGGTCCTCGGCGCGGTGCTTGGCGCCGGTCTCGGTTTCCTTTGGTACAACGCGCCGCCCGCCATGGTGTTCATGGGCGACACCGGCTCGCTGTCGCTCGGCGGATTGCTGGGCGCGGTTGCCGTCGCCACCAAGCACGAGATCGTGCTCGGCATCGTCGGCGGATTGTTCGTCATGGAAGCCGTGTCGGTGATCGTGCAGGTGATCTCGTTCAAGACCACCGGCAAGCGCGTGTTCAGGATGGCGCCGATCCATCACCATTACGAGCAGCTGGGCTGGAAGGAACAAACCATTGTCATCCGTTTCTGGATCATCGCCGTGGTGCTGGCGCTGATCGGCCTTTCGACGCTGAAGCTGAGATGAAACGATGATCGCGGCGCGCAACTTCGCAGGTGGTTCGGTCGGCGTCTTCGGGCTGGCGCGGTCCGGGTTGTCCGCCGTGCGCGCGCTCAAGGTGGGCGATGCGCGCATCTTCGCCTGGGACGACAAGGAAGACGCGCGTGCGGAAGCGGCCAAACTCGGCGCCACCGTGCAGCCCTGGGAGCAATGGCCGTGGGATCGCATCAAGACGCTGGTCTTGAGCCCCGGCGTGCCCTTCACGCATCCTGCGCCGCATCCGATTGTCATTCACGCGCGCGGGCGCGATGTCGAGCTGATCGGCGATGTCGAATTGTTCGCCCGCGCCATGCAGGGCGCGAATGCGACTGTGATTGCTGTCACCGGCACCAACGGCAAATCAACCACGACGGCGCTGATCGGCCACATTTTGCAGAGCTGCGGCTTCGACGCGCAGGTGGGCGGCAATATCGGCCAGCCCGTGCTCGATCTCGCGCCGCCCGCGGCTAAGACGGTTTATGTGCTGGAAATTTCTTCTTACCAGATCGATCTTTCGCCAAGCCTAACGCCCGATGTGGCGGTTCTGACCAATCTCACGCCCGATCACATCGACCGCCACGGCACGATGGAAAATTATGCGGGCGTCAAAGCGCGGTTGCTCGAACATGTGGCCAAGAGCGGCCATATCGTCATCGGCGTGGACGACACGTATTCTTCTGCGATCTATACGAAACTTGCCGCCGCTGCGCCGCCAGAAGCGGTCGCTGTTTCGGTTGGAAAAGTTTTGGGCCGCGGTGTTTTCGTGATCGACGGCAAGCTGTACGACGCGTGGGGCCAGCCTGCCGCGCAGGTCTCCGATTTCAACACGGCTACGCATTTGCCGGGCGCGCACAATTGGCAGAACGCAGCGCTGGCCTATGTGGCGGTGAAACGGCTGGTGCGTGACGGCCGCGCTATCGTCAACGCCATTCAGCGTTTTGCGGGTCTTGCTCACCGCATGGAAGAGGTTGGCCGCATCGGCAAAGTGCGGTTCGTAAATGACTCGAAAGCCACCAATGCCGAGGCCGCGGCGCGCGCATTGGCTTGCTTCAATGATATTTTCTGGATTGCTGGCGGACAGCCGAAAGAAGGCGGTATCGCCAGCCTCGCGCCCTTCTTCCCGCGCATCCGCAAGGCCTATCTCATCGGCGAAGCGGCGCCCGATTTCGCCAAGACGCTTTCTGGCCGCGTAGAAACCATGCAGTCGAGCACGCTCGAACGCGCACTTGATAGCGCAGCGCAAGACGCGCGTGCCAGTGCTGCATCCGACCTCGTCGTGCTGCTGTCGCCCGCTTGCGCGTCCTTCGATCAGTTCCGCGATTACGAACAGCGCGGCGATGTGTTCCGCGCGGGCGTCAAGGCATTGATGGAATCCGCGAAACCCAACGCGAGGGCCAGCGCATGAGCTACTCGCGCACCGACAATAGTGGCGTCGCGCGCTGGTGGTGGACCATCGACCGCGTGACGCTGGCCTGCGTTCTTGCGCTGATCGCCATCGGCCTGGTGCTGGCCTGCGCGGCAAGCCCCGCGGCCACAGGTTCGGCCCAAGTTGCCGGCGATTTCCGTTACGCACTGAAACAGATTGCATTCGCAGCGACGGCTGGCGGGATACTGGTTGTTACTTCGCTGCTTGATCCCAAGAATATCCGTCTTTTCGCGGCCGCACTGTTCGGCCTAGCGCTGATCGGTACAGGTATCGCGCTCCTTGGCGGCGGCGAAGTGAACGGCGCACATCGCTGGCTGGAACTGGGTGGGCTGAAATTGCAGCCTTCGGAATTCTTGAAGCCGGCTTTTGCCATTCTCGCCGCAACGTTTCTCGCCGACAAATTGAAACGCGGCTTCCCGGGCGAACTGGTGACGCTGGCTTTGCTTGCGCCGGCTATTGCAATCCTTCTCATGCAGCCCGATGTCGGTCAGACGGCACTCTTGGTCGTGCTATGTGTCGCCATGCTGTTCTTTGCAGGCTTGCAATATTATTGGCTGGCGGCATTGGGCGGCGGCAGTGCCATCCTCGCGGCATTTGCCTATTTCACCCATCCCCATGTGCGCGAACGCATCAGCCAGTTCTTCGACGCGGGCACGGGCTATCAGACGGGCCTGGCGCTGAAAGCCTTCGAGAGAGGCGGCATTGCGGGCGTTGGCCCAGGCGAGGGCACGATCAAGTATCGCCTGCCTGATGCGCATACCGATTTCATCTATGCCGTGGCGGGCGAGGAATATGGTCTCGCACTCTGCGCGTTGATTGCGCTGCTGTTTGGCGTGATCACGATCCGTCTTTTGTTGCGCGCATCGAAAGCGCGCGATCCGTTTGTGCAGTTGGCGGGCGCCGGCCTCGCCATCGCCATCGGCTTCCAGGCTTTCATCAATATGGGCGTGGCGCTCAGTATTCTTCCCGCCAAGGGCATGACGCTGCCGTTTGTTTCTTACGGCGGTTCGTCGCTGTTCGCGGTTGCCTTGACGCTGGGCTTGGCGCTTGCCGTCACGCGCCAGCGGCCCAATGTGCCGGAGCATGCGCCATGAGCGCGGCCTTCGTCCTCGCCGCCGGTGGCACCGGCGGGCATCTTTTCCCGGCCCAGGCGCTGGCAAGCGAACTCGCGCGCCGCGGCGGCCGCGTTGTGGTGATGACCGACGAGCGCAGCCAAAAATTCGGCGACGTGTTTCCCGGCGCGGAAATTTCGCGCGTGCCATCGGCGACCTTCGCCAATCGCTCGGCGCCGGGGCGTGTCGCCGCGTTCGGCATTATCGGCGTAGGCGTGCTGTCCGCGCTGGCGAAACTCTTGCGGCTGAAGCCGCGCGCGGTCGTTGGCTTTGGCGGCTATCCCAGCCTTCCGGTGATGACGGCGGCATGGCTTGCGGGGCTTCCCACTTTGCTGCACGAACAGAACGCCGTGCCCGGACGCGCCAACCGTTTGCTGATTTCGAAAGTGAAAAAGATTAGCGCCTCGCTGCCATTCGTCCGCTTCGCGCCGAAAGACCAAACCCGTGTGGTCTTCACCGGCAATCCGGTGCGCCCGGAGGCGGTGGCGCTCGCCACATCGACCTACACGCCGCCGAGCAATGCGGGCCCGATACGAGTCCTTATATTTGGCGGCAGTCAGGGTGCGCGCGCTTTAAGTGAGATTGTGCCGGTTGCGCTTGCCATGCTTCCCGAAAAATTGCGCGCGCGGCTGGATGTAACGCAACAATGCCGCGCTGAAGACGTGGAAGCCGTGCGGCTCGCTTACAAAAGTGCTGGAATAAAATGCGATGTCGCGAAGTTCTATGGTGACCTGCCGCGGCGCATGGCGGACGCGCATCTCGTCATTTGCCGCAGCGGCGCATCCACCGTGAGCGAGCTTGCTGTCATTGGCCGCCCGGCGATCCTGGTGCCTTATCCTTTTGCGACGGATGATCATCAGGCCGCCAACGCCAGCGTGATGGAAAAGGCGGGCGCCGCTTGGAACGTGCCGCAATCGAAACTCACGCCGGAAGAACTTGCGGGCTTTCTTGAAGCCTTGTTCGAGCATCCGACCGAATTGGCCGAACGCGCGGCCGCCGCGCATAAGCTTGGTCGCCCCGACGCGGCGCGCCATCTGGCCGACCTGGTGGAAACACTGGGGAAGGAGGCGGCATGAGTATCACCCGCGTTCCTCTTTCCATCGGCACAATCCATTTCATTGGCATCGGCGGCATTGGCATGAGCGGCATCGCCGAGCTGATGCACAACCTCAAATATAAAGTGCAGGGCAGTGACACTGTTGAAAATGCCAATGTGAAGCGTCTGCGCGCGCTCGGCATTCCTATCGCCATCGGCCACAGCGCGCACAATCTCAAGGACGCGCAAGTGGTGGTCTATTCCTCCGCAGTGAAGCCCGGCAACGTGGAAATGGATGCGGCGCGCGATCTCGGCCTGCCGCTGGTGCGCCGGGCCGAGATGCTGGCCGAAATCATGCGGCTGAAAAGTTGTGTCGCCATCGCCGGCACCAACGGCAAGACCACGACCACCACATTGATCGCCGCGCTGCTGGATGCCGGCGGGTTCGATCCCACCGTGGTCAATGGCGGCATCATCAACGCCTATGGCACCAATGCGCGCCTCGGCAAGGGCGACTGGGTGGTGGTGGAAGCCGACGAAAGCGACGGCACCTTCCTGCGTCTGCCGGCAACCGTCGCCGTGGTGACCAATATCGATCCCGATCACCTCGATTACTTCCAGACCTTCGATAACTTGCGCGCGGCCTTCAAAGAGTTCGTCGAGAATGTGCCGTTCTATGGCTTTGCCGTGCTGTGCCTCGATCATCCCGACGTGCAGGCGATGGTGGGCCGCGTCGAAGACCGCCGCCTCATTACTTACGGCATGAGTCCGCAGGCCGATGTGCGCGCAGCCAATATCAGCTTCTCGCAAGGATCCTCGCATTTCGAGGTCGTTGTCACCGACCGCCGCAAGCACACGGAAACGAGCCTGGGCCAATTCCATCTGCCGATGCCGGGCGAGCACAATGTGCAGAATGCGCTGGCGGCCATCGTGGTGGCGCGCGAACTCGGCATGGGCATCGAGAAAATTCGCGGCGCTCTTGCCGCCTTCGAAGGCGTCAAGCGCCGTTTCACGCGCGTCGGCGAATGGAATGGCTCGGCAATCATCGATGATTACGCGCACAACCCATTCAAGATTGCTGCGGCGCTCAAGGCCGCGCGCCAGGCCTATGCCGGGCCGGTGGTGGCCGTGGTGCAGCCTCATCGCTACACGCGGCTGCGCGACACCTTCGAGCAGTTCTGTTCTTGCCTCAACGATGCCGACGCGGCTGTCATCGCCCCGGTGTACCCGGCAGGCGAAGCGCCGATCGAAGGCTTCAACCGCGACACGTTTGCGGAAGCCTTGCGCGCGCACGGCCACCGCAACGTGCTGGTGATCGACGGCGAAGCCGATCTCGCGGCGACCGTTGCGCCCTGGCTGAAGCCCGGCGGCGTCATCGTCATGCTGGGCGCGGGCTCGATCACCCAATGGGCGGCGAATCTTGAGGCCGCGTTGGTGGCGCAGGAAAAATCTCTGGCGCTGGGAGGCAAGCGGTGATGGCCTCACGCCCCTGCAACATGCTTCCGCCCGTGCGCGGCACCTATGCCGAGAATGCGGCGTTGAAGGATCTGGTGTGGTTCCGCGCCGGCGGCGCGGCGGAAATTCTTTTCCGCCCGGCGGATGCCGATGACCTCGCCACGTTTCTTGCCGCGAAACCCGCAGGCACCGAGGTCAGTGTGATCGGCGTCGGCTCGAATTTATTGGTGCGCGATGGCGGCATTCCCGGCGTGGTTGTCAGATTGCCCGGCGCGTTCGGCCGCGTGGTCATCGAAGGTGACCGTGTGCGCGTGGGTGCGGCGGCGCTCGATGCGGCCGTGGCGCGTGCGGCGGCCGATGCCGGCATTGGCGGATTAGAATTCCTGCGCGGCGTTCCCGGCACCATCGGCGGCGCGCTGTGCATGAATGCCGGATGCTACGGCAAAGAAATCAAGGACGTGCTGGTGGAAGCGACTGCGCTGGATACGCATGGCAAGAAGCACACGCTGTCGCAGGCCGATATGCAATTCGCCTATCGCAAATCGGGCACACCGGAAGATTTCATTTTCATCGAGGCCGTGTTGCACGGCGCGCGCGATGAACCGGCTGCCATACGCGCGCGCATGGATGCGCTGGTCGAACAACGCGAAGCAACGCAACCTGTGCGCACGCGTACCGGCGGCTCGACCTTCAAGAACCCGGATGGTCACAAGGCGTGGCAACTGATCGATCAGGCGGGCTGCCGCGGCCTGATGCGAGGGGCCGCGCAAGTGTCTGAAAAGCATTGCAATTTCCTGCTAAACACGGGCAACGCTACGGCCGCCGACATCGAAGCGCTGGGCGAAGACGTGCGCGCACGCGTGAAGGCGAAATCGGGCGTCAGCCTCGAATGGGAAATCAAGCGGGTGGGACGCGCCCCAATCGTGGGGACCGCGCAATGAGCAAGTTCAAACGCGTTGCCGTTTTACTGGGCGGCCTTTCGCCCGAGCGCGAGGTCAGTCTGGTTTCGGGTACCGCTTGCGCCAAAGCGTTGCGCGAAGAAGGCTACGACGTCACCGAAGTCGATGCGGGCCGCGATCTTTCGGAACAACTGCGCAAGGCCAAACCGGATGCCGTATTCAACGCACTGCATGGCCGTTGGGGCGAAGATGGCTGCGTGCAAGGCGTGCTCGAGCTTTTGCAAATTCCCTATACGCATTCCGGCGTGCTGGCGTCCGCACTTGCCATGCACAAGGAACGCGCCAAGACGGTGTTTCGCGCGGCCAATATTCCCGTGGCGAAAAGTCTGGTGGTCAACCGCAAGGCCGCCAGCCAATCGCACCAGATGGCCCCGCCTTATGTGGTGAAGCCGGTCAATCAGGGTTCATCCGTCGGCGTCTTCATCATCCGCCAGGGCGACAATCGTCCGCCGGGCGAGCTTGGCTCAGACAAATGGACGCTCGGCGACGACGTGATGGTCGAGGAATATGTGCCGGGCCGCGAACTGACGGTTGCGGTAATGGGCGACAAAGCACTCGCTGTGACTGAGATCACGTCCAACACGAATTTCTACGATTACGAGGCGAAATATTCCGAAGGCGGCTCCGATCACGTCATTCCGGCAAAAATTTCAGCCAAGGTTACCGAAGAAGCAATGCGTCTGGCCGAGATGGCGCATATCGCGCTCGGCTGCCGCGGCGTCAGCCGCACGGATTTCCGTTACGACGACACCAAGGGCCAAAACCGCATCATCATTCTGGAAGTGAATACGCAGCCCGGCATGACGGCGACGTCGCTGGTGCCGGAACAGGCCGCATATAAAGGCATGAATTTCCGCGCATTGGTGCGCTGGATCGTGGAGGACGCCTCATGCGATCGGTGAAACGCAGGCGAACCACACGTTCCAATCCGCGCCGCGGCGGCTGGGCGAAAACGGTCATGCTTCGTCCAGAACGCGGGCGCGGCCGCCGCGGGCGCGACAGCGGAACCATGTCGCGCCTGGCCGGCGCGTTGCGCGTGACACGCCGCCCCATGCTGTTCCTCACCTGCATGCTGATCGTGGGCGCCGTATTGGCCGGGCTAGTCGCGGGCGGCTATTTCGGCAGGACGTATGACAACCTTGCGCACTCCACGGCTGCAGCCTTCGGCAAGCTCGGCTTTGCGGTTTCGCGCGTCACGCTTCAGGGCAATGAACGCACCTCCGCTGACGCGATCTATGCGGCGCTCGCCATACAGCCGGGTGATTCGATTTTCGCCACCGATCCGGCGCTGGCCCGCGCGCGCCTGTTGCGCCTGCCCTGGGTCGCCGATGCCGAAGTCCGCCGTCAATTCCCCGATGTCATATCGGTGGTCATCGTCGAAAAACGCCCATTCGCCCTATGGAAGAACGGCAACGATATGGCTGTGGTTGAACGCTCGGGCGGCGTCATCACGCAAAACGGGTTGGCGGAGTTCGCCCGCCTGCCGCTGATCATGGGCAAAGGCGCGCCTGAGGCCGCCGCCCCCCTGCTTGATGCCGTGATGGCCAGCCGGGCAGTGGCGGCGCGAATCAAGGCGGTCGAGTTCGTTTCCGAAAGGCGCTGGAACCTGATTCTCGATGGCAATGTGGTGGTGAAACTGCCCGAACAGGGCTGGCAGACTCAAATTTCCGACCTCGAACGCCTCATTGTCGACAAGGGGGTGCTCGAGCGCGAGATCGAAGTGATCGACTTGCGCTATCCCGATTCGTACATATTCCGGCTACATAATGGTGATTCGCAGCCTGTGCCGCGGGAGAGGCCAGCCTGATGGGAGAATTACGGCCAAGGACGAATGGGGCGAAAGCGCCGGCGACGCGGAGCGGGCTGATTGCCGCGCTTGATGTCGGCTCGTCCAAGATCGCCTGCATCATAGGCAAGGCCGAGGCCGGCGGGCTGAAAGTGCTTGGCTCGTCTGTGCACGAATCACAGGGCGTGCGTACGGGCTCGGTGATCAGTCTCGAACTTGCCGAAGATTCCATCCGCGAAACGGTCGAAGTCGCCGAGCGCCTTGCCGACCATCGCATCCAGGACGTGATCCTGTCCGTGCAATGCGGCCAGCCGAAAAGCATCAACGCACGGGCCGAGCGTACGCTTGGCGGCGCGCTCATCGGCGACACGCAATTGCGCGACGTGCTTGCCGAAGGCAAACGCAATTGCCGCGAGGCGGGCTACGAAACCATTCAAGCTGCACCCTGTGGATATGTGGTCGATCAATCGCGCGGCGTGCGCGACCCGCGCGGCATGTTCTGCGACCGCTTGGGCGTCACCGTTCATGCGGTAGCGGTGCGCTCGGGCCCCTTGCAAAACCTGCGTTTGGCGGTGGAGCGCTGTCATCTCACTATCGCGCGCCAGATTTACGCGCCCTATGCCAGCGCATTGGCGACGCTGGCGCCCGATGAAATGTCGCTGGGCGCAACGCTGATCGATTTCGGCGCGGGCGTGACCTCGATTGCCGTCTTCATGGAAGACGCGCTGGTGCATGTGGACTCCATTCCCATTGGCGGCGCGCACGTAACATCGGACATTGCGCGCATGTTCTTGACGCCATTGGGCGCGGCCGAACGCATCAAGTCGCTTTATGGCTCTGCCTTTGGCGATCTCGAAGCGGGCACCGACATGATCGAAGTGCCGCAAATGGGCGAGGAAGGCGAAGAAACCGGCCAGCGCATCAAGCGCTCGCTGCTCACGCGCGTCATTCAATCGCGCATGGAAGAAATTCTCAGTCATGTGCGCGACCGCTTGCGCGAATCTGGCTTCGATGTGTCGGCCGGACGGCGCGCTGTGCTGACGGGCGGCGGCTGCCAGCTCGCCGGCGTGCGTGAACTGTCGGGGCGCATCCTCAACAAGCAGGTGCGCGTTGCGCGCCCGCAAACATTTCCGGGTCTTGCGGCGGCAACCGCTGGCCCTGCCTATTCGACCGTCTTGGGATTGCTTATCGCGGGCGCGACCACAGCGCCGGAAGCGCTCGACCCCCAGGCGGGCGTAGAAATGAAAACGCAAAAGCGCGGCTTTTCGCGCTTGCTCACCAGCAGTTTGTTCGGTTGATGGAACGAGCGGACGATGAATTGGAACAGATTCACGTTCGCGGGGTGTCGGCGGAAGACCTGAGTAACCAGTAGGAGGTCGAAATGCCGATTAAATTAAGGGCGCCTGAGGTCACGGAGCTCAAGCCACGCATCACCGTGCTCGGTGTCGGCGGGGCGGGCGGCAACGCCGTCAACAACATGATCAACGCGAAGCTGCAAGGTGTCAGCTTCGTCGTCGCCAACACCGATGCGCAGGCGCTGTCGCAATCCAAGGCTGAGCACCGCATCCAGTTGGGCGCGCAGCTTACCGAAGGGCTGGGCGCGGGCGCCAAGCCCGAAGTCGGCCGCGCGGCCGCCGAGGAAACGCTCGAGGAAATCCTCCAGCATCTGGGCGAATCGCACATGGTGTTCATCACCGCCGGTATGGGCGGCGGCACCGGCACGGGCTCGGCGCCCGTGATCGCGCGCGCCGTGCGCGAACTCGGCATTCTCACTGTGGGCGTGGTGACCAAGCCGTTCCATTTCGAAGGTGACCGGCGCATGAAAGTCGCCGAGCAGGGTATCGATGAACTGCAAAACTACGTCGATACGCTGATCATCATCCCCAATCAGAACCTGTTCCGCGTGGCCAATGAGCGCACCACCTTCGCGCAAGCCTTTGCCATGGCGGACGAAGTGCTGCATTCGGGCGTGCGCGGCGTGACAGACCTCATCGTCATGCCGGGCCTCATCAACCGCGACTTCAACGACATCAAGACGGTGATGTCCGAGATGGGCAAGGCGATGATGGGCACGGGCGAGATGGAGGGCGAGGGCCGCGCGCTGAAGGCAGCCGAAGCCGCGATCTCAAACCCGCTGCTCGACGATGTGTCGATGAAGGGCGCGCGCGCCGTGCTCATTAACGTCACCGGCGGGCCGGACCTGATGCTGTTCGAGGTGGACGAAGCCGTGAACCGCATCCGGGCAGAAGTCGATCCCGACGCAAATATCCTATTCGGCAGCGCAATCGCCGAAGACATGGAAGGCAGCGTGCGGGTGTCGGTCGTCGCCACCGGCATCGATGCGGAAAGTTACCGCATGGAAGTGCCGGCCAATGTCGAACGCCTGCCGGTGCGCCGCCGTCCGCCGGAGCCGATGTTCCAGCGCACGCCAGTGCCGCCGGCACGCGCGCCACAGCCCGTTGCGGCAAGCCCGGTGCATCGCCAGGTCGAAACGCTCGCGCACGAAATCAACACGCGGGCGAATGATGTGTTGCGTGAAGCCGCCATGCGTGAAGCCCTCGCCCAGGTATCGGAAACGGGAGAACCGTTGATGCTGGGTGGCGCGGAAGCGCCGGCGATCGAGGAAGAGCCTCTGCCACCGCAACCCACGCGTGACCGGGTGTCCGCCATGGCCGTCGATGAGCCCAAGCGCCGTTTCGGCCTGTTCGGCCGCGGCAAGCGCGAAGACCACATCGATCCGGCCATGGATCCCCGCGCGGCTGCAACCGCCCTGCGGGCAACGGCTCAGGTGATGGCGCGTCATGCGCCGCAGCCTGTGGCCCAGCCCGCGCCACAAACGCAGCCACAGCAGACGGCCCAACCTCAAGTCAAATCCCCGGAAGACCTCTTCGGCGGCGCGACCGAGGACGACCGTTTCGAAATCCCGGCATTCCTGCGCCGGCAGACCAACTGATACTCTGAGGAATGGCCGGACCACGCAGGACGCTCGCATCGGAAGCAGTTGCCAATGGCATTGCTCTCCATGCGGGCGTCCCGGCGCGGTTGCGGCTCTCGCCCGCGCCGCCCGGCACTGGCATCATTTTCCGAAGGCGTGATTCTGAGAACGCCGAAATTTCCGCCCTCTGGTCCAATGTCACCGAGACGCGCCTTGGCACGGTAATCGCCAATGATGGCGTTAGCGTGGGCGTGGTCGAGCATCTGTTGTCTGCACTGGCGGGTGCCGAAGTGGACGACTGCATTGCCGAAGTGGACGGGCCGGAGCCGCCAATCTTGGACGGCGATGCGGCGTCCTATCTGACGCTAATCGAACAGGCAGGCTTCGTGGTCAATGGCGGCGCGCGCAAATCCATTCGCGTACTGAAGCCCGTGATGGTGGGCAACGAAAAGGAAGGCGCGCGGCTGCTGCCCTCGAAACGCACGGAATATTTCTTCGAGATCGATTTTCAGTCCAAAGCCATCGGCCATCAGACCTTCGAATTCCTGTTTTCACCCGAGAGCTACCGCAAAGAGATCGCCCCTGCGCGCACCTTTGGCTTTCTGAGCGATGCTGAAAAACTCCGCGAGGCCGGGTTCGGGCGCGGGGCGGGCGTCACCAACACGCTGGTGCTCGATGACGACAGAGTGATCAACGCCAGCCTGCAACGCTTCCCGGACGAATTCGTACGCCACAAAATTCTCGACGCCATTGGCGACATGAAGCTCGCTGGCGCGCCGATCGTTGCACGTTATGAAGGCCGCAGGTCCAGCCACAGGCTCAATAATGCGCTGTTGGAAGCGCTTTTCGCCGATCCCGCTAATTACGAGACCGTTTAAGCGTATTCACGCTCTTCTTCAGGCGTCACTTCTTCCAGCTGCCCGTTCGTATGGCCTTTGAGCGCTTTCACAAGATGCGCCAATGCCGTACGCGCGTCTTCGTCAGGTATTTCCAGGAAGTTGCGTACCAGATCGATTGCCACCCGGTTGCGCCCGCCATGCGGGAGCCCTTTGGGTATCGAATTGGGATCGAGGTTGTCGAAGAAGTAAGACACGTCGATGCCCAGCCTTTGGGCGATCTGGAACAGCCTACCGGCGCTAATACGATTTGCGCCGGTCTCGTATTTCTGGATCTGCTGGTAAGAGATGCTAAGGGCCGCCGCCAGTTCTTCTTGCGTGAGCCCCAAGAGCGTTCTGCGCAGGCGAATGCGCGTGCCTACATAATCATCCACGCGCCTGTTCAGTTTTGTTGGTTGTGCTGTCAGTTGGTCCATGTGACGCACTCCCTTTCAGGTTGCAGTGTCGACTCATTTCAATTAAAATTGTATGAATTACAGACCTTTTTACGACAATTACTGGCGCGATTTGTCCGCGCGGAAATGCCCGTGAAAGTGGTGTCATCTGCGCCAGAACGGTCTGGACCGCGTGTTCGGGCCGGGGCATAAGGGATCGAGCTCCAATGCATGCGCAACTTACGCGGCGCCCCTCGCGCCGCCCCCAGATGGTGCGAATCATGCCGCTGACAATGCCCGTGTTCCGAGTTTGGTCCGTTCGTTCCCTGGCAGGTGCGGTCCTTGTGGCGACGGCCTTCGCGCTTTCAGCTTGTGCCGACGACGACACCACCAAAGAGCCCGAATATGTCGAGCGTCCGGTCGAGACGATTTACGACGCGGCGTTGAAGCTGGCCGCCAAAGAAGAATGGACGCAGGCCGCCAAGCAATTCGACGAAGTCGAGCGCCAGCATCCTTATTCCGCCTGGGCGCGGCGCGCCATGCTGATGTCGGCTTTTTGCTATTATCAGGCAAACAAATACGACGAAACGATCGCCGCGGCGGACCGCTTCATTCAACTTCATCCCGGCAACAAGGATGCGCCCTACGCCTATTATCTGAAAGCTGTGTCGCTTTATGAGCAGATCGTCGATGTCGGCCGCGATCAGGACAAGACCAGGGCGGCGCTGGCAGCGTTGGAAGATCTCATCCAACGTTTCCCCGGAACCTCTTATGCGCGCGACGCGCAGTTGAAGGCCGATCTCACTCGCGATCACTTGGCGGGCAAAGAAATGGATGTCGGGCGTTATTATCTGCGCAAAGGCGAATATATCGCGGCGATTAATCGTTTTCGCGTTGTGGTCGAAAAATATCAGACCACCAGTCATTGCCCGGAAGCGCTGGAACGGCTGACCGAAGCCTATATGGCGCTCGGTATCACGAAGGAAGCACAGACCTCCGCCGCCGTGCTCGGGTTCAATTATCCGGGCAGCGACTGGTATCAGAATTCCTACGCGCTGCTGACCAAATCCAACCTGGCGCCCAGGGAAGACAAGGCGTCGTGGATCAGCAAAGCCTTTCACACCGTTTTCTGACGGCCGCGCGCATGCTCGCGTCGCTCACCGTCCGCGACATCGTCCTTATCGAAAAGGCAGCGCTGGAATTTGCCTCCGGCCTGAACGTGCTCACCGGCGAAACCGGCGCGGGCAAAACGATTTTGCTCGATGCGCTGGGCCTGGCGGCCGGCGGGCGGAGCGGCCTACGCGCCAGTGTGCGGCCGGGCGCGGGGCAGGGCGGGGCAACGGCGGTATTCGATCTTGCAGCGGCGCATCCGGTACGGGCGCTGCTGACGGAAAGCGGCTTCGAAGTTGACGGCGAACTTGTCTTGCGCCGTACCATCTCGAACGACGGCCGCACGCGCGCCTTCATCAACGATTCCCCCGCCAGTGTGGCGCTTGCCCGCGAAATTGGCGCGGCCTTGCTGGAAGTGCACGGCCAAGCGGACGATCGTGGGCTGTTCGATGCCGGAACGCATCGGCTTCTGCTCGACATGTTTGGCGGCCATGTCGCGCTTGCGGAAGGCATGGCGGCGCGCCACGCCCTGCTGACAGCGGCAAAGGCGAAATGCGTGGCCATCAAAAACGCGGCGGTCAGTGCCGCCACTGAAATCGAATTTCTGACGCACGCCATTCGCGAACTGTCGCAATTGGCGTCGCAAGTGGGTGAGGAGGCGCGGCTCGCTTCCGACCGCGCGTTGCTGATGAATGCCGGGCGCATTGCAGAAGACATCAGCGCCGCCGCCGATCTGGTGACGGGCGAACGCGGCGCGGAAACCGCGCTCGCACAAGCTCAGCGCCGTCTTTCACGGCTGGCCCCGGAAGGCCGCGAGGCGGTACGCGGCGCGGAAACCGCGCTCGAGTCCGCATCGGCTCACACGCAAGAGGCGCGGCGTGAACTGGAATCGTTGTTGGCGCGGCTCGAAGCCGATCCGGCGAAATTGGAGCAGGCGGAGGAACGTTTGTTCGCACTGCGCGATGCCGCGCGAAAATATGGCGTCAAGCCCGATGGTCTTGCGGCCTTGCAGGTGGAATTCGAGCAGAAGCTCGCGGCCATTGATGCTGACGGCACCCGGCTTGCTGCGGCCGAGCGAGCACTTACCCTTGCGCGCACCGCTTTCCTCGAAACTGGGCGCAAATTATCGGCTGCGCGCGTGGCGGCCGCAAAAAAACTGGAAACTGCCGTCGCGCGCGAGCTGGCGCCGCTGAAGCTCGGCAATGCGCGCTTTCGCGTGGGGCTAGACGGCGCTTGCCGAAGACGATGCCGGCGCAAATGGCCTGGAACGCGTGGGCTTCGAAGTCGCCACCGTCGAGGGCGCGCCTTTCGGCCCGCTGGCCAAGATCGCGTCTGGCGGCGAGCTCGCGCGCTTTGCGCTGGCGCTCAAGGTGGCGTTGGCAGCGGCAAGCCCGCCAACCGTGCTGGTGTTCGATGAAGTGGATCGCGGCGTCGGCGGCGCAGTGGCCGATGCTGTGGGCGAGCGGCTGCAAAAGCTCGCGAGCACGGCGCAGGTGTTGCTGGTGACGCACTCGCCGCAAGTCGCTGCCCGCGCCGCGCGGCATTTCCGTATCACGCGCAAGGGCGACGCGGTGGGCGTCAACTTGCTCGACGACGAAGAACGGGTTGAAGAAATCGCCCGCATGTTATCGGGCGCGGCCGTCACCGGCGAAGCACGTGCCGCCGCGCGCCGGCTGATCGCCGAGGCGCAAGGCGAAGCCGAGCCGCCCACGAAAAAGCGGGCCCGCGCATGAAGGCTTGCTTGGTTTTCTCTTCCCCCCTTGAGGGGGAAGATGGCGCGCAGCGCCAGAAGGGGGGTAATGAATGGATCACCCCCCACCCGTCCAGCCACTCGCTTCGCAAGCGGCTGGACACCCTCCCCCTCAAGGGGGGAGGGAAGAGTTATGCTTCCACTCTATGATTCAACGTTCCGGCAAACCAATCGATTTACTGACTGCAGTCGAGGCCAAGAAGGAACTTGCGCACTTGGCCGGCATCATCGCCAAGCACGACAGGGCCTATTACCAGGAAGACGCGCCTGTCGTTTCCGACGCCGAATATGATGCGTTGCGCGAACGCAATGCGGCGATCGAGGCGCGCTTTCCAAAGCTTGTTCGCAAGGACAGCCCGTCCAAGCGCGTCGGCGCCAAGCCCGCCGAAAAATTCGAGAAAGTCCGCCATGCCGTGCCGATGCTCTCGCTCGACAACGCCTTCACCGAAGAGGATGTGCAGGATTTCGTCGCACGTATTCGGCGCTTTCTGGAACTGGGCGAGAACGACGAACTCGAATTCGTGGCGGAGCCCAAGATCGACGGGTTGTCGTGCAATCTGCGTTACGAGGAAGGCAAGTTGGTGCTGGGCGCCACGCGTGGTGATGGTGCCGAAGGCGAGAACGTCACCGCCAATGTACGCACCATTACCGACATTCCGCACGCGATTCACGGCCGCAATGTGCCGGACGTCTTCGAAGTGCGCGGCGAAGTCTATATGAGCCACAAGGATTTCGAGGCGCTCAACAAGCGGCAGGCGAAAGAGGACGACAAGATTTTTGCCAACCCGCGCAATGCCGCCGCGGGCTCGCTGCGCCAACTCGATTCATCCATCACCGCCCGCCGGCCGTTGAAATTCTTTGCTTATGCCTGGGGCGAGGCCTCGCAACTTCCTGGCAAAACGCATTGGGAAATCTTGCAGGCGTTGAAAGGCTGGGGCTTTCAGGTGAATTCGCTTATCCGCCGCTGCGACAGCACCAACGAGGTGTTGAAATTCTACCGCGACATCGAGCACAAGCGCGCCGACCTCGGCTACGACATCGACGGCGTCGTTTACAAAGTGAACCGGCTGGATTGGCAGGAACGGTTGGGCTTCGTGTCGCGTTGCCCGCGCTGGGCGATCGCCCACAAATTCCCGGCCGAGCAGGCGGAAACCGTGCTGGAAGACATCGACATCCAGGTCGGGCGCACCGGCGTGCTGACGCCGGTGGCAAAGCTCAAGCCCGTAACCGTGGGCGGCGTGGTGGTGCAGAACGCCACGCTGCACAACGAAGACGAATCGCCGAAAAAGACATTCGCATCGGCGACACAGTGGTCATCCAGCGCGCGGGCGACGTGATCCCGCAGGTCGTGCGCGTGATCATGGAGCGGCGGCCCAAGAGCGCGAAGCCTTATAAGTTGCCAGAGAAATGCCCCGTCTGCGGTAGCCATGCCGTGCGGGAGATCGACCGAAAGACCGGCGAGCCGGAAGCCGCGCGCCGCTGCACCAGCACGCTGGTCGTGCCCGGCGCAGGCAGTGGAGCGGCTTCGCCATTTCGCCGCCGCGCGCAGCCTTCGACATCGAAGGCCTGGGCGAAAAGACCGTCCAGGAATTTTTCGACGACGAGGCTGCTAAAGGAGGCAGCCGATATTTTCCACGCTGGAGAAGCGCTTCGGCTCCGGCGCGAAAGCCATAGCCAAGCGCGAGGGCTGGGGCGAGCAATCGGCGAAAAAACTTTTCCACGCCATCGATGAGCGGCGCACGATTTCGCTCGACCGTTTCATCAATGCATTCGGTATTCCCCATGTCGGCGAGACAGTGGCCCGGCTGCTCGCGCGAAATTTCCGTTCGCTGGACGCTTTCCTGTCAGCGATGGAAAGCACGAACGCGGTCGGCGGAACTCGATGCCATCGAAGGTATCGGCGAAGTCATGGCGGAAGCGATCAAGGATTTCTTCGACGAGCGTCACAACCGCGACGCGCTCGAAGCGCCTGCTGAAGCATGTCGAAGTCACCGACATGGCGGCGCTGCGCACCGAAGGCTCGCAAGATCGCGGGGAAAGACGGTCGTCTTCACAGGCACGCTAGAAAAAATGACGCGCAAAGAAGCCAAGGCGCGCGCGGAGGCGCTCGGCGCGAAAGTGGCAGGCTCGGTGTCGAAGAAAACCGATCTCGTGGTGGCCGGCCCCGGCGCCGGCTCGAAACTGAAGGACGCCGAAAAACTCGGCGTCAAGGTGATCGATGAAGATTCCTGGCTGAAATTGATTGGGGAAAGCTAGACGAGTTTCCCCCTCACCCACTGCGGCTAAGCTCGCTTCGCTCGCCAATCCTCCGTAACCCTCTCCCCCTTCAGGGGGAGAGGGAAGGGTGAGGGGGTAATCGTTACTCAGTCAGCGCCTTTGCCAGGAACGGCAGGCTTTTGTCCATGCGGTAATCGACGGCGGTGTGATCGTCAGGGAATTCTTCGTAAGTGTGTTTCACGCCCATCAGATCGAGCCGCTTGTGCAGCCGCCGCGCGCCAAAGACCAGATTGTACTGATCGACGTCGCCGCAATCGATCCATAGCGCCTTCAGCTTCTTCAAACCCTCGCCGCAGGTCTCGACCATGTTCAGCGGATCCCACGCCTGAAAATTCTTCCAGCGCTCGGGAATAATTTCGCAGGTCTGCAAATCCACCGGCAAGCGCACGCCCCAATACGCGTCCGGATCGGGGTCGTAGGTCGCGCACATGGCCAGCGTCATCAGATCGTGGACTTCGGCGTCCTTCACTTTGGGCTGCTCATAGAACTTCCTCAGCCACTTCTCGATCGACATGTCGCACTTGGCGAGCGCGCGCAGCATCTTGGGATAGTCGCTCGCGTAGCAAAGTTCGAAACCCATGTCGCCGGAATGGCAGGCCGCGCCCGCCCAGAAATCGGGATAGAGCAGCGCGTGCGCGATCGAGCCGTAACCGCCCGAGCTTTTGCCGAAACAGCCGCGCCGGCCCGCGCCGCCGCAGCCATATTTCTGTTCCACGAACGGCACCGCTTCCTGCAACAGGAAATCGTCCCAGCGGCCCACGGCCGCGCTATTTATATACTGGTTGCCGCCGAGGGCGGTGAAGCAGTCGGGAAACGCCACCACGCAGGGCGGCATGGTTTTGTCGGCGATCAGGCGATCGAGCCGCTCGGGCAAATTCTCCAGAAAGTTTTTCCAGTTGGTGTGCGCGGGCCCGCCTGCCGTGAAGCCGACCAAATCCACCAGCAGCGGCAGGCCTTTGCCCGTCTGCCCATGCGGCACATAAACATCGATGATGCGATTGGTGGGGTCGCCCAACATGTTGCTGGCCAGCACTTTGCTGTCGAGCCACAAGCGATGCACGTCGCCGCGCGGAACTTTCTGATCGCGTCTCATTTATTTCCTCTCATCCAAGATAAATTCTCCCTCACCGCTCGCTTCGCCCGCCCCCTCTCCCCCAATGGGGGAGAGGGATGGGTGAGGGGGTACATGAATCAAATCGGCCGCGTTGCCTGTTCGAGCCACGCCTTGGCTGGCGCGTCGCCCGTCAGATGCGGCGCTACTTTCTTGCGCACCTCGGCGTGATAGGCGTTGAGCCACGCCTTCTCGTCCCCGGTCAGCAGCTTGGGCTCGACAAGGTTGAGATCGATAGGCGCCATGGTGATGGTTTCGAAGCGCATCATCGGCCGCTCGCCGCCCGGCACTTTTTCGCCCTCGCTCACCACCACCAGATTTTCGATGCGGATGCCGTATTCGCCGCTTTTGTAATAGCCGGGCTCGTTCGAGCAGATCATGCCGGGCATCAGCGGCTGGGCGATGATCCGCTTGGAAATGTTCTGCGGGCCTTCATGCACGGAAAGATAGGCGCCAACGCCGTGGCCGGTGCCGTGATCGTAATCGAGGCCGACTTCCCACAGCGGCGCGCGCGCGAGGGTGTCTAACGCCGCGCCCGGCGTGCCTTCGGGAAAGCGCGCCATGGCCAGCGCGATGTGGCCCTTCAGCACGCGGGTGAAGCGGTCGCGCATGTCCTGGCTGGGCTTGCCCACGATCATGGTGCGCGTGACATCGGTGGTGCCGTCGGGATATTGCCCGCCGGAATCGATGAGATAGATCTCGTTGTTCAGAATCGCGCGGTTGGTGCTGCGCGTCACGCGGTAGTGGGGCAGCGCCGCATGTGGCCCAGCGCCCGAAATGGAATCGAAGCTGAGATCGACCAGTTCCTCATCTTCGCGCCGGAAACCTTCCAGCGCCTCGGCCGCCTTGATCTCGTCGAGCTGGCCCTTTGGGGCCTCGCGCTCGAACCAGGCGAGGAAGCGGGTGAGTGCTGCGCCATCGCGGATGTGCGCTTTGCGCGCGCCTTCGATTTCGGCGGCGTTCTTGCACGCCTTGGGCAACTGGCATGGATCGGCCGCGCGTTTGATGCGCGCGCCGGCGGCCTTCAGCCGGTCGGCGACGAATGACGCAGTGGTAAAGGGATCAGCGATCACCGTCTTGCCCTTCAAGCGCGTCCAGCTTCGCCGGGAATTCCTTGGGCGCGTGCAGCCGCACGGCATTGCCGAAATGCTTCACAAGTTCGGGCGACGATTTGCGCTCGTCCATGAACAGGTCGGTGGAACCATCGGCGTTATGGATGGCGAAGCTCAGCACGAATGGCGTGTGCGACACATCGCTGCCACGCATGTTGAGCAGCCAGCAAATGGAATCGGGCAGGGCAAGCACTGCCGCATCGGCGCCGGCCTTCTTGATGCTATCCGCGATCTGGGTGCGCTTCTTTTCCGCGCTCTCGCCCGCCAGTTCGGCGGGGTAGGGCATGCGCCTTGTCCAGCGGTGGGCCGGGCTGGTCTTTCCACGTGGCATCTATTGGATTGCCCTCGGTCGCCACCGCCGTGCCGCCGGCACGTTCGACGGCGGCCTTCAATGCTTCCACGCCCGCAATGGAATGCAGCCACGGGTCGTAACCGAGCTTGGCGCCCTTGGGCAGGTTCACTTCCAGCCATGCCAGCGGTCCTTCGCTCACCAGATCGCGCGGCTCGAACAATTTGGTGTCGGTCTGCTCGCGCACCTGAAGCGTGTAGCGCCCGTCGACGAACACGGCGGCCTTTTCCTTCAGCACCACGGCGACACCCGCCGAACCCGTGAAGCTGGTGATATAGGCCAGCCGCTCGCCGCGCGGCGGCACATATTCGCCCTGATGCTCGTCCGCGCGCGGAATGATGAAACCGTCCAACCCGCGCCGCGCGAGCTCAGCGCGCAGCGCGGAGAGCCGCGGCGCGACCGTCGCCTTGTTGCTCACATCGTCATAGGTCTGCAGCGGGGGCGTCATCTTGTGCATGTTGTACATGGGCGCAGTAGCCATTTTTCGCGGGCCACGTTTTGTAGCATGACGATTAAAAAAATTTCGCCTCCCCCCTTGTGGGGAGGCCGATACGTTGAGCGCAGCGAAACGGATCGGGTGGGGGACAATACATGCAATGGGCCACCCCCACCCGAAAAATCGCGCTTCGACTCGATTTTCGACCTCCCCACAATGGGGGAGGTGAAAATTATTTCTTTGGCTTCGAAACATCAGCGCCGACCACGGGCCATCGCGCATGATGCGGCGATTTTTCAGGCGCGCGCCCGTATAGGCGCGCAGGATTTTGTCCTCTTCGTCGCGCATCAGGCCCGAGAGCACAACGATGCCGCGCGGGGCAAGCGCCTTCGCCAGCGGCTTGGCCAGTTTGATCAGCGGGCCGGACAGGATGTTGGCGACCATAAGGTCGAAGGGCGCGGCTGTGCGCAGCTCGTCTTCGTCGAGGCCGTTGGCCAGAACCGCGTGCACGCGCGCGGCTTCGCCATTGGCTTCGGCATTTTCCACCGTGACGCCGACGGCAACGTGGTCGATATCGCTGGCGATCACG
This sequence comes from uncultured Alphaproteobacteria bacterium, assembly GCA_963752395.1. GTDB lineage: Bacteria > Pseudomonadota > Alphaproteobacteria > Micropepsales > Micropepsaceae > CAVVXX01. The sequence goes on from CAVVXX010000002.1 coordinate 290,507, forward strand.
GGCACGCTCCAAAGCTTGGCCGCCGCAATCGCCAGCACGCCCGTGCCGCAGCCAAGGTCGAGCACATTGCGGAATTTGCTTTTCACGCGCCAGCGCGGTCAGCGCTTTCAGGCACAGCGCCGTGGTTTCGTGATGGCCGGTGCCGAAGGCCATGCCGGCCTCGATGCAGATGGGAATTACCCCACGCGGCACTTTGCCCTTGTCGTGCGCGCCATAAATAAAGAAGCGACCGGCTACGAACCGGCGCCAGCGCGCGTTGGCGATTTCTTGATCCAGTCCTGGTCGCGCAGTGCTGCGACGCGCACCTTATATCCGCACACGCGACTGAAAGCAGCTCCGCATCCGGCTTTTCGGCGTAAAGCGCCTCGACCGTGGCCTTCGGCCCGAACGGATCTTCGGCGATCAGCACAGCCTGCGGCGCCGGCGCGGGCGTAATCTCGAACACCGCCGCGATATCCGGCGACTTCTCTTTCGGCAGAGTGACGGATGCTTTCCAGAGGGGAGGGGAAGTAGGCACGAAATTTGGTTTATAACCTAAAATGTCATCGCCCGCGAATGCGGGCGACCCAGGTGACGCTGCACAAATGCCTAGCACATATTACGTTTACATTTTGGCAAGCAAACGCAATGGCACCCTTTACATCGGTGTTACGAACAACCTTGTGAAGCGTGTGGCAGAGCATCGTGACGGCGTGGTGCCGGGATTCACAAAAACTCACAACGTGAAACGTCTCGTTTATTTCGAAGTGTTTGAAGACATTGCAGCTGCCATCCGGCGGGAGAAGCGCTTGAAGAAATACAAGCGCGAGTGGAAGATCAATCTCATTCAACAGCAGAACGTAGGGTGGAAGGATTTGTTCGAAACGCTGGGGCCTTCATAACCTGGGTGGCCCGCATTCGCGGGCCATGACAAGTGTTTTTAAGATGCCCGTGACACAAAATTATCGATAACTCTTTTCGTCCCCGCCTTGTCGAATTCCACTTCCAGCTTGTTGCCGTCCACGGCCATCACGCGGCCATAGCCGAATTTCTGGTGGAAGACGCGCTCGCCCGCTTTGATATTTGCTGCCGGCATCGCCGGTTGCACGACTTTGGCTTCAGCTTCGATAATGCGTCCCCTCTGCGCCCGCCGCCGCCATATTTGCGTGCGGGGCTTTCGGAAAACCGGCCGGGCGAACCGCCAAACGGATTGGCTCCACGCGCGCCTGCGCGCGCCGCCAGCCGGGGCTGTCATAGGTGCTGCCGAAATTGCCGCCGGTGATTGTCGCGAAAGCCGCCATAGCCGCCATACAATGTTTTCGTCGGCGACATTTTCGACATGGGCTGCCGGCAGTTCGGCCGACAAAGCGCGACGGCACGCGCCGATTGCCAGCTGACCGTGAACGCGCCGGTTGGCGGCGAAGCTGACGCGCGCGCGCTCCTTGGCGCGCGTGATGCCGACATAGGCGAGGCGGCGTTCTTCTTCCAAACCCGCAGTGCCTTTTTCGTCCAGCGTGCGCTGCGAGGGGAACAGGCCTTCCTCCCAGCCGGGCAGGAACACGGTTTCGAATTCCAGCCCCTTGGCCGCGTGCAGCGTCATCAGGTTCACGCGGTCGTGCCGCTTTCGCTCTGTTCCAGTTCCATCACCAGCGAAACGTGTTCCAGAAACGCGGTCAGCGATTCATATTGCCTCCATCGAGCGCACGAGTTCCTTCAGATTCTCCAGCCGCCCCGGCGCCTCGGGCGATTTGTCGGCCTTCAGCGTGTCGGTGTAGCCGCTCTCGTCCAGCACGATCTCGGCCAGCTGCGCGATGCGGGATGTTGCGCCGACTGCTCGTGCCAGCGCGCGAATGACTCGCGCGAGATCGCCCAGCGTCTTGCGCGCCTTGGGCGCCAGGTCTTCGGTGTCGCCCAACTATCCGCGGCCGCCGCGAGCAGCGGCACGCCCGCTTGCGCGCGCATGAACTGTGCAACGCCTGGATCGACGCTTCGCCCAGCCCGCGCTTGGGCTTGTTGACGATGCGCTCGAAGGCCAGATCGTCGTCGCCCTGCGCGATCACGCGCAAATAGGCCAGCGCATCGCGAATTTCCGCGCGCTCGTAGAACCGCGGGCCCGCCGACCACGCGATAGGGAATGCCGATGCATCAGAAAACGATCTTCGAATTCGCGCATCTGAAACGACGCGCGCACCAGTATCGCCATTTCGGCAAAGCGGTGGCCGTGGTGATGCAGGCTTTCGATATCGCTGGCGATGGAGCGGGCTTCTTCTTCGGCGTCCCACAGCGCCGTTGACGCTGGATCTTTTCGCCGGGATCGCCTTCGGTCCACAGCGTCTTGCCGAGGCGGCCCTTGTTGGCGGCGATCAGGCCCGAGGCCGCGCCCAGGATGATCGGCGTCGAGCGGTAATTGCGTTCCAGGCGGATAACCTTGGCGCCGGGGAAATCGCTTCTCGAAGCGCAGGATGTTTTCCATTTCGGCGCCGCGCCAGCCGTAGATCGACTGGTCGTCGTCGCCCACCACGCAAAGGTTGTTCTTGCCGCCGCCGGCCAGCAGCCGCAGCCACAAATATTGCGCGACATTGGTGTCCTGATATTCGTCCACCAGCATGTAGGCGAAGCGGCGGCTGGTAATCTTCGAGGATCTCCGCGTTGTTTTTCCGCAGGATGTGATGGCTTCCAGCAGCAGGTCGCCGAAATCGGCCGCGTTCAGCGTTTTCAGCCGCTGCCTGATAAAGCCTGTAGAGCTTTACGCCCGCGCCGAACGCGTAAGCATGCGCTTCGCCGGCCGGCACGTCGTCGGGCGTCAGCCCGCGGTTCTTCCAGTTGTCGATGATGGCTTCCAGCGTGCGCGCGGGCCAGCGCTTCTCGTCGATGTTCTCGGCCTCGACCACCTGCTTGATCAGCCGCAGCTGATCGTCGGCGTCGAGAATGGTGAAGTTGGGTTTCAGCCCGGCCAGTTCGGCGTGGCGGCGCAGCATGCGCGCGCCGATGGAATGGAACGTGCCCAGCCACTGCATGCCCTCGACCGCGCCGCCGATCAGCGCGCCGATGCGCTCCTTCATCTCGCGCGCGGCCTTGTTGGTGAAGGTGACGGCCAGGATTTGCGCCGGGAAACGCGCGCCGCGTGGCCAGAATGTGCGCGAGCCGCGTGGTGAGCACGCGCGTCTTGCCGGTGCCCGCGCCCGCCAGCACCAGCACCGGGCCGTCCAGCGCCAGCACGGCCTCGCGCTGGCTCTCGTTCAGGCCTTGGAGATAGGCGGGTTCGCGGGCCGGCACATCCGGCCGGCCCATCGCGGCCCGCGACCGGGTCGAACGCCGCATCCAGCGGATCGCGATAGGGGTGAGACTCGCTACTCATGCTAGGCACGTTAGCAGTCTAAGCCGCTTCTTTCGCCTTCGCGCGCTTAAAGGCCGGGCGCTCCGCAAGCCTTTCCACATATGGTTTGAAGCGCTCAGGCGCGGGAAGCAGCGGGCTGCCCATGAACAGCGCAAAGGTGCGGCCATAAATAATGTCGGCGGCTGAGAATTTGTCGCCCAGCAGATATGGCCCCTTTTTCAGCGCATCGACGATATAGGCCAGCACTTCGTCCGGCGGCGCCCAGCCGGCCTGCGCGCGGTTCTTGATTTCGAAGCCCTGCGAAGCGGTGAGGAAGGCGGGTTCCATCACGCCCGCATAATAGGCAAGCCAGGTGAGGTAAGCGCCACGGCCCTTTTCGCCCACCTTCGGTCCGAGGTTCGCCTTGGGGAACGCATCGGTCAGATAAAGCGCGATGGCCGCGGATTCGAAAATCGTTTCGCCATTGTGGGTGAGCGCCGGCACTTTGCCATGCGGATGGATCAGGCGGTACTCCGCCATGAACTTTTCATCCCTGGGCGCGCGCAGCGGCACGGTTTTGATTTCGTAAGGCTCGCCGATTTCTTCCAGCAGCCAGATGAAGCGCGAGGCGCGCGTGCGCGGCGCATGATAAAGCGTGAGCATGTTTCGTAACTTAGGTGCGCAGTGGCCTTCGGCCGCAAGCGCGCGCAACAGCGCATAGACGCGCAGCGCGCTCGCCAGATTGACCTCACCCCGCGCAGTGTCGATGCGTTTGACCAGCGTCACCAGCGGCACGCGATCTTCGCGCGCATCCGCTTCCAGCGCGGTCCAGAATTCGCCTTCCAGTGCGATGCTGGTGCGGTGCCCGGCAATGGCGAAGGAACGTTTTTTCAACATTCTTGTCATCCCCGGCGAGCGCGAACGAAAGTTCGCGCGAGGGAAGGGGACCCAGGTGAAAAGATCAAGCCTGGTCTCACCACCTGGGTTCCCTTCCCCTCGCAACGCTGCCTCGTTGCTCGGCCGGGAATGACAGAGTGGGTAATCATGCTTTGGGCTTAATCATATCTTCCGGGCGCACGAGTTTGTCGAACTCGGCCGCGGTGACGAGGCCCGATTTCACCGCTTCTTCTTTCAGCGTGGTGCCGTTCTTGTGCGCGGTCTTGGCGATCTTGGCGGCGGCGTCATAGCCGATTTTTGGCGTCAGCGCTGTCACAAGCATCAGCGAATGTTCCATCAGTTCGGCGATGCGTTTGCGGTTGGGCTCGATGCCCCCCACGCATTTGTCGGTGAAGCTCACGCTCGCATCGGCAATGAGGCCAATGGACTCCAGCAAATTGAAAATCAGCACCGGCTTGTAAACGTTGAGCTCGAAATTGCCCTGGCTGCCCGCGATGCTGATAGTCACGTTGTTGCCCATCACCTGGCAGCACACCATGGTCAGTGCCTCGCACTGCGTTGGGTTCACTTTGCCCGGCATGATCGAAGAACCAGGCTCGTTCTCCGGCAGCATCAACTCGCCGATGCCCGAACGCGGGCCCGAGCCCATCAGGCGGATATCGTTGGCGATCTTGAACAGCGACACCGCAATCGTGTTCAGCACGCCCGACATTTCGACCACCGCGTCATGCGCCGCCATGGCCTCGAATTTGTTGGGCGCGGAGACGAGGGGCAGCCTGGTGATTTTCGCGGCTTCTATCGCGAACATCTCCGCGAATTTCGGATGCGTGTTAAGGCCGGTGCCGACGGCGGTGCCGCCTTGCGCCAATTGATAAAGCCGGGGAAGCGAGCCTTCTACGCGCGCGATGCCGTTGGCGATCTGTTGCGCGTAGCCGGAAAATTCCTGTCCGAGCGTTACAGGAGTCGCGTCCTGCAAGTGCGTGCGGCCGTTCTTGATGATGCCTGCCCACGCCTTCGCTTTCTTGTCGAGCGCCGCGTGCAGATGTTTCAGCGCCGGCAACAGCCGCGCGTGAATTTCCATCACCGCGGAAATATGCATCGCGGTCGGAAATAAATCGTTCGACGACTGGCCAAGATTGACATGATCGTTGGGATGCACCGGCTTCTTCGAGCCCAACTGCCCGCCCATCATTTCAATGGCGCGGTTCGAGATCACTTCGTTGGTGTTCATGTTGGTCTGCGTGCCGGAACCTGTCTGCCACACGACCAGTGGGAAATGTTCGTCGAGCTTGCCGTCGATGACTTCCTGCGCTGCATCAAAATTGCCTTGCCGATTTTTGGATCGAGCAGTCCGAGTGCCATGTTCACTTGCGCTGACGCGCGCTTGATGACGCCAAAGGCATGCACCACCGCCAGCGGTATGCGGTGGCCACCGATCTTGAAATTCTCCAGGCTGCGCTCCGTCACCGCGCCCCAATATTTGTCAGCCGGCACTTCGATGGGGCCGAAGGAATCGGTTTCCGTGCGGGTCTTGGTCATAGAAGATTCGATTCGGGCGTCGCGCTGAGTGTAGCGCACGCCGTCATTTCTTGCGGAACTTGTCGAGGCTGACAACCTGGCTTTCGGTCTGGGTCGCGGCCCCTTCGGACGGCAAAGATTCGGCCACGGGGGCGGGCGGTTTGCTGCTCGCCTCGGACTGCTGCTTTCCTGCCTGTGGGCCGAATTGGAGCCCGAATTTGGTGCCGCCATCGGCAAAGGCGGTAGGGCTGCAAAGGGCACGCGAACGAGGCTGGGATTTTCTGGAAGGTGAGGGTGACCTCGAACGCCTCGTCGCCCACCTTCAATCCCCAGAACTTGTTCTGCAGCACGATAGTGATTTCTTCCGGGTATTGCTCGCGCAGGAAGTCCGGCATCTCGACGCCCGGAAACCGCGTCTTGTAGGTGATGAAGAAATGGTGGCCGCCGATCAAGCCTTGCTCTTCCACCCGCTTCAGCGCCTCGCGCACCACGCCGCGCAACGCGCTTTCCACCAGCGCCTCGTATCCGATGAAATCCTTGGCCATGCGCCAAGAGTAAACGGCGCAACACCCAAGTCAATTCGAAAGCAAATGGCGCGGAATATTTCATCAATGATGCTTTATGTGTTCAGCGGGCGACTTGCGAAGCTTCGCGAACGGGCGCTTTATGGCGTCCCGAAATGCTCATGTGATCTGCACCCTGCTTTATGTCGCCTGCGTCCCCCACCAATTCCCCCGCCGACGTTCTCTCCGAATCCGAAGCTGTGGCGAGCAAGGCGCCGGCAATAACACCGGCTGCGCCGCCTGCAGCTCTTGCACCCGAAAAGGGCCTCCACCGCGCCGCGCATATTTTACGGGTGTTCCGCCATCGCAATTACCGGCTCTATTTCACGGGCATGCTGGTTTCGCTGGTCGGCGCCTGGATGCAAAGCGTGGCGCAGGGCTGGCTGGTGTATGACCTTACCGGTTCGCCGCTGCTATTGGGCATCACTGCTTTCGCAGGGCAGATACCCTTATTCTTCGGCTCGCCCTTCGGCGGCGCCATCGCCGACCGTCTCGACAAGCGCACGGTGCTTTTCTTTACCCAGGGCGCGTCCATGGTGCAGGCGTTCTTGCTGGCATTGCTGACTCTGACAGGCGTGGTTGAAGTCTGGCACGTTATCGTGCTCTCCCTCATTCTCGGCATGATCAACGCCATCGACGTGCCTACGCGGCAATCGTTCATCATTGACATGGTGGGGCGCGGGGATTTGCGCGCGGCCATCGCGCTCAATTCCATCATGTTCAACACCGCGCGCGTCATCGGCCCAAGTCTGGCTGGCCTGTTGGTGGCGTTGGCGGGCGAGGGTGTTTGCTTCGCGCTGAATGCAATTACCTATGGCGCGGTGCTGACGTCGCTGCTCTTGATTCATATCGAGAAACGCAAGCACCGCAGCCACGAAACGCCATGGAAGGACATGAAGCTTGGCTTCATTTATGTGCGCAAACATCCGCAAATCCGCACCGTGTTGTTGCTGGTTGGCGCGGCATCGTTTTTCGGTGGGCCCTATCTTTCGCTGATGCCGGTGTTCGCGCGTGATGTGTTGCATCAAGGCTCCGAAGGACTGGGTTTCCTGATGGCGTCGATCGGTTTGGGTGCGCTGCTGGGCGCCTATACCGTGTCGGTGCTTCCCGACAGATTGACCGCCTTTATGCCAGTGGTGGCGGCGGCATTGTTCGGCGCGGTGCTGATCTTGTTTTCGCAATCGCAGATATACTGGCTGTCGCTCGTTCTGCTCGTTCCCACGGCCTTCTCGTTCATGTTGCAGGGCGCCAGCACCAATGTCCTCATCCAGCACATCTCGCAGGAACACATGCGCGGCCGCGTGATGTCGTTTTTTTCGCTGGCGTTCCTGGGCATGCTGCCCTGGGGTTCGCTGGTGATCGGCTGGCTCAGTGACAAGTATAATGTGCAGCTTGCGGTGGCCTTGGGCGGCGCGGGCTGCATAGTCTGCGCCGGTCTCGCGCATTTGACCGGGCATTTGCGCCCGCAGGAATTCGCCGAGATAAAATGACCCTGTCATCCCCGGCGAGCGCGAATGAAGTTCGCGCGAGGGAAGAGGATCCAGGTGAATCTAGAGAGCCTGATCCCGGACACCTCAATTCCCTTCCCCTCGCGATGCTTCCGCATCGCTCGGCCGGGAATGACAATTTGTGAAAAAAAGTGGGGAGATTTTGTTGCCCGGCTCTCCCCGGGCCGCGCTTGCTTAGGTATTAATTAAGCAGCGAGGGCCATTTCATTATCGTTGGCACCTATACGAGTAGCCCGATAACGGCGGAACCATACCGGGCAAAAGGACTGTCTTTACACGTCCGTCGATCCTGTTTCGCCCCCACAGACGCCCTCCGAAGCCTTTGGCGGAGGAGGGCATGTGGTGGAGGCGCCGGGTACCGCCCCCGGGTCCGGGCCGCTTATTACACAGCCGTTTATCGCCATAGTCGGTTGCCCGACATCCCCAATATAATGCGTGAGAGTAAACAATTGAAGGTCAGGACAGCGATTAGACTAGATCGTGAGTCGTCTGAAACGGCTGGAAATGCGCCAATATCTTGATTTGATGGAACGTGTGCTGGAGACGGGCGTGGAAAAACGCGACCGCACCGGCACCGGCACGCTTTCGGTGTTCGGCCATCAGATGCGTTTCGATCTGGCGGATGGTTTCCCGCTTGTCACCACCAAAAAGCTGCACGTCAAATCCATCGTCTATGAATTGCTGTGGTTCCTGCGCGGCGACACCAATGTGCGCTGGCTCCAGGAACATGGCGTGAAAATCTGGGACGAATGGGCGAATGAAGAGGGCGAACTCGGCCCCGTTTACGGGCAGCAATGGCGTTCATGGCCGGCGGCCGATGGCGGCACCATCGATCAGATCGGCTGGGTGGTTAACGAGATCAAGCGCAACCCGGATTCGCGTAGGCTCATCGTCAGCGCCTGGAACCCGGCCGAAATCGAAAAGATGGCGCTGCCGCCCTGCCATTGCCTGTTCCAGTTCTATGTGGCGAACGGAAAACTAAGCTGCCAGCTTTACCAGCGCTCGGCAGATATTTTCCTGGGCGTGCCGTTCAACATCGCGTCCTACGCTTTGCTCACCCTAATGATGGCGCAGGTCACGGGACTGAAGCTCGGCGAATTCATTCACACCTTCGGCGACGCGCATCTTTATCTCAATCATCTCGAACAGGCGCGCGAGCAGTTGTCCCGCAAACCATTTCCACTGCCAACGATGAAACTGAATCCGGCCGTGAAAGACATTTTCGGCTTTCAATTCGAAGATTTCACTTTGGAAAATTACCAGGCCCACCCGCACATCAAAGCGAAAGTGGCGGTATAGAAAAAGCCCCGAAGTTGCCCCCGGGGCTTTTCCTCATGCGATTGTCAGCGATCAGTAGAATACGTCGTAGACGACTTCCACGATTTCGCCGTTGTCTTCGTCGATCAACAGCGCGTCCGAGCCATAACGCACCCAGATATAGCCGTCATCTGGTGGATCGTCCAAGCCGTAATCCCAGTAATCGTCGATCCAGTAATCTTCTCCGAAGAAGATCTCCGGCAGGTACATGCCGAATTCCCAGCGGCGGTAATGATAGCCGTGCGGCCAGCGATAGGTGCCGAAGTGATAGCGGCGCGGTGCTCTGAAGTTGCGCTGGAAGCGGTGGAGATTTCTCAGCGCGTTGCGCTGATGCTTGTAACCGCCATAGCCTTTTTTGCCGGTGTGCGACCATTTCATATGCGAGCCGCCGCTGTTCGAACCTTGCTTGCCCGACCAGCTCGGGTTCGAGCCTTTATTCTTTGGCCAGCTCTTGTTCGGCCCGTTGCCACCCTGGTTGTTGGCGCCTTGATTGTTGCCGCCCTGGCTGTTGTTAAACGAGCCTTTGTTGTGTTTGTGGCTGCCGCCTCCGCTGCTCCCGTTCCCGGCATTAAAGTTCGCGGCGTTGCCGCCTTGCCCCTTGTTGCCATGCTTGCCGCCGCCGAGATTCGGGTCGGGAGTTTGTCCCTGGCCAGCATTTGATTTGTTGCTTTTCCGCTGCCCGGCGGATTGATCGGTGGCCGACTGGTTGTCCTTGTCGTGGTGCTTGGCAAAAGCCGGTGGCGCAGCAAGAAGCAGCGCCGCAGCGGCCATGCCGATAAGTAATGCCTTCATGAATGTCCTCCCTGATGCACCGGCGCGAACCTCTGCGGCCGTTGCAAGATGCAGTGTACCACCAAACGTGGCGGACATATGCTGCCATGTCATATGAACGGACGATGAATATGACGGATTTTCAAATTCGCCCAGCAGCACGTGGTGATCTGAGCCAGATTCTCGTTTTCATTCGCGAGCTTGCCGAATACGAGAAACTGCTCGACCGTGTCGACGCTAAGGCGGCAGACGTCGAGCGCGCACTGTTCGGGCCGGCTCCGCGTGTTTTTTGCGACATCGCCGAGTGCGATGATGCGCCTGCCGGCTTTGCATTATGGTTCTATAATTTCTCTACTTTCCGCGGCCGCGCCGGAATTCATCTCGAAGATTTGTTCGTGCGCCCGCAATTCCGTGGCCGCGGTATAGGTAAAGCTATGCTCATCCGCCTTGCCAAACGCGCGGTTGCGGAAAACTGTGCACGGTTCGAATGGTCTGTGCTTGACTGGAACGAGCCCGCGATCAATTTCTATAAGTCGCTGGGGGCTGAACCCATAGGGGATTGGACCTTGTTCAGATTGTCGGGAGAGACTTTGAAAACGGTGGCGGAACGATGAGCCGCGTGTCCATCGTCGTCGCGGTGTCGCGCAATGGCGTGATCGGGGCGCACGGCAAGTTGCCCTGGCACATTCCGGCCGATCTTAAGCTCTTCAAGACGCTCACCATGGGTAAGCCCGTGATCATGGGGCGCAAGACCTGGGACAGCCTTGGCCATAATGCGCTGCCCGGACGCACCAACATCGTCGTCACGCGCAATACGGATTTTCATGCCGAAGGCGCCGCGGTGGTTCATTCGTTCGACGAAGCATTGGCGAAAGCGCGCGCCGAAAAGCCGGAAGAGATCATGGTCATCGGCGGCGAAGCGATTTATGCGGCAGCGCTGCCAGTCGCATCCCGAGTTTATATCACCGCCATCGAAGGCGATTTCGAAGGCGACGCACGCATGCCGCTAATCGACCGTCGGGTATTTTTCGAAGCCGCTTATGATGGCCCGCACGAAACGGCCCAAGGCCTCGGCTACAGTTTCCTCACGCTGGAACGAAAGTGACCCCCTCACCGCTCGCTTTGCTCGCCCCCTCTCCCCCTATGGGGGAGAGGGTACTGAGAGTTGGTGAGCGAGAGCGAACCTACTCGAAGTAGGTGAGGGGGCGTCAGGAAACCGGCGGCAGCAGATCGGCTTCGATAACGATGCGGTGGTTGGGACCATCGTAGCGTTTCTCGCCCACCGGCATCCACGACGGGAACAACACGATCATGCCCGATTGCGGCCGGATGGTTTCGCTCAATCCCGCGGTCAACCCGCCCGGCACGCGTAAGCCCAGCTCGGGCGACACCATGGCGGGCGCTACGCCGCGCGGGTCGCCCAGCACGATCTCGCCGCCCAGCGCTATGTCGTCGGATTTGGCGTAGCCGTCGTCCACATAATAGAGCACCGACCAGAAACCGCCCGGCCTTGCGCGGATGTCGGCGTGCTCGCCTTTGCTGCGCACGGCGGCGCTGGCGGCGATGCGCCAGTCGAATTCCACGCGGCCGCCGGCACGCGTGACAGTCAACGTATTGGCCAGTTCGCGGATCACGCGGAACAGCGTCTGGGTGCGGTCACCGCCCCAGCTCGCGAAGTCGGGCGCCGACCGCCAGCCGATGCCCGCTTCCACCGGCGTAATCCCCGTCTGCATGCGCGCGAGGATCAGCGGCTTCAGTTCGGCATTGGTTTCCGGCGCCACCGGCAAATAATGCGTGCAGATGGGGGTGGGAAACGCCGAACGGATTTGCGGCTTTGTTGGCGCAGGCATTGCTCATTCCACCACGATTTTTGGCGCGGGCCTCGTGCGTGCGCCCGATGAAAGCTTATCCGCCACCCGCGCGGCAAGTGCGAGGAAGGCTTTGGCCTCGGCGCTGGCCGGTTGTACGGCGACGATGGGCGTACCGGCATCGGAAGTTTCGCGGATGACAGGCACCAGCGGAATCTCGCCCAGGAAATCGCAGCCCAGCGCCCGCGCCGTTTCGCGCGCGCCGCCATGACCGAAAATATGACTTTCCTTTCCGCAATGCGGACAAACGAAAGTGCTCATGTTCTCGACAATGCCGAGCACCGGCACTTCCGTCTTGCGGAACATGGCAAGGCCTTTGCGCGCGTCGATCAGCGCCAGGTCCTGCGGGGTGGAGACAATGATCGCGCCCGCCAGCGGCACGCGTTGGGCCAGGGTCAGTTGTGCGTCGCCTGTGCCGGGCGGCATGTCCACCACCATGACGTCCAGCGGCGCCCATTCCACGTCGCCCAGCATCTGAGTGATGGCGCTCATCACCATCGGCCCGCGCCAGATCATCGGCGCGTCTTCATCGACCAGGAAACCAATCGACATGCATTTGAGTCCGAATTTTTCGATTGGTTTCAATTTGCCGCCGCTGGATTCCGGTTTGTTTTTTATCGCCAGCAGGCGTGGCACTGATGGACCATATATATCGGCGTCGAGCAGCCCGGTTTTCAGTCCGAGCGCGGCCAGCCCCAGCGCCAGATTTACTGCCACCGTGGATTTGCCGACGCCGCCTTTGCCGCTCGCCACCGCGATGATGGATTTCACGCCCGGCACGCCGGGCGCGCGTTTTGTTTCCGGCGCAGGCGCTTTGCGCGCGCCACCGGCTTCGCGGTGCGCGGTCAGCACGGCCGTCACCGACAGCACGCCAGGCATTTTCTTCACCGCGTCTTCGCTGGCCGGCGCAGGGGCTCGGCGCTACGCCCGCGCTCGGGGGGCACTTCCAGCGTGAAGACGACATGGCCGTCGCGCACGGCAAGGCCTTCCACGAGGTCGGTCTTCGACCACGCTTCGCCCGCTGGCGGGATCGCGCACGCCATCCAGCACTTTCAGCACATCGTCTTGCGACAGGCCTGCCATCGCGTGCGCGCCTTTCGTTGCACCGGAGTGGATAAGCACATATAACCGCGCCATTCCCCGAAACCAAGGAAGCGTCGCTCGACACTCAGCGAAAATCAGCCTATGCCTTGGACCAATCAGAATGGCGGCGGCCGCTCCGGCGGGCGCGGACCCTGGGGTGGCGGATCGTCCGGCGCCGCAGCCGCCCGATCTCGAGGAACTGCTCAAGCGCAGCCAGGACCGGCTGCGAGCGCATTCTGCCGGGCGGCGGCTTCGGCAAAAGCGGATTGCTGGTCGCGCTTCTGATCGCCGTCGTCGTCTGGCTCGGCAGCGGCATCTATATCGTGCAACCGGACGAGCAGGGCGTGGTGCTCCGCTTCGGCGAATTCGTCAGCACGACTACGCCCGGCATCAATTACCATTTGCCGTGGCCGATTGAATCGGTGCTGACGCCGCAGGTGACGCGCGAAAACCAGATCAATATCGGCTACAGCCTCGACAGCGCCGGCAATGGCGGCGACGTGCCGGAAGAAAGCCTGATGCTGACGGGCGACGAGAATATCGTCGATATCAACTTCTCGGTGCTGTGGGTGATCAAGGACGCGGGGGCCTACTGAATTCAACGTCGAAGATCCAGACGGCGCCATCAAGGCGGTGGCCGAAAGCGCCATGCGCGAAGTGGTCGGCCAGCAGCCAGATCGCGCTGATCCAGACCGCCAACCGTGAGACAAGTGGAAGACGACGTTCGCAAGCTGATGCAGCAAATTCTCGATTCCTATGGCGCCGGCGTCACCATCACCCAGGTCAAGATGCAAAAGGTCGATCCGCCGGCACAGGTGATCGACGCCTATCGCGACGTGCAGGCGGCGCGCACCGACCAGGACCGCATGCGCAATGAAGCCGAAGCCTATGCCAACAAAGTGGTGCCCGAAGCGCGCGGCGAGGCCGCACGGATCCTTCAGCAAGCCGAAGGCTACAAACAACAGGTGATCGCCGAAGCGCAGGGCGAGGCCAAGCGCTTCCTTTCGATCTACGAGGAGTACAAGAAGGCGCCTGAGGTTACGCGCCGGCGCATCTATATCGAGACGATGGAAGGCGTGATGTCGAACATGAATAAAGTGATGGTCGGAGAAGGGCGGGCGTGATCCCCTATCTGCCGCTGCCGGCCCTGCAGCAGGGGCGAGCGGGCGCGGTGACCACAGAAAGTCCGGAGACGGGCCAATGAACCGTTACTCCGCCTTCCTTGTTCTGGGCGTGATTGTTATCGGCACGCTTGCGCTGACCAGTCTTTATACCGTGCAGCAGACACAGCAGGCGCTGGTGGTTCAGGTGGGTGCGCCGCAAGCGGTCGTCACCGGTTCCGGGACTGCATGTGAAACTGCCTTGGCCGTTTCAGCATGTGGTCTATTACGACAAGCGCGTGCTGAAGCTGGAAGCGCCACCGGAAGAAGTCATCGCCTCGGACAAGAAGCGGCTAGTGGTGGATGCCTTCGCGCGCTGGCAGATCACCGATCCGTTGCGGTTCTATCAAGCGCTTACCGATGAAGAGATCGCGCGGCTGCGTTTGGGCGCGATCCTGTCATCGAACATCCGCCGCGTGCTGGGCGACCAGACCTTTACCGCCGTGCTTTCGAACGAGCGCGCCAAGCTGATGCACGACATCCGCGACGGCGTGAACAAAGAAACCAAGAATTTTGGCATCAACGTCGTCGATGTCCGCATTCGCCGCACCGATCTACCGCCGCAGAACAGCGCACGCCATCTATCAGCGCATGCAGCAGGAGCGCGTGCGCGAGGCCAACGAGTTCCGTGCGCAAGGCGCGCAAATCAAACAGGAAATCCAGAGCAAGGCCGACCGCGACGCCACAGTCATCAGGGCGGAAGCGACCCGTTCGGCCGAAATTACCCGCGGCGAAGGCGACGGCGAAAAGAACCGCATTTTTGCCGAGGCCTACAGCCAGGATCCGGAGTTCTTCGCCTTCTACCGCTCGATGAAGGCGTATGAGGCGTCGCTCAAGGGCGACAACACCACCGTGGTGATCTCACCCGACAGCGAGTTCCTCCGTTATTTCGGCCACGGCCCCAACGGCAGCCACTAGGGTAACCGGGCGGCATGTCGATATTCCTTCAGGCACTAGGCCTGGTGCTGGTAATCGAGGGGCTGCTTTACGCGCTTTTCCCGGCCGCGCTGAAACGGATGATGGCGCGCGCGGTCGAAACGCCTGACGACGCGCTCAGGATCGGTGGGCTGCTGGCGGTCGTGGCCGGAGTGGCCGCGGTCTGGCTGATCCGCGGTTAGCCGCCAAAACCACGAAGAATTTATGTGATTGCGCAATCAGGTTATACTTCTTCAAAGTGCCATATTGGGCGCCCATATGACGCCCATCAGTAATAAGTAGAGGTGTAAGTCCATGCCGAAGTCCGGCTTCAGCCGCGCTCGTCTTCCCAGCCTCGCAGCGATTTTCATAGCGCTTGGCATTCCGCTTGCCGCCGGCGCGGTGTTGGCGCCGAGCCCAGCCGTATCGCGTGGTGCGCCGGATTCCTTTGCCGATCTGGCGGCGCAGCTTTCGCCGATGGTGGTGAACGTCTCGACCACGCAGACACTGAAGCGGCCGCATGACAATGTGCAGATGCCGAAACTGCCGGAGGGCTCGCCGCTGGACGAGTTCTTCAAGGACTTTCTCGACAAGGGAAAAAATGCGCCGCGGCGTGTGACCTCGCTTGGCTCCGGCTTCGTTATCGATCCGAGCGGCCTGATCGTCACCAACAATCACGTCATCGAAGGCGCCGACCAAATTAGCGTCACCTTTAACGACGGCAACACGCTGCCCGCCAAGGTTGTCGGGCGCGACACCAAGACCGACGTGGCGCTGCTCAAGGTAAAAGCCAAGGCGCCGCTGCCGTACACCCGTTTCGGCGATTCCGACAAAGCGCGCGTGGGCGAATGGGTGATGGCAATCGGCAATCCGTTCGGGCTGGGCGGCTCGGTTACGGCCGGCATCATCTCGGCACGCAACCGCGACATCAATGCCGGGCCTTATGACGATTTCATTCAGACCGATGCGCCGATCAACCGCGGCAATTCCGGCGGACCGCTGTTCAATATGCAGGGCGAAGTGATCGGCGTGAATTCCGCCATCTATTCGCCCTCGGGCGGTTCGGTCGGCATCGCTTTCTCCATTCCTTCGGCCATCGTGAAGGGCGTGGTGGCGCAGCTCCAGCCAATTCGGCGAGATGCATCGCGGCTGGCTTGGCGTGCGCATCCAGCAGGTGACCGACGACATCGCGCTTAGCCTTGGGCTGAAGTCGGCCAAGGGCGCGCTGATCGCAGGCGTGACGCCCAATGGTCCCGCCGCCAAGGGTGGAATTATCAATGGTGATCTGGTGTTGGCGTTCGACAGCAAACCGGTGGCGGATAGCCGCGCGCTGCCGCGCATGGTCGCCGACGAGCCGGTGGGCAAGACGGTGCCGATGGAAGTCTGGCGCAAGGGCGCACGCAAGACCGTCCAGGTGACGCTCGGCCGGTTGCAGGATGTCGCTGGCACTGCAAATGGCGGCGAAGGCCAGGACGAACGAACCCTCGTGAAGCCGCAACCTTCGAAGGCGCAAACGCCGGTGCCCAAGCGGCCTGCATCGCGGCTTGGTGCGGTAATGTCGCCGCTGACGCCGCAACTGCGCTCGCACTATCACATCGGCAATAATGTCCAGGGCGTAGTAGTGACCGATGTCGATGATGACAGCCCAGCCGCCGACAAGAACATCGTACCTGGCGATGTCATCGTCGAAGTGGCACAGGAGCCGGTGAAAACGCCGGGCGAGGTCGCCGCCAAACTCGAGGCGGCGGCGAAGGCCGCGCGCAACGTGGTGCTGCTGCTGGTCAGCCGTGGCGGCGAGCTTACCTTCGT
Source organism: uncultured Alphaproteobacteria bacterium (assembly GCA_963752395.1). Classification (GTDB taxonomy): domain Bacteria; phylum Pseudomonadota; class Alphaproteobacteria; order Micropepsales; family Micropepsaceae; genus CAVVXX01. Next base: position 307,211 of record CAVVXX010000002.1, read on the forward strand.
CGCTGTCAATCTCGCAAGGACCTGAATTCAGCGCCGAACGATTTCTTCTTCGCAATAGCCCTGCAGATATAGCAGCGCCGTCAGATCGCCATGGGCGATGCTGGCAGCGGCGGCTTCCGTCACAACGGGTTTCGCGTGATAGGCAACACCCAGCCCGGCGCGCTTGATCATGCTGAGGTCATTGGCGCCGTCGCCAACGGCCAGTGCGTCGTCGAAGGTGAGACTATTTTTTACGACCGCCTGTTCCAGCGCCTGCAATTTCGCTTCGCGGCCTAGGATGGGCTCGGCCACTTCGCCCGTCAGTTTCTTGCCGTCGTCGAGCAGGTGGTTGGCTTGTTGTGCATCGAAACCAGCATCGGCCGCCACGCGTTGGGTAAAAAACGTAAAGCCCCCCGAGACGAGGATGGTCTTAGCGCCATTCGCCCGCATGGTAGCGACAAGCGCGCGCGCACCGGCGTTCAGCCGCACGCGCTCGGCGTAAACGCGCGCCAGTACTTCGACGGGTAATCCTCTCAGCAACGCCACGCGTTCGCGCAGCGCGGCCGCGAAATCCACTTCGCCTTTCATGGCGCGCTCGGTAATGGCGGCGACTTGCGCGCCATGGCCTGCAAACCGCGCCATTTCGTCCAGGCATTCGCAGCCGATAATGGTGGAATCCATGTCGGCCACCAGCAGCTTCTTGCGCCGGTTCTCTGCGGGCACCACGTTGACGTCGAGGTTCTTTGCGGCGTCGCGCGCAGCGCGCAGCACCGCGCCGGGATCGCCATCGAACGGGATGTCGAACGCATAACCGGGCTTCAACACCACCGGTTCGCCGTGCCGTGGGGCCGCGGCCAGCAGCGGATGCGGCGCCGCGCCCGGGCCAACGACATTCAGCACGAAGGGCCATTTACTATCGTCATGGCCGGCCACCGAGCCGGCCATCCATCTGGCGAGCCTTGCGAGCCAATGACTCACTCGCGCCCGCAGACGCGGGCGCGATGGATGGCCAGGTCAAGCCCGGCCATGACGAGGTGAATTCGATCTGAGTCACCACCAAACGCCGTTGCGAGTCTCGCGGGATAAGCTATGCCTACGGCCATGTCCGTGGACGCAATTCTTATTGCAGGGCCGACCGCGAGCGGCAAGTCGGCATTGGCGCTCAGCCTCGCCGAGCGCATGGGCGGCGTCATCGTCAATTGCGATTCGATGCAGGTCTATTCGGAACTGCGCCTGCTGTCGGCGCGGCCCAGCGCCGAAGAAGAATCGCGCGCGCCGCACCGGCTCTACGGTCATGTCTCCGCGCGCGAGCGTTATTCCGCCGGCCGTTATCAGGACGATGCCGCACGCGTGCTGGCTGAAGTGTTGGCCGCGGAGCGCGTGCCGATCTTTGTCGGCGGCACAGGATTGTATTTCGGCGTGCTGCTGGAAGGATTGTCGCCGGTTCCGGCCGTGCCGGGCGAATTGCGCGCGCGCGTCCGCGCGCGTTTCGAGGAAGAAGGCACGGAAGCCCTCTTCGCCGATCTCGCACGCCGCGATCCCGAAACGGCGTCGCGGCTGAAACTCTCCGACACGCAGCGCATTTTGCGCGCGATGGATGTGCTGGAAGCGACCGGACGGCCGTTAAGCGCGTGGCAAAAACTGGCGGGCCGCCCGGTGCTGGAAAAACTTCGCCTCGCGCGGTTCGTGCTGGCGCCACCGCGCGAGGTTTTGTACGAGCGCATCGACCGCCGCTTCGACGCTATGATCGCGGGCGGCGCGCTGGACGAAGCGCGCGCGCTCACGGGCCTCGATCCCACGCTGCCGGCTGCCAAGGCGCTGGGCTTGCCGTCGCTTCAGCGCCATCTCGCCGGCGAAATAACTCTCGAAGAAGCCACGGCTGACGCCAAGCCGCGAAACGCGCAATTATGCCAAGCGCCAGCTCACCTGGTTCCGCAGCCGCATGGCCGATTGGCGCTGGGTCAAGGACGCCGATGTCCGTGCTATCCTTGTCGATATTCAGCTTCAGGACCGCTGACATGCGCGTTTATTACGATCGCGACGCTGATCGCGATTTCATCAAACAGAAAAAGGTCGCGGTCGTGGGCTATGGCAGCCAGGGCCGGGCGCATGCGCTGAACCTGCGCAATTCCGGCGTGGAAGTGATTGTCGGCGGGCGTGAGGGCGCCAGCCTCGACAAAGCGAAATCCGACACGTTCAAAACGCAGTCCATCGCCGATGCTGTGCGCTCTGCCGATGTCGTGTTCATGGGGCTGCCGGACGAACTTCAGGGCGAGAATTATGCGAAAGAAATTGCGCCGCATCTAAAGAAAGGCGGTGCGCTGATCTTCGCCCATGGCTTCGCCGTGCATTTCCGCACCATCGAGCCCAGACCCGATCTCGACATCATCTTGGTGGCGCCGGAAGGCCCTGCGCATCAGCTACGCTCGGAATTCGAACGCGGCTACGGTTTGCTGGCGCTTCTTGCCGTGCAACAGGACGCGACTGGAAACGCAAAGACGTTAGGGCTGTCTTATGCCTGCGCGCTCGGTTGCGGACGCTCGGGCATCATGGAATCCACTTTCCGCGAAGAAACCGAAACCGATCTATTCGGCGAGGCCGTGGTGCTGTGCGGCGGGCAAGCCAATCTCATTCGCGCGGCATACGACACACTGGTCGAAGCGGGTTACGAACCCGAAATGGCTTATTTCGAATGCTTGCACCAGGTGAAGCTGCTGGCCGAGTTGATCTACGAAGGCGGCATTGCCGGCATGAACGAGAAAATCTCCAACACCGCCGAGTGGGGCGAATACGTCACCGGCCACGCATCATCAACGACGCCGTCAAAGCCGAAATGAAACGCGTGCTAGCCGACATCCAATCTGGCAAATTCGCCAAGGAATGGATGGACGAAAACCGGGCCGGCCAGCCCAGGCTCAAGGCCATGCGGGCGCAAGCCGCGAAACATCCGATTGAGGAAGTGGGCCGGCGTTTGCGCGCCATGATGCCGTGGTTGAACAAGAAGCCATAGCCACCTTGTCATCCCCGGCGAGCCGCGCATAAGCGCGGCGAGGGAAGGGGACCCAGGTGGTTAGAACTGTACTGACCTGTCCACCTGGGCTCCCTTCCCCTCGCGATGCTTACGCATCGCTCGGCCGGGAATGACAATTGTTAGACTTCGCGCCATGATGTGAAATCGGAAACGGGCAGGGAGTGAATGATGGCGGCGAAGAAAAAAACAGCAAAAAAGAAACCGGCGGCGAAGAAATCATCCGTTCACAAAAGCCGCGCGCGCAAAGTGGTTGTGCTCGTCGCCACGCGCAAAGGCGCCTGGCTGTTTCACGGCGATGGCGCACGAAAAAATTGGCGCGCCCATGGGCCGCATTTCTTGGGCCATATCATCAATCATGTGGTGCTGGACCCGCGCGACGGAAAAACGCTGCTGGCTGCCGCGAAAACCGGGCATCTTGGCCCGACCGTATTCCGTTCCACCGATTTCGGGCGCAGCTGGAAAGAGGCAGCGCGTCCGCCCGCATTTCCCAAAGTGGCTGAAGGCGGCCGCGCGGTGGATCATACGTTCTGGCTCACGCCGGCCCACGCCAACGAGCCGAACACCTGGTACGCGGGCACCTCGCCGCAGGGCATTTTCCGCTCTCAGGACGGCGGCGTGACCTGGGATCCGTTCACCAGCGTCAATGACGACCCGCAATTCCGTTCCTGGATGGGCACCGCGCAGGACGGCACGCCGGACGGCCCCAAGATGCATTCCCTCATCGTCGATCCGCGCGATCCCAACCATCTTTATTTTGGTATGTCGGGCGGCGGCGTGCATGAATCGCATGACCGCGGCCGCACCTGGAAGTCGTTGGTGCAGGGGATGGATGTGGTCGAAGGTTTCGACCGCAGCAATCTGGCCGTGCACGATCCCCATTGCATCCGCATGTGCCCCAGCAATCCCGACCGGCTGTATCAGCAAAACCACTGCGGCATTTACCGGCTCGACCGGCCGTCGAAGGAATGGATCCGCATCGGCAGGAACATGCCGAAACAGGTCGGCGACATCGGCTTTCCGATGGTGGTGCATCCACGCGATGAAAATACCGCCTGGGTGTTTCCCATGGACGGGACGACCGTATGGCCGCGCACCAGTCCGGACGGCAAGCCCGCCTCTTACGTCACGCGCAATGCCGGCAAGAGCTGGAAGCGGCTGGATTCCGGCATGCCGAAACGCGACGCATGGTGGACAGTAAAACGCCAGGCCATGACGGCGGACGCGCATGATCCCGTAGGGCTGTATTTCGGGACAACGTCAGGCGAAGTGTGGATGAGCCGCGACGAAGGGGCCAAATGGTCCCCCATCGCGCGCCACCTTCCCGAAATCTACGCTGTCGAGGCCGCCGAGATTTCCTAGATGAAGGTGCTGATCCCGACGCCGCTGCGTTCCTATACGCAAACCAGTCTGGTCGATGGCGATGGGACGACGCTTGCCGAATTGCTTGGCGACCTCGATCGTCGGTTTCCCGGCTTTCGCTTCCGGGTGGTGGACGAGCAGGACAGGCTGCGCGCGCATATGCGGTTCTTCGTGAACGGCGAGCAGGTGTTCGAACTCAAGCGCGCACTGCGCCCGAACGATGAGGTTCAGATCGTCCAGGCCCTAAGCGGCGGGTGACGCCCCTTAATACTAGTACTGGTTCAGCGCGATGATGGAGGCGGCGAGCACCTGCTCGACCGTATTTCCGGTTCCCAGCGGCAGCCAGAGGGCTTCGGTCTGCATGGTGGCCAGGCGCTCGGGGATCATGTGATCGGCCATCACCCGCACCGGGCGGCCAACCGAGACAACATGTTGCAAGATCAGCATAAAACGATGACCCGCGACTGGATCGGGGTGCTCGGAAATCAGCTTGCCGGTGGGATCCGAGCCAAGGCCCATGGTGAGCGAAGTGCCCAGCACCCTGATGCGGAAATTCCGCCCTCCGTCCAGCACATCGTAAAGATGGATGCGCCTGAGATAGGCCCGCATGTCGCGCGGCTCGAAATCGCCGCGGGCGGGCATCTTTCGCTCGCCGCGCTTCTCGTTCCAAAGCGCCAGAAGCGCCTTTAGATCAGGGTGCTCCACCGCGTCGCCCTGGCTGAAAACGACTTGGTCGCGCGGCGGTGCTGACAGTTTGAAAGCGGGCAGGGTTTCGGCCATCCCCTATCCTGGCCCGGGCGGTCCTAAACTGGCGTTAATTCCTCTGGCGCGGGCGCGTTCCGGCACTTTTAAGACCGTGTGAACCACACCGACATTTGCTTGCCCCCTCGCGCCAAATCGGCGTAAAAGCTTGTGAACAGCGGCAAAAAGCCTTCGTGTTTACGGGCGTTTAGCCGCTGGTTGATAGGCTCACGAAACCGGTCCAGCGGGCGGAACGGCAGTCCGGCGATGACGATAGAGCACAGCAAAGATTGTGGGGACGACGTGGTCTTCGATCTTTGCCGGTGCTCCCAGTCGGCGCCCCGTCCTTCGCGCATGTCGCTGACCTCGCGGGTTGCATCCGCGCCGCTTCTGAACGCGAATGGCGTTTGGCAGTGGTGACATGCAACCGCCGTGAGCGGCGAACAGAAGGGCGAATGAAGCGTACACAGATCAAATCAACCGTACACGGATTGTTTGCGGGCATGGGTCCGGACACGATCCGCTACAGGGAGCACATGGAATAATTTATGTTTGGTAGTCTCTTCGGCATGCTTTCCAGCGATATGGCGATCGACCTCGGGACCGCGAACACGCTGATTTACGTCAAGGGCCGCGGCATCGTTCTGAATGAGCCGTCGGTCGTCGCCATCGTCAACGAAGGCGGCAAGAAGCAGGTGCTCGCGGTCGGCAACGAAGCCAAGATGATGCTGGGCCGCACGCCGGGCAACATGGAGGCCATCCGCCCGATGCGCGACGGCGTCATCGCCGATTTCGAAGTCGCCGAGGAAATGATCAAGCAATTCATCCGCAAGGTGCATAACCGCCGCTCCTTCGCCAATCCGCAGATCATCGTTTGCGTGCCGTCCGGCTCGACGGCCGTCGAGCGCCGCGCCATTCAGGAATCCGCGCTGGCGGCCGGCGCGCGCCGCGTGTACCTGATCGAGGAGCCGATGGCGGCCGCGATCGGCGCCGGCCTGCCCGTCGACGAGCCTACCGGCTCGATGGTCGTCGATATCGGCGGCGGCACCACCGAAGTCGCCGTGCTGTCGCTTGGCGGCATCGTCTATTCGCGCTCGCGTGCGCGTCGGCGGCGACAAGATGGACGAGGCCATCATCCCTATATCCGCCGCCACCATAATCTGCTGATCGGCGAAGCCACCGCCGAGCGCATCAAGAAGGAAATCGGCTCGGCCGCCGCCCGCCGAATGGCGACGGGCATGACGCATGGAGATCAAGGGCCGCGATCTGATGAACGGCGTGCCGAAGGAAATCACCATCAGCCAGCGCCAGGTCGCCGAAGCGCTGGCCGAGCCGGTCGGCGCCATCGTCGAAGCGGTCAAGGTGGCGCTCGAAGCAACGCCGCCCGAACTGGCCGCCGACATCGTCGACAAGGGCATCATGCTGACCGGCGGCGGCGCGCTGCTCGCCAATCTCGATCAGGTGCTGCGCGATGAGACCGGGCTTGCCGGTCTCGATCGCCGATGATGCGCTGTCCTGCGTCGCGCTCGGCACCGGCAAGACTTTGGAAAACGCCAAGCACATGCGTCACGTGCTGACGACCGCATTCTAATGGCGCCAAAGGGGGTCCGTGAGGGACGGGGCAACATGGTCGGGAACGGGTGGAGGCTTTCACGGGGGCGCGGTTCTGGCGCAGCCCAGCTTCCGCTCGCAGTTTGCGCGGTCATTGCCATTATCGTCGTGCTGCTCGGCAAAGCCGAAGCCTCCATCTTCGATCGCGCGCGCGCCAAGCTGTCCGATTTTATGGCGCCGGTGCTGGAACAGGTGCGCGAGCCGCTGTCGGGGCTCGAGCGCTGGATCGACGGGCTAGGCACATTCTTTTCCGTCTATCAGGAAAATATCCGCCTCAAACAGGAAAACGCCGAGCTCAGGCATTGGCAGAATGTGGCGCTGTCGCTCGAGCGCCGCGTCGGCCGCTACGAGCTGCTGCTGCACGCGGTCGCCGATTCCGAATTGCCGTCGATCTCAGCGCGCGTGATCGGCCAATCGAGCCATCCCTTCGTCAAGACTATGATCCTCAATGCCGGCAACGCCGAGGGCGTGAAGTCGGGCCAGGCGGTGGTCGACGACCGCGGGTTGCTCGGCCGCATTTATCTCTCGGGCGAGCGTTCGTCCTGGGTCATCCTGCTTACCGATCTCAACAGCCGCATTCCCGTCATCGATCGAGCCTTCCAATCACCGCGCCATCATGGCGGGCGACAACACGCCGGCGCCCGAGCTGCAGATCAACGAGTTGGGCGGGAAGGTCAAAGCCGGCGACCGGGTGGTGTCTTCCGGCGACGGCGGTTTGCTGCCGCCCGATCTTCCGATTGGCGTCGTGGTCGCGCGTGGCGACGATCTGCGCGTAGCGTTGTTCGCGACGCCGATGCCGCAGATTTCGTCCATGTGCTCGATTACCAGGCGCCGGCGGAACCGCCGCCGGCGCGCCGCCGCCGCCGAATTGCCGGCGAGGATGCAAACGTCGCCCTCAAATGTGACTGGCGATGGGCAGCAGGAAGCGATAACCGCGCCCGATGTGTTGAGCGGCCCCGCGCCCAACCCACGCCTGTCGCCGCGCCTCGCACCCGCGCAGGCCGTTGCGCCAAAGCCACCGGCTGCGCCCGCGCCGAGCGATGACGAGCAAGATTACCAGCGTCCAGATGACTGAGTGCGTGCATGCCGGGTCAGGTGGCCATGAATTTCGTTTTCCGCGCCATTGTCGCGCTGACGCCCGTGTTGCTCGGCATCTTCGCGCTTATCATCGTCAACCTGCCGCTCTCGCTGACCGGCGGCTTGATCCCGGCGCCGCTGCTGGCGCTGGCGCCCGTTTATTTCTGGTGTCTGGTGCGGCCCGATCTGATGCCGCCGGTTGCGGCATTTGGGCATTGGCGTTGCTCGAGGATCTGTTGTCCGGCGGCGCGCCTGGCGTTTGGGCGGCGGCTTTCTTGCGGCCTACGCATTGGTCGAACGCCAGCGCGATCAACTTCGGCGGGCTTGTCCGGATCCGGCGCCATATTAGGTTTTGCCGCCGCAATGTTTGTTGCCGCGGGCGATTGCCTATATTCTTGCGGCGCTCGATCTATTTGGCGGCATCACCGCCGCTGGCGCCGCTGCTGCTGCAGAGTGCGGTGACGGTGGTCGTTCTATCCGCTGGTGGCGGTTGTTGACTGGGCTCGCATCCATCGCCGTCTTGTCGGCCCCATGCGTGACGATCTGATGCCGTATCTTCGATAACAAAGATAAAAGCCGCTACGCGACCTTCAGCCGGCGCACGCTGCTTGTGGCCGGCGGCATGACGGCGGTATTCGGCGTGCTGGCCGGGCGCCTTTATCAGCTTCAGATCATGCAGGGCGACCTTTATATGACGCGCGGCGGAAAACAACCGCGTCAACCAGCGCCTGCTGGCGCCACCGCGCGGGCGCATCCTCGATCGCTTCGGCGTCGAGCTCGCCAACAATCGGCGCAATTACCGCGCGCTTCATCGTGCCCGAACAGGTTCAGGGAAGCGTTGCCGCCGCACTGGAAACGTTGGCCAAAGTCATTCCGCTCACCGACCGCCAGCGCGCGCGCGTGCTGAAGGATGTCGCCAGCAACCGGGCCTTCGTGCCGGTGACGGTGGTCGGAAAATCTGAGCTGGGACGATTATGCGCGTCTCAATCTCGATCTGCCTTATCTGCCGGGCGTGCAGCCCGACGCCGGCGAAACGCGAGATTATCCGTATCCGCGAAGAACTCAGCCACGTGCTGGGTTACGTCGCCGCCGTCTCGCCCGAAGATGTAGACGGCGACGACGACGATCCGTTGCTGCAAGTGCCGGGCTTTCGCATCGGCAAGCGCGGCATGGAGAAGAATTCGATCCCGCTATCCGCGGTCATGGCGGCACCAGCCGAGTCGAGGTCAACGCCTATGGCCGCGTCATCCGCGAACTGTCGCGCGAAGCGGGAACGCCTGGCGAAGACGTCTATCTCACCATCGACCGCGAGATTCAGCGTTTCGCCTACGAGCTGATGAAGGACGAAAGTGCGGCTTGCGTGGTGATGGATGTCGAGCAGGCGACGTGCTGGCGCTGGTTTCCACGCCGGGCTTCGATCCCAACGCGTTCAATGTCGGCATCACCTCCGAGCAGTGGAACGCGTTGATGACCGACGACCACAAGCCGCTGATCAACAAGGCGCTGTCGGGCGCCTATCCGCCTGGCTCAACCTTCAAACCCGTGGTGGCGGCGGCGGCCGTGGAATCGGGCGTGGCAACGCCGTCTTATCGGTGTTCTGCACGGGCGGGCTGACGCTCGGCAATCACACCTTCCATTGCTGGAAGAAGGGCGGCCACGGGCGCATGGATCTGCGCGACGGCATCAAGCATTCCTGCGACGTTTTCTTTTATGAAACCTCGCGCCGTGTCGGCATCGATAAGATCGAGGAGACGGCGCGCGCATTGGGATTGGGCAAGACCACCGGAATTGAAATCCCGGGCGAACGCGGCGGTCTCATCCCCAGCCAGGAATGGAAACTGAAAACCTATCATGTGCCCTGGCAGCCGGGCGAAACGCTCGTCACCGGCATCGGCCAGGGCTATGTGCTGGCGACACCCATTCAGCTCGCCACCATGGCCGCGCGGGTCGCCAGCGGCAAAGCCGTCAACCCACGCATCGTGCATATCGGTTGGCGGCGTTGTGCAGGCGCGCGTGGCGCCGCGGCCGCTCGCACTGATGGATGAAACGCTTTCCGAAGTTCGCTCCGGCATGAACGGCGTGGTGAATGAGCCGGGCGGCACCGCCTATGCCTGGCGCATCATGGAGCCGGGACTTGAAATGGCCGGCAAGACCGGCACCGCGCAGGTGCGCGTTATCACCCGCGAAGAACACGCGAGCGGGGTGCGCAAAAACGAAGCGCTGCCTTGGGCGTTGCGCGATCATGCCTGGTTCATTGCCTATGCGCCGGTGGAACAACCGCGTTACGCCTGCGCGGTGCTGATCGAGCACGGCGCCATCGCCGGACACCTTCAGGTGCAAATGGCGCGCGACATCCTGCGCCTCGCGCAACAGCGCGATCCTATCAAGCTGCCCACCGCCTATCCCATGAAGGCCGCTACCGCGGCGCAAACTTTGTGAGCGCGCCATGACGACGCGCCCCTATGCCGTCCACCGGCGCACGGCGCGGCTGCGCGACAAGCTGCTCGAGATCAATTGGGGCTTCGTGCTGTTGATCACGGTGATCGCAAGCATTGGTTTTGCGATGCTGTATTCGGTGGCGGGCGGCCATTTCGAGCCTTGGGCCAAGCAGCAGATGGTGCGTTTCCTGGCGGGCTTCGTGGTGATGATCGTGGTGGCCTGCATCGACATCCGGGTGTGGCTGTCGCTCGCCTATCCCGCCTATTTGCTGGCTTTGCTTTTGCTGATCGCTGTCGAGGTGGTCGGCCACACGGGTCTCGGCGCGCAACGCTGGATCGATATCGGGCCGTTGCAGTTACAGCCGTCCGAGCTGATGAAGGTGGCGATGGTTCTCGCGCTGTCACGGTATTTAAGCGCGCTCGGCCCCAGGCGAAGTCTCGCGCCCGCTGCACTTGCTGATTTGTCTGGTGATGATCGCGCTCCCGGCCGGGCTGGTTTTGCTCGAGCCCAATCTCGGCACCGCCATGCTGCTGGTGCTGGGCGGGTTCATTCTGCTCTTTCTCGCCGGACTCTCCTGGTACTGGATCGTGCCGGCCTTCGCCGCAGTCGCGGTCGCTGTGCCGCTCGCGTGGAAATTCCTGCTGCACGATTATCAGAAGCTGCGCGTGATGACGTTTCTCGATCCCGAATCCGATTTGCTGGGCGCCGGCTGGAACATCACCCAGGCCAAGATCGCGCTCGGCTCCGGCGGCATTTCCGGCAAGGGCTTTCTGCAAGGCACGCAAAGCAAGTTGAATTTTCTCCCCGAAAAGGAAACCGATTTCATCTTCACCAATATCGGCGAGGAATTCGGCTTCCTCGGCAGCGTGGCGATGCTGGTGCTGTTCGCGGTGGTGCTGGGTTACGGCGTGCGGATCGCCATGTCGTCGCGCAATCAGTTCGGCCGCCTGCTGGCCATGGGCATCACCGCCAATTTTTTCCTCTACATCATGATCAATGGCGCCATGGTGATGGGCCTGATTCCCGTGGTAGGTATTCCCATGCCGCTGATTTCGTATGGCGGCAGCGCAATGATGACGGTGATGTTCGGTTTCGGCCTGTTGATGAGCGTGCACGTCCACCGCCAGGTGGAAATTCCCCGCCATGCCGGCGGGGTGGTGTGACGGGGAATCCCTAGTACTGCATGGCTGCTGACCGCTCACCCAAGCTCTGGATCTTTGTTGCCTGGCTGGCCGTTTTTTATTCGGTCTGGCTCGCAATCGTCGTGTATGGCGATCAATGGCACACGCTGGGAAAACATTACGGCATCGCCATCGCCATGGCGTTCGGCTCGCTATTTCGCGGGCTCGACGCCGATGGGCGGCGGCACCGTCGGCTTTCCGGTTTTGGTTTTGCTGTTCCACGAAGCCCGCGACGCTGGGGCGGGACTTCAGTTTCGCCGTGCAATCCATCGGCATGACCAGCGCCAGCATCTTCATCCTCGTGCCGCCGTCAGCCGCTCGACTGGTCGATGCTGATCTGGGCGCTGCTGGGCACGCTGATCGGCACGCCGCTCGGCATATTCTTCATCGCGCCCCACGTTCCCGAGCTGTGCGATCAAGCTGTTCTTCGCCGTCATCTGGGCGAGCTTCGGCGTGCTTCATCTCTATCGCACCGGCGAGCATCTGCGCCAATGTCGGTGAAACGCCTGCGGCGCACCGCTTCGACCGCAATGTCGGGTTCGGCGTCGGCTTGCTTGGCGGGCGCCTGCGTCGCCTCGATCACCGGCGTCGGCATCGACATGATCCTTTACGCCGTGATGGTGCTGCTCATGCGCGCCGACTTGAAGGTCGGCGATCCCTTCATCGGTCATCATCATGGCCTTCACCTCGCTGGTCGGCATTGCGACCAAGATATTTTTTGCCGGCGTGCATCCCGAGGTATTCGGCAACTGGCTTGCGGCGGCGCCGATCGTCGCGCTGGGCGCGCCCTTGGCGTTTATCATCGTCAGCCTGATCGGGCGCCGCCCGACGCTGGTGGTCGTCGCCGTGCTTTGCATCTTCCAGTTCCTCTGGACCATGCAGCGGAGCTTCGGCGAGGTCGGTCGCCGTTGGGGTGGCTGTGTCGGTTGCCGCCGTGTGGCTGTTCATCGGCCGGCTTCGAATGGCTGTGGAAGATCGGCGACCGGCTGGCGCGCCGGGCGGCCTTAGCCCGGTTTCTGTTGTCCCAATTGCGGATGTGCTATAGGCCCCGCCTTCCTGTGAAAACGGGCGCATAGCTCAGTCGGTAGAGCAGCTGACTCTTAATCAGCGGGTCCCAGGTTCGAATCCTGGTGCGCCCACCAGCCTTCGCTCGCTACGCGAGCTTTGCCTTGGCCCGGCAGCCTGCGCAAGCGCAGGTTGTGGCGCCGAATCGCGCTGGCGCAACAAGGCGCTAATCGCTACCAGCGATTCTTGCGATTCTTGTCGATGTGGCTTTTGTACTTGCGGAGCTTCTGCCAGCGGGCAACCTAATCAGTGTAGCCAAAATAATCATTTAAACTTATCAGCGTAAGTACAGTAATCGCTTTCTAAGTGCAACAAAACTGTGATATTCACGCGATCCATGACGATTTTGCCGCGCCGGTAACGCCAATCCATGGGGCAAGACGACCCAGGTTAATCATGGCCTGTGGATGGCCTAGGAAGCGGGTGCAACAAATAACAAAATAATGTTTAATAATCAAAGTGTTACTACGATATTTGGAGTCATAGTTGCATCGTGGCAGGAAAGGCACAGGACGTGCCCTAAGCCCAATTGGTAAAGGCATTTGCCGAGACTCTGATTGACGGTTTCCGGGCATTATCGGAGATTAGCGGGCCGGTACGTTGAGGGGGCCTTTTTGGGGCGCCATTCTCGACGCTACTCGTGTCCCAGGGGGGTCTCATGACTAAAATCAATCGCCGTCTGCTGTCTGGTGCGTCGTTTGCGGCGCTCGCCTTCGGCATACCGTCCGCTGCTCAGGCAGCCTGCCCGGAATTTTTGACCGGACCTGGTGTCACCACCGTCACCGCGGGATCGGCGAGCTGCACCGTCAATGGCAATAACGTCACAGCAACCGGCGTAGCGGGACAAGCTGCTATTGGCAGCAGCTTCATCACCGTCAATAACCCTGGTCTGATCTTTGCCAGCGCCTGGTATACGGGCGGCGGCAATGGTTTCGACGATGCCCTTGCCATGGCCGTAACGGCAACTGGCGTCACGGCAACCGGCAAGTTCGTGAATTCGGGAACCGTCAGCGCCGTTGCATTCCGCGTCAATGCAACAACTAGCGCCACCGCCTGGGCCGTTGGCGTTCAGGATGTCGCTGCCGGCACGTTGGCAAATGTCACCGTCACCAATACCACCAATGCCATCATCAATGCCCGCGCCACGGCGAGTGCGTGGGGCGGTTCCGACGTTTTCGCGCTGGCAACGGCCATTGGCGTCAATGAGTACGCGCTCGCTGGGTGGACGGGCCATGCCTCAGTCAACAATAACGGGTGGATTGGCGTTGTGGCGAACGCTACGGCTACGGACGCCAACGGCGTCTGGGGCGATGCCACGGCAAGTGCGAATGCCTCAGGAATCTTTCAGCAAGCCTTGGGGCTTAGTGGGGCGAGCGCAACCGTTAACAATGCCGGCACAATCACCGTCCATGCGAATGCTTATGCGTCCAATGCCAATGACGATGCGCGGGCTTATGCTACCGCTTATGGCGTGTACCAGTCCGTTGGCGCCAAAATTAGTTGGGCCGCTTCCGGTGTTGTCAACAATACCGGCTGGATCGGTGCGAATGCGAACGCAACGGCTTGGGGTGCCGGCGATGACGCATCTGCAACCGCCAAGGCCTTTCGGCGTGGCTCAATCCGTAGTTGGTCCGAGCGCGCTAGCCTCCGTCAACAACCACGCGGGCGGCACGATCGCCGCTTACGCAACAGCCAGCGCCTGGGATGCGTCGGACAATGCCAGCGCGCAAGCAACCGCCGTCGCAATTACTCAACATGTCAGCGCGCTTTCGGCGGCTACTGCCACGGTCCACAATGCCGGAATTATTTATGCTTCGGCCAATGCCTTCGCCTCGAATGCTAGCTCGGCGTGGGCTACAGCGAACGCTGGGGGCGTGGGACAATTAGTAGGCGCAGGCTCGACCGCCATTGCCCGTGTAAGCAACGCTGCCAGCGCTTCCATCGTAGCGGTTGCTAATGCCACAGCGGAAAACGCCAGCTTCTGGGCTTGGGCCAGTGCGAACGCAACGGGTATCGCGCAGTTTGTGGGCGCGAGTTCGTTTGCCTCGGCTTCGGTCAATAATGCCGGATTGATTTTGGCCTCCGCCAATGCGTTTGCCAGCTCGGCAACCTATGCATGGGCGCATGATGCCGCAACGGGTGTTCGTCAAGTTGCCGTAGCTGGTTCGATTGCCAGCGCCTATGTCAACAACGCGGCCGGCGCCACGATCGCGGCGGAGGCCAATGCCAGCGCCTCTTGGGCGACCCATGCTCAGGCTACCGCGGCCGCAATCGGCATCTCGCAGGTTGCCCTTGGTTTCTGGACGGGCGAGGCCGTCGTCAACAATGATGGGAATATCATCGTCGGCGCCAACGCCTGGGCTGGCTCGGCAACGCTCGCAAGTGCCAGCGCGATCGCCAGCGGCATACATCAGTTTGCCGCGGGCACTTCATTCGGCTTTGCGCAATTCGTCAACAACAGCGTCTTCCAGGTAATCGCAAACGCGACGGCTAGTGCTTATTTGTCAGGGGTGGCTAATGCCACGGCTTTGGCTCATGCCATTACGCAAGGCGTATCCGGCTTTACAGCTTCTGCACTCGTCACCAATAACGGCCTGATGAACATCCAGGCCAACGCTTCGGCGCGAACTTCTGGTACGGCGCTCGGCGGGTTTGGCTTTGGTTCGGCCTATGCGTTGGCCAGTGCCGATGCCGCTATCAATGGCTTTGCATCGCAGGGCGCTGCTTGCGGTGGCGAAGGTGGGCCGCCACCGGCCGCGCCGATCGGCGAAGGCGGTGGCTGCGTCGATCCGACCTTTGTTAAGGCGGGATTGCACAATGCGGGTACCGTTTATATTGCCGCCCACGCTTTCGCCAGCGCCGGCGGTGGGGCTACAGCGCACGCGATTGCCTCGGGCGCGAACTTGGTCGGGATTGACACGGCGCCGGGCGCCGCCACGGCCAGCTTCATCAATAGCGGCATCACCACTGTTAGTGGCGCTTTCGTTCCAGCCGTATTCTCGGTCTATGCCACTGCGACTGCGTTTGCTTGGACAGGAACTGCCTTGGCTATTGCTAGTGTGCCGGTTGGGGTTTCCGAATTTGTCTCTGCCGCTGCCGGTTCGCTCGCGCTTGACATTGTCTCCAATCAGGGTCTCGTCAACGTCAGCGCCAACGCTTTGGCAGGCGCTTCCTCTGGTAACGCCGGAGCCTTCGCGGCTGCGCAGGCCTTATCACAGCAGGCGTTCTCTGCCACTTCGGTGCTCGTCGGGCTAAGCAACGCCACCGGCGCCATAATTCATGCCGGTGCTCATGCAACTGCATCCGCCTGGACGATCGCCTCAGCCTTTGCGGGCGCCACGGGTATTTCACAAGGCGCATGGGTGGCAGGATTTGCAAGCGATGCCATCGTTAATAACGGCGAGATCGTCGTCACTGCTGCTGCCTCGGCCTTCGCGGCTATCGCTGGGGCCAAAGCAACAGTGTTAGGCATCAATCAGGGCGCCGGCACTGCAAGCACCGCAGTGGTGAACCTGTCGAACGGTGCAAGCGGCCTCATCAATGTCACAGCTCACGCCACTGCTGGTGCATTTACGACCGCCAGTGCTCACGCTGGCGCATTTGGCATTCACCAACATGACTCCGCCACCTCATTTGCAGCTGCGTTCCTGACCAATCATGGCGTGATCAATGTTTCAGCTGGCGCTTCCGCCGCTGCAGGCAGCTTGGCTCTTGCCACAGCCAAAGCGTTAGGTATCAGCCAGAGCGCGAACGCCTGGAGTGCAAACGCCAGCCTGGTGAACGGAACCACCGGCACAACCGGGGTTGGTGGAAGCAGTGGTCCGGCCTTGATCATGGTCAACGCCAATGCTTCGGCGGTTGGCTGGACGGCACTTGCCAGTGCGGGAGCATTTGGCATAGCCCAAAAGGCGGCTGCATCTGGCACGACCAGCAGCTTTGCTCGGGCCTATCTTAAGAATGACGGCGTCATCAATGTCGGTGCCAACGCCTTTGCCTCTGGCTTCTTGTCTGCCACGGCACTCGCCGGCGCGCTCGGCATCCAGCAAATCGCAAGTGGCGCGGCTGGCTTTACGACGGTCTCGGGCATCTTCGGCGCGCATGCAACGATCGTGAACCATGGTACGCTCAGCGTGCATGCAAGTGCGGTGGCCACCTTCGGCACCTTCGATGTCGCCATTGCGTCCGCGCAAGCCATCTCACAGATCGCGTCGGGCAGTTGGCTTGGGACGTCGGGCCTCTATGCCAATGCCTTCGTCAGCAATGACGGGTTCATTACGGCAAACGCGAATGCTTCGGCTATTGGCGGGGCTATCTTTGGCTCGAGCGCGCTCGCTTCGGCCGGGGCCCTTGGAATTTTCCAGGGCGTCTATAATGCCCTTTCTGGCGCCGCCACCGTATTCAATTCCGGCACTATCGGTCCCTACGCGCATGCCTATGCCAAGCAGTGGATCACTGCGGTGGCGCTTGCGCAGGCGGGTGGCGTGTCGCAATCGGTCGTGGCGGGTATCGCGGCCGGCGCCTTCCTTACTAATAACGGCATCATCGCGGCGACGGCTGTCGCCACCGCGAAAGCCGGCGTTTTCGGCACTGCGGCTGCTACAGCGGTTGGTGTGGCGCAACTGGCTTACGGCGCCTGGATTGCGGTTGACAGCGTCGTCAATAACGGCCTGATCAATGTCTCCGCCCATGCCGACGCGCATGGCGCCGCGGCAAGCGCTGTGGCTATTGCCGTGGGTGTTGCCCAGTCGGCTTGGGCCTCGGGTTCGCCCGGCATTGCAGCGTGGAACAACTTCAGCAATAGCGGCACGCTCAATGTCGTGGCTTCGGCGTCCGCGCATGGCGGTATCGACATTGCGTCCGCACGCGCGACCGGCCTTTCGCAGCGCGCCAATGCGTGGTTCGGCAGTACGGTCAGCAACAATCGCGTTCAACGCCACGGGCGCGCTGATCAACGTCTCGGCACATGCGCTGGCATCGATCGGCAACGCGGCGGGTTTTGCTTCGCCGGAACTTGCGTCTGCCATCGGCATTACGCAAAGCGCTTCGGGATCCGCCGGGCCTGCGATTCTTCGTCAGCACTGTCACCAACGCCGGCACTATTCACGTCTCGGCTTCGGCTGTGGGCGTGGGCGGCGAATGGGCCAATGTCTCGGCCTTCGCGCGCGGCATCGGTCAGGACGCTTGGGGCGGCTCGAATGTTGCTGATGTCGTCGTCAACAGCGGCTTGCTGTCGGTGAACGCCAATGCTTCGGCCAAGGCGACGCAGGACGGCTTCGGCGCTTACGCAAATGCGACCGCCATCGGCGTCGCGCAGGTGGTGTCGGCCACGACCTTTGGTATTGGCACGGCAGCAGTCATCAACTCCGGCACCATGGCGGTGCATGCGCACGCGCGGGCATCGAGCGTTGCCGGAACGTCGTTTGTGTCTGCGCACGCGCTTGCCATCGGCGTGACGCAGAACTTCTCTGGCGCCTTCTCGGGCACCGAGTATGCGACCTTCGTCAACAATGGCTCGCTGTCCGTCGTGGCCAGCGCCACGGCGAACTCGCCCTTCTCCGCCTCGGCCTGGGCGACTGCTTTTGGCGTGATCGGGACCGGGACTACCTCGTTCTTCCGCGGCATCAACTACGTCAACAATGGCAGCTTCCATGTGGAAGCGGATGCGCAAGGCGACGGCGCGGCCTGGGCCAGTGCCGCGGGCATGGTAGCCACCGGCTTGATCGCCGGCGGCACGGTCGCCAACTACGCCAATATGAGTGTTACTGCCAGCGCCTCGGGCGGCACCTTTGCCTTTGCCAACGCGCGCGGCATTGCTGTTGGAGCCGCCTCGTTCACCGGGCTGATCTCGAACACGGGTTCGCTTTATGTACGGGCGATCACCAACAACGGCTCGGGTAATGTGTTTGCCACCGGCATTGTGCTGGCCTCGTTCGGTGGGGGCACCATCGTCAACAATTCCGGCACCATCTATGCCGGCGTGTCGATGGATAGCGGCACCACCTTCTATCGCGGCACGGCGATCAACACGTCCTGGCCGTTTGACGCAGTCGAGATCGACTGGATGGGCTCGGCGCACGGCACCGGCTTCATCTACGGCAATGTGCTCATCTCGACGTCGGACTCGGTCTTCGTCTCCAACGGCAAGACCTGCTTCAACGGCGTGATCAACCAGCCCTATATTGCGGGCCTTGCGGGCGGCACGACGACGACGACGCGCGCCTATCCGCTGACGGCGCCGTTCCTCCCCAACCTGGATGACGGGGCAGGCGGCATCGATCCGTTTGTTGCGGGTGTGGCCGTAGGCCAGCTCACGGTTGCGTCCAACGGCACGCTGGTGATGGTCAACGATCCGGCGCAAGGGGCGGCGGCTGCCTATGTCTCGAACTACACGCAGTCGGGCTCTTTGGTGCTCGAGATCCGCGGCACCACGCCCAATGGCGGCCAGGGCGGGGACAACACGGTCGGCAAGATCGTGGCTTCTGTCTCGGCCAATCTGGGCGGCTCGCTTGAGATCGTTCCCTATGCCGGCCTCTACACGGATACCAGCTACGCCATTGTCTCGGCGCCGAAGGGCGGCATTGCCGGCACATGGGGAAAGCCCAGTGATCCAAGTGTGCTGCTCGACTTCACCGTCAGCAACTCGGGCACGGTTACGGTCGACAAGAAGATCCTCAACGTGGATCGCATCGCGTTTAACGCGGTGCCTGGCCTGACCAAGAACGAACAGCATGTCGGCCTTGGCATCGAGCACTCGTACTCGACCTCGATGACGGGTCCGTATGCGGACATGATTGCCAAACTGTTCCAGGTTGGCAGTGCCACGGAATACGCCAACGATCTGTTCCAGCTCTCCGGTGTCGAATACGGCCAGCAGGCGCTGGCGACACTATCCTCGGTGAGGATGCTGAACGATACGGTCGGCACGCATCTGCAGCTGATCTCTGGCGGGGGTTCCGACAGTGTCGGACAGCTGATCCAGGGCATCAGCCCGGCCGCTGGCGGCACGGGCATCGGCAAGGGCAATGTCTGGGTGTCGGCGTACGGCACCAATGGCCATGCGGATGCGAGCTCGAACAGTGGTTCGCGGAACGACTACCAGGATCACGGCATTATTGGCGGCGTGGACTTCGACATGGATCCGCAGACCAGGATTGGTTTTGTTGCGGGCCAGACCTCTGGCCAGTCGCGCTTCAGGGAAGACAGCCGCAATCAGGGCAACTTCAATGCCTGGCATCTCGGGATGTACGGCCGTTACGACGCCGATCCCTGGTATGTGGAAGGCGTTGCGGCTTACGCCATCTACAGCAACGACATGACGCGGAACATCTTCATCAATCCGTCGGCGGCGTCGATATGCTGCACCTTCCCGTTCACGCAGCCCTCATCGATTATCGCGGGCACGTCACGGGGAAGCTACGACAGTCACGTGTTGTCGCTGCATGGCGAGGCGGGCTGGAACTGGGATACGGGAAGTGCTGTCGATCTGACGCCGTTCCTGGCCGTGTCCTGGATGCGCGCCACCAGCGATCCGTTCACCGAACGCGGCCTGTCGGGTGCCAACCTGCATGTGTCCGAAGCCTCGGCGGATTCGTTCGCCACCCAGCTGGGTATCCGGCTGACCACGGATTGGCGGATCTCCGATCACATGCTGCTGTCGCCGGTGGTTCGTCTGGCGTGGGAACATGAGTGGGATGGCACGCTGTGGAGCGTGGATGAGTCCTTCGCTGGAGCGCCTCCGGGGGGCAACTTCACGGTCAACGGCAAGGGCTACAGCCGCGACTTCGCGAAACTGGGCGTCGGCCTCAGCGCCGCCATCTCGGATCGTGTCGATGCAGTCATCGGCTACCAGGGCCGCTGGAGCTCGGACCAGAAGGAAAACTCGGTGATGGGACACGTAAACCTTCACTGGTAAGCGCCTAGCCTGTTACAGGCATTCGCGAGGGGGCAGCCAAAACTGCCCCCTCCGGCTTTTAATACCCGGGGGTCAAGAGCCCAGGATTTACCAGGGCCGAAAACTACGGTTCACTTGTGTGGAGCCTGGAAATATTCGTGCTGAAAACTAGAAGAATCACCTGTGATGGGAATGACACCTGGTCCAGTTTCTTCGCTCCAGCCCTGAAAAATTCAGCACAAGCTCGGTTGACCCTAGACGACCGGTAGTGGAGATTAACAAAGCTGTAGGAGGGTGCCCGCTGGGTGCCTTCCCACTTACGTTCACGTGTCCCAGGGGGGTTTTATGACCAAGATCAATCGCCGTCTGTTGTCCGGGGCGTCACTCGCTGCGCTCGGCATGGCCTTTCTTCCAGGCGCCGCCGAAGCGGCGGTGTCGTCACTGTCGGCTATACGTCACCGGGAACAACGATCACGAACTCAGCTGGGTTCGTCACGTGGGCCTCGGGTCCCGGCGCGAAGGAGACAATCACCGGCGCTGTTGTCACCAACACAGGCGGCGCGGGCGATATCACGATCATCGGCAACAACAGCGCGAGCTTCTTCGTCTCGGCTTCGGCATTGGGCGGGGCGACGGCTACGGCGAACGCGTTCGGCGCGCTCTACAACGCAAACACCAATGGCGGCGGCGGCACTGCAATTGGCATCATCAACAACAATTCTTCGATCAGCGGTCGAAGCATTGCGTGGGAGCGCCACGCAGACTGCGAACGCATTCGCCGAAGGCATTGCCCAGAACGCTTCCGCATCTGAGTTGCCTCAAACATCTTCATAACAATGGCACGTTCCACGTCTCTGCCACGGCATCGGCCTGGGGCGGCATCAGCGGCAATGCGAACGCTCAAGCCACGGCCTTTTCCAGTTCGCGATCGCCGGCTCGACTGCGAACAACGAATCATCAACACGGGCTCGATGAATATCAAGGCCATGCCTGGGCGACCGGCACTGCCATTGGCGCGGGCCGATGCACATGCGATCGTAGGCGGTACAACTTTCGGAATGCCTGTTGGCGCGCATTGAACAGATCGCCATCGCCAGCAACAGCGCCAGCAATTTCTTCGTCAATGGCCCCAACGGCGTAGTCAATATCATGCTTCGGCAACGGACGTCGAAACTGGCTTGGCGGCACCTGGCTGGCGCGGCAACGGCCGCAGCTCTCGGTATCGGCCAGCTCGCCTCGGCCGTCAGTTCGGCAACGAATTACATGTCCAATGCCGGTGCCATCAGCGTCGCCGCCAAGGCTACTGCGCGGGTGGAGCCGCACGCCCACGCGAACGCCATTGTCGGCTTCGCTGTCGCCCAGATGGCAATGGCAAGTGCTGGGCTGACAACAATTTCAGCAACGCACCGGCGGCCTCGTTTTGAAATGCACGCGTCGGCGTTACGCGGGCTTTCAGAGCGGCGGCGCGGCAGCCGACGGCCACCATTGGGAGGACGATCTCGGCGGTAACGTTGCGGGCATTCAGCAATTTGCCGCCGGCAGCTCGGTTGGCCCATAACAAATCTTATCAATAGCGGCACGTTGGTGTTTAAAGCGTTCGCCGAGGCCACAATTGGCACGAATGGTACGTTGGCAATGCGAACGCAATGTTGCCATTCGCGCCATCGGCCAGTTCGCCAGTGCATCCGACGCATGGAACAATTTCGCCAATAATGGGCTATCGGCGTGTTCGGCACGGCGGTGGCCGCGGCCTCGCGTCGGCGTAACTACACATCTTCGGGCGTGGTCACGACATCGCCGGCACCGGCTCTGCCTTCGCACATGCCAATATCGACGCGAGATCAATCAGACCGCGGTCGGCCTTACCACGGCGATCAACAATTACACCAATAATGGCGTGTTCTTGGTTTCCGGCTTCGCCTTCGCGGCGGCCGGCGCGGATCGCCAAGGCGACGGCAACAGTAACGGGCCTTAGTCAGAACGCTTTGGCCACCGGCCTTGCCAGCAATCAGTTCTCGAATAACGGCATCACCACGATAAGCGGCGCCTTCGTTCCGGCCGTTTTCAGTGTGGTGGCCAATGCGTCTGCTTTCGCCTGGACAACCAGCGCCATCGCCAACGCGAGCGCCTATGGCATCGTACAGAACGCTACTGGGGGCCTTTTCGGCAAAGTGTACGACTCAGTCACGAATCAGGGCGTGATCAACGTCAACGCCAATGCCTTCGCCGTGATCGCCTCGGGCCGCGCCAGCGCCAATGCCACGGCTTACGCCATCAGCCAGAACGCCATCGCCGGCACATCTGCTACGGCCGTGGTCAACAATGCGGCCGGCGCCACCATCTTCGCCGGCGCGCATGCCACGGCGTTGGGCGGTTTCAGCGGCGAGGCTAATGCCTCGGCTTGGGCCGTCAGCCAGAACGCTACAGCCACGACTTTTGCAAGCGTCGCCATTCACAACAGCGGCAATATCGTCGCCCATGCCGTGGCGTTCGCCACAGGGTTCACGAGCCTCGCCTTCGCTTCGGCGAATGCTTCGGCCTGGGCTGTTTCGCAGCGCGCGACGGCGGACTGGGCTGTTGCCAGCGTCCTCAACAACGGGCTGATCCTCGCCTCGGCGCAGGCCACAGCTATCGCCGGCAAACTCGCTACGAACGCCTCGGCGTACGCCTGGGGCATTTCGCAGTTCGCCAATGGCGGCACGTTCGCCACGGCGCTGATTGAAAACAACGGCGTCATCGCCGCTTTCGCCACCGGCAAAGCAGTCGCCACCACTAGCATTCGGGGCGGGCGTAAAGGCTAGTCGCAACGGGCTCAGCCTGGGCCATAAGCCAGGGTGCGGCTGCTGCAACGTTTGATTTCGCCAGTATCGCCAATCACGGCCTGATCAGTGCCCACGCCTACGCTTCGGCGGTTGCCGGCAGCACGGCTTCGGCTTGGGCAGGCGCATGGGCCATTTCGCAGGGAGCGCAGTGGCGTTACCGTTACGGGCGCCGCATCGGCGATCATCTCGAACTCAGGCCATACGGTCACCACTGCTAGCGGTGCGACCACGTTCGTTCCCGCAGTTATTAATGCACATGCCTCGGCATTTGCGTCAGGCAGCTTCGCTCCGCCGCGGGCAGGCGCCTGGGCCATCGAACAGACCGCCCGCATATGCCAACTCGGCCATTGCTAGCGTCTACAACTCCGCCTCCGGTCTCATCAACGCCTCGGCCATTGGCGTGGCTGTAGCCGGGACGCGGGCCACGGCATCGGCCAGCGCCTGGGGTGTTTCACAGAATGCCACCGCATGGGGCGGGACAACGCCCCTCGCGCAGGCCTATGTCGAGAACCATGGCGTAATCCATGTCTTGGCGTCGGCGGTTGCTTCGGCTGTCTCGCAAGCGACAGCCCAAGCGTCCGCCTGGGGCGTCTCGCAGCATGCTAGAGCGTATTTTGGAACGTCGGGGGCGGCTTTCGCCACCCTCATCAACACCGGCAAAATCCTGGTAACGGGAAACGCTGCTGCCTTCGGCGTCTTCAGCACCGCGCAGGCCACCGCGTATGTGCGCGGCGTTTCCCAGAATGTGTCGGCAACTGTGTTTGCCCATGCCAGCGTGTTGAACACGACAAGCGCGACAATCAGCGCCCACGGAAACGCGACCGCTATCGGCTGGACAGCCACGGCGAGCGCGGGTACCCCGACCTATTGGATCGGCGGCATCAACCAGTATGCGAGCGCCAGCAGCGGCACGGCAACCAACATTGTCGAGAACGATGGCGTCATCACTGTCGGCGCCAATGCTTTCGCCTCGGGCTTCTTGTCTGCTTCGGCCAATGCATATGCCTTCGGCATCGTTCAGAGCGCGCAAGGCACCGAGTGGAACGCCTTCAACACCGTGATCAATCACGGCACGCTGGCGGTAAATGCCAGCGCGGTTGCCACCTTCGGCACGTTCGATCGGGCCAGCGCGCATGCGCTGGGCATCTCGCAGTTTGCCAGTGGCTCCACCCTGGCGTCGAACTACGTGCTCAACGATCACTTGATCACGGTCAGCGCCAACGCATCGGCCATCGGCGGGGCCATCTTCGGCTCCACGGCCTACGCGTTTGCCTCGGCCTATGGCGTGTACCAGAACGCCACGGCCTCCACTGCGGCGGTGAATCTTGTCGTCAACTCGGGCACCATCGGTCCCTACGCGCATGCCTATGCCAAGCAGTGGGTCACGGCTACGGCACACGCCTTCGCACAGGGCGTGGGACAGACTGCGATAGCGGTGGGCTTCGCCTTCAACACCGTGACCAATAGCGGCAACATCCTGGCTACGGCTGTGGCTACGGCCAAGGCGGGCGTCCTTGGATTTGCCACCGCCACCGCGATTGGCGTGTCGCAGTTCGCTGCGGCGTTCAGCGTGGCCGCGAACTTGGTCAACAACTCGGGCTTGATCAACGCTTCGGCGCATGCCGACGCGCATGGCGCCAGTGCGGGCGCGTTCGCCTCCGCGTTTGGCATTACCCAATCGGCGTCTGCCTTCTTCACGGCGGTCAATACCGTGATCAATAGCGGCACGGTCAATGCCGTGGCCTCGGCGTCCGCGCATGGCGGCATCGATGTCGCGCAAGCCTTTGCCATTGGTGTCGGCCAGTCAGCGAGCGCGTCTTCGTTCGCGGGTAACTTCGTGTCCAATGCCGTGGGCGCACTGATCAACGTCTCGGCGCATGCCTTGGCATCGATCGGCAATGCAGCGGGCTTTACCACGCCCGATGCGGCTGTCGCGCTTGGTATTGGGCAGTCGGCTTCGGCCTGGATTGCCGTCAACACGGTCACCAACGCCGGCACCATTCACGTCTCGGCTTCGGCTGTGGGCGTGGGCGGCGAATGGGCCAATGTCTCGGCCTTTGCACTGGGCATCGGTCAGGCGGCGTGGGGCAGCACCGTTGCTGCCGATCTCGTCAACAACAGCGGCTTGCTGTCGGTGAACGCCAATGCTTCGGCCAAGGCGACGCAGGACGGCTTCGGCGCTTACGCGAATGCAACCGCCATCGGCGTCGCACAGGTGGTGTCGGCCACGACCTTCGGCGTCGGTACGGCCGCGGTGTTCAACACCGGCACGATGGTAGTGCATGCACACGCGCGGGCATCGAGCGTTGCTGGAACGTCGACTGCGCGCGCGAGCGCGTTCGCCGTTGGCGTGTCGCAGAACTTATTTGGGCGCGTTCTCGGGCACCGAGTATGCGACCTTCGTCAACAATGGCTCGCTGTCCGTCGTGGCCAGCGCCACGGCGAACTCGCCCTTCTCCGCCTCGGCCTGGGCGACTGCTTTTGGCGTGATCGGGACCGGGACTACCTCGTTCTTCCGCGGCATCAACTACGTCAACAATGGCAGCCTCCATGTGGAGGCGGATGCGCAAGGCGACGGCGCGGCCTGGGCCAGTGCCGCGGGCATGGTAGCCACCGGCTTGATCGCCGGCGGCACGGTCGCCAACTACGCTAATATGAGTGTTACTGCCAGCGCCTCGGGCGGCACCTTTGCCTTTGCCAACGCGCGCGGCATTGCTGTTGGAGCCGCCTCGTTCACCGGGCTGATCTCGAACACGGGTTCGCTTTATGTACGGGCGATCACCAACAACGGCTCGGGTAATGTGTTTGCCACCGGCATTGTGCTGGCCTCGTTCGGTGGGGGCACCATCGTCAACAATTCCGGCACCATCTATGCCGGCGTGTCGATGGATAGCGGCACCACCTTCTATCGCGGCACGGCGATCAACACGTCCTGGCCGTTTGACGCAGTCGAGATCGACTGGATGGGCTCGGCGCACGGCACCGGCTTCATCTACGGCAATGTGCTCATCTCGACGTCGGACTCGGTCTTCGTCTCCAACGGCAAGACCTGCTTCAACGGCGTGATCAACCAGCCCTATATTGCGGGCCTTGCGGGCGGCACGACGACGACGACGCGCGCCTATCCGCTGACGGCGCCGTTCCTCCCCAACCTGGATGACGGGGCAGGCGGCATCGATCCGTTTGTTGCGGGTGTGGCCGTAGGCCAGCTCACGGTTGCGTCCAACGGCACGCTGGTGATGGTCAACGATCCGGCGCAAGGGGCGGCGGCTGCCTATGTCTCGAACTACACGCAGTCGGGCTCTTTGGTGCTCGAGATCCGCGGCACCACGCCCAATGGCGGCCAGGGCGGGGACAACACGGTCGGCAAGATCGTGGCTTCTGTCTCGGCCAATCTGGGCGGCTCGCTTGAGATCGTTCCCTATGCCGGCCTCTACACGGATACCAGCTACGCCATTGTCTCGGCGCCGAAGGGCGGCATTGCCGGCACATGGGGAAAGCCCAGTGATCCAAGTGTGCTGCTCGACTTCACCGTCAGCAACTCGGGCACGGTTACGGTCGACAAGAAGATCCTCAACGTGGATCGCATCGCGTTTAACGCGGTGCCTGGCCTGACCAAGAACGAACAGCATGTCGGCCTTGGCATCGAGCACTCGTACTCGACCTCGATGACGGGTCCGTATGCGGACATGATTGCCAAACTGTTCCAGGTTGGAAGTGCCACGGAATACGCCAACGATCTGTTCCAGCTCTCCGGTGTCGAATACGGCCAGCAGGCGCTGGCGACATTATCCTCAGTAAGGATGCTGAACGATACAGTCGGCACGCATCTGCAGCTCATCTCTAGCGGGGGTTCCGATCAGTGTCGGGCAGCTGATCCTGGGCCTCACCGGCAGCGGGCGGCACGGGCATCGGCAAGGGCAACATCTGGGTGTCGGCGTACGGTTCTTGGGGCCATGCGGATGCAAGCCCGAACAGTGGTTCGAGGAACAACTACACGGATCACGGCATCATTGGCGGCGTGGATTTCGACATGGATCCGCAGACAAAGATTGGCTTTGTTGCGGGCGAAACCTCTGGCCAGTCCCGCTTCAAGGATGCCAACGACAACCAGGGCAACTTCAATGCCTGGCATCTGGGCATGTATGGCCGTTACGACGCAGATCCTTGGTACGTCGAAGGGGTTGCGGCCTACGCCATCTATGGCAACGACATGACGCGGAATATCTCGTTCACTCCGTCGGTGGCGTCGATATGCTGCGCCTTCCCGTTCGGCGAGCCGTCATCATTTCGGCGGCACAGCAAATTCGAGCTACGACAGCCACGTGTTGTCGTTGCATGGCGAGGCTGGGTGGAATTGGGATACCGGAAGCGCCGTCGATCTGACGCCGTTCTTGGCTCTGTCCTGGATGCGCGCCACCAGCGATCCGTTCACCGAGCACGGCCTGCCGGGTGCAAACCTGAAGGTAGGCGAAGCTTCGGCGGATTCGTTCGCTACGCAACTGGGTATCAGGCTCACCACCGATTGGCGGATTTCAGAACACATGATGCTGTCGCCGGTGGTCCGTCTGGCTTGGGAGCATCAGTGGGATGGCTACGCTGTGGAGTGTCGACGCGTCCTTCGCCGATGCACCGCCGAACAGCAACTTCACGGTCAACGGCAACGGCTACAGCCGCGACTTTGCAGAAATTGGGCTCGGACTCAGCGCCAATATCTCTGGCCGCGTCGAAGCAGTCCTCGGCTATCAAGGCCGCTGGAGCTCCGACGAGAAGGAAAACTCGGTCATGGGACACGTAAACGTCCACTGGTAAGCTTGGCCTTAATCCGGCCTATCGCGAGGGGGCAGCCAAAACTGCCCCCTCCGGCTTTTCAGGGGCTCGGCCCAGGATTTACCAGGGCCGAGAAACTACGGTTCCCTAGTGTGGAGCCTGTAGATATTATTGAGCAAAGGATGCTATCGAGGCCCTTCGTGAACCACGAAAACCTCGATCCCCAGGAAATCCAAGGAGAGTAGCGTGAACAATCGCCGGGAAGGCGGCTCCGTCGCCAAGACTGCCCAAATGGGCGCCCAAGCCGCCGCTGGCGGGACAGCAGAAGATGGCCATCAAGGACGCCCTCGCCAATGCCGCGAAGCTCGTGAACGCGGGCCGGCTGGAGCAGGCAGATAGCCTCTGCACCCAGATCATTAAGGCACGGCCGAACCTTCCCGATGCGCACAATATTCTTGCGGTCGTGCGTCACAAACAGGGCAAGCTCGACGAGGCGATCGCGTCCCTCAAGAAGGCCATCAAGCTGAATGCCAATGTCCCGAACTTCTACTCCAATTTGGGCGAGATGGAGCGGCTAAAGGGGAATTGGACGCTGCCGCCACCAATTTGCGCAAGGCGATTTCGCTCGATCCGAATTCGGCGCAGGCACACAACAATCTCGGCATTGTCTTCTATGACAAACGCGAATTCGAGAAAGCTGCCGACAGCTATCGCAAAGCGATTGCGCTCGACGACAAATATGCCGAAGCGCACAACAATCTGGGCAACGCCCTGCGTGCGCTCGGCCGCGGGCAGGAAGCGCTGAAGGAATACGAAATCAGCGATCGAAGCGCGCGAGAATTATCCCGAGGCCTATAACAATCTGGGCACGGTCCTGCGCGACATGAACAAACTTGAGGAAGCCGAGCTTTCCTATCGCCGCGCCGCGGCTTTGCGTCCCGATTACGTCGAAGCGATCAACAACATGTCGGGCCTGTTGATTGGCCAGAAACGCTATGACGAGGCGCTCCGGGCGCTTGCGGAAATACACAAAGCGCATCCCGAGGATCTGACGACGTTGATAAATATTACCCGCGCGCAGCTCCTGCGCGGCAATTATCCGATCGCCGATCGTGCAGCCAAGATGGCGCTCAAAATCGACCCGGAAAATATCGAGGCGCTTATCCTCTATGGCCAGGCCTGCCATGAGCTCGATCGTTACGAGGACGCGCTGGCGAGCTTTCGAAAAGGCTCTGAAGGTTCAGCCCAACAATATCGAGGCGCTGAATTTCTACGGCATCGCGCTCAAATCCGTTGGCCGCCTGGACGACGCGCGCACCACCTTCGCCAAGGCGCTGGAAGTTCAGCCCCGCGCCATGGGCACCTATTCCAACCTGGTCGACCTCGAGAAATTCACCGAAGACAATCCGCTGTTCAAGGCGATGGTGGGCATTCTTGAACGCGCGAAAAATCCCGAAGAAGAACATTTCACCGGGCTGCATTTCGCGCTGGGCAAATGCCTATGACGACATGGGCAACTACCCCAAAGCCTTCGAGCATTTCTCCACGGGCGCCCGGCTCAAGCGCAAAACCCTCACATATAACGAGGCCGAGGTCTTCGGTTTCTTCGATGAGATCAAGCAGGTCTTCAGCAAGGAATATCTGGACAAACGCGTTTACGAGGGCAATCAAACCACGCTGCCGATTTTCATTATCGGCATGCCGCGCTCGGGCAGCACGCTGACCGAACAGATCATCTCCGCCCACCCCGACATTTTTGGCGCCGGAGAAATTAAAACGCTCAGCATGTGCCTTGGCCAGCTGCGCCAGAAATATCCGCTATTGCCGAAATATCCGGCGATGGCGGCGCAGATGAAGGCCTCGCAATATGCAGACGGTGGCGGATGCCTATCTGAGCTTCATCAAGCTGATGTCGGAAAACAAGTCGCAGCGGGTGACCGACAAATTGCTCACAAATTACTACTTCGCCGGGTTCATCAACATTCTCTATCCCAAGGCGAAGATCATCCACACCATGCGCAATCCGGTCGATACCTGCTGGTCGTCCTTCACCAAGCTTTACAAGGACGACATGCCGCACAGTTACGACCTGCGCGAGCTCGGCCGCTACTACCGCAAATACATGGACATTATGGAATATTGGCGCCAGGTCTTGCCCAAGGGTTTATGCTCGACGTTCAATACGAGGACGTGGTGGCCAACGGCGAAGCCAAAGCGCGTGAGATCATCGAATTCCTCGGCCTGCCGTGGAACGAAAAGTGCCTGGATTTCCACCGCTCGGAACGTGCCGTTAAAACCGCCAGCGTGGCGCAGGTCAGAAAGCCGCTCTACAGCAGCTCGGTAGAACGTTGGCGCCGTTACGGCGATTTGCTGAAGCCGCTGGCCGACGCCATCGAGGGCAAGGACGAACCCGTAGCGAAGGCTATGGCTTAAGCAATACGAATTTGGTCAATCAGAAGGAGAGCGTAAGCGTGAGATCGAAAATGCAGCAATCCATCTCTCAGACCGTGATGATCTTTGCCACGGCTTGCGTGGCCATGGGTCTGGCCGCGACTTCGGCCGCGGCATCCACCAAAACCGAAAAGACTTTCGGCGCCTGGACCGTCACCTGCGTCGAGGATAACGGCACCAAGCGCTGCGGCATGACACAGCCGCGCACTGCCGGCCCCAAAAAGCAGGTTGTCTTTCTCTGGTCCGTGGCCACCAATGCATCCAAGCAGTTGATGAACAGCCTGATGGTGCCCGCCAGCATTTCGGTCAAAGATGGCATCCGCGTCTCGGTCGGCACCAAGCCCCCGGTAACAGTGCCTTACGATGTCTGTGTGCAGCGGGGATGCGTTGCCACGTTCCCCATGGATGCGGCGACCTTGCAGGCCATGAGCACCTCGCCCACGGCGAATTCCAATTACGTTCTGGCATCGAGGAAGCTGATGCAGATTCAGGTGGATCTGAAAGACTTCCCCAAGGCCTATGAATATTTCAAGAGTCAGCTGACGCAGTAGTAACCTGCATCTCATGACGCATGGATTAGGCACGCATGTCTGAAGATACTCGCGGCAACACCGTCAATCGCGGGGCGCGGCAAGAGCAGCCCCGCAAGCCGCCGGCCAAGGGCCGCGGCAAGATTCTTTATATCGTCATCGCCGGCCTTCTGGTGCTTACGATCGCAGTTGGCGCGGTGTATTTCCTCGCGCCATCCTGGCTTTCGTTCATCGGTGGTCCGCAGGACATCGTTCTCGAACCCGATTCACAAATCGTCTTTGACGGATTGGCGAGCGAAATCACTGCCGGACAAGGCAACACCGTCGTGCAAGGCGTGCCTGATGAAAGCAGAGCCACCGTCATCATCCGTTCTACGCGGGCAAATGCGCGCCCCGTCGGCACCACGGAAGGCGCCTATATCCAGCTCAAGCCCGAATGTCAGCAGCGACCTCGCCGGCAAGCGCGTGCAGCTGACGATTTGGGCGCGCGCCGCCAACGAAAATCCGACCAAACTTTTCGGCATCGCCTATTCGCGTGGCGGAGCCGGCGGAACGGGCTGGATTGCGCTCGAGCCCAGCAAGGAAATCAAGCCCTACAGTTTCGCCTATAAGGTGCCGGCGGCGGCCACGCAGAACAGCACAGGCGATTACATCGGCATCTGGTCCGACATTTCCGGTGGCGGCGGCGGGCTGGAAGTGCGGCTTATCACCGTGCGGGTGTTGCCGCCGCCGCCGAAGAATCCTTCTTAAGGCGTTGATTAAATAGGTTTATTTCCCTGCATCGGCGGGTGGCAAAATCATGGCCCGGCATTCGCCGAAGCCGATGCGCGCGCGTCCTTCGCGTTCGCAGCTCCCACGGAAAATAATTTCATCGCCGTCTTCAAGGAAGCCGCGTTTTTCCCCGCTTGGCAACGCCAACGGCGCGGTGCCGCGCGATGTCAGTTCCAGCAAACTGCCCCAGGACGATTTGTCGGCGCCGGACACTGTGCCTGTGCCAATCAGATCGCCCGTTTCCAGATTGCAGCCATTGCTGGCGTGATGCGTGACCATCTGCGCCACCGTCCAATATAGATCGGCGGTCGTGCCGCGGCTTAAGCGAAACGGTTCGAGATTTTGTTGCCGCATTTTGGCCGTCAGCAAATACGCTTCAAGCGCAATATCGAGTCCGCCGGCTTTTGGCGTCGTTTGGATTAGACAGATGCGGCAGCGGCGTGGGATCGCCTTCGCCGCGTTTGAACGCGGGCCCGCGATAAGGCGTAAGTGCTTCCATCGTCACCACCCAGGGCGAAACCGTGGTCATGAAGTTCTTGGCAAGAAACGGCCCCAGCGGTTGATATTCCCAGGCCTGAATGTCGCGCGCCGACCAATCGTTGAGCAGGCAAAAGCCGAAAATGTGTTCGTCCGCCTGTCTCAATAGGCACGGTCTGGCGCCAAGTTCCGGGAGGCACGCCGATATAAAATCCGAGCTCCAGCTCGTAATCGAGATTGCGGGCCGCCTGATAAACCGGCGGGCCTTCCGCGGGCTTCACCTGGCCTTTCGGGCGATGAAACGCCGTGCCGCTGACGCGCACCGAAGACGCCCGGCTGTGATAGGCCACGGGCACGTATTTGTAATTGGGCAGCAGCGGATTATCGGGCCGGAACATTTTTCCGGCATTGGTTGCGTGAAACACCGAGGCGTAGAAATCGGTGAAATCGCCGATCTTCGCCGGCACATGCAGTTCGGCCTCCCTCATAGGCATGAGATGAGGCTCGATGCCGGCGCGCGCGCCGGCGCGTTCCGTGCTGAGAAGCCGCGACACTTCCAGCCGCAATGAAGATGCCGCCTTGTGCCCCAGGGCCATCAGCGCATTCAGTGTGGAAGCCTCGCAGGCAATGGCGGCCGCACGCGCTGGTTCACGAAACAGCGATGCGATCGCCGACACATCCAGAATGCGGTCGCCAATGGCGATGCCGCCTTTGGGCGCCGTCGCCGGCCCACGCTGGCGAAAAATCCCAAAGGGCAGGTTCTGGATCGGAAAATCGGTTCCCGGCTCATTGGCGCTGTCGATCCAGCTCCGCCGCGCGGGATCGTGGGTTTCATTGAGCTCAAATGGCATCGATGTCGCGTTTTCTGGTTTCGGGGAAGAACAGCAACGTCACCACGGCGCTGATGGCGGAGACGACAACCGGATACCAGAGGCCGAAATAGATGTCGCCCGTGGCCGCCACCATGGCAAACACGGTTGCCGGCAAAAAGCCGCCGAACCAGCCTATGCCAAGGTGATAGGGGAACGACAACGCGGAATACCGGATGCGCGTGGGGAAGAGCTCGACGAGGGCCGCCGCCATGGGCCCGTAGAGCATCGCGGCAAACGTCATCAGCAGCAGCAGGATGCCGACCACGCGCCTGGTGTCGATGGAGGCGGGATCGGCCTTGTCCGGGTAACTCGCGGCGGTGAGCGCCGCTTTGAGCCTGGCCTGCGAATTCCTTGTTGGCGGCAGCAAGGCCGGGCTTTGCCATGCCGCGGCCCTCGATGCTGGGAAGGGTCGCATCGCCGATACGCACTGTGGCGAGGGTGCCGGCGGGCGCCGCTTCATTCCGGTAATTGATGCCAGAGCTTGCCAGCGCGCTCTTGGCGATGTCGCAGGAACTGGCAAACTGCGCCTTGCCCACGGGATCGAATTGCAATGAGCACGAATTAGGATCGGCCATCGACGGTTACCGGCGCGCGCGCCTGTGCCGCAGCAAGCGCCGGATTGGCCGCCGCCGTCAGTTCGTGGAACAGCGGGAAACAGAGAGACCGCCGTCAGCACAATCCCCAGCAGCATAATCGGTTTGCGGCCAATGAAATCTGAAAGCCAGCCGAAAAACAGGTACAGCACGCCGCTTGCCACCACGGCCGTCATCATCATGCCATTGGCGATGGCAGGCTCGACCTTCAAAACATGCTCGAGGAAGAATTGCGTGTAAAAATACGCCGTGTACCAGATTACGCCTTGCGCGCAGAGCAAGCCAAACAAGGCAATCAGGACAATCTTCAGATTATCCCAGCGCAAAAAAGATTCCGTGAGCGGCGCCTTGGATGCGCCCCCTTCCTTGACGATTTTCTGGAACGCGGGCGATTCCTCGAACTTCAGCCGCACCCATAGCGAGCCCAAAAAAAGCGCCAACGAAATCAGGAACGGCAAACGCCAGCCCCAGGCTTCGAATGCCGTCTCGCCCAGAAGCAGCCGCGTAACCAGGATGACGATCAACGCCGCTACCAGCCCGATGATGGCGGAAGCCTGGATCCAACTGGTTTGCAGCCCGCGATCCTTGTGCGGCGTGTGCTCGGCGACATAGATCGCGGCGCCGCCATATTCGCCGCCTATGGCAAAGCCCTGCAGCATGCGCATACCGATAAGAATAAGCGGCGAATAAATGCCGACCTGCATGTAGGTGGGCAACAGGCCGACTGCGAATGTCGCCACGCCCATGATGGAGATGGTGGCGAGAAAGGCGTATTTGCGCCCGATGCGGTCGCCAATGCGGCCGAACACCAGCGCGCCAAGCGGCCGCACTGCGAAGCCGACGCCGAATGTCAGCAGCGCAAAAATATACGCGGCGGTGTCGTTGACGCCCGAAAAGAACTGCTTGGCGATGATGGGAGCGAGCGAGCCGAAAATAAAAAAATCGTACCACTCGAACGCCGTGCCGGCCGTGGATGCAACGATTACCAGCAGTAATTTTTGCGGCTTAACAACACCCGCATCTGCCACTGCTGCATTCATGCGATTGTCCCCGCCGCCCGCAATACAATCGCACCTTACGGTGTGCTGGGGCCTGCGGCAATCGGCGGTAACCCCCTTTATTCACAGACTTTTCAGGCGCCACCTTGCAATTGGTTACAAATGAAACTAGACCGGTTTTAGCTAAAAAATCACGAGGCCATCGGGCCCGCTTATGTCACGGAGGTGAGCTATGACGAAACACGACATTTGGGAAAACCCCATGGGCACCGACGGGTTCGAGTTCATCGAATTCACCGCGCCCAATGTGGCCGAGCTGCACGCGCTGTTCGAACGCATGGGTTTTCGCGCCGTTGCTCGCCATCGTTCCAAGGCGGTGACGCTTTATCGCCAGGGCGAGATCAATTTCATCGTCAATGGCCATCCCGACAGCCCGGCTCAGCGCTACGCCAAGAAGCATGGGCCAAGCGCCTGCGCCATGGGGTTTCGCGTGAAGGACGCGGCGGCCGCTTACAAGCGCGCGCTGTCATTGGGCGCCAAGCCGTTCCAGAACGACATCCGTCCGATGGAGCTCGCTATCCCTGCCATCGAAGGTGTCGGCGGCACGGCGATCTATCTCATCGACCGTTATGGCGACCATACGATCTATGACGTGGATTTCGTGCCGACGGATGCCGCAAAGGGCATGCAGCACGACGGCGTCGGCCTCGCGCTCATCGATCACGTCACCCACAACGTCAATCGCGGCAACATGGACGCGATGGCGAAGTTCTATGAAAAGGTCTTCAACTTCCGCCAGATCCGTTATTTCGATATCGAGGGCAAACTTACCGGCCTGAAATCGCGCGCCATGACCAGCCCATGCGGGCGCATCCGCATTCCAATCAATAAATCGGCCGACGACAAATCGCAGATTGAGGAATTCATTCACCAGCTGCATGGCGAAGGCATCCAGCACATGGCGCTATCCACGCCGAAGATCTACGACACCGTCGAAGGCTTGCGTTCGCGCGGCGTGAGTTTCCAGGACAGTCCCGATACCTATTACGATGCTATCGACCGCCGGCTGCCAGGGCATGGCGAAGACGTGGCGCGGCTCAAGAAGGACCGCATCCTCATCGACGGCGATGTGGAAAAGGGCGAGGGCCTGTTGCTGCAGATCTTCACCCAGAATGTCATCGGCCCGGCCTTCTTCGAAATCATCCAGCGCAAGGGCAATGAAGGCTTCGGCGAAGGCAATTTCCGCGCGCTGTTCGAGTCCATCGAGGCCGATCAGGTTCGCCGCGGCGTGCTGAAAGCGTCCTAAGGACGATGAGTGAAGTGCTGGACAAAGTGCAGATTCATGCCGCCAACGGCGCGCGGCTGGAGCTCGACGAGTTCGTGCCTTACCGGCTGTCGGTGCTGTCGAACCGTGTCAGCGGCGCGATTGCGCGCCAATATACCGAGCGTTTCGGGCTAACCATGGCCGAATGGCGCGTTATGGCGGTATTGGGCGGTTCGCCCGGACTTGCCCGCGCGTGACCTTGTCGAGCGCACCGGCATGGACAAGGTGCAGGTCAGCCGCGCAGTTGCAGCATTGGTCAAACGAAGCGCATAGTGCGCCGCAGCGATACGGCTGACCGCCGCGTCATGCGATTGGCGCTCACGCCGAAAGGCGAAGCGGTCTATGCCGAAATCGTGCCGATGGCGAAGAAGCTGGAGGCCGCTTTTCTGTCGTCGCTCGATGAAGGCGACCGCGCCACGCTCGACCGCCTGCTAAAGCGGCTCTCGCAACAGGCCGAACGCCTCGCCTAATCGTAAATCAGGATATGCACCGCGCGCGGACCGTGGGCGCCGCGCTCTATCGTCTGCTCGATGTCGCCGGTGCGCGACGGGCCAGTGACGAGATTGAGCGTAGCCGGAATATTGCGGGAAAACAGCGCCAGCGCATCTTCCATCCGCGCCAGTATACGTGGGCGCGGCAACAGCACGATCTCGCGCCCCGGCAGGAAATGCCACGACGCCGGCTGCTGGGCGCCGCTTGCGAACACCACCGTGCCGGTTTCGGCGATGCCGCAACTGGCTTCGGCCAGTACCGCATCGTTGGGACCGGGCGGGTCCGTGACGACAGTCAGGCCCGGCGCGCGCTGCCAGGGAAGCGCGCGCAGAAGCGAGTCCCTCGGAATATGAAGCCGCGGCGGCGCCTTGATGGCGGCAAGGAAAGCGGCGACGGCCGCCGGCGTATCGTCGCGCGCGCCAATCACGGCGACATCGGCGTCGGATTGTTTGGCTTTCTCGATAAAGTGCGAAACCAGATCGCCCTGCGCCGCGGGAAATATGTAAGCGGGCGGGGCCGCTTCCGGCCCGCGAGCGGCGCGCAATGTTTGCAGGATGGTTTCGCGGGAATCGCTCATCCACGTTCGCCCTTGTTCCAGCGCGTCTGAAAACTTTGACGTGGCGGCACCAGCAAATCGCGTTCAGCAAACCAGCCGCGGAATACGGGCAGGGAGGAGAGCGTCTTTTTTCCGCCCGCGGCGAAACGCAACGCGCGCGCAGCCATTGAGACCACGAAATTGTAAAGTTTGGGACGCTGTGCCAGCGCCGCCCATACCTTCAATGCGAAAACAGAAGAAGGCGGCGCGATGCCCTGCGCGAATTCCACATTGCGCCAATGGCGCATGATGCGCGTCAGTGGAATTTTCACCGGGCAAACGGATTCGCAGCGCCCGCAAAAGCTGGAAGCATTGGGCAAATGATGCGCGATCTTTATTCCTTCGAGCGCGGGCTCAAGCGCAGCCCCAATCGGTCCCGAATACACCGCGCCATAGGCATGCCCGCCGATTGCGCCATAGACCGGGCAGTGGTTGAGACATGCGCCGCAGCGGATACATTGCAGCACTTCGCGCGCAGGCCCGCCCAGCAATGCGCTCCGCCCATTGTCGAGTAGCACGACGTGGAAATTTTCCGGGCCGTCGGCGTCGCCGCCGCGTTTCGGTCCGCTTGCGAGCGTGACATAGGCGGTGATTTCCTGCCCCGTGGCCGAGCGCGTCAACAGGCGCAACAACAGGCCGGCATCCGCCAGCGTTGGCACCGCCTTCTCGATGCTGGTGAGCACGATATGTGTGCGCGGCAAAAGGCGCGTCAGATCGCCATTGCCTTCATTGGTGACGATGACGGCGCTGCCGGTTTCCGCCACCAGGAAATTGGCGCCGGTGATCCCGGCATCGGCCTGAAGGAAACTTCCGCGCAACATGGCGCGGGCTTCTGCCACCAGCGCCGCGCGGTCATCGAGGTTGCGCGCGGGGTTGAGGCCCGAATGCGCGCGGCGAAACGTGCCGGCCACCTGACTGCGTGAAAGATGATAGGCGGGGGCGATGATGTGGCTGGGTGGCTCGCGCCGTAGCTGCACGATATATTCGCCGAGATCGGTCTCGATCGGCACGATGCCGTTGGCTTCGAGATGTGGGTTGAGCGTCACCTCTTCGGAAATCATCGATTTGCCCTTGGTGACAAGCCTGGCGCCAGCGTCTTTCAGGATGCGGGTGATAATGTCGCGCGCTTGCGCCCCATCGCGCGCCCAATGCACGTGGCCTCCCGCCGCCTGGACCTTGGATTCAAACTGGATCAACAAATCATCCAGCCGCGACAGCGCGTCCGCGCGAATAGCGCGTCCGGCCTCGCGCAGACCTTCAGCATCGGGGAGCGCGGCAAAGGCATCCGCGCGCTTTGCCTGAAAGCCAGTCTTGAGGCGGCCAAGCGCTTCAGACAGGCGCGCGTCGGTCAGTGCCGCGCGCGCGGCTTCGGGGAATGCTTGGGGGGAGCTGCTCACTGGTCCTCACCGATTGCCGGGCCATCGGCCATGCCGGCCAGAACCTCCGCCGCATGGCGCACGCGAATGGGGCCGCCTTGCCGCGCTAGCCTTCCTGCAAGATGCAACAGGCAGCCAAGATCGCCGCCCACAATCAGCTCGCCGCCCGCGGCTTTCGCATCGGCCAGCTTGTCGTCAGCCATACGCGCGGAAATCTCGGGATATTTGACCGAGAACAATCCGCCGAAACCACAGCAGACTTCTTTCTCGCCAATCTCATGTAACGCAAACCCGCGAACGCTTGTCAGCAAGGCGCGCGGCTGCGCGCTCACACCCATCTCGCGCAAGCTTGAACAAGAATCGTGATAAGCGGCTTTGGCACTGCATTCGGCCGCCACGCTTTTCATCCCGCGCACATCCACCAGAAACGAAAACAATTCATGCGTCTTAACCGCAAGCGCCTTGGCGCGTTCGGCCCATTCTGGGTCATCGGCCAGCAGCCGCGGATAATGCTTGGCTATCATCCCCGCGCATGAACCAGACGGCGCCACCACAAACTCGAACGGCTCGAAGGCAGCGATCACCGTGCGCGCGATGGCGGCCGCATCCTTGGCATCGCCGGAATTGTAAGCGGGCTGGCCGCAGCAGCTTTGCAATGGCACCGCAACATCGCAGCCCGCCTGTTCCAGCAGCTTGGCCGCGGCAAAACCCACCTGCGGGCGAAACATATCCGCAAGACAAGTGACGAACAGTGCAACCCGCGGCTTCTCCGTCATGAGGCGGGGCGGAGTTTGCGACGTTTGATGCGCGCGCCTCTTGTCTTCGGCATGCTGAGCGCCAACGCGTAGGTAACTTCACGCAAATGATCCATCAGCGCGGCGCGGTCAAGCTCGGCCAGACGCTCATAGGGAATGACATCACCGATGCGCAAGAATACTTCGCTGCCGATGCGGTCATGCACTTCCTTGAACAGGAGTGAGAGCCGCAACGTCAGGCTGACATGGCTGACCAGTTGGAACAGCCGGCTGTTTTGCCCCGCGAAATAGACCGGCACCACGGGCGCCTTGCCCTGCACGATCAGTTTCGCTGCGAAGTTTTTCCATTCGGGGTCGACCGCCTTGTTGCTCCAGAACCTTGGCGCGGTGGCAACGCCGCCAGCGGGGAAAACAATCAAACATCCGCCAGCCTGAAGATGCGCCTTGGCCACCGCGCGCGATTTCAGATTGGTTTCCAGCGCCTCTTTGGTTTCGTCGAAATCGATGGGTAGAAGGTGTTCGCGGATTTCGTCGGCGCGGTTGAGCACGTTGTTGGTGAGAATGCGAAAATCGGGCCGCACTTTGGCGGTGAGATGACTGATAGTGAGCCCGTCCAGCACACCGAAGGGATGATTGGCGACAATCACTAGCGGGCCGCTCTTCGGCCATTGCGCCAGCGCGTCTTCATTGCAGACAAGCTTGAGTTCCAGGCGCCGCACGGCGGCCGCCCAGAATGTTTCACCGGGCATGGGGTTGGCGCGATTGTCTTCATACAGCCACTTCAGATAGGGCTGGCCGGTTGTCTTCTCGATGAAGCGGATGACAAGGCGCTTCAGCCGCGGGTCGCCCGGCGAGGAATAGGAGAATTTGTCGATCTCGGTGGCCGTCATCGCAAACCTAAAATCGCAGTTTTAATACGTCATTTGTAGCCCTTTGCGGTGCCCGCGGCCTTGCCATAGGGGAGGCGTAATGCGGAAATGTGGCCACGAATCTCGGCGCTTCAAACCGCTTTCGCCCGCTTATCCGCGTGACCCCACATGAATGACAGTACGCGCATTGCCGTTCTCGTGCCTTGCTTCAACGAGGAGGCGGCCATCGCCAAGGTTGTGGGCGACTTCCGCCGCGCGCTGCCGTCTGCCGCCATCTATGTTTACGACAACAATTCCACCGATGGGACCATTGCGCACGCCAAAGGGGCCGGCGCCATCGTGCGCCCCGAGCCCAACAAGGGCAAAGGCAATGTGGTGCGCCGGATGTTTGCCGACATCGAGGCGGATATTTATGTACTGGTGGACGGCGACGATACCTATGACGCCGCGGCGGCGCCCGCGCTGGCCGCCAAGCTAGTGGGCGATGGCCTCGACATGGTGTGCGCGCGGCGCGTGCACTCGGCAAAAGCTGCCTATCGGCGCGGGCATGTGCTGGGCAACCACATGTTTCGCGGCCTCGCGTCATTTATTTTCGGCGTCGATGCGGGTGACATGTTCAGCGGCTATCGCGTGTTTTCACGCCGCTTCGTCAAATCCTTTCCTTTCACCGCCGAAGGTTTCGGCGTCGAGACAGAGCTTACCGTTCACGCAATCCGCCTGCTGATGCCGCGCGCGGAGATCGACACCGAATACCGCGAGCGCCCGGCAGGCTCGGCCAGCAAGCTCAACACCATACGCGATGGCTTTCGCATTCTGAAGACTCTGGCCGTCCTCATGCGCGAGGAAAGGCCGCTGCTGTTCTTCTCGTATATCTTTGTGTTGTTGGCCGCCGCTGCTGCGCTGCTTGGCGTGCCGGTGGTTGTCGAATACCTCCACACCGGCCTGGTGCCGCGGCTGCCCACGGCAATTCTTTCCACGGCGCTCATGCTGTTGGCGTTCCTGGCGCTGGCCAGCGGGCTTATTCTCGACACGGTGACGCGCGGGCGGTGGGAATTGAAACGGCTCGCTTACCTTTCCATTCCCGGCCCGCAGGGACTGAAGCTTCCGTGAGCACGAAATTCCTGCGCTTTGTCATGGTTGGCACGGCGGGTTTCGTGGTCGACGCCATTGTTCTGGCAATCGGCCTGCATCTCATCGGCCTCAACAAATATATCGCGCGCGTGTTTTCGTTTCTCTGTGCGGCGACATTCACCTGGATCGCCAACCGGCGCTTTACGTTTCCCGAAGCGGCCGCATCGCTCGGCCGCGCCCGCGAATGGGCGCGCTTCGTCGCCGTCAACAGCGTGGGCGGCCTGGTCAATTACGGCACCTATGCCGCGCTGGTGACCTATGCTGCGGCGCCGTTCTCAAATCCGTTTCTGGCCCTGGCCTGCGGTTCGGTGGCGGGGCTTGCGTTCAATTTCTTGGGTTCCAAGTTCATTGTCTTTCGCAGGTCTGCATGACCGAGTTCGTTACTAGCGCCGATGGCGTGCGCATCGCCTACGAGACAGTTGGCGAGGGGCGGCGCTCCATTCTGCTGGTTCACGGCTTCGCGTCCTGCCGTGAAATCAATTGGCGCAGGCCCGGCTGGTACGATTGGCTGACGCGCGCGGGGTTTCGCGTCATCGCCTTCGATAATCGCGGCCACGGCGAGTCCGGTAAGCCGCATGACATCGCCGCCTATGACGAAGGCAAGATGGTGGGCGACGCGTTGGCCGTGCTCGATGCGCTGAACGTCAAAGCTTGCGACATGATGGGCTATTCGATGGGTGGTTATTTGCTCATCCGCCTGATGCACGATTTCCCAGCGCGTGTTACCCGCGCCATCCTGGGCGGCATTGGCGGCACCTATTTCGGCTTTTGGGACAAGCGGGCGAAACTCATCGCCGACGCTATGCTGGCCAAAGACAAGGCCAGCGTCACCGATCCGCTGGCGCAGGAATTCCGCAATTTCGCCGAGCGCGCAGGCGACGATCTTCTGGCCATGGCCGCGTGCATCCAGCGTCCGCGCATCACCTTCACCATGGACGAGCTGAAGGCCATCGCCACGCCTGTACTTTTCGTTTCGGGCGAGAACGACACCATGAGCGGCCCGCCCGAGCGCATGTCCCGGCTATTCCCTAATAGCCGCCTTGTCATCGTGCCGGGCCGCGACCATCACCGCACAGTGGGCGACCCGGCCTATAAACAGGCGGTCACCGAGTTCCTTGGGCTGATATGATGGCGGAAGTTTGCTAAAGGAAGGTCATGACTGCGCCGCTTAAAGGTACCGCCCCTTTCGATTGGGCCGATCCGCTGCTGCTCAACCACGAGCTTTCTGAGGAAGAGCGCATCGTGCGCGACGGTGCGCGCAAATTCTGCGATCAGAAGTTGACCCCCCGCGTGCGTGAAGGCTTCCGCCACGAAAAATTCGATCGCGCCATCATGACCGAGATGGGCGCGATGGGGTTCCTTGGGTCCACGCTGCCGGAAAATTATGGCTGCGCGGGGTTGAACCACGTCTGTTACGGATTGGTCGCGCGCGAGGTGGAGCGCATCGATTCCGGCTACCGTTCGGCAATGAGCGTG
Source organism: uncultured Alphaproteobacteria bacterium (assembly GCA_963752395.1). Classification (GTDB taxonomy): domain Bacteria; phylum Pseudomonadota; class Alphaproteobacteria; order Micropepsales; family Micropepsaceae; genus CAVVXX01. The sequence goes on from CAVVXX010000002.1 coordinate 349,887, forward strand.
CAGAGCTCGCTCGTCATGCATCCGATTTTCACGTACGGCACCGAAGACCAGCGCAAGAAATATCTCCCCAAGCTCGCCACAGGCGAATTGGTCGGCTGTTTCGGCCTGACCGAGCCGGACTTCGGTTCCGATCCGGGCTCGATGAAGACACGCGCGGTTAAGGATGGTAGCGGCTTTCGTCTTTCTGGCGCCAAGTCGTGGATCACCAACAGCCCAATCGCCGATGTCGCGGTGGTATGGGCAAAGCTTACCGATGAGAAAGATGCTATCCGTGGTTTCATCGTCGAACGTGGAGCGAAGGGTTTCTCCACGCCCAAGATCGAGGGTAAGTTCTCGCTGCGCGCCTCGCCCACGGGCGAAATCGTGCTGGAAGATTGCCTGGTGCCGGAAACGGCGCTGCTGCCCAATGTGAAGGGGCTGGCGGGGCCGTTTGGTTGCCTCAACAAGGCACGCTATGGCATTGCCTGGGGCGTGATGGGGGCCGCCGAATTCTGCTGGCATGCCGCGCGCCAATACACGCTCGACCGAACGCAGTTCGGCCGCCCGCTGGCCGCCAACCAGCTGATCCAGAAAAAACTCGCCGACATGCAGACCGAAATCACGCTGGGTCTGCACGGCGCGCTGCGCCTTGGCCGCCTGATCGATGAAGGACGGGCCACGCCGGAAATGATTTCACTGATGAAGCGCAACAATTGTGGCAAGGCGCTCGATATTGCACGTGTAGCGCGCGACATGCACGGCGCCAACGGCGTCGCCGACGAATATGGCGTCATCCGTCACGTGTTGAATTTGGAAGCCGTCAATACCTATGAAGGCACGCACGATATTCACGCACTGATCCTGGGCCGCGCGCAGACAGGCATTCAGGCGTTCAATTGATCTCGCGCTGGCGGAACAGCAGGTATGCCAACCAGCCCAGCATTAGCGCCATAGTCACGGTAGCAAGGCCGTACAGCAGCGACTGGTGGTGGGCGATTTCGAACAGGCGCCGCTCGATGCCCGTCTTGTCGATGAACAGCGGCGTCGATTGCGCGCTGACGATGTTGCCGCCGTGGAACAGATAAACCTCGGCCTTGTATTGCCCGGGCGGCACCGCGGCCGGCACCGGAATGCGCGCGCGGAACAGCGAGTGGCTGAGGAATTCAATGCCGGTCGGGCTTTCCCAGTACAGCCCGAGATTTTTTTCGTTGCGAATGGCTGCGTCGCGGAACCGGTCGGCCTTTTTTGGCTTCACGCCGACATCGGTGAACGCCTGCAGATTGGTCGCCCCCAGCCCAAAGCGTTGCAGGATGTCGAGCGCGGCTATGTTTGGCAGCGGCCGCGTGCTGGCGAGGAAATAATAGCCAGGCAGCCCTTCGAACTTGACCTGCTCGGCATTCACCCAGATGCCGGCCACGCGTTCCTTGCGCCGCACCGTCAGGTCGACCGCCGGGCCGCGGATCACCACCACGATGTCGTCGCCCTCCTGCTGCTCGAAGCTGTTGGAGGTTTCGATGGCGCCGAACAGCACGATGTCGGTGCCGGTGAAACTCGAGTTGATTTCGATCACGTCGGTCGACAGGCCCGAGACCAGCTCGTCGGCGATGGCGGCCTGCGGCAGCACCAGCATGAAAGCCATGGCAGCGGCGAGCTTGCGGTGTGCGTGTTTTTTCATGGCGTGCCTGCCACGACCGAATAGATATCGGTTGGCGTCAGCACCAGCCCGACAAGCAGCTTCAGCGCCACGCCGGTGACCATCAGTGCCAGCAGCGCGCGCAGTTCTTCGCCCTTAAGCTTTGCCGCCACACGCACGCCGAATTGCACGCCGATCACGCCGCCAAAGATCAGAAGAAACGCCAGAATGATGTCCACCGTCTGCGTACTGGCGGCGTGCAACACAGTTGTGGTGGCGGCAACGAAAAGAATTTGAAACTGCGAAGTGCCGATCACGACATTGGTCGGCATTCTGAGCAGATAGATCATCGCCGGGATCATCACGAACCCGCCGCCGATGCCCATGATAGCAGTGAGAATGCCGACGATGAGGCCCAGTACCAGCGGCGGGATAATGCTGATGTAAAGCCGCGAGCGGCGAAAGCGCATTTTCAACGGCAATCCGTGAACCCAGTAATGCTGGCCGAATCTGAGGGGCGCGGTCGCGATGTCGCCGCGCTTTGTCGCGCGTATCGTGCTGATGCTTTCCTTCAGCATCAGCCCGCCTATCGAGCCCAGCAGCAATACGTAACTGACGGCAATAACAAGTTCGATCTGGCCGATGCTTTGCAGCAAGGCAAATATGTAAACGCCCAGCACCGCGCCCGCGATGCCGCCCGCCAGCAGCACTCCGCCCATGATGAAATCCACGCCGTTGCGACGCCACTGCGCCAGCGCGCCCGAAAGCGATGAGGCGCTGATGTGGCTCGCCTGCGTGGCCACGGCGATGCCGGGGGGTATGCCGTAGAAAATCAGCAGCGGCGTCATCAGGAAGCCGCCGCCCACGCCGAACATGCCGGAAAGAAACCCCACCGCCGCGCCCATGCCGAGAATCATCAGCCAGTTGACCGACATCTCGGCGATGGGGAGATAGATTTCCATGGGTCAGAAACGAAAACCGGAATGTGGAAAAGCGACTATAGCGCCCGAGTCGCGCCTTTCCGACTTCTGATTTCCGGATTCAGGCCGTTGTCAGCGAATAACTTGCGCCATGGTTGGCGCTTCGTTGGCATTTGGGTCCATCGCCTGGGGATGGAAGTTCTGGACGACCTTGTCGGCATCCGCCTTGTCGGCGGGAGAAAGCTGGCTGCCCAGCACATCGAGGCGGTTCTTCAATTCCGCGTCGCCCTGTGCCGCCGCGATGGCGTACCATTTGTAAGCATCGCGCAAGGATGGCGACACGCCGAGCCCGCGCTCATACAGCACAGCCAGGTTGAACTGCGAATCGACCAGGCCGAGTTCCGACGCCGCCGTGAACCATTTGGCGGCATCGCCGAAGTTCTTCTCCGCGCCCGCCCCTTGCGCAAATGAGACCGCAAGATTGTGCATAGCCTTGCGGTTGCCGTGACGTGCCGCCTGCGCGTACCAGTCATGCGCCTGCTTGGCGTCGGCGGGAACGCCGCGTCCGCGTTCGTACATGGTGCCCAGACGATATTGCGCCACGGCCTGGCCTTGCGCTGCGGATTTCTTGAGCCAATTGAGCGCCTGGCTGTCACTGGCCGCGACCCCGTCGCCATCGAAATATTTCAGGCCGAGCACAAGTTGCGCCGCCGCGTTGCCGGCATTGGCTTTGGCCTGCAGCCGCTCCAGCGGCGCGGCCGCGGGAACGGATTCTGCGGGCGACAGGGCCGCCGTCTTGGCGGGCGCGTGGGTCGCTAGCGGCGTTGCCTGCTGGGGAAGCGGCCTTGGCGGCGCGGTTATGGGCGCTTCCACCGGCGCGGATTGTTCTTCCGGCGGAGGCTCGGCTGCTTGTGGCTGCGTTTCGGAATCTTCGGCCGCAGTCGAAGGCGGCGGCACATAATCCTGCATCTCGTCGCGCGACAGCGGGCGCGCGGGCAAGGGCGCGGCACCCGTCTCGCCGGTCTCGCTGCCGATGCTTGGCGCGGTTTGCTGCGCCGGGGGCGGGCTCTGACTTTCGGTCGGGTTGCCTGGCTTGAACAACTGGCCGACTTCGTTGCTTTGCTGATTGATGGCTTCGCTAGGGCCGCGCCCGACGCCACGCGTGAACAGAATGCCGGCAAGTGCCGCCACCACGATCAGCAACACGATGGCGCCGATCAGGGCTATGCGCGTGAACCCGGCGCCTGACTCTGGCTCCGGTATGCGAAAGCCGCCCAGCGTACGTGCGGCAGGTTGCGGTTCCGCTTCGATGGCTGCCTGCGCCGCGCGGCGTGCGGCAGCCAGATAATCCGTCGGCACTGCTTGCAGGCGCGGCGCATCCGCCGCGTAGGTGGGGCCGGGCTGGAACGCAGGCGGAGCGGCCGCTTGCGTGAACGCAGGTTCGGGCGGCGGCGGCACATCGGCTTGCTGCATGGGTGGCGGCGCAAAGGCCTCAGGTGCTGGCGGCGGCTCAAAGGCAGTCGGTGCGGGCGCGGCCTCATATACGGAAGCGAGAGGCGGCACCTTGGAGAACGGAGGCAAATCGAAGACAGACGCGGCCATGACCGGTTCCGGCGCCGCGGCAAGTGTGGGCGTTGACGCGGGCGCAGCGGCGGGTGCGGGCTTGGCCAATTCGTCGATGCGTTTGGCGGCCGAGCCAAGATCGGCGCGCAGCTCGCCCAGCGCTTCGCTACTTTGTTTCTCGCCGGTTTCCAGGCGCTGCACGATGGTGTCGAGGCTGCGCTCAATCGCCGAAAGATGGCGGCCAAGCTCTTCGTGCATTTTTTCTTCGGCGGCGCCGGCGCGCGTTTCTGCGGCTGTGAGGCGCTGGGCGATTTCGCCGACCGTGCGTTCCAAATTCTGAATGGCCGTGGCGTGCCGTTCGGCCTCTTCGGCCTTGGGCTCGGCGGCGGCGAGGCGCAATTCAAACAAACCCAGCGCCGTACGCAGCGCCTTCATCGCGCTCTCGCTCAACTCTTCTGCACCGCGCACGCGTTCAACCAAACTCGCGAAACGGGTTTCAAGCGCCTGTCCTGTACGCGCGGCATCGTCGCGGGTAGCCGCCAATTTGCCGGCCAGCAATTCAACATTGGACGCGAGCGCCGACACCTGTGTCGAAGATTCATTTGCCGTGCGCGCAATCTGGTCGGCAAGCCGCGACAGGCCTTGATGCAGCCCGCGCACTGCGTCGCGCAGCGAGCCGCTGTCGGAATGGCGCTCGACGCGATCGATGCGCTCGGCCAGCGCGTTAAAGGCGACGGCTTGGTCGCGTGCGGCCGTGTTGATCTCGGCTGCCGCTACGCCAATGGCGCGGCTCGCTTCATTCTGCGAGCGCTCGGCCGTTTCCAGACGGCGCGCCATGGTACGCAGCGTCTCGTCGATGTTCTTAAAAGCTGCATCGGCTTCTGCTTCGGTACGCGCGATGCGCGACACGAGCTCGTCGCCCTGGCGGCGCGTTTCGTCGTCGCGCGCGAAACGGCGCGGCGCACTGGGTTGTGGCGGCCAATCGCTTTCCAGTTCGGCTGCGGGTTCGGCTTCGCGCGTGGGGCGCGCCATTTCGCCAAGGATTCGCTTGGTCAGCCAGTCGCCGACGGAAAGCCCCTCGCGGCTGGCAGCAGCGCGTGCGGCCTCCCGGGCTTCGGGGGGTATGCCCGCGATGCTCCAGGGCAAGTTCTGCTTCATATCGCTGGCCGTGACGCGATACCCCCCAGCCAAAGTAGCCACCCCTATATAATGTGTAAAGAAACCCTAACACCCTAAAGGGAAAAAGTCAGGGTGGTGCGCCCCCATGGCGCCAACCGAGGAGCCTCGCGCGTCAGAGTTAATGTGTGGTTAGCGTCCGCGGCTGGCGGAAGGCCGAACTCCAGCCTTTTCAAGCTCTCGCGCCAGCTTGCCGGTAAGCCAGACCCAGGTCATCCGGTAGTCTGAGGCAAGCGACCACAGCGGGTACTTGAAGGTGGCGGGCTGATTCTTTTCCACAAAGAAATGCGCAATCCAGGCCGGGCCATAGCCCGCAAGCAGTCGCCGCAAGCGCGAACCGGCCGTTCAGAGTCGCCACCGCCAGAACCAAAAACAGAGTCGAAAGCAGGGTGCCGAAGAAGTGGAAGCATGCGCGTTTCGGGCTGCGCATGTTCGCCCAAATAGAACGGCCAGAATTCGGCGTAGCTTGAAATTCTTTTTTCCTGCTTGCCGGTTCGGGCATAGGCAGTTCCTAATGTCGGCGCGCCTGGCTTTCTCAATTTAAGCGTTGCGGGTGGCGGATCATCGGGCGGCTCGGGCAGCCCGAGATCGGATGCGAAGAGTTGCGTCACATAGATCATGTGGCTGTTCACGGCGACACCGATCCCGGTTCTTTCATAGGGCGCATAGGCGAGGTTCGCCTTGTGATCCGCGCTGTTCAGCCAACTATCGACAAGGCTTTGCGCGAAGGCGTCGACATCCACGTCTTGATCCTTGTTGTAACTATGGCTGGCGATGTTCTCGCCCAATATACCCCGGAACTTCGCATCCCGGTCCATGATCATGGTGGCTGTCGTTTCGCCTGCGGCATTGGCGTGCGCCACGTAATCGTTCTTGGCCATGTCGTCGCTGTGTTCACGCGCTACATCGGTAAGCTCTTGGTCGAATGCCAGCTGTTTGGCATCGGGATCGATAAGGTGACGTTGTTCGGCCACCAGACTGAGCACACGTTCCGCCAGCTTCGCAGCAAGCTCGTCCGGCTCCATCGGCCCTAGCGGCTTCTTGCGATAATGGGATGAAAATCCAGGTCGCGTTGGCGTATCGGCGGCCGGCTCCGCTGTGGCGCCACGCGTCTTGGGTGGCGGGGAGTGGGCGTGACATTGGGCGCCTCGACAGCGTTTTCCGCTCGCACGGGTTCCACAGCTGCAATCTGGCCCGGTTGGATAATGGGATGAGAAACTCCCTACTTGCGCGCGTGCTACAGCCAGCTGTTCCGGCGTGCTGGCATTCTCGATGGCACGCGCCGAAGTCCCGCGCGCATCCCGCGGCGCAATGGCGGTGACCATTGGGGGTGGCGGCCTGAAGTAATGCGAGGAAAACCCACCGGTTTGGTTGGGTTGATTGGCACAGGCGGCAAGCAGCAAAACCAAGGCAAACTCGGGTACGTAACGCATGTGGCCCCCAGCTGAGCGGCTCACCATAAGGCTTCCGCGCGCTTTCGTCACCGAAGAGCATCGACGATACACAAGCGCCGCTTGGTGTGGAACTTAACCCTTAGCGGCCAATACTCTCGCCGGCAGCAAGCGGATTTCGGCCACACTGCTTGATAAAATTGTATCATTGGAGCAGCACAGCCGGTGAAAATGACCTCCTTGGCATCTTTTCGTTCTGGAACCGACACGCCCTATCCGGACGGGCTGTATCAGCGGCTGCGCAAATTCGCCGTGCTTGATTCCGTTGGCGACGCCGCGCTGAAAAGCCTGCTTGGCGAAGCCGACTGGTTCAGCCTGCCTGGCGGCGCGCAACTGACGCGCGAAGGTGACGACAGCAATGCCGTCTTCCTGGTGGTCACTGGCAGTCTTGGCGTGTTCGTCGAAGACGGGATGAGCTCGCCACGGCTGGTTGCGCTCATCGGCGCGGGCGAGACCGTAGGCGAAATGTCGGCGCTCACCGGCGAAACGCATTCCGCCAACCTGGTGGCCATGCGCGATACCGAGCTGCTCAAGGTCGGAACCCACGCCTTCGACATGCTGCTGACGCGTTACCCGCGCGTGATGTTTAATCTTCTCAAGCTCGTGCTACGTCGTTTGCGCCAAACGACGAAATTGCAGTCGCAGCGGATCCGCCCAAAAACTTTCGCCATCGTGCCGATGCAGGCGGGACTGGCGCAGAATCCGCTGGCGCGCCGGATCGTGCAGGCCATCGCCCAAATGGGCGCGAAGGCCGCGATGCTCGATGCCACTGCGATGGATCAGCCCACGGAATGGTTCAACCGGCTGGAAGCGGAACATGACGTCGTCTTTTATCAAGGCGATCTTCCCGATAGCCCGTGGACGCAATTCTGCCTGCGGCAGGCCGACCGTGTGCTGCTCGTTGCAAGTGCGGACGAGAGCGTGCCTTTGCATCCCTTCGACCAGCGCTTTTTCAAGCGTGGCATGAGCGCCGAGCCCGAACTGCTGCTGCTGCATCGCCCAGGCAGCCGCCACAGCCTGCCGGAATCGATCGAGCTCAGGAACGATCTCTTCGGCACCCATCACCACATCCGTGAAGGCGAGCCCGGCGACATCCAGCGGCTGGCACGCTTTATTGCCGGGCGCGCGGTCAGCATCGTGCTGGCTGGCGGCGGCGCGCGCGGCTTCGCGCATATCGGCGTGTTGCGCGCGCTGAAGGAAGCCAACGTCCCATTCGATTACGTCGCCGGCACCAGCATGGGCGGCATTGTCGCGGCGGGGCTCGCCATGGAATGGGATCTCGACGAGATTGCCGCGCGCATGCGCAGCGTATTCGTGGAAACCAATCCACTGTCCGATTACACGCTGCCGTTGATCGCGCTGTTCAAGGGACGCAAGGTCAGCAATCTGCTCAAGTTGAATTTTGGCGACATCCGCATCGAGGATTTGGTCAAACCATATTTCTGCGTTTCGTCCGATCTCACATCTGGACGCGATTATGTCCACCGCACGGGGCTGCTATGGCGGGCGTTGCGGGCCAGCGTGGCCGTGCCGGGCATACTGCCGCCGGTGACCATGGACGGGCACTTGCTGGTCGATGGCGGTGTGATGAACAATCTTCCCGTAGACGTCATGGCGGCCGAAGCGCGCGGGCCCATCATCGCCGTGGACGTCGCGGGCGCCATCGACTTGCGCGCCGATGACGAGCTTTTCGGCGAGCGCTCGATCTGGTCGCTGATTGCTCAACGCATGCGGGGCACGCCTTCGATCATTTCCATTTTGATGCGTGCCGGCACCGTAGGCAGCGAAACCCAGCGCCGCCAAGTGCGCGAGCTAGCCGATTTTCTGTTCGAGCCACCGCTCGAAGGCATCAGCATGCGCGATTGGAAATCCTATGAACAGGCCATTGCGCAAGGCTATGCGCATGCGCTGCTGATGATAGAAAAACGTGGCGTGCCTCTGTCGGATGCTTGGGCCGATGGGCCGGCGCTTTCGATCAGCCATACCGTGCGATGACGCAGGATCCGGCGGCGCAAGGTGAAGCGCTGGCGAAATTGCGCGAGAAGGCGCAACTGATGCCGGACGTGCCCGAGGTGGCGCTGGCGCTGGGCGAAGCGCTTCTTCTTGCCGGGTATTTGCCCACGGCCATCGCCGAGGTTCAGCGCGCGCTGAGGCTCGATCCCGATTTGGCGCGCGCGCGGTTCTTGCTCGGCTGCTGCTGGCTGGAAGCGGGCGAGGCGGAAAAAGCGCTGGAAGCATTTTCGCAAGTTTCGCCAACCGCGGCCCCGCCGCAACTCGCGGAAAAAATCGCCCATGCGCGCGCCATTCAAAACGCGCCGCGTGCGGCACCCGGTTATGTGCGTCATCTCTTCGATCAGTTTTCCGCCGATTACGACAGAAGGATGATGGTGGAGTTGAGCTATCGCGCGCCCGCGATCCTGCGTGAGTTATGGGATTTGGTCGGTGCGGGCCGAAAGCACCTCGATATTCTCGATCTTGGTTGCGGCACAGGATTGAGCGGCGCCGCATTCAGGAACATCGCGCGCCGGGTTGATGGCGTGGATCTCAGCCCACTGATGCTCGCCAAAGCACGTGAAGCCGGGTTTTATAATTCATTGTCCGTGGCCGATTTGGAAATGGCGTTGGCCGATAATGGTCCTCCTTACGATCTCATCCTTGCCGCGGACACGCTGGTATATCTTGGCGACCTTGCGCGGACATTCGAAGGCGCGGCCCGGCGACTTAAGACCGATGGCTTTTTCCTATTAACTGTCGAGTCCAGCGAAGACGAGGGTTTTGTCCTTGGACCCAAGCGCCGCTGGCGCCACTCGGAATCCTATTTGCGTGAGCAAGCTGCGGCCGTTCATCTTGATGTCGCCGGTTTAATGACATGCACGCCACGTAGTGAGGCGAAACTGCCCGTTCCAGGTTTCGCCGTGGCGCTGCATAAGACTTAGGCTTTGAGCCCGCTGCCATCTGTGCTTTTATCGGGGCGTATAGACCGGGAGCTTGTCCATGCTGCGTTTGGTGCTCTTGTCCGCCGCATTTGTGATGTCCGCCGTTCCAGCGTTTGCATTCGATAGCAGGTGCGTACAACCCTATGCGCCAACCGTGCCGAACGGCAGAGCGGCCACGCAGGCGCAAATGACCAGCGCGCACGACGCTGTGACCCTGTTCATCAAACAATCCGACGATTATCAGAGCTGCCTGCTTCTGGAATTGAAGACCGAGCGCGAAACCGCGGCCCGGAAAGAGAAACCTTTCGATCAGCAGATCGCCACCGACATCAACAACTTGGCCAGCGCCAATCAGCGCGAGAAAGAACGCGTCGGCGCGGAATATAACGGTGCAGCCCACGCTTATAACGAAGCGCATCCCCACTAAGCGCCACGCAAATCGTCTATCATGCCGGCATGAGTGAAGCCTCGTCGCGCCGCAGCGAAAGGCGCAGCCGACAGCACGCCGCCAATCGCGGCAGTATCTTGGCCGCCGCTCGCCGCGTGGCCGAGCGCCGGGGCACCGCTGATCTTTCGTTACGCGCGGCCGCCGCCGAGGCGGGTTACGCGCCCGCCACCGTCTATGCCTATTTCCGCAATCGCGCCGAGTTGGTGCTGGCGCTGGCGGCCGACGAACTTGGCGCGCTTGCCCGCACGATGCGCGACGCGCCCGATCGTACAGCGGCTGCGAACGCCGCATTCGCGCTTATGCGGGGAAGTGCGTCGGTGGCGGCCGCCGTCAGCACTCTCGAATCCGGTGATGTTCCGGCGGAAGCCGAGCGCCATTTCAACGGCAAGCTGATCGCGGCGCTGACAGCACTTGCCGCTTCGCCCACGCCCACCCGCGATGAGCAGATGGACGTGGTGTTGATGGCGGCCGCGCTGTCCGGGCTTGTCTTTGTTGGCGCGCACTGGGCGCTTAAAGCGCTTGGCCTTGACGAGCGGAACTGCTGGCACGCCTGGGCCGGCGCTTTGGCTCATGAGTTGAATTCATCGGTTAGATGCGATCGCCGTGGCGTTGCTCGAAGAGTTGCCGTAACCAGTGAAAGTCGTTTACTTGCAGCATGGCTTTTTGATCATCGGCGAATTGTTCGCCGAATGACCGGCCTTCTTTGCACCCAACAGGCACCAATTTCCGAAGGGGGCGGTGCGCCTTTCGTGCACCACACATGGAGGCCCTCGATGCGGGCGATTTCCGGCATGCCGGCCATGGAACGGCTTGCCAGCTTGGCGCATTCGCGGAAGGCGGTACGCCATGCCTCGAACGGGCTTGCATTAAACCGGTGTTCCGACGCCGGTACCGGAACGAAGCGCGTGCGCGCGCCGACGAGAGATCGTAATATCAACGGCGCCGGCCTTGCGTTATCTGCCTCGTGCGCTCTGTAGGCAGCAATTTGATGCCGCCATGGCCGTAGACAAGTCTGTTGACGGGATTGTGGCGTATCCAGATCGACGTTTCTTCGGGTTCTGGAACGAATCCATCTCGAAGTTGAAATTTTCCATCAGCCAATTGTCGCCATCCACGGCAAAGAAGAATGGCGTGCTGCACGGCCCGCGCTGCTTTGCATAGGCGTTGTCGAATGCTGTTTGCGCCGTCCACCCGGCGCCCGTGAAGCAGGCGTACGCGCGATAACCGTTGCCAATGCTCCTCGGCGTTGGTTTCGTCACTAACGATCATGACGATGTCGAACATAACTGTGCGTACGAAATTCGATTTGGAAAAGCGAACAAAGGCGCCACTCTCTAACTATTGCGTGCGCGGGCAGGCTGAGTGACGCCTGGCCGAAGGCATAGCGCCAGCCCTGCGCTGTGCGCACATAGGTGTCGCTGAACCACAGTTTGCGGTCGAACGGCTTGCCGCCGCTGGTTCCCTTCAACCAAAGCAGCGCCGTGACTACGGCGGTATCGCCCCACACCCGCACGGTTTGCGTGCCCTCGTCTTCTTCTTGATGCTCATAGATGTTGTCTTTGTTGCGTGCGGATTGAAGCAGATCGCTTTTCGAATAGATCGTGCCTTTTCCCGTCACCAGAACAAAATTGTCGTCGAGAATGCGCGCCATGGCATCGGCATCGTTGCGCTTCACGGCGGCCTGATAGGCGGTGTCGATGGCCGCCACGGCTTTCTGATCATCGGCCGGCGAGGCAGGTGCTGAACCGGAAAGAATTATCAACGCCATTATCAGCGCGCCGGTCAGATATGGTTTCTGAAACACATTGGTTCCCCCGTTTGGCACGCAAAGTATAAGGGGGCAGCAAATCACCAAAGCCGCTTATTTGCAAAGGCTTGTCCCGAACCTGTCTTTAAATAATATTCAAACTCTCGTGCTTTCCGCTCATTCTTAAATGCCATGTAAGTAATAAGGTCCCATGGCTTATACGGCTGCGTGGATCTTGATCCGCCTTCATTGTGCGTTTTGAAACGCTTCTTCAAATCCGAAGTCAATCCGATATAGCGCTGCTTTGGGTTGGAAACGCTGCGTAGCAAATAGACGTAAAACATCCCCAGCTCCACAAAGTCTATGTGCAAATTGCACAAGCCCCCTTCGCTAAAGCTTCGGAGGGCCACCCTTCGCTGAAGGATAGACTGAGGCGTAAGCCACCCGAAGCTGCGCAGCAGCGAAGGGTGGCTGGGGCGGGAGGGATCGAACCTCCGAATGCCGGAATCAAAATCCGGTGCCTTACCGCTTGGCGACGCCCCAACAAGGCCGAATGGCGCGGGACCATACTTGCTGCCCACGGACCTTTCAACGAGCGCAGAAAGTACGGGTTTACTGCCCGATCCACTCGGTCAGGCCTTCGCGCTTATGGACCTCGATCAGCGAGGGCATCTTCTTCATCCGCGCGAGATAGGCGCCGACATGCGGCCAGTTTTGCGCCGGTTTTGGCATGTTACGCGACCAGCGGGCCAACATGGTGAGAAGAAAATCCGCGGCGCTTAATTTGTCGCCCAGAAAATAACGCCGCCCGTCCGCAAGCAATCCGTCGATCCGCCCCCACGAGGCTTCGATTTCCCGCCGCGCCAATTCCTTGACGGTGTTCTCATCACCATATTCGCCGGCATAAAACCACAGGCGCGACATCGGCTGCTGCGTAAAAGCAAGATAGAACATCCACTGCAGGAAAGCGGGCCGCGCGGCATCGCCGGGCATGGGCGCGAAATGTTTTTCGGGATGGCGTTCTGCCAGCAGCATCAGCAATGCATCGGTTTCCGTGCACGGCTTGCCGTCGACGATCAGCGTGGGCACCACGCCCACTGGGATTGAGCTTCAAATATTCAGGCCGTTTTTGTGCTTTAGCGTCCAGATCGACTTTGACCAGTTCGAAGGGAACGCTGAGTTCGATCAGCATCCAATGTACGGCGAAGCTCGCCGCTCCCGGCGCGTAATACAGCGTGTACATGTGCTTACCCTGTGTTCGTCGGTGCCCAGGCTATAGCAATAGCTGCCAGAACCGGTCGCGCAAAGCCCAGAAAATTCAACACTTCGTACAAAAATGACGGACATTGCGGGTGGGGTAGTGCCCCGCTATAACGCCCGTTCTTTCGGCCGGAGAGTAGCTCAGCCTGGTAGAGCACCACGTTCGGGACGTGGGGGCCGGAGGTTCAAATCCTCTCTCTCCGACCATCCGCCTTCGCTTTTATTTCGATGGCGAGCCATCCGCCTCGCGTTTATCGCCGCAGTCCGCTACCCATCGCCCCTTTTGCACGCGGGCGAGGAAGCCGGCATGTAGGCCAAGGTGGTCATGCGGCGAGAATTTGATTGGCAGGCCGTCAAGACGCGCGTTCGTCCAGGGCTCCATCGTCTCTAATGTGTGCGCGAAGTTGGCTTGCGTCAGTACGGCGCCAGTCTTACGCACAGCGTCAGCGAACAGGCGCGCATTCAGATAGCCCTGTAACGCCTGAAGCGTGGCCATCGTGCCGAATTTTCGTTGATAGCTGTTGGCCCAGCCGCGCAATTTCGGATTGGCGTCGTTGGCGTAAGGAATTGGCACATCGGCCACGGCATAAAGTCCCTTCGACCAAGGTGCCGCCAAGCGTGGTGGTTTCGGGCGTATAGCAGGCAGCGGAACAAAGAAAGATGGGATGCCAGCCGCGCGCCGCGCGCAAAGCGGCAATCGTGTCCTGCACAACGGTGCCCAGCACCACGATGTCGGCATGCGCGGCTTTCAGCTTTGCGATCTCGCTACGCAAATTCGTGGCGCCGGCGGGAAAGCCAACTTTGGCGACCGGCTTTAAATGGTGCCGCGCCAGCGCGGTTTGCGCGCCGTCAAGCACGTTCACACCGAAGGCGTTGGTTTCATACAACACGCCGACTTTAATTTTCCGCATGCGGTGCATGGTCAGCAGCGTGTCGAGACCCGCCGCAATATCGTTTGCGTAGGGCGGCGTGACGGCAAATTTCAACGGGTGGAGGGGATGAAAGCTCTGCGCGTCCGCCATCAGCGGAAACAGATGCAACACGTGAGCGTTCAGCGCTTCGGCATCGAGGCTTCCACCGTCGGCGTGCCGAGCGGACTTAAAATGGCGAAAACGCGATCCTCGGTCACCAGTTTGCGAACTCGGCTCACAGCCTTCGCCGGATCATAATGGTCGTCTTCGACGATCAGGTGAATTTGGCGGCCCTGCATGCCGCCTCGGCGTTCGCTTCCTCGATCCCCATATTGAGGCCGTTGCGCGCGGCCATGCCCCATTGGGCGAGCGGGCCACTCAGGTCGAGATGCGTGCCGACAATAATCACATGCGTCATCACGCCTTGCGCGGACCATGCCGGCTTGGCAACCAGCGCGGCTAAAAACACAAAGCCAGACCTAAAATGCGTAGCGGTTGCGTTCATGGCTCAGTTGGCGAATTTGAAATCGCGAAAACGTTCGCGCAGCGCCATCTTCTGGATTTTGCCGGTCGCGGTGTGCGGGATCTCGTCCACGAACACCACGTCGTCGGGCATCCACCATTTGGCGATCTTGCCGTTCAGGAAAGCCAGAATGTCGTCCTGCTGGCGCGTCCGCCATTCTTCAGCACACGATAAGGAGCGGCCGTTCGTCCCATTTCGGATGCGGCACGCCGATCACCGCGGCCTCCGCCACTGCCGGATGGCCGACGGCGAAATTCTCGATCTCGATCGAGGAGATCCATTCGCCGCCCGATTTGATGACGTCCTTGGCGCGGTCGGTGATCTGCATGAAGCCGTGCGCGTCGAGCGTGGCGACGTCGCCGGTGTCGAACCAGCCATCGTCGTCGAGACGCGTCCGTGCCATCGCCGCTGTGAAATAGCCCTTGGCGACTGCAGGGCCCGCGCACCATCAGCCGGCCGAAGGCCTTGCCGTCGCGCGGCAGCTCCTTGCCCTCGTCGTCGACGATCTTCATCTCGACGCCGAACGGCGGCGCGGCCCTGCTTGAGCTTGAAATCGAGCTGCTCGTCGTAGGGCAGTCGCGTCCATGCCCGCCTTCAGCGTGCCGAGCGTGCCGAGCGGGCTCATCTCGGTCATGCCCCAGGCATGGACCACCTCGACGCCGTATTGCTTCTCGAACGTCTCGATCATCGACGCGCGGGCAGGCCGAGCCGCCGATCACCACGCGCTTCAAGGTGCGGGAGCTTGAGATCGTTCTGTCTCCAGATGGCTGCAGCAGCGTCAGCCAGACCGTCGGCACCGCCGCGGTGCAACGTCACCTTCTCGGTTTCCAGCAGTTCGTAGACGCGACGCGCCGTCGAGCTTGGCGCCCGGCATGACCAGCTTGGCGCCCGCCATCGGCGCGGCGAAGGCCAGCGCCCAGGCATTGGCATGAAACATCGGCACGACCGGCAGGACGACGTCGCGTCGCTGGACATGCCGAGTGCATCGCCGGTGCTGACCGCGATCAGCGCGTGCAGCACGTTGGAGCGGTGGCGAATAGAGCACGCCCTTGGGATTGCCGGTCGTGCCCGAGGTGTAGCAAAGCCCGCAGGCCGTGTTCTCGTCGAACTTGCACCCAGGCGAAATCGTCGTCGCATCGCGCCGATGCAGATCCTCATAGGCGATCAGCGTTCGGGCAGCTTCGTCTCCGGCATGATGGGCGCGGTCGGTCAGGCCACGATACAAGCTTCGACAGCTCGGCAGCTGGGCGCGATCTTCTCGACCAGCGGCACGAAGGTCATGTCGAAGAACAGCAGCTGATCCTCGGCATGGTTGGCGATGTAGGCGATCTGGTCGGGGAACAGCCGCGGGTTGAGCGTGTGGCAGACCGCGCCCAGCGCCCATGATGCCGTACCAGGTCTCCATATGGCGTGCGTGTTCCAGGCCAGCGTCGCCACCCGGTCGCCCGGTCGCACGCCGCGCTTCCAGCGCCTTGGCCACCTGGCGCGCGCGCGAGCGATGTCGTCGATAGGTGGTGCGGTGGATCGGCCCTTCGACCGGTGCGCGTCACGACCTCGCGCTCGCCGTGATAGCAGCGCGGCATGATCGATGATCTTGTGGACCAGCAACGGCCAGTCCTGCATCAGGCCCTGCATGACAATCCCATCTCCTTACCGACCCATATAATGCCAAACTGTCATCCTCGGCGAGCGCGATCGAAGTTTGCGCGAGGGAAGAGCCCCGGTGGCGATCCGGGCAATTCGATCCACCGCAGTTCCTTCCCTCGCATTGCGTTCGCAATGCTCGGCCGGGAATGACATCTGGGCGCATTGACGCGCTCGTGGCTACAGCGCTTAATCGCAAAAACAAGGACTCTCCCATGCCGCTTACCAATGCCCAGACGCGCGACATCCAAAACGTTCTGCACCCCTACACCAACCGTGAAGCATGCGAGGAAACCGGCCCGCTCGTGTTCGAGCGCGGGCAAGGGCGTCTTCGTCTATGACGACAACGGCAAGGACTACATCGAGGCGATGGCCGGGCTGTGGTGCACCGCGCTGGGCTGGGGCGAGAACGAGCTGGTGGAGGCCGCCGCCGAGCAGATGCGGAAGCTGGCCTTCGCTCATCTCTTCGCCGGCAAGAGCCATGAGCCGGCCATCGCGCTGGCCGAGAAGCTGAAGGAGATCGCGCCGTTTCCGGTCGGCAAGGTGTTCTTCGCCAATTCGGGCTCGGAGGCCAACGACACGCAGATCAAGCTGTTCTGGTACGCCAACAACGCGCGCGGCCGGCCGAAAAAGAAGAAGATCATCTCGCCGCATCAAGGCCTATCACGGCGTCACGATTGCAGCGCCAGCCTGACCGGGCTGCCCGCCAATCACAACGAGCTTCGATCTGCCGCTTCGATTTCGCGCTCCACACCGATTGCCCGCATTATTACCGCAGCGCCGAAGCCCGGCGAGAGCGAGGAAGACTTTTCCGCGCGCCTGGCCGCGAATCTGGAAGCGATGATCGAAGAGGAAGGCGCCGGACACCATCGCCGCCATGATCGCCGAGCCGATGATGGGCGCGGGCGGCGTGATCATGCCGCCGAAGGGCTATTTCGAGGCCATCCGCCGGTGCTGCGCAAGCACGACATGCCGCTGATCGACGACGAGGTGATCACCGGCTTCGGCCGCACCGGGCAAATGGTTCGGCTGCCAGACCTACGGCTATCAAGCCCGACAGCATGTCCATCGCCAAGGCGCTGTCGTGCGCCTATCTGCCGATCTCCGCCGTGCTGATGTCGCCCGAGATCGAGCGACATGGTGGATAGCGAATCCGGCAAGATCGGCACCTTCGGCCACGGCTATACCTATGGCGGCCATCCGGTCGCCGCGCGGTGGCGCTCAAGACCATCGAGATCTATCAAGGAACGCGACATCGTCGGTCACGTGCGCCAAGTTGCGCCCGCTTTTCCAGGCGCCTTTGACGAAGCTGTCGAGCATCCGCTGGTCGGCGAAGCGCTCGGCGTCGGCCTGATCGGCGGCATCGAGCTGGTGGCCGACAAGAAGACCAAGGCAAACTTTCGATCCCGCCAAGGCGGTCGCCGCGACGTGTCGGCCACATTCTGCGAGGAGGAAGGCCTGATCGTGCGCGCCGCTGCTGGGCGACCGCATCGCCGTTCTGCCCGCCGCTGATCATCACCGAAGCCGAAATCGACGAACTGTTCGACCGCCCCGAACGCGCGTTCGCAAAGGGCCTTGCTTGGGCGAGGGGCGAGAAACTGATCTAGCTAATAATTTTCTCCCCCGTTGTTACGGGGGGAGAGCCGCCCGAAGGGCGGGAGGGGGCAAAAAATTCCCCCCCCCCCACCCGATGCAGTTCGCTTCGCTCACTGCATCGACCTCCCCCGTAACAACGGGGGAGGAAATGTTCTGTTCGGCGCCTGACACGGAATGACAGATCGCCTTTAAGTGTTCTACAACCCTGCCATGGACGTCCTTCAAGTCGCCCCCGCCGACTATATGACCGAGGATCTGCGCATCTTCGAAGACGAAGTGCGCAAGTTCATGGATCGCGAAGTGGCGCCCCACATGGAGCGCTACATCAAGCAGCATCACGTCGATCGCGAAATATGGAAGAAGGCCGGCGAGGCGGGCCTCCTGTGCCCGCCGATGCCGGAGGAATATGGCGGCGCCGGCGGCACCTTCGCCCATGAAGCCGTGATCATCGAAGCGACTCGGCCAGAAGGCATCGATGGCTTGGGCATCTCGCTGCACAACGCCATCGTCGCCCCCTACATCATGCATTACGGCACCGAGGAGCAGAAGAAGCGCTGGCTGCCGCGTCTGGCGTCGGGCGAACTCGTCGGCGCCATCGCCATGACCGAGCCGGCGACCGGCTCGGACCTGCAGGGCATCAAGACCACCGCCAAGCGCGACGGCAATCACTATGTCATCAACGGCTCGAAGACCTTCATCACCAATGGCGGCACCGCCAATTTCATATCGTGGTCGTCGCCAAGACCGATCCCACCAAGGGCGCCAAGGGCACCTCGCTGGTCGTGCGTCGAGACCGACGAAGTCGAAGGCTTCCGCCGCGGCCGCATGCTCGACAAGATCGGGCAGAAGGCCAACGACACGGCGGAACTCTTCTTCGACGACGTGCGCGTGCCGACCACGAACCTGATCGGCACCGAGGAAGGCCGGGCTTCATCCAGCTGATGCAGCAGCTGCCGCAGGAGCGCCTGATCATCGCGCTGCAAGGGCTGGCCGTGATCGAGCGCGCGCTCGAAGTCACCATCGCCTATGTCAAGGAGCGCAAGGCCTTCGGCAAACACGATCATCGATTTCCAGAACACCCAGTTCAAGCTCGCCGAATGCAAGACCGAGGCGACCGTCGCCAAGGTCTTCTGCAAGCACTGCATCGAGCTGCATCTCGAAGGCAAGCTCGACGCCGGACCGCCTCGATGGCCAAGCTATTGGGTCAGCGAACTGCAATGCAAGATCGTCGACGAATGCCTGCAGCTGCACGGCGGCTATGGCTACATGAACGAATACCCCATCGCCCGGATGTATGCGGATAGCCGCGTCCAGCGGATCTACGGCGGCACCAACGAAATCATGAAATTGCTGATCGCGCTGAAGTCGCTTTCGGGTCCGCGTCACAGAGGCTACCAAGGAGTACACCACATGACCGACTGCTATATCTACGACCCGTGCGCACGCCGCGCGGCCGGGCAAGAAGGACGGCGCGCTGCACGAGGTGACCGCGCTGGAGCTCGCGACCCAGGTGCTGAGGCGCTTCGCGACCGCAACGATCTCGACACCCAAGGTCGATGACGTGGTGCTCGGCTGCGTCGGACCCGGTCGGCGAGCAGGGCTCCGACATCGCGCGCACCGCGGTGCTCAATGCCGACTACGCCGAGAGCGTCGCCGGCGTGCAGATCAACCGCTTCTGCGCCTCGGGCCTCGAGGCCAGCAACATGGCGGCGGCGCAGATCATGTCCGGGCGAGTCCGACATCGCCATCGGCGGCGGCGTCGAAAGCATGAGCCGCGTGCCGCATGGGCTCGCGACGGCGGCGCCTGGCCGACCGATCCCTCCATCGCCATTCAAGACCTATTTCGTGCCGCAAGGCATCGGCGCCGATCTCATCGCCACGAAGGACGGCTTCAGCCGCGCCGACGTCGACGCCTTCGCGGTGGAAAGCCAGAAGCGCGCCGCCAATGCCTGGGCGAAGGGCTATTTCAAGAAATCGGTCATGCCGGTGAAGGATCAGCTCGGCCTGACGCATGCTCGATCACGACGAGCACATGCGCCCCGACACCACCATGCAGTCGCTGGCCGCGCTGAAGCCGTCCTTCGCCGGGATGGGCGAGCTTGCGGCTTCGATGCCGTCGCCATTCAGCGCTATCCCGAGGTCGAAGAGATCAATCACGTCCACACGCCGGCAACTCGTCGGGCATCGTCGACGGCGCGGCCGGCGTGCTGCTCGGCACCAAGGAAGCCGGCAAGGCGCTGGGCCTGAAGCCGCGCGCGCGCATCCGCGCCTTCGCCTCGATCGGCTCGGAGCCCTGCGATCATGCTGACCGGCCCCGAGTTTGTCGCCGCAAAAGTGCTGAAGCGCGCCGGCATGACGAAGAACGACATCGATCTCTGTGGAGCTGAACGAAGCCTTCGCCGCCGTGGTGCTGCGCTTCATGCAGGCGCTCGAACGTCGCACGACAAGATCAATGTGTACGGCGGCGCGATCGCCATGGGCCATCCGCTGGGTGCCACCGGCGCGATGATCCTCGGCACGGTGCTCGACGAGCTGGAGCGGCGCGATCTCAACACCGCGCTGGTCACGCTCTGCGTCGGCGCCGGCATGGGCACCGCCACCATCATCGAGCGCGTCTGAGCCGAGGGACATGAACCATGACAAATTTCAAATGGATCCGATGCGGACGGCATCGTCACGCTCACCTGGGACATGCCCGGACCGCTCGATGAACGTCCTGTCGACGGCGGCGATCGACGAGATCGCCGAATGGCGTCGAACGCGATCGAGACCGACACGGCGATCAAGGGCGCGGTCCTCACCTCGCGGCAAGGACGCGGCTTCTGCGCCGGCGCCGATCTCGACGAGATGGACGGCGTGCCGCGCGGCGGGCAACAGCCGGCAGCGAAGCGCGCATCGACGCGGCGTTCGATGGAAAGCTGCGCTTACACCGCGCTGCGCGCGCTGGAGACCTGCGGCAAGCCGGTCGCGGCCGCCATCAACGGCACTGGCGCTCGGCGGCGGCCTCGAAGTCGCGCTCGCCTGCCACTACCGCGTCGTCGCCGACAATCCGAAGACCAGCTCGGCCTGCCGGAAGCGCAAGGTCGGCCTGCTTCCCCGGCGGCGGCGGCACGCAGCGCCTGCCGCGCCTGATCGGCGCGCAGGCCGCGCTGCCGCTGATGCTCGAAGGCAAGGCTCGATCCGCAAGAGGCCTGGCGCACGGGCATCGTTCACGAGGTCGTGCCCGCGGGTCGAGCTCGTCGCCGAAGCCAAGCGCTGGATCAAGGACGAGCGCGCAATGCCGTGCAGCCCTGGGACAAGAAGGACTATCGCATTCCCGGCGGCGGGCCCTACATCGCCGGCGGCACCAGACTTCATCGTCGGCAATGCCATGCTGCCGCAAACAGACCTACGGCAATTATCCGGCGCAGCTCAACATCATGAAGTGCGTCTATGAAGGGCTGCAGGTGCCGATCGATGCGGCGCTGCGCATCGAGAGCCGCTACTTCATCAAGACTGCTGATGCACGCCGCGAGCCGCGCACATGATCCGCACGCTGTTCCTGTCGATGCAGGAGCTGGGCAAGGGCGCGCGCCGTCCCGCAGAGCGTACCCGCCGACCGACGTCAAGAAGGTCGGCGTGCTCGGCGCCGGCATGATGGGCGCGGGCATCGCCTATGTCTCGGCGCTGGCGGGCATCGAGATCGTGCTGATCGACACGACGACCAGGAGGCCGCCGACAAGGGCAAGGCCTATGCGCGAAGCTGCTCGACAAGCGACAGTCAGCGCGGCCGCTCGACCCCGGACAAGAAGGCCGAAGCTCCTGGCGCGCATCACGCCGACCACCGATTACGCGCTGCTCAAAGGCGTCGACCTCGTCATCGAGGCGGTGTTCGAGGACCGCGCCATCAAGGCCGAAGTGACGAAGAAGGCCGAGGCGCGTCATGGCCGACGGCGCCGTCTTCGGCTCCAACACCTCGACCCTGCCGATCACCGGCCTGGCCGAGGCCAGCGACCGGCCCGAGAATTCATCGGCATCCATTTCTTCTCGCCGGTCGACAAGATGGGGCTGGTCGAGATCATCCTCGGCAAGAAGACCGGCGCAGCGGCGCTCGCCAAGGCGATCGACTACGTGCTGCAAGATCAAGAAGACGCCGATCGTCGTCAACGACTGCCGCGGCTTCTACACCTCGCGCTGCTTCGGCACCTATGTCGCACGAAGGCATGCGAGATGCTGGCGGAGGGCATCGCCCCGGCGCTGATCGACAATGTCGGGCGCATGACCGGCATGCCGATGGGCCCGCTGGAAGTGCACGACGACGTCGGCGCTCGACCTGCGCTGCAAGATCGCGCGAGCAGACGCCGCAAGGACCTGCGGCGACACAATGCGCCGCGCCGCGGCGCTGAGATCGTCCTCGAGAGATGGTCGAGAAGCTGGGCCGCTTCGGCCGCAAGAACGGCAAGGGCTTCTACGACTATCGACGCAGAAGCGCAAGACGCATCTGGCCCGGCCTGGCGGAGCTTGGCCGCACGGTCAAGATCGGCGATCGACGCCCGAGCTGGTCGAGGAGCTGAAGAAGCGCTTGCTCTACGTCCAGGCGGTCGAAGCGGCGCGCTGCTTCGAGGAAGGCGTCATCACCGATCCGCGCGACGCCGATGTCGGCGCGATCCTGGGCTGGGGCTTCGCGCCCTAGACCGGCGGGCCGCTCTCCTTCATCGACACGGTCGGGCGCCAAAGCCTTCGTCGGCGCAGCTGCGACGGCTTGCGCCAAGAAGTACGGCGAGCGTTTCAAGCCCAACAAGCTGCTGCGCGACATGGCGGCAAAGGGCGAGACCTTCTACGGCCGTTTCGCGCCGCAGAAGACAGCGGCGTAAGCAAAATGCGGCCATTCGATTATATCGCGGTCCTGCTATCGATCGTCATCTCGTTCGCGCTCGCGCATCTGCTGACTGGCATCGCCAACATGATAGAGAACGGGGTTCGGCGGTTCTCAATTCCCTTGGCGCAATGGATCGCGTTCACCCTTTTCCTGTGCGTGGATTACTGGTTTTTTGTATGGCATCTGCACGACCAGCAAGTCTGGTCCTTGGGATACGTGATCGTGCTGCTCACGGACGCATCCTTGATCTTCATGGCCGCACGGTTCGTTGTGCCCACCGCATCTGGAGGCGGACCCATCGATCTCTGCGAATTCTTCGACCACAACCGCCGCAAGTACATAAGGTCTCGTCATATTGCTGGCTGTTATCAACGAGGGAATAAACCTGACGCTGCCGGGCTTCGGTAGCCGGTTTTGGGCCTGATGATCGTCGCATGGATTATGACGTTTGGCGCCAGCTGGGTTTTCAGATCGTTCGCAGTGCAACTTGCCGCAGCTGCGGCAAATGTCGCCTTGACCCTCTATTACGCTGTCAGCTTCGTTCCCGCGCTCTAGGACGAATTTCTGCTAATATGCGTCTGTATTTCGAGCGGGGAAGTTAAATGCGCAAGATTTGGATCGTAGCTGCGGCGCTGTGCGCGGCGTCGCCGGTATTGGCTGACGACAGCACGGCGGAGTTGAGCGCGGGCGGGTTGGTGTTCACCAGAGCGCAGAGATCCGCATGGCGTCCGAAGACCTGCGCATTTCGCCCTATGACGTGAAGGTGCGCTACGAATTCATCAACGACAGCGGCCACGATATTGATGCCATTGTCGCCTTTCCGCTGCCCGATGTGGATCTGGAGAAGCTGGTCGAAACGCCCATCGGCCGCATGTCGAAGGACACCAAAAACTTCGTCGACTTCAAAGCCACCGCCGACGGCAAGTCGATACACGCGCAGTTCGAGCGCAAAGCGATGCAGGGGGCCAAGGATGTGTCGGACAAAGTGCGCGCGGCAGGCCTCGACGTGGATATTTATTCGGAAAGCTATCACAACACGCTCGACACGCTGCCTATGGCCAAGAAAAAGCAGCTCCAGAAGCAAGGTCTGATGAATATCGGCGAGACGAATGGGTGCAGCCGCGCTGGACCGTGCAGACGAAATATTATTGGACGCAGCATTTCCCGGCGCACAAGACCGTCGTCATCAAGCACCACTACAAGCCCGTCACCGGCCAAAGCTTCTTCGACAAGTTCAGCCTCAAAGGCGATTCCTGGAAATATAATCGCGACACGTTCTGCATCGATAAAGCAACCGAAACGCAGCTACGCCACGACTTTGCCGTGCGCAAGCCGCAGAAGGGCAACGCCTATTACATGTTCTGGGCGTCCGACACCGGCTTCGTGCTGAAGACGGCGAACAACTGGAAAGGCCCTATCGGGCATTTCCATCTGACGCTCGACAAGCTGAAACCCGGAAACCTTCTCTCGCTGTGCTGGGACAAACCGCTCAAGAAAACGGGCGCCACCACATACAGATCCGACCTGCGCGACTTCGCGCCGGCGCAGGACCTGCGGATTTTGGTGTTGGAATAACCATCTCAGCTGTCATGGCCCGCTAATGCGGGCCACCCAGGTGACATTCCACGATTGTGCCCTGAATAACCTGGGTCACCCTCCGGCGTGCTTCGCACGCCAAAGTCAAATAGCGCGGCTATGCCGCGCGGGCGCGGGTGATGACAATCATTGCAATGGGCTTAAACGCCTAGCGGCCTTTGCCGAACAGGGCCTGAAGCAGCCGGCTGAACCAGCTGCGCTTGGCAGGGCTTTCCGCCGGATGCCATTCTTCGCTGGTGCCCCAGCGGCCGGATACAAGGTGAGCCAACATCTACGCGCGCCCCCTACGCACAAATACAAGTACAGTGTACGGACTATACGCCCGTCACGCGTTGCCGCCTAAAAAATTCTCCGTAGACGGCGCATCGTGGTGAACGACACTGCGCTTAAGGCGTAAACGCGCGGTTAATGACGGTTAATGGACGTGATCAGTTGAGTGCGTCTTCGATGCCGCCCGAAAGCCGCTCCCACCAGGAACGCGCGAGATCACTCGCGCACGCGCCGCTCGATTGCTGGCTGTGCTCGAGCCGGTGCCAGCCTTCGAGACCGCTTTCCACAGGCAGGCCGCCAAGTGAATCCTTGGCGCGGCGGGCCTCTTCCAGCGCCAGCACCCGGCAGGGATCGACCTCGCCATAGGCGTAATACACCGCGCCCACGGCGAGCGCAGCCAACAACAAAGGTGTGGTGATAAGCCCGCGGATCATGCGCGCCTCATGTGCGAGCTCATGTCCCTGGCGGCTTACCGAAAGGATTGTCGAGCGGGTTGGGTGTGTAGGTGGTGTTGCATGACGCGTAACCCGCACGCCAGCCGGAACGGTAGTCTTTGTCTGACTTATAGAGCGCATGATCGCGCGTCTCGCCGGCCACTTCACCCGCCGAACGCGCGCTCGCAGTGGCGCAGCCATCAGTGTAGCCGGCGCCGTAAGTAGGCGAATTGCCGTGGCCCTCCGCCCTGTGGCGCGAAGCGCAGGCGGGAAGCATCAACGTCAAAGCCACGGCCAGGCCAAGCGCAAGCAAACGCGTCACGGGAATTCCTCTCGTCCGGTAGGCGCGCGAGCCTAGAACGAAATCCGCGTCGCGCCGAAATATCTCCATGCACGGCATTCGATAGTAAGCGCTTATCCACGCTACTCTTGGTTGTATAAGGCCGGAAAAGCCCAGTTAGCCTGTGGTTTTCCTGGGGTGTCATGTTGCCATGATAAGAATGTTATCCTCATACTCGCGTTATATAGGATCATAATCCTATAACACTCTGGGCGAAGGGTATGGGGCATGGCCTACCGCAAAAAACAGTGCCGCAAGACACGCCGCAAAAAACGGGGCGAAGCGGACATCGCGCAAGCCGTTGTGGCGCATGTCTATGGCGTTCCGGTGGACGAGCTGCGCGCGGGCACGCGCTGTGACGCGCGCACGGCCTTCGCCCGCCAGGTGGCGATGTATCTCGCCCATATCACCTATGGCCTGTCGCTTTCGGAAATCGAATTTGCTTTCGGGCGCGACCGCACCACTGCTTCGCATGCCTGTCACCGCATCGAAGATCTGCGCGATGATCCCAGCCTCGATAAGCGGCTCACGCGCCTCGAAGACATGCTGCGCGACGCGGCCCGCTTTGGGGCCGTGCAATGAACGCGCCCATAAAAATCGCCGAAGGCGAGCTCGCCCGCGAAGGCCGCCGCGTGCTGCGCAAGCTTGCGATCAGCGGCGCCACGCTCGTTCCCAATAAAGGCGATGCTTATGCGGTGATGCTGTCGAACAAGGTGCGGCCGGTATTTTGCGTGAGCACGGCGTTGGTCGAGGCGTTCCATCGCCGCGGCTGGCTCGCGCCTGCAAGCAGCGGCTTCGTTCTCAGCGATGTCGGCCTTGGCTGGCTGCGCCGTGCGCTGGCCGAAGCCGATGCCTTCGCTGCCCAGCATCAGCTATGCGTCAAGCGCACCATTACGGACGAGCAGGGGCTGGAACAGCTGGTAACAGTCAATGAAGGGGAGTCGCCGCTGGGCTGGTTGCACCGCCGGCGCGGGCCTGATGGCAAGCCGCTGATCGGCCGCGCGCAGTTCGAAGCGGGTGAGCGCCTGCGCCGTGATTTCACGCTGGCGCAACTGACGCCCCGCCTTGCCGTGGACTTCGGCGCCCCCGTCATCGGCGGCAAGCGCGGCGCTAAAGCGGAAGTGCTTTTGCCCGAAACCGTTCTCGCGGCAAAACAGCGGGTCAGCCGCGCGTTGAAATTTGTCGGGCCTGGTTTGGCCGATCTTTTGATCGACGTGTGCTGCCATCTGACTGGGCTTGAACCGGCCGAGCGCGCCATGGGCTGGCCGCGGCGATCGGGCAAAGTGGTACTGCAAATCGCGCTTGACCGTTTGACCCTGCATTACGGCATGGGCCCCATCACGGGCGCTCATTCGCGCCGCGTGCGGGCCTGGCATGCGCCGGAGGAAAACGATGCCTGACGGCCATCGGGGAGGGGATCCGATGGGCCGTCAGGCAGTGCGGCGCTGGGAACTATTTTTCTTATGCGCGCCGCTTAGGTGTGACCGCGATCGCGTTTCTGATGCTCGATCTCGACCTTGACGCGGGCGAGGCCGATCAGCGCTGCGGTTTGAAGCTGGTCGACGAGGGCAAGCCCCGCCTCACAGGATGACTGGTATTCCTTGCAACTGGCTGCTGGGCGCATAACCGTGGCCGTGGCCGCCATGGGGGCGAGCCCCGAAAAAGACGCGCCGGCGCCGGGCGTGCCAAAGCCCACATCGGGCTCGCGCGGCATCAACAGTGCCACCACCGTAAGCCAGAAAATCGCCCTGACCATGAACATGAGAAACCCCGCTCTTCGCGAGGACCCTACACGCGGCCCATTGCACGGGGCTAAAAGCGATCGCTAAAACTGTCCCCATGTGGCTTTACCTGGGTTATTGCTGCGAAGAGGCCTAGCAGCGGGTTCCAGGATCGCGCGACTTTTGCCGGAAAATTTCAGACAATTTGAACCATGGCCGCTGGCTTGCGCGCGACGTGCTTAACAAGGGTTCATCTAATGACGCCACGGTTGAAAAGCGCCGTCTATGTGCAGGCCTTGATGCGCCGCGCGGAAAGCAGCGGCGCACAGGCCTATCTGCTACGCCGTGGTGCGGAAGAAGCAGGCGCGGTGTTCCTGAAAGTGAACCGGCTCGACGGTACGTTTCTGGTCCTGGCGCGCGCGCGCGAAGGCGCCGAAGGGCGGCTGGTTTGGACCAAGGCGTTGGGCGACAGCGCCGACGAAGCCAAGGTCACAGAATATTTTGCGCGTCAGATCAAATTCGATCCCGATATCTGGATTATCGAAATCGAAGACCGTCAGGGCCGCGCCTTCGTGGATGAGCCGATTGTTTAGACTGGCTTTACAATTCGCCGAAGGAGGCGGGGCATGACCACCACCTATAACGAAATTGCCGGAAAAAGCCTTGAGCGCCTGGCAGCGCTGAGCGACGGCGTGTTTGCTGTCGCTATGACGCTGTTGGTGCTCGATCTGCATACGCCGGCGGAAGCAGCCGTTCATTCCGAGCGCGATCTCGTGGCAGCACTTATCGCCATTGCGCCGCACATAGCCACCTATCTGATGAGTTTCCTCACGCTTGGTATTTTCTGGGTTGGCCAGCAGGTCGGGCTTGACTTCATGGCGCGGGGAAATCGCGACTTCAGCTGGCTGCACATCGCCTTTCTGGTGGCGGTCACGCTGATACCGTTTTCCACAGCGCTGCTGTCGGAGTTCCACGAATATCGCGTGGCCTTGCTGCTCTATTGGGGAAATCTGGTGCTGCTGGGCATGCTGCTTTACGCCAGCCTGGTTTATGCCAAACATGCAGGCCTGTTGAAGCCGGATATTTCGCAGGATTTGATGCGCGCATTGCGCCGCCGGATTTTCGTTGGCCAGGCGCTATATGCGCTGGGCGCCGCACTTTGCATCATCGACAATTGGCTGAGCGTCGCATTTTTCGTGCTGGTCCAGCTCAATTACGCCATTGCGCCCCGCATCAAGCCGCTGTCGTCGCTTTAGCCTGCAAGGGCGGGCGATGTACCTCGTCTACATGCTCGCGAGCAAAAGAAACGGCACGCTTTATACCGGTGCCACGAGCAATTTACCCGGCCGCTCTTGGCAACACAAAAACGATGTTGTCGCGGGGTTCACCAGGAAATATGGCGTACATATCCTTGTCTGGTTTGAAGCGCATGAAGACGTGAGCGTTGCGATCGCGCGCGAGAAACAAATCAAGGGCTGGAACCGCGCGTGGAAAATCCGGCTGATAGAAAAAGATAACTCAGGATGGAATGACCTGTACGAAAAGCTGTTCAAATAAGTCGTTCAGATCAATAGCTGTCATCCCCGGCGAGCCGCGCGTGTCACGCGCGGCGAGGGAAGGGGATCCAGGTGGTTGGTCTGGGGCAGGACTATCCACCTACAATTCCCTTCCCCTCGCATCGCTGAGGCGATGCTCGGCCGGGAATGACAAGATATATTTAGTCGTGTATTCCCACGTTATGAGTATCCTGACACCCGCATCCGAAGCCGGTAGACGCCGCACCTTCGCCATCATCTCGCATCCCGACGCGGGCAAGACCACGCTGACGGAACATCTGTTGTTGCTGGGCGGCGCCATTCATTTGGCCGGGGCAGGTGAAGGCGCGTGGCGAGGCGCAGGCGCGCGCACTCGGACTGGATGAAGATCGAGCAGGAACGCGGCATCTCCGTGACCTCGGCCGTGATGACGTTCGAATATCGAGGGCGCGGTGTTCAATCTGCTCGATACGCCGGGCCACGAAGATTTCTCCGAAGATACCTATCGCACGCTGACGGCCGCCGACAGCGCCGTGATGGTGATCGATGCGGCCAAGGGCATCGAGTCCCAGACGCGCAAGTTGTTCGAGGTTTGCCGCCTGCGCGACATTCCCATCGTCACCTTCATCAACAAGATGGACCGCGAGGCGCGCGAGCCGTTGGAACTGATCGACGAGATCGCCGACCAGTTGCAGCTGGAATGCACGGCGATGAACTGGCCGGCCGGCTCCGGCCTCAATTTCAAGGGCGTGCACGATTTCGCGACGAATATGTTTTTGCCTTTTTCATCGTCTGGCCAGCATGCGCGCCCTCACCCGACCCTCTCCCCGAGGGGGCGATGGTGCTCGCGCAGCGAGCGGTGAGGGGGATAAGTTCAAAGAAGAATAGACCTCGTGCGCCACGCCATGGCGCCGTTCGATCTCGCCACCTATCGCGCGGGCCACATGACGCCGGTTTATTTCGGCGCCGCGCTGAAAAAGTTCGGCGTGCACGAGTTGCTGGATGCGCTCGCGAAATCGCGCCGCCCCCGCGCGAGCAGGCGGCTACGCCGCACGCGGTGTCGCCGGCCGATCCCGACGGTCAGCGGCTTCGTCTTCAAGGTGCAGGCCAATATGGATCCCAACCACCGCGACCGCGTGGCGTTCCTGCGGCTGTGCTCGGGCCGTTTCAAGCGCGGCATGAAGCTGAAGCAATCGGGCACCGGCAAAACCATCGGCGTGCACAATCCGATTATGTTTTTCGCGCAGGAACGCGAAATGGTGGACGAAGCGTGTCCCGGCGACATTATCGGCATTCCCAATCACGGCGTTCTGCGCGTCGGCGACACGTTGACGGAAGGCGAGGACTGTCCTTCACCGGCATTCCCGAATTTCGCGCCGGAAATTCTGCGCCGCGTGCGGCTCGCCGATCCGATGAAGCAGAAGCATCTGACGAGAGCGCTGGAAAGCCTGGCGGAAGAAGGCGTGACGCAGGTGTTCAAGCCCAATGATCGGCACGCAGTGGATCATCGGCGTGGTGGGCGCGCTTGCAGTTGGACGTGCTGATCAGCCGGTTGCGGGCGGAATACGAGCTTGATGTGGGGTCTGGAAGCTTCGCCTTACGAAACCGCGCGCTGGTTATCGGGAACCGCTGACGATATCGAAAAATTCAAGGACGCGAACAAGGGCCAGATGGCCACCGACCGCGACGGCGCGCGATGTGTTTCTCGCCAAAGCGCGTGGGAACTTGGGTTACGTCGGCGACAAATTCCCGAAAGTGAAATTTTTCAAAACCCGCGAGCGCCATCCGGTGATGGAAACGGCGTAACACCCCCCATGTCATGGCCCGCAAATGCGGGCCATCCAAGGTGACATATCCCCACCGTCTGAGGCTGTCGTAACCTGGGTCGCCCGCATTTGCGGGCGATGACAAATTTTTGTTTTGTGTTGACTTACGCCGCGGCGTGGGTGACGTGTGGGGCCGAAGCGGCGCGCTTCGTCGAATAAACGCAACAGCGCTTCGGTTTGTTCCGCCGTGCGATCGGGATCCGACAACACCACAATCGCCGAATAGGTGGCGCGTTCGAGACCGGCGGCTTTGCAGGCGCGCGCAAGCACCTCGCCATTGCCGCCATGCAACGCGCTGATGGCCTCTTCGATGGTGATTCCGGTCAGCTGCGCCAGGCAGGCGAGGAATTCGTCCGTTTCGCCCGCGCGCAAAAGGGTAATCAACCGCTCTTCGCAGGAAACGGGTTCGGGTGCCGGTTCTACGTTGTTTTGCAGGTCCAGCGTCGCCCCGATATGGCCGATGATGGTGCTGAGCCTTTGGCGTTCCTGTGTTGGGCAGGCCTCGTCGAGAAAGCGCGCGGTCAGCTCATGCAACAGCGCGCGACGCTTTTCGGCCGATAAGCCGCCCGCCACGGCAATAATGTCTTCCAGATTTTCCGCTGCTTGTGACATGCCCCGGCCACCCAATGGTACCCGAGCATCGCGCAACTTGGTTAAGAACTTGTGTTGTCATCCCCGGCGAGCGCGAACGAGAGTTCGCGCGAGGGAAGGGGATCCGGGTGCATGGATTGAGCGTGATCTTCCCACCTAGAATTCCCTTCCGCCTTCGCCAAGCCTACGGCGGACTTAAGTTCGCACGCTCGCGCGCCGAAGCTTTAGCGGAGGCGGGTCCCCTCGCGATGCTGTCGCATCGCTCGGCAGGGAATGACAGTGAGGTTATTCCCCGTCGATCACGGCCCAATCGTCCGGGAAGAAGCCGTTGAAATGGGTGCGCACGGCGGCCGAATAGGCGCCGACATTCTCGAACAAAATGTAATCGCCGGCCTCGATGCCCTGCGCCAGCATGAGCGGCTTGGGCAACACGTCCAGCGTGTCGCACGTGGGGCCGAAAACTTTGAACGCCTTCCCTTCGCCGCTGCGCTCGCGCACGCGGCCATCGGGGCTTGTCATCAGTACGCGGTGCGAATACCCCGCGGTCCATCCCGGCAGCGTGAGCTCGTCGAAGCTGCCATAGACGCCGTCGTTGAGATAAAGCTGGTCGTCCTTGCGCAGGATAACGCGCGTCACCAGCGAGAGGCCTTGCGCGCACAGCGCGCGGCCCGGCTCGCACAGAAGCTCGCCTTTGGGCTCCAGCGGGAAGGTGGTGATCGCTTCCTTGATGGTGTCGAAAAACCAGTGCGCCGGCGGCACGTCGTTGCCGGGATAGGGATTGGGGAAGCCGCCGCCGATATCGAGTGCCGCAATCGGCACGCCCGAAGTCACCGCCGCGCGGCGCACCATCTCGACGGCCTGCGCGTAGGAGAACGGGCTGAGACACTGCGAACCGACATGGAAGGTGAGGGCGGCACCCGCGCCCGATGCCTTGACGCGCTTCAAAAGCCGTGCGCCGTCTTCCGGCGTGGTGCCGAACTTGCTCGACAGCTCAAGCAGCGCGCCGCCCAGTGGCGTGGAGATGCGCACGAAAATGCGCAGGTCCTTCACGCCTTCGGTTTCACGCAGCAGCTTGTCGAGCTCATCGTCGCAATCGATGACGAAATCGCGCACGCCATATTCGCGCGCGGCTTCGCGCGCGGTGCCGGCGATGCGCACCGGCGCCATGAAGTGGCAATGGGCGTCCGGGTAACGCGCGCGGATAAGCGCGATCTCGGCCAGCGACGCGGTGTCGAAATGGCGGATGCCGGCGGCCCAAATCTGGTCCAGCACATGGGGCGTTGGGTTCGCCTTCACCGCATACATGGTGGTGCCGGGGAAGGACTCGAGAAAACTTTTCGCCATGGCGCGAAAGCGCGAGGGGTAAATCAGATAGGCCGGGAATTCCGGCTTCTCGGCCTGGAGGAACTTGGCGACGGACGGATAATGCGCCAGCCCGTTGGTCTTCTTTGGTGCGCGCGCGGCAGGACGATCGTTCATGGCGTCAGTTAGGCACTGTTTGTGCGCTGGTCAAGGCGCGGCTCACTATATCTCTTTCGCCACCGCGCTTTCGTGCCAGCGGCGCAGCATCAGATGTTCGAGCATTGCTAGCGCGAAGAAGATGGTGATGCCGAGCGCGGCGAGCAGAGCAAGCGCCGCGAACATTTCGGCGATATGCAACCGGTTGCCCGCCTCGATAATGCGCCAGGCAAGGCCAGTCGCGGTTCCGGTGCCGGCGGTGAACTCGGCCACTACGGTGCCGATCAGCGCAAGCCCGCCCGAAACCTTCATGCCCGCCAAGAGATAAGGAAGGGCCGTGGGTAGCCTCAGCCGCGTGAGGATTTGCCAACGCGAGGCGCCATACAGCCGGAACAGGTCGATCAGATTGTGGTCGGCCGAGCGCAAGCCCAGCGTGGTGTTCGACAGAATGGGAAAGAAGGCGACGATCCAGGCGAGGATGAGAAGCGCCACATCGATGCGCTCGTATCCCACCCAAATGATGATCAGCGGCGCGATGGCGATCACCGGCGTCACCTGCAAGACGACGGCGTAAGGATAAAGCATCATCTCGACGATGCGGCTTTGCGAGAAGAGGACGGCGAGCGCCACGCCGCCCGCAACAGCCAGCAGGAACGCGAGAATGGTGATGCTGAGCGTCGTCCATAGCGACGCCATCAGCGAAGCGAAATCGGCGATCAGCGCGTGCCAGATCGCCACGGGCCCCGGCAAGACAAAGACCGGAACCTGGTAATAGCCAACCAGCCACTGCCACAGCCCTAGCAGCGCAAACGCCAGCGAGAGCGGAAGGGCGATTTCCAGGGAGCGTTTCAACATGGATGACTCCGCCAAGCTAGGCTATGATCGGCGAAGTTATTGCTACGAGAGATTTTCACATGTTCGCTCGAGTATTTCCTGTCATTCTTTGCACGGCCATGTTGGCCTTCGTGCACCCGGTATCGGCGCAGCTCTACATCCAAAAAAGCGTCGTCCACAATTGTTCGAATGCGGAATTGAATCCGGACGACCGCATCGAGGCCTGTTCCATCATCATTCACACCAACCGGTTGCACGGCAACATGCTCGCGGTTTTCTATTCGGAGCGCAGCCGTGGTTATGAAAGTAAGGGCGACAACGACAATGCGATGCAGGATATGAATAAGGCGATCGAGTTGTGGCCGGATTTTTATGAGGGCCTGTTCAACCGCGCTATCCTTTTTCAAAAGGAAGGAAAGCTGGAGGAGGCCATCCAGGATTTCGACCGGGCGGCGCAGATAAAGCCGGATGATCCGACGGCGCATGATCAGGCTTGCGCGCTTCGCGCGCAGCTGGGACGCGAGCAGGAATGCAAGTGATCGCATCACGCGGAAGATAACTCCCCCATCGCCTCGCGCAGCGCGCGGGAAACGCGCGCGGCCGATTGCGAAAATTCCGGCGTCAGGCGCCAGGCGTGGTTGCGTACGGGTGGCGGCGCGAGATCGAGCGTCGTGGCGATGCGCCCGGGGCGCGGCGTCATCACCGCCACGCGGGTGGAAAGAAACGCGCTTTCGTAGACGCTGTGGGTGACGAAGACGATGGTCATGCGGTCTTCGCGCCAGAGCTTCAGCAGATCCTCGTTGAGCTGCTCGCGCGTGAGTTCGTCGAGCGCGGCAAAGGGCTCGTCCATCAACAGAAGTTGCGGTTCCGCCGCCAGCGCACGCGCAATGGAAACGCGCATGCGCATCCCGCCAGACAGAGCGCGCGGGTAGGCATCGGCGAAACCGTCAAGGCCTACGCGCGCCAGCGCCGCGTTCACTTTTTTGTCGGCCGCGGTGCGCGGCACATGCGCAAGATCGAGCGGCAGCCGCACATTGTCGCGCGCGGTGGCCCACGGCATCAGCGTGGGATCCTGAAATACAAACCCGATGCGCGGGCGCGCTTCCGGCCATTCCACTTTGCCGGCGCTTGGTTCCAGCAATCCTGCGATCACACGCAACGCCGTGCTCTTGCCGCAACCCGACGGCCCCACCAGCGAAAGAAATTCGCCCGCGCGGATATCGAGATCGACCGGCCCCAGCGCCTTCACCCCATTGGCGAAGGTTTTGGTGACGCCGGAAAGTTTGGCGAGAATCCCCATCGGAAAATAACAATGTCATGGCCCGCGACTGCGGGCCACCCAGTTGGGTTCTGCTTGGTTTTTGCAAGCGTCACCTGGGTCGCCCGCATTCGCGGGCGATGACGGTAACGGTTACGGCGCGGGCGGGCGCTGTTCCTGGCTGCCGGGCGGAATCAGATTTTGGCCATAGCCACGGTTGATGAATTCCAGCGTATAGGCGCGCTTGTAATTCATCCCCTCCGGATAAATTCCTTCCTTCGCCATCGCGTCGTAAAATTCTTTCCAGCGCGCGTCCGTCATCGCGCCAAGCCCGAATGTTTGCGCCTCGCCCGAAAGCGCAATGCCGTGCTCACGCAATTTCTCGATCGCCTGCGCGATAAGATCATCGGTCATTTCCGGATTGTCGCGCTTGATAAGCGCGTTGGCGGGCGAGGGGTCGCCATAGAGATAGCGCATCCAACCCTCGATGGTGGCCTCGACAAAGGCCTGCACCACGCGCGGCTTCTCGTCGATCCATTTTTGCGGCACCAGCACCATATTGGCGTAGCCGGGGTAGCCCTGGTCGGCCAATAGGAACACTTGCGGCGCGAACTTGCCTTCCTTTTCGATGGTGTAAGGCTCGGACGACAGGTAACCCTCCTGTATCGCCTTCGGATCGACCAGGAACGGCGCAAGATTAAATGTGTATTTGCGGATCTGGCTGTCCGTGAATCCGTATTTCGCTTTCAGCCACGGCCAGAACGTCGCCACCGCCGCATCGCCGATCATGATCGGTTTGCCTTTCATATCGGCAATCGATTTCACGTCGCCACGCGGATGCGTGATCAGCACCTGCGGGTCTTTCTGGAACACCGCCATCACGGCTTTGATGGGCGCGCCTTCGCGCGCGAGATTGAGCGGGATAAAGGAATTGGAACCGATGCCGAAATCGGCGGCGCCACCGGCCAGCAGTTGCGGCACGTTCACGCCGGGCCCGCCCTCTATGATGTGCACGTCGAGCCCGCGCTTTTTGTAAAGTCCGAGCGCCAGCGCTTCGTAAAACCCGCCATGCTCGGCCTGCGCTTTCCAGTCGGTGACGAAGATGATTTTGGTGGGCGCGGTGGTCCCACGCGCTTCGCGCTTATCTTGCTGGTCGCACGCGGCAAGCAGAAGCACGCAGGTAAAAATCAACGCGGCACGCAACGTCATTTTCGGTTTCCGCGCCTGTGGCGGCGAAAAAAACGGCCGGCATCCATTACGGATGATCGCTGCTTTCGGGTGGCTCTTGCGGCCCATCTTCGGAATCGCCCCGCCGCCTCTCGCCGCCCATTGCCGGATGGTTAGACCAGCGCTCTTCACGCGAACGCTCTTGCTCGCGGGCCTTGGCGCGCTTTTCTTCGTCGTCCGAGCTCCAGCCGAACAGCCAGTCGAACAACCCGCGGTGTTCGCTTTGGCGGTGCTGCCCCTGTTCTTCGCGCTGTTCCGCCAAAGCTTCCTCGTCTTCCGGCGCATCGACGAGTTCGGGCTCGGTTTCCTGCGGCACCGCGCGCGGCAGCGTCTGCGGCGGATATTTCTTCAGCGCCGTGGTCATGAAGCGGCCCCAGATCTGCGCAGGGATGCCGCCGCCGGTCACGCCCTTCATCGGCGTGAAGTCGTCATTACCCACCCACACGGCGCAAACGAGACTGGTGGAGTAACCCACGAACCAGGCGTCGCGGTAATCCTGCGTGGTGCCGGTTTTGCCGGCGAGCTCGGCGCCGCCCACGGCCGCCCCGCGCCCCGTGCCGGACTGAATCACTTCGTACAGCATGGCGTTCATCGCCATGGCTTCTTCTTCACTCATCACCCGCTCGGGCGTGGCGTTGAGGCGGTGATACAAAATCGCACCATTGCCGCCGCGCACTTCGGTGACGAGATGGGGCTGCACCTCCAGCCCGCCGGAGGCAAAGCTGGCATAGGCGCCAGCCAGCTCCATCGGATAAACGTCGGAACTGCCGAGCGCCAGCGTCGCGTCCGCCTGCATGGGTGAGGTGATGCCGAGCCTCCGTGCCACCGCAATCACCGACCCCACGCCCACTTCCTGTTCCAGCGACACCGCGATGCGGTTGACCGAATGCGCCAGCGCCTGCGTCAGCGTCAGCGTGCCCCATTCCTGGTGGCCGTAATTTTCCGGCGAATAACTGCCGATCTCGATGGGCTCGTCTTCGCGTTCGGTGTCAGGCGTCATTCCCGCTTCCAAGGCCGCCACATAAACAAACGGCTTGAACGATGAGCCCGGCTGGCGATGGGCCTGGGTGATGCGGTTGAAGGTGCTGTCGGCATAATCGCGTCCGCCCACCAGCGCCTTCACTTCGCCGTTGGGCGTCATGGCCACCAGCGCGCCCTGGCTGACTTTGGACTTTTCGCCTTTTTTGTCGAGCAAGCTCTGGACCGCCTTGCGCGCCGCACTTTGCAGCGCAGGATCGAGCGTCACCACGACGGTGAGATCGCCAACGGCTGTTCCGGCCAGCCGCCGCGCCTCGTCGGCTGCCGTGTCGAGGAAATAATCCCGGGCGTTCTCTTCCGCCAGATCGGTAATCTCGGCCGGATGCAACCGCGCATCGGCAATCTCAGTGGGCGTGGCCGCGCCCATCTCCATCATCGCGTCGAGCACGGTGTTGGCGCGCATCTGCGCCGCAGGAAGATCGCGCCGCGGGCTAAACGCGGTGGGCGCGCGGGTGAGCGCCGCCAGCATGGCGGCCTCGGCCACGGTTAGCTTGCGCGCCGACTTTCCAAAATAAACATGCGCCGCGCCATCGACGCCGTAAGCCCCCGAGCCCAGATAAATGCGGTTGAGATAAAGCTCTAGGATCTGTTGTTTGCTGAGCTTGCGCTCGAGCGCCAGCGCATACGACATTTCCTGCACTTTGCGCGACAGCGTGCGTTCGGGGCTGAGGAACAACAGCTTCGCCAGCTGTTGTGTGATGGTGGAACCGCCCTGCGCCACATGGCCCGTAAGCAGATTTGCCAACGCCGCCCGCGCGATGCCGCTGGGATCGACGCCGTGGTGTTCGTAAAAGTGGCGGTCTTCCATGGCGAGGAAGGCGGCCGGGACATAGGCCGGCATCTGGTCGAGTTTAAGCCGCTCGCCGACAATGGCGCCGCGCCGGCCGACCACATTGCCTTTGGTATCTAAAAAGGTGAATGCCTGGGGCCGGTTGAGCGCATAAAGATCGGCGCCCATGGGCAGGTCAGGGTTGTTGCTGACGACCGCCAAGTAAACCGCGGCAATGGTGATGAAGCCCGCCGCCGCAACGGCGCCGATAGAAAAAAATATCCAGCGCAGCACGCGCGGGGATATCTTCAGGTGCGAAAAGAATTCCTTCAATCGTTCCATGAAGTTCTCACCCCGCGGGGCGTGGACTGTTGCGGCGCAATAGGGCGCTTTGATGGCCGGCTTTTGGCTAGCACGGGGCGCGACCCCTTGAAAGCGTGACGCTCAGTTCCCACCTGCGGTTTATCTCCAGAACTCTATATCAGGGAAACGCGATCCCGGCTTCGCAGCAAAAATCATTTTTTTGCGATGGGGTCTTGAACGCGCCGCTGCTTTTACCATTTCGCCTATATCCAGCAAGCCATGTCCGGACCAAGTCAGCGGTAACAAGCCCGCGGGCGCGCCGTACCCCAAGATGAACGACGCATTACGGGAAAACGAGCCCGACACCGATGAGGTGCTGGTCTATGCGCGGCGCGTGGCGCTTTGGCAGATCGAGAACATAGAAAAAATGGACGACAGAAAAATCACCGCCGAGGCCGCACGCGCCCGCGCGCGCGACGCCCTCACGCTGAACGAACTGGTGCGCACGCTGGAACGCCTCGACGCGCTGGAAAAGAACCACAAATCGGGGGGCCGCAAAACGAAAGTGAAAGATGACGCAGAACTTAAAGCCGCGCTTGTCCGCCGCCTCGATCAACTGCTTGCCACGGCGAGAGCGCGAGAGACTGCTGGGAAGCCTGACGCGCGGATGAGGTGGAAATTCTTTCGCGCGACTGGCGCTTCTGGGCGCGCGACGAACAGTTGGCGCCCGAGGGGCGATGGCGCATCTGGCTGTTCATGGGCGGGCGGGGCGCCGGCAAGACGCGCGCCGGCTGCGAATGGGTTTTGGACGGCGTGCGCATGGGGCGCATGCGGCGCGTGGCGCTGGTCGGCGCAACCTATGCCGATGCGCGCGGCGTGATGGTCGAAGGCGAATCCGGATTGCTGGAAGATGGGCCGCGAC
This sequence comes from uncultured Alphaproteobacteria bacterium, assembly GCA_963752395.1. GTDB lineage: Bacteria > Pseudomonadota > Alphaproteobacteria > Micropepsales > Micropepsaceae > CAVVXX01. The sequence goes on from CAVVXX010000002.1 coordinate 388,654, forward strand.
ATGCGGGTGAGGTTCGAACCGTCGAAGCGCCAACTGCATTGGCCGGACGGCGCCATGGCGCAGATTTTCACCGCCGAAGAACCGGACGGCCTGCGCGGCCATCAATTCGACGGCGCCTGGTGCGACGAATTTGCGAAATGGAACGAGCCGCAGAAGACGCTTCGACATGTTGCTGATGGCGTTGCGAATCGGCGAGAGATCCGCGCTGCGTGGTCACCACCACGCCGCGCAACATCCGGCGTTCGAAGGATTTGCTGCGCGACGCCCGGCGTGGCAACCACGCGGGCCGGCACTTTTGCCAATGCGGCGAATCTGGCGCCCGCATTCCTGGCGCAGATGGAGACGCAATATGGCGGCACGCGCCTGGGCCGCCAGGAATTGGATGCCGAGCTGATCGAAGACAATGAATCGCGCGCTGTGGCGGCGCGACTGGATCGAGGCGCCCGCGTGCGCGAATCGCCGCCGCTCGCGCGCGTGGTGGTAGCGGTCGATCCGCCGGCGTCGGCACGGCGCGGATGCCGACGAATGCGGCATCGTGGTCGCGGGCCGCGCCGCCGATGGCGCGGGTTACGTTCTGGCCGACCGTTCGGCCGGAGGGCTGATCGCCGCTGGGCTGGGCCAAGCGCGTGGCGCCGACGCCTATGAGGATTTCAAGGCCGACGCCATCGTCGCCGAAGCCAATCAGGGCGGCGCGATGGTCGAAGCGGTGCTGCGCCAGGCGCTGCCCAATGCCGCCATCCGTCTGGTGCATGCCACGCGCGGCAAGCACGCGCGCGCCGGCCGGCGGCCGCGCTTTACGAGCGCGGGCTGATCCACCACGCGGGCGTGTTCCCGGAACTGGAGGATCAGCTGTGCCAGTATCGACGGCACCGGCGACGGCATTTGCCCGACCGCCTGGACGCGCTGGTCTGGGCGTTAGCGGATTTGTTTCCGGCAACAGCGCCCCAAATGCCGAAGGTGCGGAGCATCTAACTCACTTGTCATGGCCCGCAAATGCGGGCCACCCAGGTGACGCCAAACGACAGTGGCCTTCATAACCTGGGTCACCCGCATTTGCGGGTGATGACAAATAAGGATTATTGGAAAGAACGAAATGTTCGAACGCTGGTTCAAAGCTGGCCGCGCGCACACCGCGCGCCTGAGACAAAGGGGTTGTCCGGCCCGCTGATCGCGCTGCAGCTTTGCGGCGCGGCCCAATGGACGCCGCGCGATTATCGCAGCGCTCGCGCGCGAAGGCGTGATGGGCAACGCCATCGCCTATCGCTGCGTGCGCATGATCGCGGAAGCGGCGGCTTCGGTGCCCTGGCTGCTGTATGAAGGGCGCGGCCGAGCTGGAAACCCATCCGCTGCTGGAATCTGCTGCTCAGCGCCCAACCGCGACGAGAGCGGCGCGGAATTGTTCACCGCCTGGTACGGCCATCTGCAAACCGCCGGCAACGCCTATCTCGAAGCCGCCACCCTGCGCGGCGAAGTGCGCGAGCTGCATGTGCTGCGCCCCGACCGCATGAAGGTGGTGGCCAGTGCGCGCGCGCGCCGGCCGATGCTTACGATTACACCGTGGACAGCCCGCACCGTGCGTCTCGCGCGCGATGCGGCCACGGGATTCATGCCGGTGTTGCAGGCGCAGGCTGTTTCATCCGCTGGACGATCATTACGGCCTGTCGCCGATCGAGGCGGCGGCCACCGCCATCGACGTCCACAATGCGGGCGCGGCCTGGACCAAGGCGCTGCTCGACAATGCGGCGCGGCCTTCCGGCGCGCTCATATATAAAGGACCGGACGGCGCAGCCCGAACCTGACCGACGAACAGTTCCAGCGGCTGAAGCGCGAACTGGAAGATGCCTATCAGGGCGCACCAATGCCGGCCGGCCGATGGTACTGGAAGGCGGGCTCGACTGGCGGCCGATGAGCTATTCGCCATCCGACATGGATTTCATCGCCGCGCGTGCGGCGGCCGCGCGCGAAATCGCGCTGGCCTTCGGCGTGCCGCCGATGCTGCTGGGCGTGCCGGGCGACAACACCTATTCGAATTACCGCGAGGCCAATTTCGCCTTCTGGCGCACCACCGTGCTGCCGCTGGTGTCGCGCACGGCGATGGCGCTTACCCGTTGGCTAGGCCCCCGTTTCGGCGAAGGCTTGCGGATTGGCTACGACGCCGATGCGGTGGACGCGCTGGCCCCCGAACGCGAGGCCGTGTGGTCGCGCCTGAACGGGGCTACGTTCTTGAGTGTGAACGAAAAACGCGCGGCGGCAGGATATGGCGAGCCGTGGATAAGCGGGGATACGATTGGCAGTTCGCCATTATGATTAAGAATGGCTTGCGATCGCCTTGCGGTTTCTTAGGAAAAAGATACTTAACCTGAGCGCCGCGAAACACCCAATATGAAACAGAGCACATGAACAAGACACTTTCTCGTTTTCGCCGCCTTGCTGGTTGGAATTTCGACCGCACAGGCAGCCCCCATCAAGGCCAAGTATTGCTCAGCCGTCGCCGTCGCCAATTCGACGGAGAACAAGATGTTGACGGATGCACTGTCGAGGTTTGCCAATTCGCATTCGCTCGCGAAGCTGTCGAACCAGGGTCCGAACACAATGGCCTGGCGCAATGCCAACTCCACGGTGCAGCTCGCCGTCACCACCAACGTGGGCCAGATCGGCTCGGTCGTGACACTGTTCGACACCAACCAGCCCGTGGGCCCCACCAGCGCGCAACTGAGTTCTTACGTGAAGCAGAATATTGGCTCCGGCTTCACCGTCACGATGTGCAACGACATCCCCGGCTTCAAAACGCCGGTGATTATGTAGTAGCGCCTATCAAAGTGAATTCGAAAGGCCGCCTTCATGGCGGCCTTTTTTATTGCCGAAAGCATATGACGACAATGACCGAAAACAGAAACAGCTTCCGCCTCGACCGGCGCATTCCGGTGGCGCTCGTGTTCGCGTTTGTGTTGCAGACGGGCGGCGCGCTGTTCTGGGCGGGTTCGGCGGCGCAGCGCATCGGCGAAGTCGAGCGCCAGGTGCAGGTCAATTCCAGCGCGGTCGAGCGCGTGGTGCGGCTGGAAGAGCAGGTGAGCGCGATGCACGAACAGCTCGCCCGCATCGAATTGAAAATCGATCAGCTCTCAGAGCCCGATCGTAGGCGTGGAAGTCATCACGCTTATCCAGCAGACGGTCTCATCCGTGAAAACCATGATCACCGAAAACCGCGATCCGACCGCAGACGAGTGGAACGCCCTCCATGCCAAAATCGCGGCGCTTACGCCGGGTAGGGCATCTCCGTTCCCGCAGCACTCCTCTAACTAACCCTTAGATTTATTCTAAAAGACCCCTTCGAGAATTAGAGCCTTGGTATGTTCACCGTTGAGCCCACACCAGAAAGTGATGAAAATAGCCGGCGCATAACTGTGACTTGCGAGGACGTTAGGTTGTAAGGTTGGATTTTCGGGAGAGGTGACTATGAAAGCCATGCTTCTAACGGCCGCAATTGTTACAATAGTCGCGCTTTCTTTTCCCACGGCTTCGTTTGCGGCGGATGCCATCACGCCGCCAAAACTCATAGGGCCCACAGAATCCTGCGTGCCCTACGAACAATACGCGCGCAAGGAAATCGATGAGAAGCGCGAGGTGCACGTCATCACCTGCTACAATGTCGGTCTTGACGGCAAGCCGCAGGACATCACCATCGCCAATTCGGGCGGCAGCGACGTCATCGACGCGGCCGCCAAGCAATGCGTCGCGCGTCTGAGCTATGAGCCCGCGACAAAGAACGGCCAACCGATGCTGTTCCCCCTCGTGCAGCAGTTCAACTGGTGTCGCGGCGAATTCAGCCCGCATGACCGCAACTGCAAGCCGCTGCCCGTTACCGCAGAAATGCGAGCCGCGTGCCAGAAGGCACTGGTGCACTAACTAACGTCACACCCACAAAGAGAAACCCGCGCGGGAACTTACATTACCCGCGCGGGCTCTGCTCTTAAGGCCGGCATCACGAGGAGGGGCGTTACGTGAGTAACCTGGCCTCAAGTTCGAAGGACGAGGGATCTGCCGATTTGCTCAACTCGGGGCCCACGCCCTTTCATTCGGTCTGGAGTATGATCACGGCTATCTGAACGGGCGCTGGCCGCCTTGTTCATCTTGAGTTCATGCGTTCGGGCTTAGAACCTTGCCATGCGGTATCTAGCGGTCATCGTTAGCTTTTTCGCGTTTCTGGTAGCTGCCCAACCCGCGCTCGCCCGGGATCATCACGATCATGGCAACGGCTGGAGTGGCGCGCGCTCAGAGCACAACCAGGGTCGCCATTGGGGCCGCGACGATCGTCCGTCGCTTGACCGCTTTCTCCCCAATATCCGCCGCCAGCATCCGGGCCGTCTGCTCGATGTGCAGCGAGGCTGGGGACCACGCGGCGACCGCAATCGCATCAAATGGCTGACGCCTGATGGCCGGGTTATCTGGCTCGATACTGACGCGCGCACCGGCGAAATTTATGGCGTTGAAGGCGACGAACCTCGCGAGCGGTGGCGGTAACCCATGCGCATTCTGCTCATCGAAGACGACAAGGATCTTCAACGCCTGTTGAAGAAGGCGCTGACAGATGCGGGTTACGCAGTAGACGTTGCTGGCGACGGTGAAGAGGGTCACTTCCTTGGCGACACCGAGCCTTACGATGCGGCAGTGCTCGATCTCGGCCTGCCCAAGCTAGATGGCGTCACCGTGCTTGAGCGCTGGCGCAAGGCTGGGCGCAACATGCCTGTGCTTATCCTCACTGCGCGCGACCGTTGGAGCGACAAGGTGCAGGGTATCGATGCCGGCGCCGACGATTATCTGGCCAAACCCTTCTATACCGAGGAATTGCTGGCACGGTTGCGCGCGCTGTTGCGGCGCGCGGCCGGTATCGCTACCCCCGACATCGAGGTCGGACCGATGAGAATCGACACCCGGTCCAGCCGCGTCACCATAGACGGCAATCCGGTTAAGCTGACCTCGCTGGAATACCGTTTGCTGGCCTACCTTGCCCACCACAAGGGGCGCGTGGTTTCGCGCAGCGAACTTGTAGAGCATCTTTACGACCAGGACTTCGACCGCGATTCCAATACCATCGAGGTCTTTGTCGGCCGGGTGCGCAAGAAGCTTGGTGTCAATCTCATTCACACGGTGCGCGGCTTGGGCTATTGCCTAGACGGCCCTGAAAAAGCCGAGAACGGAACCCGCAGCACCGGTCATGCCAACCCTTAACTCCCTCACGTTCCGCCTCATCGCCATCGCGGCGGTGTGGACCGTGTTGGGGTTGGCGGGGGGCGGAATCGTTCTTTCCGGCGTTTTTCGTAATGCCGTCGAAGACAGCTTCGACGATCGGCTGACTTTCGATCTTGAAGGTTTGATCGCCGCCGCCGCCATGGATACCCCGGGTAGCATCACGCTGGAAGACCGCTTTGCCGACCCGCGCTTCGAGCGCATCTATTCCGGCTGGTACTGGCAAATCGAGCCCGACAATCAGCTCACGGCGCAGGCTGCGCCCGCGCCGTTGGCGCCCGTGCAAGCTGCACCGCACCAGCCGATCGTATCGCAACAGAAAACGCCCTCGCCCGCGCAACCTTCGCCGCAGGGGGCACAAGTACCGTCTCCGCCGGCGCCGGCAGTGTCGCAGCCACAGACGTCGCGTTCGCTTTGGGACACGACGCTGATTCCAAGCAACGTGACCTCGGTGGAAGGCAAACTATGGGGCTATGCCGATGGGCCGGATGGGCAGCATTTGCGCGTGCTTGAACGACGCATCCGTTTGCCTGGCACGTTTGTAGGGAGTGAGCCGCAACCGCAGACCTTCCGTTTTATGGTCGCGGGCGACTTGTCCGAAATCGAAGACGATGTGACGCGTTTCGACACCACGCTCTTCTGGTCGTTCGGCGCGTTGGGACTTGGCCTCATTGCTGCGATCATTATTCAGGTGCGCCTTGGCCTTGCCCCCTTGCGTAAAGTGCGTGCCTCGCTGGCGCGCATACGCGAGGGCCGCGCGCGCAGGCTCGAAGGCGATTTTCCTGCGGAAATTGCGCCGCTTGCATCCGAGCTCAACAGCCTGATCGAGCACAGCGCCGAAGTCGTGGCGCGCGCGCGAGGCCATGTCGCTAATCTCGCTCACTTCCTCAAGACGCCTCTCACCGTGCTGGCAAACGAAGCATCCGCCACGCCTGGCACGCTCGCCGACGCCGTAAAGAAACAAGTGACGGTGATGCGCCGCCAGGTGGACCATTATCTTGCGCGCGCCCGCACGGCCGGCTCGCTCGATGTGCTTGGCAACCGCGCCGAGGTCGCGCCAGTGCTGAAGGACCTCGTGCGCGTGCTGAAACAGATGCATCCCGACAAGGCGCTCAGCATCGCACTGAACGTTGCGCCTGCGCTTGCCTTTCGTGGTGACCGCGAGGATTTGGAAGAAATTGCAGGCAACCTGATCGACAATGCCTGCAAATGGGCAAATTCTCGCGTTTCGGTTGATGCGGCCTTCAAGGGCACTGGCAGGTTCACGCTCACCGTCGGCGACGACGGGCCGGGCCTCGCGCCCGACGAACAGACGCGCGCCATGCAGCGTGGCGAGAAACTGGATGAATCGGTGCCTGGTTCGGGCCTAGGCCTTGGCATCGTGCGCGACATCGCAAAGCTTTATGGCGGCAATTTCGCGCTCGGCCAATCGCCATTGGGCGGCCTGGAAGCGCGTGTGGAATTGCCACTCGCGCGCTAGTTGTCCCCAGTGAAAAAATTGCCTGCGCATAAGGCCGTGCTAAACTCGGTGCATGTTATCCGTCGAGAAAGTGACCGCCCTTAAGGGCTTTCTCAGTCAATTACCGCAAAGCGCGGCCAGCCGTTTGGCCCAGGCCGTCGAAGCCGATAAACGCGCAGGCGGCAACGGGTTGCCGCACGATGTCATCCTGAACGCGTTGCGTCCAAGGCTCGTCAATATCGACGAGGAGCCGATCAAATCACCCTCGCAAATGTTCGGTGAACTTGAGCTTCATACGCTCGCTATCCGCAATGCTCGCCCCGCAGATTTCGACGAGCAAGATCTGATCGCCACTCTCGCTGCTTTCGCCAAGTTATCGGGCGCGTTGTTGCGCGAACACGGCACGGATGCCGGCAATAAGAATGCGCAGCGCCTAGCAAAGCACTGCGCTGCAGTTACTGACATAATGAATGGTTTTATGGAGCGTAGTCCGCGCGTCATTTTGGCGGCGCTTCCCATCCGCAAGCTCGGCGCTTTTGGCTTCGGCAATCCGAAGCGGCTTGACCTTTCCCGCGCGCCGGATGAGGCCAAAGTCACGCAAGCCAAGAAATTTTCCCAGCTTCTCGTGCATTGCCGGCCGCTTGCGCAGCCGTTGGGATTTGACGCGGAATTCAGGCCGGCGCTCGATGAAACGATCTCGGCGCTGCGCCGTTATGGCGAAGACATCGCGCGGGAAATCCGCGCCAGCACCTCCGAGACCCGTGATCTGGCCGAGGCGCATCTTCGTGTTGCGCTCGAACTCTTCGCCATCGTGCTCGGCAAGCAGGAAGCCGACCTGTTGCGCCGGAACAGCTATTCGGGCTGACGGCCTGAGCGGTCCTTTGCGCGAAAGGCTTATGCGCGATATATCCGGCGTTCAGATTTGAGCATTTCTCCCATGCCGCCCAAACAAAACCCACTGAAACTCAATGCCTTGCAGTTGCGCACCCTCACAGTGCTGCAAGCCCTTTCGCGCGTGGATGGTGCGGCCAAACCCGGCCCGGAGCAGGGCGAGATGACCATAACGCGCTTCCCGCAACCGCATGGCGATCATTTTCACGTTGGCGATGCGGCGGTGGCCACGCGCGATGCGAGCGGGCTTTTCAACGAAGCTGTGTGGAACGCACTCACCCGCAAGGGTCTCGCGCGCACCGAATGGCCGCACATGATGACGCTGACGGCAGAAGGGCTAAATTACGATACCGGCCTCACGGACCAAATTCTCCACCGCACGCAGCACTAGCTGCTAACGCAGACGGTGATAAACGCCGAGTTCATCGGTGAATAGCACCTTCGGATCGCGTGAAGCGAAGAACGCATCCACTGCCTTGGCATCCGCAGTGATGCGGACGTCATCACCGAAGGAATTCTTCTTCACTTCGCCTTTGATCTGGCCCTTGGTGACGGCGGCTTCGATTGCATCCGTGCCAAGCGTGTAGATGTGCAACGTGTCTTTGCCATCGAAGCTATAAAATGTAGGTGTATATTCCTTGCTCGCGTCTTTGGATGGGTGGCCGTCATCAAGCAACGCGCGGCCGTTCAAGAAATCGTGTGCGCCCAATTTTCCGCCCATCACTTCATAAGTCATCCAGCCGCCTTTATCGCCTTCCGTCGGCGTGCCAGCCAGCAAGGCTTCAAGTTTCCCGCCCTCGCGCTCGAAAAAGAACAGGTACATCGGCCCGTTATCTTTATGTTTTGGCTGGGCTTTCCATCCACCCAGCAGGCGCGCGTCGGCGGTCATGGGCGCAGTCGAGCCAATGGGATGCACGATGGTCGGATAGCAACCGGCGAGAAAGGCAGCGGTGACTAGCGCTGCGAAGCGGGCAAACATAGACATGGAAATTCCCTTCGAAATGCGTGGAGTGTCTCGCCTACTTTCATGGCGGAAGCGAGGCGACCAGCCACAAGCCATGCGCAAACGTTATTCATTATTGTCCGCCTGCGCACAAACTGCTTGGTCGAAGCCACGAGTGGCCGCGTTACACCGCATCCATACGGGCACTAAGGGGGTGCGGCTGTTTGCCGGCGTTCGCAGTCACGGCAACAGCGCCCTCCGGCGCGTCTCAAAAAGGCTAGACAACAAAGGACGACTTTGAGGCCCCTTTAGGTTTAATCATCTGAAGTTATTCAGTTTTTGGCAGGTTGAACTGTAATGTAGCATGAAGAATCTTTAATGTTTATGACAGAACACCGTAAGGCTGGGGTATAAGAGTAGCCGTCGCGCGCGTGTCCTGTGACCCACGTCTCCAATCCGCGATGCAAGACCAGACGCAAGGAACCCGATCATGACGATGCAACCCGAATCCTCAGGCCGGATACCCGATACGCAACAGCGTACCCGACTCTTGTTGGGCGCAGCCCTAGTTGCTGTCCTCGCCTTTGGCGCAGGCGCCTTGGTCTTCGCGCCCCATTCGGATAGCGCCGACAAAATGGCGTCTGCGTCTGATTCGCCCGCAGTCATCACACAAGCGTTGCCATCCAGGACAGCGAACAGCGCCGCCCCGCCGCACATGCTGGAGCAGGGTGCGCCATTCAGCTTCGCCGATCTGGTCGAGCATGTGAGCCCCGCGGTGGTGACCATTTCGGTGGATCGCGAGGAACCGGTTCAGCAAATTGATCCGCAAGACTTGCCGGAACCTTTCCGCCAGTTCTTCCAGCAATTCGGTCAGCAGTTAGGGCCCAATGGGACCCAACCGCGCGTGCAGCGCGGGCAGGCGGTGGGCTCTGGTTTCATCATCGATCCCAGCGGTTACATCGTCACCAACAATCATCTGGTGGAGAACGGCAAGAAGATCACCATCAAGATGGCCAACAAGCGTGAGTTCACAGCTAAGCTTATCGGCGCGGATGCGGGCACGGACATTGCCCTTGTCAAAATCGATGGCGTGAAAAATCTTCCCACGGTCGCGTTCGGCGATGACCGTCATTTGCGCGTGGGCGACTGGGTGGTGGCGGTCGGCAATCCTTTCGGTCTTGGCGGCACCGTTACCGCCGGCATCGTGTCGTCTATCGGCCGTGACATTGGCAGCGGACCGTATACGGATTACATCCAGATTGACGCACCCATCAACCGCGGCAATTCAGGCGGCCCCACATTTGACTTGTCCGGAAAAGTCGTCGGCATGAACAGTGCCATATTCTCACCCTCGGGCGGCAGCGTCGGCATCGGCTTTGCCATTCCTGCATCCACTATTCAGGAAGTCGTGGCGCAATTGCGCGAGCATGGCTCGGTCGCGCGCGGCTGGCTTGGCGTACAGATTCAGAACCTCACTCCCGACATGGCGGCTAGCCTGGGTGTTCCAAACGCCAAGGGCGCTATTGTCGCCAAAGTCGTGGCGAAAAGTCCCGCGGTTACAGCCGGCTTCCAGCAAGGTGATGTCGTTATCGCGATGAACGGCAAGGAGATCGAGGACAATCGCGATCTAACCCGCAAAGTGGGTGCGTTGCGCGCTGGCGATAAGGCCAATTTCACCGTCTTGCGCAATGGCAAAGAGCTAAAACTCACCGCCAATATCGCCAAGCGCGATGACGTTCGGCTGGCTTCGCTCGACAGCAATCCTGCCGCTCCGCCCACTCCGCGTGCTGCGGATTCCCTTGGCCTGGCGCTGGTTCCGCTCACTCCAGATGCCAAGCGCTACTACAACGTCGATGACTCTGTGAGTGGCGTTTTGATTGGCTCGGTACAAGCCGACAGCGAGGCGGCTGACAAGGGTTTGCAGCCCGGTGAGATCATCACTTCGGTCGGCAACAGGCCGGTGCACACGCCAGCAGATATCGAGCAAGGCATAAAAGAGGCCAAGAGCGCCGGCCGCGACAAGGTTTTGTTCCTGGTGTCGAACCAGCAGGGGGAACGTTTCGTCGCGCTCAAGATTGCACAGAGCTGAGTTGATTATGATTGCCGTGATCCTCGAAGACGCGGCGATCAAATCCGTACCGGCGGCGGCAACCCCTTCCCCCCGTGCCAGCCGCCGGTACGGATTGTGACGTTAGAAGCCTATTTGGGGCAAAACACTTAGGAGGGACGATATGCGCATTCTCGTCATTGAGGACGATCTCGAAGCGCAGCGTTATCTGGTTAAGGGTCTCAAGGAAGCGGGACATGTCGTCGATGACGCCGCCGATGGTGAAATTGGCTTGGCGCTATCGCTATCGCGGCCCTATGACGTTGCCATCGTCGACCGCATGTTGCCCAAACTTGATGGGCTCAGGCTGGTCGCCTCGATGCGCGAAGAGCGCAACATGACGCCAGTGCTGTTCCTGTGCGCGCTCTCGGATGTGGACGACCGGGTCAAGGGCCTGCGGGCCGGCGGCGACGACTATCTCACCAAGCCTTATGCCTTTGCCGAGTTGCTGGCCCGGCTGGATGCGCTGATGCGCCGCCGTGATCCCGGCCTCGGTCAAGACCAGGCTCAAAGTCGGCGATCTTGAGCTCGACCTGCTTACCCGTACGGCGAAGAGGGGGCCGATCGGCGATCGAGCTGCAACCCCGCGAATTCCGGCTGCTCGAATACTTAATGCGCCACGCCGACCAGATCGTAACGCGCACCATGTTGCTGGAGAATGTCTGGGAATATCATTTCGACCCACAGACCAATGTCATCGATGTTCATATCTCGCGACTTCGCGCCAAGATCGACAAGGGCTTCGAAGAGCCACTGCTGCATACGGTGCGCGGCGCGGGCTACATGATCCGTGCGCACGCATAACCACTCGTATCGGTCCTGTCTTCGTACCCAGGCGTTCCGGATCGTTCTTATCTATCTTGCGATCTTTGCCGTCTCGGCAGTCGCATTGGTGGGTTTCGTTTACTGGCAACACCGCGCTCGTGCTCGACCAGCGAAACGGACGAAACCATCGGTGCCGAGGTCACTGGCCTTGTCGAGCAATATCAGAGGCCGGGATGCCGGGTCTAACCGATGTCATCATCGGCCGTTCGATGCGCGGCGGGCAGGGTCTCTATATCCTTGGCGGGGCGCGATCGCAAAGCCATCGCCGGCAATCTCGACGGCTGGCCGCAGGTGCAGCCCAGCGGCGCGGGATTTCGTCGAATTCAATTACGAACGTCGCATCGCAGCAGATACCGAATTGCGGCGCGCGCGCGGGAAAGTATTCACGCTGCCGCAAGGGCTATTCTTGCTGGTCGCGCGTGACATTCACGAGCGCAGCGAGATCGAGCGTCTGTTCACCACTACGCTGCCCTGGAGCGTCGCTTTGATGCTGGCCCTTGGGCTCGCCGGCGGCCTGTTCATCAGCAGGAATTTCCTCGCCCGCCTCGACGTCATCAATCGCACCAGCCGCGAGATCATGGCGTGGTGATCTGTGCCGGCGGGTGCCGGTGACGCGCGCAGGCGACGAATTCGACGACCTTGCCGGTCATCTCAATCGCATGCTCGATCGTATCGAGCGTCTGCTGCGCGGCATCCGAGAGGTTTCCGACAATGTCGCGCACGATCTGCGGATCGCCGCTCAACCGATTGCGCGCCGGCTGGAGCATGCGCAGCGTGCGGGAGCGCGCCGGTTCGAAAGCCGCGAACGATATCGCGGCGGCGGTCGAGCGAAACCGATAAGCTGATCGCCACGTTCAATTCGCTGCTTCTTATCGCCGAAGCCGAGGCCGGCAGCGTGCGCGAAACTATGGAGGAATTCGATCTCAACGACGCAATCGATGGCGTGGGCGAACTTTATGCGCCACTGGCGGAAGAAAAAGGTCTGCGACTTTGCCGTACCTGCAAGGTCAGGCGCCGTCATTCGCGGCAATCGCAATCTGATTTCACAGGCGCTGGCCAATCTTGTCGACAACGCCATCAAATACACGCCACATGGCGGATCGCGTTTCGGTGACGCTGGAGAATGACGGCGCTGGACCCGACGCTCGTTGTCTCCGATAGCGGGCCCGGCATCCCGGCCGAAGATCGCCCGCGTGTTATCGAGCGTTTCGTCCGCCTTGAATCGAGCAGCAATTCGCCCGGCACCGGCTTGGGTTTAAGTTTGGTGGCGGCTGTGGCGCGGCTGCACGATGCTGAACTTGTGCTGCACGACAATGCGCCGGGCCTGCGTGCGGAATTGCGGTTCCGGCGGCCAGGCGTGGTTGCAGCTGTCCAACCCAGTGCCTCTCAAACGCTTCACTGATTCGAGCGATTCGCGCATTCCCATGCGGTTTTGTGAGTCTTTCCCAACCCGCACGCGCGTTACCCAGCAATAATGCTGTGCGCTAAAACCTAGGTAATTCCTGATGTTTAGCGCATGCGATGCGCCAGAACAGTGTGGCAATCAGGATTTCATTAGGTGCGTTAGCGGCGCTTCGCTATATCTCGGCCATCAACGCCGTATCCAGAGAGGGTGGACATGAGCAAGTCAGATTTTATCGAGACCGTGGCGAAGCGCAGCAAGATCAGCAAGGCGGACGCCAAGCGCGCTGTGGAGATGGTGTTCGATGGCATCGAAACCGGCATTAAGGAAGTGAAGGAAGGTGGAAAGTTCCAGATCGGAACCTTCGGCACCTTCACGTCGCCAAACGCGCGGCGCCGCATGGGCCGCAATCCGCGTACCGGCGAGGCGATCAAGATCAAGGCCTCGAAGAGCCTGCGCTTCCGGCCGTCAATGCAGTTAAAGAAGTGCGCGGGCAGCTAACGCGCGCCCAGTCATAGTTTGCGGAAAGGCCCGGGACCCCGGGCCTTTTCGTTTTCAGACGGCTCGCGGATAGTTACGGCCTAATGGCGGAGAAACGCTTTCATTGGCCTGATATCAAACTGCCTGTGTTCGACCGCAGGCGCGCCGAACGCATCTTAGGCGAGGTGCCAGATGATTTGCCGACGGACGCCGCACTCGCGCGTTGCTGGAGGCTGCTTCCGGCAACAGTCCGTACCTTGCGCGCCTCATGGTGCGTGAAAAGGAGTTTCTAGGCGAACTCATTGCTCAAGGTCCCGATACCACTCTGGCCGAACTGAATGCCGAAGCGCTATCGTTCGGCAAGACATCCGAACAAGCGGGAGTGATGACTGTCCTTCGCATGGCCAAGCGCCGTGTGGCCTTGGCGATTGCGCTTGCGGACATAGCCGGTGTCTATGATCTTGCTGCTGTCACTGGGGCACTCACGCGTTTTGCCGATGCGGCAGTAAAGGGCGCACTACGCTTTCTGCTGGTGCGGGCCGCGAAAAATACCGAACTGGCGCAAGCCACACCCGAACAACTGGAAGCTTCAACCGGCTTGATTGTGCTCGCCATGGGAAAGCACGGTGCATTCGAACTGAATTATTCCAGCGACATCGATTTCGTCGTTTTCTACCGCGCCGACAGCTTTCCCTTTGGCCGCGATGGCGACAGGCGCGTAGCCGCCATTTCCATTGCACGCGGGCTGGTGAGGCTGCTGACCGAAACGACACCGGATGGCTATGTCTTTCGTGTCGATCTCAGGCTCAGGCCGGATGCCGGCGCGACGCAGATCGCCATCTCAACGGATGCGGCCGAGCTACTACGAAAGCATGGGCCAGAACTGGGAGCGCGCGGCCATGATCAAGGCGCGGGCCTGCGCCGGCGATCCGGAAGCGCGGCAGAGCGTTCTTGCAGATGCTAGAGCCCTTCATCTGGCGCAAGAGCCTCGATTTCGCCGCCATCGAGGACATTCATTCGATCAAGCGCCAGATCCATGCCCATGCCGGCCACGGCAAAATCGCGGTGGCGGGGCACAACATCAAGCTCGGCCGTGGCGGCATCCGCGAGATCGAGTTCTTTGCCCAGACGCAGCAGCTGATCCGCGGGCGGACGCGATCCGAGTTGCGCGCAGACGGGAACACTTTCCGCGCTCGTTGCGCTGAAAAAGCGCGGGCTGATATCAGCGGATGCCGAGCGCGATATGGCGGACGCCTATCGTGTTCCTGCGCCGGCTCGAACATCGCCTCCAAATGATCGAGGACCAGCAGACGCATACGCTGCCCAAGACGCCCGACGGTCTCGATCACGTGGCCCGGTTCATGGGCTATGCCGACACAGCTGCATTCGAGGATGATTTGCTGCGCACACCTGAAGAAGGTGCAATCGCAATATGCGCCGTCTGTTCGAGCGCGAAGCGCCGCTTGGCGCCGATCGCAGGCAGCCTCGTGTTCACCGGCGTGGAGAACGATCCCGAAACGCTCGCGACACTCGCCCGCATGGGGTTTGCCAGTGCCGGCGATGTGGCGAATGTCATTCGCGGCTGGCATCACGGCCGCATTCGCGCCACGCGCAGCGCCCGCGCGCGCGAATTGCTTACCACGCTGATGCCGGCGCTGCTTGACGCGCTTGCCAAGACGCCGATCCGGGCGCCGCCTTCGTGCAGTTCGACCGTTTCCTGTCCGGGTCTGCCGGCGGGCGTGCGGCCTGTTCTCGCTATTCGCTCGTAAATCCGGAATTGCTGCGGCTTCTCGCTGCCATTGCGGGCTCGGCGCCGCGGCTCGCAGAATATCTTGGCCGCAATCCCGGCGTCCTTGATGCGCTGCTTGATCCTGATTTCTTCGCCAGCCTGCCCACGCGCGAAAGTCTAGACGCAGACTTTGCCGATTTGCTCCGCCGCTTTCCCGGTTACGAGGCTGGCCTCGATGCCGCCCGCCGCTTTGCCAAGGAAGAAATGTTTCGCGTCGGCGTCCATGTCATCGAAGGCCTCGCGCGACCGGCTGAGGCCGGACCGGCCTTCGCCGCGGTGGCCGAAGCCGTGATTGCCGGGCTTCAGCCGGTGGTGGAGGCCGAGCATGGCGAAAGCGCATGGGCGCATTGCCGGGCGGCGCTTTCGCCGTGGTGGCGCAGGGCAAGCTCGGCGGACGCGAGATGACGGACGCGTCCGACCTCGATCTGGTTTTCATCTATACCTACGATGCCAAGGCAGCGCGCCTCCGGACGGCAGCGAAACCGCTGGAGCCGGTCGAGTATTTTACCCGCCTTGCCCAGCGTTTCATCTCCGCGCTGACCGCGCAAACCGCGAGGGCGCGGTTTACGACGTCGACATGCGCCTCCGCCCCTCCGGCAACAAGGGGCCGGTGCGGTGCGTCTCGATACCTTCGCCGAATACCACACCGAGCGATCGTCCTGGACCTGGGAGCGCATGGCGCTTACGCGCGCGCGCGTGGTGAGCGGGCCGGACAACCGTTGCGGCGCGAACATCGAGAGCGTGATTCGCGCGCGTCGCTGACGCGCGCTGTCGAACCAGCCACGATCTTCGCCGACGCCCGCGCCATGCGCGGCAAGCTGAGTGCGCAATTTCCCGGCCGCGATGCCTGGGACATCAAGTTCGCGCCCGGCGGCCTGGTCGACATCGAGTTCATCGCCCAGGCGCTTCAGCTGTTGCCACGCGGCCGCGATGCCGGATGTGCTGGCAGCAGAACACGATCGGCGGCGCTCGGAGAAACTCGGCCGCCGCCGGCGTCCTCGACGCCAGGGCGAAGCCGGCGCGCTGATCGATGCGGCGCACCTTGAACACGCGCTGACCCAGGTCGCTGCGCATCGCGCTTGACGGCCCGTTCAAGTCGGAGGCCGCTTCGCGCGGGCTTGAAGGCCTTGCTCGCCCGCGCGGGCGGTACACCGATTTCGCGGCATTCGAAACGCGTCTCGCGGCGCGCGCAGAAGCCACGTGCGCGCGATATTCGAACGCGTTCTCGCCTAGCGCTTCGTCTTGGGCACCAGCCGCTTGATCCATTCCGGGAAGGCGAACGCCGCCGCGTGGATTTCCGGATTGTAGTAGTCGGTCTTCAGTTTCGCCGCCTTGAACCGCGCGGCGGCGCGCTTGATGCCGGCGGGCGTGCCGAGCGTCCCGCCCTTGCCGGCCCAGGAGAGCGCCATGAAGCCGCCGATATAGGTCGGCACGACCGTCAGATAGAGGCCGGACTGCGGAAAGACTCCGCGAGTTCCTTCAGCGCGTCGGTGATCTCCCACGGCTGGTAGAACGGCACGCCGGTCTGGAAAGTGGCGAAGCCGCCGGGCTTCAGCGCACCCCTCACGCGGTCGATAGAAGGTTTCGCCGAACAGCGCCTTGCCCGGACCCACGGGATCGGGCCGGTCGGCGACGATCAGATCGAAGCGCCCCTTGGCGTCCCTGCGGCCCAGATATTCGAAGGCATCGGCGATCTCGATGGTCAGCCGCTTGTCCCTGAACGCCTGGCGTTGATCGAGGCGAAATGCTCGCGGCACAGCTCGACGACGCGCCCGTCGATATCGACCAGCACGACCTCCTTCACGCCTTTGTGTTTCAGCGCCTCGTCGGCGATGGAAAGGTCGCCGCCGCCCACGATCATCACGCGCTCGCCACGCTGCCGTGCTCCAGCAGGGGCAGATGCGTCAGCATCTCGGCATAGGCGGATTCGTCGCGCGTGGTGATCTGGACGATGTCGTCGAGCGTCATCACGCGGCCGTTGGCGACCGTGTCGAAGATCTTGATGCGCTGGTAGCGGCTTCTCTCCTCGGCCAGCGGCTTGCCGCTCAGCTCCATGACCTGCGCGTAACCCTTGTGCAGCCGCTCTTTGACTATCGTTGGCATCGCGTGCGTCTCCTTCTCCGTTCCGGGCGCTGTCACGTTCTATGGGCGCAGCGCGCGCGCTGTCTAGCACTCGCTCCGGCGCTTTGCTGCTGCTCGAGCGCTTGCCGGCGCGTGGCGGCGGCGAGCGCGGCGCGTTAAGAAAATATTCACTCATTGGGTCCAAAGGTCTTGCGCTGGGGGAAAGCGGTCCTATATTCCGCTTCGCAACGCCGGAGTCTGCCGGCGAAGCAAGGCGGCGTGAGCGGAAGTGTCCCTTCCGCCCGCCGCTTTCTTCTTGGTGGCGCGTTTAAGGAGACGCGCTTTGGTGTCAACACCTTTGGAAGGGTAGGTGCCAGGATGGCTCAACTCGGACACGGTGTGACGGCGATCAAAGAAGCAAGAGCCTATAAAGCTCGCGCTTCGGCGAGGACCGTCCCGGTTCCTATTCCCGAAGGGGATGAGGATCGAAAGGACCACTTCATCACGCGTAACGGCGTGACCTTTGCGGGCAGTCACCTGATCATCGATCTTTGGGAGGCCGAGGCCTCGACGACAAGGATCGCATCGAGCAGGCGCTGGTCGATGCCGTGAATGCAGCGGGGGCAACCCTTCTGCACATCCATCTGCATACTTTCACGCCCAGGGGGGCGGGTCTCCGGCGTGGCGGTGCTTGGCGGAAAGCCACATCAGCGTTCATACGTGGCCCGAGCGCGGTTATGCCGCGTTCGACATTTTCATGTGCGGCAATGCCGATCCTCGCAAGGCGATTGCCGGTCCTGAAGCAGGCGTTTGCACCAAAGCGCGTCGTGCTCGGCGAGCACAAGCGCGGCGTTCTGTAACACAACCGCAGAAATCGTAGCGTTAACCATAAGCGGGAACGGCGGCATGTCCGCCGTTCCCGCGCTCATGCGCGCCAGTTAAGCTACTCTCGCGAGTGTGGCGTAATTCTCGCCAAGTAACGGCGTGGGGGAATCGTGGCATGGAACGCTACGATGTGGCGGTCATTGGCGCAGGTGCAGAGGGGCTGACCGCCGCCGCGCTGCTTGCCCGCGCCAATCTTCGCGTCATTTTGCTGGAAAAAAACGCGACTCCGGGCGGCCGCGCCGTGACGCGCGAATTCCATCCGGGCTTTCACGCTTCGCCGTTTGCCGACGAGCTTGCCGCAATCCCGCAACGCCTCTTCTGGACACTCGATCTTGCGCGGTTGGGGGTGCTGCTACTGCCGGCTCCTGCTTCCGTGTGCATTTCGGCATCCGGCACTACGCTGCTTTACGCCGATGACGAAAGGCTGGCGCGCACGCTTTCCAGCTTTGCTTCGCCTGGTGTAATGGCGCTGAGGCATGAAACGGCGGCCCAACGCGCGGCCATCGCCGCTTACGCGGAATCGATTCTGCCATCGCCGCCATCGCGCCTGAAATTCTGGAAGCGTCCGGCAGGTGGGCTTTGGCCGGGCGAGGAATTCGGCCAGCTCACGCTCGCCGATGCGCTTGCCGCACGCGTCAATGACGGCGCGCTTCGCCTCCATCTTGCCGCCGAAATGCTGGCGGGCAGGGCCGTGTCGCCCTTTCTTGCCGGCACGGCGCTGCATTTGCTGGGCGGCGCAGGTTCCGGCATGGCGGTTGGCGGCCTTGGCACGTTCGCACAGGCACTTGTGCGCGCCGTGCAGGATGCCGGCGGCCAAGTCCGTTGCCTGGCCGAGGTCAGTGACGTTCGTATCACTCGAAGCCGCCTGGGCCGGCGACGCGCCATCAGCGTGATATTGGAGAATGAAGAGATCACCGCGCGCGCGGTTCTTTCGACGTTGGATGCCAAGAAGACGTTCCTTTCGTTATTCGACTGGAAGGCGCTGCCGCAGGCGCAGGTGAAACAGGCAGCGCAGTTTCGGATCCGCGGCCAAAGCGCGCGCGTGCTGTTCGCGCTCGATGCGCCGCCGCAATTTCCTTTCGCAAGCGAAGCGCCCGATGCCGCGCGTGGGCCCATTCATGTCGCGGCGTCGCTTGAGGCGATGTCGCAGGCCTATGACTCCTGGCGGGCCGGCACATTGCCGGAACAAGTGCCCGTCACTTTGCGCGTGCCGTCTTTTGCCGATCCGCGACTAGCGCCGCCCGGAAAGGCGGTGATGACGGCAACGTTATCGGCGATCCCCGCGCGCCTCTTCGACGGGCCATGGACGCCCGACAAACGCGCGATGCTGGTCAAGGCCGCACTGGCGGCGGTGGATACTGCCGCGCCCTGCACAAGCGAGCATGTGCTCGCGTCGCAGATCATCGTCGCGCCGGATATCGAGGAAACGCTGGGTCTCACTGAAGGCGATCTCGATGGTGGCGAAATTGCTCCCGATCAGGCGTTCTCTTTCCGGCCATGGCCGGGCATGGATGGCGGGCGCACGCAGATCGCCGGTTTCTATCTTGCTGGGCCATCGATGCCACCTTCGTCGTTCTTAACCGGTGTGTCGGGCCAGCGCGCCGCGCTGACGATCTTGTCCGATATGAAAAACGGGCGGCTGCCATGAATGGGCAGAACGTCATCGTCATAGGCGGAAGCGTTGGCGGGCTGGTAGCCGCCGCCTATCTCGCGCGCGGCGGCGCACACGTCACTTTGCTTGAAGCCCGCAACACGCTTGGCGGCGAGGTGGAGAACGCGTCCATCGCCGATGGCTTTTCTGCGCCTCTCATTGCCCACACGCTTTATGCGCTTGACCCGCGCATGGTGCGAGAGCTCGAGCTGCACAAGCACGGTCTGCAATTCGTCGAACGCGATATGCCGTTAGTGGCGCTGCGGCCCGGCGGCCAGCACATCGTGATCGCGCGCGATGCCCATGCCGCGCGTTCCAGGCTTGCCGCCTATGCGGCCGCCGATGCCGACGCCTATGTGCGGTTCCGGCGGGAGGCCATGGCCATGGCGCGCCGCCTGCGGCCGCTGTGGACCGGCGCCTTGCCCGATGGCGACGCCAAGCCCGAGACCGCAGCACAGGCCCTGAAGCTTTCGCCCTCTCGTTCGCGCGAGCTCAAGGCGCTCTCGCGCATGAGCGCCGCCAGCTATCTCGACCGCTGGTTCGAATCAGATGCGTTGAAAGCGGCACTAGGTTTCGACGCCGCTGCGGACGGCCTCTCACCCCAGGAATCGGGATCAGCGCTGGCGCTTCTCTGGCGCTACGCCCAAGAAAGTTGCGGCCTTCAGGGGGCTGTTTCTCAGCCCAAAGGCGGCCCCGGCGCGCTAGTTGAGGCGCTCGCCGAAGCGGTCCGGGCGGCAGGCGCCGAATTGCGCACGGGTGCACGCGTGATCGTCATCACAATGGAAGCTGGGCGGCCCAATGGCGTCGTTCTTGAAAACGGCGAGAGCCTTCCGGCATCCGTGGTTCTTTCCAGCCTCTCAGCAGCCCGCACGCTCAAACTCGCGCCGCCCGAGGCTGTCGGTCTTGGAAACGGCGCACCGAACTCTACAGCCAGCACAGGCACAGCGAAGCTGCTGCTGGCACTGAAAGGGTTGCCGCCGTTTGCGGGTCTCGAGCGGGATGCCTTGCGCGGCCGGCTTGTCGTGGCCGAGCGGCCTGAAAGTGCCGCCGAGGCCAAGGGTGCGGCGCTCACCGGACGCTTGCCGGCGGAACTGGTCATGGAAATCATCGTGCCCAGCATCGCCGACACTTCGCTCAGTCCGCAGGGCCAGCATGTTCTCTCCGTGCGAGTACCGTACCTACCACTGCTGCCCGAGGGCGGTTGGGAGTCGCGCCGCGACGTGCTGGCCGAGCGCATCATCACCACGCTGGAATCCTATGCGCCGGGTTTGCGCGAGCGCATTGTCGCGCAGGAACTGTTGACGCCGGACGACATCGCCAAGCGCTACGGGAGCGGAGACGAAGATGCGTCCAGCGCCCGCAGACTGCTTACACCCTGTGTCACGCGTGCGCGCACCCAGTTACAGGGGGTGTATCTTTGCGGCGCATCGGCCGAGGCGCTGTCTGCCGTATCGGGCTGTGCTGGGCGCGTCGCCGCAAACCTCGTTCTAACGGAAGAAGGAATGGCGAGGTCATGAGCGCGCTGGCAAGTCCCTTCCATGTGCGCATGGCCGAACACAATCTCGGCAATGCATGGCTGACGCGCGGTGCGTTCACACTCGCTGCCCGATATGGGGATGCGCGCCAGGAAGCGTTGGCCGCGCGCGCGGCTTGCGTGTTGATCGATGCGTCCTTCTTGACACGGCTGCGCGTGCATGGCGCGGGCGCAGTAAAATTACTCGCCACGGCTTGCGCGTTCGATGCGGATGCGTTGGCGCCTGGCAGTTCGCAGCGCGTTTTCTGGCGTACGCAAGGTGGCGGGGTGCGGGGTATCGGCATGGCGGCGCGCTTTAGCGCGACGAATTTCGTCTTGCGCAGTTTTGAGTCTGACGGTGCGTGGTTCGACACGGCCGCAAACCGCTTCGACGCAGCTGTGCGCGATGAGACCTTGGAAAAGGGATTGCTCTTCCTGCTGGGGCCGCGCGCGGCCAATGTGCTTGCCGCTGTCGCTTTGCATGAGGCTGCACTTCTTGAACCTGGCAAGCATGCGGTTTTCCCTTGGCGCGGGGTTAGCGTGATGGTGTCGCGCTGGAGCGGCCTGTCGCACGCCCTCGATGGTTACGAACTCTCCTGTGCCAACAACGATGC
Source organism: uncultured Alphaproteobacteria bacterium (assembly GCA_963752395.1). GTDB lineage: Bacteria > Pseudomonadota > Alphaproteobacteria > Micropepsales > Micropepsaceae > CAVVXX01. Next base: position 410,521 of record CAVVXX010000002.1, read on the forward strand.
GGTGACCGTGTTCGACCGCCTGTGGCGTGCGGGACAAAATCTTGGCCTCGTCCTCGCCGGTCAGGAGGCGTTCGACACGCTTTTGCTGGAGCAGGGAGTGCCTATTCCAGGCATGGATTTTGCCCCGGCCCGGGATCCGAAAGCGCAAGCACCTTCATCCGCTTCTCTGGGGCTTCTTGATTCTGGTCAGGGTAGTCTGCACGTACTTGCAGGCTTGGAATTCGATACTGATGAGCCTATGGCGTTCGCGCCCATTTTGCGGAATGGAGCGATTATCGGCGCGACGATGCGCTCGGCTTATTCGCCGGTATTGCGCCGCGCCATTGCGTTGGCACAGATCGACAGCGCGCAAGCGAACGCCGGAACGGTTGTTGCCGTGCGGCGCTTGACGCAAAAAGGCAATGAAGACGTTTCGGCGCGCATTACCGTGCTGCCGATTGTTACACCGGCAAACAACACGCCATTGAAGCGCGCTTAGAACGCCAGAAAAGAATCAAACAGCACGCCGGGAGGATGAACCTCCCGGACGCGCCGCTTGATCTCTAGGCCAAACGATTAAAGCTGTGGCGGAGCCGCAGAATTGTCAGGCGCCGTCTCTGGTGCTGGCGCCGGAGCCGGAGCTTCCGGTGCTGCCTCAGGTGCCGCCATGTTCTCGGAGCCCGATTCCGGCGCCGGTGTGGCCATGTTCTCGCCACCCGGTGCGCCCGTGTCGGCCGGAGCAGCCGGCTGCTCGGTCGTCGTCGCGTTGTTCGCTTCGTTAGCCTTATGAGATGAAAACCAGAAATACCCCCCAATCGCCAGCAATACGATGACGATCAAGATAAATAGCCCAGAACGACCCATTCTCCGCATCCTCCTTGTTGCGCCGCCCCACCGGCACAGCGCCGTATAAGTCATGCGCCTTCCCTTCAGCGCGTGACGGCGTACAGTTTCCGGGAGGATAGGGGATTGCAGTCGGCCCAACAAGCAGGGAGCGGCAAGGTGTCTTTCTTGCCTTGGCCCGCAAATCCATGCTTAGGGGAGCGATTCAGAGGGTATTTTCCATGAACCGCCCCGTGGATCCGGCCAAGGCGCCCCCGGCAGCCCTCGCGGCCGAGGTCAGAAATGCCAAGGCGGATTTCGACGCTCTGCTTGGGGAAAACCCGAAAATCTCCTTTGTTGACGGGGTGATGGCCGATTTGTGCGGCGTGCTCCGCGGCAAGCGGATGCCCTTGGCCGAGGCTGGCAAGCTCTTCACCTCAGGCATGCAGATCCCCCTTTCCATCTACCTCATGGACGCCAAAGGTGAGATGGCAAACCCCATGGGCAGGGGCTTTGGTGACGGCGATCCCGATGGAACCGCATGGCCTATCCCCGGCACTACGACGAGGGTCTGGGGCAGTGATCCGCCGCGCGGGCAAATTTTCATGGCATTCCGCGATGATGCAGGGGGCGCATTCGCTGGCGAGCCGCGCGCGGCACTTGCGCGCGTGGCAAAGCGGTTCGAAGAGCTTGGCCTCACGCCGGTTACTGCGCTCGAACTTGAATTTTATTTAATTGATGAAAAGCGTGATGCGGCAGGCCGCCCCCAGCCGCCGCTTTGTCCGCGCACGGGTGCGCGCGAGCGCGCCGTGTCGGTTTATAGCGTTGACGATCTCGACCGCTATCAGGGTTTTGTCACCGCGCTTAATGATGCCGCAGTTGCGCAGCGCGTGCCGGTGAGCACGACAAGTTCGGAATATGCGCCGGGTCAATTCGAAGCAAATCTGAAACATCAGAACAACGCATTGCTTGCGGCAGACCACGCTATCCTGTTGCGTCAAGTCGTGATGGCGGCGGCAGTGAGCCAGAATTGCCACGCCACATTCATGGCCAAGCCTTATGCCGATCGCGCTGGCTCCGGCCAGCACGTGCATCTCAGCCTGCTCGATAAAACGGGGCGCAATGTTTTCGACAACGGCACGCCGGAAGGCAGTGACATGCTGCGTTTCGCGGCGGGCGGCTCTGCTGCGCTGATGCCGGAAAGCATGGCGATTTTTGCCCCCAGCCTGAATTCCTATCGCCGTTTTGCCCCCGACATGTTCGCACCCGTAAACCGTCGCTGGGGCGTCAACAACCGCTCAGCAGGATTGCGCGTGCCGGTTGGCCCGAATGACGCGCGCCGCATCGAGCATCGCGTGGCGGGCGCCGACGCCAATCCTTATCTGGTGCTGGCTGCGGTTTTGGCTGGTGTTCATCACGGCATCGTCAACAAAATCGATCCTGGGCCGCCGGCGGTTGGCAATGTTTCGCGCGAGCCCGATCTGGCGCTGCCCTTCACGCTCGATGATGCGCTTATGAGGCTGGAAAAGGCGAAAGTGCTGCCCGATTATTTCGGCGCCGAAACGTTGACGCTGTATCGCGAGACCAAGCGCATCGAACAGCAGCGCCTGCGCAAAACCATTACCGATGCGGAATACGAGTGGTATTTGTAAGCGCGCTCAGCCAAGCATCTTGTTGATCAGCTCGAACAGGTTGGCCGAAAGGTCATTGCGCTTCGTCACTTCAGTCAATTCGGCGCGCATGAGTTTTTGCCGTTTCTCGTCGTAGCGCTTCCAGGTTTCAAATACTGCGACAATGCGCGCGGCAGTCTGCGGATTAATGGCGTCTAGCGCCCGGACCACTTCACCCACCAGCCTGTAACCGACGCCTGACGCATCGTGGAACCGCAGCGGATTGCCGGCCGCAAAAGCGCCGACCAGCGAACGCACGCGGTTCGGGTTCTTCAGCGAAAACGCCGGATGCTTCATCAGCGCGCGCACGCGCGCACGGTGTCGGGCCGCGGCGACATCGCCTGCAGGCCCATCCATTTGTCGATCACCAGCGGATCGGATTTGAAGCGGTCGTGGAAATGCTGGAACGCGGCCTCGCGCCTGGGCGCCGCCATGCGCGTGAGCGCGGCCAGCCCCGCGATCATGTCGGTCATGTTGGTGGCGGCGCGGTAATGCGCATCGGCAAGCTCGGCCGCTTCTTCGTCGTCGGCGGCGGTGAGAAAACGCTAAGCGCCGCATTGCGCAAAGCGCGCTTCCGGCCGATGCGGCATCGGGGCTGAATGCGCCATGTGGCTTTCAGGTGCGCGTAAATTTGTGCAGCGCGTCGCCGTGACAATGCGCGACGCTGGCGATCAGCGCCTCGCGCGCGGCGTGGATGGCGTCGGGATCGACGGGAGTCCGCGCCAGCGCAAGTTCGTTTTCCGACGGCGGAATCAGCATTTGCGCGGTGAAAGGCGTGATCAGCGTCCGCGCGCGCCAGCACACCCTCCAAAGCCCGCAGATAAACCGAAGCGGGTTTCAGCGCTTCTTTGGCCTGGCCGCGGATACATATCCAACAGCACGTCGGTCGAAAGCAATTGTGCCGCCTCCCAGCGATTGAACGCATCGGTATCGCGCGCCATCAGGAAGGCGCGCGTTTCGCGCGGTGCAGGCGTCTTGATGATCACGGGCGCCGAAAAATGGCGGCCGACGGAAAGCACGGGCTCTTCCTCGACATTGGCGAAGACAAAATGTTTCTTCGGGACTTGTGCAATTCCAGCACGCGCGGCTCGCCGCACGGGCTTGCCGCTTCCTTGCCGATAAGCCCCGTAGCCAGCGGAATGTGCATGGGCTTTTTCTCGGGCTGGCCGGGCGTCGGCGGCACGCGCTGTTTCAGGTCCAGGGCGTAGGTTTTGGCTGTGGCGTCATAGGCGCCATTGGCGCGACTTCCGGCGTGCCGGCCTGCGCGTACCACAGGCGGAACTGCCGAGGTCGCGGCCTCGACACGTCTTCGAAGCAGCGCACGAAATCTTCCACCGTCGCGGCCTCGCCGTCGTGGCGGTCGAAATACAGATCCATGCCTTTGCGGAAAACCTCGCGCGCCCAGGATGCGTGCGGATCATGCCGATGACTTCGGCGCCCTTCTCGTAAACCGTCGCCGTGTAGAAATTGTCGATGGCGATATAGCTCTGCGGCTGCACCGGATGGGCGAGGGGCCCCGCGTCTTCCTGGAACTGGCGCAGGCGCAGGTCCTTCACGTCGCCGATGCGCGCCACCGCGCGCGAGCGCATGTCTTCGGCGAAATTGGTTTCGCGGAATACGGTCAGGCCTTCTTTCAGCGAAAGCTGGAACCAGTCGCGGCAGGTGATGCGGTCGCCCGACCAGTTGTGGAAATATTCGTGGCCGACCACGGCTTCGATGCGCGCGTAATCGTCGTCGGTGGCGGTTTCCGGGCTGGCCAGCAGCACCTTGTCGTTGAAGATGTTGAGGCCCTTGTTCTCCATGGCGCCGAAATTGAACGCGCTGACGGCGACGATCATGAAGATGTCGAGATCGTATTCGCGGCCATAGGTCTCTTCGTCCCAGCGCATGGCGCGTTTCAGCGAATCCATCGCGTAGTTCGACTTTGGCCTCGTTGCCGTGCTCGACATAGATACGAAAAGATCGACCTTGCGCCCGGACATGGTGGTGAACTGTGTCGTGGATGTGCGCGAGATCGCCCGCCACCAGCGCGAACAGATAGGACGGCTTGGGGAACGGATCCTGCCAGCGCACGAAATGGCGGCCGCCGGGAAGTTCGCCCGTCTCGATGCAGATTGCCGTTCGACAGCATCACCGGGCAGGCTTGTCTTTCGGGCCTCGATGCGGGTCTCGTATCTGGCCAGATTGTCGGGCCGGTCGAGGAAATAGGTGATGCAGCGAAAACCTTCCGGCTCGCATCTGCGTGCAATAGATGTCGTTGGAGATGTACAGCCCTTCCAGCCCGTGTATTCTGCGCGGGCGCAATTTCGGTGACGATCTCGAGCGTGAATTTCGCCGGCGGCGCGTGAATGGTCAGCTGTGCCGTCGCCCAGCGCATAGGCGTTTTGTCCAGCGCCTTGCCGTCAATCTTCAACCGAATGAGTTTCAGCCCGTTGCCGTCGAGCACCAGCGGCGCCGCCTCGCTTGCGCGTTCCACTTTCATCGTGGCTTTCACGCGCGTGGCCTCGGGATCGAGCTGAAAATCGAGCGCGATCTCAGGGATACGATAGGCCGGCGGGCGGTAATCCTTGAGATGGATGGGACGCGCGGCTCGGTCGTTTTCATGCGTGTGCCTGTCGCGTGCGCGCCCGCGACCATAGCCGCAAGCAGCACCCGCGCAAAAGGCGAAATGCCTCAAGGCCAGTCGGCCTTAAAAATCGGATTTCGGGAGATAGTCGCTAGATGGGAACTGAGCGTCACACTTTCAAGGGGTGCTGGAAAAAATCTACACGCCTTCTTCCTGCTCGTTCACATAGGCCAATAGTTCGCGCGCGATGCGTGTCAGTTCCAGCAGCGGCTCCGGAATATGGTCCGGCGACTTCTTCACCATCTCGCCCAGTTCTTTGGCCAGCATGGCAAGCTTGGGCGCCGAGGCAATGAGCCGCGCCTGGCGTTCGATATTGCTTGGCCCCAGCGCATATTCCGCGCCCGGCACGCGCCAGCCGCCCCATTCCGCTTCGCCTGTGACGATGACAGGATAGGTGCCGGGGAAAGGATGGCGCGAGGTTTCCTCGGGCGATTGCCATTTGTTGCGCGCGCGCGTGATGCGCCAATCCACTTGTCGCTATCTGGCGCCGACATCATTGGCGGTGTCGGCCTGCAATTCTTCAGCGCTGAATTCGCGCCCCAATCCCACGTCATAAAAGACGCGAATGGGCTCATCGAGCCCCTTGGTCCATTGCGGCACCACGCGCTCGACCAGCGCCCAGGTGCCGACCGGTTTCACGTAAACACGTTGGTTCTTGTGATAGAGAGCTTTCGCCATCGCCCTATACGCCTTAATGCGCCGGTAGAATGCGCGAGCCTTGTTAAACCGCGGTTAAGGGTGCAAAAACCGCAGCCAATTCCTCAGGCTTTTGTTGTATAAAACTTGAACGTTCAGCCCGGATCTCTCATGCCCTCCGATAACCCTGCCAGCCCCATCATCACCGCCAACGGCTTTCGCGAATACGACGCGCGCTGGCTGTATCCGAAGGAGATCAACCTTGTCGGCGTGTCAGGCGCTTGGGCTGGGGCTTGGCACTTATTTCCACGAATCGGCATCAAGCCGCGCGTCGTTGTGGGGCACGACTACCGTTCTTATTCGCTCTCGAATCAAGCAGGCGCTGACGCATCGGCCTGATGGCGGCGGGCTGCGAGGTGTCACGACATCGGACTGGCGCTTTCGCCGGTCGCCTATTTCGCGCAATTCGCGCTCGATGTTCCTGCCGTCGCCATGGTCACCGCCAGCCACAACGAAAACGGCTGGACCGGCGTGAAGATGGGCGCGCAGCGGCCGCTCACTTTCGGCCCCGACGAGATCACGCGGCTGAAAGCGATCGTGCTGGCGGGCGAGGGCAAGCCGCGGCCGGGCGGCACGACTATGTCGCAAGTCCCGGACATGCGCGAGCGCTATCTCGCCGACGTAACCAAGGGCCACAAGCTATCGCGGCCCATCCGCGTGCTGGCGGCGTGCGGCAACGGCACGGCGGGCGCGTTTGCGCCGGAGGCGCTGAAGCGCATCGGCGCCGACGTGGTGCCGATGGATTGCGAGCTCGACTGCAACGTTCCCGCACTACAATCCGAACCCCGAAGACATGAAGATGCTGCACGCCATCGGCGAAGGCGTGCAGCGACAGCGGCGCCGAAATCGCCTCGCGTTCGACGGCGACGGCGACCGCGCGGCGTGGTCGACGACAGCGGCCATGAAATTTTCGCCGACAAGATCGGCGCGCTGCTCGCGCGCGATCTAGTCGCGCGCACACAAGAACGCGAAATTCGTGGTCGACGTGAAATCGACCGGCATCTTCATGACCGATCCGGTGCTGAAGGAGCGCAGGCGTCGATCACCGATTACTGGAAGACGGGCCATTCCTATATCAAGCGCCGCACTGCCGAATTGCACGCGCTCGCGGGTTTCGAAAAAAGCGGTCATTATTTTTTCAATCCGCCCATCGGACGCGGCTATGACGAGGGCATCGTGGCGGCCATCGCCATTCTGGAAATGCTGGATCGCGCCGGCGGCAAAAAGATTTCGGCACTGGTGAACGAACTGCCGAAGACCTGGGGCTCGCCCACCATGGCGCCCTATTGCCCCGACGACAAAAAATACGCCGTCGTCGATGCCATGACCAAGGAATACGAGGGCCTGAAAGCGAAGGGCGAAAAGCTGCTGGGCGCGCAATATTGCCGGCATCGTCACCGTCAACGGCGTGCGCGTAACGCTCGACGACGGCACCTGGGGTCTGGTGCGCGCGTCGTCGAACAAGCCGTCGCTGGTGGTGGTAGTGCGAAAGCCCGGTGTCGGACAAGCGAAATGCGCGCGATGTTCGCCGACATCGACGCGCGCCTGAAAAAGCACCCCGAAGTCGGCGAATACGACCAGAAGATCTGACCTCATGCTTCGAGACGCCGCGTTCCGCGGCTCCTCAGCATGAGGATCAAACCAAGACCTCATCCTGAGGAGCGCCCCTCAGGGCGCGTCTCGAAGGATGAGGTGCCATGTTACGCCGCCTTTATTCCGTAGACAGCAGGATCGCACCCGTCCTTCTTGATGCGCGATGCCAGCCGCTTGATATAGGCCTTGTCTGCGTCGTCGTTTGCCCAATAGGAGTCGCCGAAACTGCTCACGGCTTCGAACATCACCCAGGCGCGCGTTTTGCCAACACCGTCTCGGAGTAGCAGCGTATAAAACAGGTCGTCAGCGTCTTTCTTTTTGACTTCATGCGTATGGTAGACCCAGTCGTGAAACACCGACGCCGTCATCAGCCGCGGCTGAAACGGCGTGCCGACGAGCTGCCAGGCCGGCGATGGGATGCTGGCGCCGTCGAATTGGAAAAACTTCGGCACCTTGATGACAATTTCGCCGGATTTGGTCTGGATGTCTTCCACGACTTCGTAGGCTTCTTCCAGTTTGTTGGGATCGGGCTTCATGACAGGCTCAAGAATGAGATCGGGCATAGCTATTCTCCCCGTGTGAAATGTGCAGCGTCATGTGCTGCGCGCAAAAGTTAGATAAATAATTTTGCTTTCACTAGAGGTCTGGTTCTAAAGTGCCGCCCCCAGGAGGCGCACATATGGCCGCCGAACCCGAGATTTACCGCGGACAGAAAATAGTTGTCCGCAACAATGGCCACCGCTGCATTCATTCGCGCTATTGCGTGCTCAATCTGAGTTCGGTGTTTCAGCCCAATGTGGACGGCGCGTGGATCAATCCCGATGCCGCGGCGCACGAAGCCGTTATTGCGGTGGTGGAGAAATGCCCGTCGGGCGCGCTGTCTTACGAACCATTGGGCGATAGTGCACCGGAGCACCCGCCAACCGTGAACACGGTGCGCATCTGGGAGGACGGGCCGCTCGCCTTTCACGCCGAGCTTGATGTCGCGGGTGACACATCCAGCTTTCGCGCCACGCTCTGCCGCTGCGGACAGTCGCGCCACAAGCCCTATTGCGACCACAGCCATTCCAAGACGGGGTTCAAGGCGACGGGCGAACCGCCTAGCAAAGAAACGCCCGTGCTCGCCGACCGCAATGGGCCGTTGAAAGTGACGCCCACAACCAACGGCCCGCTGAAGGTGGAAGGCGCGCTGGAGATTTGTTCGGCCAGCGGGCGCACGGTTTCGCGCGAGAGCAAAGTTTTGCTGTGCCGCTGCGGGCACTCGAGCAACAAGCCGTTCTGCGACAACAGCCACAAGCGCGTGGGATTCGAGGGATAAAATGGCCGAGAAAATTCAGGAAGGTTTCGATGTCTTCGTGCATGACGGCGAACATAGTTTTGGCGATGTGCGCCATGTGCTGCCGCATGGCCGCGACATCGTGATCTATGTCGAGAATGCGGGCGAATTCACCGTGCCCATGAGCGCCGTGAAGTCCGTGCATGACAAAAAGGTGATCCTGAACTGCGATAAGCTTGACGATCGCCTGCGCCGCGCCATCGGCCACGCGCACGACGCCGAGGATCCCAACGTGGCCGACGAGATATGATCGAACTCGTCATCCCGGCTCGGCGCAAGGATCTGGGTGGCGGGGTCGAAGTCGGCCGCGTGTTGCCGTTCGCGCGTCAGCGCATGGTCGGGCCGTTTATTTTTCTCGATCACATGGGCCCCGCCGATTTTGCGGCCGGCCAGGGCATCGACGTCCGGCCGCATCCGCATATCGGATTGGCCACGGTCACATATCTGTTCGAAGGTGAAATTTTTCACCAAGACAATTTGGGATACCGGCAATCCATCCGTCCGGGCGCCGTGAACTGGATGACGGCGGGGCGGGGTGTGGTGCATTCCGAACGTACGGACGCGAGTGTTCGTAAGCATGCTTCGCGCGTGCATGGCTTGCAGGCGTGGGTGGCGCTGCCTTTGGAGCGCGAGGAAGTGGCGCCGTCCTTCACGCATTACGATGGGAAAGCATTGCGCACATTCGGCGAAGCTGGCGCCATGGCATATCTGTTGGCGGGCGCGGCTTACGGACTTACCAGCGCGGTCGAAACCTTTTCGCCGATGTTCTACGCCCATGTCGAACTGGCGCCGGGCGCCAGGCTGGCGATGCCTTCCGGTCACGAGCAGCGCGGTGCCTTCATCGTCAGCGGCGAAGTTTCCGCCGATGGCAAAACTTATACCGACGGCAATCTTCTGGTGTTCGCGCGCGGCGGCGAACCGGTTATTACGGCCACCGGTAAACCTGCACGCGTAATGCTGCTGGGTGGCGCGCCCATAGGCGAGCGCCACATCTGGTGGAATTTTGTCTCATCAAGCCTCGACCGTATCGAACAGGCGAAAGCCGATTGGCGTGCGGGCCGCATGGCGCTGCCCCCTGACGATGCCCGCGAATTCATTCCGCTGCCGGAAGACCCGGCATCGCCGCCGCACCCCAACGAGCAACACGAATGCAGGGCTGTTTGATGCCGGACAATCCTTCTGCTTTTGGCCCGGTTCGCGATAATAAGGAACGTCACCGCTACGAAATCGAAGTGGACGGAATCATGGGATTCCTCAATTACCGCCGGGCAGATGGAATCGTGACCTTCATCCACGAAGAAGTTCCCAAGGCGTTCGAGGGCCGCGGCATCGGCTCGGCGCTGGCCAAGGGCGCGCTTGATCTGGTGCGCGGCAATGGCGAAAAACTTATCGCTGCATGCCCGTTCATTGCTGACTATATTCGCAAGCACCCCAAATATGCCGACCTACTGGCAAAACCATTAGCGTGACTAAACAGGCAAAGGAGAAACGAAGCCATGAATAAAAAAGACGCCAAGGCGCGGCGCAAAGCGCCGCTGGCAACGCCCACAGGACTGGGATCGAACGCCACGCGCGATCTGGCGGGCGCGCTGAATGCGCTGCTGGCCGACATGTTCGTGCTTTATATGAAGACCAAGAATTTTCACTGGCATGTCTCGGGGCCGCATTTCCGCGATTACCATCTGCTGCTTGATGAGCACGCTACCCAGATTTACGACACCACCGACGCCATCGCCGAGCGCGTGCGCAAGATCGGCGGCACCACGATTCGTTCCATCGGCCATGTCGGCCGCCTGCAGAGGCTAGACGACAACAACGCCGATTACGTGACGCCCCAGGACATGCTGGCGGAGCTGCGCGAGGACAATAAGCAACTGGTGGCCAGCATGCGCGAAACGCACAATCTGTGCGAGGAGCACGAGGACGTGGCGACCGCAAGCCTGATCGAAGTCTGGATCGACGAAGCCGAACGCCGCGTGTGGTTCCTTTTCGAGGCGAGCCGGAGGTAGGGTTGAGACTTACGCGGCTTCCGCGCGCGCGGCTTGCAAGAACGCCAACGCATCGCGGAGCGTTTGCAGGTTCGCGGACGGACTGTTCGCGTTTTGGCTGAGATGACGGCGAAACAGGCGCGAATGAGGCCTGCCATTGAATAGCCCAAGCATGTGGCGCGTCATGGCGCTCAAGGGAACGCCAGCGGCCAATTGCGTGGAGATATATTTCTCATACTCGGCCACCACGGCTTCCACGTCGCGTGGGTTTTCCCCAAAGAAACGCGCATCCACTTCGGCCAGCAGGGCAGGCGACTGATAAGCCGCGCGGCCCAGCATCACGCCGTCGACGTGAGCCAGATGCTTTTCCGCTTCGTCGAGTGAATTGGTCCCACCATTGATGATGATGGTCAGTTCGGGGCGCTCGCGCTTCAGCGCATAGACCAGTTCGTAATCGAGCGGCGGCACGTCGCGGTTGTCGCGGGGGGATAGTCCCTTCAGCAGTGCTTTGCGCGCATGCACCGCGAACACGGTGACACCTGCCTTGGCGCACGTATCCACGAACGTGCGCAAGGATTTATGCGGGTTCTGATCGTCCACGCCGATACGGCATTTGATCGTTACGGGAATCTTCACGGCCGCACGCATCGCCGCCGCGCAATCGGCGACGAGCTGGGGCTCGCGCATCAGGCAGGCGCCGAAGCTTCCCGACTGCACGCGTTCGGATGGGCATCCGATATTGAGATTGATTTCGCCGTAACCGAATTCTTCGCCGATGCGCGCAGCCTTGGCCAATTTCTCGGGCTCCGAGCCGCCCAATTGCAACGCCACCGGATGTTCCATCTCGGAGAAGCCAATGATCCGCTGGCGGTTGCCGAACAGTACGGCGTCGGCCGTCACCATTTCGGTGTAAAGCCGCGCGTTTTTGGACAGCAGCCGGTGCAGCACCCGGCAGTGCCGGTCGGTGCAGTCCATCATGGGCGCAACGGAAAAACGGTGGGACATGGGCGAGCGCTTTTAGCGGCTTAAACGCACACAGACAAATGCCCGGCCATGCCCCTTATGGCATGGTTATTACGACTTTTCCGCGGGCGTGCCTTTCGCCTAGATACCGGACGGCTTCATCAACCTCATTCAATGTATAAGCCCGGTCGATGACGGGCGTGACCTTTCCCGCCGCTATAAGCTCGCCCAAAATGCCCAGATCAACTTTAGTCACTCGCGCGATGAACGAAACGAATTTCTGGCTCACGAGCCGCGACAACACGGGGGGAGCAAGCATTCTGGGCAGCAGCGCCCACAAGCTTTGTACGGCGAGGGCGCCGGCGCCGACATAGATGCCATTGGGATTTAAAACGCGCCTGCAAGCCCGCAGCGAATGGTTGTCCACGAGGTCGAAAATCAGGTCGTAGCGTTGCCCGCTTTCGGCGAAATTCTCTCTTCTATAATCAAAGACGCGCTCGGCACCGATGGAGCGGACCATCTCTACATTTCTTGTGCTGCATACTCCGGTTACATGAACGCCAAACGATTTGGCAATCTGTACCGCGAAGGTGCCAACGCCTCCTGCTGCGCCGTTGATCAAGACATTCTGCCCTGGCTGAAGCTTTCCCTTGTCGCGAAGGCCCTGCAAAGCGGTGAGCCCCGCCACGGGAACAGAAGCCGCCTGTTCGAACGACAGCTTCGCCGGTTTCATGACCAGCGCCGCCTCGGAAGCGCAGGCATATTCCGCGAAGGCTCCGCCGCAGCAGCCGAACACCTGATCGCCAGGCTTGAATGCCGTCACGTTCCCGCCAACGGCTTTAACTTCACCCGCCACATCGCGCCCGGGCCGCGTGACCTTTGATCTGCTCATCGCGAACAACGCGCGGCGGAGCAGGGGGTGTTTCAGCAAGTGGTGATCGAGCGGATTGACGGAAGCCGCGCGAACCTTGATCTGGACTTCATCGTCTCCTGGGATAGGTTTTTCGACGTCATCGATCCGCAGCGAGCCTCTGCTATAGACCGCGGCTTTCATTCGGCAGGCATTGGCGCAGGGACGCCCTTGAACCGTTTGCCGATGCGCACGCGGATCAGCCAGAAGAGCATGAAGACAAGCGGGGCCAGCCCCAGCACGTAAAGATACCAGGCACCGTGCATCCACACGGGCATCACCTTTTGCTGGCCGAGGAAGAACGATCCCGCGGCCAGAAACAGCGCGAAACACATGCGCCACAGATGACGTGAGATGCGCGGCGCGCCAGAGAGCCCGCCTTTCGCGATAACGCGCAGATCAAGCGCGCCCATGAACGCGGCGAATCCGGCGATCACGAAATAGAAGTACATGGGATAACCGTCGAGCTTGCCGCCCGGTGACAACGACGCCTTTATCCCCAGCGTCAGGAATCCCGCTGCCACGCCCAGCACTACGATCATCGCGATCTTTTCAAACAGGCCGACGGTGCCTTCCTTTCGCCGGACGGCCATCCAGGCGGTTCCTACCAGGTAGGGTACGAGCGCGCCCGCACCGACATTGCCCATCTGGCCCGGCAGCGCTCCGAGCAACGAGATGGCGAGATAGGTCGCGAAACTCGCCATGATCAGCATGGCAAGGACGAAAACCTTGCCGGCCGCGCGGTGGAGGGTTTCGCCTTTTGCGGCCAGCACGGCGGTGTAGCCCGTCAACATGGCAATGACGCCGCCGCTGATGTGTACGTAGATCAGTGGCAGATACGGCGTGACGGCCGGAGGAAAGGCTGTACCCATCATCGTGCGTCTTGCGCGAGCCTTGCCGGCTTCGACCGGTTGATCAGCGACAAGATAAGGCCGATGACAGTCAACGCAACGATGCCCCAATTGATCCAGTATGCGTATGAGTGGCCGGCAAAATCGTCGGCGGATGCGGTTTGCAACATCGGATGAAGGATACCGATCACACGGGCACCCACCTGCGCGGCCAAGAGAACCACAAGCATGAACGGGATCAGCGCGCGCCAGCGGATCAGGGTCACCGCGCTGATCACCGACAGGATCAGGATGTACATGCCGAGCATCGCAAACATGCGCACTGCGGTCTCCGCGCCCGCGCCGAAAGAGTCGATGGGGATGCCGTCGGCGCTCACCATAATTTCGCCCGGGTTCACCATCGACACGAGGCCCTGGCTTCCTTTGAGCAATAGCACCACTACGAAAAGCACAATCCCGAGCCAGTGGCCGCGATAGCTGTTGTCGATTTGTCTAGGGAAGAGGCGGCTGAACATGGGTTAACCCCGCGCGAAAATGCACTACAAGATCGTTGCGGCTTGCCTTTAGCCTGCCGCTCCTCAATTCTAGTCTATCCGGCACGGACCGAATGGACATGACGCCACACATCAAAATCATGATCGCAGGTATCAGAGGGCGCCGCACCCATGCCTGAAGCCACGATTGCCGCGGGTTTCGTGCGCGGCTTGCTTGAGCTGGCCGTGTCGAAAGGCGCCAGCCGGGTTGCGCTTCTGGAACGCTGTGGCATCGACCCGACCGCCCTTCAGGACCAGGACAATCGCCTGCCGTTCGCCCAGTACGTTGCGCTCATGCGGGTGGGTAAGGAACTCACCGGCGATCCGGCGTTGGCGCTGCATTTCGGCGAGGAATTCGACATGGCCGATTTGTCGATCATCGGCCTGATTGGGCATGCCTCCGAAACGATCGCCGAAGCCATGGTGCAGGTGAACCGCTTTCAGCGGCTGGGTGCAGACATCGATCTTGACGTAAGCGTTCCGCGCTTCGAGATTTTGCGCGACGAAGCCGGACTGTGGATGGTGGACCACTGCAAGACCCCTGCCGACTTTCCCGAGTTCACCGAGTCGTTCTTCGCCCGCGTCGTGTGCGGTGCGCGGCGCAGCACCGGATTGACTGTTCCTCGCTCCATCCACGTCACGTATGCCGCACCGTCCTACCGTGACGAGTATGACCGCATCTTCCAGGTGCCCGTGTTTTTTGAAAGTGACCGCAACGCTCTTCTCGTCGACGACAAATGGCTGAATTACAAAAATCCGATGGCGTCGCGTTATGCGTTCGGCGTTTTGAGCGAGCGCGCGGAAGCGCTGCTTAAGAAACTGGAGGCTTCGACAACTACCCGCGGGCGGGTGGAAAGTTTGTTGATGCCCATGTTGCACACCGGAGACGTGAGTATGGATACGGTCGCGGGCAAGCTAGGACTTAGCCGCCAGACGCTTCATCGCAGGTTGAAAGAGGAAGGCACCACGTTCGAGAAGGTGCTGGACGAACTGCGTCACAAGATGGCGGTAAATTATTTGAGCGGAAAGAAGGTGTCGGTGAACGAGGCGGCATATCTGGTAGGTTTTTCGGAACCCGCCGCCTTCAGCCGCGCCTTCAAGCGATGGACAGGCTCCAGCCCCAGCACCATGCGGGGCTCCATGATTGAAAATGGCCGGACCCGATCTGCGTAAGATCACCGAGGGGAAATACAATGAAAGACCTGACCGGCGGCTGTTTCTGCGGGAACGTGCGTTATCGGCTGACCAATCCGCCCATGTTCGTGAATTGCTGCCATTGCAAGGATTGCCAGCGGCAGACGGGCAGCGCTTTCGTCATCAACGCCATCATCGAGACGTCTCGTATCGAGAAACTTTCAGGCGAGCCGGTGCCTGTGCGCGTGCCCGCCGACAGCGGCCGCCCGCATGATATTTACCGCTGCCCAAAATGTCAGATCGCGCTGTGGAGCGATTACGGCGGCAGGCCCGCCATCCGCTTTGTGCGCGTGGGTACGCTGGACGAGCCGTCCGCGCTTCCGCCGAACGCCTTTATTTTCACGCGCTCGAAATTGCCATGGGTCGTGTTGCCCAAGGATATTCCGGCCTTCGATGTCTATTACGACATGAAGACGCTATGGCCGGCCGAAAGCCTCGCGCGCCGCGAAGCCATTCTTGGGCCAGGTAGATAGCCGATTACGGCGTGATGATGATGGGCGAGGTGTCCGTCACCGGCGGCTGCTCAGCCACGGGCGCGGGCGGCTTCGGCTTCTTCGGTTTGGGCGGCTTCGGCGCCTTGTAATAGGTGAACGTGCGCACCAGCGGACCGTGCTCGCTTTCGCTGTACTGCCAGGTGTCTTCGGGCGCGACATTGGTCACCGTTTGCGTACGCTTGATCCAGTTGCCCTGCTTGTCGAACTCATAGGCATACACCAGGGTCGGGTAGGGCGGTTTTGCGTCCACCGCTACGTTCTGCTGACCGACGATGTAACCCTTTGCATCGCGCGTATAGATGATGCTGGAGAGCACCGTGCCGGCGTCATCGACATTATCTTCCTCGCTGACGCGGCCATGCTTGTCGTAGGTGTAGTGCTTGATCTCGTCCGGCTTGGCGTTGGGGTCGTCGCCGTAGGTGATCGATTTCTCGATCATGTTGCCCGCTGCATCCCATTTATAATGTTCGGTCGCGTTGCCCATGTCGGATTGAAAGGTAACCGTGTCGGCATCGACGCGCTGCGGCGTGCGCGTCTTGATGAGGTCGGACGACATGTAGGTTTTGTCATCAGTCAGGTTGCCAGCTTTGTCGTAGTTCGCTTCGCTGACCTTAATCCGGCGTGTCTGCGCCTGATCGCCCTCGGTCGCGGTGACTTCCTGTTCCGTCAGCACCGTATTGACAAGGCCGCGCAGCTCGGCGCGCTCCCGGTCGGTCTTGTGCGACGCCTCTTTTACGGCTGCGGCAGCATGTGGTGCTTTGGCCAATGCCGCCGGCGCGCAAAGCGCCAGAGCGGCCAAGCCGATGACAATCATTCTGTAATGCATGTCTTTCCTCATTGCGTTGACGGCGCGAAGACCAGCCGGTCAATACCCGGATAATCCTTGCGTGGCCACACGTATATATACTGTATCCACTCACCGGCGGTCGCCTTGTCCTCGCCGGGAACCTCATCATCCATCCGCCGGTTGGCGATGTCGAGTACGACGTCGTCCTTCAGCCAGGCGGTGCCTTCTTCCCCGCGCGTTTTGCCTTCATGCAGGGTCTGGTCTTCCTCGGTTCTATATTCTTCGTGGCCGGTGAGCCAGCCTGCGGCCTTGAGCCGCGCACGCATGGCAGCATTGGCCTCTTCCACCTCGGCACGGCTGACCTTGTGCTGCGAGGTGCCGATATTGAGCGCCTCCACGCGCGTGGGATCATGGGTGAACGTGGAGACAAAGTAATATTTGCAATTCGGGATCACGAAGCCAGTTCCGGCGATCTCGAAATCGAAAGTGGCGCCGCCTGCAAGGGGCGCGGGGTTGATGTTCTGCTCCGGCAAGTCGGTATTGCGCTTAAGCGGAAGCGAGGATTGCTGGATCATGTCGGCCACCATCATACCGGGGCGCGCGACCAGTTTGCCTTCCGATGGGCCGCTGGCGCTTTCGCCACTCGCCGTGTCGAACGCGCCATCCTGAATTGCGGCCGGAATGGCCAGGGCAAGCCCCGCCGCCATCAGGCCCCACAGCACGAAGACAATGTATTTCTCGTTGGCGATGGCCGTCTTGATTGGGCCGACATCCTGATTGCCTACGGTTTTCTGAAAACCCAACACGGCTTTGACGATCAGCGGCACGCCCGAAAAAGCCAGCGCCAAGACCAGGGCGAAGAAAAGAATCTTCACCGGCGTGCCAAGCCCCTCGGGCTTAATGACGCCTGCCGATTGCAGGGAATTGCCGATGGCCGCGAAGGCGATAATCGCCGCCAGCAAACCAAAAAAGATGATGGCGTGCGTGCGCAGGCTGAACATCCAAGGGGCTCCAGGGGCAGGGGCGGAACTTAGCAAAACAGCCTTTGTCTTCAAAGCGCTAACGCGGCGAGAGCTCAACTTTCGCGGCCGCAAGCCGCAGGAAAAGATCACGCCGGCGCGCGATCGGCCACCAGTCGTGCAAGAAAATTTCGATAGGCCGCCAGTTCGCCACCCAGCCCAGCAGCAACAGGCTTTCGCGCATGAAGCTGCTGAATTCCGTGGCGCCCACCGCGCGTACGATAAGGTTTCCCGCGACTACGCACGCTGCGAGCACGGCAATACCGACGGCAAGCGAACGCCTACCCACGCGGAATAGTTCTTTGAGATCGCGCGAAGCAATTTCGGCGCGATACTGGAAATATCGAGCCAGAGCAGGCCCCACGTCGCGCGCGGCCTGGCCTTCGGCTTCGCTCTTGGGAAGGTGGATCAGAATTCGCAGCTGTGCGGTACGTGGAAATTCGCGCGCCCAGCCGACGACGAATTCCTCGGCATCCTTGTCGAGATCGCGCTCGCGAAAGGGAAATGGGTCCAGCATGTTGAAGAGCTGCGCCAGCTCGTCGACCTGGATCTCAATAGTGCCGGTTTTTTCTTCCGTCATTCATGACTTATAGCACGCGCCGCCTTATGCATGGCTTGAGCCCGCCGCGATGCCGCCGCAATCGCGCCCTTTGGCAGGCTCAATGCAAAGCGACGCTCCCCACACTCCAAGGGAGGGAGCCCCCATGCCTCTAACGCCCCAAAATTATCGCCCAACATTCCTCGCCTCTTCTGCCGCCGTGCTGCTGTTGTTTGTTTCCGCCTGCGAAGTGAAGCAGACGCAACCGGCAAGCAACGACACCGTCCAGCAGCCCGAACAGCTCAAAGACGAAACCGCGCCGCCCGCGCCGCCGCCGTCTCCACCTGCTTTTCATGAGTACGATCTCGCATCCAAAAATGCAGCGCCAATGTCGGGCGTGGTTGCAGGGTATGGACGCCAGCCTATTCCGTGGTTCGACTCCAACCGTGAGAAATATCCGCACGCGACACAAAATCCGGTGCGAGTTGTGAGCGAAGAGCCGGTCTCGACCTTCTCAATCGATGTCGACACGGCGTCTTATGCGAACGTGCGGCGCTTCCTGAACGAAGGCTCGCTGCCGCCGGCCGATGCCGTGCGCGTCGAAGAGATGGTCAACTATTTCGATTACGCCTATCCGCTGCCCGACGGATCGTTCCGCAGCCGTTCGAGCCCACCGTCGCCGTCTATCCGACGCCGTGGAACACGGACACGCAGATCCTGCACATCGGCATCAAGGGCTTCGACATGCCCAAGACCGAGCGGCCCAAGGCCAATCTCGTCTTCCTGATCGACACCTCGGGCTCGATGGACGAGCCCAACAAGCTGCCGCTTGTTGAAGCGTTCGTTCCGTCTGCTGGTCGATCAGCTAGGCCCCGAAGACCGCGTCGCCATCGTCGTCTATGCCGGCACGGCCGGCACGGTGCTGGAGCCGACAGCAGGGCGCGGACAAGGCGAAAATCCTGGCCGCGCTCGACCAACTCGGCGCCGGCGGCTCGACCGCGGGCGGCGAGGGCATCCGCCAGCGCCTATCAGCTGGCCGAAGCCAACTTCGATCAAGGGCGGCGTCAACCGCGTGCATGCTGGCCACCGACGGCGATTTCAACGTCGGCATCACCGATCCCAACGCGCTGGAGGATTTCGTCACCCGCGAGCGCGACACGGGCGTCTATCTCACCGTGCTCGGTTTCGGCGGCGACAATTACAACGACGCGATGATGCAGAAGCTGGCGCAGGCCGGCAACGGCAACGCCGCCTACATCGACACGCTGAACGAAGCGCGCAAGGTCTTCGTCGACAGAATGTTCGGGCACGCTCTTCACCATCGCCAAGGACGTGAAGATCCAGATCGAGTTCAATCCGGCGCGCGTCGCCGAATACCGTCTGATCGGCTACGAGACGCGCCTGCTCAACCGCACCGACTTCAACAACGACAAGGTCGATGCGGGCGATATCGGCTCGGGCCACACCGTGACCGCGATTCTATGAGATCACGCCGGTGGGTTCGAAGGGCGCCGATGGCCGATCCGCTGCGCTACGGCAAGGCACCCCGACGATGGCGAAGCCGTCGACGAGCGAAATCGCCTTCCTGAAAATCCGCTACAAGCTGCCGGGTCGAGGACAATTCGCAGCTGATCACACGCCCGGTCACCGACGCGGATGTGCTGGCGGATTTCGCAAAACTGCCCACGGACATGCGCTTTGCCGCAGCGGTTGCCGGCGCCGCGCAGCTGTTGCGCCACGATCCCTACATCAAAGACTTCGACTATGACCGCGCCATCGCCATCGCCCAGCAACGCAAAGGGCGCGGACGATCCTTCGGCTATCGCGCCGAGTTCGTGCAGCTGTTGCGTTCGGCTGAGACGGCGCTGTTGCAGAAACCGCTCGAAATCCGCGGCGAGGCAACGCCGGAGCAGCAACCCGCCCCAGTGCAGGCGCCGAAGCAGCTGCCGGTAAAGAAGCTCAAGCCACAGCCCGTCCAGAAGGCGGCGTTTGAGCTGGAACCGGAAATATATTCCTGTGCTCCAGTGCCGCCGACGCCGAGGGATACTTCACTCCAGGCGTCACTTTAGAAAAGTGCGCCTCATCCTTCGAGACGCCCTGCCGCCTCATCCTGAGGAGGCTACGAAGCAGCCGTCTCGAAGGATGGCGGCAGGGCTCCTCAGGATGAGGCGTATATTATATTACCCCCGCGCCCGCTTCTTGCAGCGCGGGGGCCGAATGGACGGATCGTTACCTGCCGCAAAGGTCTCGCCAGTCATGTCGCCAGTGGCAGGGCGCCGGGGTGTTTGCTATCGTCGCAGCACCCGGGGCGAGGGTGTGTAATTGGGGCCAAAGATATGACCGATACGATCCGTGCCGATGACGTAATCCCAACCGCCACCACATTCGCAACGCCCGCGCCGCACAAGCCCGGTTACCTGTTCAGTCCCTGGTTCGATTTTTTCTGCCTTGGCGGCGGCGCGGTGATCATTCTGGCGCTCATCGCGGCGTTTCTGCCCGAAGGAATTTCCCGCGCGCAGCAGGGCGTGCTGGTCGTCGTGCTGATGACGCTGATCAATCAGCCGCACTTCGCGCATTCCTATCAGATCTTCTACCGCAATTTCCGCGACAAGGCGTTTGGCCACCTGTTCAATCCAAAATTGCGCGCGCGCTATATCTTCGCCGGCATCGTGGTGCCGGTAGCGCTTGTCATCTTCTTTGCCGTCGCCGTGCTGACCGACAATCCGAAGATGCTGGGCTACGGCGCCAACATCATGTTCTTCACCGTCGGCTGGCATTACGTGAAGCAGGGTTACGGCATTATCATCGTCGACTCGGCGCAGAAGCGCATGTGGCTGACGAATGACACCAAATTCATTCTGCGCCTGAACGGCTATGCGTCGTGGTTCGTTTCATGGCTGATGGCCAATCACGCCATCGCGCGCGAGCTCAGTTACATCGGCACGAAGTACTATTCGTTCGAACTGCCGACGCCCGCTTATCAGACCATATGCGTAATCGCCGGCTTCACCACGCTGATGACGCTCTACGCGCTTTACAAACAATGGCGCGTGAACGGCGGCACGCTGCCTTGGAATGGCGTCATTGCCTATATGGCGACCCTGTATCTTTGGGTGATCTTCGTGCGCATCAATCCGCTTTTCCTTGCGGTAGTGCCTACGTTCCACTCGCTGCAATATCTGGCGATCGTCTGGCGCTTTCAGCTGAACGCCGAACCCAGCAAGCCCGTGCCGCCCGCGCGAAACAACTGGGAAACGGCGCTGCGCTTCTGGACAACGAATGCCTGGGGCCGGCTCGCGCTGTTCATCGCGCTTGGCACGGCGCTTGGCTATCTCGGCTTTGTGTCTCTACCCAGATATCTCGACTCGGTTGGCGGCTATAACCACGAAATATTCGGCAGCTACATGTTTATGTTCATCTTCTCGATCTTCATCAACGTGCATCACTATTTCCTCGACAATGTGATGTGGCGGCGCGAAAACCCGCAGATGAAGCTGCTGCTGAGTCGTCCGTAACAATCGATGCTTGCCAGGACCAAGGCGCGCGAGTCCTTACCCGCGCTGCTCAAAGATGTGCGCGCCTGCCGCATTTGCGCGCGCGCTCTACCGCATGGCGTGCGCCCCGTGTTGCGCCTTTCGTCGACGGCGCGCATTTGCGTGGCCGGCCAGGCGCCCGGGCTCCGCGTGCACAACACAGGCATTCCTTACAACGATCCGTCCGGCGAAAGATTGCGCGCGTGGATGGGCATGGATCGAGACACGTTCTACGACGAATCCCGCGTCGCCATCGTGCCGATGGGCTTTTGTTTTCCCGGTTACGACAAGCATGGCGGCGATCTGCCGCCGCGCCCGGAATGCGCCGCGCACTGGCATGATCGGATATTTGCAGCAGCGCCTGAATTTTCACTCATCCTCGTCGTCGGCACTTATGCGCAGCGTTATCATTTTGGCGAGGATGCTAAGCGCAATGTCACCGAAACCGTGCGAAGCTGGCGTGAATACGGCACTGGCATCGTTCCGCTGCCGCATCCGTCCTGGCGCAACAATGGCTGGTTGAAAAAGAATCCATGGTTCGAGAAGGAACTCTTGCCTGTACTGCGGGCCCGTGTGGCCCGCGCACTTCGCGCGCGATAGCACTGGCGCTTGCTGCGTTGCTGTCGGCTTGCGCGCCGCGGCTGGCCGGGCAGGGCGTGGAGGCCCGCATGCCTGCGATAGAAGGCGACCGTTATGTGACGCGCGATGGGCTGGCGCTCGGCTTGCAGCATTGGGACGCAGAACATCCGCGCGCCATCATCGTGGCGCTGCACGGCATGAGCGATTACTCCAACGCCTTCGCCATGCCGGCCGCGTGGTGGGCAAAGCATGGCATCACAACTTACGCCTATGACCAGCGCGGCTTCGGGCGTTCGCCGAACACAGGCCTGTGGGCGGGCGGCGATGTCATGCGCCGAGACTTCAGCGATTTCGTCGATGTCGTGCGCGCGCGTTTTCCTGGTAAGCCTGTTTACGCGCTGGGCGAAAGCATGGGGGGTGCCGTGGTGATGAGCGATTGCGCCAGTGCCGCGCCGCCTAATGTCGATGGCGTGATCCTTTCCGCGCCCGCCGTGTGGGGCTGGCGCACGTTGCCGCTCCCGCATCGCGTGGCGCTGTGGCTGGCCGCGCATTCGACGCCGTGGTGGAAATTGTCGGGCGAGGGATTGCATCTCATGCCATCGGACAACATTCCCATGCTGCGCGCGCTGGCGAAGGACCCGCTCTATCAACATCGCGCGCGCGCCGATGCGGTTTATGGCGTGGTGAATTTGATGGACCAGGCTTACGACGCGGCCGGCCACATGAACGCGAAACGAATTCTGTTCATCTATGGCGACAAAGATCAGATCATTCCGCGTACGCCCACCGAAAATGTTGCTGGGAAGTTGGGGCAGAACGCGACGGTGAAGCATTACGCCGATGGCTACCATATGTTGTTGCGCGATTTGCAAGCAGAGACAGTATGGAGCGATATCATGAATTGGATTTATGAACGCTGATTTTTCGCACTCGCCGGTTTTGCTTCCATTCATCTTCTGAACATGCGAAAGGTGAATTGGAACTGCGCCACTTCTGGCGCGCAAAGCTAGGGAACCTCTCGATGAAACATTTTGCCTGTCTCTGTGCAGCGGCTGCGTTCGCGTTCATGGGCGCAAACGCCGCGGTGGCAGCCGATCACGATCACGATCACGATCACGATTATCATCATAGCGACCATGATGGTGACCATTCTGATCATGACGGCGACCACCACGATCACGATGGCGATCATTATGATCACGACGGCGACCATCATGCCGGCGATCATCACGGCGGCTGGAGCCATGATTGGGACCGTCATCATGGTTGGAACCGGCCGCTGTTCTGGCGCAGCCATGAATGGCGCCGCGGCGATCGCTTCCGCCGTTTCCGCCACGACAATTACTCGGTCATCAACGATTGGTGGTTCTACGATCTCGAGCGCCCACGGCATGGCGCTCACTGGATACGGACCTGGGATGGTTTCGTGCTCGTCAGCCGCAACGGATACGTGTTGGATTTCGTCGTACGCTGATTTGGTATTCGGAAAGGAAAGCCCCGCCGGGCGTTCCGGCGGGGTTTTCTTTTTTGGGGACGCGTTGGACTGTCCGAGTTCGCTTTCGCTTCGCTCAAGCTACGCTGGACACTGCTTCGCCTAAGCGGCTTCGCCCGGCTGCGCCACGCGAAGCCGAAGGCGAAGCCTGGTGGGCGCGACAGGGATTGAACCTGTGACCCCTCCCGTGTGAAGGGAGTGCTCTCCCGCTGAGCTACGCGCCCCCCGTGGTGCCTCGCACCACAAAGGTAAGATCGGGTGCTTGGCACCACAAAGGTAAGTCCAAAGGCCGGTTGTGATAGGGCCGCGCGCGCCCACGCGTCAAGCATGGGCAACGCACGGTGCAGAACAACGCGTTATTCGATCACCGCTTCGCCTGTCATGCCGAACGAGGCATGCAGGAAATGCGTGCACGTGACCGGATAGGTCCCCACCAGGTTCGGCACCACTTGCACGTCGATGGCTTGCCCGCCATCGAGTTCGACTTTTCCTTCGCCAACTTTTGCCTGGTCGCTGGTGACCACCATCAGCGCGTCGAAAAACGCTGGCGCATCGAAATTGTGGCCCTTGCTGGATTTGTTGACGAAGTGAAGAACGTAGGGCGCGTCTTTTTTCAGATGCAGCGATTTTGGCGCGATGCTGTAACTGTCCAGATCGATTTCGACGGTCTGCGCCTTCGACCAATCGACGGTGGATGGCGGCCCGGCCGGCCCAGCGGCCGCTGCATCGCCCGCAGCCAATACCAGCGCTGAAAACATTGCACCCACTGCAGCAATTCGTAGCGGCGTCATGTTTGTATCTCCTGTAAGCCCCTGTGGAATTGCCCCTCAATTGCAAGGATAGGCGTGCGGCAAACGCGTTGTCTATGTGTGTATTGCCAGGCGTTGAAGTACTACAGCGCGCAGATCGGAAAATTCGTCCACCACCGCATCGGCGCCAAGCTCACGCGCATGCTTGTCGGTGTAACCGTAAGACAGCAAGATGATAGGCACGCCCGCTGCGCGCGCCAGTTGCAGATCGGTGATGCTGTCGCCGACCATGACGCTGCGTGCAACTGTGCCGCCCAGTTCGGCAACGACATCGGTATAATGCCTGGGATCGGGTTTGACGTAAGGCGTGCGGCCAGCGCCATGCACCGAGCCGAAGAAACGCGTGAGGTCGAGCCTATCCAGCAGAATGTCGGCGAATTCCTGCGGCTTGCTGGTGCAAACGCCGAGCAATGCTTCGCGCTGTAACAGCGCCAGCGTTTCCGGCACGTTCGGGTATGGCCTGCTCGACGTGATGTTCTCGCGGTAATGGGCGAGGAAAGATTTCACGTAACTGTCGAGCATATCGGGCGTGGCATCCGCGCCGGTGACGGAAAACCCGCGCGCGATCAGCGTGCGCGCGCCGCGGCCCACCAGATGGCGCACGGTTTCAAGTGGCAAGGCGGGGCGGCCAGCCTCAACCAGCA
Organism: uncultured Alphaproteobacteria bacterium; assembly: GCA_963752395.1. Lineage (GTDB taxonomy): Bacteria > Pseudomonadota > Alphaproteobacteria > Micropepsales > Micropepsaceae > CAVVXX01. Next base: position 435,577 of record CAVVXX010000002.1, read on the forward strand.
CCGCATTCATGGCGGCGGCGAGATCGGGCGCGGTATCGACCAAAGTGCCGTCGAGGTCGAAGACAATGGCAGGGCGGGGGGTGATCATGGACTCTTGGTATACGGAACGACCGCGGATAAGCCACAAATACGCCCTCACGCGGCCAAAGGGAAAGATTAGGAAACAAATCGTCAATTTACCCCGGTCATGATGGCAGCCTAGGGGAATGTCTCACCAGCCCGAAAGACCAGCCGCGCCCATGAGTGCCGCACTCGCTGTCGTTATTCTTGCAGCCGGAAAGGGCGTGCGGATGAAGTCCGCGCGGCCCAAGGTGCTGCACGCGGTTGGTGGTGAGCCGATGCTGGCGCATGTGCTGGCGGCGGCGCGCGCGCTGGGCGCGGAAAAGATTGTCGTCGTCACCGCAGAAGATGCCGAAGGCGTGTCCGCGCTGGCCGCCAAGTGGAACGCACAAAGCGCAATCCAGAAACCGCAGCTTGGCACCGGGCACGCGGTGATGGCGGCGGAGAACGCGCTGAAAAGTTTTTCCGGCAATCTGCTGGTGCTGTTCGGCGACGCACCGCTGATAACGAAAGAGACGGCGCAGAAACTCGTTGCACAACTGGGCCATGCCGATATCGCGGCCCTTGGCTTCCGCCCGGCCGATCCAACCGGCTATGGCCGCATGGTGACGAAGGGCGATGTGCTGGAGCGCATCGTTGAGCATAAGGATGCCAGCGAAGCGGAGCGCCGCATCGGCCTGTGCTTCGCGGGGCCGCTGGCGGGCAAGGCCGGCACGATCTTTGAATTGCTCAAGGCAATCGACAACCGCAACGCACAGGGCGAATATTACCTGACTGATTTGATCGCGGCGGCGAAGAAGAAGGGCCTGCGCTGTACGTTCGCCGAGGCGCATGAAAAGGAGACGCTGGGCGTGAACTCACGAAACGATCTGGCGAATGCGGAAGCCGCCTTCCAGGAACACCGCCGGCGCGAGCTGATGGATGCGGGTGTCAGCTTCACCGATCCCACCACCGTCTATCTTTCCGCCGACACCAAGATCGAAGCGGACGCCACTATCGGCCCCTTTGTGGTGTTCGGCCCCGGCGTCACGGTGCGCGCGGGCGCCGAGATCCGCGCCTTTTGCCATATCGAGGGTGCGGAAGTGGGTGCGGGCGCAATCGTGGGCCCCTTTGCGCGGCTCCGCCCGGGCGCCGTGCTGGAAGAGGGCGTGCATATCGGCAATTTTGTCGAGGTGAAAAACTCGCGCCTCGAAAAAGGCGCCAAGGCCAACCATCTGGCCTACCTGGGCGACGCGCGCGTGGGCGCGGGCGCCAATATCGGCGCCGGAACCATCACCTGCAATTACGACGGCTTCAACAAGACCAAGACCGATATCGGCAAGAATGTGTTTGTCGGCTCCAATGCGACTTTGGTTGCGCCGTTGAAGATCGGCGATGGCGCCTATGTCGCGGCGGGCAGCGTGATTACCAAGGATGTGGATGCAGACGACATGGCGTTCGGGCGCGCGCGGCAGGAAACGAAAAAAGGCCACGCGAAATCGTACCGCCTGAGAAAGGCCACGGAGAAATAGATGTGCGGCATTGTAGGCATAGCGGGGAAGGGCGAGGCCGCGCCGGTCATCCTGGAGGCGTTGAAGCGGCTCGAATACCGCGGCTATGATTCCGCGGGCATCGCCACGCTGACCGAAGGCCGCATCGAGCGCCGCCGTAGCCCAGGAAAGTTGGGCGAACTCGCGCGCGTGCTGCACGACAAGCCGCTCGCGGGCCACACCGGCATCGGCCACACGCGCTGGGCAACGCATGGCGCGCCGACCGAACGTAACGCGCATCCGCATGCGTCATCGCGCGTGGCGCTGGTGCATAACGGCATCATCGAGAACTGGCGCGAACTGCGCGACGAACTGATTGCCGCCGGTCATCAATTCGAATCTGAAACCGACACCGAAGTGGCGGTGCATCTGGTGACGGATTATCTCGACAAGGGGCTCAAGCCTGCCGATGCGGCACAGGCTGCCGTGCGCAGGCTCAAAGGCGCCTTCGCGCTTGCCATGATTTTCCGCGACGAAGAACAGCTTGTCGTCGGTGCGCGGCGCGGCAGCCCGCTGGCAGTGGGTTACGGCGATGGCGAGGCGTATCTTGGGTCGGATGCCTATGCGCTGGCGCCGTTCACGGATCGCATCGCCTATCTGGAAGACCGCGATGTGGTCATCGCTCACGGCGACAAGATCGAAGTGTTCGACGAACGCGGGAAAAAAGTTAAACGCGAAATCAAGCTGGTGCCGGCTTCGTCGCAGATGATCGACAAGGGCGGCCACCGTCATTTCATGGCCAAGGAAATTTACGAGCAGCCCGAAGTGGTGGGCCACACCATCGCGCGTTATGTGGACGCGACCGGGCCAAAGGTCGATTTGCCCGATATTGATGCGAAGAAATTGTTTGCGAGCGTGCCGCGCCTGACCATTTCCGCTTGCGGCACGGCGTTTTACGCGGGGCTGGTCGGCAAATACTGGTTCGAGAAACTAGCGAGGCTTCCGGTCGAGGCCGACATCGCCTCCGAGTTGCGCTATCGCGATCCGGTTTATCCCAAAGGGGGCCTCTGCCTTTACATCTCGCAATCGGGCGAGACGGCCGACACACTGGCCGCTATGCGCGAAGCCAAGCGCGCGGGCCAGCATGTAGCGGCCATCGTCAACGCGCCGCACAGTACGATGATGCGCGAGGCGGCCCTCGTGTTCCCCACTTATGCCGGGCCAGAAATCGGCGTGGCTTCGACCAAGGCATTCACTTGCCAGTTGTCGGTGCTGGCGTCATTGGCCATCGCGGCTGCCCGCGCGCGCGGCGCAATCGATGCCGCTGAAGAACATCGCCTTTGTTCGGTGCTGCTGGAAACGCCGCGCCACATGGTGCGGATGCTGGCCGAGGATTCGAAAATCGAAGCGCTCGGCCATGAACTGGCGAAGGCGCAAGACGTGCTTTACCTCGGCCGCGGCGTGCATTTCCCGATCGCGATGGAAGGCGCGCTGAAGCTGAAAGAAATTTCCTACATCCATGCTGAAGGCTATGCCGCCGGCGAAATGAAACACGGGCCCATCGCGTTGATCGACGAAAACGTGCCGGTCATCGTCATCGCGCCCCATGATGCGTTGTTCGAAAAAACCGCTTCCAACGCGCAGGAAGTGATGGCGCGGGGGGGCCGAGTGGTGCTGATTTCGGATGCGCGCGGTATTGCAGCCATTGGCGAACATGCCTGGCACACCATCGAAGTGCCCGAGGCCGATCCCTTTATCGCGCCGTTACTTTATGCGCTGCCCGTGCAACTGCTCGCCTATCACACGGCGGTGGCCAAAGGCACCGACGTCGACCAGCCGCGCAACCTCGCCAAGAGCGTGACGGTGGAATAGATCCCCCTCACCCACTTCGGGTAAGGCTCGCTACGCTCGCCAACCCTCAGTAACCCTCTCCCCCTTGTGGGGGAGAGGGAAGGGTGAGGGGGCGCCAATGTCGTATATAACTACGCCATGGCAATTCCGAATGCAGACACTTTAAAGCGCGCCGCGGCGATGCGCGCGGCCGACCTCGTGCAAAGCGGCATGAAGCTCGGCCTCGGCACCGGCTCCACGGCGGAAGCGTTTCTGGAAATTCTCGCCGACAAAATGCGCGGCGGATTGAAGATCGTCGGCACGCCGACCTCGAAACGCACCGAGGATAAGGCGCGTGCGCTCGGCATTCCGCTGGATGAGCTGGACAGGCTCGCGCCGCTCGACCTGACCATCGACGGCGCCGACGAGGCCGACAACGACCTCAATCTCATCAAGGGCGGCGGTGGTGCGCTGTTGCGCGAGAAGATTGTCGCGGCATCATCCAAACGCATGGCCGTCATTGCCGATGAAAGCAAACTGGTGCAGCGTTTAGGAAAGTTTCCCTTGCCGGTGGAAGTGATCGCCTTCGGCCACGGCAGTACCGCGCAACGAATTGCCAGCGTGACGCAAAAACTCGGTTACAAAAATCTCGCGCCCAATTTGCGCATGAAAGACGGTTCGCCATTCCGCACCGACGGCGGCAATGTCATCTATGACTGTCCATTCGGCGCGATCGCCGATGTCCCCAAATTGGCAACGGCACTTTCGCAAATCACGGGCGTGGTCGAGCATGGGTTGTTTGTGGGCCTTGCGACATCGCTCATTCTTGCCGGGCCGAAGGGCGTGAAGCTGATCGAACGTCATGGCTGACTACGATTACGATCTCTTCGTCATTGGCGGCGGCTCGGGCGGCGTGCGTGCGGCGCGCGTGTCGGCGGAATTGGGCGCGCGCGTAGCAATCGCCGAACAGGATCGCTTCGGCGGGACCTGCGTCATCCGCGGCTGCGTGCCGAAAAAGCTGTTCGTATATGCCAGCCATTACGCGGAAGAATTCGAGGACGCGAAGGGCTACGGCTGGACGATAAAAGGCGCGAAGTTCGATTGGCCGACGCTGGTCAAAAACAAGGACACGGCCATTGCACGCCTGGAAGGCATTTACCGCAAGGCGGTAGAGCGCGCGGGCGGGCACCTGATCCAGGATCGCGCGGTGCTGACGGATGCGCACACCGTTCATCTGGTGAAAGCCAGGCGCGATGTGACAGCGGCCACCGTGCTGATCGCCACCGGCGGCAAGCCTTTTCGCAATATGCCGGGTGCCGAAGCTTGCCTCGTGTCCGACGATGCATTTCATCTGAAGAAACTTCCCAAAAGCATCGTCATTGTCGGCGGCGGATATATCGCCATCGAGTTCGCTCATATTTTCCATAATCTTGGTGTCGCTACCACCGTCGCCTATCGCGGGCCGAAAATCTTGCGCGGCTTCGATGAAGACATGCGCAACATGTTACAGGACACTATGCGCAAGAAAGGCATCAAGCTGGTACTCAATGCTGATATTACCGGCATCGAGAAGAAGGGTGGCAAAGTATGCGCGACATTTGCGTCAGGCAAACCATTGGCAGCCGAACAGGTCATGCTCGCCATCGGGCGTGAGCCGAACACGCAGGGCTTTGGCCTAAAAGAAGTTGGCGTCAAATTGGACAAACGCGGCGCGGTTTTGGTGGACGAACTCTCGCGCAGCAGCGTGTCTAACATTTACGCCATCGGCGACGTCACCGACCGGCTCAATCTCACGCCTGTGGCTATTCACGATGCGATGTGTTTCGCGCGCACTGTGTTCGGCCACAAACCGACCGCGCCCGATCACAATCTTGTCGCAACCGCCGTGTTCAGCCAGCCTGAAATCGGCGCCATCGGCCTTACCGAAGATGCCGCGCGGGCCAAGGGCCGCGCCATCGATGTTTACGAGACCAATTACCGCCCGTTGCGCCATGCGCTTTCGGGGCGCGAAGAGCGCGCGTTGATGAAACTGATCGTCGATGTGAAAACCGATCGCGTACTCGGCTGTCACATCTTCGCCGATGAGGCGGGCGAGCTGGTGCAACTGGTAGCGGTGGCGATGAAGATGGGCGCCACCAAGGCTCAGTTCGATGCGGCCATCGCTGTGCACCCCACGGCCGCCGAGGAACTCGTCACCATGCGCCGCAAAGTTGTGGCTGGCCGCGTCCCTATGGGCGCCAACGAGATGGGTTAAGGCATTCAGGCAAAGCTTGCTGGCAGCCCTGTTCCGCTTGATCTATAACAATTCCAAATTGTGGGGTTGCTGACGTGAACAAGGCGTGGAGTCCGTCCAGCTGGCGTGCAAAGCCGATCAGCCATGTCCCGGTTTATCCGGATATGGCCGCACTCGCGCGCGCGGAAGAGCAGCTAAGCCGGTCGCCCTCGCTCGTTTTCGCCGGCGAAGCGCGCAATCTTCTGACCGCGCTTGGTCAGGTGGCGGAAGGCAAGGCGTTTCTTCTTCAAGGCGGCGATTGCGCCAAATCCTTCGCCGAATTTCATCCCGATAATATTCGCGACACGTTCCGCGTCATCCTGCAAATGGCGGTGGTGCTGACATTTGCCGCCGCCTTGCCGGTGGTGAAGGTGGGCCGTATCGCCGGTCAATTCGCCAAGCCGCGCAGCGAAGTCAACGAAACGCGCGGCGACGTTACGCTGACCTCCTATCGCGGCGACAGCATCAACGCCATGGAGTTCACAGAGGCCGCGCGCACGCCAGATCCCGCGCGCCTCTTGCAGGCCTATTCACAATCGGCGTCGACGCTGAACCTGTTGCGCGCGCTGGCGCATGGCGGATTTGCCGATTTGCAGAACGTGCATCGCTGGACGCTGGGCTTCATCGCGGGTTCGCCTGCCAGCGAACGCTATCGCGCGTTGGCGGAACGCATCACCGAAACGCTCGATTTCATGGCCGCTTGCGGCGTCACCACCGAAGCCGTTCCCCATCTTCGCTCGGTGGATTTCTATACCAGCCACGAAGCGCTGCTGCTGCAATACGAGCAGGCGCTGACGCGCATGGATACGACGGGCGAAAGCTTCGATACCTCGGCGCATTTTCTTTGGATCGGCGACCGCACGCGCAGCCTTGACGGCGCGCATATCGAATTTGCCCGTGGAATAAAGATCCTATCGGTCTGAAATGCGGGCCCAGCATGACGCCAGACGAATTGCTGCGGCTGATCGATGTGCTGAACCCCGAGAACAAGCCGGGGCGCCTCACGCTTATCTGCCGTTTCGGCGCCGACAAGGCGGGCGAAAAATTGCCGAGGCTGCTCCGCCCCGTGACACAAGAAGGGCGCAAGGTGGTGTGGTCCTGCGATCCGATGCACGGCAACACGATGAAATCGGGCAATGGCTACAAGACGCGCATGTTCGACCGCGTGCTGAAAGAGGTGCGAACCTTCTTCGATGTGCATCGCGCGGAAGGCACGCATGCCGGCGGCGTCCACCTGGAACTCACCGGCAAGAACGTCACTGAATGCCTGGGCGGCGCGCAGGCGATCACCGATGAGGACCTCTCCAGCCGCTATCACACCCATTGCGACCCGCGGCTGAACGCCAATCAGGCCATCGAGCTGGCGTTTCTGATCGCCGAAGGATTGCGCCAGGAACGGCTGAAGAAGCCGCTTTTCGCAGCATCCGCGTGAGATTCGTTAATCAAAATTAACCCTTTGATTTCGCAGAATGTAACAAGCCGAAACATTTTATGAGTCGCCCTTTGACTCCGGCTCCCCCCATCTAGGCCCAACCAAACCGAGGCATTGTTTTGGATAGCCATGCGTTTCCTGGCGCCCACGAGCTTAGGGCCGGTGTAGTAGGGGCAGGTGTTTTCGGGCGGCATCACGCCACCAAATATGCCCGTCTGGCAGGTGTAAAGCTCGTTGGCTTCGCCGACCCTGACGCACATGCGCGCCATGGCGCCGAAGCGCATTTCCATGTGCCTGCCACGGCCGACTGGCGCAATCTTTTAGGCCGCGTCGATGTGGTGAGCGTGTGCTCGCCCGCGCGCACGCATGCGACGATCGTCCGCGCCTTCCTGGAAGAAGGCGCTCATGTGCTGGTGGAAAAACCCATCGCCACCGATGTCGATGAAGCGGAAGAACTGATCGCATTGGCCGACGCGCATGACCGCGTGCTCACTGTCGGCCACCAGGAACGTTTTGTTTTCTCGCGCGCGGGACTTCTTGATTATCCCGATGCGCCCTTGGCCATCGATTGCGTGCGCACAGGGCCGTGGACGGGGCGGGGCACCGATGTCAGCGTCGTGCTCGATCTGATGATCCACGATATCGATCTGATGCACAGGCTGGTGCCTGGCCGCGTGTTGAGTGCGCGCGCCGCGGGCCGCTCGGTCAAAGGCCATCTGCGCGACGAAGTGGCGGCCACACTGCAATTCGAAAACGGCACTGGGGCGAAGCTGCTTGCCAGCCGCAGCTCGGAAATCCGCCGCCGTTCGTTGCTCGCCGTCTATGACGACGGCGAAATCGAAATCGACTTCTTGCGCCGCCACATCCGCAACACCACGGGGCGCGTCTTGCGCCCGCTCGATGTGGAAGATCCGCTGGCCGAATCGGTGGCGGATTTCATCGCCGCCGTGCGTATGGGGCGAAGCGCCATGGTCCGCCCGGAAGAGGCCCGCCAGGCGCTGGAAACAGCACTGCTGATCGAAGAAGCCGCCGCGCCCGCGCATCAGGCGCACACGCTCGACGAGATGGCGGCCTACGCCTGATCGCCAGCCCGCCTATGGCGGGCAGACGGCCCCCGCGCTAATACGCCCCCATGCCGAAGCGCCCTGACCCTCAGCGCCTATCCATTGCGCTTGCGCAGGTAAATCCCGTCGTGGGCGACATTGCGGGCAATCTTGCGCGCGCCCGTACCGCGCGGGCCGAGGCCGCCAGTGGGGGCGCCGACATCATTCTTTTCAGCGAGTTGTTCATCACCGGCTATCCGCCGGAAGACCTAGTGTTGAAGCCCGTGTTCCAGCAGGCCGCGATGGCAGCCGTTGGCGAACTCGCGCACGACACCATCGACGGCGGGCCCGCGGTATTGGTTGGCACGCCATGGGTGCAGAACGGCGCGCTCTATAATGCGGTGGCGCATTGCGATCTCGGCAGCGTGTTGCAGCTCACCTTCAAGGCCGAGCTTCCCAATTACGGCGTGTTCGATGAGAAACGGGTGTTTCGTCCCGGCCCATTGCCGGGACCGCTGCCCGTGCGCGGCGTGAAACTGGGCGTGCCCATTTGCGAGGACATCTGGACCGATGGCCCCGTCGCCTGCCTGAAAAAATCCGGCGCCGAGATTTTGCTGGTGCCGAACGGCTCGCCCTTCGACCAGCACAAGCGCGACGTGCGCCTCAACATCGCGGTTCACCGCGTGGCCGAGGCAGGATTGCCGCTGGTTTATCTCAATCAGGTGGGCGGGCAGGACGAGCTGGTGTTCGACGGCGCGTCCTTCGTGCTCAACGCCGACCGTAAGGTGGCCGCGCAACTGCCTTCGTTCGAAGAAGCTATCGTCATCACGCGCTGGCAGCATGACGGCAAGACATGGCGCTGCGAAGAGGGCGCGCGCGCCGAAACCGAGGAAACCAATTCCGCGCTCTATCGCGCGATGATGCTGGGCCTACGCGACTATGTGAACAAGAACCATTTTCCGGGCGTGGTGCTGGGGCTTTCCGGCGGCATCGACTCCGCTTTGTCGGCGGCCATAGCTGTTGATGCGTTGGGTTCCGCGCGTGTGCGTTGCCTTTTCCTGCCGTCGCGCTTCACCGCCAAGGACAGCGTCGACGACGCGGCGTCGGTGGCGAAATTGCTAGGCGTGCAGCTCGATACGATTTCTATTGAGCCCGCGTTCGACGCATTGCTGGGCTCGCTTGCGCCCACATTCGCCGGCAAAAAACCTGATACTACGGAAGAAAACATCCAGTCGCGCATCCGCGGGCTTATCCTGATGGCGGTCTCGAACAAGTTCGGGCCGATGGTGCTGACTACCGGCAACAAATCCGAGATGAGCGTGGGCTACGCCACCATTTATGGCGACATGAATGGCGGCTACAACGCGCTCAAGGATCTTTACAAGATGCAGGTGTTCGCGGTGTCGCGCTGGCGCAATCAGGTGAAACCCAAAGGGGGCGCTTGGACCGGCGGGCCGCGTGATGCCGGAGCACGTGATCGAGAAACCGCCCACCGCAGAATTAAAGGCCAACCAGAAGGACGAGGATTCTCTGCCGCCCTATAAGGTGCTCGATCCCATTCTCGAATGCCTGGTGGAAGGCGAGATGAGCTTCGACGAAGTGGTGGCCAAAGGCTTCGATCCCACGACTGTGAAACGCGTGGAACTGCTGCTTTATACTGCCGAATACAAGCGCCGCCAGGCGCCGCCGGGCGTCAAGCTCACCTCGCGCAATTTCGGCCGCGACCGGCGTTACCCCATAACCAATGCGTTCCGCGATGTCCGATAATACGCTCGTCCGTTTTGCGCCGTCGCCCACGGGCTTGCTGCATGCCGGCAATGCGCGCACGGCGGTGCTGAATTATCTCTTCGCGCGGCAAATCGGGCGGCAAGTTTTTCCTGCGCATCGACGACACCGATGCCGGGCGTTCCAAGCCCGAATTCGAAGCGGCGATCATCGCCGATCTGGCGTGGCTGGGCATTCTGCACGATGTGTTCGCGCGCCAGTCCGAGCGCGAAGAACGCTACCGCATTGCCGCCGATAAATTGAAAGACGCGGGCCAGCTTTATCCCGCCTATGAAACGCCGGAGGAACTCGACCGCAAACGCAAGCGGGCGCATGCCCGCGGGTTGCCACCGGTCTATGACCGCGCTGCCCTGAAGCTCACGCCCGACGAGCGCTCGAAACTGGTGACGGCCGGCAAGAAACCGCATTGGCGGTTCAAGCTGTCGCAGTCACACGTGAAATGGCGAGATCTCATTCGTGGGCCGGTGGAGATCGATACCGCCACGCTGTCCGACCCCGTGCTGGTGCGCGAGGACGGGCGGTTTCTCTACACGCTGCCCTCGGTGGTGGACGATATCGAGTTCAACGTGAGCCACATCATCCGCGGCGAAGATCACGTCACCAACACGGCAGTACAGATCGAGATTTTCGAGGCGCTGGCGGGCGCGCACCCAGAATTCGCGCATCATCCGCTGATTGTCGGCGCGGGCGGCGAATCGTTGTCGAAGCGCCTGGGCTCGCTGTCGCTGCGATAAGCTGCGCATCGAAGGCATCGAGCCGCTGGCGCTGGTTTCCTATCTCGCCAAGATCGGCACCTCCGATCCGATCGAGCCGCAGGCCGTCGCTGGATGTGCTCGCCACCGAATTCGATTTCGGCAAGATCGCGCGCGCGCCTGCGCATTTCGATTCCGTGGAACTGATGACGCTGAACGGCAAGCTGTTGCACACGCTTTCCTATGAGTCGGTGCGCGAGCGGCTGGCCGCCGAAGGCGCCGATCTCGGCGAAGCGTTCTGGGAAGCGGTGAGACCCAATCTCGCCAAGGTGTCGGATGCCGCCAAGCTGCGGCCGCTTATCGAAGGTCCGGTCACGCCCTTGCGCGAAGATCCGGAGCTCCTTTCCAAGGCCGCATCGCTGTTGCCGCCCGAGCCTTACACGGAAGCAAGCTGGAACGAATGGACCAAAGCGGTCGGCGCCGCCACCGGGCGCAAGGGCCGCGCGCTTTATCATCCGTTGCGGCTTGCGCTGACGGGTGCCGAAACCGGGCCGGAATTGAAAAAGCTGTTGCCGCTCATCGGCCGCGAACGCGCGCTGGCGCGCCTGGAAGGAAAGACCGCCTAGCCTTGAACACCTTGAATGCCAATCCATTTTACCTCCCCCTCTGTGGGGAGGTCGCGAGCGCATTTGCGCGAGCGGGTGGGGGAGGGTGGCAGCCATCGCCCCCCACCCGATCCGCCTCGCTACTCTCGCCGGATCGGCCTCCCCACAAAGGGGGAGGCGAGATGAATGGTGGCTCGCTGTTCTCGGGGTGGGGGGACGCAATAAGACTTGGTATGAGTGATCTATGAGTCTTCGCCTCTACAACACGCTGACGCGGAAGAAGGAAGATTTCGTTCCGCTTCGATGCAAACAACGTGCGCATGTATGTCTGCGGGCCGACGGTTTACGACTTCGCCCATATCGGCAATGCGCGCCCCGTCATCGTGTTCGACGTGCTGTTCCGGCTGTTGCGCCATTTGTACGGCGAGAAGCACGTCACTTATGTCCGCAACATCACCGACGTGGACGACAAGATTAACGCGCGCGCGCAGGAACTGGCGAATGAGAAGAAAATTCCGGTTCAGGACGCCATCCGCGAAATCACCACGAAGACGGCGCAAGCAATACGAAGACGATGTGACGGCGTTGGGCTGCCTTGCAAGCCGACGCATGAGCCGCGCGCGACCGAGCACATCCCGCAGATGATCGTGATGATCGAGAAACTGGTCGCGGCGAAGCCACGCCTATCCGGCCGAAGGCCATGTGCTGTTCGATGTTTCATCCAAGCCCGATTACGGCAAGCTGTCGCGCCGCTCGCTCGACGAGATGATCGCGGGCGCGCGCGTGGAGGTGGCGCCCTACAAGAAGAACCCGATGGACTTCGTGTTGTGGAAGCCGTCGAACGTCCGAGCTGCCCGGCTGGGAAAGCCCATGGGGCACGGGGACGGCCCGGCTGGCACATCGAATGCTCGGCCATGGCGGAAGCCTATCTCGGCGAGACCTTCGACATCCATGGCGGCGGCATCGATCTGCTGTTTCCGCATCATGAAAACGAAATCGCGCAGTCGGAAGGCGCGCATCCCAAATCTCATTTCGCGAAGCTTTGGATGCACAACGGCTTCCTTCAGGTCGAAGGCGACAAGATGTCGAAGTCGCTTGGGAATTTCGTCACCATTCGTGAATTGTTAGAAGACTGGAAGGGTGTTGGTTGGCCCGGCGAAGCTCTTCGTTTTAATATGCTCCGCACTCATTATCGACAACCAATGGATTGGGCGTTTGAATTCATTAGATATGAGATCATATCGGATACTCTCAGATTGGGTAGATTGGATTGAGAAAGAGAGAATTGAGCATGCTGATATACCTGTTTCGGCCATGAGTGCGTTTTGCGATGATCTCAACATCCCACAAGTGATCACTGAGCTTCACGCGTTTAGGAAATCTGGGAACGCTGGGGCATTTATGGCAACAGCGCAGTTGCTTGGCCTGTCCATACAACGCAAGAACTTGGCGTAGGAATACGATTATTAACGTTGGCGCAGCCACTCTTAGCTTCCAAGGAATTGCATTCAATATAAGCGTTGATGGCGAGATACATGAGCAAGAGGTTCAAAAGCTCATAGACGCGCGCAATACTGCCAGGAGAGCAAAAAACTTCAAGGAAACTGACCGCATCCGTGCCGAACTTGAGTCCAAAGGCATCATCCTCAAAGACAATCCCGACGGCACGACAACGTGGGAAGTGAAACGGTGACGCCGCCCGCGCCGCCCCCTCACCCTTTCCCTCTCCCCCATCAGGGGGAGAGGGTTACTGAGGGTTGGCGAGCGGCAGCGAGCCTTACCCGAAGTGGGGTGAGGGGGTTGTGACGACCAAACACCATCACCAGACTCCCGCGAAGGGCTGGCGCTGGCAGCCGGCGCTTACACCATCTGGGGCATTATTCCGCTGTATTGGCGGCTGCTGTCCGCGGTGCCGCCATTCGAGATCGTGGTCCACCGCATCCTGTGGTGCGCGGTGACGATGCTGCTCTTTATCCTTTGGCAAAAGCGGCTCGCGCAAATTCTCAAGGCGCTGCGCGTGCGCCGCGTGGCTGTAACGCTGATGATCACCAGCGTCCTCATCGCGGTAAACTGGGGCCTTTACATCTGGAGCGTGGCCACCAACCATTTGGTGGAGGCGAGCCTCGGCTATTACATCATTCCGCTGGTCTCGGTGGCGCTGGGCGTCATTCTGCTGGGCGAAAAACTGAACGCGCTGCGAATTGCCGCCATCGCGCTCGCCACTGTTGCCGTGCTGGTGCAGACGATTGCGCTGGGTTATTTCCCCTGGCTTGCGCTGACGCTGGCCGTCACCTTCGGTTCTTACGGCTATTTGCGCAAAACCGTGAACATGGGCGCGATCGACGGACTGTTCGTCGAGTCCATGATCCTGATGCCGGCCGGCCTTGGTCTGATTATCTATTGGGGCATGAAGGGTACGGGCGCGTTCCTGACCGTGAGCCCGCTTACCGATTTTCTGCTGATGCTTGCCGGACCGCTCACCGCCCTGCCTTTGGCCATGTTCGCGGGCGGCGCGCGGCGCGTGCGGTTATCGACGCTGGGGTTCCTGCAATATATCGGGCCCAGCCTCACGCTTGTGCTCGCCGTCGGATTCTTCGGCGAACACTTCACCTGGGTTCACGCGGTTACGTTTGGTTGCGTTTGGCTGGCGCTGGCCCTGGTGGCGCTGGAACATCACCCGCGGCTGAAGCGGGCAGAAGAGATCCGCGAAGCAGAGCAATCGCTTCCTCGGGCGTAGCAACGACGCGAAGAATGCTTTTCACTTCGGGCGACGCGAAGTCGTGCGCTACGATATGGTCGATAAACTTGAAAAAGGGATCGAAAAACCCTTTCATATTGATTACCACGATGGGTTTGGCGTGCTGTCGCAGTTGCGCGCCCGTCATCACGTCCGCCAGTTCGTCCAGTGTGCCGAGCCCCCCCGGCAGCACAACAAACGCGTCGGCCGCCGCGGACATGCGGAATTTGCGCTCGGTCATGTCGCGGGTGATGATCAGTTCGCTGGCGATTTTCAACGGCAATTCCACGTGGCGCAGGAATTCGGGAATAATCCCAGTGACCTTGCCGCCTGCTTCGCGCACGGCGACGGCCAGTTCGCCCATCAGCCCCACGCCGCCGCCGCCGAACACAAGATCGAAGCCGTTCTCGGCCATCAGTGTGCCAAAGCGCCGCGCCACAGCGGTGTAAGCGGGATCGTTGCCGTGGTTGGAGCCGCAAAACACGCAAAGGGCGGGCCGCATCGCGGCCTCGCGGTCGGGCACTTTATCGTTCATGGGGCACAGTGAATTGCTTGTCCTTTGGGGCGGGGATTGAAGCCATGGCACCCGCCTTCTACATACAGTTTGGGGCGAGAGTAAGAGCGCCAAAGTAAGGCAAGATGTCCACCCAGACCACACTGCTTGAAGAGGATGGTGAAGGCGCGCCTTCGGCGCGGCCGATGTGGGCACTTTTGCCCTATCTGTGGCCCAAGGACCGCCCCGACCTCAGGGCGCGCATGGTCATTTCGGTGGTGGCGCTGGTGCTGGGCAAGATCATCACCGTCGTCATTCCGATCCTGAACGGCATGGTGATCGACACGTTGAAGCAGGACCCGGTGACGATCGCCATCGCCACCGCCGTGGCGCTGATCATCGCCTATGCCACGGCGAGCTCCATGGCGTCGGCTTTCAACGAAGTGCGCAATTCCGTCTTCGCCAAAGTGTCGTTTCATGCCGTGCGCCAGATCGCGGTGCAGACCTTCGTGCATATTCACGAGTTGAGCCTGCGCTTTCATCTCGAGCGGCGCACGGGGGGCCTATCGCGCATTATCGACCGCGGCGTGAAGGGTATCGACACGCTGCTGACCTACGGAATTTTTCTCATCTTCCCCACGATTTTCGAATTCACACTGGTTTGCATCGT
The DNA here is from genome assembly GCA_963752395.1 of uncultured Alphaproteobacteria bacterium. Lineage (GTDB taxonomy): Bacteria > Pseudomonadota > Alphaproteobacteria > Micropepsales > Micropepsaceae > CAVVXX01. The sequence goes on from CAVVXX010000002.1 coordinate 450,665, forward strand.
GCTGCTATGGAAATTCGACATCTGGTTCGTGGCGGCCAACGTGGCGATGATTGCGTTTTATACTTATTACTCTTTCGCCATCACGCGCTGGCGCATCAAGTTCCGCCGCCAGATGAACGACAGCGATACCGAAGCCAACACCAAGGCGGTGGACAGCCTGCTGAATTACGAGACGGTGAAATACTTCAACGCCGAGCAGCATGAGACCAGTCGCTTCGACAAGGCGATGGGGCGCTATGCCGACGCGTCGGTGAAGTCGATGATGTCGCTGGCGCTGTTGAACGTAGGCCAGCAGATCATCATCGCGCTCGGCCTTGCCACGATCATGATTCTTTCGGCCATCGGCATCAAAAACGGCTCGCTCAAGCTCGGCGATTTCGTGGTGGCCATGGCTTATCTCATCCAATTGCAGCGGCCGCTGAACCTGATGGGCACGCTGTATCGCGAAATCAGCCAGGCGCTGGCCGACATGGAAGCCATGTTCAACCTGCTGCTTAAGCCGCGGGAAGTGGCCGACAAACCGGATGCCAAGCCGCTGGCCGTGAGCAGCGGCGAAATCCGTTTCGAGAATGTGATGTTTTCCTACGAAAAAGACCGCGTCATCCTGAAAGGCATTTCTTTCCACGTGCCCGCCGGAAAAACGGTGGCCGTGGTGGGGCCGTCGGGCGCCGGCAAATCCACCATCTCGCGCATTCTTTATCGCTTCTACGACATTCAGTCGGGCAGCGTGACCATAGACGGGCAGGATATCCGCGATGTGACGCAATCCTCCCTACGCGCCTCCATAGGCATCGTTCCGCAGGACACGGTGCTGTTCAACGACACCATTCTCTATAACATCGCCTATGGCCGCGTGGGCGCGAGCGTGCCGGATATCGCTGAGGCCGCGCGGCTTGCGCAAATCGACAAATTCATCCGCGAGCTGCCGCAGGGTTACGAAACCATGGTGGGCGAGCGCGGGCTGAAACTGTCGGGCGGCGAGAAACAGCGCGTTGCGATTGCGCGCACGCTGCTCAAGAACCCGCCGATATTGCTGCTGGATGAGGCGACCTCGGCGCTCGACACTCACACCGAGCGCGAAATCCAGTCAGCGCTCAAGGTGGTAGAGAAGAACCGCACCACGCTGGTCATCGCCCACCGCCTGTCGACCGTGGTTGATGCCGATGAAATTCTGGTGCTTGATCACGGGCAGATTATCGAACGCGGCCGCCACGCCGATTTGGTGGCGCGCGGCGGCGCCTATGCCGCAATGTGGAACAAGCAGAAGGAAGCGGCCGAAGTGCGCGAGCGCCTGGAAGCGGTGGCAAGCGATCCCGATGTGACGCCGGAAGCCGCGCGCGTGGCCGCGGCAGGTAACGCAGCCGAATAATCAGATCAACTCGATCCGGTCGACTTCGATGCCCTTCATGCCCTGGCGCGTCGAAAAGCGGATACGCTGATCGGTCGCCAGCGTGGGGATGCCCGAACGTCTGAGCGCGCTGGCATGGACATAGACATCCGTCGTGCCATCGTCCGGCACGACAAAGCCGAAGCCCTTCTGTTCGTTGAAGAATTTGACCTTGCCGTCGCCCATCGGACCAGATGGCCCCGATGGCGCCCGCTCGCGCGGCGGACGCGGCCCGCGCATCGGCTGGGCCTCGGCGGTCGAAAGGTCGACGCTGTGCACGTTGATCACCTGAAGTCCGCGTTGGCCCTGCTGCACCTCGCAGATAATCGTGGCGCCTTGCGGCAGATTTGGCGATTGCAAATTCGTCAGTGCCGAAGCGTGGCAGAACGCGTCCTGCCCATCTTCCAGCGTGACGAAACCAAAACCTTTTGCGGTGTTGAACCATTTGACGGTGCCTTTGATGGGCGCCGTTCCGGACAGCCGTGTGCCGCCCTCATGTTCCATGCTAGCCATGCCGTAACCAATGCGCTGTTAATGCCATCTCTGCCTGAGCAGCGGCACTATTCTGCTCCCGGCTTTTCTCTGCATCAAGCCCATTCGTGGGCCATGGCTATTTGCCAAATTTGACCGCAAGTTTCTATTTTTTCGCGGCGTCTTCGAACGCCATGCGGAACTTCTCGACGAAGCCATGCGCGTCGGCGCAGAAAACGGCCACCAGATCGTCCTGTCCTGCCAGGCCGGCCAGTACCTGCGCCGCTTCCTGGGTGTTCTCGGCGATCGAAATACCTTCTGGCGCCACGCCATATTCCTTCAGGGCGGCGGCAATAGTAGCGGCGATCTCTCCGGGCTTCTTGTCCCGCCTGTATGGCACCCGGTCGTAACAAATGTAGTGATCGAAATTGCCCGCCAGAACTTCCGCGCCTTCTTGCGTGCTCCAATAGGGCCTGTTGCCGGCGTGCGAACTCAAACAGATTCTCTTCCCCGTTACGGGCAATGCCTTGAGAAATGGCAACACGGTTGCGTACGCAGGGGCCTGCGCCGCGCGATCGAACAGGGCCTTGAACGGGAAGCCATCGACGAAACTGAAGCGGCAGCCCGCGTTTTCCAAGGAAGTGTCGTAGCGCTTTAGCGCCTCGCGCACATGGTCGAGTGAAAGTCCAAGGCCCAGCGCCAGCCCGGCCGCCGCCATGGCATTAACGGCATTGATTTCGATGAGGCCGTTCATCGTCGAGGCGATTTCCGACACCGCGATGAGGTTTGTGGATTGCGATCCCTTTCTTATCTCGACAACGCCCTTGTGAAGGACAATCGCCTCGCCCCCATTTTGTGTGTGCGTGTGCACGATCGGCGCGGATGCGTCCTTTGAAAAAAGAATCGTACGAATATGCGAGAAGTCAGGTGCCATGGCAGCACAGAACTTGTCGTCGGCGTTAAGAACGACCGCATCGCGCGCAGCTTCCAGAACCTTTCGCTTGAGGGCCGCCAGCTCTTCGATTGCGCCTATTCCATCCACCTCGATCTGCTCGCGTTCAACGTTCGTGAGCGCGGCGACGTTGCACCAGTCGAGATATATGCCGGTCTTTATCATCCCGCCGCGCGCGGTTTCGAGCGAGGCGGCGGTAACGGTTGGATCGCGCAGCACGATAGTAGCGCCTGTGTAACCAGCGAGATCGCCGGTGGCGATTTGTTCGCCGCCCACCTTTACGCCGTCGGTGGTTACCTCACCCACGGTGTGACCGGCGCAGGCCAGCATGGCTGCCAGCATCTTTGTGGTTGTGCTTTTTCCTTTGCTGCCGGTGATCATGGCAGTGGGTATGCGGCTATTACTCCGGCCTGGATAAACCGTTTCGATGATGGGTCCCAGGATATCCATTTCGGGATTGGCGAGAAAATGCGGCCGCAGTCCCACAACCGCATTCACTTCGCATATGCCGCCGCCAATTTCGCGCCACGATTTCGAGATGTCGGGCGAGATGAAATCGACACCGGCCACTGTTAATCCCAGTGCTTTAGCAGCTTTGATAGCGGCGCGCGCATTCTCGGGGTGAATGGCATTCGTTACGTCCAACGCCGTACCCCCGGAGGAAATATTTGCCGTGGCGCGCAGGCGGACGTGTTCTCCCTGCGCCGGCATGCTATCTCGTGTGAGGTCTTGCTGAGCGAGAACACGGTCGGTTTCGCCGTCAAGTTCGATAAAGTTCATGATCTTTTCGAAACCTGCACCGCGTCTTGGGTCGCGGTTAGCAATGGCGACCAATTCGGTAATTATGTGCTTGCCATCCCCCATGATGGATGCAGGCATCCTTCGTGCGGCCGCGACCAGTTTTCCGTCCACAATAAGAATGCGGTGATCTTCGCCTGGGAAACAGCTTTGCAGGAGAAAGCCCTCACCGCCGGACACTTGTGCCAGGGCCGCGCGCAGTTCTTGCGGATTGCGTAAGTTGACAAAGACATGCTCGCCCTTTTTGCCTCTGATGGGCTTCAGCACGATCGGATACCCGATGGCGGCCGCTGCTTTCAGCGCCGTCTCAGCATTACGTACCGCTGTGAAGCCGCCAACTGGCAAACAAATTTCGCTCAATAACTTGAAGGTAAGAAATTTGTCGCGCGAAAAATCGCGACCAATAGAAGATTCATTGCTGCGCAAGGTCTCGAAGATGCGCCGAAGGTGTTCGCCGTGGCCAAGCTGGATATGACGCATAGCGCCGTTTATGCGAAACCAGGGAATGCCCCTTCGCTCGGCTTCCGCGACCATCGCGCGTGTGGATTGGTCGAGCGCATCACGCGTCACGAACTCTAGGCATCGATCAAGATATGCAGACAGATTTCCGGCTGTGAGACGTGCTTGTACAAGTGCGTCCACCACTTGCATCGCAAGCGTCAATGATAGGGCAGCGAGATAAGGATCCATTGCAGCGAAGAAAATCTTCGCCACATGCTTTTCCCGATCATAGGCGTGAACGCCAAACATTGGTGGCGTGACGTCGCCAGCAAGCTGAAAATGCTGCGCAATTGCCGCCGCCAGTTGTGCTGAGCCCATGCCGGCATCTATGGGGTAGCCAGGTAGAATAATTTGTAGGGCATCTCGCAGTGGCAAGGGCAAAGACGCTGCCGTCCAATCTGCTGCTTCGGCCAACGCTATCTCACTCATGAACACCGGCCGCGGCGCGTAGATGTTGCGCCACAGGCAGTGTTTTTTGTTCAGAACCTTCATCGAACCGCTTCCAGCCCTCTTCGAATCTGATCGTGCGATAGTCCGAGGCCGAGCGCGATGCCGACGGCCGCAAGCAGATTGGAGATATCGTGCGAAGGCAATTCCGTTTTCGCGATCAACGATGTTCTGGTTTTGCCTTGGACAATGACGATCTCTCCAACTCCGGCGGCCGTTGAAAAGACTCCATCACCCCCGTTATCGATATGCTGGCGAAGCGCCCCGCATTCCCCATCCATTGCATACAGGATGGTTCGCACCGATCCGGAAAATTCCTGAGCCAAGGAAGCGCATAATGGGTCTTCTGCGTTCAGCACCACGGCTTGGTTGGCTGTCTCCAGCATCCTCCTTAGGGGCGCAGCTGCTTCCCCAAATGTCTGTATGCCATCGTTGCCAAGCAACGCCGACACGTCGCAACGATCGAGATATGCGCCGGATTCCAGCAATCCTGCGCGTGAAGTCTCCAGCACGGCCGCAGTTACGGTGGGGTCGCGCATTACCATGTGTGCGGCGGCAACTCCCGCAAAATCCCCTTTGGTCAAGGGTTCATCGCCGACGCTGACACCCTTCGCTGTTGCGAGGCCAACGTCATGGCCGGCACAAGTCAAAATATCTTTCACGATCAATGCAGCCGTGGCGTTGCCATTGGCGCCGGCGATCATCGCCGTAAGAATGCGGCCATTGTTGCGGTTGGGAAATATCGTTTCGATGATCGGCCCGACAACATCAATGTCGGCATTGGCAAGCATATGCACGCGCAGGCCGACAATAGAATTCACTTCGCAAATACCGCCTCCTACTTCGCGCCAGGATTTTGTGATATCGCCCACGATGAAGCCCACGCCTGCAACCGTCAGTTCCAGCGCCAGCGCGGCCTTGATTGCTGCGCGCGCGTTATCCGGGTGGATCGTGTGTGTTACATCCACGGCCATCCCGCCGTTCGACGTGTTGGCGATGAGGCGCATCCGTACATACTCACCTTCGGCCGGCACGCTGTCACGCGTATGACCCTGATGGGCGAGCATACGGTCCGTTTCGTCGTCGAATGGGATCGGTTTTGCCACATTATCGAAGACTTGTGCCCGGCGGGGGTCCTTATTGGCCTCTTCCACCAATTCCTTGATTGTGTGGATACCATCGCCTGTTACGCAGGCGGCAATCCTCTTTGCCGCCGAGATCAGCTTACCGTCGACGATAAGGATGCGGTGATCGTCGCCCGCAAAAAAACTCTGCACCAGGAACTGGCCCTGGCCCGCGACCTTGGCGTAGGCCGCGCGCAGTTCCTCCGCGTTGAGTAGTTTCGAATAGACGGAAATACCCTGCTTGCCGAACACCGGCTTCAGCACGACCGGGTAGCCTATCTTTTCCGCGGCCTTGAGCGCTGCGTTCACGTCGCGCACCGCTTCATAGCGTCCAACCGGAAGGCCAAGTTGCCCCAGCATTTGCAAGCTGATGAGTTTGTCGCGCGAAAGATCGCGGCCGATAGGCGACTCAGCGCTGCGCAACGTTTCGAACGTTCGCCGCTGGCGCTTGCCTTGGCCAAGCTGGATATGGCGCGACAATCGGCTGATACGAAACCACGGAATTCCTCTGCGCTCGGCCTCTGTTAGTATCAGTTGGGTGGATTGGTCGAGCCCAGCACGTACAGTGAGATCTAGGCCTTGATGTAGCAGCTTCATCAATTGCTGCGGCGTGAGTTCTGGATTGGTTAAGTGCGTTACCAATTGCACGGTCACCCGAAGAACCGCCTCGGCTAAAAACTCATCCATAAAAGAAAAGAAAATGGTCGCAGTGTGCTTTTCGGTGTTGCGCGCGTGAACGCCGCAATTTGTGGCTGTCACGTCACTGCGGTTTTGCATCTGCTGCGCGATTTCTGCGACAAGTTGGGCCGTGTCCATCTCCGCCACCACCCGCAGATCGCAAAACCTTTTCTGTAAGACCGAGATCAATACCTCGGGCAAAGATGCCGCAGTCCAGCTTGCGGTTTGGCCCAAAGCCAAGTCGGCGGTGAGCACGGGGGATGGCGCGAAGCTGTTGCGCCAAAGATAGCGTCTGGTTTGCAGTATTTCGATCAAATGAACCCGCCGTTGTTTGGCTCAATTTACAACGTTCGTGGCCGTTGCGTCTTACCAGGACTTAATGGCTGTATCGCCGCCGTATCAATGGCCAGCCAATTCTTTTCAGTGCTTTTTGAAATATTGTACCGCGCGTTCGTGCTTGATGGCGGCCGCGCGCGTGCGGAAGGTGCCGAGGTTGCGGCGCTTGCCGGTCTTCGGGTTCTTCTTGCGCGAATAGAGGCGGTATTTGCCGGATTTGAGCTTGCGGATCATCGTCCACTCTTCATTTGCCTGTGCCGCATAGGTAACGTAATTGAAACGGCCAAGTTCTCAATAGAACAGGGCTAACGCACGGGAGAAAAACGTTATGGTGCAAAGAACTGCGAGTGCCGAATGGCGCGGCGGACTGAAAGATGGCAAGGGATCGTTCAAAGTCGCAAGCGGTGCCTTTCAGGGCGCCTATTCCTTCGGCACGCGCTTTGAAAACGAAAAGGGCACCAACCCGGAAGAGCTGATCGCGGCGGCGCACGCCGGTTGTTTTTCGATGGCGTTGTCGGGCGCCTTGGGCCGCGCAGGTTTCGAGCCGAAATCGATCCGCACCACGGCCAAGGTGACACTTGAAAAGACGGATACGGGCTTTGGCATCACAGGGATCGTGCTCGACACCGAAGCCGAAGTGCCCGGCATCGACGCCGCGAAATTCAAGGAACGGGCGGAAGGGGCCAAACGCGACTGCCCTGTTTCGAAAGCGCTGGCGGCTACAAAAATTACCTTGAACGCGCGTCTGGTCAGCTAAGCACCGGTATCAGGTTTTCCGATCCATCTGGAATCCGGCGAAGCTCTGTTGCACCGGCATCAGCTCGATGGTGTTGACGTTGACGTGCGCGGGCTGGGAAACGATCCACGCAATCGCGTTGGCGATGTCTTCCGGCGTCAAGGCATCCACGCCGGCATAGACGGCGGCCGCGCGTTGCTTGTCGCCCTTGAAGCGCACGTCGGAAAATTCCGTGCCGCTGCACAGGCCTGGCTCGACGCAGGTGACGCGTATGCCGGTGCCGTGCAGATCGCTGCGCAGGTTCATGCTGAACTGATGCACAAAGGCTTTGGTCGCGCCGTAGATATTGCCGCCGGGGTAGGGGTAGGTGCCGGCCACCGAACCGATATTGACGATGTGGCCGCGCTTGCGCGCGATCATGCCGGGCAGCACGGCGCGGGTGAGCAGCGCAAGCCCCGTGCAGTTGGTGTCGATCACCTGTTCCCAGTCGGCAAAGTCGGCGGATTGCGCGGGCTCGAGACCCAGCGCCAGCCCGGCATTGTTTACCAGGACGGTAATCCCGGCAAACGCAGCCGGAAGATTGGCGACCGTTCGCTCGATCGCTGCGCGGTCCTGAACATCGAGGACCAGCGGCAGCACATTGCCGCCAAGTTCCTTGGCCAATGCTTCCAACCTGTCGGCGCGGCGAGCCGTTGCGATCACGCGGTCGCCTTTGGCGGCAAAGACGCGCGCGATGGCAGTGCCGAAGCCGGCACTGGCCCCGGTGATGAAGACGGTTTGTGGTTTGGTGTTCATGACGTCTCGCTTGCTCAAGCCGCATTTTAGTCGAAGTTACCCAAAACTTGATTGGCTTTGTGTCACGGAATTTCCAAATAATACAGCACCCGCTGCATTGTAATTGCGCGCGTCCACGCCATATAAGCATGTAGAGATTTGGCCCCCAGCTTTCCTAACAACATACGGGGCCTAACGCGCGTCGGCGACAGTCTCGGGAGTGTTACTCACCCGCATATCCCAGCTGTTGGCCGCCGACCGCGACAAACCCGCACCCTCCGCGTCCCATAGTGAGAATGCCCGCAGCTCAGTTGATGCTCTCGTCTTCTGCCGGCCTGTCTCTTTCAAGCTCGTCAATGGCCGAGACAATCCGGTTCCATTTCAGGAAGCCGATCTTATCGCCCCGCGCCCTGTGCGATTCTGCGCGAACTGCGGCCGCCAGACTCGCGGTTTTCCCATATCTCTTCATGAGAATTTTGGCGGCACGCCAGATATAGATTTCATCCATTTGCACGCTTCCAGCCCGATAGAGCGGGAGCGCGCGGGCGCTAAAGGCGCCGTTATCTCTCTGCCGCCGGAGCCCAGAGATGCTTTCCGGCAATGTAAAAGGTTAGCACTTTTGGGGGAGCTGCGTGACTCGTACTTAGTAGGTGGTGATTTGACTGCTTTCTCGCCTTTTTCACGGTAGTAGAGATCGCGACGTACACAACCGGCAAACCGTTGTCGCGGTTTATAGCGCTTTCAGCTTGCAGGCGCTCCGGCATGAACGAGGATTTCGGAAGCAATAAAAGGCTCTATAATTTGGAAGTATGAAGGAACCGAAGGATCTCACTCATGCTGAGAACGATTTTGGGTGCAATTTCTGGAGTTGTCGTCTGGGTAGTCGTTGCGACGGCCTGTAATTTCGTGGTTCGAAAAACTTGGGCTGACTACGCCATGGTTGAAAAAGCGATGAATTTCTCACTACCTATGATGATCGCGCGCTTGTCGATGAGCGGGTTCAGTTCGGTTATCGGCGGCTTGGTTGCAGCCCTGGTTTCCCGGGAGCGTTTTAAAGCGGCGTTCGTATCGGGCGTGCTGTTGCTGATCGTGTTTGCGCCGGTTCACATCTCGATCTGGTCCAAATTTCCACTCTGGTACCATCTGACATTTCTGATTTCATTACCCGTCTTGAGCGTTGTGGGAGGGAGTTTCGCCTCCGTTCGAGCGAAAACTTAACGCTCCGATTGGCCTGAAGTGTTGTTGCAGCTCCGTATGAGAAACGCTGCCCAACGGAATGTCCGCTTCTGACCCAAAGCGGACATTCGGCTCTTGTCCTTCTGATGTGACAATCTTGGATAATCGGCTTTGGAACGCTGCTCAAAACGCGCCAATTAAAACGGGCTCGTACCAAGATTTCGCCAGCAACTGGTGGAATTTAACGAGACCCAGTTATGGGCTATGATCCGTGAACTCGCCTCTGCGCTTTGCGGTGGCCAAAGTACTCAGAGCTGTGAAGCCTGCACAATGGGGGATTGCATGATCGTCTTTTGGTCAATGCGACGGAAAACACTCGCAATCGTGATTGCCTCAGGGCTGATGGCCGTTGCTCCGCATGTCAGCAGTGTTCAGGCAGAGGGGCCAAGCCCTCAGCCGTCACCCAATCCTTCGCCCTCGCCATTGCCGCCGAGACCATCACCGTTCGCTCCTAACGAGACGCTCAGCCCGCAAGCGAATACGGATATGGATGTGCTGGTTGCGCAGTACAAGTATTTGATGGAACTTTATTGCACCTACGAGAAAGCAAAAGCCTGCGGGTCAGCGGAGGACATAAAAAAGGCCGGTGAAACTTATAACGCTGCATATGCTGATTTTTATAAGACTTTATATGAATTCCTCCGTGCTTATGACGCGAAGCTTCAAAACTATGATGTACCCCCAAAAAGTAACAGCTCCAGAGAACAAACAAAATTTGTTAGTAAAGAAAAAAATATAATGCTGAAGTTGATCGAGAAAGAAGCGCACGTGCCGCCATGCGAAGTGGCTTGCCCAAAGGATGGGTCAGTAAAGGAAACCCCAAGCTCGCATCCCCAACCGGACGCGGGCGATGATACCCCCTTCGGCATCGATATTGGCATAGGCCTTGGTGGCGGGCATTCTGATCATCACGGCGATCATTGGGGCCACGACAAGCATCACGGGGACAAAGTGAAGTCCGGCGAAGACGAGAAAAACGGCCATAGCAAAGATAGAGGCTATAGCAAGCCGAATACGTCTGAAGATAAAAGCGATCGGATCGACGAACCGCCACCACCGCCGCAAGATTGACGCGACGCATGTCCGCTTTTGGCGATAAGCGGACATTCCTGACAATGTCGAATCGCAAATTTTCGTTAGTTTGTGGCTGATCGATCGTCGATCTCACTCGATAGCGAATGGAGTACGAAAAACGTCGAAAAAGCATTTTTCACGCAACAACCTTTGGCGCTCTATCGAACGTTAGACGGCAATCTAGACGGCGTGCGTGCCGGTAAGGGAGCCTAGCGTGATTTTCTCTCAGCCGAGAACTCCGCAAAGGATGTATCGGGGTCCGATGCTTTTTTCACCGAAAGTTTCACGGTTTGTGTATTTGCCAAGTCCTTCGTAGTCGAAACCTTCGGCTGCTCGACATTTGGGGAATTGGGAGGAGAAGGAAGAGTTGAAGGGGTCATAGCTGGGTTCGTTTCCATAACGGAAGCATCCTTTTAAAGTTTAGGCACCCGTGGGCGGATCCGGCGTGAGCCGCTGACGCAGAGCGCGCCTTATCAACCACGGAATCTTGCAGTCTCGCAGAAAGTCCGGCTACCCACCGGTGACCGCAGGGAAAAAATGCGGCCACAAGCCCACCACGCCGACGAAGATCAGATAGAAGGCGACGAGATAGTTCAAAAGCCGCGGTACAAGCAAAATCAGAACGCCGAAAATCAGCGCTACGACAGGCTGTATCACAACCAAATCCACATTCGCGATAGTCGGATCCATTGGGTTCTCCATGAAAGGGCGCGCACCGCGCCATCGAAAATTACACTCGGCTCTTGTTTGACTTACTCAGATATGAACTCAGATATGAATGCCGCAGAATCCGCGGTTCTACTCATGCCAACGCTAAGGCTGTTCCGGCCGCGACGGCCACCAAAGCAAGAATAGCAAACCATCCGGCCGAACTAAGGAAACCAGGTTGTCTTCCGAACGCACGACGTGGCTTGATCGGGGTCCAGGCATACCGTCCGTTCCTCAGTTGGTGTCTATAAATGACCATCGGAAATCCGTTCCATTTGTAGTCCGTCATTCGGGGCGCTTATGCGACATTCAGCGTGCCCAACAGCGAAACGCAGCGAAGATGGCGAAAGAAAAGGAAGGGAGCCGCACATTCATTCTCCTTTGAGCGCGTCCTTGAGGCCGCCGATGGCGTTTTGAACTTTGCCTTCGACCTTGTCGGCTTTGCCGTCTGACACGAGTTTGGTGTCGCCGGTCGCCTTTCCAGCCGCTTCCTTGATACTGCCTTTGATTTCCTTCGCCGATCCGGCGATCCGGTCCTTGTCCATGGTTCATTCCTCCAAAAAGCGAACAAAGCCGTAAGCGTTGGCCGGGGCTGTGTTCCGTGTTCTCGATTTCTCGTTGCTTAAGTAGCGGACTTTCAAGCGCCAAGCTGTTCAGATTTGCTCAGCACTGAAGCTGAGCAATTCTGCTCAGCTTTCACTATCCCGTGGGCATAACGTTCGGCATGCGGCAGAGCATCTGCTCTCGCTACCCTCTATAGAGTGAGAAGGAGAATTTTATGACTTACAGATCCATAGCGCTTGGCAGTGTTGCGGCCATTGTGCTGTCAGGGGCGGCGTTCATGTCCGGTTCGCTCCCTGCAAGAGCGTCTGACGCAGATGAACGGGCCACGACGCGCGATCTCAACGATCAACAGTTTGATACGCCGAGTATCATTTATGCTGAGCCCGCGGATGCAGCCGATACTGACTATCACGCGGTTGTTGCCGATTTTGACTATCAAAACAACAATCGCTACGACTATAGCGGTTACAGTCAGCGCAGCTACGACGATCATAATAACACCAGGAACGCCTATGAACGCGGCTATCGTGACGGATTTATCCGTGCGCAACGCGAGTATGGTGCACGCGGCGCCGGTTATGACGGCGTTGAGTACGGCCCCGGGGCTGGCACCATTGGACTCTCTTTCGATATAGGAAATATCGCCTTTGCCTATCAGGACGGATACTGGGACCGCGGACGCCATTGGCACACTTGGCGGAATGATGACGAGTTGCGTTACTACAGAAACGCGTCCGGTAATCAATATTATGACTGGAAGCACGACCGTGATTCCGACAACGGTTGGCATTAGTCAATTGTAATCTGGCCGCTTCAGAACCCGGCGCCGGTGCGCCGGGTTCTGTCCACCAAAACCCAACTACCTGAGGAAAATGAAAATGTCTGATAACAATTCTGCTCCGCGCGATACCGGCGTTCCGGGACTTACCTTCATCGTTGGCGGTCTCGTGGTGGCGGTGGTCATCGCCTACTTCTTGTTCAGTGGCGGCTATTTGGGCGGCAACAAGGCTGCGCCCGCCGAGAACGGCGTGAATGTAGAGATCAACAATCCTCCCAGCCAAGCAGCTCCCGCGCCGGCTCCCGAAGCAGCCCCGGCGCCCAGTGAGGACACTACGCAGCCGCCGTCTGACCAGTCGCCGGCATCTGAACCGCCGTCGTCCGACCCGCCGCAATAATCAGGCCGGCCATTTTTTTACGAAGCCGCGGGCCAAGCGCGCGGCCTGACCGATTGTCATGATCCGTTGGCAATTGCACTGGCATGTCCGCACTTTGCCTATTGCAGGCGTCACGCGTGATTTGGATGGTTGACGGCAGTGCTGGTTGGGGGACTAGGATTTGAACCTAGACAGGCAGAGTCAGAGTTTGCAGTCCTACCGTTAGACGATCCCCCAACGGCCGTTCCCGTCAGGTAGCGTGGCCGCCAGTTCGCGGCAAGAGGTGCGGTTATTTCCGCGCTTCCCGCAGCACCATAAAGCCGACGACGCCGGTAACGATGGCGGCGGCCCAGCTTGCCCACATGGGAATGTCGGCGCTGCCGATCATCAGCGGCCATGCCTCAACGGATCTCACCACATGCGCAACAGCAATGATTATTAGCATGAACCCTGCAAACATTGAGAAAGGTCTGGTCATAATCCCCTCCTGTGTTGGCCGCATCCTAGCGGAAAATTCGTGGGCTGGCATTATTCGCCGGGCGCGGTAAGCATGGGCCATGAAGAAGGGAACGGCGACAGGGCGGGGCGTCCGCGTAAAGGTAAAAAGCGCCAGGGGGCGCAAGCCGTCGTCTACCAGCTGGCTCAAGCGCCAGCTCAACGATCCCTATGTCACCGCTGCGAAGTCCAAGGGCTATCGCAGCCGCGCGGCGTTCAAGCTGATCGAGCTTGACGACAAATTCCATTTTCTAAAGCGCGGGCGCGCGTGCTCGATCTGGGCGCCGCGCCCGGCGGCTGGAGTCAGGTGGCCGCCGCGCGCGTGGGGAAAGATGGCCGCGTGGTTGCCGCCGACATTCTGGAAATGGAGCCCATTCCCGGCGCAGAAATTCTTCAGGTCGATCTCAGCGATTTCGCCCGGCTGCGCGGCTGCGCGTGGCGCTTGGCGGGCCCGCCGACGTCGTGCTGTCCGACATGGCGGCGGCCACCACCGGCCACCGCGCCACCGATCATCTGCGCACGCTGTCGCTGTTCGAGAATGCGCTCGACATCGCCGAAGATGTTCTGCGGCCCGGCGGCACATTCGTCGGCAAGGTGTTCCAGGGCGGCGCCACCAAGGACTTGCTGGATCGCGTCAAGCAGCGCTTCCACGACGTGAAGCACGTGAAACCGCCGTCGTCGCGCAAGGAATCGGTCGAGCTTTATCTCGTAGCAATGGGTTATAAAGGGGCAGGGTAAGGGGGACGTCATGCATACAATCTTGGCAGGCTTGGCCGCAGCGATCGTTATTGCGGCGATGGCTTCAATTCCCGCACAGGCGGCCGCGCGCAAAGGAGCGCACGCCAGCGCCGATGCGCGCTTCAAGGCGATCTACACCAAAGAATGGACGTGGCGCGAGACAGCAATTCCCCGATGACGAAGACCAGACCAAACCCATCGCCGGTTACCTTCCCAAAGCCGATCCCGCGTCCCAGGCATGCGGCTGGCACTATTGGGAAAATGTTTCGAAGGAACTCGACGGGATTTCCCGCGCTCAGCTCTCTCCCGCCGAGCAGGTCAATTACGACGTCTATCGCACGCAGATTGCCATGCTGCTGGACGATCAGCGCTTCCGCGAATACGAAATGCCGGCCAATTCCGACACCACCTTCTGGACCGATCTCGGCTACACCGCGCGCCAGGCCATTCCGCACGCTCACGGATTACCAGAACTGGATCGCGCAGATGCGCGAGATTCCGCGCTACTTCGCAGGAACAGATGGACGAGATGCGGGCGGGCCTCAAGCGCGGCTTCACGCCCGCCGCAGCGTGACCATGCAGGGCCGCGATGGCTCGATTACCGCGGTCATCGAGGCAAAGCCGCAAGACAATCTTTTCTATGAACCGTTCAAGGACATGCCGCCGGCATCTGCCGACGATCAGAAAGACGGCGTTGCGCGCGGAAGCCGTGATCGTTGATCCGCGATGTGGTGCAGCCGGCCTATGTCGAGCTGCTGAAATTCATGCGCGACGAATATATGCCGGGCGCGCGCACCACGATCGCCGCCTATGATCTGCCCGACGGCAAGGCCTATTACCAGTCGAAGATCCGCGAATACACCACGCTCGACATGACGCCCGACTGAGATTCACCAGATCGGCGCTCGACGAAGTGGCCAAGATGCATGCGCAGATGATCGCGGTGATGAAGCAGACGGGCTTCAAGGGCGACTTCCCGGCCTTCCTGCATTTCCTGCGCACCGATCCGCAGATTCTACGCCAAGACGCCGCACGAACTGCTCGATGCGCGCCGCCTGGATCGCCAAGGAATTCGACGGCAAGGCCTCGCAATATTTCGGCCATCTGCCGCGCGCGCGCTTCGCCATCATGCCGGTGCCGGATGACATGGCGCCGTTCTACACCGTCGGGCCGCGGCGGGCCGGGCGTCTATCTCGTCAACACCTACGATCTGCCGTCGCGCCCGCTCTACAATCTGACGGCGCTGACCCTGCATGAATCGGCGCCGGGCCACGCCTTCCAGATGCCGCTGGCGCTGGAAGAACAAGAACCTGCCGGAGTTCCGCCAGCTAGACCTATATCTCCGCCTATGGCGAGGGCTGGGCGCTTTATTGCGAGAGGCTCGGCGTCGAAATGGGCATGTATCACACGCCTTATGACACGTTCGGCATGCTGAGCTACCAGATCTGGCGCGCCGCGCGGCTGGTGGTCGATACCGGCATTCATACGCAGGGCTGGACGCGCGAACAGGCGATCAAATATCTGCACGAAATACACCGCGCTGCCCGAGCACGAGATCGAAACCGAGGTCGACCGTTACATCGCGCTGGCCGGGACAGGCGCTGTCCTATTATCTCGGCGAGATGGCCATCTGGAAGGCGCGCGCGAAGGCCGAAGCGGCGCTTGGTGCCAAGTTCAACATCCGCGCCTTCCACGATACGGTGCTGGAGCTGGGCTCTGTGCCGCTGCCGGTGCTGGAAGCGCGCATCGACCGCTTCATCGCCGAAGGCGGCAAGGGGCCTTACCCAGACCTGGAATGACGCCAGCGCCATGGATGAATTCGGCTATCTCTCGGTTCTGATTTCCATTGTGCTCGGTTTGGGCATCGCCAATTTATTAACCGGCCTCGCCGCGCTGATCCGCCGCCGCGCCAATATCGAAATCTATTGGCCGGTGCCGATCTGGATGGCGACGCTGTTTCTGATCCATGTGCAGATGTGGTGGGCGATGTTCAGCCTTCGCGACGTCCAGCACTGGACGTTTCCGAATTTTCTTGTCGTTCTGATGATGCCGGTGCTGCTGTTCCTGATGACGGCGCTGATCGTGCCCGATGTTCCATCGGCCGAGATCGCAAATCTTCGCGCCGCCTATTTCCGGGAAGCACGGCCGTTCTTTCTTATTGCGGTGGCGTTGCTAGTTTGCAGCCTTTTGCGCAGCATTTTGATCTCGGGGGCTCTGCCCGAGCCACCCAATCTGGCCATGCACCTTCTTTTCGGCGCGCTCTCGACGATTGCTGCGGTGACAAAGAGCGATGCATTTCACCGTATCAATGCGCCGGTCGCATTCGTTCTTATGGTCGCCTATATCGGCACGCTTTTCGTGAACCTGCACTGATGGCGGGCTGGTGCCCCATTCACGAGCAAATCAGCACCTGTTAAGCTCAAGGCCAAATGAGGGTTTTGACTCTCTTGCACGCCCCCAAGGCCGATGCTACATCCCGCCATGGAGCAACGTTCAACCATCAGAGAAGCGCTCACGTTTGATGACGTGCTTCTGGTTCCTGCGGCCTCCGAAATTCTGCCCGGCCAAGCCGACACGCGCACGCGCTTCACGCGCCGCATCGAGCTAGGCATTCCCATTGTCTCCGCCGCCATGGACACCGTCACCGAAGCGGGCCTGGCCATCGCCATGGCTCAGGCGGGCGGCATGGGTGTCATTCACCGCAATCTCGATCCCGAAATTCAGGCCGAACACGTCCGCCGCGTGAAGAAGTTCGAAAGCGGCATGGTGGTGAACCCCGTCACCATCGCGCCCAATGCGACGCTGGCCGACGCGCACGCGCTGATGGAGCGTTACAAAATTTCCGGCATTCCTGTTGTCGAGGGCAACGGCAAGGGGCCGGGTAAGCTGGTCGGCATTCTGACCAACCGTGATGTGCGCTTTGCCACCGATCCGCGCCAGCCGGTGCGTGAGCTGATGACCAAGGAAAAGCTCATCACCGTGCGCGAGAACGTGCCGATGGCCGAGGCCAAGCGCCTGCTGCATCAGCACCGCATCGAGAAATTGCTGGTGGTGGACGAAGGCTATCGCTGCGTCGGCCTGATAACAGTGAAAGATATCGAGAAGGCGCAGAATTACCCCAACGCCTGCAAAGACGAACGCGGGCGCCTGCGCGTGGCCGCCGCCACCAGCGTGGGCGACGACGGTTTCGCGCGCGCCGAAGCGCTCATCGCCGCCGAATGCGACGTGATCGTGGTGGATACGGCGCACGGCCATTCACGCCGCGTGCTGGACACGGTGGCGCGCATCAAGCGTACGTCCAATCATGCGCAGGTCGTGGCCGGCAATATCGCCACCGCCGACGGCGCCAAGGCGCTGATCGATGCGGGCGCCGACGCCATCAAGGTCGGCATCGGGCCGGGCTCCATCTGCACCACGCGCATTGTGGCGGGGGTGGGCGTGCCGCAGCTGACGGCGGTGATGGATGCTGCCGAAGCCGCGCACAAGCAGGACGTGCCAGTGATCGCCGACGGCGGCATCCGCTATTCCGGCGATCTGGCCAAGGCGATTGCGGCTGGCGCCGATGTCGGGATGTTGGGCTCGCTCTTGGCCGGCACGGATGAAAGCCCGGGCGAAGTGTTTCTCTATCAGGGCCGTTCCTACAAAGGTTATCGCGGCATGGGCAGCCTGGGCGCCATGGCGCGCGGCTCGGCCGACCGTTATTTCCAGGCCGAAGTGAAAGACACGCTGAAACTGGTGCCCGAAGGCATCGAAGGCCAGGTGCCGTACAAAGGCCCGGCCGGGCAGGTCGTGCATCAGATTGTTGGCGGTCTGCGCGCGGCGATGGGTTACACCGGCTGCGCCACCATTGCCGAGCTGCACAAGCGCGCGCAATTCGTGCGCATCACCAATGCCGGCATGCGCGAAAGCCATGTGCATGGCGTGACCGTGACACGCGAGTCGCCGAACTATCCAGGCTCGCAATAAGTGCGCGAGAGCGCGCGCCTACAGGCAGCCATCGAAATTCTGGACGAGCTTGAAGCGACCGCGCTTCCGGCGGATCGTTTTCTGCGCGACTGGTTTCGCGCGCGCCGCTACGCGGGCTCCAAAGATCGCGCGAGCGTTGCCGAGCGCGTTTACACGGTGTTCCGCCACCGCGCATCGTTTGCCTGGCGCATGGGTATCCCCCTCATTCTGCCCTCTCCCCCAAAAGGGGGAGAGGGTTACGAAGGCTTGGCGAGCAATGGCGAGCCTAGCCGGAGTGGGGTGAGGGGGCTCGTCATCGCCAGCCTGCTGGCGGAAGGAAAAACGGCGGAGGAAATCACGGCGCTATTCGGCGATGGGCCTTACGCGCCACCGCCACTCACCGATGAAGAACGCGCGGCAATTGCAAACACGCCAACCGATCCGCCGCCGCATGTGCAGGGCGAATATCCCGAATGGCTGGAGCCGGAATTGAGCCGCGCCTTCGGCGACAATGTTCTCGACGAAATGAAGGCGATGGCCGCGCGTGCGCCGGTCGATCTTCGCGTCAACACGCTCAAGGAACAGCGCGCGGCGCTGATCGCCAATTTGCAGGCGGCGGGCTTTAAGGCGGAAGTGGCGCCGTATTCGCCCATTGGCATCCGCGTGCCGAGCGCCGAGGGCCTCAGCGCTTTGCATCGTTCGGTGTTGTTCGAAGAAGGCGCGTTCGAGTTTCAGGACGAAGCCTCGCAAATCGCCGCCATGATGTGCGCGGCCAAGCCGGGCATGCGCGTGCTCGATCTGGCGGCGGGCGCCGGCGGCAAGTCGCTGGCGCTCGCCGCCATGATGCAAAACAAGGGCGACATCCTCGCCTTCGACGACAGCCCGCAGCGTCTGAAGCCATTGCGCGAACGCATGACTCGCGCCGGCGCGGAGCATCATCAAGACCGCCAATAACCGCGGCGGGCCGTTATGGGGCGACGGCAAGTTCGACGTGGTGCTGGTCGATGCGCCGTGCAGCGGTTCGGGCACCTGGCGGCGCAGCCCGGAATTGAAATGGCGGCTAACGCCGGAAAAGCTCGCAGGGCTGGCCAAGTTGCAGGATTGGCTGCTGGCCGATGGCGCGCGCCACACCAAACCCGGCGGGCGGCTTGTCTATGCCACGTGCTCTATCCTCCGAAGCGAAAACGAGGACCGAATCGAAGCCTTTCTGAAAGCCACGCCGGGCTTCGCCATCGCCGATGCCGCATCGGTGTGGCGCGAAACGGCGCACGCCGATCCGCCGCCCGGCATGGGCAAGTATTTTCATGCGAGCCCGCGCACAACCGGCACCGACGGATTTTTTGTGTGCGTTCTGGAAAACCGCATGGACGCCAAATAGGAGGCCACTAGCGTCGCGTCCATGCTATATTCTTCCGTTCCCGTTCTGGTCATCGATTTCGGTTCGCAGGTCACGCAGCTCATCGTGCGCCGCGTGCGCGAATCGGGCGTCTATTGCGAGGTCGTGCCGTTCCACGAAGCCGAAGCCGCGCTCGCCGACGCACAAACCCCGCGCCATCATCCTTTCCGGCGGCCCGGCCAGCGTGCTCGACGCGGGTTCGCCGCAGGCGCCGCAACGCGTGTTCGAGCTCGGCGTGCCGGTGCTCGGCATCTGCTACGGCCAGCAGGCGATGGTGCAGGCGCTGGGCGGCCGCGTCGAAGCCGGCACACGGGCCGCGAGTTCGGCCGCGCCGACATCGAAGTCACCGGCAACAGCGCCGCTGTTCGACGGCGTGTGGGAACTCGGCGACGCGCGATCAGGTGTGGATGAGCCATGGCGACCGCGTGATCGAGCTGCCGCGCGGGCTTCCACGTGGTCGGCCGACAGCGTCGAACGCGCCCTTCGCCGTGATCGACGACGCGACGCGCAAATTCTACGGCACCATGTTCCACCCCGAGGTCGTGCACACGCCGCGCGGCGCCGCGCTGCTCGCGCAATTTCACGCAGAAGATCGCCGGCATCGCGCCCGACTGGAACATGAAGGCCTTCCGCGCCGAGGCCATGCGCCGCATCCGCGAACAGGTGGGCAAGCGCGCGAAGGTGATCTGCGGGCTGTCGGGCGGCGTCGATTCATCGGTGGCCGCGCTTCTGATCCACGAAGCCATCGGCGATCAGCTCACCTGCATCTTCGTCGACACCGGCCTGATGCGCGCGGGCGAAGCGGAAGAAGTCGTCTCGCTGTTCCGCGGGCACTACAACATCCCGCTCGTCCATGCCGACGCGCGCGAAGACTGTTCCTCACGCGCCTCGCCGGCGTCACCGACCCCGAGAAGAAGCGCAAGATCATCGGCGCCGCCTTCATCGACGTGTTCGACGCCGAAGCAAAGAAGCTCGGCACCCGGCATCGAATTCCTGGCGCAGGGCACGCTGTATCCCGACGTGATCGAGAGCACGTCGGCGCTCGGCGGCCCCTCGGCCACCATCAAGTCGCACCACAATGTCGGCGGCCTGCCCGAGCGGATGAAGCTGAAGCTGGTCGAACCGCTGCGCGAACTGTTCAAGGACGAGGTGCGCGCGCTGGGCCGCGAGCTCGGCCTGCCGCCAGCGTTCGTCGGCCGCCATCCGTTTCCGGGGCCGGGCCTCGCCATCCGCGTGCTCGGCGAGATCACGCCGGAACGCCTCGCCACCCTGCGCAAGGCCGACGCGATCTATCTCGACGAAATCCGCAAGGCCGGACTGTACGACGAGATCTGGCAGGCGTTCGCCGTGCTGCTGCCCGTGAACACCGTGGGCGTGATGGGCGACGACCGCACGTACGAGGCCGTGTGCGCGCTGCGCGCCGTCACCTCGACCGACGGCATGACGGCGGATTCCTATCCGTTCGAGCACGACTTCCTGGCGCGCACGCGCCACGCGCATCGTCAACGAAGTGAAAGGCATCAACCGCGTGGTCTACGACGTGACGCAGCAAACCGCCGGGCACGATCGAGTGGGAGTGACCTGGGTATGACAAACTATGTCGATGACCTAATCACCTCTGAACTGCCACGTGCGGTAGAAGTCATTGGCGCCAGGATGCGCGAAATCACAAGTGAGGCTGCAGCCAAGAACGCTCTTGGAAATAGCCGCATTTTCATTGAATACCAAACGGCTATCGTCGAGGGGCTTGGCGCCTATGGCCGGACCCTTCGCGAACGGCTGAAGCAATTCGATGCCGAGCACTCGTCCGTTTCTGTTGGCGATTTCAACAAGGCCATCGCGTCGGTTGACGATCTCAGCCGGCGCGCTATGGAGCTTTATGAGCAGAAGCGCGAGAATCAGAAACCGTTTGGCGGAAATGGTCTTCCATTTGACGAGTTCTCGATTGACCGCTGCCGTCGCAAGCGCCAAAAACGAGCTACGCGGCCTGCAGCGCGAGTTCAGGTCGCACCGTTCGGTATGGAAGCGTTGGATAGAGCCTATCTTGCATGATCTGCTCCCCAAGGCTGTGTGGGCTCTCGTAGGATTCTTGCTAGGCATCATCTCTGGGCAGCCAATCTGTGATGCCCTCAGTTATTTTGGGATCGGCAGATAGTGCATCGTTCGTGCATCGCCTGCGGCGCCGATGTCCGCGAGCTTAGGACAGCACCAAGCGTGTTTAGCGATACACTTCGCGCCTGTGGCCCACCGTCACCACCAGCACCATGAACCGGTTGTCCTCGATAGCGGCGACAATGCGGTAGTCGCCAACGCGATAGCGCCATAGTCCCTTGCGGTCGCCGGTCAGTGCGTGGCCAAAACGGCGCGGGTCCGCGTTGCCCGCGATGCGCTCGCGCAAATAGCGCAACACCTGGCGTTCGGCGTCCACCCCTAGCTTGCGCAGGTCGCGGGCGGCGGACCGGTCGAACTCCACCCGCCAGGCGGGCGTGGCCATCAGCGCTTTGTATTTTTCTTGGGGTCGCGTTTTCTCAGGTCACGTTCCAGGCGTTCGAGTGTCACCCGCGGTCCGCCCCGCGCGAGGCGCCGCCGCGCCAGGTAATAGTCCTCGATGTCCTCGATCTGGCGCAGAATGGCCTCGCGCGCGTAATAGCTTTTGGTGCGGCCGGTTTTCTTGGCGAGCGCGTCAAGGCGGCGTTCGATATTGGGCGGCAAACGAAGGGCAAGCATCTTGGGGGGTTCCTTTATTTGCTATACATGTATAGCATAGAATCCAAGGCGGCAATGACATAAATTATTACTTGTCATGGCCCGCGAATGCGGGCCACCCAGGTTATGACATGCCGGATGCAGCGAGCCCTACATAACCTGGATCACCCGCATTTGCGGGTGAAGACAGGTTAGGATGTACATGAGGAATGAGTTCCATGGATGATCTGCTGCGGTTCGACGGCGCGGTCTGGCGCGATCCCAAGATCGAGGCCTGGTTTTCCGATCTCGCGCCTCACCGGCTGATGGTGCGCCAGTGGTTCGAGAAGATGCGCAGTTGCGGCGCCGACGTGCGCGATTTGCTGCATGATGGCTGCCCGGTTGCTTGCGTGGGCGACGCGCCGTTCGGATATGTCAACGCGTTCACGGCGCATGCGAATGTCGGGTTCTATTACGGCGCGGCGCTCGCCGATCCGGCCCACCTGCTGGAAGGCGAGGGCAAGCGCATGCGCCATGTGAAGCTCGTCCCCGGCGAGACACCGAACACCGCAGCCCTAAACAACCTGATCGCCGCCGCCTATCATGACATCCAGCAACGCCTCGGTCTGAATTAGGGCGGGAGTGCCAATAATGAGGAGTTCATCATGCCCAATACCGTCCGCTTGCATCGCGTGCTCGCCGCAAAACCGGAAAAAGTCTATCGCGCCTTTCTTGAGGCGGACGCGTTGGCCAAATGGCTCCCGCCCAACGGCTACACCTGCACCGTCCATAAGCACGAGCCCAAAGTGGGCGGCCACTATCGCATGAGCTTTCGCAATTTCACCACCGGCCACGCGCATGCCTTCGGCGGCGAATATGTCGAGCTCGTGTCCAACGAGCGACTGCGCTACACGGACAAATTCGAGGATCCCAACATGCCGGGCACGGTTCAGGTGACGGTTACGCTGAAAAAGACAGCGTTCGGCACGGACATCAACATCGTGCAGGAAGGTCTCCCGGACGTCATTCCGGTGGAGGCCTGCTATCTCGGCTGGCAGGAGTCGCTGCGCAATCTGGCGAAGCTCGTCGAACCGGAAATCAATCAATAGCGGACGGGGAAACCCATGCACCATTCCCGCCTTTCCGCCGGACTGATCGATTGCAAGGTTGACGACCTCGATGAAGCCGCGCGCTTCTGGGCCGAGGCGCTGGGCCGCCCCGTCGATCCCGGGCATCCCGGCACGCGTGGCAATTACGTCATGCTGAAAACGCCGCCCGACGAGATCAGCGTGCAAATCCAGCGCGTGGAGCACGAAAGCCGCGTGCATATCGACATCGAAACCGACGACATTCCGGCCGAAGTCGCACGGCTGGAAAAACTCGGCGCCAAGGTTTTCAAGAAGATGGAACGCTGGACCGTGATGGAGGCCCCCAGCGGCCAGCGTTTTTGCATCGTGCGCGTGCAGCGCGCGGGCTTTCCGAAAAATGCTACAACTTGGGACTGACAATGGGCGAAACAGGGAGAAGACCATGAAGCTTACGATAAGCCGCGCCGCTGTGGGCGCACTGGCGCTTTGCGCGGCTGCCGCGCCGGCACTCGCCGATGACTGCGCTACGGTGAATGCGGCGCTGATGCAGACCGCGAAAACGCCCTATAGCGAGACCATCACGCGAACCGTGGCCGGCAAGCAGATCGTAAGCCACATGGTCCAGACCCCGTCTGTCAAATATGTCGAGAGCAACGGCCGCTGGGTGTCGATGAATATCACCAGCAAGGACCTGATCGACACGATGAATGAACAGATGAAAACCGCGAAAATGACCTGCCACCGCGTGGGCGCGGAAACGGTCAATGGCCTGCCCGCGGCCATCTATACGGTGCACGTGGAAAATCAGGGCAGCGTCAGCGACAGCAAGCTCTGGATTTCGCCGCAGAACCTGGAAGTGAAATCGGAAATGCAGGTGAACGGCATGAAATTTTCCGTCCTGCTCGATTACAGCCACGTCCAGCCGCCGGCCAATGCCAAGCCTCTTGGCGCGAAATAGTTGCTGCCCGCCTGCATCCAAACACCCCATCTGCGGCAAATAGGGGGTGGAAGGGCAGGCTGGCTGCCCCCTGACTGACTGCCCGCTGGAGGCGAATTCCCATGACGCATGACGACTGGTTTTACTTTTGGAACCATTATTGGTGGCTGATCTTCCCCCTGATCTGGTTCATCTATGCGATGTATTGTTCATCGATGCGTCATGCCTACCGCCGCAACAAGCTTTCGCTCCTTAAAACCTATGTGGATCAAGGCAAAGACGTGCCGCCCGAGCTCGCAAAGGCGCTCGGCAATGGCGACTCTCATCACCCCGCAGACATGGATTGGGGCCGCTATTATTGGCGCTATAGTCCTTATAGCCGGGCGCGGCGCTTCATAATTTCGGCCGCGATCGCGGCCGGCTTTGGTGTTGCCTGGTACAACAATCCCACCAATGAAGCCTTCCAGATCGTTACCATTATTTTCGCCGTGCTGGCCGCCGGCAATCTGTTGATCATGGCGACATTCCACGAACCTGATGGGAAATGAATTTGTCTCCGCCGGAGGGGGAACTGGTCGGGCAGGCGAAGGCCGGCTCGACCCGCGCCTTTTCGCAGCTTGTCGAAATGCACAGCCAAGCCGTGCGCGCGTTTCTGCGCAGGCTTTGCGGCAACTGGGCGGAAGCGGACGATCTGGCGCAGGAGGTTTTCGTTTCAGCCTGGCAGAGCTTCGCGCGCTTCGACCGCGCCCGCGATTTGCGTCCCTGGCTGTGCGGGCTGGCCTACCGGAAATTTATAAGCAGCCGCCGCGCGTTTTTCCGCCGCGCCAAACGCGATACGGAATTCGCCGCGGGGCAGGAAACCGTTTCGAAGCCCATGTCGGACCTGCGGCTCGATCTGACCAGGGCCATGAACGCGCTGCCGCCGGAACAGCGCGCGGCCGTGGCGCTATGTCTCGCGGCCGAGTTTACCCACGAAGAAGCCGCGGAAACCCTGGGGATTCCGCTGGGCACGGTGAAGTCGCATGTCAGCCGCGGCCGTGCCAAACTGCTCGACGTATTGGGAAGCGAACATGAGTAACGCCGAACGCAAACTCTCCGAATTGTTCGCGGCCGATGTGCCGCCGGCCACTGACCGCACTTTCACTTTCGCGGTGCTGGAGCGCATCGAGCGCCGCCGGGCATGGGCGGAGGCGTTGGAGATGGTGCCATACATTCTTGCTGCCTCGGCGCTGCTGTGGATTTTGGCGCCCACCATTCAGGATCTGATCGAAAAGAGCTGGGCTGTAATTGGCGCGCCGGATTTTCTGGCGGTTATCGTTCTCGCGCTATCGGCGCTGGTCTTCCTCGGCGTAGGACGCGCAAGCGAGGCTTTGCTGTAATTCCGCGAGGCCACAAGTCAAGCTCTTCCGAACCGAATTCACTGATATCCTATTCCTGTTAGCAGGTGATTTGCGCGGCTTGATAGCTAGCGCGCGGCTCTCGATAGTCGGCCTGCCCATGCAAAACGCACTTAGAAAAACCGAGCCCGCTATGGAGCAGGACGCCTACCGCCAGCTTCCGTACGACGTGGAGATCGAGCAGGCGCTTTTGGGCACCCTGCTGGTGGATAATTATTCGCTCGAGCGCGTTTCGGCCACGCTGAAGCCCGAGCATTTTTACGATCCGCTGCACCAGCGCCTGTTCGAAACCATCGAAAAGATGTGGGCGAAAGGCCAGATCGTCACCCCGCTCACCCTGAAGGCGGCTGTGGAAAACGATCCCGGCCTGGCCGAAGTGGGCGGGCATGCCTATCTGGTCAGCCTGGCGCGTGCGGCGCCGGCGCTGCCCAATGTGAACGAGTATGCCCGCATCCTGCGCGACCTCGCCATGCGCCGCGAGCTCATCCATATCGGCGAGGACATCGTCAACACGGCTTTCGAGGCCTCTCTCGATGTGCCGCCCCAGGCGCAGATCGAAGAAGCCGAGAAGGCGCTCTACCAGGTTGCCGAGCGCGGGCGTTTCGGCGAAGGGCCGCTGTCATTCGATGCGGCGCTGACGCGTGCGGTGAAGCTGGCCGAAGGCGCGCTGGCGCGTGGCGGCAGCCTGTCCGGCGTGCCGACTGGATTCACCGATCTGGATATGCTGCTGGGCGGGCTCAACCATTCCGATCTGGTGATCGTCGCCGGGCGCCCGGGCATGGGCAAGACTGCGCTCGCCACCAACATGGCGTTTTATGCCGCGCGGCTCTTCGCCAAGGACAAAGCCGATGCCGCGAGCCCGCCACGTGGCGCGCCGGTGCTGCTGTTCAGCCTCGAAATGGCGGCGTCGCAATTGTCGGCGCGTATTCTGTCCGAGCAGACCGAAATCGAAATGCGCAAGATCCGCACCGGGCGCTTCACCGATCCCGAATGGAACCGCTTCGTGCAGACGGCGCAGGTGCTGGGCGACCTGCCGCTATATATTGACGACACTGGCGGCATCTCCATTGCCCAGATCGCAGCGCGCGCGCGGCGCATGAAGCGCGAGAAACATATCGGCCTGATCGTTATCGACTATCTGCAGCTGGTGGAGCCCACCAACCGCCGTTATGAAAGCCGCGTGCAGGAAGTTTCCGAGATCACCAAGGGCCTCAAGGCGCTAGCGAAGGAGCTGGAAATTCCGGTGGTGGCACTGTCGCAACTTTCGCGCGGCGTCGATGCCCGCGACGACAAGCGGCCCATCCTGTCGGACCTCCGCGAATCCGGCACCATCGAGCAGGATGCCGACGTGGTGATGTTCGTCTTCCGCGAGGAATATTATCTCAAGACGCGCGAGCCCGATGCCAATGAAGACGCTGTCGAGCACGACAAATGGCTGGCCAAGATGGAGCGTGTGCACAACCGCGCCGAGATCCTGGTGGAAAAACACCGCCACGGCCCCACCAACCGGATCGAGCTGTTCTTCGACGAGCGGTTCACGCGCTTCTCCAACCTGGCCGCGCCGGAAGACGTGAAACAGATACCGTATTAATTATCTCCGCTCGTCATGGCCGCCCTCCGAGGCGGCCATCCATCTGGCGCGTGTCCGCGCGCCAATGACTCTTTAGCGCCCGCAGACACGGGCGCGATGGATGGCCGGGTCAAGCCCGGCCATGACGACATGGGTTGTTTGACTACCGCTCGCGCCTATCGTTTTCTCCCCCCATGTCGCAAACGGAACACGAAGCGGCCCGGCTGACCGTCAGGCTGGGCCCATTGAAAGCGAACTACCGTGAAGTCGCGCGCCGCGCGGGCGGCGCAATCGTTGCGCCCGTGGTGAAGGCAGACGCATACGGCACCGGCATGGTGGCTGCCGCTCGCGCGCTGGCCGGGGCTGGGGCCAACTCATTCTTTGTTGCGCGTATCGAAGAAGGCATTGGCTTGCGCAAAACGCTTCCGGGCGCGCGCATCTTTGTCCTCGATGGGCTGATGCCCGGCACGGTTTCCGTCTATCGCGCGAATAATCTGATCCCTGTTCTCAACTCACTGGATGAAATTGCCGAATGGTCGGCGGCCGCGCGCGACGCGCGCGCAACGCTTGATGCTGCGATACAGGTCGATACCGGAATGAACCGTTCCGGCCTCACGCATACCGATACGGATATGCTCGCCGCGGAAGCGGCAAAACGCCTGACCAACATCAAGCTCGCGCTGGTGCTTGGTCATCTTGCCTGTTCCGACGATCCTAAAAGTGCGAACAACCGCATGCAGCTCGAACGCTTTCACGCTGTGTTGGCGAAGCTTCCACAGGCGCCCGCTAGCCTCGCCGCATCGGGGGGCATTGGCCTTGGAAAAGATTACGCCTTCGACATGGTGCGGCCGGGCTTGGCGCTTTACGGCGGCAATCCGCAGCCCGCTTTGCCAAATCCTTATCGCGTCGTAGCGTTACTGACCGGCCGTGTGTTGCAGGTGCGCCGCGTTGACACTGGGGATAGCGTTGGTTACGGAGCCACCTTCACGGCGGGGAAGCCATTGAAGCTGGTCACGGTTTCGCTCGGATACGCGGACGGTTTGCCGCGTGCGCTTATGGGGCGCGGTGAAGGAGCGCTGGGCGGCGTGCGCATGAAGTTTGCTGGCCGCATCTCGATGGACCTTGCCGCGCTCGACGCCACAGGGGTGCCCGATTCTGCCTGCCATCGCGGCGCCGAGGTCGAGTTTTTTGGTGATACAATCCCGCTTGAAGATGTGGCGGATGCCGCAGGCACGATAAGTTATGAGATACTTACTGGAATCGCCCCGCGCGTGCCTCGCGCCTATGAGGAAATCTGAATGCGCCTGGAAGCCGGCCTGAACGTTTTTGCCTCTACGGGCCGCGTCGTCATGACCTTCATGGCGCAGATGGGGCGGCTCGCCATCTTCATGGGCGATGCAGTTTCCTGCTGCTTCCGCCCGCCGGTTTATTGGTACCTCATCCTCCAGCAGATGCAGCGCATCGGCTATTTCTCGCTGCCAGTTGTCGGGCTGACGGCGTTCTTCACCGGCGGCGTGCTGGCCTTGCAGATTTTTCTTGGCGCCAGCCGTTATGGCGCGGAAGCTTTCGTGCCGCAGGTGGTCGCCATTGGCATTACGCGCGAGCTTGGGCCGGTGATCGCGGGCCTGATGGTGGCGGGGCGTGTGGCGTCGGCCATCGCCGCAGAAATCGGCACCATGCGCGTCACCGAACAAATTGACGCGCTGACCACGCTTTCGACCAATCCGATAAAGTATCTGGTGGTGCCGCGCCTTATCGCCGCCGTGATCACCATGCCGCTCCTGGTGGCGATTGCCGACTCCATCGGCGTGTTCGGCGGTTATGTGCTGGGCACGCAATCGCTCGGCTTCAACGGCGCGATCTATCTCAAGAACACCATCGATTTTCTGGAATTCGATGACGTGTTTTCGGGCCTCGTGAAGGCGGCGGTGTTCGGCTTCATCATCGCGCTGATGGGTTGCTACAACGGCTTCAATTCCAAGGGCGGCGCGCAAGGCGTCGGCGCCGCGACGACAAACGCAGTGGTGGCGGCTTCCATTTCTCATTCTGGCCGCCAATTACGTGCTCACCGAAATTTTCTTCTCACATTGAGCGCGATGGCGACCTCCACTCCAAAGATCGAAATGCGCGGCGTGAAGAAGCGCTTTGGCCGCAAGGTCGTGCTGGATGGCATCGACCTCACGCTCAACCAGGGTGAATCGCTGGTTGTCATCGGCGGCTCGGGCACCGGCAAGTCGGTGATGATCAAATGCGTGCTGGGCATCCTGCGCCCCGAAGAGGGCCGCATCCTGGTTGACGGTCAAGATGTCACGCGCATGAGAAGAAGCGCGCGCGAACAGGTGCTGCGCAAATTCGGCATGCTGTTCCAGGGCAGTGCGCTGTTCGATAGCCTTCCGGTTTGGGAAAACGTGGCGTTTGGGCTGATCCAGGGCCATGGCGTGGCGCGTCACAAAGCGCGCGACATCGCAATTGAGAAACTCGCGAAAGTAGGTCTTGGCCCCGAAGTGGGAAATCTGTCGCCGTCCGAACTTTCCGGCGGCATGCAAAAGCGCGTGGGGCTCGCGCGCGCCATCGCCGCCAACCCGGAAATCATCTTTTTCGACGAGCCCACCACCGGCCTCGATCCGATCATGTCGGACGTCATCAACAATCTGATTGTCACCACCGTCCGCGATCTTGGCGTGACCACGCTTTCCATCACCCACGATCTGGTGAGCGCGCGTAAAATCGCCAACCGCATCGCCATGATCTACAAGGGCAAGATCATCTGGCACGGCCCGACCAAGCGACATCGACAACAGCGGCAATCCCTACGTCGACCAGTTCATCCACGGCCGCGCCGAAGGCCCGATCAAGATGGAAGTGCGGGGGTAATTGCACACAATATTTTCCCTCCCCTTTTATGGGGAGGGATGGCCGCGTAGCGGCCAGGGTGGGGTAGGGTTTTGCCATCGCCCCCCACCCGATCCGCCTTCGCACTTGCTTCGGCGGATCGACCTCCCCACAAAGGGGGAGGTGAAAGATTGAATGAAGCCTCGCACGAACATTGCTTTTGTCTGCCAGTCCTGCGGCACCTCCTATTCGAAATGGGCGGGGCGCTGCGAGGCATGCGGCGCGTGGAATTCGCTGGCTGAAGAAGCTGCCGCGCCGCCTGCAGGCGTAAGCGCGCGCCGCCCGGCAAAGGGCCGGCCATTCGCGCTGGAAGGATTGAAAGCCAAGGGCGAAGAACCCGCGCGCCGCGCCACCGGCGTGTGCGGAATTCGACCGCGTGGCGGGCGGCGGGCTGGTGCCGGGCTCGGCGCTTCTGGTCGGCGGCGATCCGGGCGTCGGCAAATCCACGCTCATCCTTCAGGCGCTTGCGGCTTATGCGATGCAGGGCGGCAAGCGCGGTTTACATCTCCGGCGAGGAAGCGCTGGCCCAGGTGCGGCTACGCGCGGGCCGCATGGGGCTTGCCAATGCGCCGGTGCAGCTGGGCTCGGCCACTTGCGTCGAGGATATTCTCACCACGCTTGGCACATCGCCGACGCCGGGCGTGCTCGCCATCGATTCCATCCAGACCATCTGGACCTCGTCGCTGGAAGCCGCCCCCGGCACCATCGCGCAGGTGCGCACCGCCACGCACGATCTCGTTCGTTACGCAAAAAGCAGCGGCGTGTCGCTGCTCCTCGTCGGCCATGTCACCAAGGAAGGCCAGATCGCGGGGCCCAAGGCGGTCGAGCATCTGGTCGATGCCGTGCTCTATTTCGAAGGCGAGCGCGGGCATCATTTCCGCATCTTGCGCGCGGTGAAAAACCGCTTCGGCGCCACCGACGAAATCGGCGTGTTCGAAATGACCGGGCGCGGCCTTGAAGAAGTTGCCAATCCGTCGGCGCTGTTTCTGGGCGACCGCACGGCGCGGGCGCCGGGCGCGGCCATTTTCGCCGGCATCGAAGGCACGCGGCCGATCCTGGTCGAAATTCAGGCCCTCGTTGCCGCCGCCGGTTACGGCGTCCCCGCGCCGCGCCGTGGTGGGCTGGGACGCCGGAAGGCTGTCGATGATGCTGGCCGTGCTCGATGCGCGTGCGGGTCTTGGAATTACCGGGCCAGGATGTCTATCTCAATGTTGCCGGCGGCCTGAAGGTAAGCGAACCGGCGGCGGATCTGGCGGCGGCGGCGGCGCTGATTTCGTCCTTTCACGGGCCGCGCGCTGCCAAAGGATTGCGTGATCTTCGGCGAGATCAGTTTATCCGGCGATGTGCGCCCCTGCGGCCAGGCGGATGCCCGCCTGAAAGAAGCGGCGAAGCTCGGCTTCAAGACGGCGCTGCGTGCCGCAAGGGCACCAAATCGGAAGGTGCGGGCATCGACTTGAAGACCGTCAGCGATGTGCGTGAACTGGCGGCTTTTTTGGAAGTGACAAGTAGTTCTGCATTTTCTCCGCGCCGTCAGGTACGGGGGAAGTGAAAGTCGGGCCACGGAGTCGTGGTAGAATACGAATCATGGACGGGGTTGTCAGTAACAGTCATCGATTTCCTCGTCGTCGGCGTGATCCTGCTCTCCGCCGTCTTCGCCATGTGGCGTGGGCTGGTGCAGGAAACGCTGTCGATCTTCGCCTGGGTCGCGGCCGCCTATTCGGCGCTGCGGTTTTACCCGCTGCTTGAGCCGCTTCTGAAGAACTACATCGCGTCGGGCTGGCTCGCGAGCCTGGCCGCGGGCGCGATCATCTTCCTGCTCGTGCTCATTCCGCTCTCATTCCTCAGCCACCGCTTCGGCGAGAACGTCAAGAATTCGCGAAATCGGCCCGGTGGACCGCGCGCTGGGTTTTGTCTTCGGCATTGGCCGCGGGCTGGTGATCATCGGCATCGCCTATATTGCCTTTGTGCGCGCTGGTTCCCACGCGCGATCATCCTGGCTGGCTGACGCATGCGCGCCTGTTGCCGCTCATTCAAAGCACCAGTGACGTTTTGCTAAGCCTGGTTCCCGATCGCGGACTGGACACCGGCAAACGACCGTTTTGCCGCAGCAACCCGCGCAAGAAACCGCCAAATCCAGCCCGGTTGCCAAGCCTGGGAAAACCTATGGCGCGCGCGACCGCCGCGCGCTAGACAGGCTCATCGAGGCCACCGGGGACGGGAAGAACTCCCCGCAATGACGACACGCATTTCGAATCCGACAAGCTGCATGAAGAGTGCGGCGTCTTCGGCGTTTTCGGCCACGCGGATGCGCCTGCGCTGACCGCGCTGGGTCTGCATGCGCTTCAGCATCGCGGGCAGGAAGCGGCCGGTATCGTCGCCTTCGACGGCGCGCATTTCACCGCTGAGCGCCATCTCGGCCTGGTCGGCGATATTTTCGGCAAGCACGGCTACACGCGCAGAAGCTCGGGCGCCAACGCTATCGGCCATGTGCGCTATTCCACCACCGGCGGTTCGACTGCGCGCAATATCCAGCCGATGTTTGCCGATCTGGCGGGCGGCGGGCTCGCGGTCGCCCATAACGGCAATCTCACCAATGCGCGCAGCTTGCGCGAAGAGCTGGTGCAAGAGGGCGCCATCTTCCAGTCCACCTCGGACACCGAAACCATCATCCATCTGGCCGCGCGCAGCACGTTACGACACCATCGTCGACCGCCTGATCGACGCGCTGAAACAAGTGCGAGGGCGCCTATTCGCTGGTGGCGCTGACCTCCAAGAAATTGATCGGCGTGCGCGATCCCTATGGCGTGCGCCCGCTGGTGCTGGGCAAGCTCGACGGCGCATATATCCTTTCCTCCGAAACCTGCGCGCTCGACATCATCGGCGCGGAATTCGTGCGCGATATCGGCGCCGGCGAAATGGTGGTGGTGACCAAGGACGGCATCGAGTCGCTGCATCCGTTCCCCGTCAAGCCGCACCGCTTCTGCATCTTCGAATATGTCTATTTCGCGCGGCCCGATTCCATGGTGGAAGGCCACAACGTTTACGAAGCGCGCAAGCGCATCGGCGAAGAACTGGCGCGCGAAGCGCCGGCCGAAGCCGACATGGTGATCCCGGTTCCCGATTCCGGCGTGCCGGCGGCGCTGGGCTACGCCAACGCATCGGGTTTGCCGTTCGAGCTCGGCATCATCCGCAACCATTATGTCGGCCGCACCTTCATCGAGCCGTCGGACCGCATCCGCCATCTGGGCGTGAAGCTCAAGCACAACCCCAACCGCGAAAAGCTTGCGGGGAAGAAGCGTGGTGCTGGTGGACGATTCCATCGTGCGCGGCACGACCTCGAAAAAGATCGTGGAAATGGTGCGCGATGCGGGCGCCAAGGAAGTGCATTTCCGCATCGCCAGCCCGCCCACGACCAATTCCTGTTTCTACGGCGTCGATACGCCGAACAAGCGAGGATCTGCTCGCGCACAAGCTTGACCTCGAGGGCATGCGCAAATTCATCAACGCCGACAGTCTGGCCTTCATTTCGATGGACGGCCTGTATCGCGCCGTCGGCGAGGCGAAGCGCAACGCGGCGGCGCCGCAATTCTGCGATGCCTGCTTCTCCGGCGAATATCCGATCGAGCCCACCGACGCGACATGGCGGCGGCAAGGATCGCCAGCTCTCGCTCCTCGCCGAAGTGGCGTGAATACGCAGCATCAAAATTGCCCCCCCTTGTGGGGAGGCCGCGAGCGCGTTAGCGCGAGCGGGTGAGGGGCCTGTCCCCTCACCGGCTCGCTTCGCTCGCACCCTCTCCCCCATCAGGGGGAGAGGGTAGGGTGAGGGGGCGCTCCAGGAGCCATCATGGATTCCAGTCAGCCTTTCAAAAATCGCATCGCGCTCGTTACCGGCGCGTCGCGCGGGATCGGGCGTGCGGCGGCGTTGGCGCTGGGCCAGGCCGGCGCGCATGTGGTGGCCGTCGCGCGCACCGTTGGCGGCCTTGAAGAACTGGACGATGAAATCCAGAAAGCGGGTGGCGCGGCGACGTTGGTTCCGCTCGATCTCAAGGACGGCGAAGGCATCGACCGCCTGGGTGCCGCGCTGTTCGAGCGCTGGGGCAGGCTGGATGCGTTACTGGCCAACGCAGGCGTGATCGGTCAGGTGACGCCGCTGGCCCACATGCCGCCCAAAATCTGGGATGAGCTGATGGCCGTGAACGTTACCGCCAACTGGCGGTTGATCCGTTCGCTCGATCCGTTGCTGCGCCAATCCGATGGGGCCCGCGCGCTGTTCGTGAGCTCGGGCGTGGCGCGCGTGCATTTGCCCTTCTTCGGCGGCTACGCCGTGAGCAAGGCGGCGCTGGAATCGATGGTGCTGACCTATGCCGAAGAATGCAAAGGCACCAATGTGAAGGTGAACCTGTTCAATCCCGGTCCCACGCGCACACGGATGCGCGCACAGGCTTTTCCCGGCGAGGACCCGCAAACGCTGCCGCCGCCGGAAGCGCATCTGCCCGCGATCCTGGAATTGCTGTCACCTGCCTGCGTCAAGCACGGCGAGCTGGTTTCCGCCAAGCGTTAAATCTGAACCTTGCGGAAGAAGAAACTTCCCGCCAGCAATAGCACCAGCGTGGTAGTGCCCAGCACGAGGAGATCAAGCGGCAGCGAAAAATGCGACGTGCCGGTGAGCAGCGCGCGCATGGCATCGACGCCGTAGGAGAGCGGGTCGAGCTGCGTCATGATGGTCATCGCCGTGCGGCAACCCATCGAGCGGGAAACATGGCGCCCGACAGGAAGAAGATCGGCATCACCAGGAAATTCATGATCAGCTGGAAAGGCCTGCATGTCGTTGAGCAACGTCGCCGATCAACAGTGCCGATGGCGCTGAACAGCATGCGCGATCAGGTCGCCATGACGGCGAGGGCGGCGGGCAACATCGCGCCAATTCGTGCGGGTGAAAGCCGAAGAGCCACGGAAATCACGACCAGCACGATCATGCCCTGGACCGATGGCTGTGGTGGCGCTGCCCAGCACGCCGCCCCACCATGACGCTGAATGCGCGACACAGGCGCGACCAGCGTCTCTTTCAGGAAACCGAACTGGCGGTCCCAGATCACGCTCCATGCCGGAAAAGATCGAGGTGAAGATGATGCTCATGCCGACAATGCCGGGCGCCAGAAAATTGAAAATAATTGCCGCGCCCCGCCGCCGCGAATACCGTGCCCAAGCCCGAAACCGAAGGCGACCAGGTAACAGCAGCGGCTGGGCCAGCGAGCCGAAGATGCGGGCGCGAGCGCGCAGTAGCGCTTGAGCTGCCGCAGCCAGAGGACATAGATCGTCGTTCATCTGCGCCTCCTGCCAGTTGCGCGCGCTGAAAGTGCGCAGACTGGTCGAGCCTGGGTGCCTTCTTCCTCGCGGATGTCGTGGCCGGTGAGCTTGAGGAAGGCCTCTTCGAGCGATTCCGTTTCGGTTCGCTGCTTGATCGAAGTCGTCACGGTGCCCGATGCGACGATCTTGCCGTGATCGATGATGGCGATGCGTTGCGCGACGCGCTCGGCTTCTTCCATGTAATGGGTGGTGAAGAAAACGGTGGTGTCTTCGTTCTTGTTCAGATCGCTGAGATAATTCCACATGTGATTGCGCGTTTGCGGATCGAGGCCAAGCGTCGGCTCGTCCAGGAAGATGATTTTCGGATGGTGCAGCAGCCCGCGCGCGATTTCGAGCCGCCGCTTCATGCCGCCGGAAAACGTCTTCACACAGGATTCTTCGGCGGTCCCACAGCTCGACGAATTTGCAGCAGTTGCCTCGATGCGCTCCGCGCCGGACCTTGTCGCGGCATGCGGTATAGAGATGCCGTGGAAATCCATGTTCTCGATAGCGCGGTCAGCTCGTCGTCGAGGCTCGGGTCCTGAAACACGATGCCGAACGAGCGGCGTACCGCATCGGCTTCGCGCGCCGGGTCAGGCCGTTGACGCGAATGCTGCCGCTGGTGGGGGCGAGCAGCGTCGTCAGCATCTTGATGGTGGTGGATTTGCCGGCGCCGTTCGGACCCGAGA
This sequence comes from uncultured Alphaproteobacteria bacterium, assembly GCA_963752395.1. GTDB lineage: Bacteria > Pseudomonadota > Alphaproteobacteria > Micropepsales > Micropepsaceae > CAVVXX01. Next base: position 486,783 of record CAVVXX010000002.1, read on the forward strand.
AAGGCGAAAATCTCGGCCTGCGGCAACGTCGAAGCTCACGTCGTTGACCGCCGTGAAGTCGCCGAAGGTCTTGGTGAGATGTTCGTACTTCGATGATGTCGGACATCTGATCGCGCCACTCTTATGCGCGTAAGGGTTAGTTGGACGTACGCAACGTGAAACGCAGCGGGCGTGCCTTTAAGGCCAAAAGCTTGCGCGCAAGCCGTTGGCGAGATAGCGCAGATAGGACTCCGGCAGACGCCTTCAGCTGGTTTCCGAACAGCACGAAAGTCGGCGGCCGTGACCTTGGGCTGGGTCATGTAGCGGATGCGGATGCGCGCGGCCCCTGCACGGCGGGCGGCGGATGCCGCTCGAGCGCCTCTTGCAAGAAGCGGTTGAGATCGGGCGTCGCCACGCGCGTGTTCCAGGTGCGATCTGCTTCGATCACGGCGGGCATGAGCCGGTCGATGCCTTCGCCGGTCAGGGCGGAAAGCGCCGACAATGGCGGCGCCCGCCACCTGCGGCAGGAGACGTGTCGACGCGCTCGCGAAATCCTTGAGCGCGCCGCCACGGTCTGTCGACCAGGTCCCATTTGTTGAAGGCGAAACCATGGCGCGGCCTTCGCGCTCGATCAGATCGGCGATGGTCGAGGTCCTGCTTCTCGAAGGGCTGCGTCGCATCGATCACCACGATCACGCAATCGGCGAAGCGGATGGCGTTGAGCGTCGAATCGACGGACAGCTTTTCCAGCTTTTCGGCCGATCGTGCGCGCTTTTTGCGCAGGCCCGCGGTGTCGTGCAGCAGGATGTTGCGCTCCTGCCAGTGCCATTGCGGCAGCGACGGCGTCGCGCGTGATGCCGGCCTCGGGCCCGTCAGCGCGCGTTCGTCGCCCAGCAGGCGGTTCAACAGGCTCGACTTGCCGACATTGGGCCGGCCGACGATGGCGAGCTTGCAGCGGCCGATCCGCTTCGGGCTCCGCCGGTTCGGCTTTCCTCGGTATCTCGCTTGCGGCAAAGGGCGCAAGCGCGTCGTAAAGGTCGGCCAAGCCGATCCATGCTCGGCGGAAAGCGCGATCGGCTCGCCGAAGCCCAGCGCATAACGCCTCCGCCTGGCCCGGCATGGCGGCCGCGCCTTCGCACTTGTTGGCGGCCAGGATCACGGGCTTGCCGCTCTTGCGCAGCGCATCGGCCACGATCTCGTCGCCGGGGGTAACGCCTTCGCGCGCGTCGATCACGAACAGGCAGACATCGGCGCTCGGCGATGGCGCCGCGCGCGTCTGCTGCAGCATGCGCGCCTGCAGGCTTTCTGCGGCGCGCCTCTCGAAGCCTGCGGTGTCGATCGGATGCGCAGATGCGAGCCCGCCGAAATTGCTTTCGGCTGCGACCCGGTCGCGCGTGACGCCGGGCGTGTCGTCGACGATGGCGAGCCGCTTGCCGCGCCAGCCGGTTGAACAGCGTCGATTTGCCGACATTGGGCCGGCCGACGATGGCGACGGTCAGCGTCATGACACGGCTTTATTTCAGCGCAACAAGCTCGGCATCATTGGTCAGGATATAGACCATGCCGTTTGCGACCACAGGGGCAATAAACGCGCCGTGCGGGATGTCCACTTCACCCAGAATTTGCCCTGTGTAGGGAGAAACAGAAACGGCCTTCCCAACCGACGACAGCAGCAGCAGCCGGTCCGAGACCAGAACCGGTCCAGCCCAGTAAATCGGATCGCTTTTGCTGTCCGGGTCCTCGTAATGCGGCATCTGGCTCATCCATTTAATGCGGCCATCTTTGCGCGTCAGGCAAAATAGCTGGGCATCCACCGACACCACGTAGACGTAATCCCCCGCCACCCAAGGCGTCTGAATGCCGGCGATATTGTTCGTCCAGACGCGTTCGCCGGTACGGATATCGATAGCGACCATGCGTCCCGAATGGCTGACGGCGAACACCATGCCGCGGTCGATGACGGGCCGCCCGGCGATGTCATTGATCGCGGTGAGCGGCGTAGTGGCGCCAGTGCGCGTGAGCGTGTCGCTCCAGGCTACGCGGCCGTTTTCGACCCTCAGCGCAAACAGCTCGCCCGAAGAATAAGGAGCCACCACGAATTCGCCCGCCACGGCAGGGCTTGTCCCGGACATGATGGCCGCACTCTCTACGATGCCCGTGTGATCCCACAACACGCGGCCGTCGGCTGCGGCCAGCACGTAGAGGTGGTTCTCTTGGGTAATGACGTAAACGCGGCCGCCGTTCACCGTCGGCGCGTCAGTGATGGGCACGGAAAGATTTGCCTTCCAAAGTTCCTTGCCCGTCTTGGCATCGAGCGCTTTGACGAAGCCAAACCCCGATGCGGCGTACAGCCTGCCGTTGTCGTAAGCGATTCCGCCCCCTGCGCCTTTTTCGGGATCGTCTGCATCGGGCGCAAGGCTAATGCGCCACAGTGCCTGACCAGATTTGGCGTTGAAAGCCGTGATATTCAATTCCGCATCGAGGACGTAAACAGCGCCTTCGGCAACGATAGGCGGGCGCGGTAAGAAGTGAGTCCTCATCCGAGCCTTTGCCGGCGTTCGCGTCCCAAATCATTTTTAGCGGGCCGCCGGCCTCGAGATGATGCAGCACATTGTCTGAATAACCTCCGGGTTGAGGCCAATCCGGGTTGAGATAAGGCGGCGGAAGTTGCACGGGTATATCGGCCAACTGCGGGTCGACTTGCAGCTGATCTTCGGCAGCCATAACTGGAACGCGTTCGCCCTTTATCTTTTCGCGATGCTTCACTTCGGGCAACAAGTCTTGGAGCGTGTCGCAAGCAGTGAGCAACGTCGCAGCTGCGAGGGCAAATGCGATAAGGCAAGTACGCGAGGAGATCATGAGGGGGATTGTCTCCTAGTTCACGGATGCGAAGGCATTGCAGCGGTCGAGTTGGGGTTTGCCTTCAGATATTCAGCGATGGCGCCGGCACGCTGGCGCACACCCTGTGGCGCCTTATTGTCGGATGCGAGCAGCTCATAGGCTTTCAGGGCCACGCTGAACCGCCCTTCGCGCAGATCGGCAAAGGCCAACACTTCCTGCGCAACGAAACGCCATGGATTGCCGGCGCCACTAAGGGGCGCGAGTGTTTTTTCTATTTGATCGCGCGGGGCATATTCAGCCTGCGCCCAGGCGATGCGCAGCCGTGCCATGCCGCTAAGATTCGGATCTTTCGATTGCGCGAGCTGGTCATAAAGCGCCAATGCCTGATCGCGCTTGCCAGCGGCGAGCATGACCGCGGCCTGATGGAATTTGGACAGCGTCGCATAACCGGACGGCGCATCCTCGGCGAGTTTTGCAAAGGCAGTTTCCGCTTCGCCAAGGCGGCCGGCCTGAGCCAGTTGCTCCGCCGCATGAAACTGGTTCGAAGCGGCCTCGCGCTGTGAACGGTCCCAGGCGAGCCACAACTCATAACCGGCAACAGCGATGACAATAAGCGCGGCTGCAGCAATGGCGAGATTGCCGTATTTTTGCCAGAGCTGCTGGTATCGCTCTCGGCGTACTTCTTCTTCGACTTCCTGAAAAATGTCGGTCACGGGAAAGTTCCTTGAGCAAGGCCCCGCCAGGGGGCGCTTCAACCCTTTGAACGGACGTGATGATTAGCCTGTGTCAGGGCCGGAGGCAAAGGCAAATGGCGCTTATGCCTTTTTCTTCATTTGGTAGACATTTTCCTTGCCGGGGAAGGTCCGCGCCCGCACATCGGCCGCATAGGTTTTCACGGCCTCTTCGATCTCGGGGCCGAGATGGGCATATTCGCGCACGAAACGCGGCGGGCTCGGGTTGAGGCCCAGCATGTCTTCCATCACCAGGATCTGGCCGTCGCAATCGGGCGAGGCGCCGATGCCTATGGTGGGGATGGGAATAGCGCGCGTGATACGCGCGGCCAGTGGTTCGGCCATGCCTTCCAGTACCACCGAGAATGCGCCGGCCTCGGCTACCGCCTTGGCGTCGGCTTCGATGGCGGGCCATTCAGCTTCCGTGCGGCCTTGCGTCTTGAAGCCGCCCATGACGTGAACCATTTGCGGCGTCAGTCCGATATGGCCCATCACCGGAATACCGCGATTGGTGAGATAGGTAATGGTGTCAGCCATGCGCGAGCCGCCCTCGAGCTTCACCGCACTGGCGCCGGTTTCCTGAATCACGCGCACGGCGTTGCGAAAAGCGACCGCGGGGCTTTCTTCGTAAGAACCGAATGGCATGTCCACGACAACGAGCGCGCGCTTTGCCGTGCGCATGACAGCCTTGGCGTGGGTGATCATCAGCTCAAGTGTCACGCCCAGCGTGTTCTCCATGCCGTGCATGACGGTGCCCAAGCTGTCGCCCACCAGCATCAGATCGACGTAAGGGTCGAGCAGCCGCGCCGTGTGCGCGTGATAACAAGTGAGGCAGACAATGGGCTCGCGGCCCTTGCGGGCGCGGATTTCCGGTACGGTGATACGCTTGGTCTCGGTCATTGAAGACATGAGGGGCCTCCGGCTGACTCAGATTACCATAGGCTATCGCCTTGATGCACCGCGGCAAGGCACTGATTTCAGTGCAGAATTCCGCTCTGTTCGAGGCCATCGAAGATGAACTGCATGGCGAGCGCGGCCAGCAGAATTCCCGAAACGCGGGCGATGACGTTGGTGCCGGTGAGGCCGAGCAGGCGCACCAGCCGCGTGGCCGCCAGCATGCAGATCAGAGTCACCACACAAATCGCCGCGATACAGCCGAGCACTACGGCATCAGCGGCGATGGTTTTCGCTTTTGCCATTAGAAGCAGCACGGCGGTGATCGTGCCGGGACCCGCAATCATCGGAATGGCCAACGGAAAAACGGCGACATCGGGCTGACGCTCGGCTTCGCGTTCTTCTTCCGGCGTGATCGAGGTGAGGCCGGTGCGTTCGGCCAGCAAAAGATCGGCCGCCATTTTCAGCAACAGAATGCCGCCCGCTGCGCGGAACGCCGGCAAGCCTACGCCCAGCACCTCAAGCAGGCTGCGCCCACCAAGCGCGAAGCCCGCGAGCACGGCAGCCGCAACGATGGACGCCGTAATCGCCGTCTGACGGCGTTGTTTCGCGCTCTCATGCGGCGTGACGGAAAGAAAGATGGCCGCGACCTCAACCGGGCCGACGGTGACGAAAAACGTCGTGAATGCGGCAATCGCGAGTTCGAGCATGTGCGCCGGCGGCACGCCGTTTCTTTATCCGGACGAGCCGGACTTCTGCAGATTCTCCGGCTGCTCTCCCGCCTTTGGCCCCGCGCCTTCTTCGAACATCGATTCGGCCGCGGCCTTGGCAGCGGCAAGTTCCTGCTCGGCTTCCTGCTCAGGCGTGAGCTCTGCCAGCACGTCCTCGCCCCGCGCAATGCGCTCGGCTTCGTCTTCGGTGCGCGCCACCGTCAGTTTCACATGCACGCGCACTTCCGGGTGCAGCACCACGGTGATGCTGTTGATGCCGATGCTCTTGATGGCGTGGTCAAGCGGAACCTGGTGGCGGTCGACGCTGAAGCCGCCTTTGGTGATGACGTCGGCGATATCGCGTGGGGAGACCGAGCCGTACAACTGCCCGCGCTCGCCCGCCTGGCGCAGCAGCACGAAGGCTTTGCCGTCCAGCTTGGCGCCGACGCCTTCGGCTTCTTTCTTGCGGTCGAGATTGCGCGCCTCAAGTTGCGCGCGCTGGGTTTCGAAATAGGCGATGTTGTCCTTGGTGGCGCGCAGCGCTTTTTTCTGCGGCAAAAGGAAATTGCGGGCGAAGCCGTCTTTCACTTTCACCACGTCGCCCATCTGGCCGAGCTTTTCGACGCGTTCGAGCAGGATCACTTGCATGGCCGCGCTCCTATTTCACGACGTAGGGCAGCAGCGCCATGAAGCGCGCGCGCTTGATGGCGGTGGCCAGTTCGCGCTGCTTTTTCGCGCTGACGGCGGTGATGCGGCTGGGCACGATCTTGCCGCGCTCGGAAATATAGCGCTGGAGCAATTTCACGTCCTTGTAGTCGATCTTCGGCGCATTGGCGCCCGAGAACGGGCAGGTCTTGCGGCGGCGGAAGAACGGGCGGCGGGGAAGGGCGGGCTCACTCATTTTCCATCTCCTTCGACCACGACTTCGACTTCAACGTCACCCTCGGCGCGCGGCTTGCCCTCGCCTTCACGCTCGCGTTCGCGCTTCTTGCTGGAGTTCGATTGCTCGAATGCTTCCACGCGCACGGTCATGTAACGCAGCACGTCTTCGTTGATCTTGATCTGGCGCTCGAGCTCAACGATCGCGTTCGACGGCGCGTTGATGTTGAGGAGCACATAATGCCCCTTGCGGTTTTTCTTGATGCGATAGGCGAGGCTGCGCAGGCCCCAATATTCCTGCTTCTCGACCTTGCCGCCTTCGCTTTCGACGATGGTTTTGAGGTGGGTGGCGAGTGCGTCCACCTGTTGCGCGCTGATGTCCTGGCGCGCGATCAGCATGTGTTCGTAAAGAGCCATGTGGCCCGTCGTCCTTCTTTTGGCTGCGGCACGATGGGGGCCAAAGGCTGAGGCGCCCATGCGTCGGTTCGCTTAAGCGCCGGACTATCCGGCTAACCCCACCTTTATCTAGGCTATCGGCGGAGCCCCAAGCGACCGCACCCGGTCAAGGGGCGGGCTATAGCGGAGTGACGAGGAAGGGGCAAGACAAAGAAAAAGCCCCGCGGATTAGGCGGGGCTTTTCCCATTCCGTATCAGACCGAAATATTACCGGCCTGTGTCGTGCCTCAGCGTGATCGAGCCGATGCCGGCCGCGACGTTAAGGCCTGTGTTGCCTTCAACGCTGACGGGTTGCAGCGTGATCGAGTGCCTGAAGCCCCCGACCAGCACATGCACGCCCGCGCCGACCACCGCGGTCGCGCTCGCCGTGGCGCCGGCATAATCGCCGGCCAATGCGCCCGGCTTCATAGAAGACGCCGGTGCGAACACGGCCCACAGGATAGCGCCGCCTTCGGTGTAACCGATATCGACGCCATACTTGTTGATCGTGCCGTAGTAATGCTCGTTCCTACCTTGGGTCGGGTGGTAGGTGCAGCGCAGGTCCTTCGAAGACCCGAAGACAAAGCCCCAACCGCCTTCAACATGGCAGGTGAGCGCGCCAACTTTTACGCCTGCATCGTCCGCCGACGCCGGCGTCGCAAACGCCAGGGCGCCAATCGCCAGAGCAGCTGCAGTCAAAGCAAATTTCCTATGCATTCCTAAGTCTCCTTTGATTACGACGACTTGCCCCCACAAGTCTGTCCAACCCGGCACCCCGGGATAATTATGCCCGCATACGGACCCTGATGCCACGCCCTGTAAGCGATGTAAACGTACGAAATGCGAATTGGTTTCGTTAATATTTCTGCGCCGTTTCATCCCGCAATAGCAACTAGTTAGCTGCGCGCAAAGCATTTCGCATTACCGCAAAGTGAGAAATCGGCGGCGAAATTGGGCAGAAATATGGCTCTGCATGTAAGAGTTTGTCCGTATGCGCTCGAAGCGGATTTCGCGCGTTCGCGATTCCCAAAATCAATACGAACAGATTTTCACGCACGGCTATTACGGCAATTCCCCCTCCGATGGGGCTGGATGACTTGCGCTGGCACGCGGCCCAATTTATGGGGCAGGCATGACGCGCGCCTTCATCTTTCCGGGCCAGGGCAGCCAGGCGGTCGGCATGGGCAAGCCCCTGGCAGGCGCTTTCGCGCTGGCGCGGCAGGTGTTTCAGGAAGTCGACGAGGCGCTGTCGCAGAAACTTTCACGCCTGATGTGGGAAGGGCCGGAAGCCGATCTCACGCTCACCGAAAACGCCCAGCCCGCCATCATGGCGGCGTCGCTTGCCATCATTCGCGTATTGCAGGAAATGGGTCTTGATGTTGCGCGTCACGCACGCCTCGTGGCCGGTCACAGCCTTGGCGAATATTCCGCGCTGTGCGCGACAGGCGCATTCACGCTCGCCGAAACGGCGCGGCTTTTGAAAATACGCGGGCGCACGATGCAGGCGGCGGTTCCGGTGGGCGAAGGCGCGATGGCGGCGCTCATCGGCATGGAGCTCGATGCGGCTGAGGCCGCTTGCAAGGAAGCGTCCGCCGCAGGCGTATGTGTCGTCGCCAATGACAACGCGCCGGGACAGATCGTAATTTCCGGCGCAAAGCTTGCGGTCGAAAAGGCGGGCGAGATAGCAAAGCAGCATGGCGCCAAGCGCGTGATCCCGCTCTCCGTCAGCGCACCGTTTCATTGCCCGCTGATGCAGCCGGCGGCCGACCGCATGCGCGAGGCATTGGCGCAGGCCAGTATCCGCCCGCCTGCGGTTCCCATTGTTGCCAATGTCACCGCGGCCGAAACGCTCGAACCGGAAACCATCCGCCGCCTGCTGGTTCAGCAAGTGACTGCTCGTGTACGCTGGCGCGAGAGCGTGGCGTCGTTCAGATCCTTCGGAATTGACAAGACTGTGGAAGCGGGCGGCAATAAAGTGCTTACCGGCATGGTCAAGCGTATAGATAAAGAGTTGGAAACCTTCTCTCTCGACACACCCGCCGATATCGAAGCGTTTGCAAAGACATTGTGAGGCAGATCTTGCACGCACCGCATTTGCCACAATTTTCACCTCCCCCTATGTGGGGAGGTCGCGAGCGCTCTTGCGCGAGCGGGTGGAGGGTGGCGTCGAAGCAGTCCCCCAGCCGATCCGCTCACACGCTTACGCGTGTTCGCGTATCGACCTCCCCACAGTGGGGGAGGTAAAAGATGGTTATGTTCGACCTTTCTGGAAAAACCGCACTCGTCACCGGAGCATCGGGTGGCATTGGCGGTGCCATCGCCAAGGCGCTGCAAGCGCAAGGCGCGACCGTGGTGTTGTCCGGCACCCGCGCCGACGCGCTTGAAAAATTGAAAGCGGAATTGGGCGCGCGCGCTTTTGCTGTGCCGTGTAATCTCGGTGTTACGGCCGAGGTCGAAGAATTGCCGAAGAAGGCGGAAGCGGCCGCCGGCCCAATCGACATTCTGGTCAACAATGCCGGCATCACGCGCGACAATCTTTTCATGCGCATGAAAGACGAAGAGTGGGATCAGGTTATCGCGGTCAATCTCACCGCCGCGTTTAGGCTGTCACGCGGCGTGTTGCGCGGCATGATGAAAAAGCGTTGGGGCCGCATCGTCACGGTCACGTCCATCGTTGGCGTCACCGGCAATCCGGGGCAGGGCAATTACGCCGCTGCCAAGGCCGGCCTCATCGGCATGAGCAAGGCGCTGGCCGCCGAAGTGGCCTCGCGCAACATCACCGTCAACTGCGTGGCGCCGGGGTTCATCGCAACGGCCATGACGGATGCGTTGACCGAAGAACAGAAGGCCATCCTGCTTCCACGCATCCCTGCGGGGCGGCTCGGCGCGGGCGCCGATGTGGCCTCGGCCGTGGTCTATCTCGCCAGCGACGAAGCGGCCTACGTCACCGGCCAGACGCTGCACGTCAATGGCGGCATGGCGATGATCTAAGGCTTTGACAGGGAAGGGCCTATCGCCTATTTGGCGCGGGCCGCGAGAGTATGATACCAAGCGCGGACTTTGCGTTAACGGCCAGGCGGCCTCTTAGTGCCGCCGATCCGGGTCCCGGCCCGGGGCGGTACAGGCGGAAACACTCAAGAGGTTAGAAAATGAGCGACATCGCTGAGCGGGTGAAGAAAATCGTCGTCGAGCACCTGAATGTGGACGCCGAAAAGGTGTCGGACAACGCGAGCTTCATCGAAGACCTTGGCGCGGACAGCCTCGATACGGTCGAGCT
>CAVVXX010000003.1:0-125647 GCA_963752395.1 uncultured Alphaproteobacteria bacterium
CCGGCAACGTCAGCGCCGGCTCGGAGCGCGTCTGCTCCTCCTGCGCGTCCAGCAAATTGTTGTCGTGAGCCATCCGCCCGTCCATGTGTGACGTGCTCCCCCATCCCGGTCCAAACGAGCACGCGACCAACGGGAACGTCCCCAGCAAAACTGATGGCTGCGCGTGGCCTTTTCGATCGGCCAACCCCAACGCCCACAACCAGAATTGCTAATCCACCCGTCTGCCAACGCTTGGCCGGAGTTTGGGGCAAAAGAAAGGTTCCCCGGCCCTTCGCCCCTCGCCCGTCCAGCGTGCGATTCGGTCAAAGGTTAATGCTCAAGTTGAAGGGGCGCAATTTACGGGCGTTTATATTCTGTGTGTGAGTTTGCCTGTCCGCTGTGGAGTTTTGCCAAGGCGATTTTTCCGGCGGCAGTGTGGTTTAGGGCGAGTTGCGAGTATGTCGGCAGGCAATCCCATGAAGGCGTCAGAAACCTGTGCGGCAGAGCCCGCCGCGCCGGTCGACCTGGGGCACCTGCGCCGCTACACCATGGGCGACCACGCCCTGGAGGTCGAAATCCTCGGCCTCTTCTCCGAGCAACTTCCGATCACTATCGGCGCCTTGAAGGATGCCCCCTCAGCGAAGGAATGGGGGATCGCCGCGCACACCCTTAAGGGTTCGGCCCGTGCCGTCGGCGCCTGGTCGCTGGCCACTATCGCCGAAAGTGCCGAGAAGCTGCAGCGCCTGCCCGATGCCGGCGAGCGCGGACAGGTCGTCCGCCGCCTCGAGGAGGCAGCCGGCGAGGCGCGCGCCTACATTGCTTCGCTCTGCCGCGCCGCCTGACGCGCGTCGACCCTGCTGACAACCCCGTCCAACGCTTGAATTTGCAGGCCGTGCCGACTATTGGTGCGAGGCCTTTTGGCGCCGGTTGCCGGCGTCCCGGTACGGCGCGCTTACGCGCCGGCCCGCCATTCGGAGTTCCGCACCAAAACGATGGTCAAGATCACGTTCATTCTGGCGTTCGAGGAAGAGTTCGGCATCGAAATTCCCGATGACGCGGCGGAATCGATCGTCACCGTCGGCGATGCCGTGAAATTCATCGACAAGGCACAGGCGGCCGGGCGGCGGGCGGGCCGCCCCCGCCTCTTTCTCTCATATGCGCCGCGTCGTGATCACTGGACTGGGGTTGGTCACGCCGCTGGCTTGCGGGGTCGAGCAGACGTGGTCGCGGCTTCTCGCAGGGCCGTCGGGCGCGCGCCCGATCACCAAATTCAACGTCGACGATCTGCCGGCCCGCATCGCCTGCGACGTGGCGCTGGGCGATGGCTACGACGCCACCTTCAACGCCGACGAATGGGTCGACCCCAAGGAACAGCGCCGCGTCGACCAATTCATCATCTATGCGCTTGCCGCCGCCCAGCAGGCCGTCACCGATTCCGGTTACGAGCCCAAGACCGAGGAAGAACGCGAACGCTCCGGCGTGCTGATCGGCTCGGGCATCGGCGGCCTCCCGGGCATCGAGGAAGCGCGATCCTGCTCAAGAAAAAGGGCCCGCGCAAGCTCTCGCCGTTCTTCATTCCGGGGCGGCTGATCAATCTTGCCTCCGGCTATGCCTCGATCCGTTTCGGCTACAAGGGCCCGAACGCGCAGTGGTACCGCGTGCTCCACGGGCGCGCATGCCATCGGCGATGCGGCGCGCCTGATCGCGCTCGACGATGCCGACGTGATGCTGGCGGGCGGCGCCGAAGGCGGCGATCTCGCGCCTTGGCATGGCGGGCTTTGCCGCCTGCCGCGCGCTTTCGACCGATTTCAACGACACGCCCGAAAAGGCCTCGCGCCCCTACGACAGGGACCGCGACGGTTTCGTGCATGGGCGCCGGCGCGGGCGCGGTGATGCTGGAAGAATACGAACACGCCAAGGCGCGCGGCGCGAAGATTTACGCCGAGGTCAAGGGCTACGGTATGTCGGGCGACGCCTATCACATCACGGCGCCTGCCCGAGAGACGGCGAGGGCGGCTATCGCTCGCATGACGATGGCGCTGAAACACGCCGGCATGTGCGCCCGCCGACATCGACTACGTCAACGCGCACGGCACCTCGACGCCGCTGGGCGACGAGATCGAACTGCGCGCCGTCGAGCGACTGTTCGGCAACGCCGCCGGCAAGATGTCGATGTCGTCGACCAAGTCGTCGATCGGGCATCTGCTGGGCGCGGCGGGCGCGGTGGAGGCGATCTTCTCCGCCCTCGCCATCCGCGATCAGGTGGCGCCCGCCACCCTCAACCTCGACAACCCCTCGGTCGAAACGCGATCGACCTGGTGCCGCACACGCCGAAAAAGCGCCCCATCAGCGCCGCGCTTTCCAACTCTTTCGGTTTCGGCGGCACCAATGCGACGCTGGTCCTGACGGCCGCGCCGTAGCAAGAGCCGCCAGCGAACGCATGCGTAAGAAGGCCCAGTGCGGATCCTCTCGATTTTCGTTTTGCTGTGGCTGCTCGGCGGCGGCTGTGGCCGCGGCGGCTTGGTGGGAAGACGACGAATTTCTCGGCCGGGGCCCGGCGCGCACGGAAACCATCGTCGTCGATCAAGCCGGGCAGCGGGCTGGGCGCAGATCGCGGCGCCAGCTCGAAGAGGCGCGGCGTCGGTCGACAGCGCGCATGCTGTTTCGTCTGGGCGTGATGCGCCGCAAGGCGGCGGCCGCGCTGAAGGCCGGCGAATACGCCTTTCCCGCGCACGCCAGCATGGCCGACGTGCTGGACATGCTGATGCGAAGCACAAGCCATCGAGCACAAGATCACGATCGCCGAGGGGCTGACCAGTGCGATGGCGGTCGCGCTGGTCAACGCCGATCCGGTGCTGACGGGGCGCCGTCACGGCTACGCGCCGCCGAAGGAAGCTTGCTGCCCGAGACCTATCTGTTCGAGCGCGGCACGACGCGCGATCGAAATGCTGGCGCGCATGCACAAGGCGCAGACCGATCTGTTCGCGCAGCTGTGGCCCAAGCGCAGGCGGGCTTGCCGTACAAGCACCGAAGAGGCGCGCTGACATGGCTTCGCTCGTGGAAAAGGAAACGCGCGTGCCGGCCGAACGCCCGCGCATTGCCGCGTGTTCCTGAACCGGCTGCGCAAGGGCATGAAGCTCGAATCCGATCCGACGATTATTTATGGCCTGACCAAGGGCGTGCCGCTGGGCCATCCGATCTCGGCTCAGCGAGCTCGCCAGGCCCAATCCCTACAGCACCTATCAGATCGCGGGCTTGCCGCCGGGGCCCATCTGCAATCCGGGGCAAGCGACGCGATTGCAGCCGCGCTGGATCCGCCCGCCGACGAGATTTGTTCTTCGTCGCCAATGGAACCGGCGGCCATGTCGTTTTCGGCGACGCTAGCGGAGCACGAGAAGAACGTCGCCGAATTGGCGCCAGCTCGGCGAACGACGCCGCGGCCACGCACACGGGCCGCGCCTCACTATTCGACGTCGCGCGACATTCTCCAGCATGACGGGTTTTGCCGAGAGACGCGAGCGGCCGCGCGACGCGCAACTGCGCTGGCGCTGGGAAGCGAAAAGCGTCAACGGCCGCGCGCTGGATGTCCGCCTGCGCATGCCGCCCGGGTTCGAGGGACTGGAGCCGAGCGCGCGCACGCTGGCGGCCGAACGTTTCAAGCGCGGCTCGATGCAGGCGGTGCTGACCGTGGAAGCGGAAGAAGGCAGGCGCGGATTTCGCGTCGATCCCGCGGCGCTTGCCGACGCGGTGCGGATCGCAAAGAGAGTGGCACAGGAAACGGGCTTGCCGCCCGCGCGCGTGGACGGGCTGTTGGCGCTCAAGGGCGTCGTCGTGCAGGACGAGCAGACGCTCGACGATGACGCGCGGATGGCGCGCGATGCGGCGCTGCTGGAAAGCCTGGCCGACGCGTTCGATGCGCTGGCAAAGGCGCGCGCCGCCGAAGGCGCAAAGCTCAATACCGTACTGCGCTCGCAAATCGACGAAATCGCAAGCTGCACAGGCGAAGCGCGCAAGCTCGCGGCCGATCAGCCCGGCAATTGCGGAGCGCCTGCTGGCGCAGCTGGCGGAGCTGTTGCGCCAGGAAAAAACCTGCCCGAAGACCGCATCGCCCAGGAAGTGGCGATGCTGGCATCGCGCGCCGATCTGCGCGAGGAACTGGACCGCCTGGCCGCCCATTGCCAGGAAGCGCGCGCGCTGCTTGGGCGGCGAGCCCGCGGGCCGCAAGCTCGATTTCCTGGCGCAGGAATTCAACCGCGAAGCCAATACGCTGTGCGCCAAGGCGTCCGATATCGCGCTGACGCGCATCGGGCTGGCGTTGAAGGCGGTGATCGATCAGTTCCGCGAGCAGGTGCAGAACGTCGAATGAGTGCAGCGCAAATCGAAAAAATCCCGAATCCGTCATGGCCGGGCTTGGCCCGGCCATCCATCGCGTCCGCGTCTGCGGACGCGATAAACTCATTGGCTCGCAAAGCTCGCCTGATGGATGGCCGGCTCGGGGGCCGGCCATGACGATGTTGGGGTTTTCATGGGGATGGGAATGAATACAGCCCGCCGCGGTTTCATGTTGGTGCTGTCTTCGCCGTCAGGCGCGGGCAAGACCACGCTCGCGCGCGCGCTGCTGGATCGCGATCCCAATATCGCCATGTCGGTTTCCGCCACCACGCGGCCCAAGCGCGCGGCGGAAGTGGAGGGCAAGGATTATTTCTTCGTCAGCGCCGAGGCGTTCGAGAAGATGGTCCGCGCTGGCGAATTTCTCGAACACGCGGTCGTATTCGGCACATCGCTATGGCACGCCAAAACGCCCGGTCGAAGAGGCGCTGGCGAAGGGCCGCGATGTTCTGTTCGACATCGATTGGCAAGGCACGCAGCAACTGGCGCAGCGCGCCAAGGGCGATCTGGTTCGCGTCTTCGTGCTGCCGCCCTCGCGCGCCGAGCTGGAACGCCGTTTGCGCGACCGCGCCCAGGATAGCGCCGACGTGGTGGCCAAGCGCATGGCCAAGGCCGACGACGAGATCAGCCATTGGGCCGAATATGATTACGTCATCGTCAACGACGATGCGGCGCGAGCGCAGAAGGAACTCGAAGCGATTCTTGCCGCCGAACGCCTAAAGCGCCAGCGCCAGACTGGGCTGGTGGAGTTCGTGAAACGCCTTATCGGCCGTTAACGCGAGGCGGCGTAGGCGCGCGCCAGTGCGCAGAACTGTGAAAGATCGAGTTCTTCCGCGCGTGCGGTCGGCGGCACGGACGCGGCCTTCAGAATTGCGTCGGCCGCGGGCGTGAGCGTTTTCAAACTCTTGCGGATCATCTTGCGGCGCTGACCAAACGCCGCCGCTGTGACCGCCTCCAGATCTTCCAGCCGCGCATCGAACCGGGGCTCAGGCAGCGCGTCAAGGCGCACCACCGCCGATGTCACTTTGGGCGCTGGCACGAAGGCGCGGCGGTTGATCTCGAACAGGATGCGGGGCTCGGTGCGCCAATGCGCGAGCACGCTCAACCGGCCATAGGCATCGCTTCCGGGATGCGCGCAAATGCGGTCGGCGACTTCGCGCTGGAACGTAAGCGTGAGGCTCGACCACCAGGGTGGCCACTCGGGCAAGGTCAGCCATTTCACCAGAAGCGCCGTGCCGATATTGAAGGGAAGGTTGGCGGCTACGCGCACGGGGAGCGCAATCCCCATCTCGCGCAAGGCGCGCGCTTCGTCGAGCGCCAAGGCGTCGCCGGAGGTAATGTCGAAACGCCCCGGATAGGCGTTTTGAATATCGGCAAGCGCGGGCAGGCAGCGCGTGTCACGCTCAACGGCAAGGACATGTGCGGCGCCTTCCGCCAACAGTGAACGCGTCAATCCGCCCGGGCCGGGGCCGACCTCGTAAACCACGCGGTCTTGATCAGTTTCGGCGCCATCCAGCGCCGCACGGGCGATGCGCCGCGTAAGATTGAGATCGAGCAGAAAGTTCTGCCCCAGCGCCTTGCGCGCCGAAAGCCTGTGCTTGGCGATGACGGCGCGCAGCGGCGGCAGGCCGTCATTGATGGCCGTTTCTTCGCTCACAGTCCTCGGCGCTCCGCAATCTCGGCCGCCATCTCGATTGCCGCGATCATGCTGCGCGCATCGGCCTTTGCCAAGCCCCGCGATATTTAGCGCCGTGCCATGATCGGGCGAGGTGCGCACGATGGGCAGCCCGAGCGTGACATTGACCCCGCTCCAGAACGCAATCGTTTTAATGGGGATCAGCGCCTGATCGTGATACATGCAAAGTGCGGCATCGTAATTCGCGCGCGCCGCTTCGTGAAACATCGTGTCGGCGGGCAGCGGTCCCGACACAGTGTGGCCCATGCCTTGCAGCGCAGCGATTGCCGGCGCGATAATCTGGCTTTCCTCGCGGCCCATATTTCCGGCTTCACCGGCATGCGGGTTCAACCCGGCAACGGCAAGTCTTGGTTTGCCGATGCCGAAGTCGCGTTTGAGCGCAGCGAGAATGATTTCGCCCGTCGCCACGATGGAATCTTTGGTGATGAGGCGGAAGATATCCGCGAGCGGCATGTGAATGGTCAGCGGCACAACGCGCAAGCCGGGTCCCGCTAGCATCATCACCGCCTGCTTCGCGCCCGTGAGTGCTGCCAGATACTCGGTGTGTCCCAGAAAATCGAAACCTGCTTCGGCAAGCACCGCCTTGTGAATGGGCGCGGTAACAAGTGCCGCTGCTTCTCCGCTTTGTACGGCGCGCACGCCACGCTCGATGGCGGCGGTTACGGCCGCGGCGTTTGCTTTATCAGGCTTTCCGGGCACGGCATGCACGGCGTGGCCCGTATCCACGATCGCGCGCCCAAGTTGATCGGGCTTGATGCTTGCAAGGCGCGCGGCGGTAAGAAAAACCTCGGGGTTGCCGACCAACCTCAGCGCGCGCTTGCCCGCGCGGCCACCCAAAGCAGCCCACGCTTTGACAGCCACCTCCGGCCCGATGCCGGAGGGTTCGCCCATAGAGATGTCTATGAACTGGCGCGTAGTGTCACCGGTATTCGATGACAGCATCGCGCTTCAGATCGCGCAAATAACGGCGCGCCATCATCGATATCTGTTCTTGAAACAGTATATTGTGGACATCGTCGCGGCTAGGCATCTTGAACGTCTCGATCTTTTCCACTTTCGGATCGCAGCGAACGATGATCTCGACGCCGGCGGACGAGATAAACGGATGCGCCACCTCACCAGACTGAGTATTTGTCAGCGCATTTTTAAGATCGGGACTGAGCTGACTGGCTTTCATATTACCAAGATTCATATACACCGCACCCTGGATACGCTTTGCCATCTGACTGAGATTGGCGCAGCCAGTGATGCGCTCGCGTATTTGTTCTGCGACTTGAAGCGCCCGTTGCTTGACCTCGTTCGGGGTTTTCGGTGGAAGCACCAATAAGAGGCGCGCGAGCGGTACTGTTCCTGCCGGCAAACCGGTTTGCGCGGCTTGGACCTTTGGTACAGCAGTACCCGCCGGTTCTCGCCGTTCTCTTAGTTGCAGAATGTAGTAACCGCCTGCGACACGAATAGGGTCCGAAGTTTCGCCGGGTTTAAGCGCTTGCAAAGCCTTGTCCAGCTCTTCCGCAAGCTGACCCTGTTGAACCCAGCCGATATCTCCACCGGCGGCTGCCGAGGGCGATTGGCTGAACTGGCGGGCTGCCGCGGCAAAAGGCGCACCCATATTAAGTTGCTGGGCGATCTGGTTGGCGCCGTTGCGGATTTTTTCTTCGTCGGCAGGGGTGTCGGCCCCAAGGAATATTTCCGAGACCAGGAATTGCGGCTTATACGCGCCTTCAGCCAATCGCTTCATGGCAGCATCGATGTCTTCATCGGAGATTTGAACGCGCCCGGCAAGTTCTTGCGATATCAATTTTTGCCAGGCGATCTGCGCCGTAACTTGCGAGCGCAAAGCCGTGATGCCAATGCCAACGTTTTTGAGCATTTGTTCGATTTGTTCAAGCGTGATGCCGTTCTGCTTGGCAATGCTTTGCAGTGCTTTGTCCACTTCGTCTTTCATGACGGTGACTTTGTTCTTTTGCGCTTCTTGCAGCTCAAGCGTCTCGTCGACCAGAGACCGCAGCACCTCTTCGCGGATGTGTTTCATCTGTTCTTCCGTCGGGTGCATTCCGGCGGTCGACATAAACAGGGCCACGCGCTGATTGAGATCGTAATCAGAAATAATGAGATCGTTCACGACCGCGACGGCGCCGCGTGTTTCCCCCGCCTTATCGGCTGGCAATGCTGTCTGGGTTCCAGGAGCGATTGAGGCATTCTTGATAGGTGGCGCCGCCATGCGATGAGCGCCCGCGCCAAGCAGAAGCGCAGCGAGACCCGCAAGGAAGAAACAGTGAAGGACGTTATTTATACGGTGAGACACGGCGGTGTACTTTCGCTACCTCGTCGAAACGACCTAGCCCCCGCCCGGCGCACGACCATAGGCCAATCTACCTATTTCGAGCATTCCTTCAAGCGCTTAGATGCCGGCGGCTAGGGTAAGTTGGTTCCTTCCGCTGGCGTAGTAAGCAGCCCGATTTGGAAGATCACCGAGGAACTCGGTCGTAGATCGCGGTCGACGGTGAACTGGCGGCGGAAGCCGAGCGAGAACTGGAAACATTCATCCTGATAGGTGAGGCCAAGCCTGGCGTCGCGCATCTCACTTTGTTCAAGGTCGCGGATGGCGCTCGCGAAGATGAACCAGTTTTCATACACCCCCAAAGATGCCGACAGGTTGATTTCCTTACGTGACTGCGGAATGCCGGTGCCCAAGTCTTCTTGCGGCAAGCTCAGATAAGTGAGGTCTATAAAGGAACGGTCATATTTTGCTTTGAGGTCGACCTGGTTGCTTTCGATAGCCCCTGTTTGCTGATTGAAGCGAATTTGGTGCGTGAGATCGATATACGGCGAGAAATCCACTTTGATCCGGCCGACGATATCGGAACGCGTGCCGCCAAGGCCGGAATCCGGCGCGAAGTGGTGGTTGTCTTTCAGCCGGAATTCTTCACCGAGCGTAGCCTCAATGACACCGTCTGGAAAAACCGCCGACCATCGCGTGCCTGCCATGGCGCGAGGGCCGTCCTCCCAGCGATCGATGCCGGGAAACTTGTTGATATTGAATAGGTCGGTGGTGTCGAATTCGAAGCTTGCGCTGTCCTCGTCGGGAATTCCTTTTGGGTTGCCGCCATATGGCGCGCCAATAAGCTGCACGATCGGCTCTATAACATAACTCGTATTTCCTGACGCTGTCGTGGAGACAAAGGGCCAGCGCCATTCCAGCGAAGCAAGTGCAAGCGCGCGCGCGATCGTTCGGCTGTTTTTCGAGGCAGTGGGATCGGTGAGCAAAACGTCCTGCGTGCGGTAAACGTCGCCGCGCCCCAATGCCTCGAAAGTGATGAGCTGACCATCATCGCTGATGAAGGGCAGCCGCCAACTCACGGTGGCAGACGCACGCTGATCATCCTCCCCTTCCGTGCGGAAGACGCTGAGCAGATTTGTGTCGAAGCGGAACTGGCCGCCGAACAATTTATGCTCTGGAATGTAAGTGTATTCCACCAGCGGCAGCACAATGGGAATTTGGCCCGTCACGTCCGTGGCACGAAGGCCCTGAAAGAAATAACCAGTAATTGCCGCACGGCTACGGCCATTGACGCCCTCAAAGAACAAGTCCGATATCAATCGGTCCTTGTCGGAAATGGCGTAACGTTTGAGATAGGTATCGCCGGAGGTGAGTTCGACGTCATAGCCCGCGCGCCAGGTTTCCGTGATGGGAACGCGCCCCGAACCAAAGAGATGGCTTTCCCATGGGCCGTTACCGTCGGGCGTATTGGGATTGTAGCCAAGGCTACCCTGCAGCCACATGCCGCCAACGCCCCATCTATCACGATATTCCCCTTCCACTACTGTTCCGGCGGAAGTCGTAAACAGCGGCGAAATTGTTACATCGCGTGAATCCGAAAGTGCGATGTAAATTGGAACGTGAGCGAAGGAGCCGAGGAAAGTGGACGAACCGATGTCAGGAAGCAGCAAGCCGGATTTATGTTTTACGGTAGGGTCGGGCTGGGAAAAATAGGGCGTGTAAAGCACCGGCACACCCATGAACTCCAGGGTGGCATCATCATAGATGATTTCTTTTTTCACGTTGTCATGGATGATGCGGTAGGCCTTCACCTGCCAGAGCGGAACGGGGTCCTTCGCGCACACCTTGCATGGCGTGAACACGGCGCGATGGCCGATAATGTAGCGCCCCTCACGGCGTTCGGCGCTTACCGCAACCAACCGCCCGTTCGGACCGATTAGCGCGGCGAAACCTTCGACCACACCCTCGGCCATGTCCTTGCTCAGCACAACTTTGTTGCCGAATGCGACATTACCGTTGGCCTCGAGCATGCTGATATGGCCTTCGGCGGTAACGACGCCGGTGTTCTGATCGTAAGACACGCTGTCGGCAAGAATTACGTGCTCACTGTTGGCGATCTCGACATGACCGCGCGCTGTCACGACGTTGGTGTGGGTGTAGTAGATAGCTTCGTCGGCTTGCAGCAGAACGTTACCTGCTGCAACACCCGTAGGGTCTGTGCTGGGTTTCTTATGCGCGGGTGCGGTCGCAGCCGCAGCCTGTATGACGCAGAGCATCGCGGCGGCAACAAATGCCGCCACACGGAAGACAGGGTGTTGCAGCGCGCGTATCACCCATCCTCCTGATGAAAGAGCAGCGTCATGCCGAGAAGAATGGCAACTGCGGCGGGTGCGACCGCCGCCAGCGGCGCCGGCAGAATGCCGGATTCACCCAATGCCTGCGTCACGTCGCCAAGGAAATAGACCGCAAATCCCGAGAGCGCACCGGCCAGCACAAGCTGTGGCAAGCCACCTAACCGCGCGAGCCTGAGCGAGAAGCTCGCTGCCATGAACACCATGGCGGAAAACAGCACAGGCAACATCAGCAGCGAATACCAATACAATTGGTGCCGCAGCGTCGAAAACCCTGCCTCCTGGGCATTGGCGATGAAGCGCGGCAGTTGCCAGAAGGGGATAGTGTCGGGCGAACCGAAACTTTCCTGAATTTGCGCGGGCGTGAGGCTGGTCGGCAGTTCATAGGATGCATATTTCATCGGCGTGCCTTCGGGGCCGCTGACCCAGGCATTTTCGAGATGCCAATAATGTGATTTCAGCCTCGCGCTGCTGGCGTCGATGCGGCCGGCAAAATGATCCTTGCCGTCGTAGAGAAAGATAATGACATCTTCGAGCCGCACGCCCTGGTCGCTGGCGCGCAGCGCATGGATCACGGATTGATGCGCCGCATCTCCTTGGCGCAGCCACAGCCCGGTCTTGAACACCGCAAGCTGCGAGGCTTGACCGCGAATATATTTTGCCTCAAGCCGCTCATATTGCGACAGCAGAACGGCAGCGGCCGGATTGAATGCGGTCATGCTCAACAAGCCAAGCAAGATGGCGACTATCAGCGGCGGCGCCAGAAACGACCACGCTGACACGCCGGCGGCGCGCGTGGCTACCAACTCGTGGCTGCGCGCCAGTCCCGAGAAGGAAAGAATGGCGCCAAACAAAATGGCGAAGGGCAGGATCTTGAGCGAGAGGTCGCCGAGCTTAAGCAGGCTCATGCCGACCACTACGCCATTCGGGACTTCTTTGGTGTTGGTGCGGTTGAACAGATCAACGAGGTCGATACAGAACACCATCAGCACCAGGCTGCCGAATACAATCATCACGGAGTTCAGGAACTGCCGCGCGAGATAGACATTGAGCGTCCACGACCAGTTCACGTCACTTGCTCCACAGGGCGTGGCCGGCGGCTGAAGGTGAAGATTGGCACACCCAAAAGATCGGCCAATGCGAGCGAACCTGCCACCAGCGGTATCAAATACATCAACGCGCTCAACGCCGGCGTCCGGGCCGCTGTCGCCTGAGCTCCAAAGCCAAGGACGCGAATGCCCGCCGCGGCAAGCGAGACGGCCAAAAGGCGCAAGGAATAAGAACCGCGTGCGCTGCCGCTGTTGGCTGTGGCCGCCAGCGCCATCAGCGCGAACGCCAGGCAATAAAGCGGCGCCGATAACCGATTGTGCGCTTCGGCTATATATGTCCCATAACGTTTTGCCTGTTTGGGATTGCTGAATTGCGGATAGAGCAGCTCGGGCAAATATCGCTCGTGAAGCTCAAGCGCGGCCTCGCGTTGCTGGCCACCGAATTGGTCGAGGTTGAAGACGTAACTGTCGAATTTCAGCACCGATAACTTGGCGCCGCCCTGTTCGGATTGCTCGATACGCCCGGCACGCATGATAAGCCGCGCGCCGTCTTGGGTTTCCACGAACATTCCGTTCTCGGCGATGTAAGTGGTTGGGTGCGCGGCCTTACGATTGTCGTGAACAAGTATGCCGCGGATTTCGCCATTGGCCGCCAGCTCGCGAATGAACACGGTCAGACCTTCGGCGGGCGTCGTGAAGGAGCCTTCGTGTAAAATTGCGGCACCGATATCGGCGCGAATATCGAACACCGCCGCCTTCATCGTCCGTTCGCTCAGCGGCATCAGATAAAGATTGCAAAGATACGTCAGCGCCATGGCGATCGCGGCGGCAATCAAAACTGGAACCGCCAATTGCAGCCGGCTGAAGCCCGCCGCCCACATGACGACGAGTTCGCTGTCGCTATTAAGGCGGTGCAGTGCGTAAAGCGCGCCGGCAAAAAAAGCGATGGGAATGATAATGGTGAGCAGTGTCGGCAAAATGAGCAGGGTGAGATAGGTGAACATCCCCGCCGACTGGCTGCGGTTGATCACCAGATCGAGCAGGCGTAGCGATTGCGTCAGCCAGACGATGGTCGTCATCAGCGCCAGAAACAGCACGAACGGGCCCACAATCTGGCGCAGGACGTAGAAGGATAAACTCTTCATTGCGCTTGCTCGCCTAACCATCTCGCCCGAAAAAAGGGCAGCCCAGCCCCACGCATCTTTCGCATGTTGGAAAGCGCGCCGTTAGCCGGAAAATATTGCAGGAATGACATCCAAGGGCCGTGTCCCCACCTTTCACTGGCTCGTAGATTCATCTTAAACTAGCACTCCCAAACTGCACCCCGGCAATCCTCATTTACCATCAGGGCTGTAGCCGGTTTCCGGCAGGAAAAGGGCGCGGGTTCAGCATTTAGCGGAGGCATTCATGCAGGTTTCTTTTGTCACGCCCGGCCAGACGGGTTCAGGCGCACTGGTTGTGGGCGTTCTCGATGGTGGGGCAATGACGCCCACGGCAGCCAAGGCTGACAAAGAAACCGGCGGCGCGCTGAAGCGCGCCATGGGTGCAAGCCGCTTCAGGGGCAAACGGGCACAAGTACTTGAGCTACTGGCGCCACATGGCACGAAAGCCTCG
Source organism: uncultured Alphaproteobacteria bacterium (assembly GCA_963752395.1). Classification (GTDB taxonomy): domain Bacteria; phylum Pseudomonadota; class Alphaproteobacteria; order Micropepsales; family Micropepsaceae; genus CAVVXX01. The sequence continues at coordinate 13,360 of CAVVXX010000003.1, forward strand.
CGCATTATTCTTGCGGGCCTTGGCAAGGCGGAAGCGTTCGACAGCAACGCGGTCGAGCGTGTGGCCGCAGCCGTCATCGGCAGATTGCTCGCTAGCGGTGAAAAGAAAGTCACCTTCGCCATTGACGTGCCGAAGCGGGCAAAGGTTTCGGCGCCGGCATTGGCCGCGCATCTCGCCTTTGGCGCATCGCTCACCAGTTACCGTTTCGATATCTATCGCAAAGTGAAAGACGACGAGCAGCCGAGCCTCAAGGAGTTGATCGTCGAAACGAAAGCGGCCGCGGCCGCGCGAAAATTGTGGGACGGTCTTTCGGCGCTGTCCGAGGGCGTTTACCTCGCGCGCGATCTGGTGAACGAGCCCGCCAATGTTCTTTATCCCGGACGAATTCGCGCGTCGCGTGAAGGCGCTGACCAAGCTCGGCGTGAAAGTGGATGTGTTGGGCGTGCCGGAAATGAAAAAGCTCGGCATGAACGCATTGCTGGGTGTGGGGCAGGGAAGCGCGCATGACAGCCGTTTGGCCGTCATGCAGTGGAACGGCGCGCAGGAACAAGAAAGCGCAGCCCATCGCCTTCGTCGGCAAGGGCGTGTGCTTCGATTCCGGCGGCGTGTCGCTGAAGCCGCCGGCGCCGATGATGGGCATGAAAGGCGACATGGGCGGCGCCGCCGCCGTGGTCGGCCTCATGCGCGCGCTGGCCGCGCGCAAGGCGCGCGTGAATGCGGTGGGCGTGATCGGCCTGGTCGAGAACATGCCGGACGGCAACGCGCAGCGCCCGAACGACATCGTCAAATCCATGTCGGGCCAGACCATCGAGGTTCTGAACACCGATGCGGAGGGGCGCCTCGTGCTGGCGGATGCGCTTTGGTACACGCAATCCCGATTCAAGCCGAAATTCATGGTCGATCTGGCGACGCTTACCGGCGCAATCCTGATTGCGCTCGGCACCGAGAATGCCGGCCTGTTCAGCAACAATGACGAGCTGTCCAAGCGCCTCTTGGCGGCCGGCCGCGAAGAGGGCGAGCCGGTGTGGCGCCTGCCGCTGGGCGATGCCTACGACCGCGCCATCAATTCCAAGATCGCCGACATGAAGAATATCGGCGGGCCGAATGCGGGCTCGATCACGGCGGCGCAATTCCTTCAGCGCTTTGTCAACGGCGTGCCCTGGGCGCATCTCGATATCGCGGGCGTCGCCTGGCAGGACGGCGAGCACAAGCCGCTCGCGCCAAGCTGGGCCACGGGCTGGGGCGTGCGCGTGCTCAACCGTCTCGTCGCCGACAATTACGAGGGATGATGAGCCCCAAAGCCGTCATGGCCGCCCTTGAGGCGGCCATCCATCTGGCGAGCGTCCGCGAGCCAATGAGTCTTGTGCGCCCGCAGGCGCGGGCGCGATGGATGGCCGGGTCGAGCCCGGCCATGACGAAGTAATGACCGAAGCGCTGTTCTATCATCTTGAGGGCCGCACGCTTGAAGACGTGCTTCCAGGCCTCTTGGAGCGCACGCGCGAGCGCAAGCAGCGCGCCGTCGTGCGCGTGGGCACGGCCGAGCGCATGGCGGCGCTCGACACGCAGCTTTGGACGTATTCTGAGCAAACGTTCTTGGCACACGGCACGGGCGCCGATGGACACGTCGCTGAACAACCCATCTATCTCACCACCGAGGACGAGAATCCGAACAACGCCGAAGTGCTGTTCCTTGTCGGCGGCGCCGCGCAGGACGATTGGGCTGCGCCACAGCTGAAATCGCTTTCGCGAATTGTCATGTTGTTCGATGGGCGGGATGCCGCGGCGCTCGAAACCGCGCGCGCGGCATGGAAATCCGCCAAGGCTGCTGGTCACGACGCGACCTATTGGAAACAAAGCGCCGCAGGCAAGTGGGAAAAGCAGAACGGCTAGACGGCTTGCCCCGCAAGCAATCCCGCCGCTATAAGGCGCGCGCTGTTATCTGGGAGTTGTATATGGCCGTCGAGCGCACGCTTTCCATCATCAAGCCGGACGCCACGCGCCGGAACCTTACCGGCCAGATCGTTGCGCGGCTGGAAAAAGCGGGCCTGCGCGTGGTGGCGCAGAAGCGCGTGAAACTCGCCCGCGCCGACGCGGAACGATTTTATGCCGTTCACAAAGAGCGGCCGTTCTTCAACGGGCTTGTCACGTTCATGACCTCGGGCCCGATTGTCGTTCAGGTGCTGGAAGGCGAAGGCGCGGTGACGAAAAACCGCGACGTGATGGGCGCCACCGATCCGGCGAAAGCGGCCGCCGGCACCATCCGCAAGGATTTTGCCGAAAGCATCGAGGCCAATTCCGTGCACGGCTCGGACTCGGCCGCAAACGCCGCCAACGAAATACGATTCTTCTTTACCGACGCAGAAATTGTGGGCTGAATGTTTTATGGACAATAAGCGCAAGAAGGATCTCGCGCGCGAATACCGCGAACGTAAACCAGAGACCGGCATTTATGCCGTGCGCTGCAAGCCTAGCGGCGAAGTCTGGGTTGCGGCTTCGCAGGATCTTGAGAAGCAGCAGAACGGACTCTGGTTCCAGCTGCGGATGGGAAATTTTCCCAACCCCGAGCTACTGGCGGCATGGAAAAAGCACGGCGAGGACGCTTTTACCTTCGAAATCATCGAGCAGGTAAAAGACGACAACCCGCAGCTTATTGGCGTGTTGTTAAAAGAGCGTGATCTGCACTGGCGCAAACAGCTTAACGCCAATCGCGTGACCGGTTAGGCCTTCGCCAGTTCCGTTTCGATTGCCTTGGCCAGTTCCGGCGATTCCGGTTTTACCTTCGATGGAAACAGCCCGCGCACCGCGCCGTCGCGGCTCACCAGATATTTGGTGAAGTTCCATTTGGGCGCATGGTCTTCGCCCAATGCGCCGGCAATCCATTTGTAAAAGGGATGCGCGCCCGCGCCGGTCACCGGCTCTTTGTGCGTGAGCGGAAAGGTGACGCGATAATTCTTCTCGCAGAAATTGGCGATGTCGGTGTCCGAACCCGGCTCCTGCGCGCCAAAATCGTTCGACGGCACGCCGACTACCACCAGGCCCTGTTTGGCGTAACGCTGCGATAGTTCCTCCAGCCCCTTGTATTGCGGCGTGTAACCGCATTCGGACGCGGTATTGACCACCAGCACCACCTTTCCGCGATATTGCGCGAACGGCATCGGCTTGCCGTCGATGGTCTTGAAGGAAAAGTCGAAAGCGGTTTTGTCGCTGTGCATCTCGGGCATGGGCCACTCCGTCCGTGCTGTCAGAATTCCATAAATGTTTTTTATGATCCGGCCAATCATGTCTCGGCTTTAAAGACGGCCTGGCCGCCCACGAGTTTTACCCGGCCTTCGGCTATCATCCGAAGCGCCATGGGGTAGATCACGTGCTCCTGTTTCAGCACGCGGATAGCGAGCGTCTCCACGGTGTCGCCTGGATGCACCGGCACTTCGGCCGCGAGGATCGTAGGCCCAGCATCGAGTTCGGGTATGACGAAGTGCACCGTGCAGCCGCTGACAGCAACGCCCGCATCCAGCACCTGCTCATGCACCTTCACGCCTTTGAAGGCCGGAAGCAGGGAAGGGTGAATGTTGATGATCTTGCCCTGCCAGGCGCGTGCGAATTTCTCGCCAAGCAGCCGCATGAAGCCCGCAAGGCAAATGAACTCGACGCCCGCGTTCCTAAGCGCCGCATCGAGCGCCGCATCGAATTCATCGCGCGAAGAAAATTTCTTGTGCGGGATGAACTCAGTGGGAATGCCAACCTTTGCCGCGCGCTCAAGCCCGTGCGCATCCGCCACATTGGAAATCACCAGCACGATCTCGGCCGGAAAGTCGGGCGCACGGGTGGCATCGATAAGCGCCTGAAGATTGCTGCCGCGCCCTGAAATCAGTACGCCGACTTTCAATTTCTTTGTCATTGCTAGACCGTCCCCCACCCGGAGTGCTTCGCACTCCGACCTCCCCACAGAGGGGGAGATGAAAAGTGGTGCGATTTCCTTTTACCCCTCCCCCTTTGTGGGGAGGGGAAGGGGTGGGGGGCGATGCTCATGCAGGACTGAGAACCCCTTTATAACGCACAGACGCTTCGCCCTTGCCGGCAACCAAGGTGCCGATGCGGTGCGTGATCTCGCCCGCGCTTTCGAATGCCGCGGCAACGGCGCCGGCCTTGGCCGCATCGGCGACGGCAATCAATCCAATGCGGCAATTGAAGGTGCGCAGCATCTCGTCTTCTTCCAGGCCGGCCTCACGCGCGAGCCAGGCGAACACGGGCAACTGTTTCCATGAACCCAGGTCGATTTCCGCGTCCAGCCCATCTGGCAACACGCGCGGCAGGTTGCCGGTGATGCCGCCGCCGGTGATATGCGCCAATCCTTTGATGCCGCCCGTAGCGATTGCCGCCAGCGCACTCTTTACATAAAGCCGCGTCGGGACGAGCAGCGCCTCGCCCAGTGTTTTCATTTTGGAAAATGGCGCGGGCGCGGAATAGGAAATCCCCGCCGTCTCGACCACATTGCGCACCAGCGAAAATCCGTTGGAGTGAATGCCCGACGACGCCACGCCGATCAACACGTCGCCTGCTTTCATCTCTTGTGTCTTCGGAAGAACATTCCCGCGTTCGACAGCGCCGACCGCAAACCCAGCGAGATCGAAATCGCCGTTCGCGTAGAGCCCCGGCATCTCGGCCGTCTCGCCGCCGATAAGCGCGCAGCCGGAATCCTTGCAGGCGCGCGCAACGCCTTCGATCACGCGCGCGGCCTGATCTACGTTAAGCGCGCCCGACGCGTAGTAATCGAGAAAGAACAGCGGCTCGGCCCCTTGCACCACGATATCGTTGACGCACATGGCGACCAGATCCTGGCCGATGGTGTCGAAGCGCCCGGTCTCGATGGCGATCTTGAGCTTGGTGCCGACGCCGTCGGTGGCGGCCACCAAAAGCGGGTCTTTGAATTTGGTGGCCTTGAGATCGAACAATCCGCCAAAGCCGCCCAGGGCTGCATCGGCACCCGGCCGTGCGGTGGCTTTCGCGGCCGGCGCGATGCGGTCCACCAGCGCATCGCCGGCATCGATATCGACGCCAGCGTCCTTATATGTCGTGCGCTTGGGTCCTGAAGTCATGGGCGGCAGTTCCGCCGGAAATGGCTCCTATCCTCTACGCAGCGCGACCTTAGCGCGCAAGCCGGAAAGCGGCTATTTGCTGCTCCTTTCGTGTGGCCCCCGCCTTCCTTATAGTCGCGGCCGAGAGGATTTTCATGAACCCCCATCGCGTCCATTCCGGTTTCCGCGCAGCGTTGGTTTTTGGCGCCCTGCTTGTCCTGGCCCTGACGCCAGCGCTGGCGGCCGATAATCTTTTTTCGGTCAGCGGCATCAAGGTCGACGCGACGGCGGCTTCGGCCACAGAAGCGCGCGACAACGCCATCGCCCAGGGACGACCCCTTGCGTGGACGAAGCTGTTTCACCGCCTCACGCGTGACAAGGATTGGCCGCGCCAGCCGCAGCTCGACGATGACACCTTGTTGCACATGATACGCGGCATTGAGATCGCCAACGAAAAGCGCAGTTCGACGCGCTACCTTGCCGACGTCACCTATGACTTCAATCCGGCCGACGTACGGCGCATCCTGCAACAAGCGGGCGTCGCCTACACCGAAACTGCGGCCAAGCGCGTTCTGATTGTTCCGGTCGTAGCGGGTTCTGCGAAGCCATTCGACCCGAACGGCGCCTGGACCAAAGCCTGGGCGGCAACGGATCTTTCCGACAGCGTTTTTCCGATGGTGTTGCCAACCGCCGGCGGTGGCATGGATGTGCTTGCGCGCGCCGACGTAGCGAAATTGGGCTGGAGCGATTTTGCTCCCGTCGCGACGCATTACGAGGCCAGCGAAGTGCTGGTGGCATTGGCCACATCGGCGCCCGGCGCCGTCACGGTGACATTGACACGCGTGACGCCAACCGGTTCGTCCTCGGCAGCGTTGGCGCCGCAACCGAATTTTGCCGCCGCGGCGCAGGCGGCAGCGACGAGCGTGCGCGAGTCGTGGAAGGGCCATGCCGCCATCAATTACGGGCAGAAAAGCAAACTCACAGTGCTGGTGTCGTTTGCCTCGGGCGGCCAATGGAACGCCATGCGTTCGGCGCTCACCGCCATTTCCACGGTTTCGGATGTCAGGGTTGTCGCGCTGTCGATCAACAATGCGCAGATTGAGCTCTCCTATGTCGGCGAGTTGCAACAGTTGCAGGACACGTTGGCGCAGCAGGGTTACAGCTTGAGCCCCGGTCCCGGCATGTACACGCTGCGTATGGCCTCGGCAGGTCAGTGACCGGACCTTTGAAACACATTCCCAATGTCTTGACGGGGTTACGGCTGCTGGCAGCACCGGCGTTGGCGTTTCTATTGCTGCTTGATCATTACAGCGCGGCGCTGGCGGTTTTTATTTTCGCCGGCATCAGCGATCTGATCGATGGTTATCTCGCCAAGCGCTATCACCTCGCGACGCGGCTTGGGCGTTATCTCGATCCAGCCGCCGACAAGGCGCTGATGTTTGCCTGCTTCATCGTGCTTGCCTTCCAGGGCGTTGTGCCGCTGCTGTTGGCAGCCGTTGTTATCGGGCGCGACGTGTTGATGGTCTTGGGCATCATCGTGGCGAGGCTGGCCGGTGCCGAACTCACCGTGACGCCGCTGCGTGTCGGCAAGCTCACCACGGTGGTACAGGTCGCATACATTGCTTTGGAACTTTTCGCGCTTGCTTTTGCCTTCGACATCTATGATTGGCAGCGCTGGGCCGCGCTTATCGTCGGCGTGGTGACGATTGCGTCCGCCTGGACCTATGGCGCGCTTTGGTTGCGCGCAATGCGGCGCGGAAAGAAGCGGAGCCGCGGGAGAGCCTAGTGCCGCGACAACTTGCCTTGCCGCTGGAAACCCGTCCCGCGCTGGCGCGCGGCGATTTTCTCGTGGCTCCTGCCAATGAAACGGCGGTGCGCTTTATCGACCGCTGGCCGCAATGGCCCGTGCCGGTGGCGGTGCTGTTTGGACCAGCAGGCTCGGGCAAGAGTCATCTGGTCGAAGCGTGGTCCGTCATGTCCGGCGCGCAAGTCTTTCGCGCGGCGTCTTTGCCGGTGGAGGCGTCTCTCGCGCTCGCGATCGAAGATGTGGACCATGCACCCGCGAGCGAAGCGCGCGACCGCGCGCTTCTCGCGCTGCTGGATGGCGCGGGTTCGGGTCAGCCACGCGCGCTTCTGCTGACGGGACGCACGGCGCCAAATACATGGTCCGTTTCGATAGAAGACCTCAAGTCGCGGCTGGCCGCGGTGCTGGCCTTTCCGCTGTGGGCGCCGGATGACCAGCTGCTGGGCGCGCTCACGCGCAAACTTTTCGCCGACCGGCAGTTGCAAGTTACCGATGCCGTAGTGACACGCATCTTGCGGGCGCTCGAGCGCACGCCGGCCGCTATCCATGCTTTCGTGGCCGAAGCCGACGCCCAGGCATTGGCCGAGCGCCGCCCCATCAGCGAACGGCTGGTTTCCGAGCTGTTAAGCGGGCGGGAACAGGCTTAACGTTCGCGCTTCCTTCACAGTTTTGGCGCAGTATTCGGGCGTAAACTTGGCCCAAAAGCTTGGCCACCCGCGCCATGACAGATTTACCTATTTCCTCTACGCTGCCCGACATCATGCAAGCCGGAAGCCCCATCTCCCCGCAGCGGGAGCAAGCCTATGACGTGGCCGGAACCGCCGAAGCCGGGCAGGCTATGGAAGCGCCCACCGAAAAACCAATGCCCGCCATCGATGCAACGTCGCCTGAACGCTTCATCAACCGCGAGCTTTCCTGGCTGGCCTTCAATCGCCGCGTGCTGGAGGAGGCGCAGAACGTGCGCCACCCGCTGCTGGAGCGGTTGCGCTTTCTGTCGATCTCGGCGTCCAACCTCGACGAGTTCTACATGGTGCGCGTCGCCGGCCTGAAGGGCATGGTCAATGCGGGCGTGGGCACGCTGTCGGACGACGGGCTGACGCCCGGCGCAGCAGCTGTCGCGCGTCGAGGCGATGGCGAGTGAGCTGATCGCCGATCAGCAGAAGACCTGGGCCGAGCTGCGCGTCGGCGCTTGCGCCGGCGGGCATTGCGGTGGTCGAACCCGAGGCGCTGACGCCGGAAGACCGCGCCTGGCTCGATCAGGAATTCCCGCAGCAGATTTTTCCCGGTGCTGACGCCGCTCGCCATCGATCCGGCGCATCCGTTTCCCGTTCATTCCCAATCTCGGCTTCGTGATGGCGATGCAGCTGACGCGCCGCGCCGACGGCAAGGCGATGACGGCGCTGTTGCCGATGCCGTCGCAGCTGCAGCGCTTCATCCGCTTGCCCGATCGCAACGGCAAGGCGCGGTTCCTTACGCTGGAAAACGTCATCGGGCTTTATCTCGACCGGCTGTTCCCCGGCCATACCGTCGTGTCCCAGCGGCGCCTTCCGCATCCTCCGCGACAGCGACATCGAAGTCGAGGAAGAAGCCGAAGATCTGGTGCGCCTGTTCGAGTCGCTGCTGAAGCGCCGCCGCCGCGGTTCGGTGATCCGGCTGAAATGCAGCGCCTCGATGCCGCCCGATCTGCGGCGGTTCATCGCCGATCATCTCGATATCGGCGGACGCGAGCCCTTCGTGGTCGACGGCCTGCTGGGCCTCGACGAAACCAAGCAGCTCATCCTGGACGAGCGCCGCGATCTGCTGTTCAAGCCCTATCGCCTCGCGCTTTCCCGAGCGCATCCGCGATCACGGCGGCGATTGCTTCGCCGCCATCCGGGCCAAGGACATCATCGTCCATCACCCGTTCGAAAGTTTCGACGTGGTGGTGCAGTTCCTGCGCCAGGCGGCGGCCGATCCCGACGTGGTGGCGATCAAGCAGACGCTTTATCGCACCAGCAAGGACAGCCCGATCGTGCGGGCGCTGATCGAAGCCGCCGAGGCCGGCAAGTCGGTCACCGCGCTGGTCGAGCTGAAGGCGCGCTTCGACGAAGCGGCCAACATCAAATGGGCGCGCGACCTCGAACGCGCCGGCGCCCAGGTGGTCTACGGCTTCATCGAACTGAAGACCCACGCCAAGGTGAGCCTGGTGGTGCGCCGCGAGGCCGGGCAGCTTGCGCACCTATGTGCATTTCGGCACCGGCAATTACCATCCGGTGACGGCCAAGATTTACACCGACCTGTCGCTGTTCTCGCGCCGATCCGGCGCTGGGCCGCGATGCCGCGCAGTTGTTCAACTACGTCACCGGCTATGCCGAGCCCAACGCGCTCGAAAAGATCGCGATCTCGCCGCTCACTATGCGCGAGCGCCTGATCGAAAGCATCGAGGCCGAGATCGAGCACGCGCGCGCGGGCCGGCCCGCCGCGATCTGGGCCAAGATCAATGCGCTGGTCGATGCGCGCAGGTGATCGATGCGCTCTATCGCGCCAGCCAGGCCGGCGTGCAAATCGATCTGGTGGTGCGCGGCATTTGTTGCCTTGCGTCCGGGCGTGCCGGGCCTGTCCGAAAACATCCGCGTCAAGAGCATTGTCGGGCGGTTCCTGGAGCATTCGCCGCATCGTCTGCTTCGGCGCGGGCTACGGGCTGCCGTCGCCGAAAGCCAAGGTTTACATCTCCTCGGCCGACTGGATGCCGCGCAATCTCGACCGCCGCGTCGAGGCGCTGGTGCCGATCGACAACCCGACCGTGCACCAGCAGGTGCTGGATCAGATCATGGTCGCCAATATGAAGGACCAGGCGCAAAGCTGGTATCTGCGGGCCGACGGCTCCTATGTGCGCGATCCGGCTTTCGACCGCGCCGATGCGTTTTCCGCCCACACCTATTTCATGACCAATCCGTCGCTTTCGGGCCGCGGCCGCGCGGCGCTCAAGGTGCGAACGCCTCGCGCTTTCCCGGCACCCGCGACATCGCCGCGCGCGAGCGAGAGGCGCTTTGGGCCTCACCGACGCTTCAGCCACGCGCAGTCAAGCGCAAAGCCGATGACCAGCACCGGCCGCCCGTCGCCGTCGTCGACATCGGCTCCAATTCGGTGCGTCTGGTGATTTTCGACGGCGCGCGGCGCGCCGCCGCCATGCTCCACAACGAAAAAGCGATCTGCGCCATCGGCCGCAACATGGTGTCGACCGGCCGGCTGGACGAGGACGGCATCGACATGGCGCTGGAGGCGCTGGCGCGCTTTCGCGAGCTGTGCGACGGCCATCGGCGTGCGCCGATTGCGAGGCGGTGGCGACGGCCGCCGCGCGCGATGCCGAGAACGGGCGCGAATTCATCCGCCGCGCCGAGAAAATGCTGGGCTCGCCATCGGCGTGCTGTCCGGCGAGGACGAGGCGCGGATCGCCGCCGAAGGCGTGCTCGCCGGCATTCCCGAGGCCGACGGCCTGGTGGCCGATCTGGGCGGCGGCAGCTCGACATGGTCACGGTGCAAGGGCGGCAGCCGGCGCACGCGGCCACGCTTGCCTTATCGGGCCGTTGCGCCTGATGGATGTGGCCGGCGGCAATCTCGACCAAGGCGAGCGATCTGGTCGAGAAGGGGCTGGAAAAGCTCGGTCTCGATGCGCGGGCTGAAGGGCCGCTCGCTCTACGCGGTGGGCGGCATCTGGCGCGCGCTCGCGCGCGTCGACATGGAGCGCCAGGATTATCCGCTGCATGTGCTGCACTATTACACCATCCCGGCGCCGCGCGCGTTCAAGCTGTGCCGGGTGGTGTCGGGCCTGTCGCGCAAGTCGCTGGAGAAGATGCATGCCGTGCCGCGCCGCCGCGCCGAGGCGCTGCCCTATGGCGCGCTGGTGCTGGAGCGGCTGATCGAAATGTGCGATCTCAAGGACGTGGTGGTGTCGGCTTACGGCCTGCGCGAAGGCTTTCTGCAGCGCAGCTGACGCCGGACGAAGCGCGCCAAGGATCCGCTGATCGAATTCGCCGGGGAAGTGAACGCGCGCGACAGCCGCACGCCCGAACATGCGGCCGAAGTGTTCCGCTGGATGGCGCCGCTGTTCCCCAAGGAAACGCAGCCGAGCGGCGCGTGCGCCAGGCCGCCTGCCTGATGTCCGATATCGGCTGGCGCCGCCACCCCGACGACCGCGCGGCGGGCGCCTTCGAGCAGGTGCTGCGCGCGCCCTACGCCGGCGCCGACCACCACGAGCGCGCGTCGATCGCCACCGCCATCTATTACCGCTACGCCGGCGAGGACGATTTTCTCGAAGACCTGAACGTGGCGGGTCTGCTGGGCGAAGGCGGCGCCACGCAGGCGCTGCGCGTGGGCCTTGCCTCGCGGCTCGCTTATTCGCTCACCAGTTCGATTGAAGGCGAGCTTCCCCACATGCCGCTCAAACTCACCAGCGAAACGGTGACCCTGCAGATCCCGCCCAAGCGCAAGGCGCTGATGGGCGAAACCGTGGCCAAGCGTCTCGACCAACTCGCCGAAGCCTTCGGCCGCCGCGCCGAAGTGGTGGTGAAGTAGGGGGCATTATCAGTTCGCATTCAGTGGCTGAATTTGGCTAAGCATCTGACACAGCTAATGAATCATATCTACGTGAATGCAGATATTTCGAGGGACATATGGTGTTGACATCTGTTTACAGTCTACTAACTTATAGGGGCCTAGAGTGAGTAGGCCAAGACACCCGAATAAGGAGATTGAGAAAGCAGTTTCATATGCCGAGGCGCATGGCTGGCAATGGAAAAAGGCAACCGGTCACGCTTGGGGAAGGCTGTTATGCAGCCACCATGATCGTGATGGATGCAAATTGTCGGTTTGGTCAACCCCCAAAGTGGGAGAAGACCACGCGCGGGCAATTGTGCGGGCAGTGAATCGCTGTCCCCATCAGACTGCGGAAAATGGAGATGATGATGAAAAAGTATGAGTTCACCATCATTGCTTCGGGCCTAGACCCTGAAGCGGACGACTTCGAGGATCGTTTCTTCGATGCCGGTTGCGATGATGCGACCATTGCCTTCCAAAAGGGCCTCATCATTATTGAATTTGCTCGGGAAGCAAAGAACTTCTCGCATGCGATTATTTCGGCATTTGAGGCCGTGCATAAGGCTGGCGCAACCGTTGAACGTTTTGAGCCCGACTATCTGGTGAGTTTGACCGATATCGCCGCGCGGACAGGGTTGTCGAAGGCGGCAATATCGCTTTATTGCAAAGGAGAGAGGGCCGAAGGCTTTCCATCTCCGATCGCGAGAGTGACATCGGAAAGCCCGCTTTATGATTGGGCAGATGTCACCCGTTGGATGCACAAGTATGAAAAAATTTCTCACGAAACAGTTTTAGAAGCACGAATGGTCCGAGAGGCCACGCTTTTGACCCAGCAAAAGGCGCTTCCGCATGACCAATTTGTCAAACAACTGGAAAAATGTTTGCTGAGTGTTGAGGCCGAAGCGGCGTAGTTTATCGCTAACCTTATTTCTTTTTACTTTTGCGTGCTTTTGCGCGGGCGCCGGCGGGCGCTTTCTTCTTCGCCTTGCTCATATTGTAATCGACAGCGGCGCGGACGAGATTTTTCAGCGCCCGCGCATCGACCTTGTCGCCTTCGAAAAAATCGATCGCCCGCCACAAATTGCCGCCGAGGCCCGCGTTGAACAGCTTGCCGGGATCGGCGAGCTTCGCCCCGTGCGCAAAGGTCAGCTTCACCTTCTCTTTGTGGGCGTTGCCGACCGCGATGATGCCGCCCTTGGACCACACTGGGCTTCCCATCCACTTCCATTCCTCGATGATCCCGGGATCGGCCGCGAGGATGGCCTTGCGGACGCCGGCCAGCGTTTTGCCGCGCCAGTCGTTGAGCTTTGCGATCAGCTGATCGATTTTTTCCGATGGGGTCATGGGATCTTTATGCCTTGAACTCCGGTCTTACTCCGTCAGTTACTCTAATGGTGGCATATCAGAACGTCAAATATAGAATATATAGTAAAATCAGTATATTAATGATATGTATTGCATGTTATAGCCATAATATGCAATAGTTGCTTGGGAATTGCAGGTTACGGCTATGAACTCAGACGATTTCAAAAAATCTCCCTCTGGACGACTAGTGCCCACAATTAGTGGGTGCATGGCTTTCGTTCCAAATCCTATGCCTCCGACGATTATTGATCTAGCGCGACTGGCCCTACCGCTCTCCAAGGCAATGCTCGCCGTTGGGGAATTGGGTGGTTTAGGGCAAGCACTTCCCGACCCACAGTTACTAATCAGACCATTTTCGAGAGTTGAAGCTATAGCGTCTTCTAAAATCGAGGGCACCGTTACATCTGTTCCTGAACTTCTTATCTTGGAGCTAGCTCCAAACGCACCGCGCGTGAGAAATGATACGCGGGAAGTTCACAATTACACACGCGCGCTAAATCATGGGCTTGGTCTTCTTCCGACCCTACCAATCTCTAGCCGGTTCTTCTGCGAACTCCATAAAGTATTACTTGATGGAGTGAGAGATGAGCGTGGGGTAAGTGTGCGAACCGGAGAACTAAAACAGGATCAAAACTGGATTGGCGCCAAATCCATTCAAAACGCTAGATTTGTTCCACCGCCTCCAGATGAATCGAAAAAAGCACTCGGCGAGCTAGAGAAATATATTCATCAAACTGGAGAAAATGACGAATTGCCGTTACTAATAAAATTAGCGCTCATTCATTATCAATTCGAAGCTATCCATCCATTTCCTGATGGAAATGGCAGATTGGGTAGATTGCTAATTCCGCTGTTGCTTTGCGAACGCAAAGTTATGGCGCACCCACTTCTATATCTCAGTGCCTATTTTGAAAGGCATAATGACGAATATATTGATCGTATGTTCGAAGTGAGCAGGCGTGGGTTTTGGGATTCATGGATTGAATTTTTCTTGGAAGGCGTTGAAAGGTCAGCGCGTAACGGGATTAAGAAAGCGAATGCCTTGAAAAGTCTGCACACGCAATATAGTGCCAGAGTGCGTTCCACGCGATCTTCTGGGCTGCTGGGCAAACTTGTGGATTCGCTTTTTTCTGTTCCGGCAATTACCGTTCCCTATGCCATGAAGGAGCTTCATATTTCATATAATGCAGCAAAGCATAATCTAAATCGGCTGGTTGAATTGAAGATTATTACGCCAGCGATAAGGGATGAACGGCCTCAATGGTTTTTTGCTCAGGAAATTATGGGTGTTACCAGTGCGCCAGATAATGAATAGGCCGCTGCGATGCCCGCTCGCTTAGGACAGGTTCTGTTATTGGCGGCGTCCGTGAGTCGTTGCGTCTTTACCAGCGCTTCCGCGTCTGCGCTCTCTGACGCGGAGAAAGCAGCGATCATGCACATACCTTGACCTTACAGCAAAGCATGCGTTTGTTAATGGCGACAGGCTTTTCTATGATTGTGGAGGCACAAAGAGCGAAGACGGTGTTCATTCGGGATAAGTATCTGGTCAGCAACGTGATCCAGCTGATGGCACAATAATTCGCGTATACAGTGAGAAAGGTCCTGGCTTGCGATTATGAAGGTTTCTAGTCAGGTCGCCTGTGTCCGTACAGCAACGGATCGGCGAGAGGAATTGTAAAGTGCCTCGGTCCGACCGTGCAATAAGGTGAATTAGGACACTCGCACCTACAAACTAGGACACTGAGGGGCTAATTCGGCCAGCACCCCCTTGAAATCCGTGACGCTGGTTCCCACCTGACGAATTATCTGGGTCAGTGCGCCCCGATCATTCAAAACAATCTGAACAGGAAAGAACCCGGCCATGAAAGGCCGGGCGGAACAGCCTGTTGCTGGCGGCTATCGCCCTTGCGAGGCCTGCTCGGCGCAAGGGCAGGAAAGCCTCGCGTAAGAGCCCGCCGAAGCGCGAAGAATTGCCGCTACTCCCAAGGTTTGCTTGCCGTCCGGCCCAGTACCCGTTACACATCGCAATCGATAATCATTCGCAACTAGGAACCGCGTCTTGAGCGCCTTTCTGGAACCCGCCGATGGGCTGAGCCTGCGCGCAGTCAGCCGCAGCTTTGGCGCGCGCAAGGCGGTCGATGGCGTCAGCCTCGACGCGGCGCGCGGCGAAGTGTTGTGCCTGGTCGGGCCTTCGGGCTCGGGCAAAAGCACGACGCTTGCGCATCGCGGCCGGCCTCGAACGCCCGGACAGCGGCGCCGTGTTCATCGGCGGCCGCATCGTCGAAGGCGAGGGCCGTCATGTGCCCCCGGAAAAACGCGGCGTCGGATTGATGTTCCAGGATTACGCGCTGTTCCCGCATCTGACGGTGAAAGCCAATGTGGCGTTCGGGTTGGCCGGTGTTGCGCGCGCCGAACGCGAAGCGCGCGCCATGGACGAACTCGACGCGCGTGGGGTTGGCCCAGCTTGCCGATGCCTTTCCGCACACGCTGTCGGGCGGCGAGCAGCAGCGCGTGGCGCTGGCCCGCATGCTGGCGCCAAGGCCGGCCGTCGTTCTGATGGATGAGCCGTTCTCGGGCCTCGACGCGCGCACGCGCGACGAAGTTCGCCGCCGCACGCTGTCGCGGCTGCGCGAAGCGGGCGCCGCCGTCGTCATCGTCACCCATGATCCCGAAGAAGCCGTGCGCCTTGGCGACCGCATGGCGCTGATGCGTGATGGGCAGATCGTGCAGGAGGGCACGCCGTCCGAAATTTATCGCGAGCCGCACGATCCGCAGGCGGCGGCATTGTTCGGCGGCGCCAACATCTTTCACGCCCGCGTTCATGGCGGCCGCGCCGATTCGCCGTTCGGCGCACACCGATGCGCGCGCGCATGCCGCGAAGGCGAATGGGCCGAAGTGATCTTCCGCCCGTCGGCGATTCATCTGGCCGACGATGGCGTTCCGGCGCGCGTGACCTCGGTCCGCCCGCATGGCGCAGGCGTGGAAATCGAGGCCAGCATCGAGGTGGCGGCGCTCCCGCAAGGCGTGGAAGTGCCCGCTTTTGTCCGCGCGGCTGCGCCTTTCGATGCAGCGCTTATCCCCGGCGCCCGCATCCATCTGACGGCAAACCCCGCCGATGCCTTCGTATTTCCTTGCCTCGAGAAGGCCTGCCGGGGATAAAGCCGGTTAAGCAAGGCCGAATGGGCTGGCCCACGGGCGCGCGGCGCGCGCTATGATGCGTCCGTCAACAGGAGACCCAATATGGGCGGTTTGAGCATCTGGCACATTCTGATCCTCGCCATCGTGGTGGTGCTCATCATGGGGCGCGGCAAGATTTCCGAGCTGATGGGCGACGTCGCGCGCGGCATCAAGAATTTCCGCGAAGGGCTGAAGGACGATCATCCCGCTATCGACAAGCCCGATGATAAGAAGGCGAACCGTCAAGCCGGATCCCGAAACGCCGCACCCTAGAGGCGAGCCACGCGGTCCGAAGTGAGCCGACTCTCGGATGGGACGTTAATTTGATACCGACCTCAGCGACGCTTGCTTATTCTTATGGTCGCGGCCCTTGTCGTGGTGGGGCCGAAAGACCTGCCCAAAATCATGCGCACGCTGGGCCGCTGGACCGGGCAGATCCGCGCCATGGCCGAACAGTTCCGCCGCAACTTCGACGACATGGCGCGCGAAAGCGAGCTGCAGGAATTGCGCGAGCAGGTGAACGCCCTGAAGGGCGAGCGCCCGCTGGCGGGGATTGAAGAACACGCGCAGCGCATTCTCGATCCGGGCCCGGACGATAAATCACGCGATGCGCCCGTGGTGAAACGCGAACAAGCGCCGACGAGTCAAAAGACGTGAGTAGAATTTTGCCCATTCTTTCGCCTCCCCCATTGTGGGGAGGCCGATCCGTTGAGCATCGCGAAACGGATCGGGTGGGGGGCGGTCTCTCCGTCAGTCCCCCACCCGCTCATGCTTACGCATTCGCGACCTCCCCACAAAGGGGGAGGTGAACTGTGATTCCATGAACGCGCCAACGCCCGAAGAAGAAGCCGAACTGGAACGCTCGAAAGCGCCGCTGCTCGAACATCTGGTCGAGCTGCGCGGGCGCATCATCCGCTCGCTGCTGGTATTTTTCGCGGCGTTCTTGCTCTGCTATTTTTTCGCCAAGGATATTTACGGCTTTCTGGTGCAGCCGCTGGCCGACGCGCTGGCGGGCCAGCCCAACCGCCACATGATTTTCACAGCGCTGTATGAAACCTTTTTCACCTATGTGAAGGTGGCCATGTTCGGCGCCATCTGCGTGGCGTTTCCTTATATCGCCGCGCAGTTGTGGCTGTTCATTGCGCCCGGTCTTTACAAGAACGAGCGCCGCGCGTTCCTGCCGTTTCTGTTCGCGAGCGCCCGCGATGTTCATGCTGGGCGCCAGCTTCGTTTATTACCTGATGCTGCCTTATGCGATCCGGTTTTTCCTCGGCTTCGAAAGCCCCGGCGGCGCACGGCACGCTGCCCATCGAGCTGCAAGCCAAGGTCGGCGAATATCTGTCCTTCGTGATGACGCTGATTTTCGGTTTCGGCCTCTGCTTCCAGTTGCCGGTGCTGCTGACGCTTGCTGGGGCGGGTTGGGATGGTGTCGAGCACACAGCTGGCCGGCGCGCGGCGCTACGCCATCGTCGGCGTATTCGCGCGTGGCGGCGATACTGACGCCACCCGACGCCTTCAGCATGTTGAGCCTCGCGCTGCCGCTGGTGGGGCTATATGAAATCTCGATTCTCTGCGTGCGCCTGATCGAGAAAAAGCGCGCGGTGGCCTCTCAGCCCACATAACTGTCATCGCCCGCCAATGCGGGCGACCCAGGTTATGAAGGCCAAAACCGTGAGTGCGTCACCTGGGTGGCCCGCATTTGCGGGCCATGACACCATCGGTATAAGAGATTCGCCATGCACGACATCAAAGCCATTCGCGACGACAGCACAGCCTTTGTCGAAGGGCTGAAGCGGCGCGGCTTTGCCGACGCGCAACAGCTTGCCGACAAGGCGCTCGGCTTCGACAAGGACCTGCGCACGCTGCAAACGAAGCTTCAGGAAATGCAGGCGCGCCGTAACGAAGCCTCGAAGCTGATCGGGCAGGCGAAAGCCAAAAAAGACGAAGCTGGCGCGAAGAAGCTGCTGGACGAAGTGTCTGGCCTGAAAGACGAGATTCAAAAGGGCGAAGAAAAAGAGCGCGAGCTGCAAAAAGCGCTGACTGATTTGCTTGCCGGCATCGACAATATTCCAGCGCCCGATGTGCCGGTTGGCAAGGATGAGAAAGATAATAAGGAAGTGAAGGCGCGCGCGTTCGGCAAGCCGCCCTCAATCGCCAAGCCCAAGGATCATGTCGATCTCGGCGCGCCGCTCGGCATGGATTTCGAGGCTGCCGCGCGCATGTCTGGCGCGCGCTTTGTGGTGCTCGAAGAGGCAACTCGCGCAGCTCGAACGCGCCATCGGCAATTTCATGCTCGATTTGCATACGAAGGAGTTCGGTTATTCCGAAGTTTCGCCGCCGATTATGGTGCGCGACGAAGCGATGTTCGGAACGGGACAGTTGCCGAAATTTGAGGAAGATCTGTTCCGCACAGTTCATAGACGATCCAGACTTTCAGCTTTGTCGAATGAAAGTTGAGCAGATCACGGGCGCCAGCGATTATGCTTGCGCACCTTGACCAGGTCAGAATCAGCCGAACTCTGCCATAGCAAATGTTTCGAACGGCTTCCATGAAAGAATCGGAATCGCTTTTGGCTCATCCCCACCGCCGAAGTATCGCTGACCAATCTGGTGCGCGAACAAATTCTCGATGAAGAAAAACTTCCCCTGCGCTTCACGGCGTATACGCCGTGCTTCCGCGCCGAGGCGGGCGCTGCCGGCAAAGACACGCGCGGCATGATCCGCATGCACCAGTTCTCCAAGGTGGAACTGGTGTCCATCACCACGCCGGAACAATCCGAAGCCGAACACGAACGCATGACCGATTGCGCGCAGGAAGTTCTGAAGCGCCTCAACCTGCATCACCGCGTGATGACGCTGTGCACCGGCGACATGGGCTTTGCCGCCAAGAAAACCTACGACATCGAGGTCTGGCTGCCGGGGCAGAACGCGTTCCGCGAAATCTCGTCCTGTTCCAACTGCGGCGACTTTCAGGCCCGCCGCATGAATGCGCGCTACCGCGGCAAAGGCGATAAGCACACGCGCTTCGTGCATACGCTAAACGGTTCCGGCCTCGCCGTCGGCCGCACACTGGTCGCCATACTGGAAAACTATCAGCAGCCCGATGGCTCCATCGCCATACCCGATGCGCTGAAGCCCTATATGGGCGTTGACGTCATTGGGCGTTGAGATGCGCCCGGATTTCCTTCCCCCCTTGAGGGGAAGGTGTCCGCCGAGCAAAGCGAAGGCGGACGGAAGGGGGGTATCGGCAAGATCACCCCCCACCTGGCGCTTCGCGCCATCCTCCCCCTCAAGGGGGGAGGAGAATGTGGCTGTGCAAATGGCTGACGACCCGCACCCGGATTCCAGGGTCGCCGAGCTTATTTCGACTTTGCGAGAGCAAGGCATTACCGACGAGCGCGTGCTCGATGCGGTGGCGCATACACCGCGCGAACTCTTCGTGGAAACGCCGTTCGAAGGCAGCGCCTACGCCAACACGGCGCTGCCCATCGCCTGCGGGCAAACCATCAGCCAGCCCTTCGTGGTGGCGTTCATGAGCCAGGCGCTGGAATTGGGCGATCGCATGCGCGTGCTCGAAATCGGCACTGGCTCCGGCTATCAGGCGGCGGTGCTCGCGCGCCTTGCCCGCATGGTCTACACGGTCGAACGCCACAAGCCGCTGCTCAAGGAAGCCGAGGCCCGCTTCCGCAAGTTGCGCCTCGACAATATTGTTACGCGTTATGGCGATGGCTACCAGGGCTGGCCCGAACAGGCGCCTTTCGACCGAATTGTTGTGACGGCGGCCTTCCGTGAGGTGCCCCAAATCCTTATCGAGCAGTTAAAACCGGGTGGAATTTTGATTACTCCGGTTGGTTACGAAAGTATTTCGCAAGACTTATTGAGGATCATCCGCTCGGAAGAGGGCGGCTCGGCCTACACGACCGAGGCGCTGCTCCCCGTGGTTTTTGTCCCGATGGTGCCGGGACTGCCGCAGGAGGGAAACGAGCGCAATGGAAAGAACGGCAAGCCATAAATTGAGAACGCGCATATTGCGCGCGCTGCTTGTTTTGTGCGCGCCGCTACTGGTGGCCAACTGCGCGAGTTTTTCCAGCGACGATTATTCGCCCGCGCATGGCAGTTATTTCTCTGTGACGGCCGAACGCGGTGACACAGTGTCGGAAATCGCCCATCGCTATCACGTGTCGCAGAACGACATTGTTGCCATCAATCGCCTGCGCGACCGCGATGTGGTTTACTCCGGGCAAGTCCTCAAGGTTCCTGCCTATGGCCGCGCGGTTGTGCATCGCAATCCGCCGCATCAATACGCGCGCCGCGATACGCCATCGCCTGCCAATCAACCCATCAATGCTTCGTATGAGCCGAAGCCCTCCACGCCAAAGGCAACCAACGCCATCTGGTGGCAGAACCTCAGTTTCGATACCGGCTCGGCGCCGGACGCGCAGTTCTTGTGGCCGGTGAAGGGGGCTGTGATCTCGCCTTACGGAGCGCGCGCCAACGGCGAACGCAATGACGGCATCAATATCGCGGTGCCGGATGGCGTGCCGATACTGGCGGCCGAAGCGGGCACGGTGAGTTATGTCGGCAACGAGCTGAAGGGTTATGGCAACCTCGTGCTCATCCGCCACGACAATGGCTATGTCACGGCCTATGCCCATGCCGGGCAGATCACGGTGACACGCGGCCAGCGCGTCGCGCGCGGCGAAATCATCGCCTATGCGGGCGAGACCGGCGACGTCAAAGAGCCGCAGCTCCATTTCGAAATCCGCCGCGGCACCACGCCGGTCGACCCCAAGCCGCTACTCATCGCCTCGCGCTAACCCGCCGGTTGCAATGGGGGCAGGGGTGGCTATAGTCCCGCCGCACCACACAATTTCCGGCCCCGATGAACCTTTCCGACCCCTTTATTTCCTCGTTGCTGCCGCTCGTCTTCGTTTTTGCGATCATGTACTTCCTGCTCATCCGCCCGCAGCAGCAGCGCATGAAGCAGCATCGCGCCATGGTCGATGCGGTGCGCCGCGGCGACATGGTGGTAACCGCCGGCGGGCTGGTCGGGCGCGTGGCGAAAGTGAAGGACGATGGCGAAATCCTGGTCGAGATTGCCGACAATGTGCAGGTTCGCGTGTTGAAGGGAACGCTGTCCGAAGTGCGCGCCAAGGGCCAGCCGGCGGACGCGAAGAGCGAAGGCTGAGCCATGCTTTATATCGGCCGTTGGACCACCATCACCGTTATCATTATCGGCATTCTGGGCTTCATCTTCACGGTGCCGAACTTTCTGCCCTCGACTTGGCTGGCGAAATTTCCATCCTGGGTGCCACACCAAACCATCAGTCTGGGGCTTGATCTGCAGGGCGGCTCGTATCTGCTGATGGAAGTCGACCTCGCCGCCGTAACGAAGGAACGGCTCGAAACGCTGGAAGGCGACGTGCGCGCGGCATTGCGCAAGGCGCATATCGGCTACACCGATCTCAAGCTTGAAGGCGATACGGTGACGCTGCGGGTGATTGATCCGGCCCGTCTCGAAGATGCGCGTAATTTGGTGAAACAGCTTGCAGCGCCCGCCGGCAGCCTCTTCAGCATCGGCAACCAGGAATACGACATCGCCTTACAGCCTGACGGCCATATCGCCATGACGATGTCGCAGGCGTATCAGAACCAGGCGCGCGGGGACATCGTCAACCAGTCTATCGAAGTTGTGCGCCGGCGCATCGACGAACTCGGCACGCGCGAGCCCGCCATTCAGCGGCAGGGCCAGGATCGCATTTTGGTTCAGGTGCCGGGTTTAAAAGACCCGGCGCATTTGAAAGAGGTGCTTGGCAAAACCGCAAAGATGACTTTCCGTCTGGTCGATATGACAGCTTCGGCCGCAGATGCGGTGAAGGGCGTGGTGCCGCTGGGCGACGAGTTGCTTTATGAAGAAGACAAGAACGGCAACAAGACGCCATACGTAATCGAGCGCCGCGTTATGGTGTCTGGCGACAGGCTCACCGATGCGCGCGCCGGCTTCGATTCCCGCACCGGTGAACCGGTGATCAATTTTCGCTTCGATTCCTCGGGCGCCAAGAAATTCGGCGACGTGACCAAGGAAAATGTCGGCCGTCCCTTCGCCATCGTGCTCGATAACAAGGTGCTGTCCGCACCAGTGATCCGCGAGCCAATCCTAGGCGGCGCCGGTCAGATTTCCGGCAGCTTCACAGTGCAAAGCGCGACTGATCTTTCCGGCCTGCTGCGCGCAGGCGCGTTGCCGGCGCCATTGAAGGTGATCGAGGAGCGCACCGTTGGCGCCGAACTTGGCGCGGACTCGATTGCCGCCGGCAAGCTTGCCGCTATCGGGGGCTTGATTGCGGTCGTCGTGTTCATGTTCCGACTTATGGGCTGTTCGGCACCTTCGCCAATCTGGCGCTGGCGGTGAACATCACGCTGTTGATGGCGATCCTGACCGCGTTCCAGGCAACGCTTACGCTGCCCGGCATCGCCGGCATGGTGCTGACCATGGGCATGGCGGTGGACGCTAACGTGCTGATCTATGAACGTATCCGCGAAGAAATGCGCAGCGGTAAAACCATCATTGCTGCGATTGACGCGGGCTTCCGCAGGGCCACCGCAACCATCATCGACACCAACGCCACGCACGTGTTGGCCGCGCTCATTCTCTATTTTGTCGGCACCGGCCCCGTGCGCGGTTTCGCGGTTACCCTGGGCCTCGGCGTCGCCACCTCGTTCTTCTCCGCGGTAATGGTGACGCGGCTGATCGTGGTGACCTGGTTGCGCCAGGTGCGCCCCAAGGCGCTGACGATCTAGAAACCATGGCTTACGACGAACTTGAATGCGGCCGGCGCCACCAGCTGGTTGCCGTTGACGTGCTGATAAACCGGCACTTCCACATCGGCATATAATTTCCAGTTGTCGTTGAGCCTGAGAGAAGCGCCCGGAGAAATTAGTAGCCGTGTATAGCCGGTGTTTTCCGGTTCGCCGTTGGCGCCGCCGTCGCGGCCGCGCTGCGAGACGATGAGTTGCAAGCTGGGCACGACGCCAATTCGATTGGCGTTCCAGCCGTTGTAGGAAATTCCGGCAGCTGCGTTTAGTTCGCTTCCCGGAGTGTAATGGTCTTGGGTGGCGATTTCATGCTGCCATAAGGCTTGCATGAAATAGCTCCACCGTGAATCGAAAACAAAAGCGCCCGTATCGTAGCCGCCGAGGAGTGCGTCGGTGCTGCCGGAACCGATCTCCACATCGGCGCCGAAATGCTTGTATGTGTGATCGCCCGTGGGCAGTTTCAGACCGAACAGAACGCCCGATGACATATCGGACGAGAATCCTGAATACATGCCCATTAGCCGAATATCGCCAAGTGCCGCGTGACTGAACGTTCCGGGATCGCCGGGTTCTGCGGTGCGCAAGTTGCGACTGGTGTAGGGAATTTCGGCCATAGCGCCCCAGCCGTCCTCGAACATGTATTGAAAGCCCGCGAGAAAGAAATTCGAGGTGATGCGCTTGTCGTCATTGTCCGACGCCGGCGCGCTCGAATCTTCGTGCCAATTTCTGGTTTGAGCCAAATAGTCATACTCGATGAAGGCCGTGCCACCCGCGCCTCCGGGCAGAAGCGTATTCGTGCCCACGTCGAAAATGGCGCAGCCGCAGGCGCAGGCGAATGCGCTGCTGGGCGCCAATGTGACAAGACCCAAAGCTAACGCCAGAGTAGCCGTCAGCTGCCGTCGAGGAACCATCGCTGCCATGTCGTGTAATCCAGTCTATGACCCTAAAACAGACATGGTCTTTATGTGAAGAGCGGATGCAGGTGCTATAAAGCCGCAAGAGGAATCATGAGGGAGGAGGCTGCCGTGGACGCTATATTCGGCAATCTGCGCAATACGGTGATAGCGGGCTTCGTGCTCGCAGGCGTCTTGTTCCTGGTCTATCTCGATGTTCAGGGTTGGGGCGGTTACGTCTTTTGGGCGTTCTTCGTACGTTGGCTGCATGTGATTTCCGGCGTGATGTGGATTGGCCTCCTTTGGTATTTCAATTTTGTGCAAACGCCGACCATGCCCAAGATTCCACGACGAGCTCAAAGGCGGCGTCTCCAATACATCGCTCCCGAAGCGCTGTTCTGGTTCCGCTGGCGGCTATGGGTACGATCGTATTCGGCATCATACTGGCCGCGTTGAACGGATACCTGGTGGAAGCCTACACGCTCGATTTCACCGAGAACTTCACCGATGCCGAAGAACATCGCTCATCGGCATCGGCATGTGGCTGGGCACCATCATGTGGTTCAATGTCTGGTTCATCATCTGGCCGAAACAGAAGATGGCGCTCAACATTGGCAATGCCTATCCCAATCTCGATCAGCCCACGCGCGACAAGGCCGCCAAGACGGCGGGGCGTTTCTCGCGTATCAACACTTTGCTGTCGGTGCCGATGCTGTTCTCGATGGTCTCTGCGCAGAATCTGTACTGAGCGTTTTTCGGTGTTAGGACAGAGGCCGCTCGGCTACGCCGGGCGGCCTCTGTTTTTCAATGAGCGCTGAAGAAGCCTTTAGCTGGTGCGCGACCGAGGTCCGGCGGGTGGATTACGACCGCTATCTTTCGGTGTTGTTCGCACCCAAGAATGTACGCCCGCATTTGTTCGCACTTTATGCGGTCAACCACGAAATCGCCAAGACGGCGGAGACTGTGCGCGAGCCGCTCGCCGGCGCCATACGTTTGCAATGGTGGCGCGAGGCGTTCGAGGAACTGTATGCAGGCAAGCCGCGCGCGCACGAAGCGTTGTTGGCGCTGGCGGAGACACTGCGCAGCCACGATCTTCCCCGCGCGATGTTCGATGCGATGCTCGGCGCGCGTGAGCTCGATCTCGAGGAAGCACCATTCGCCGATATGTCCGCGCTCGAAGCCTATGCCGATGCTACGTCCAGCATTGTCATGCGGCTGGCTTCGCACATTCTGGGGAACCCGCTTTACGAGGTGGCTCGCGAAGCAGGCATAGCCTACGCGATGACCGGATTGTTACGGGCGTTACCGTTTCGCGCTTCGCGCCGCCGCTCAATTGTACCGCGCGATGCGGGCGTGGATGTTGAAGAATTGTTCAACGGAAAATGCACGCCGGCCCTGCGTCTGGCAATGGACGCGATCATCAAGAGCGCGCGCTCGCACTTTGACAATATCGCGGAGGTTTCGCCGGCTGTCCTGCCGGCCGCGCTTTGTCCCCTGTATTTGCGCCTAATGGCACGGGAATCCTTCAATCCGTTTCGCGATTCAACGGAAGTGCCGCCGTTTCGGCGTCAATGCATCATGCTGCGCGCACACTGGCGCGGTCGCTTGTGATTACTCCGCTGCGATGCGCGCGGCACCGAGCCACTGATCGAGATCGGCCAGCGCACGTTGGCTCAGGAGTTTCTTGCGGTCGCGGCCGCGAACTTTCCCTGCCGGCAGGGTGGGAAACAATCCGAAATTGATATTCATCGGCTGAAACGTCTTGGCGTCGGCGCCCCCGTGATGTGATGAAGCAACGCGCCCAGCGCCGTCGTTTCTGGTGGCGGCGAGAAAACTTCGCCACTCTGTTCAGCCGCGGCGAAGCGCCCTGCCAGCAATCCAATGGCAGCACTCTCGACATAACCTTCGACGCCGGTGATCTGGCCCGCAAAGCGCAGAGCGGGCCGTGCCTTCAATCGTAACTGCTCATCCAATAAACGCCGCGAATTCAGAAACGTATTGCGATGGATGCCGCCAAGCCGCGCGAATTGCGCGTTCTCAAGTCCCGGGATCATTCTGAAGATGCGTACCTGCTCGCCATGTTTGAGCTTGGTCTGGAATCCCACCATGTTCCATAGCGTGCCAAGCGCATTGTCCTGGCGAAGTTGCACAACGGCGTAAGGCCGGCGTCCGGTGCGCGGATTGCTGAGGCCCACCGGCTTCATCGGCCCGTAGCACAACGTGTCTTCCCCGCGCGCCGCCATCACTTCGATGGGCAAGCAACCTTCGAAATAGGGTGTGGATTTCTCCCATTCGTGAAATTCGGCCATTTGTCCTTCCCGCACTGCCGCGACGAAGGCGCGATATTGATCCTCGATCCAACGGACAGTTGATGTAATCGGCATCGCCGCCGCCCGGACCTTTCTTGTCGTAGCGCGATTGCATCCAGGCGACATTGAAATTGATCGACTCGCGATGCACGATGGGCGCGATGGCGTCGAAAAACGCCAACGCATCTTCGCCGGTAACTGTGCGCACTGAATCCGCCAGCGCGGGCGAAGTAAGCGGCCCTGTAGCAATGATTGTGCTCTGCCAATCTTCTGGCGGCAGAGCGGTGATTTCCACGCGACGGATCTCCACACGTGGATGTTGTTCGAGCGCCTCCTGCACGGCCGCGGAAAATCCATGCCTGTCCACCGCCAGCGCGCCGCCCGCCGGTAATTTGTGCGCGTCAGCCGCGCGCATGATCAGCGAATCCGCGCGCCGCATTTCCTCGTGCAGCAATCCAACCGCATTGTTCTCGGCGTCGTCGGAACGAAAGGAATTGGAACACACCAGCTCGGCCAGACCTTGGCCTGCATGCGCGGGAGTCATGCGCATGGGACGCATCTCGTGCAGAACCACGTTCGCGCCCGCTCGCGCCGCCTGCCAGGCCGCCTCGCTTCCTGCCAACCCGCCGCCAATGATGTGGATAGGGGCGCTCATAGATTGGGCATAACTCCCTGAAAACACTGGTGCAATGCTGCGAGCCGATGTCCAGCCGCCGCAAAACTGTTATAAACCTGTGCAAAGAAGAAATCGCCACCTTCGGGGAGGGGCACATGGGAAAGATCCCAGTCGGAAAAACGGTTGCCTATGCCTACAGTTTTGCGTTCGGCAACATTCTCAACATTCTTGGCGTTGCGTGGTTTCCGTTCGTGATCATTGGCGTAGGCGGGTATTTCTTGTTGATGCCCTATCTTGCGGCGGTACAGAGTTTTCTTACCACCCAGGACGTGAGCAGCCTCGGCAGCACGTTATTGCTGTTGCCGGTTTTCGCCATACTCTGCGTGGTTTGCATGTCGATGGTCAAAGTCGAAGTGATGCGTGAAGCGCTGGGCATGGACCCAGGGCGGAAGTTTTTCTATTTCTCGCTCGATAAGCCGGTGTGGCGGTTGATCGGTGCCTATCTTCTTTTGATCCTGGTCATGATCGGGCTCGGCATTGCCGGCGCCATCGTTCTTGGCATTCTTGCGTGGCTCGTCGCCATGGCAGACGCCAATGCTGCTCTACTGGTCTCAACTATTGGTGGCGTGATCTTTGCTCTTGCAATGGCCTTGATCGCAGTGCGGCTGGCTTTCTTACTCGCCGCTGTTGTGGTCGCGGAAAACCATATCAGCTTGAAGCGTGGTTATCATCTGACCTATGGCAATTTCTGGCGCATCGTCGCCGTTGTATTGGCGATCGTCATTCCGTTGGCGCTAGTACAAGTCGTAGTACAGATGACCGTCTTCGGGTCGGATTTCATGGCGACGAGCATTATGCCGACTGACAGTCCGGAAGAAATGGCGGCCAAGTTGCAAGTGCTGCAAACGCAATTGCAAAGCGGTCTGCTGATCATGGTGCCGATCTGGATCGTCATTTCGATAATAAATCTTGGACTGAGTGCCGGCGCGGGGGCGTTCGCCTATCGTGCGCTGACGGGTACAAAGGCGGGATGAGGACGCATTAGTTCGTCCTGTGCGTAGTGTTGAGGGTGCATGCGTAAAATTCCGGTGTTCCGGGCGATAGCTCGCGGCTATGGCTTTGGTTTTGGTCATTTCGGCACGGCGCTGGCGGTTTGCTGGCTGCCGTACGCTCTCATTGTTGCCGCTTGGCTGGTCTTGATGACCACCACAATGGGGTCGTTCTTTCACGATCTCATCCCGCTATTGCCTCACGATCCGGACGCGCTTTCGGATGCGCAGCGTGATGAATTCACCCGGCACTTCCTGGTGATGTTCGCGGGGGTTTATCGCGCGATTATTTTGTTCGCCCTCGTTTACATGCTTCTGCGCGCGATGGCTGCGATCGGGCTGACGCGTGCTTCTATCGGTCTCGAACAGACCGGGTTTTTCTATTTTTCGCTTGGCGCGCAGGTGTGGAAATTGTTCGGTGCGCGGATTGCCACCTTTCTTATTCTCTATGCGGCGAAGGTTGTGCTGGTGTTCATTGGCGTCATTCTTGGCCTGATCATCTGCCTGCCGCTGTTAAAGGTCAGTATCGTGGCCGCCATTGGTGCGGGCGTTCTGATTGTAATCGCGCTGATCTGCGCCATCCTTTACATCAGCGTACGGCTGAATTTCTTCCTGCCTCCCATCATCGTCTCGGAAAAGAAGCTCGACCTCCTACGCAGCTGGAATTTGTCGGAAGGCAACGTCTTGCGCATTCTTGTTATCTATCTCTCGCTGGTGCCGCCACTGATCATGCTGCTTCTGGCGACGGGGGCGATGTGGTTCATCGCATTTTTTGTTTTTATGCCCCACGTATTGAGTGCGTCCGACAGTTTCCTGAACTCCGGCGACTGGATCATTCTTTCCGATGCCGCCCGCGTTTCGTTGCCCTGGATTCCACCTTTGCTTGCGATAGCGTTTCTTCTGCATGTGCTACTTGACGCCATGTTTTACGCAGCCACTGCATGGGCCTATCGGGGGGCCGTGGCGACGGATATCGCCAGCCAGACGCCGGACTAGCGCCGTCCCCAGGGGCATGGCACAACCTGCCGCCTAAAATTGGGGCAGGGCATGCGCAAAGCCAGTCTGATTTTCATTCTGACGGTCGTTGTCATCGACATGCTCGGTATCGGGCTGGCGTTTCCCATTCTGCCGCGCCTGATCCAGCAATTCGTCGGCGGCAATGCGGCGCAGGCGGCCTACATTTACGGCATTCTGGGCGCGCTTTACGCGGCGATGCAGTTCGTATTCGCGCCCATCCTGGGCTCGCTTTCCGACCGCTATGGCCGGCGCACCGTCATTCTCATCGCCCTGGTGGGTTTGACGATCGACTATCTCATCCAGGCGATGGCGCCGAATATCTGGCTGTTCGCGGTTGGCCGCATACTTGGCCGGCATCTGCGGCGCTACCTTCACGACGGCGGGCGCCTATATGGCCGACGTGACGCCGCCGGAAAAGCGCGCGGCAAATTTCGGCCTGATCGGCGCGGCCTTCGGCTTCGGTTTCATTGTCGGCCCGGTCATCGGCGGCGTGCTGGGCGGCCTGCACCCGTTCGAGATTTTGTCTTACACGATCGAGGGCATTCGCCTGCCGTTTTTCGCCGCGGCCGGCCTCACGCTCCTCAACCTGCTATTCGGCATTTTCATTCTTCCCGAGTCGCTCGCGCCCGAAAACCGCCGCGCCTTCGACTGGAAGAAAGCCAATCCGCTCGGCGCCGTGCTGGAGCTGCGGCGT
Organism: uncultured Alphaproteobacteria bacterium; assembly: GCA_963752395.1. GTDB lineage: Bacteria > Pseudomonadota > Alphaproteobacteria > Micropepsales > Micropepsaceae > CAVVXX01. The sequence continues at coordinate 42,747 of CAVVXX010000003.1, forward strand.
TACAGCCACGTGATTGTGCTGATCGTGATTTTCATTTTCGCCACTCTGGCGGTTCATGTCTCTGCCTATACCTGGGTGCTCTATACCAATTACCGCTATGCGTGGGACACGGTCGAAACCGGCCTGTCGCTGATGGCGGTGGGCGTCGTGATGATGATTGGCCAGGGCGTGATGACGCGCGTCGTGGTGAAGGCGATTGGCGAGCGCCGCACGATTTTCCTGGGGCTGAGCGTCGCGCCGATAGCGCTCACGCTTTATGGCCTCGCCTGGCAGGGCTGGATGATCTACGCGATCATGCCGGTCGGCCTGATCGGCTGGACGGTGGCCGGCCCCGCGGTGCAGGGCATGATCAGCCGCGCGGTGCCAGCGAACGAGCAGGGCTTGCTGCAAGGCGCGATAGGCAGCCTGAACAGCCTGCGTCAGCATTGCCGCGCCACCCTTATGGACCGGCCTGTTCGGATATTTCGTCAGCCCGGCCGCGCCTGTCGTTCTGCCGGGCGCGGCATTTTTCGTGGCGGCATTGATGATGCTGTGCATGTTGGGCCTTGCCGTCTGGCAATTGGGCCACGACCACAGCGCCTTCAATAAGGGCATCACGCCCGTGCCCATAGGCGCCACCAACATGACCGAAGGCGATCCCCTGCCGCCCGAGGCGGTGTGATCACGCTTCGATCATGGCCAGCGCCATGCGGTCCTTCATGTTGCCGGTGGGATTTTCGGATTCGAGTTTCAGCAGAATGCGCGTGGCCCGCTCTTGGGCACGACATGCCAGAGCGCCAGCATGCGCGTATTGCCGATGCAGGCGAGAATAGTGAGAGGCACTTCGATCATTTTACGACGATTACGGCTGCTTCGTCGCTGTATCCCTCTGGGCGATGCCCTCTAATTTCTTTTGAGGAAGCTTCGCATACAATTCCTCTCGTAGCCGTGGCTGAGTGATCATGTCGTTCGCAATTCCGTTGATCAAAACAAACAGTTTTCCTGCAGTCACTTCATCGTCTCGAAGATCCAGTTCGCCAGGGTGTACCGCCTCGTTACCGATGACGCGGACAGTATCGAGTGCTTGTTGCACCCTTACGTCGAGTTCCCTTCTTTACCAGGTTGCCGATGTCCTGATTGAGGTGCTCTCCTTTTTCGCCAAGTTGCTTGCATAACTTCTGTACGCAAAGGCGTAACAGCGCAGCTGCCCCTCTGGGGCTCTTGGCTATGATGGACGCCGCCTCGTTATAGTCTTTCTTGATGTCTTCATTTAGGTCCTCATTAACTGGCGGGGCCGCGCTCAGGTCTGGAACAACTACTTGCTTGTCATACCAGTAGACTGATTTGCCGCAATGTGAGCAGGTCGACATCTCACACCCCGCGACGAACTCAAAGCCACCGTGGGCAGCCCTTCCCATGTTGGCCCAATACTGGAGCGCGTAGGCGCGGCAGAGAGGGCAATTAAATGCAGTCAGTTTGTGCTTCGCTGGCACATATGGTGTCTGGGTCATTTGTTCTACTCCGCCGCCTTAATGGCCCGCGCCGCGCGCCGTTTCAGGACGTCCTTCAAATACTGCCCGGTATAAGACCGCGCCACTTTCGCCACGTCCTCCGGCGTGCCTTTGGCCACGATTTCGCCGCCGGCGTCGCCGCCTTCGGGGCCGAGATCGATGATCCAGTCGGCGGTCTTGATGACTTCCAGATTGTGCTCGATCACCACCACGGTGTTGCCGGAGCTCACCAGCTCGTGCAGCACCTCCAGCAGTTTGCGCACGTCCTCGAAATGCAGGCCGGTGGTGGGCTCGTCCAGAATATAAAGCGTGCGCCCCGTGGCGCGCCGCGACAATTCCTTGGCCAGCTTCACGCGCTGCGCCTCGCCGCCCGATAGCGTCGTCGCCTGCTGGCCGATCTTGATGTAGCCGAGCCCCACGCGCATCAGCGTTTCCAGCTTCTCGCGCGATGCCGGCACGGCCTTGAACAGTTCGGCCCCGGCCTCGACCGTCATGTCGAGCACGTCGGCGATGGAATAGTCGCGGAACTTCACTTCCAGCGTTTCGCGGTTGTAGCGTTTGCCCTGGCACACATCGCACTGCACATAGACGTCGGGCAGGAAGTGCATCTCGATCTTGATGACGCCGTCGCCCTGGCACGCCTCGCAGCGCCCGCCCTTGACGTTGAACGAGAAGCGCCCCGGCCGCATAGCCGCGCGCCTTGGCCTCGGGCAGGCCGGCGTACCAGTCGCGGATGGGCGTGAACGCGCCGGTATATGTCGCCGGGTTCGAGCGCGGCGTGCGGCCGATGGGCGATTGATCGATGTCGATGACCTTGTCGAGGAATTCGAGGCCCTCGAGCTGTTCATGCGCGCGCCGGGTGATCGCGCGTGGCGTTGAGCTTGCGCGCGGCCGCCTTGTACAGCGTCTCGATAATCAGCGTGGATTTGCCGCCGCCCGAAACGCCGGTGACGCAGGCAGAACGTTCCCAGCGGCACTTCCGCCGTGACGTTTTTCAGATTGTTGCCGCGCGCGCCCACCACGCTGCACCCAGCGGCCGTGATTGGCCTTGCGCCGCGTCGCCGGGATCGGCATTTCGCGCGTGCCCGACAGATATTGCCCGGTGATGCTTTTGCGCGAACGGCAGAATGTCTTCCAGCTTGCCCTCGGCCACGATCTCGCCGCCGTGGATGCCGGCGCCCGGCCCCATGTCCACCACATAATCGGCGGTGCGGATGGCCTCTTCGTCGTGCTCGACCACGATCACCGTGTTGCCGAGATCGCGCAGGCCCTTGAGCGAATCCAGCAGACGCTGATTGTCGCGCTGATGCAGGCCGATGGAGGGCTCATCCAGCACATAGAGCACGCCGGTCAGGCCCGAACCGATTTGCGAGGCCAAGCGAATGCGCTGGCTCTCGCCGCCTGACAGCGTGCCAGCGCCGCGCGCGAGCGTGAGATATTCGAGCCCCACATTGTTGAGGAATTTCAAGCGCGCGCGGATTTCCTTCAGGACACGCGCGGCGATTTCGCGCTGCTTGGGCGACAGCTGTTTGTCCAACCCGCCAAACCATTTGTCGGCGGCCAGAATGGAAAGCTCGCACACCTCGCCGATGTGCCGGCCCGCGATTTTCACGGCCAGCGCTTCGGGTTTCAGGCGATAGCCCTTGCACACCTCGCAAGGGCTTTCGTCCTGATAGCGTTCCAGGTCCTCGCGCATCCACGAGGATTCGGTTTCCTTGTAGCGCCGCTCCATGTTGGGCACGACGCCTTCGAACGGCTTTCTTGACGTCATAGCGGCGCGCGCCATCATCGTAGCTGAATTTGATTTCTTCTTCGCCCGAGCCGAACAGAATGACGTCGCGTACTTTCTTCGGCAGCTCGGCCCAACTGTCGTTGAGGCCGAACTTATAATGGCGCGACAGCGCATCCAGCGTCTGCAGATAATAGGGCGATGACGATTTCGACCACGGCGCGATGGCGCCCTTGCGCAGCGGCACGGAATCGTCGGGCACCACGAGATCGGGATTGAAATAGAGCTTCACGCCAAGCCCGTCGCATTCCGGGCAGGCGCCGTGCGGACTGTTGAACGAAAACAGCCGTGGCTCGATTTCGGGAATGGTGAAGCCCGAAACCGGGCAGGCAAATTTGGACGAGAAGATGATGCGCTTGCGGCCCGCCCTTTTCCTTTTCGTCGGCAAATTCGGCGATGGCCAAACCATCCGCTAGCTTCAGCGCCGTCTCGATGGAATTCGGGCAGGCGGTTGCCGATGTCGGCCTTCACCACGATGCGGTCCACCACGATCTCGATGTCGTGTTTCAGTTTCTTGTCGAGCGCGGGCGCTTCGGCGATGTCGTAAAACTTCCCGTCCACCTTGACGCGCTGGAAGCCTTTCTTGCGCAGCTCCTGCAATTCTTTTCTGTATTCGCCTTTGCGCCCACGCACGATGGGGGCCAGCAAGAACAGCCGCGTGTCTTCGGGAAGCGCCAGAATGCGGTCGGCCATCTGGCTCACCGTCTGGCTCTCGATCGGCAACCCGGTCGCGGGCGAGTAGGGGATGCCTGCGCGCGCGAACAATAGCCGCAGATAATCGTAGATCTCCGTCACAGTGCCGACTGTGGAGCGGGGATTCCGCGAAGTCGTGCGCTGCTCGATGGAAATGGCCGGCGATAGCCCGTCGATGTGATCGACATCGGGTTTCTGCATCATCTCCAGAAATTGCCGCGCATAGGCCGACAGGCTTTCGACATAGCGCCGCTGGCCTTCGGCATAGATGGTGTCGAAGGCAAGCGACGACTTGCCGGAACCGGACAGGCCGGTCAGCACAGTCAGCGTGTCGCGCGGAATGTCGACGTCGACATTCTTGAGGTTGTGCTCGCGCGCGCCGCGTACGGAGATGGATTTCTGCATCATTCAATTACTCGCAGGGCAATCGGGTAGTTTGAACCATTTGGATGAGGGGGATGCAAGAGCGGATACTTAGTCGAGAAACCAGGCAAGCGCTTCATCTACGATATCCTGTGGAAGGCCATGTCCGCCGTGAAACTCACGGAACGTAACGTCGTAACCTAGGTTCGACAGATCATCGGAAATCGTCTTCGCGTTGTGGAACGGCAGGATGTCATCCTGATCGCCATGCGAGATGAAAAGCCGTGGCCTGCCGATACCCCGTCTTCCGTAGACGCTGCCGCCAGAGAACATCATCACATGACTGAACAGATCGCCGTTCAGAAGGCCTACCGACATGGCCGTGCTGGCGCCGTCCGAGTGGCCGGCAATACAGAGATGACGCGGATCGATGATTGCGCGCGCAAAAACGTAAGCGAGGGCATTGTCGAACAGCACGGCATCGCTGCCCGCAGGCAATTTCTTGAGGTGCCAGGTCGGCGCTTCGTTTTCAGGCACCAACAAGAGAAAACCATGTTTCTCCGCAACATTCTTCCAGCCGCGCATGGAGTAAGTGGCTTTGCCACCCGTCCCATGCAGATACATCATCAACGGCATCGGCACTTCTGGCCGGAACGTTGTCGGCACATAAAGGAGCGCGTGGCGGTCGCCGAATTCGCGCTTGGCTTCGCCCGGCGTCAATGGAGGTAGAGACGGATCGGGTTTGCCTGGCCGCGCCAGGAGCTGGCCTGTCGCCTCAGCCTGGCTGATTTCAGCGGCGCTCAGCGGGCTTGGCAGGCTTGCCGCACCGGCAAGCGCCATAATCAGCATTTTGCGGCGCGTCCACATCGATTTCCTGTCCACGGAATCACTGGAACAATACGTGAACATATGCTATCCTTCTGTCCTGTCCACAGTACGCTTGCGGTGTTCTGTGGCGGGATGAGGGCGGCACAGCTAGTTTCAGGAACTAAGAACAGGAGAAATGGTGATGGCGGGCAGCGTGAACAAGGTGATCCTGGTCGGTAATCTCGGCCGCGACCCGGAAGTGAAGCGGCTGACTTCGGGCGACCCTGTAGTGAACCTGTCGGTGGCGACCTCCGAGAGCTGGAAAGACAAAGTCTCGGGTGAGCGCAAGGAGCGCACCGAATGGCACCGCGTCGTCATCTTCAACGAGAACCTGGCGAAGGTGGCCGAGAATTATCTGAAGAAGGGCTCGAAGGTTTACATCGAGGGCCAGCTTCAGACCCGCAAATACACCGACAAGGAAGGTCACGAGAAATACACCACCGAAGTGGTGCTGCAGCGTTATCGCGGTGAGCTGACCATGCTGGATGCCAAGGGCGGCGGCGATGGCGGGGCAGAGCGTGAGCGCGTGAGCGCGGGGGCGCCGCGTGAAGAAAGCGGCCGTAGCTTCCAGCGCGCCGAACTCGACGACGAGATCCCCTTCTGAGTATATCTTCGCGGCCTTTTGGGGAATTTCATGCTGCAAAGCCGAAGTTGGGCGCTCTTCTGTGCCCTGAGTGTGGTTCTTGCGGGCTGCTCGATATTTGGCGACGGCTCGACCGGCAGGCCCTCGGCCGGGCTCAAGACCGCTTCGCTGGCGGCGGCCTATGTGCCGCTGGAATCGCATGAATTGATGATCCTTGAGCATTGGGGGGCCGGCGTCGTCGTGGCATCCCACATTGCTGTCACCAATGCCCATAATTTCAACCTGATCCCGCCGGACGCCGTTCTGGCCGTTTCGAAGGATTACGACCTTCTCTTTTTCCGCAGCGACAAGGCCGTGCCCGTTCCCACGTCCGAGGCATACCAAGGCGAGACGATTATCGCTTATGGACAGGGCAGCAAGGAGGACTTGCGGGAAGCCGATGGTGTCATTCGCGCCGTGGACGTGCGGGTGGCCTCACGCTGCGCGCAGTGCCGCGAACAGAGGGCCATCACTTATGACGCTGACGCGGGGCCGGGTTTTAGCGGCGGCCCGCTGGTGGACGCTAAAACCGGCATGGTGGTGGGTTTGACTTTCGGATATCGCGACCGGGAAGGCCTAAATGGAGCCCGCCTGATGTTTGCGTACAGCATTGAGACAGTGGTCGCGGAAATGCACCGTTTATTGGCCCCGGAAGGGCCCAAAACCTGATACCGGGACTTGCCGAATCGACTAGGAAAATGCTAGTGTTTTCGCATTGCGAAAGGCCCCTTTCGGGGGGCCTTTTTCGCCCCCACTTTAGGCTTGAAATGCGGGTCTGAAATTGAGCATCGACGACAACCCAACAGGGCCTGCCAAACCACCCGGCAACATCAGCCCCATTGCGATCGAGAGCGAGCTGAAACGCTCCTATCTCGATTACGCAATGAGCGTGATCGTGTCGCGCGCGCTACCCGATGTGCGCGATGGGTTAAAGCCCGTGCATCGCCGCATTCTCTTTTCGATGCATGAAAACGGCCGCGACTGGAACAAGCCCTATCGCAAATCTGCGCTGATCGTCGGCGACGTTATGGGTAAATACCATCCGCATGGCGATCAGTCGATTTACGACGCACTGGTCCGCATGGCGCAGGATTTCTCCATGCGCCTGCCGCTCATCGACGGACAGGGCAATTTCGGCAGCATCGACGGCGATCCGCCGGCTGCCATGCGTTACACCGAAGCGCGCCGTGCCAAAGTCGCGCACGCGCTGACCGAGGACATCGACAAGGACACGGTCGATTTCCAGCCACAATTACGACGGCTCGGAAAAAGAACCCATGGTGCTGCCGGCGCGCTTTCCCAATCTTCTGGTCAATGGCGCGGGCGGCATCGCCGTCGGCATGGCGACCAATATTCCGCCGCACAATCTGGGCGAAGTGATCGACGCCTGTCTCGCCTATATCGACGATCCTTCCATCAATATGGAAGCGCTGACGGAAATCGTGCCGGGACCGGATTTCCCGACCGGCGGCCTTATCATCGGGCGGCAAGCGGCGCGAGGCGGCGCTGGCGCGCGGGCGCGGCTCGGTATTGATGCGCGCACGCGTGCGCCGTCGAAGAAATCCGCAAGGATCGCGAAGCGCATTATCGTCACCGAAATTCCTTATCAGGTGAACAAGGCGCGCATGATCGAACGTATCGCCGAACTCGTGCGCGACAAGCGCATCGAAGGCATCGGCGATTTGCGCGACGAGAGCGACCGCCATGGCATGCGCGTGGTGATCGAGCTCAAGCGCGATGCTTCGCCGGATGTCGTGCTGAACCAGCTTTGGCGCTTCTCCGAGCTGCAACCTCCTTCGGCGTGAACATGCTGGCGCTGAACGGCGGCCGCCCTATCCTGATGAGCCTCAAGGATATGATCGGGGCTTTCACCGCGTTCCGCGAGGAAGTGGTGACGCGCCGCACGCGTTACGATCTCGGCAAAGCGCGCGAACGCGGGCATGTGTTGGTCGGCCTCGCCGTCGCCGTCGCCAATATCGACGAAGTCATCGCTCTCATTCGCAAGGCAAAGGATGCCGTGGTCGCCAAGGGGCAATTGATGGAGCGCGCCTGGCCGGCCAAGGACGTAGGGCCGATGGTCGCTCTCATCGCCGATCCGCGCCATAAGGTGGAGAAAGATGGCACCATCAAGCTTTCGGAAGAGCAGGCGAAAGCCATTCTCGATCTGCGCCTGCAACGCCTGACTGCGCTAGGCCGCGACGAAATCGCCGACGAAGTGAAGAAACTAGGCATAGCCATTGCCGATTATCTCGACATTCTGCGTTCGCGGCCGCGCGTGCTCGCCATCATCCGTAATGAATTGAAAGCGGTGCGGGACGAATTCGCCACCCCGCGCAAAACGGAAATCGTCGAAGCTGAGATTGAAGTCGATGACGAAGCACTGATTGAACGCGAGGACGTGGCGGTGACCGTCACCCATGGCGGCTTCATCAAGCGCACGCCTTTGGCCGAATACCGCTTGCAGGGTCGCGGCGGCAAGGGCCGTTCGGGCATGGCGACGCGCGAGGAGGATTTTGTCACCAATATTTTCGTCGCCAGCACGCACGCGCCGTTGTTGTTCTTCTCCTCCACCGGCATGGCTTACAAAATGAAAGTGTGGCGTTTGCCGGAAACGCAGGTGGCGGGCCGCGGCAAGGCGATGGTGAACCTGCTGCCGCTGAAGGAAGGCGAGCGCATTACCACTATTCTGCCGTTGCCGGAAGATGAATCGGCCTGGGAAAAACTTCAGGTGCTGTTCGCCACAAAATCTGGCGATGTGCGGCGCAACCAGCTCTCCGATTTCGAAAGCGTGCACAAGTCGGGCAAGATCGCCATGAAGTTGACGGATGATGACGGCATCGTCAGCGTGCAGCTGTGCACCGATAAGGACGATGTGCTGCTCACCACGCGCGGTGGCAAATGCATCCGCTTCCCTGTGACGGACGTGCGCGTTTTCAAGGGACGCGAATCCACCGGCGTACGCGGCATCAAGCTGGTGAAGGGCGATGAGGTCGTGAGCCTCTCTCTGCTTGGGCACAGTGATGCCAGCACGGCCGAAGCCCGCGCTTACCTGAAACAGGCCAGTGCCGCGCGCCGCGCTTCCGGCGAGGCCAGCGATGAGGAAGTCGCAGGTCGAGGATGATGCCGAGGACAATGGCGAGGAGGCGACGTTGACGCCCAAGCGTTATGCCGAGCTTGGCGCGCGCGAGCAATTCGTGCTGGCTGTTTCCCAGCAAGGCTTTGGCAAACGCACCAGTTCCTATGAATATCGCGTCACAGGGCGGGGTGGTTCGGGCATCGTCGCCATGGCTATGGCCAAGAAGAACAGCGCCATTGTCGCCGCCTTCCCGGTGGATGAAAGCGACCACCTGATGCTGATCACCGATTCCGGTCAGACCATACGCTGCCCTGTGGCGAGCGTACGTATTGCTGGGCGCGCGACGCAGGGCGTGACTCTGTTCCGCGTCGATGAGGGCGAGCGCGTGGTGGCCGTCGAGCGCATCGCCGAAACCGACAGCAATGGCGGCGAAGGCGGCAAATGACAGCCAAACGGCGCATCGCGCTTTATCCCGGCACGTTCGATCCAGTCACGCTCGGCCATATGGACATTATCCAGCGCGCGATAAAGCTGGTGGATCATCTGGTCATCGGCGTCACTGACAATCCCGCCAAGGCGCCGTTGTTTTCGCTTGATGAACGCGTCGAGATGTTGCGCCACGAAACCGCGCCGCTTTCGGGCAACAGCCACGCCACCATCGCGGTGGAGACCTTCGACACGCTGCTGATCCATTTCGCCCAGAAAGTGGGCGCCAGCATCATCATCCGGGGTCTGCGCGCGGTGTCAGACTTCGAATACGAATTCCAGATGGTGGGCATGAACCAGCGCCTCAATCCGGAAATCGAGACCGTGTTCCTGATGGCGGATCCCAGGCATCAGGCCATTGCCTCGCGTCTGGTCAAGGAAATCGCTGGCCTGGGTGGCGACATTTCCGCCTTCACCAGCCCCCATGTTGCGGCACTTCTGAAAAGGCGCTGCGCGAAAGCGCGATAGGAAAACAAATGGCAGACACGCTTCATCTCGACCTGAAATCCGGACGCGTCGTTATCGAGCTGCGCCCTGATCTCGCTCCCAATCATGTCGCGCGTATCAAGGAGCTCGCGAGCGAGGGGTTTTATGACGGCGTTGTGTTTCACCGTGTCATTCCGGGCTTCATGGCGCAGACGGGCGATCCCACAGGCACGGGAAGCGGCGGCTCCAAGAAGCCCAACCTCAAGGCGGAGTTCTCGAAGGAAAAACATGTGCGTGGCACCTGCGCCATGGCGCGCACGGGCGATCCCAACAGCGCCAACAGCCAGTTCTTCATCTGCTTTGCTGAGACGCCGTGGCTCGACGGCCAATACACGGTGTGGGGCAAGGTAACCTCCGGTATGGAACATGTCGACGCCATCAAGAAAGGCAATTCCAGCGGCGCGATCTCCGGCGAGCCCGACCGCATTGTGAAAATGAGCGTGGCCGGTTAACTGAGACACGAACCGTCATATCGCGTGATTTGCCGCGCCCGGTTCGCCCCTCTACCCAAACGCCATGACCACACCCATTCCCTTTATTGACTTGCAGGCGCAGCGCAAGCGCTTAGGCGAGAGCCTCAACCGTGCCATCACTGCCGCCGTCGAAAGTGGGCAGTGGATCATGGGTCCGCAAGTGCAGGCGCTGGAAGAACAGCTAGCCGCCTTTGCCGGCGTAAAGCACGCGGTTTCCTGCGCCAACGGCACCGATGCGCTGACTTTTGTTTTGCGCGCCTGGAGCGTGGGTGCGGGCGATGCCGTGTTCGTGCCGGCTTTCACGTTTGCCGCTTCTGCGGGCGCGGTGGCGCTTGCCGGCGCCACGCCGGTTTTCGTCGATGTACTACCCGATACGTTCAACATGGATCTGGCGAGCCTCGACACGGCCATTCAATTGGTGAAACGCGAGGGCAAATTGAAGCCGCGCGTGGTGATGCCGGTTGATCTGTTCGGCCAACCCGCCGATTACGCCAAGCTGGAACCGGTTGTCGCGCGCGAAAAGCTGCTGATGCTGGTGGATACCGCGCAGGCTTTCGGCGCGATACTGAATGGCAAGCACACGGCGGCCACAGGCGATGCCGCCGGCACCAGTTTTTTTCCGGCCAAGCCGCTTGGCTGCTACGGCGACGGCGGCTGCACTTTCACCAATGACGCAGCGCTGGCTGACACGTTGCGCTCCATCCGCATGCACGGGCAGGGCACTGACAAATATGAAAACGTGCGCCTCGGCATGAACTCTCGCCTCGATTCCATTCAGGCTGCGATCCTGAGCGAAAAACTGAAGGTGTTTCCGCAGGAAATCGAAATGCGCGAGCGCATCGCGCGGCGCTATTGCGAATTGCTGGGCAAGAGCAATCGCATCCGTGTGCCTTATGTGCTCAAGGGCGCGCAATCGACCTGGGCGCAATACACTATTCAGGTGGAAAATCGCGCCAAGCTGCAGTCCGATCTAAAGGCCGAGGGCATTCCCACCGCAGTCTATTATCCCATCCCGCTCAACCGCCAGCGCGCCTATGCGCATTACCCGTCTGCGCCCGTGCCGGTGAGCGAAAGCCTCGCCAATCATGTGGTCAGCCTGCCCATGCACGCCGACCTCGACGCACGCACCCAGGACCGCATCGTCGAAGCCGTGCTGAAAAGCGCGGCATAAGACGTTACCTTCGCCCCATGCGGGTTGACCTGTTTGATTACGATTTGCCGGAAGAGCGTATTGCGCTCAGGCCCGTTTCGCCGCGCGATGCCGCGCGATTGCTGGTGGTACGCGAGGACGGTGCGCGACGAGCATCGCACTGTGCGCGATCTTCCCGATTTGCTGCGCGCTGGCGACGCGCTGGTAGTCAATGATACCAAGGTTATTCCGGCGCGTTTTGTGGCACAGCGCGGGCCGCGCGAAGGCCATGAGGCGGGAGCGGAAATCGAAGTCACCTTGCACAGGCGCGTGGCGCCCGATCGTTTTCTTGCCTTCGTTCGCCCTGCCAAGCGGTTAAGGCCGGATGACAGGATAGAATTAGCCCCTGGCCTTAGCGCCACTGTTCTGTCGCGCAAGGAAGGCGAAGTCGAATTGGCTTTCGATCTGGCCGGGACCGCACTCGATCAAGCCATTGCGACCAAGGGCGTCATGCCTCTGCCGCCATATATTGCCAGCCGGCGCCAGCCCGATGCGCGAGACGGCAGCGACTATCAGACCATATACGCAACAATACCTGGCTCCGTGGCGGCACCCACGGCGGGGCTTCATTTCACTGACGGTTTGTTCGCGCGCCTCGCGGACAAAGGCATCGCGCGCCACAGCGTGACGTTGAATGTTGGCGCAGGAACATTTCTTCCCGTGACGGCGGATGACACCGGCGGCCACAAGATGCATGCCGAATGGGCAACTTTGTCAGACGAAACGGCGTCTGCGCTCAATGAAGCGCGCGCGCAGGGCGGGTGCATCGTCGCGGTCGGCACTACAGCGTTGCGCACGTTGGAAACGGCAGCCGGCGATGATGGCCGCCTCGCCGCGTTCACCGGCGATACCAGCCTCTTCATCACGCCAGGTTACCGCTTCAAGGCAGCGGACGTGCTGCTGACCAATTTCCATCTGCCGCGCTCGACGCTTTTCATGTTGGTTTGCGCCTTCAGCGGCACCGATGTCATGCAGGCCGCCTATAAAGAAGCGATTGCGCAACGCTACCGTTTCTATTCCTATGGCGACGCCTGCCTGCTGTTCCGGCCCAAGCCATGACATTTCCCTTTGAGCTACTTGCCAGCGATGGCGCGGCACGCGCAGGTGTCCTTCACACGCCACGCGGTGACATTCATACACCGGCTTTCATGCCGGTTGGGCACGGCAGCCACGGTGAAGGCCATGCTGCCGGAAAGGTGGCGGATACAGGCGCCGAGATCGTTTTGGCCAACACCTATCACCTCATGCTGCGCCCCACGGCCGAGCGCGTGGCGGGTCTTGGCGGGCTGCACAAGTTTATGAATTGGACGAAGCCGATCCTCACCGATTCCGGCGGCTATCAGGTGATGTCATTGTCCAAGCTACGGAAGATCACGGAAGAGGGCGTCAAATTCCGATCACACCTTGACGGTTCCGAGCATTTTCTCAGCCCCGAACGGGCAATGGAAATCCAGAGCCTGTTGGGCTCAGATATTCATATGGTGCTGGACGAATGCCCGTCCTTTCCATCAGCCGAAAGCGAAATCGAAAAATCACTGGCGCTGTCCATGCGCTGGGCGAAGCGTTCGAAAGCTGCGTTCGGCAGTCAGCCGGGCCGCGCCTGTTTCGGCATCGTGCAAGGCGGCGTCTACCCCAAGCTGCGAGAACGCTCTGTGCATGAGCTATTGGAAATCGGCTTCGATGGCTATGCGGTCGGCGGACTAGCGGTGGGTGAGGGACAGACCGCAATGTTCGAGACGTTGGAAGCCACAGTCCCGCAACTACCCAAGGATCGTCCGCGCTATCTGATGGGCGTTGGCAAGCCGGATGATCTGGTGGGCGCGGTGATGCGAGGGATAGACATGTTCGATTGCGTGCTGCCCACGCGCTCGGGCCGCAACGGGCAGGCCTTTACTTGGGAAGGCGCGCTCAATTTGCGCAACGCGCGTTTTGCCGATGATTCTGCGCCGCTGGATGCCAGTTGCACGTGTCCCGCCTGCGCCTCCTATTCACGTGCTTATCTCAATCATGTCGTGAAGGCGGGCGAGATTGTCGCTTCTGTTCTGCTGACGGCGCATAACTTGACGTTTTACCAGCAGCTGATGGCGAGCCTGCGCAAAGCCATCGGCCAGGGATGTCTGCATACTTTCGCTGCCGATTTTGCCGCTCGCTATCGTGTTAATGAAGCGGACACGTAGAGCGCCAAACCCGCGACCGTGGCGGGTTTGTGGTGTTCATCTGCGGTTCAGCTACACCCAGCAATGATGCACACGGCTCAGAGGGCTCCAGGAGGTTTTCAGATGCATTCACTGACAAGGTTCGGCGCCGGCGTAGTGTTGCTTGCGGGCTTCGTGCTCGCGCCAGCCTATGGCGCTATGGCGCGGGATTGGGGTTCGCATGGGAGTCATGAAAGCAATGCGGGCCAGCCGCATGGCAACAATGCCCCCTCGCCAAAAAGTTTCACGCCCAGAAGCTTTCAGGGTGGATCGCCTGCTTCTCACAACATGCCGCCGAGTGGTTTTCGCGGAACGCCGCCCGGATTCCGGGGCAATGCACGCAGTTTCGCGCGCCCCAACTCGCGCAGTTTTCAGCGCAGTTTCAATGGCTCGCAGGCACGCGATTTTCGTGGTGCTCCTCCGCAGCCGCGCGATTTCGGCAGTAGGCCTTCGCGCAATTCGCAAAACGCACCGCGCGGCTTCAATGGTCAGACCTCGCATCAATCGCAAACGATGGCATCGCATCAATTCCATGGCTTCCATGGTCATGATTTAGCGCATTTCTCGCGGCAGGAACGCGACCACTGGCAGCATGGCAATTGGCATCATGGCCGCCATCACGGCCGTTTAGGCTGGTGGTTCGTTGCCGATGATTTCTGGTACTTCTACGACGCGCCTATTTATCCGTATCCTGGATACGTCAGTTACTACTATGACGACGGGTATTACGGCGATCAGTCGGACTATTACTGGTATTGGTGTGACGACCCGGAAGGGTATTATCCGTACGTCCAGGAATGCAACGGCCCGTGGCGCCCGGTCGCGCCTACGCCCGATGCGTATGGTTCGGGCGCTTATGGACCCGACAATTATAACTCTGACGATTATGGGTCAGGTGACTATGGGCCGAACGATAATGGGCCAAATGACGATGGCCCCGATGACTACGGCCCCAATCAATAAGGAGTAGCCCATGCGTAAGAGCGCTATCATTCTCACCGCACTTGCCGCCATGACACTCGGTGGCTGTGTAACGCCTCCGATGGGCCCTACTATCGGGGCGATGCCCGGCCAGAACAAATCTTTCGATGCGTTCCAGCGGGATCAGTATGCGTGCGAAGGTTATGCCAATGATCAGGTCGCGGGTGGCGCCGAACGCGCGAACCAGCGCGCCTTTGGCACCGCTGTGATCGGCACTGCCTTGGGTGCCGCCATCGGTGCTGCCACCGGCGGTGGGCGCAGCACCGCGACGGGCGCGGCCATCGGCGGCACGGTCGGTACAATCGCCGGCGCGAACCAGTCGGAGCGCGCGCAATACGGCCTGCAACGGCGCTACAACCTCGCCTACGCGCAATGCATGTCGTCAAAGGGCAATCAGGTGCGTGGCTATAATGGCCCGCCCCCGGGCTATGGGCCGCCGCCGGGTTATCCGCCGCCGCCACCGCCCGATTATCGTTGATAGCTTCAAGCCCGCAGTAAGACCCTAAGAACTTGGCGCCCGGTTCGTTTGACCGAACCGGGCGTCATTCTTATGGTGCGCCACCCTCGTCGGGCCCGTAGCTCAGCGGCAGAGCATCTGACTTTTAATCAGAGGGTCGATGGTTCGATCCCATCCGGGCTCACTCTTAACCGCCATCATCGTGATAGTGGAAACCAGTTTCTAGTGGGGCTGACATGGCGATTATTCAGCCCATCATCATGGCAGGTGGCCAGGGCACGCGATTGTGGCCATTGTCGTGTGCGGCAAAGCCGAAGCAATTCTTGCCGCTGGTCACCAAGCGGCCCTTGATCGTAGATGTTGCCGCACTAATCGCCTCACGCGCCGACGCCAGGCCACCCATTGTGATGACAGGCGAAGAGCACGCGGCGCTTGTCCGTTCTACTTTTGTCAATGCAGATCTGCGCATCGATAGGATCGTGCTTGAGCCTGTTGGCCGTTCAACCGCATCGGTTGCGGCAATTGCCTCGCTGCTTGCTGCGAAACTGGCGCCGGATGCGATTGTAGTGCTGCTGGCGGCTGATTTCTGTTTTTTCCGATAGTGCGGCCTTCGACAAGGCGCTTGATGGTGCAATTGCTATCGCCCGCGGCGGCCGTTTGGTAATGCTGGGGGTCAACCCGGCGTCGGCGTCCACGCAATACGGCTACATCGAGTGTGGTTCTCCATTAGGTGGCGACGCCTTTCAGGTTTCCGCCTTTAAAGAAAAGCCAGACGCGCAAACCGCCGCGCGTTACCTCGTCAGCGCTCACTATCTGTGGAATTCCGGTAATTTCGTTTTTCGTGCCGACGTCATGTTGAAGGAACTCGAGCAACACGCGCCTGATATTCTAGCTGCCGGCAAGGCGGCGCTGGCCGGCGCTAGGAAGGATGGAGACCTTCTCCATCTGGACGCAAACGCGATGCAGAGCTGCCGCACAATTTCCATCGATCACGCAGTGATGGAAAAGACCAAAAATGCTGCGGTTATCCGCCTCGATAGCGCATGGGCCGATATCGGTTCGTGGGGCGCGTTATGGGCTGTGACCAAGAAGAACGTGACAGTCGGCGATTTGCGCAGCTGCGTTTCGAATTTCGTCGAGAAACTGCACACGCTTGCAGGCGGCGAAACCG
Organism: uncultured Alphaproteobacteria bacterium; assembly: GCA_963752395.1. Lineage (GTDB taxonomy): Bacteria > Pseudomonadota > Alphaproteobacteria > Micropepsales > Micropepsaceae > CAVVXX01. Next base: position 59,085 of record CAVVXX010000003.1, read on the forward strand.
GGGGTGAAAAAGTGCAACGGCCTTGGGGGAGTTACGAAGTACTACTTCGAGGCGATCGCTTTCAGGTGAAACTCATCGAAGTGGCTTCGGGACAGGCCATATCGCTGCAATACCACCACAAGCGCGCCGAGCATTGGATTGTCCTTCAGGGCACGCCGCGTATCACTGTCGGAAATGACGTGCGCAATTACGGCGTGGATGAAACTGTCTTTGTCGATGTGGGAGCCCATCATCGGATTGAGAATCCGGGATCGGAACCAGTAACGATCCTGGAGGTGCAGATCGGCGATTATCTTGGCGAAGACGATATTGTACGGTTGGAAGACCGCTACAACAGAATATAACGCGCTAATACTTCAGATTTTTCAGAATGGCCTTTAGCGCCGGTGCGATATCGGGCCGCTGCAACCCCACGGCAATATTGGCGTGCAGGAAACCCACTTTGTCGCCGCAATCGTAACGCGCGCAGGTCGAACGCACGGCGTGGAAAGGCACCCGGCCTATCAGCCGCTTCATGGCATCGGTGAGTTGAATTTCATTGCCGGCGCCGCGTTCGCGCCGTTCGAGCTCGACAAAAATCTGCGGCGGCAGAATGTAGCGCCCGATGATGCATAGCGTCGAAGGCGGGTCTTTGGGTTTTTCAACAACGTCTTTCACTTCCGTGATATTGCCCTTCACTGCGCCCGGCTTGATGACGCCATAGCGGCTGGTTTCTTCGCGCGGCCGGTCTTCCGCCAGCACGACCATGCCGCCGCCGACTTCGCCGTAGGCTTCGACCATCTGCGTGAGCGCGCCCGGCTTACCGACCAGAAGATCGTCGGGTAGCAGCACGGCAAATGGCTCGTCGCCGACAAAATGCCGCGCCGACCACACCGCATGTCCCAGGCCAAGCGGCTTCTGCTGGCGCGTGAAACTGACAGAACCCGTATCGGGCAGGCCTTCCATCAGGCTGTTGAGTTCGGCGGTTTTGTCGCGGGCGCTGAGCAACGCCTCAAGCTCGTAGGCGTGATCGAAATGATCCTCGATCACATGCTTGCCGCGGCCCGTGACGAAGATGAACTGCTCGATACCGGCCGCCTGCGCTTCTTCGACCGCGTATTGCACAACCGGCTTATCCACCACCGGCAACATTTCTTTCGGCAGCGCCTTGGTAGCGGGAAGGAATCGCGTTCCCATGCCCGCTACGGGAAGCACAGCCTTGCGGATCGGAGGGGGTGTGGACATCAGCCAGCCGATGGGTCAGAGCTTGCGCGAATTGCGCCGCCGCTTCCTTACACGAAAGCGCGGCAGGGGGTCCACTTTAGGCGGTCGGGAATGAAGATTCTGCTTACAGGATGCGCGGGGTTTATCGGCTTCCATTTGGCCAAGGCGCTGATCGAGCATGGCCATGAGGTGCGGGGAATCGATGCGCTCAAGGGCCATTACGATCCGGCCCTGAAACGCGCACGCCTGGCCAAGCTGGATGGCGTCAAAGGCTTCCAGTTCGTGCACGCCGACATTGCCGATGCTGGCGCGTTGGCAGCCGCCGTAGGCAGCGGCCCATACGAGGTCATTGTTCATCTCGCGGCCCAGGCGGGTGTGCGCCTCGGCCTCGACGATCCGGCATCCTACACGCGCTCCAATCTTGTTGGACACCAGAACGTGCTTGAGCTAGCGCGCCACGCGAAGGGGCTGACGCATCTCATTTACGCATCGTCGAGTTCCGTCTATGGCAACGATACCAAGGCGCCGTTTTCAGAAACGGCCTGCGCGGATCATCCTGTGTCGTATTACGGCGCCACCAAGCGCGCGAACGAGCTGATGTCGCATTCCTACGCGGAATTGTTTGGCTTGAAACAGACCGGCCTGCGCTTTTTCACGGTGTACGGCACCTGGGGCAGGCCCGACATGGCCTATTGGCTGTTCACGGACGCCATCCTGCGGGGCAAGCCGATCCCGATGTATGGCGGCGGCAAGTTTACACGTGACTTCACTTGGATCGATGACATTATCTCCACTGTCGTCATCATGATCGAAACGCCCTTCCGCGTGGAGCCCAAGCGTGCGCCGCACCGTGTTTACAACCTTGGCAATGGCCGCGCCGAGGACGTGCGCACAATGATAAAAATCATTGAACAGTCATGCGGCAAGACTGCTATCATCGAAGAGGCGATTGCCCCTCCCGGTGATGTGCTTGAAACGCACGCCGATATCGCACGCGCCGCACGCGATTTCGGTTTCGCGCCCAAAATGGCGCTGGCCGACGGCATTCCGCGTTTTGTTGCATGGTTCCGGGAGTATCATCACCTCTGACGTCCGGGACGGATAATGACGGTAGCAACTGGTACATGGCGCGCAGCGCTGCTGTGCGGCATTTTGGCCGCGTGGGTGGCGCCGGCCTTGGCCGATACACCCGCGCTGGTGAAATCCGCGCGCGAGGCATTGCGCTTGGCCGAGCCCGCGCGGGCGGCCAAGCTCTATAGCGACGCCATGTTGTCGCCTAAGCTGATCGGGGTTGAGCGCGCCCGTGTGCTGATCAATCGCGGCCTGGCCTATGAGCAAATGGGGCGGCCCAAAGACGCTGCCGCTGATTTCACGCAAGCCATCGGCATGAATGTGCTTGGCCGTGTAGATCTTGCGCGCGTGCTGCTCGATCGCGGCATCGTGCTGGACGAGATGGGGCAATCCGATGCCGCTATCAATGATTACACGGCGGCGATTGCGGCGGTTCCAGATTTCCCGGCTGCACTAAATAACCGCGCCAATGCTTATCGGCGCCGTGGCGATCTGAGAAGCGCGCGCAGCGATTACGAAGCCTCGCTCATCAAGGGCAATGCCACGCCGGAATATCCGTTATATGGCTTGGGCCAGATCGCCAAATCCGAAGGTAACAAGGGCGCAGCGTTGGGCTTTTATCAAAAAGCGTTTACCGCCAATCCAGGCTTCGACCCCGTGGTGCAGCGGCTCGCAGCACTTCAAAGCGGGCAAAGTGCCGCGCCCGCAGCAAAGCCACAGTCTGCACTGAGTGAAACGCCGACAATGCGTGCCGCGATCCCAGTATCCGCTAAGGTTGCGCCACCTTCCGATGCGGTTGCTTCGCTCGGCAACGAGGCGCCGCCGCTGCGCCCGAAGATTGTCGATGATCCGGTGAAGCACATGCAGGCCGCATCGGGCGCGCGCGTACAGCTTGGCGCCTATCGCAGCGAAGGTGAGGCGATGGACCACTGGAACCACCTGGTCACGGCAAGTGGCGATCTGCTGGGCGGCCTCAAACCCGATGTCGTCAAAGCCGATGTCGCGGGGAAGGGAACGTATTATCGCCTGCGTACGGGTGTGCCCGAAGGCCAGAACGGCAATGGGTTCTGTCGCGCACTTCAGGCGCGCGGGTTCGCCTGCATCGTTGTCAAAGGGTGAAAATCAGGCAGGCTTTGTAGTCTCGCGGCCGACGCTGACATAAGTGAATCCGGCCACTGCCATCTGTTGTGGCGAATAGATGTTACGCAAATCCACCATCAGCGGCCGCTTGAGCATTTTCTTGGTGCGCGTGAGGTCGAGCGCGCGAAACTCGTTCCACTCGGTCAGGATCACCACGCCGTCGGCGCCATCCAGCGCTGCGTAAGCATCCGGACAAAGCTCGACGTTTATGAGCTTCTTGGCCTCGCCCATGCCTTCGGGATCATAGGCTCGCACGCGCGCGCCATGTTCCTGCAAGCCATGGCACGATGACAAGGCTTGGCGCGTAGCGCATGTCGTCTGTGTTAGGCTTGAAGGTGAGGCCGAGCACTGCGATCGTTTTTCCCTTCACACCGCCAAACGCATGATCGATTTTTTCAGCCATGCGGATTTTGCGTGCGTCATTCACGCTCACCACGGCCTCGACGATGCGCGAAGGCGCGCCCGCCTGTTCGGCAGTTTTAAGCAACGCTAGGGTGTCCTTGGGAAAGCACGAGCCGCCATAACCGGGGCCTGCATGCAGGAACTTCGAACCGATGCGGCCATCCAGTCCGATACCGCGCGCGACATCCTGCACGTTGGCGCCAGTACGCTCGCAAATATCCGCCATCTCGTTGACGAAGGTGATCTTGGTGGCGAGAAACGCGTTGGCTGCGTATTTGATAAGCTCGGCGCTCTCGCGGCTGGTGAACAGCATCGGCGTCTCGTTGAGAAAGAGCGGGCGATACACTTCGCGCAGTACTTCGCGGGCGCGCTCGCTTGTGGTGCCCACAACAATGCGGTCGGGACGGCGGAAATCTTCGATGGCCGATCCCTCGCGCAGGAATTCCGGATTGGATGCGACGTCGAATTCCGCCTTGGGCTTTTTCCCGCGGATGGTGTCCTCCACCTTGCTACCAGTGCCAACCGGCACGGTGGATTTGGTCACCACCACGGTGTAGCGCTCGATCAGCCCCGCGATTTCTTCGGCGGCCGCAAACACATAAGTCAGATCGGCATGGCCATCGCCATGACGGCTGGGCGTACCAACCGCGATAAACACTGCGTCCGCGCCCGGCACCGCCGTTTTCATGTCGGTGCTGAAGGAAAGCCGGCCCGCCTTCACATTGTCGGCCACGATCTCTTCGAGACCCGGCTCATAGATGGGCATGCGCCCCGATTTCAGGGCGTCGATCTTGGCCTGATCTTTATCGACGCAAACAACATGATGGCCGAACTCGGAGAAACACGCCCCCGAAACAAGGCCCACATAGCCCGTGCCGATCATCGCTACGCGCATGAATGATTCCGTTCTTTGCCGGCCACTCTTTCGCCCGCGGGGCCCATCCTTTCAAGGGAAACTTGCGGAAGCGTAAAGCCCAGCATTTCAGCCGGTTCTGAGATAGCGCACAGCCTCATCGCGTTCGAAAAGATAGAGCAGCATGCGCAACGCATCGCCACGCGGCGATTTCAGTTCGGGGTCTTTCAGCAGCACAAGCCGCGCATCGTCGCGCGCGGTAGCGAGAAGGGCCGAGTGCGCAGCCAGATCGGCAAAGCGGAATTCCGGCACGCCGCTTTGGCGCACGCCCAAAAGCTCGCCCGCGCCACGTAGCCGCAAATCTTCTTCGGCGATGACGAAACCATCGTCGGTGCGGCGCAGCGCCGCCAGACGTTCCTTCGCTGTTTGGGTGAGTGGTGGTTGATACAGCAGCAAGCAAGTCGAACGCGCAGTGCCGCGCCCCACACGCCCGCGTAATTGATGAAGCTGCGCCAGGCCAAAGCGCTCGGCATGTTCCACCACCATGATACTGGCCTCTGGCACATCGACGCCCACTTCGATGACGGTGGTGGCGGCAAGGATCGTTGTCTCGCCGCTTGCGGAATTTTTCCATCGCCACGTCGCGTTCCGCGCCTTTCATGCGGCCGTGCACGAGGCCGACCTTTGGGCCAAAGATTTTCTTCAGCATCGCTGCGCGTTCGACGACCGCGGCGAGATCGAACTTTTCCGATTCATCGACCAGCGGACATACCCAGTATGCCCGCGCACCCTTAGCGAGCGCGCGCTTGAGTGCGGCGATGACTTCGTCAAGGCGTGCCGCTGGCAGCACGCGCGTTTCCACGGCGCGCCGGCCGGGCAATCTGCCGGTGAGGCGCGATACATCCATGTCGCCATAGGCGGTTAATTGCAGCGTGCGCGGGATGGGCGTTGCCGTCATTACCAGCACATCCGCAGGACGCCCTTGCTCTGTAACTGCATGCGCTGGTGCACGCCGAAGCGGTGCTGCTCGTCCACAACCGCAAGACCCAGATCGCGAAAGCGCACATCCTCGGAAAAGAGCGCATGCGTGCCGACCAGAATGTCGATTTCGCCTTTTTCCAGTGCCGCCAGCGTTGCCGCGCGCGCGGGCCCGCGCTCGCGCCCCGTGAGCAGCGCCAGCCGCACGCCGGCGGCCTTGCGCCATGGCTTCCAGCGACGATCATGTGCTGGCGGGCAAGGATTTCGGTGGGCGCCATGAAGGCGCCCTGGGAGCCGGCCTCGACGGCGATCAGCAGCGCCATCATGGCCACGACGGTTTTGCCTGAGCCGACATCGCCTTGCAGCAGCCGCAACATGCGTGTGGGCTTGGCCATGTCGGCGATCGATCTCGGCGATGATGTTGGTTTGCGCCTCTGTCAGCATGAAAGGGCAGGGCGGCGAGCGCCTTGTGCCGCAAACGCCCGCTGCCCTTGAGTGCACGGCCCGGCGCTGCGCGCATGCGCTCGCGGATGAGGGTTAGCGCCAGCTGGTTGGCAAGCAGCTCGTCATAAGCAAGCCGCGTGCGCGCGTTCGAAAGCGGCAACAAATCCTCTTCCGATTGCGGCGCATGTGCGGCACGAAGCGCCGCAGTGAAATCTGGCCAATGCTCTCTTGCCGTCAATGTAGCGATCCTGCCATTCGGGCAAGCTCAGGCACGCGCTCCATCGCATGCTGTACAGCCTTGCCGAGCACGCGCGCGCGACAACGACTTCGGTCGTGCGGTAAACTGGCTCGATGGCGGGAACGCTAGCGGTTTCGTCCGCCGCAACCATGTAATCGGGATGCGCCATCTGTAGCCGGCCGCCAAAGCCCTCGATGCGCCCGCTCAAGATGCGTTTCGACCCCACCGGCAAGGAGCGGCGGATGTGATCCTCATGCGCATTGAAGAACACGACTTCCAACGCAGCAGTGTCGTCGCTGCACAGCACCTTGTAGGGCAGTCGGCGGTTCCTTGGCGGCGCATGATGCGACGAGCACGTTCACCGTCACCGTTGCGATACGGCCGGGCTCGGCACCGATTCAGTTTCGGCTGATAGGACGGTCGATAATCCCCGAGGGCAGGTGGAACACGAGGTCAAGCACGCGCGCGTCTTCGCCCTCGCGTCCAACCGCTTTGGCCATGAGTTTCTCGATCTTCACGCCGACGCCCTTAAGGCTGCGCGCTTCGGCAAACAGGGGATTGAGAATCGCAGGCCGCATGGCGCCGGACAATACAACAGCCGGTATGGCGAAGGCCCGTTTCGCGCGCTATATCCGCTGTCATGGACGTGGATATCGAGACGCGGCGCAAGAAATTGCGGTTCCGTGCGCAAAGGCGCGGCTTCAAGGAAGTTGACTTGATTTTCGGCGCCTTTGCCGACGCCCATTTGGCGGGGCTGAACGGCGGCCAGCTCGACCGCTTCGAGGCGCTGCTGGCCGTGCCCGACTGGCAGGTTTACGACTGGCTGATGGGCGAATGCCCGGTGCCGCCGGAACACGACAACGACGTGTTCGCACTACTGCGCAACTATCGTGGTGGGCACTGATCTTGGTGGAGCGCCTCACCGCCATTGCACGCGCCGAAGACCGCCTGACCGTCACCGGCGCGCCGGAAGGCTATGACGCTTTCATCGCGGCCGAGGCTGCCAAACGCCGCAACGCCCTGGTGGTGTTCGTAGCAGCCGATGATGCGGGTGCCAATGCAGCGCTTGAGGCCGCGCGTTTTTTCGCGCCTACGCTACCGGTATCGCATTTCCCCGCCTGGGATTGTTTGCCCTACGACCGTGTATCGCCCCGCCCCGATATCGAAAGCGCGCGGCTTGCAACGCTGGCAGCGCTGGCCACGCGCAAGGAAAGCGATGGTGCGGCGCTTGTGGTTACGACGGTCAACGCATTGTTGCAGCGCGTGGCCCCGCGCGAAAGCATCGCCGGGGCGAGTTTCCTTGCCCGTGTGGGCGCCGAAGTCAATCTCGCGGCGCTGACGGCGTTTCTCGCGCGCAACGGTTATGCACGCACGGGTACGGTGCGCGAGCCCGGCGAATATGCGTTGCGCGGCGGCATTGTCGATTTGTGGCCGCCGGGAACGGAGGAACCACTACGATTGGATTTCTTCGGAAGCGAATTGGAAGCCATCCGCCGCTTCGACGCGGGCACCCAGCTTTCATCCGGCCAGATCGAAAAGATAGAATTGTTGCCTGCAAGCGAGGCGCCACTCGACGCCCAAACCATCAGCCGCTTCCGCAGCGGCTATGTGGCGGCGTTCGGCCCGGCCACGACGGAAGATCCGCTTTACGAGGCGGTGAGTGCAGGGCGCAAGCATCCGGGCATGGAACACTGGCTGCCGCTGTTCTATCCGCGGCTGGAGACACTGTTCGATTACACCGGCCGGGCACTGACATTTCTACATCACCGCGTTAGCGAGGCGAAGGAGGCGCGGCTGGAGCTGATCGCCGATTACTACGCGACGCGCAAAACACTGCGCGAAAGCGAACGCGATGCGAAGAAGGGCGCTACCTCCGCGCCGCCCTACAAGCCGCTGAAGCCCGATGCGCTGTATCTGACGGAAAAGGAATGGGATGCGGCGCTGGCGAAATTGCCGGTGCGCGCGCTGTCGCCCTTTGCCGCGCCCGACAATATCGGCTCGATGGATGCGGGCGGCCGGCCGGGCCGTGATTTCGCGCCCGAACGCGCGACGGAAAGCGCCGCTGGCCGCGTCAATGTGTTCGACGCGGCGGCAACCCACATCCGCGAAATGCAAAAAGCGGGCAAGCGCGTGGCAGTCGCTTGCTGGAGCGAGGGCTCGGCCGAGCGCATGGGCGGCGTGCTGGCGGATCACGGCCTTGAGGCGGTGAAGCGCGTCACCGGCTGGGCGGAGGTGGAAGCCATGCACGCGAGTGCGGTGGCTCTCGCCGTGTTCGGGCTGGAACATGGCTTCGAGGCGCCCGGCTTCGCGCTGATTTCCGAACAGGATATGTTCGGCGAGCGCATGGTACGGCCGCGGCGTCAGGCGCGCGCGCAGAATTTTCTCAGCGAGGTTTCGTCGCTGGCGCCCGGCGATCTGGTCACGCATATCGAGCACGGCATCGGGCGCTATCTCGGGCTCAAGACTATCGAGGTAACAGGCGCGCCGCATGATTGCCTGGAACTGCAATATGACGGCGGCAAATTGTTCCTGCCTGTTGAGAACATCGAGCTGCTGACGCGCTTCGGCTCGGAAGACGCGGGCGTGGAGCTCGACAGGCTGGGCGGCGCGGGCTGGCAGAACCGCAAGGCGCGCATGAAGCAGCGCGTGCGCGAGATGGCGGCCGAGCTTATCCGCATTGCGGCTGCGCGCGCGCTGAAACAGATGCCGACCACAGAACCACCGGAAGGGATTTACGACGAATTCTGCGCGCGCTTTCCCTATCAGGAGACTGACGATCAGCTACGCGCCATCGCCGATGTGATCGAGGATCTGGGCAAGGGTCGGCCGATGGACCGGCTGGTCTGCGGCGATGTCGGCTTCGGCAAGACCGAAGTGGCGCTGCGCGCGGCGTTCGTCATCGCCATGTCGGGCGCGCAGGTGGCGGTGGTGGTGCCGACCACACTGCTGGCTCGCCAGCATTATCGCACCTTTACCGCGCGCTTTGCGGGTCTGCCCGTGCGCATTGCGCAGCTTTCGCGCTTCACCAGCGCCAAGGAGGCGAAAGAGATCAAGGCCGCGATGGCGGCCGGCGATGTGGACATCGTCGTCGGCACGCATGCGCTGCTGGCCAAAGGCATTGCGTTCCGCAATCTCGGCCTTTTGGTGGTGGACGAGGAACAGCATTTCGGCGTCTCTCACAAGGAACGGTTGAAAGCGCTGCGCGCCGACGTTCATGTGCTGACGCTGACGGCCACGCCCATCCCGCGCACACTGCAACTGGCGCTGTCGGGCGTGCGCGATCTTTCGCTGATCGCCACCCCGCCTATCGACCGCCTGGCCGTGCGCACCTATGTCACGCCGTTTGATCCGCTCACCATCCGCGAGGCGCTGCTGCGCGAGCATTATCGCGGTGGTCAGAGCTTCAATGTCGTGCCGCGCATTGCCGATTTGCCCGATGCCGTGGCCTTCCTGAAGGAAACCGTGCCGGAAGTGAAAGTGGCTGTGGCGCACGGCCAATTGCCGACGCAGCAGCTCGAAGACGTGATGACGGCGTTCTATGACGGCAAGATGGACGTGCTGCTCTCCACCAACATCGTGGAATCGGGCCTCGACATTCCGACCGCCAACACGCTGATCGTGCATCGCGCCGACATTTTTGGCCTGTCGCAGCTTTATCAGTTGCGTGGGCGCATTGGCCGCTCGAAAGCGCGCGCCTACGCCTATCTCACCACGCCCGCCAACGCGAAGATGACCGAAACGGCCGAGCGGCGCCTGCAGGTGCTGCAATCGCTCGATCAGCTGGGCGCGGGCTTTTCGGTGGCAAGCCACGATCTCGATATTCGCGGCGCGGGCAATCTGTTGGGCGAGGAACAGTCCGGTCATGTGCGCGAAGTCGGCATCGAACTTTATCAGGACATGCTGGAGGAGGCAGTTGCCTCCATGCGCGCGGGCGGCGGGGCCGAGGATATTCAGGATACCTGGTCGCCGCAGATCAGCCTGGGCGCCTCCGTTCTCATTCCCGAAAATTACGTTTCCGATCTGAATGTACGCATGTCGCTTTATCGCCGCCTCGCCGATCTGGAATCGCAGAAGGATATCGAAGGTTTCGCCGCCGAGCTGATCGACCGTTTTGGGCCGCTGCCGGAAGAAGTCGAGCATCTGCTCAAGATCGTCGCCATCAAGCGACTGTGCCGCGTGGCGTCGGTGGCGAAGATCGAGGCAGGGCCGAAGGGCGCAACCATTTCCTTCCGCAACAACGCGTTTCCCAATGCGGGCGGGCTCATTCGCCTGATCAGCGAGCACGCCGACAGAATGCGCGTACGCCCCGATCAGACCATGGTGGTGATGCGCGATTGGCCGACACCGGATGACCGGCTCAGAGGCGCGGCGACATTGCTTGGCGAACTCGCGCGTTTGGCCAAAGCCGTTCCCGCTTAACAATTACCTGTCATCCCCGGCGAGCCGCGCGGATCGCGCGGCGAGGGAAGGGGACCCAGGTGGTCAGTCTCTCGCCGAACTATCCACCTGGGTTCCCTTCCCCTCGCATTGCTGTCGCAATGCTCGGCCGGGAATGACAACATCAGAGCTGAATAAACGTATTCTTCAGCTGCGAATATTTGTCGAGCGCGTGAAGCGACTTGTCGCGGCCGATGCCCGACTGCTTGTAGCCGCCGAACGGCACTTCGATGCCGCCGCCATCCAGCTTGTTGACGGTCACGGTGCCGGCGCGTAACGCACGCGCGGTCTTGTGCGCCTTGGTGAGATCGTTGGTCCACAGGCTCGCCTGCAAGCCGTAGATCGTGTCGTTAGCGATTCGGATCGCGTCTTCCGCATTCTTGAAGGTGAACGTCGCCAGCACGGGCCCGAAAATTTCCTCGCGCGCGATGGTCATGTCGTTCTTCACGTGGTCGAAGATGGTGGGCTCGATATAGAAGCCGCCGGAATTCTGCCGCACCTGCTTGCCGCCGGTGGCCAGCGCCGCGCCTTCGCTTTTGCCCTTGTCGATGTAGCCCAACACGCGCTCCATCTGCCCCTTGTCCACCATCGAACCCATTTGCGTCTTGGGGTCGAGCGGGTCGTTGGGTTGATAGGTATCTGCGAGCTTTTTGACCTCGCTCACGAAAGCGTCGTGGATTTTCTCTTCCACCAGCAGGCGCGAGGCGGCCGTGCACACCTGGCCCGAATTGTAGAAAATGCCGTCGGCCGCTTCTTTCGCGGCCGCAGCCAGGTCCGGCGCATCGGCGAAGATGATGTTGGGCGATTTGCCGCCGCATTCCAGGCTGACAATCTTCATATTGCTTTCGCCGGAATAGCGCAGGAAGAATTTTCCCACTTCGGTCGAGCCGGTGAAGGTGATGGCATCCACATCCATGTGGCGGCCGAGCGCCTGGCCGGCCGTCTCGCCGAAGCCCGGCACCACGTTGAACACGCCTTCGGGAATGCCCGCTTCCATGGCGAGCTCGGCCACGCGGAGCGCCGACATCGGCGATTGCTCGGCCGGCTTGACGATGACGGAATTACCGGCGGCCAGTGCCGGCGAGAATTTCCACGCCGCCATCAGCAGCGGAAAGTTCCACGGCACCACCGCCGCCACCACGCCCAGCGGCTCGCGCGTAATCAGCGCCAGCTGGTCTTTCGCCGTGGGTGCGATCTCATCGTAAATCTTGTCGATGGCTTCCGCGAACCAACGCACGCATTCGATAACGGCGCGCACATCGCTGCCGCGCGCGTTCTTGATGGGCTTGCCCATGTCGAGCGTTTCGAGGAGCGCCAACTCGTCGGCGTTTTTCTCGATGAGATCGGCGAGTTTCAGTAGCGTGCGCTTGCGCTGCTTGGGCGATTTGTCGGCCCACACGCCACGCTCGAACGCCGCGCGTGCGGCTTTCACCGCGCGGTCCACGTCTTCCTTGTCACAGGCCGCGATATTGGCCAGCACTTTGCCGTCAATGGGCGAGATGCACTCGAACGTTTTGCCACTGGCAGCGGGCGCATGCTTGCCGCCGATAAAGGCCTGCGCCGGAAAGCGCAACTTCGCTGCTTCCGCCCGCCAGTCGATATTCACGTTCATGGCTGTCTCCTCATTCGCGCACATTGTGCCAGAAATGAAACGCGCGCCAATGGGTTCCCCCAGGCGCGCGGAAAAGCTTTGCCGGAATGTGGCCTACTTGATCTTGCCTTCCTTGAATTCGACATGCTTGCGCACTTTGGGGTCATATTTCTTCTTGGTGAACTTTTCCGTGTGCGTGCGCGAGTTCTTCTTGGCGACGTAGAAATAGCCCGTGCCGGCCTCGCTGTTCAGCCGCATTTTGATGGTGGTCGGTTTTGCCATGGCGGGCTCCAGAAACTGCTGTAAGGGCGGCTAAACTAGCCAGCGCGGGCCTCAAGTCAAGGCATCAGGGGCGTCGGCGAAACTGCCGGGATTGCGCGCTTGGGGCCACCGCTTCAGCAAGTTCGAAGCGAAGGCCGCCTGTCAAAGGTGCTGCTTCCACCAGCTTCACTTTCAGGATGTCGCCAAGGCGATAGGTGGTGCCACTACGCGAACCCACCAGTGCGTGGCGTTTCAGATCGTGGCGGAAAAATTCCTGGCCCAGCGCGCGCATGGGGAGAAGCCCGTCCGCGCCGGTTTCTTTCAGCCGCAGGAACAGGCCGAAGCGCGTGACGCCCGAAACGCGGCCCTCGAAGATGGCGCCCACGCGCTCTTCCATGAAGGCCGCGACATAGCGGTCGACGGAATCGCGCTCGGCCGCCATGGCGCGGCGCTCGGTCATGGAAATGTGCTCGGCGGTTTCTTCCAGCCGCGCGATTTCGCCATCGGTCAGGCCGCCATCGCCCAGTTTCAAGCCGCGGATCAGCGCGCGATGCACGATCAGATCGGCATAACGGCGGATGGGCGACGTGAAATGCGCGTAATGCGAAAGGTTCAATCCAAAATGGCCGATATTGTCGGGCGCATAAACCGCCTGCGCCTGCGTGCGCAGCACCACGTCGTTGATCACCTCGGCATGGGGGCCGCTTTTCGCCTGCGCCAGGATTCGGTTGAACACGGCCGGCTTCATCACCTGGCCCTTGGCGAAGGACATGTTGATGGTCTTCAGATAATCCGAAAAAGCCATCAGCTTTTCCTGAGATGGCTCTTCATGCACGCGATAGATCAGTGGCGTGCGCGCCTTCTCCAATGTCTCGGCGGCCGCGACATTGGCCTGGATCATGAATTCTTCGATCAGCCGCATGGATTCCAGCCGCTCGCGGAAACGCAATGGATTCGATTTTGCCGTTGGCGCCGATGACGATGCGCCGTTCGGGCAAATCGAGATCGAGCGGCCCGCGTGCGTCGCGCGCCTGCGTGAGTAAGCGATAGGCATCCCATAGCGGCTGCATCACCTTGTCTTGCAGCGCCGCGGTTTTCGTATCTGGCTTGCCGTCGAATGCCGCTTGCGCCTGTTCGTAGGTGAGCCGCGCCGCCGAACGCATGACGCCGCGCAGGAATTCGTGGCGGCGCTTGCGCCCTTGCGCGTCGAACACCATGCGCGCGGCCAGGCAGTGGCGATCCACGTTCTCTTTCAGCGAGCACAGGTCGGCCGAAAGCTGTTCCGGCAGCATCGGCACCACGCGGTCGGGGAAATAGACCGAGTTGCCGCGCTTCTTCGCCTCGCGGTCGAGCGCGGAGCCGGGCGTCACGTAATGCGCAACATCGGCAATGGCGACGATGACAATATGGCCGCCGCGGTTTCCGGGATCGGTGTCGGGCGCCGCCCACACCGCGTCGTCATGGTCGCGCGCGTCTTCTGGATCGATGGTGATGAGCGGAAACTTGCGCAAATCGGTGCGGCCCTGCGCGTCCACCGGCTCGGCGCGTTCGGCTTCGTTCAGCACTTCCTCGGGAAATCACATCTGGAATGCCGTGCGCGTGAATGGCGATCAGGCTGACCGTGCGCGGGCTTTCCATCGAGCCGATGCGCTCGATGACGCGCGCGCGAGGGGCGCCATGCGCGCGGCCCGCCAGCGGCTCGACCAGCACCAGTTCGTTTTCACGCGCGCTGGCGAGTTCGCGTTCGTCCACCATGAAGGCCATACCGCGTCTTGCGGTCGACAGGCTCAACCCGCATCGCGCCGCCCTGGCGTCTGAGCACGCCCAGCACGCGGTGTACGCTGGCGCCTAGACGTTTGATGACATGGCGCTTCGTAGCCCTCTTTGGTGCGAGTAATTTTCGCCAGCACCTTGTCGCCGCGACCAAGCGCGGGGCCGGCGTCGTCGCGGCCCGGCAATACAAGAACGATTGGCGCTTCGCCGTTGCGTGTCCAGGTGGCGGGACGGCCCAGGGGTTCGCCATCGGCATCCTCGCCAGTGATTTCGATCACTGTAACATCAGGCAGTGCGCCCGGTGGCGCGAAGGATTTCTTCTTGCCGCGCTGAAGCAGGCCCTCTTCCGTCATTTCTTTCAAAATGCGTTTCAGGAGCTGGCGCTCCGATCCCCGCACGCCCAGCACGCGCGCAAGGTCGCGCTTGGTGTCGCCGGGATGCGTCGCCAAATGCGCGAGAATGGTTTCTTTGGATAACGCCGTCGTCGTGGCGCTTTTGTGTGTCTTCTTCAATTATTTAGTGTCCTGAGTGTTGGTCGGAATTTGGTCTTCGGAACAAACATTGTCATCCCCGGCGAGCGCCGCGTAGCGGCGCGAGGGAAGGGGACCCAGGTCGTTGGGTCGCGTCAATCCTATCCACCTGGGTTCCCTTCCCCTCGCATTGCTTCGCAATGCTCGGCCGGGAATGACATTTTTGTGCTATCCCGCCGCGTGCTTTTTGCGCTTGGGCTTTTCAATCTTTGCGACGGGTGCGTGGTTCTTCTTCGCGGTCTTTTTCGGCGCCTTGGCTTCGGCGGGCTGTTTCGCCGCGGCTTTCTTCTTCTTTTTCTTCCCCGGCCCCTTGGCTTCGCGCGCGGCGATAAGGACATTGGCCTCGTCCAATGTAACGGTCATCGGGTCCGTGCCGTTCGGGATGGTCGCGTTGACATTGCCGTCGGTGACATAAGGACCATAACGGCCTTTCATCACCTTGATGACGTCGCCTGCATCGTTCTTGCCCAGTTCCTTTAGCGCTTGCGGTCCGTGGCGTGAAGGCCCGCGCGCCTTGCGCTCGGCCAGCAACGTCACTGCGCGGTTGATGCCGACAGTAAACACTTCGTCCGGTGAATCGAGGGAAGCAAACGCGCCACTATGTTTGATGTAAGGTCCGAAGCGGCCAAACGCGGCCGTGATGGGTTGGCCATCTTCAGGATGCATGCCGATTTCGCGCGGCAGCGAGAGCAATTGCAGCGCATGAGAAAGATCGATGCCTTCCGGCGCGAAGCCCTTGGGAATTCCTGCGCGCGGCGGTTTCTCGTCCTTGTCTTTGCCTGCCTCACCCAATTGAACATACGGCCCGAAGCGGCCCGACTTGAGCGAAACTTCCAGCCCGGTTTTTGGGTCGGTGCCGAGCGTTTTGGGCTCTACGCCATTGCCGCCATCGCGGCCAAGTTGGCGCGTATAGCGGCATTCGGGATAATTCGAACAGCCGATGAAGGCGCCGAAACGCCCGAGCTTCAGATTGAGGCGGCCCGTGCCGCACGTTGGGCAAACCCGCGGATCGGTGCCGTCGGCGCGCTCCGGGAACATGTGGGGGCCGAGGATTTCGTCCAGCGCATCGATGACCTCGGCGAATTTAAGTTCCTTGGTTTCGCCGATGGCGGCCGAAAAATCTTTCCAGAAATTGCGCAGCAAATCCTTCCAGCCGAGCTTTCCCTCGGCCACTTCGTCGAGTTTCTCTTCAAGATCCGCGGTGAAATCATACTCAACATAATGCTTGAAGAAGCTGGTCAGGAACGCGGTAACGATGCGGCCCTTGTCTTCCGGGATAAAGCGGTTGCGGTCCATGCGTACATAGGCACGGTCGCGCAGCGTGGAAAGAATGCTGGCATAGGTCGAAGGCCGGCCGATGCCGAGTTCTTCCAGCCGCTTCACCAGGCTCGCTTCCGAATAGCGCGGCGGCGGCTCGGTGAAATGCTGTTCCGGGCGCACGTCGGCAAGCCTTAGCGCTTCGTCTTTGGCGAGCTTGGGCAAATTGCCGTCTTCGCCATCGCCGTCATCGTCCTTGCCCTCTTGATACAGCACCAGGAAACCATCGAACAACGTCACCGTGCCAGTGGCGCGCAGTTGGGTTTTGCCGTCCGCGGACGTCACATCAACCGTGGTGCGTTCCTGCTCGGCGCTTTCTATCTGGCTCGCCAGCGCACGCTTCCAGATCAGCTCGTAAAGTTTTGCCTGTTCGGGCTCGAGATAACGCGCCACCTTGTCCGGCGTGCGCGCGAAGCTGGTGGGGCGGATAGCCTCGTGCGCTTCCTGCGCGTTCTTGGCCTTGGAAGTGTAGGCACGTGGTGCGGTTGGTACATAGCGCTGGCCCAGCCGCTCCCCGATCACGTGACGCGCTTCGGCGACAGCCTCGCCTGCCATAGTGACGCCGTCAGTACGCATATAGGTAATGAGGCCAGTTGTTTCGCCGCCAATTTCCACGCCTTCATAAAGCTGCTGGGCGAGCCGCATAGCGTGCTTGGCTGCGAAGCCCAATTTGCGCGAAGCTTCCTGTTGCAGCGTTGAGGTAATAAACGGCGGCGACGGGTGGCGCTTGACCGGCTTCTTCTCGATTTCGCCTACGCGAAACTGGCCGGACTTGATGGCCGCCACCGCGCGGCCCGCTTCCGATTCGTTGGGAATGGAGAGCTTGTCGAGCTTCTTGCCGTCGAAATAAGTGAGCCTGGCTGTGAAATTGCCGGCGCTGGCGCCAAAATCCGCATCCACCGACCAATATTCCTGCGGATGGAAGGCTTCGATTTCCATCTCGCGCTCGCAGACGAGCCGCAGCGCCACCGATTGCACGCGGCCAGCCGAGCGCGAGCCAGGCAATTTGCGCCACAGTACCGGCGACAGCGTGAAACCCACCAGGTAATCGAGCGCGCGGCGCGCGAGGTATGCGTCCACCAGCTCGCCGTCTATGTCGCGCGGGTGGTCCATGGCCTCGAGCACGGCCGACTTGGTGATGGCGTTGAACACGACGCGGCTGACCTTGGCTTTGCCGAGAGCTTTTTTCTGCTTCAGCACTTCCAGCACATGCCAGGAGATGGCCTCGCCCTCGCGATCGGGGTCGGTGGCAAGGATCAGGCGGTCGGCACCTTTGAGGGCGTCGGCGATATCCTTAAGCCGCTTCTGCGCCTTGGGATCCACGTCCCAGGTCATGGCGAAGTCATGGTCCGGCTTTACTGAGCCGTCCTTGGGGGGTAGGTCACGGATATGGCCGTAACTCGCCAGAACTTTGTAGCCGGACCCCAGGTATTTATTGATGGTCTTGGCTTTGGCGGGGAACTCAACAACGACGACGTTCATCGGCTCCGGTACCGGTGCGGGGCTACGAAATGGCGATTACCCGCGCAGGATTCAAGAATCGCACGGGGCGGCGGACACTGGTGAATGGCCAGGACTCTGTCAACCATAGGACAACCTGAGATTGTAACTATTATAGACTGCTGATTTTAGTTGTAATTTCAGGTTAGTCGCATAAGCTTAACTGCCTCTGAATTCAATGAGTCCTTGATGCCCGGCGCATCCATTCGGTCAAGATCGCGCGGAATGCGCCATGCCACGCCGCAGCAAATAGCGGTCTATACGTTCGACATGCTGATGCAGCTTAAGAGCTTGGCCGAACAGGGCAAACAGGCGCGGTTGGCTGCCCTGATCAAAGCCGCGGCCGACGAAACCCACGCGGTAATCCACGACAGGAAAGGCGACGGGAAATAATTTTAGCGCCAGGCAACGCGGTTGCCGGGTTGCCGCTCAATGCGCCCCGCAAGTTCAAGTTCAAGTAGCACAGTGAGAACGGCCGCGGCGGGCGCGCCGCATTGGCGGACGAGCTCGTCTACTTCTACAGGGGACGGGCCAAGTTTTTCTTCGACTGCCCCGCGCACGCGATCGGCTTCGGCATCGCTGACGGCGGCTTCAATGGGCGGCGACGTGCTGGCTTGAACCGGTTCCTGAAACGCGTGGCCAAGCATTGGCCGTAATGCGCCCAGCACATCTTCTGCGGATTCGGTCAGCATCGCGCCGTCGCGGATCAGGCGGTTTGCGCCGCGCGCGCGGGGATCGAGCGGTGAACCCGGCACAGCGAAAACTTCACGTCCCTGTTCCAGTGCGTAGCTTGCGGTGATTAGCGAGCCGGATTTTTCTGCGGCCTCTATCACCACCACGCCGCGCGCGAGACCCGAGATCAAGCGATTGCGTCGTGGGAAATGGCGCGCCTGTGGCGCCATGCCGAGCGGCATTTCGGAAATCAGCGCGCCTTGCTTGGCGATTGCCTCGTAGAGCGCCTGGTTCTCCGGCGGATAAACCACATCGAGCCCGCCCGCGAGAACGGCGACGGTGCCGGTGGCGAGCGCGCCTTCGTGGGCGGCAGAGTCGATGCCGCGCGCGAGACCCGATACTACAGCAAGGCCTGCCGCGCCAAGATCGGTGCTGATGCGTTTGCCGAGCTTCAGCCCCAAAGCGGACGCATTGCGCGCGCCGACAATGGCGACAGCCTCGCGCCCCAGCACGCCCGCATGTCCCAGCATGAAGATCAGCGGTGGCGGCGGATCGAGCGCGGCAAGGCCAGCCGGAAATTCGGATTCGATGCAGGCGAGCATTCGCCCGCCAAAGCGATCCAGTGCTTCCAACTCGCGCGCGGCATCGTCAGCATCGAACAAGCGCAATGTCTTGCCGCCGCGCTGCGCCAGTTTGGGTACCGCTTCAAGTGCGGCCTGCACATTGCCGAAGCGGGAAAGCAGATTGGCGAAGGTGGCTGGTCCGACATTGTCCGTGCGTGCGAGCCTGAGCCAGGCAAGGCGCTCCCTGTCGCTTAATGCGCGGGCAGGCTTCACGCCTTGCCCTCTGCGCCCTCGCCGATTTTTGGCTCGTGTCCTTCGAGCAGCCGGCGAATGTTTTCACGGTGAGTGAAGACGATCAGAGCAGCGAGTAGCAGCTCCACCCCCGCAAAAAGATATTGGTGCCAGAAAAAGAGGTAAATGGGCGTGGCGGCGGCGGCGATCAAGGCGGCCAGCGATGACGTGCGCCAGAGCACGGCGGTGCCCAGCCATGTCAAACACATCATGAGACCCACCGGCCAGGAGAGCGCCAGCGTCACGCCAACAAAGGTGGCGACGCCTTTTCCGCCCTTGAAATCGAGCCAGACCGGATAAAGGTGGCCCAGGAAAGACGCGATGGCCGCGCATGCCGCAGCGAATTCGCCGCCAAGTTCGTTTGCCGCAATGACAGCGACAGCGCCTTTGCCCGCATCGCAGATGAGTGTCAGCGCCGCCGCCCAGCGGTTTCCGGTGCGGAGCACATTGGTGGCGCCGATATTGCCTGAGCCGGTTTTGCGGATATCGCCGAGGCCAAAGGCACGTGTGATCAGCAGGCCGAACGGAATGGAGCCAAGCAGATAGCCCACCACCAGCGCTCCTTCGCAGGCGAGCGCCTCCATCTGCCAATTTCCTGCGGCGAATTCCAAATTCCCGGCCCTAAGTTATATCCGTTTCGCAATAGAAACAGCGTAGCCGCGGTCCCGGCGTTTGCAAGGCATAGAATTTGTTCTTGGTGTAACGCCGCTCAACCGGGTCGTGCACGATGCAGTTCTGATTGACGCAAGTTATGCCAGTGCCGGGTTCGGTAAATGGAAAGCGAGCTTTACGAAAACCACCATCAAATCCCGCCAATGCCTTTTTGGCGCTTAACCCCAATAACATCGACAGCAGCGCCATACGCACCGGCACGGCGTAAGCCGCCTGGCGGAAATAGGCCGCACACGGATCGTTATCCAGCGTAGGGTTGAGTTCATCCACGCGCGGCAGCGGATGCAATATACGAGCTTTGCCGAAACGCGGGTCATGCAAGAACTGCGCATCAACCCTTGGATAATCCTGGCCTTTGCCGGCCGAACGTTCCTTTTGAAAACGTGTCACATAGAGCGCGTCTATAGCGGCGATGCTGCTTTGATCGAGTAGCGAACCGCTGAATTCCTCGCGCGACCTGTGCTCAACATGTTGGGGCAGCTCCATGCCTTTAGCCGGCATAGGAATGACATGGGCGCCGAAGCGCGCCAGCGCATACACCAGCGAATGAACCGTTCGGCCACCCTTGAGATCGCCCATGATGGCAACATTCAGGCCTTTGAATTTTTTGCATTCGCGTTTCAGCGTGAACAGGTCGCCCAAAGTTTGCGTAGGATGTTCATGCGCGCCATCGCCGCCATTGATGACGGGCACGGCGGCATATTCCGCCGCCAAACGCGCCGCGCCGTCGCGCGGATGGCGAATGACGATGGCATCGGCATAATTTTCCACCACGCGAACGGTATCCGCGAGGCTTTCGCCTTTCACGGCCGAACTCGCCGCGGGATCCGCGCTGCTGATTGTGCTGCCGCCCAACCGTTGCATCGCGCTTTCGAACGACAGCCGCGTGCGCGTGCTGGGTTCATAGAACAGGCAGGCGAGAATGCGCCCCTTGGCCGCGCCCGTGCTCTTGGCAATGCGGTAGGGCCGCGTAGGATCGCCAAGTTGATCGAGATAACGCGCGGCTAAACCGAAAACCTCCTCGATCTCGTCATTGCTGAGATCGTTGATCGAGGTCACATGGCGGATTTTCCGCCCGGTTTTATCAGCACCCATCAAAGTCCGCGTTATAGGGACAGCATCGCCACGCGGCAAGCGCCCGCTCAATTGCCCGCATTATGCTTCAGCCAGTCGAGCACGCCCTGAAGGATGTAGGCCGCCGCCATCTTATCCACCACTTCGGCGCGGCGTTTGCGCGAAGTGTCGGCCTCCAAGAGCGTGCGTGTGACCGCCATGGTGGACATCCGCTCGTCCCATAGCGTGACCGGGCAAGACGAGATGGCGCCGAAATTGCGTGCGAAGGCGCGCGCCGATTGCGCCGACGGGCCTTCCGAGCCGTCCATGTTGCGGGGCAGACCAACGACAAGCCCGCCGATGTCGTGCTGGGCGATCAGCACCATGAGCTTTTCGGCGTCCGGCTTGAACTTGCCCCGCGCCAGCGTTTCCAGCGGCGTGGCTACGGTTAAGTGCGTATCGGAAAGCGCCAGCCCGATGGTTTTCTCGCCAAGGTCGACGCCAAGCAGGCGCTGGCCAGCCTTAATGGCGCCGCGCAATTGCTCGATAGAAATAATGGTCATGAAAAATATCCTTCCCCACTTGAGGGGGAAGGTGTCCGGCGAAGCGTGAGCGAAGCCGGACGGAAGGGGGGTATCGGCGCGAACACCCCCCACCTGGCGCTTTGCGCCATTCTCCCCCTCAAGGGGGGAGGAGAATTTGGGTTCACACCGGTAAACTTGCGGCTGCGTATCGCCATTGCTAGCTAGCTGTAGCAGAAAGCCCGGGTTCAGCGCATCTCATGGCAGTAGATAAAGACACCGTCCGGCGCATTGCCAAGCTCGCGCGTATCGCGCTCGAGGAAGAGCGCGTGCCTGCCATGATGGCCGAGCTCAACGGCATTCTTGCCTGGGTGGCGCAGCTGGAAGAGGTGAAGGTCGAGGGCGTCGAGCCCATGACCAGCGTGGTCGCGCAAAAGCTGAAAATGCGCGAGGACAAGGTGACGGACGGCGGCTATGCAGGCGCGCTGATGAAGAATGCGCCATTGGCCGAAGACAATTTCTTCGTCGTGCCCAAGGTGGTGGAGTAATGGCACGCGCCAACGACCCAACCGCGTTCACGCTGAAGGAGGCGCTCGACGCGCTGAAGGCGAAGCAGCTTTCTGCCAAAGAATTGGCTGAGGCTCATATCGGAGCCGTCGAAGCGTCAAAGCCGCTCAATATTTTTCTCACGCCAACGTCCGAGCGTGCGCTGGAACAGGCCGCGGTATCGGACGCGCGCATCGCCAAAGGCGAAGCACGCCCGCTCGAAGGCGTGCCGCTGGCGATAAAGGATTTGTTCTGTACTAAGGATGTGCGCACGACAGCCGGAAGCCGCATCCTGTTCAATTACGTGCCGCCTTATGAATCGACGGTGACGCAGAATTTGTGGAACGCGGGCGCGGTGCTGCTCGGCAAAACCAACATGGACGAATTCGCCATGGGCTCGTCGAATGAAACGAGTCACTTCGGCCCGGTAGTCAGCCCATGGCGCGCGCGCGGCTCAAATCAAGATCTGGTGCCGGGCGGTTCGTCCGGCGGTTCGGCAGCTGCGGTGGCCGCACATATGTGCTTGGGCGCAACGGGCACCGATACCGGCGGCTCCATCCGCCAGCCCGCCGCGGTAACCGGCATTGTCGGCATGAAGCCGACCTATGGCCGCTGTTCGCGCTGGGGCATTGTGGCGTTTGCCTCTTCGCTCGATCAGGCGGGACCGATGGCGCGTACAGTGCGCGACACGGCAATACTCATGCGCGCCATGGCGGGGCATGATCCCAAAGATTCCACCAGCGTGGATACGCCGGTACCCGATTACGAAAACGGTTTGGATGCGGGCGTGAAGGGATTGCGAGTCGGAATCCCCAAGGAATACCGCATCGATGGCGCGCCACCCGAAATCGACGCGCTGTGGGCCAAGGGCGCGGAATGGCTGAAGGCGCAAGGCGCGCAGATCGTCGATGTCAGCCTGCCGCACACCAAATACGCGCTGCCTGCATATTATATTGTGGCGCCGGCGGAAGCCTCGTCCAACCTCGCGCGCTATGACGGTGTGCGCTACGGGCTGCGGGCGGATAAGCCCAAAAACATTCTCGATCTGTATGACCGCACGCGCGCCGAAGGTTTTGGCCGTGAGGTACGCCGGCGCATCATGATCGGCACCTATGTGCTGTCGGCCGGGTATTACGATGCCTATTACTTGCGTGCGCAAAAAGTGCGCACACTGATCGCGCGCGACTTCACCGAAGCCTTCAAGAAATGCGACGTGCTGCTGACGCCGGCGACACCTGGCCCCGCTTTCGCGCTTGGCGCCAAGACCGCCGATCCGGTGTCGATGTATCTCAACGATGTGTTCACAGTGACGGTGAACCTGGCGGGGCTTCCCGGCATTTCTGTGCCGGCCGGTTTGACCGCGGATGGCTTGCCGCTGGGTTTGCAGATTATCGGCAAGGCGTTCGATGAGGCCACCGTGCTGCGCGCGGGCCATTCCATTGAACAAGCAGCGGGGTTCAAAGCTGAGCCGCAGACCTGGTGGAAAGCGGCATGAGCGCGACCGCAAAAACCAACGACAAGCTGTTCGACGGCGCCACTGGCAAGTGGGAAGTCGTCATCGGCATGGAAGTCCATGCCCAGGTGACGTCGAACGCCAAACTGTTTTCCGGTGCCTCGACCAAATTCGGCGCGGAGCCGAACGCGCAAGTGAGCTTTGTCGATGCCGCTATGCCGGGCATGCTGCCGGTGATCAATCGCTATTGCGTCGAACAGACTGTGCGCACCGGGCTCGGCTTGAAGGCGAAGATCAATCTTACCAGCGTCTTCGACCGCAAGAATTATTTTTATCCCGATCTCCCGGCCGGCTATCAGATTTCGCAGTACAAAAACCCCATCGTAGGCGAGGGCGAAGTGCTGCTCGACTTTCCCAACGGCGAGACCGTCAAGGTCGGCATCGAGCGCGTGCACATGGAGCAGGACGCGGGCAAAAGCCTGCACGACCAGCACCCGGAGTATTCCTATGTCGATCTCAACCGCTCGGGCATCGCGCTGATGGAGATCGTGTCGAAGCACGACATGCGTTCGAGCGAGGAGGCCGCCGCCTTCCTGCGCAAACTGCGGGCCATATTGCGTTATCTCGGTACCTGCGACGGCAATATGGACGAGGGCTCGATGCGCGCCGACGTGAATGTGTCGGTGCGGAAGCCGGGTGCGCCATTGGGTACGCGGGCCGAGATTAAGAACGTCAATTCCATGCGCTTCGTCGCCTCGGCAATCGAGTTTGAGGCGCGGCGGCAGATCGATATTCTGGAAGAGGGTGGCACCATCACCCAGGAAACGCGCCTGTTCGATTCCAAGAATGGCGAAACACGCTCCATGCGCTCGAAGGAAGAGGCGCACGACTACCGCTATTTCCCCGATCCCGACTTATTGCCGCTGACGCTTGAACAGAGCTGGGTCGACCAGATCGCCAAGGGCCTTCCCGAACTGCCCGACGAAAAGAAAGCGCGGTTTATCAAAGCCGGGCTTTCGCCTTACGACGCGTCCGTGCTGGTCGCGGAAAAAGAAACCGCCGATTATTACGAGGCGATGGTCAAAGCGGGCGCCGAAGCCAAAGCCGCCGCCAACTGGCTCAACAACGAATATTTCGGCCGGCTGAACAAGGAAGGACTATCGATCGCCAATGGGCCGGTGAGCGCCGAGGCCAACAGTGCCATCGTGCAGATGGTGGCCGCCAATACGATCTCGGGAAAAATCGCCAAGGATCTGCTCGACATCGTGTGGACGGAAGGCGGCGATCCACGCGCCATTGTCGAAAGCCGCGGGATGAAACAGGTCACCGATACTGGCGCCATCGAAGCGGCAATCGACGCCGTGATCGCGGCAAACCCCGACAAAGTGGAAGAAGTGAAAGCCAAACCGAAATTGGCCGCGTGGTTTGTCGGTCAGGTGATGAAACAGACCGGCGGCAAAGCGAACCCGCAAACCGTAAACGCGATATTGCTGCGCAAGCTGGGAATCACAGACGGCTGATTCGTCGCAAAATGTACAATTTGTCAATTGGTGCAACTCCGGCCAAAACCCGCGTGAATATTAGTCCGTACACGTACTAACTTCTAGAATATAGAAGAACACTTGGATTCAGAACATCGCGCATTCGCATCACAAGTTGCGCGCGTGTGTTGGTGTTGCTTCGCAAATGAAATCTCCTTCATATTCACCACGTTTTGGGGTGCGCGATTCGCGTAAACCGAACCAACTAGGGAGTTGTTCTTATGGCGAAGAGACGCAAGAGACGGAAAACGAAGACGAAGAAAGCGGCAATGAAGAAACCCGCGCGCAAGACGAAGCGCCGTCGTCGTCGGAAAGCGAAGAAATAGCTTTCACGCACTGCGTACATGCCATGGCAGCGCCGCCGCTAATGCCGGCGCTTCCATTGGCGAAGGCAAAGGCCGCGGCAGTTCCAATTCGTGGCAACTGCACGCGGGGGCGCCGCGGCCAAGCCACCAAATATCCCCCTAACACTCCTTCGCATCGCTGAACCTTTCCATCTCACCCCTTGTTGGAGTGCGGTTCCGGCGCTTTACGCCACAAATGATTTCCGTCTCTTAACGAAAGCTGAAGATCAGCGTTAACTTCGCTTTAGCCTTGGCCCACCCATGATCGCTTCCGCGCGGGGGAAATATTCGCGCTCAAGATGTGTTCGTTTAAAGGGGAAGGCGGGCATGGCGTGCATCGATGTGGATTCGCTGACGCAATACGAAGCGGCGGCGCGCAAGGGGCGGGCGGATGCGCTCTACAATCTGGGGCTGGCTTATTCTACGGGTCAGGGCGTCGGCGTCGATCTGATCGCCGCGCACAAATGGTTCAACTTGGCGGCGACCCGCGGCTTCGAAGCGGCGAAATCCTGGCGTGCGCAACTGGCGAATGAAATGAGCGCGTCCCAGATCGCCGAAGCCCAGCGTCTCGCGCGCGAATGGCTTGTCTCGGCCTAGGACACAAGCAAACTCTTAGTGCTTCTTCTTACCGTGTTTCTTCGCAGGCTTATGCTCGGCAGCGTGAGCCTTGTGCTTTGGCTTGGCCTTGGGCGAAGCGTGATGCTTTGAGGGCCTTGGCGCCTCGCGTTCGCTACGCGGCGTGTAGTGCAGAACCTTCACGTCCACCTCGCGCGGGCTGTACAGATCGTCGATGATCCTCAGCTTCTGATCGCTACCGGCGATGCGGTTGCGATAGACGCCTGTGTTTTCCAGCACGCGCATCACATAATTGCGCGTCTCGCCAAAGGGAATGAGCTCGATCCAGTCCACTGGATCGACGCTCGCGGTGCGCGGGTCGCCGTTGGTTGCGATCCATTTGCGCACATTGTTGTCGCCGGCGTTGTATGAGGCGATGGCAAGCACATATGAGCCGCCCCATTCGGCAAGGAAGTCGGCAATGTGCGCCTGGCCAAGCTGCATGTTGTATTTCGGATCGGCGGTGAGATCGGACAGGCTGTAGCGCAGACCATGCGCACTTGCGGTTGCCCGCGCACTTCCCGGCATCATTTGCATAAGGCCGAGTGCACCAGCACTGCTGACCGCGCCCGGATCGAATTCGCTTTCCTGTCTCGCCAGTGCGTGTACCAGTGCCAGCTCGGGTGGGTTCGATAATCCCTCGACCTTTGGGACATCGATTACCGGAAACAGATGCATCATCAGATAGGCGTCGTTGTAGCTCGCCTGTTTGGCCGCGCGCACGGCCAACGCGCGATTGCCAAGTTCCAGCATCAGGTCCGCCAGCAGCTTGATGTGCGGCCCGTCCGGCGTTTCCAGCATGATGCGGGTGGCAAAACTGCGCAACAGATCGTCCTCGCCCATTTCCGCCAGTACGCGCATAGCACGGGAGCGATCATCAGCGGCGAAGGCCGCGCGGATCGCGCCGGTGTCAGGCGTGGACTCGTTGATGTGCAAAACGGGATGCTCTTCGATGCGCGCGAGCGCCAGCTGACCGTAGAACGTGGCGGCGTCTTGTGCGGCGCGATGATAATGATCGGCGGCTTCGGCTGTGTTGCCCAACGCTTCCTCGGTGCGGCCAAGCCAATATTGTGCCCGCGCGCGGCTGATGGGGGTGGCCACGCCGGCAGCAAGTTTTTCGAAATGACCCCGCGCCAGTTTTTCATTCTTCATAAAACGAAGCGCTATCCAGCCCGAAAGAAACTCTGCGTCGGCAAACTCCGAACCCGAGCTCAGTTGCGAATTGGAGACCAAATTGTAGGCAAGCTTATATTCGCCGTCTTTCAGCGCATCGCGCGCATCGATATGACGCTCGGGCCAGAACGCCAGCGGATACTCCCGGGACTCCTTACTTTCGGAGGCGAGCATCAGCGTTCGCCCGGCGTGCTCTTCGTCCCCTTGGCGGCGGTAAGCGCGCGCTTCGTCGAACAGAATGCCGGGGTTGTCACGAATATTCTCTGACAGCTTCGCCACCACTGCGTGAGGCGAACCAAGCCCACGCGCTAGCTTGATGCGCGCCTCCGCGATATGCTGATCGCGCGTTTCGACGCGCGCCATCTGCCGCTCCGCGCCGCCACGGTCGTCATTCCACAATAATTTCTGCAAACGCTCGTGTTGTGTTTCCGCGCTGAAATGCTCGCCATATTTGGTCAGGATGGCGATTTCGTCATTTGGCGCGAAACTGTTTTCAATCCAGCCTTTGCGGATGCGATCGATACCTTCCTTGCGCTTGCCGGATTTGATTAGCGCAGCACCCAACTTGATGTTACCGAAACCCGATACCGGCTCGCGTGAACCGAACCAGGTCATGACCAAATTCGCATCCATGCCGTCCGCCATGGCTTTTTCAGCACGCGAATACAGCGTGTCGCGGCGTGGCCAGGAAAGATGATCGCGCAGGAAACTGTCGATCTCGCCAAAAGATGCGCCACTGTTTTCATCGAGCAGATAAAGCCAGGTAATGAGATCGCGTGCGGTCTTGTCGGCGCCTTTTGCGGCCAGCGTGCGCGCGTTACCCCAATCGCCGTGGTCGGCTGCGGCGAAGGCTTGCGTGAACAACGCGTGATCGGCATCGGTCAAAACATGTGGGCCGTAATGATGGCGCCCGGAATAGGAAACGCCAGTGGAGCCGCTGTCTGGTATAGGCGCCATCATGCGCACGCCGGCCAGATTGGGCGTATCGGGCGCGGGCGCAGGGGTAGGCGCGGGTGCTGGCGCCTGCGCGCCCAAGGCAAAGACGGCGGCAAAAGCCGCCGCTGCACCAATCAAATTCTTCTGTTGCGCCATCATCTGCCCATTTCGCTGCGCCTGAGGATAACGGCGGGGTCCGCACATCGCCACAATAATGTCCAAGGGCCACGCCATTAACCTGCGATTGCCTTGCCGGGCGTAATGTCCCGGCGTAAAGCGTTCGTGAGAGGGAGCACACGCCATGGCGGCGCTTGACCGCATCAAGGGTTCGATTACCGCGCTGATCACGCCGTTCAAGAACGGCGGGGTGGATGAAGACGCGTTTCGCCGTTTTGTCGATTGGCAGATCG
The DNA here is from genome assembly GCA_963752395.1 of uncultured Alphaproteobacteria bacterium. Classification (GTDB taxonomy): domain Bacteria; phylum Pseudomonadota; class Alphaproteobacteria; order Micropepsales; family Micropepsaceae; genus CAVVXX01. The sequence goes on from CAVVXX010000003.1 coordinate 87,613, forward strand.
GCGAAGGCACTGAGGGCTTGGTACCATGCGGCACGACTGGCGAGAGCCCAACACTCACCGACGAAGAGCACATGCGCCTGATCGAGATTTGCGTCGAAACGGCGCGTGGCCGTGTACCCGTGCTAGCGGGCGCCGGCTCCAACTCCACGGCGCAGGCGATCATGCTGTCGCGCCATTCGAAGAAAGTGGGCGCGGACGCCGCACTTTCTATCGTGCCCTATTACAACAAGCCGACGCAGGAAGGGCTGTATCGCCATTTCGCCAAGATTGCGGAATCGGTGGACATTCCCATCGTCATCTACAACGTGCCGTCGCGCACGGTGGCCGATATTTCGGTCGAGACACTGGCGCGCCTCGCAAAGATCGCCAACATCGTCGGCATCAAGGATGCCACCGGCAATATGGCGCGCGCCAGCCGCGAGCGCGCGGCGCTGCCGGAAAAATTCATCCGCCTGTCGGGCGAAGACGCCACCACGCTGGGCTTCATGGCGCATGGCGGGCATGGCTGCATTTCGGTCACCTCGAATGTTGCGCCGCGCCTGTGCGCCGAATTTCAGAAGGCCTGCATGGCCGGCAATTTCTCTGCCGCGCTGAAATTGCAGGACCGGCTGATGCCGCTGCACGACGCGCTGTTCGTGGAAACCAGCCCCGGCCCGGTGAAATTTGCTGCGTCGTCGTTGGGCCATTGCGCGGAGAATGTTCGCTTGCCGCTGGCGCCGCCCGGCGAGCCCGCGCGGCATGCCGTGCGCGAGGCGATGCGGCACGCGGGAATTTTCAACGGCTAAGATGGCGAAGAAAGATAAGCCGAATGTCCGCGTTGTCGCCGACAACCGGAAGGCCCGCCACAATTTCTTCATCGAGAATTCGCTGGAGGCGGGCCTGATGCTTACGGGCAGCGAGGTGAAGAGCTTACGCAACGGCAAGGCGACCATCGCCAAATCTTACGCGCATGCGAAGGATGGCGAGCTGTTCCTCGTCAACGCCTATATCCCCGAATACGCCATGGCCAACCGCTTCAATCATGAGCCCAGGCGCGTGCGCAAATTGCTGATGCACAAGACCGAAGTGCGCAAGCTCACCGCCGCCGTGCAGCGCGAGGGCATGACGCTTATCCCGCTCAGGCTCTATTTCAATGCCAAGGGCATCGCCAAGATCGAGCTGGGCGTGGCGCGCGGCAAGAAACTGCACGACAAGCGCGAAACGGAAAAGAAGCGCGACTGGGCGCGCGACAAGGCACGGCTGTTGCGCTCAAAGGGCTGAGGCGGTTTTCGCCGCGGCAATAACAGAATTGAACATTGCTTCGGTCAGCACGCCGGTGTTGGTGTTGTAACGCGAGCAGTGATAGCTCGCGAGCAGCATCAGCCCGCCATGTACGTGCTGTCCGCCATGCGTGAATGCATGATCTTTCTTGCGAACGCCAAGCGCGCTTAACACGCTGTTGTGCGCGATCTGCCCCAAGGCAAGGATGGCTTTTAACCTCGGCATGGCCGTGATCTCTGCCGACAAAAACTTCCGGCAGGTGTTGATCTCGGCCGGCAGCGGTTTGTTTTCCGGCGGCACGCAACGCACGGCGTTGGTCACGCGCACACCTACCAGTTCAAAACCATCGTCGGCGCGCTGCTGGTAATCGCCGCGCGCCATGCCATGCCGCTTAAGCGTTGCGTAAAGCAGATCGCCTGCGTAATCGCCGGTGAAGGGGCGGCCCGTGCGATTTGCGCCCTTCAATCCGGGCGCCAGCCCTACGATCAGTAGTGGCGCGTCCAGCCTGCCGAAGCTCGGCACCGGATTGTTGAAAAAATCCGGAAAGGCGCGGCGGTTGATGTTACGGAAGTTCGCGAGACGCGGGCACTGCGGGCAATCCGTTGGTGGATTGCCCGCATGCACGAAGCTTTCGGCTGCTTTCACGCGCTCTGGGCGAGCGGCGGAGACGCCTGGTTCTGCGCCAGGGATCTAGGGCCGCCTTCGCGCATGATGAGCGGCTTAAGATCATCCAGCTCGATGAAATTGTCCGCCTGGCGGCGCAACTCGTCCGACACCATGGGCGGCTGCGAGCGAATGGTTGAGCACACGCTCACGCGCCTTCCACGGCGCTGCACGGCCTCGACCAGTTTGCGAAAATCGCCATCGCCGGAAAAAATCACGATGTGATCGACGCGCTCGGACATTTCCATCACGTCGATGGCAAGTTCGATATCCATATTGCCTTTGACGCGGCGGCGGCCTTGCGAGTCGGTGTATTCCTTGAGCGGCTTGGTCACCACCGTGAAGCCGTTGTAGTCGAGCCAATCGACCAGCGGGCGCAATGGCGAAAACTCTTCGTTCTCGATCAGTGCGGTGTAATAGAAGGCACGGACCAGAAGTCCCTTACGCGCAAAAAGCTCCAGCAAACGTTTATAGTCGATGTCGAATTGCAATCCCTTGGCGGCGCCGTAAAGATTTGCGCCATCCACGAACAATGCGATTCTCTCTTGGGGGTAAAACAACATGAGGGGCCTCCATTCAAAATTTCTGATGTCCGCAAACAAATACCGAGCCTAAAATCGCAGGGGCGAAAATATAATGGCTCTTGTTAATTGGCTTTTAGAGTGTTGCGTGTCGAAATGAAAGACCGAGTTACAGTCGCGCACAGTCAGTAACGCGAGAGTGAAAGACATGGTTATTATTGCGCTCGGTGCAAATCTTCCCTCGCAGGCCGGCGTGCCAATGCTGACGATGCGCGCAGCGCTAGAAACATTTACCAATCAGTGCGTTCAGGTTGAGAGAGTTTCGGCTTTTTACAGGACTCTTGCCTGGCCTAACCCCATGGAACCAGAATTCATCAATGCAGTTGTCAGTGCGCGCACGCAATTAAACCCGGCGGCGCTTCTCGCGGTCTTGCAGGAAATCGAAAAAAAATTCGGCCGCATGCGGGAAAAAAAGAACGCGCCGCGCACACTCGATCTCGACATCGTGGATTACGAGGGCCGCGTGGAACCGGGACCGCCCGCGCTTCCGCATCCCGGCGTCGAGGCCCGCGCTTTTGTGCTCGTTCCGCTGCAAGACGTGGCGCCCCACTGGCGCCATCCGGTCAGTAAGCGGACAGTTTCCGAGCTGATTGAAGCACTTCCACGGGGCGAGGAAATGCCCAGAAAACTTATGTTTTGATCTTGCCGCGGCGCAGCAATTTGGATAGGTTCTAACTCTGTTCGCGCCAAAAAAGGATTACGAATGGCCCGCGTTACCGTCGAGGATTGCGTTGACAAGGTTCCCAACCGTTTCGATCTCGTGCTGCTTTCGGCACATCGGGCGCGCCAGCTTTCCGGCGGCGCCGAGCCGCTGCTTGAGCGCGACCGTGACAAGAACCCGGTCGTTGCGCTGCGCGAGATCGCGCAAAAATCTCTCAAGGCGGATGATCTGCGGGAAGAGTACATCAAGAGCATGCAAAAGCACGCCGAGGTCGACGAGCCGGAGGAGGCCGCTGTCGAGGCACCCGGCGACGAAATGCTGCATGGCCAGCTCACCGAGGAAGAACTGCTTCGCGCGCTCACCAACGAAGCGCAGCGCCGCGCCGAGCCGCAACCCGAGCCCGAAGGCGATTACGAAGAGTAAAAGTTTTATCGGACCGGAGCGCACGTTATGACCGCGCGCCGGCATCTTATGCGCCAGACCGAACTGGTGGATCGCGTGCGGGCCTATGACCCGCAGGCCGACGAAAACATTCTCAACAAGGCCTATGTCTTTGCCATGCAGGCGCATGGCAAGCAGAAGCGGGACTCCGGCGATCCTTATTTTTCCCACCCGTTGGAAGTAGCGGGCATCCTCACTGACCTGAAGCTCGATACGGCGACCATCGCCACAGCGCTGCTGCACGACACGGTAGAAGACACCACGGCCACGCTGGGCGAGATCGAAACCGGCTTCGGCGGCGAGATTGCCACGCTGGTCGACGGCGTGACCAAGCTCACCCAAATTGAAATATTCTCCGAGCGCACCAAGCAGGCGGAAAATTTCCGCAAGCTGATGCTCGCCATGTCGAACGATATTCGCGTGCTGTTGGTCAAGCTGGCCGACAGGCTGCACAACATGCGCACGCTGAAGCATATCAAGGAGCCGGAGCGGCGCCGGCGCATCGCACAGGAAACCGTCGATATCTATGCGCCGCTGGCAGGGCGTATCGGCATGTACGATGTGCGCGAAGAGCTGGAAGATTTGGCTTTCGCAGCGCTCGATCCGGAAGCGCGCGACTTCATAGTCAAAAGGCTCGACCGGCTGGACGCGCAATCGGGCAAGCGCATTACACGCATTGCCGATCAGTTGAGGAAGAAACTGGCCGAGAACGGAGTCGAGGCTTTTGTATATGGCCGAGCCAAGCGGCCCTATTCGATCTGGCGCAAGCTTAAGGACAAGCACCTCAATTTCGAGCAACTGTCCGATGTGTTCGGCTTTCGCATCATCGTGAAAGACGAAGAGGCTTGCTATCGTGCGCTCGGCATTCTCCATCGCAGCTGGCGCGCGCTGTTCGATCGCTTCCGCGATTTCATCTCTACGCCGAAACCGAACGGTTACCGCTCGCTGCACACCACCATCATCGGCCCCGAGAACCAGCGCGTCGAAGTGCAAATCCGCACCCAGGAAATGCACGACATCGCCGAACGTGGCGTTGCCGCACATTGGCGCTATCGCGAAAATGTCGACGAGCACGACGCGCACACCGTGAAAACCTATGAATGGCTGCGCGACATGGTGGATCTGCTCGAACGCGGCGATAGCCCGGAAGAATTCTACGAGCATTCCAAGCTTCACATGTATCAGGACCAGGTGTTCTGCTTCACGCCCAAGGGCGCGCTCATCGCGCTGCCTAAAGGCGCCACGCCGATCGATTTTGCTTACGCCGTGCACACCGATATCGGCCACGCCACGGTGGGCGCAAAGGTCAACGGCGTGCACACGCCGCTGCACACGCCGCTGAAAAACGGCGATCAGGTCGAAATCATCACTACCAAGGATCAGACGCCGTCGGCGTTGTGGGAGCGTTTCGTGGTTTCGGGCCGCGCGCGCGCCGAAATTCGTCGCTTCTTGCGCCATGCCCAACGCGACCAGCATGTCAGCATGGGGCACAAGATTCTTGAAAAAGTCTTTGCCGACGAGGGTCATGAACTGACCGAAAAAGCCATTGCCGGCGTGGTGAAGAAACTTCGCCATTCCAAGCCTGACGATATCTATGCTGATGTCGGGCGCGGCGCGTTGCGCGCGCACGAGGTTTTGGAAGCGGTGTTCCCTTCGCCCAACCACAAGGCCAAGCGCCAGCCCGCGCGCTATTCGCAACCTGGCACTGGCGGGCGTGCGGTTTCGATTGCCGGCCTCACCGAAGGCATCGGCTACAAGCTCGGCGCCTGTTGCCATCCCATTCCCGGCGACCGCATCATTGGCATCATGGTACCCGATCAGGGCGTAGTGGTACATACGCTCGATTGCGAAGTGGTGGACCGCCACCAAGACAGCATGGCCGACTGGATCGACGTGAATTGGCGCGATCATGCCGCGGACACGTTGTCGGTTGCGCGCATTCTGGTGCGGGTGAAAAACGCGCCGGGTGCCTTGGGCAGTGTCGCCAACACCATCGGCCAGAACGGCGCCAATATCTCGAACCTTAAGATCGCCAGCCGCAACCCGCTTTATTTTGAGTTCCAGATCGACATCGAAGTGACCGACGCAGCGCACCTTGAAAACCTGTTGCGCACGCTGCGCGTGCAGGCAAATATCGAAGCGGTCGAACGCGTGCGCGGGCTCAATACCGAAGACACGCAGAACGAGGCGCAGGGCGTTCTGATATGACACCCGATCAAGTGCTTAAGGAATTCAGGCGCGCGGGCGCGCTGCTGGAAGGGCATTTTATTCTATCCTCCGGCTTGCACAGCGATGTCTTCCTGCAAAAGGCGCTTGTGTTCCGAGATCCCGCGCGCACAGCCAAACTTTGCCGCGCGCTGGCGGCGAAAGTGCGAAAGGACGTGAAGGCCAAATTTTCCGTCATCGTTTCCCCCGCCATTGGCGGCATCGTGCCGGGTTACGAAATGGCGAGGGCGTTGAAAGTCCCGGCCATGTATGTCGAACGCGAGGACGGCAAGTTTCGCTTGCGCCGCGGGTTTACATTAAAAAAAGGTGAGCCCGTTCTGATGGTGGAAGATATTGTCACCACCGGGCTGTCATCGCGCGAATGCCTGCAAGCGATACGTGAAGCCGGCGGCAAGCCGGTAGCCGCCGCGTGCCTGATCGATCGCTCCGGCGGCAAGGCGAAAATTGGCGTGCCGATGGTTGCGTTGGCTGCGCTCGATATTCCGGCCTGGCCCGCGGACAATCTTCCACCGCACCTGAAGAAAGTTCCCGCCATCAAACCGGGTAGCCGGGGTTTGGCATGAATAGTTTACGCGGGGCGTACGTTGATCATGTGGTGACCGGCGGCCAGCTTCAGCGGTTGCGGGGGCCCTTCGCGGGTCCAACATATTGGAGAGCGTTTTTGCACCTTTGGGAAATCTTGTCCTTATTGGCTGTCAGGCAGGGGCGGATTTCTCTCGTGCCGCGCCGCTTGTCGGAGCAAAATTTCGCAATGTCTTCTTTGCACGCCGTGCCGATGCGTTCATGTTGGGCCATCGCTGGCTCTGCAATTCCTGAAGTTGCGAAGACTGCTAGCACCAATAAAAGCATCAGCTTTGGCATGGCCGTTTCTTCCAATAGAAATGCGGCTAATTTTCCCAAAAGCGCTTGTCTCGTCAATGATGCAAATCAAACAAATTGGAGTTGCTGTACACCATGAACCGCCTGCGCCTTGGCGTAAACATCGACCACGTCGCCACCATCCGCAATGCGCGGGGTGGGCGCTTTCCCGATCCGGTGCGCGCGGCCAAGATCGCTGCGGCCGCAGGCGCCGACGGCATCACTGCGCATCTGCGCGAAGACCGGCGGCATATTTCCGATTCCGATATCGAAAGATTATCCAAGGAAATCGATCTGCCGCTTAATCTCGAAATGGCGGCGACCGACGAAATGGCGGCGATTGCGCTCAGGCACAAGCCGCATGCGGTCTGCATCGTTCCCGAAAAACGTGAAGAGCGTACGACCGAGGGCGGCATAGACGCGGCTTCTCAGCAAATCCGCCTGATGCCGCTGGTGCGCGAACTTGGCCGCGCCGGAATCCGCGTTTCGCTGTTCATTGAGCCTGATAAAAAGCAAATCCAGGCCGCGAAAGCCTTGGGCGCACCGGTTGTCGAACTCCACACCGGCGCCTATTGCGAAGCGGCATTTGCGGGCGACGAGGCTGCGCGCGCGCGGCACTTTAAAGCCTTGCAAGAAGGCGCGCGCGAAGCGGTAAAGCTTGGCCTCGAAGTCCACGCCGGCCACGGTCTCACTTACGACACGGTTGGCGCAATCGCGGCCATGCCCGAAATCGAGGAACTCAACATCGGTCACTTTCTCATCGGCGAAGCGATTTTTTCCGGCCTCAACTCCGCCATCCGCCGCATGCGCGCGGCGATGGACGAAGCGCGCGCCAGGGCAGAAGGAAAGAAACTTGCATAATTGTCCTCATGCTGAGGAGCCCTACCGCCTCTCCTTCGAGACGGTCGCTTCGCTCCCTCCTCAGGATGAGGCGGTAGGGCGTCTCGAAGCATGATTATTGGATTGGGCAACGACATGATCGACATCAGACGCATCGAGCGCACACTCGAGCGTTACGGCGATCGCTTCCTCGCCCGCGTCTTCACCGATACCGAGCGCGCCAAATCGGATGCCCGCGCCGAACGCGCGGCCTCCTACGCGAAACGATATGCTGCGAAAGAGGCGTGCTCGAAAGCGCTCGGCACGGGGTTACGGCGCGGCGTGTTCTGGCGCGACATGGGCGTGATCAATCTCAATACCGGGCAGCCCACCATGCGGCTTACCGGTGGCGCCGCACGCAGGCTCAAGGAAATCACGCCACCTGGAAGCCAGGCGCATATTAACGTAAGCCTGACCGACGATTACCCCATTGCGCAGGCTATCGTTATCATTACGGCTGTGGCCGAGGGGCCGCAGATTCCGGGCAATGCGTGAGCAGACCCCGCGTCATTTCTTGACATAGAGAGGTCAGGTCCGGTTCCCTGAGGTCATGGTGTCAACAGATCAAGAGCAAAAGCCGGAGGCCGCTGCACCGCCCGGCCTCCCCAAAATCGCGCACAAAGATTCTTGGCTCGAAATCGTCAAGACGGTTGTCTATGCGCTGCTGATCGCTGCGGTGATCCGCACCTTCATCTTCCAGCCGTTCAATATTCCGTCCGGCTCGATGGAAGACACGCTGCTGGTAGGCGATTACCTGTTCGTTTCCAAGACCGCCTATGGCTACAGCAAGCATTCCTTCCCGTTCAGCGCGGCGCCGTTTTCCGGGCGCATCTTCGGCAGCGATCCCGCGCGCGGCGACATCGTGGTGTTCAAGCTGCCGGCCGACAATTCCACCGATTACATCAAGCGCGTGATTGGGCTGCCCGGTGACCGCATCCAGGTCACCGACGGCGTGGTTTATCTAAACGGTGCGCCGTTGAAGCGTGAACGCATCAGCGCGGGCGTCGAGTTCCTCGATGGTATGGAAAAATATGTCGTCCATTACCGCGAGACACTCCCCAGCGGGAAGTCGTACGAGGTTTTGGCCTCCGAACCCGACAACCCGCTAAACAACACCGGAGTGTTCGTGGTGCCCGAAGGCCATTTTTTCATGATGGGCGACAACCGCGACAATTCCGCCGACAGCCGTTCGCCGTCTTCAGGCGTGGGCTATGTTCCCTCCGAGAACCTTGTGGGGAAGGCCGAAATCATATTCTTCTCTACCGATGGCAGCGCAAGTTGGTGGGAAATCTGGCAGTGGCCGTTCGCCATCCGCTACAGCCGGTTCGGCAACTATCTCGGCTGATATGGCCGGAGACGGCAAGCTCGCCGCACTCGAAGACCGCTTAGGCCATCGATTTTCCGACCGTGCTTTGCTCAAGCGCGCGCTCACGCATGCGAGCTTGGGGCTGGACGTCTCCAACGAGCGATTGGAATTTTTCGGCGACCGCGTGCTTGGGCTGATAATTGCCGAACGGCTCTACGCGCAATATCCGGGCGAGATGGAAGGCGGGCTGGCCGTCCGCCTGAATGCGCTGGTGCGGCGCGAGGCCTGCGCCAAGGCGGGAATGGCTGCTGGCCTTCCCGATTTCCTCATCATGGCGCAATCGGAAGCGGGCAGCGGCGGCAGAACGAAACCCGCCATTGTCGCTGGCGCCTGCGAAGCGGTGATCGCCGTTCTTTATCTGGACGGCGGCTATGACGCGGCAAAAAAATTCGTGCTGCGTTATTGGGAAAGTGAATTTGCTGCGCTTCCACAAGATCTGCGCGATGCCAAAACTGCGTTGCAGGAATGGGCGCAAAGCGGCGCGCTCAGTCCGCGGGTTCCGCCCGTCTACAAACTGGTTGGACGCGAAGGGCCCGATCATGCGCCGGTGTTCACCGTGGAAGTGAGTGTGCCGGGACAAAGGTCACAAACGGGTCAGGGCGCGACCAAGCGCGACGCCGAACAGGCGGCGGCTCAAGCCATGTTGCGCGCCTTGGGCGCAGCCTCGTGAGCGAAGCACGCCGTTGTGGATTTGTGGCGGTTTTGGGCGCGCCCAATGCTGGCAAATCCACGCTGGTGAATGCGCTGGTGGGAAGCAAAGTCGCCATAGTCACCCATAAGGTGCAAACGACGCGCATGGCTTTGCGCGGTATCGCTATGCGCGGGAACGCGCAAATAATCTTTGTCGACACGCCAGGAATATTCGCGCCCAAGCGACGGCTTGACCGCGCCATGGTCAAGGCCGCGTGGGGCGGCGCCTCCGACGCCGACGCGATTGTGGTGGTGGTTGATGCGGAGGAGGTTTCCGAAAATCCTAAAGGCTTCGGTGCGCACGATACGGACCGCATCGTCGAAGGGTTGAAAGAAAGCGGCAGGAAGGCAGCGCTTGCGCTCAACAAAATCGACGGGATGAAACGCGAAAAACTTTTGCCGCTGGCAGATCAACTGAACAACACAGGCGTATTCGAACGGGTATTCATGATCTCGGCATTGAAAGGCGAAGGATTGGACGATCTAACCGATTGGTGTGTGGCGAAATTACCTCTTGGTCCGTGGCTTTATCCCGAAGATCAGGCCGCCGACATTCCGTCGCGCCTGTTGGCCGCCGAAATTACCCGCGAGAAACTTTATCTGCGCCTTCATGACGAACTGCCCTATGCCTCGACGGTGGTGACTGAATCCTGGAAAGAGCAGCCGGATGGTTCGGCGCGCATCGAGCAAACGATTTTCGTCGAGCGCGAGGGGCAGAAGGCCATCGTCATTGGCAAGGGCGGCCAGTCGATCAAAATCATCGGCGAATCCGCGCGCCACGAAATGGAAAAGCTCTTCGACCGCCGCATTCATCTTTTCCTACACTGCAAAGTTCAGGAGGGTTGGGGCGACAGCCCGGCGCATTACCGCGAATGGGGCCTGGAGTTTCCGAAAGACGAATGATCCACAGGCCTGTTGATCCACAGACTGTGCGTATGTGAGTAGTGTGCACTTATGGAATGGACCGACGATGCCATCGTGCTCGCCCTTCGCCCGCATGGCGAGCACGGCGTCATACTGGAAGCGCTGACGCAAGCTCACGGCCGTCATCTGGGCCTGGTGCATGGCGGCGCGTCGTCGAAGCGACGCGCCAACATTCAGCCCGGCAATAGCGTGAAGCTGCATTGGCGCGCACGGCTGTCGGAACATCTTGGCAGCTTCACCGTCGAGCTCGTGCGCGCCCGCGCCGCCGACATGTTCGAAACCCGCGCGGCATTGGCCGGCCTCAACGCGTTCACCGCCGTGGCATCCGCCGTATTACCCGAACGCGAGCGTCACACGCCGACCTATGAAGGCGGCGAGGCATTGCTGGACGCCATTGCCACGCATGACTTCGCCGGTTGGGCGCCGTTATTCGTGCGCTGGGAAATTGGTCTGCTGGATGAGCTTGGCTTTGGCCTTGATCTCGCGCGCTGCGCGGCGACGGGCGCCACCGATGACCTTATATATGTGAGCCCGCGGACCGGCCGCGCTGTGTCGGCGGGCGCGGGCGAGGCCTATCGGGAAAAATTGCTCCCGCTTCCACCATTCCTTCTGGGTAGCCAGGCGCAACCGCCAACCGAATCCGATTTGCAGGCGGGGCTCGCATTGACCGCGCATTTTATCGAGCTATGGGTGTTGGCGCCTCACAATAAGGCGTTGCCCGAGGCGCGCGCGCAACTGGCCGGCCACTCCAGGCATGCGCACGCCGAATCGGCGTAAAATGAAGCCATGGCGCAAGCGGCAGTGAAAGACGACATCCGGCCCGAGCCGCTCGGCAAAGCTTTGTCCGAGCGCTATCTCGCTTACGCGCTGTCCACCATCATGCACCGCGCGCTGCCCGATGCGCGCGACGGGCTAAAACCTGTTCACCGCAGAATTCTTTACGGCATGGCGCGGCTAGGCCTAGCGCCCGGATCCGCGCCGAAGAAATCGGCCAAAGTCGTCGGCGATGTGATGGGCAGCTTTCATCCCCATGGCGATCAGGCGATTTACGATGCGCTGGTACGCCTGGCCCAAGATTTCGCCTCGCGCTACCCGCTGATCGAAGGCCAGGGCAATTTCGGCAATATCGACGGCGATAATGCGGCCGCCATGCGTTACACCGAAAGCCGCCTCACAGCCGTGGCGGAAGCGCTGCTCGAAGGCATCGACGAAAGCGCCGTCGATTTTCGCGCGACCTATGACGGCGGCGATGAAGAGCCGGTGGTGTTGCCTGGCGCATTTCCCAATCTGCTGGCCAACGGCGCCTCCGGCATCGCGGTCGGCATGGCAACCTCCATTCCGCCGCACAATGCTGGCGAATTGTGCGAGGCTATCGCGGCGCTCATCGAAACGCCAAAGCTGCAGGAACGCACGCTGTTCAAGCTGGTGAAGGGCCCCGATTTCCCCACCGGCGGAATTATCGTCGATGACGCGGCGGCCATTGCCGAGGCCTATCGCACGGGGCGCGGCAGCTTCCGTGTGCGCGCGCGTTGGAAGAAAGAAGAAGGCAGCCGCGGCGTCTATCACATCGTCGTCGATCAAATCCCTTATCAGGTGCAGAAAGCAAAGCTGATCGAGCGCATCGCCCAACTGATGGACGAAAAGAAACTGCCGCTCTTGGAAGACGTGCGCGATGAGAGCGCGGAAGATTTGCGCATCGTGCTGGTGCCGAAGAGCCGCGCGGTCGATGCCGAAATCCTGATGGAACAATTGTTCCGCTCGACGGAACTGGAGTTGCGCTTTCCCCTGAACCTCAACGTGCTCGACCACGGCATCACGCCCAAGGTGATGAGCCTGCGTGAGGCGCTCAACGCATTCATCGAACACCGGCGCGATGTACTCAAGCGCCGTACTAAGCATCGTCTGGCCAAGATTGCCGACCGGCTGGAAGTGCTGGAAGGCTATCTCGCGGTCTATCTCAACCTCGATAAGGTGATCAAAATCATCCGCCACGAGGATGAGCCCAAGCCCAAACTGATGAAGGCGTTCGGCCTCACCGATCGCCAGGCCACCGCCATTCTCGACATGCGGCTCAGGAATTTGCGTAAGCTCGAGGAAAAGCAGATCCGCGAAGAACATGCCTCGCTCACCCAGGAACAGAAGGAACTGAAAAAACTTTCGGGATCGGGCGACCTTCAGTCCAAAAAGCTGATTGAGGAAATCAACGCAATAAATGCGCGTTTCGGCGCCAAGACGCAGTTGGGTAAGCGCCGCACGGTGTTCGCCAGCGCTCCTGAAATCGGCGAAGACATTTCGCCCGAAGCTTTTATCGAGAAGGAACCCATTACCGTCATCAGCTCGGAAAAGGGCTGGCTGCGAACACTCAAGGGCCATCAGCAGCAAAGCGACGACATCAAATACCGCGAGGGCGATAAAGGCCGCTTCTGGGTTCACGCCGAAACAACAGACAAGCTGATCCTGTTTGCCAGCGACGGCCGCTTCTTCACGCTGGAATGCGCGAAGCTTCCCGGCGGGCGCGGGCAGGGCGACCCCATCCGCGATCACATCGAACTTGGGCCCGATCAGGACATCGTGGCCATGTTCGTTCACAACCCGCAACGCAGCCTTTTGCTCGCTTCAACCTCGGGTCGCGGTTTCCTCACCAAGGAGGCCGACTTGCTGGCCACCAAGCGCACCGGCAAGGCGGTGATGAATGTGGGCGATGCCAAGGCGGCGGTCTGCGTTCTCGCGCAAGGAGATTGCGCGGCCGTAATAGGCAAAAATCACAAACTCCTCATTTTCGCACTTGCGGAAATACCCGAACTCGCCAAGGGCCGCGGGGTCATATTGCAGCGCTATAAGGAAGGCGGGCTGAAAGATGCCTGCACATTCAACTGGAAAGAGGGTCTGCGCGACGAAAACGGCCGTACTTGGATGCCGGATGAACTGAAGGACTGGAAAGGAAGCCGTGCACAAGCTGGCCGCATTGCACCACGAGGCTTCGCAAAGTCGGGCAAGTTCGGTTAAGAAGAACGGTTGCAGCGCAGCAGCGATTTCGACTTTTCCACAGGCCCCAGCTGATGCACAGTGAAGTGGGGCGGGGGAACTTCAAGGGAGCGCCCCAATGCAAATGGGATTTTTTGGCGGTCTTACCGTCGCCGGCCTTATTTTGCTTGCCGCCCTCACGGGCGTCGTTTTGGTCAAAATGACGACCACCAATACGCAGCACGATTATGCGAGTGCGCCGGCCATGTCATCGCCCTTTGGCAGCGAGGCGCACGCGGCTATCAAACCCTCCGGTCCCCCCGTCATTATGTCGGCGCCCGCCATGCTGACCAATCCCATCACCGGCCAAACGCAATACGGGCGTAACTGCAACGGCGCCGTCGCCGAAGCCAAAACAATCGGCGTTTTACCCAGCTACGCAAAAATGAATGATGCCACGCCGCATGCGGGCAAAGACGACGAAAATATTTGCTCGGCTGTCACGCAAACCGCGCAATGGGACATCGCGTATTTCTCGCGTTGCAGCGATGGGGGCAAGTCGTGCCCCGTTCTCGCGCATGTCACACAACAAGGGCAGTATGTGGTGTTCAGCAGGGAATAGGCCGGAGGCTGGAAGCAGAAGCCTTTGCGGCGATTTACTATAAGGACGCTATATCGAGGCTTTGGCTCTCGCTCCATTCGCATTACACTATGGTTGCCTTGAATTAATCGTCTCCAGTCTCGCGCAGGGACAGGCAAGGCTATCGGAGGGACGCCTTGGTCAGGCTGTTGCGGCAATTGAGTGCGGTGTATCTGATTGCCGCCGGACTTTACAGCTGCATAATCGTGCTCAATGCGCGGCCCGATCTCGCGCGCGATCTGCGCGGGCTTTCCAGCGAGGCGGCGCATCAGAGTGCCGAGTTCGCTTCCCAAGCTGCGGATTGGACCAGTACCCAAGCGGTCGCTTTGACGGACCGCATATCGGCTTGGTTGGACGAACAGCGCGTGCAGTTGGCAAAGTCAGAACAGCCACAAACAAAACCAACTGTGGTTGCGTCGGCACCAGCGGTGAGAAGTGCGCCGGTTGTTATGCGCCCTCTACCTGCGCCAGAACAGAAACTTGCGCTCGCGAGAATTCCCGAGCCGGTGCTGCCGCGGCGCTTCGCGCTCAAGCTCGCCCATTTGCCGAAAGCGGTTGCGCCAAAATTTGCCGAAGCAAAACCGGAGCCTGCTATCGCACCCCCGAAGATAGAACCGATACAGCCGCAAGAGCCGGAATTCACACCGGATAAATCCCCACCGAGTGCCGGCGAAGTGACGCGCGTGGCCGAGCGGCTGCGCAGCAATCTCACCGGCGAGCTTTACGCCAATTTCGAACTCTTCCTTTATGTCAGCAAGGCCGAGCGCGGGCCATGGGCGCAGCGCATGTATGTGTTCAACAAACAATCAAGCGGCGATCTCAAGCTGTTGCATGCCTGGCCGGTTTCCACTGGACGCCCAGCGCGCGCCTTGACCAAAGCGGGCTGGCGTTATGCGCTCGATACGCCGGCCGGTTACTATCAACTCGATCCCGGCCGTTTCCATGTGCACTACACGTCGTCGGAATGGGGCATGCCGATGCCTTACGCGATGTTTTTCGATTGGGTGAAGAACGGCAATCAGACAGGCCTCGCCATTCACGGCGTCACCGGCGAAGACATCGCCATGCTGGGCCAACGCGCGAGTGCCGGCTGCGTGCGGCTGGCGCCAGACAACGCAAGAACGCTCTTCAATCTCATTCGCGCGAAATACAAAGGGCCGGTGCCGCGCTTTGCCTATGACGCTAAGACTGGCACCATGAGCAATGACGGCATTCTCTGGCACGACCGCAACGGCAACCTGCGGGAGACGGACGGCTACCGCGTGCTGGTGTTCATCGAGAATTACGGCGGCGACAACGTGGTGGCGGCGCTGTATTGATCTAGGCCGATAGTGCGGCCTCGATCTCAGCGATCTCTTTGGGAATTCCCGGGCCGAGCACGCGCGCGGGCCCCTCGGTGACCAGCACGTCGTCTTCGATGCGCACGCCATGCACGCCGATGAAGCTCCGCACCTTGTCGTAATTCACGAAGTTTTTGTGGCGGCTTTCGCTTTCCCAGCGGTCGATGAGGGCCGGGATAAAATAAAGCCCGGGCTCGACCGTCACGGCCATTCCCGCTTTCAGCTTTTTCGCCATGCGCAGATTGCTAAGACCGAACTGCGTGGTCCGGCTTACCGTGCTGTCGTAACCGACCAGATCTTCACCGAGCGCCTCCATGTCGTGCACGTCGAGCCCGATTTGGTGGCCGATGCCGTGCTGGAAGCACAAGGCATGAGCGCCGCTTTCGACAATCGCATCCACGTCGCCGCGGAACAGGCCTTCAGCCATCAGCCCTTCGGTCATCACGCGCGCCGCCAGTTTGTGCACGGCAAGGTAAGGCGTGCCCACGCGGCACGCGTCGATGCAGGCCTGCTGGGCGCGCAGTACCAGTTCGTAACAAAGCCTCTGCTTAGCGTCGAAGCGCCCGCCGATAGGAAGCGTTCGCGTGATATCACTGGCATAACCGAGATGGCTGGCGGCGCCGCTGTCGTTGATGACCACATCGCCCTTAGCCAACCTCTGGTCGTGCATGTTGTTGTGCAGAACCTCGCCGCGGGCGGAATAGATGACGGGATAGGCGAGCGTGAGGTCGGCCTCGCGCGCGACACCTTCTATCGCGCCCGAGACTTCGTACTCCATCGCGCCTGGCCGCGAAAGGCGCATGGCGGCCGCATGCATTTTGGCGCTGACCGCGAGTGCCGCCTCCATCTCGGCGATTTCTTCTGCTGACTTAATCTCGCGCTGGGTAACGATCTCGCGCACCAGCGGTATCGAGGCGCGCTGCGCGATGTCGGCGACCGGAATGCCCAGCCATTGCGAAATTTGGATGGTGACCGCACCGCGGAAGGGCGGCGTGTAATGCACGATGCGCCCGCGGCGGTTCTTCTCCAGCCACGCAGGCAATTCGGCAAAGCGGAGCACGCGATCAACGCCAGAACGTTTGGCCCATTCCGCTAGCGGCGCCACCGAACCCAGCCAAATCAGATCGTCCAGCGTCGGCTCGTCGCCGAACAGAACGGTTTCGCCGCTATCGAAATCGATAACGCCGACAAGCTGCGGCTGCGGGATGCCGAAGTAATAAGCGAAACAACTGTCCTGCACGTAGCCATGCGTGTTGGTCGCATAATTCATCGGGCTTGGCGGGCTCGCGGGGAACAGGCCGATGCCGTCCATCGCCTGCGTCAGAATCTTGCGGCGTGCTTGATAGGCTTTGGTTTCGAACATGTCTCATTTGCATGGCTCCCGTAAAACATGGTGCGCTAGCCGCGGCGCAATTCATAGAGCGCGATGGCGGCCGCATTCGAAACATTCAGGCTTTCCATTGCGTTCGAAATCGGAATGCGCGCGGCTGCATCGCAGCGCTCACGCACCAAGCGGCGAATGCCGCCGCCTTCCGCGCCCAGCACCAAAGCGATGTCGCTGATGGGCGCCGCTTCGCGCAGGCTCATTCCGCCATCGCCCGCAAGCGCAATGCTCCAGAAGCCCATGCGGCTCAAATCTTCCAGCGCGCGTGCGATATTGACCACTACGACATACGGTACGCTGTCGAGCGCGCCCGACGCCGACTTGGCGAGCACGCCGGATTCAGGCGGCGCGTGGCGGTCCTGAACAATGACGGCCGAAACGTCGAAGGCCACGCAGGACCGCAGGATCGCGCCGACATTGTGCGGATCTGTGAGCTGGTCCAGCACCACCACGATACGTTTTTGCTCCCCCTCACCCTGACCCTCTCCCCCGTTGGGGGAGAGGGAACCGCGCGAAGCGAGGCGGTGAGGGGGTTGCGAGAGCACTTCTGATAAATCCCTTGCGGGCAGGGGGTCACAAAGGGCTGCCGCCCCCTGATGGACGGAACCTGTGGGCAGCAGGCGCGAGATGGCCTCCATCTCGGCCAGCTCGGGATGAAATTTTCGCAACGTCTCCCGTCCGAGTTCCTCGGCGGCGCGCGGCGTCAGCACCAGCCGGTGGACCTTCCGCCTGGGGTTGTTGAGCGCCGCCTTCACCGCATGAATGCCGTAAAGCCAAAGCCCGCCTTGGCTTTTTCGCTCTCTGGGCGGCTGAATGGTCCCCTGTTGGCGGTGGTCTCGCCCCCCATGCGGATAGGGCTTGCGTTTTTTCATGGCGGGGGGTTAGCCTCCTTGCGACCTGAGAACGGTGCGGGGCTACCAGCGGCCGCGCGCCGTTATGCCTATTGCACCCGTTGACACATTGCCGCAATTGACCAATATGCGCGCTCCGCAGTCTTTCTCTGGGGCGAAAGCGCTTTTGCCGGCATGGTTTAGGCCGGTTTTTGGCGTTTCCGGAAGGGGTTGCGGTGAGTGGCGGATGGTCCGTGCCTGGGTCGGCGAATCGCACAACGGAGGGGTGCCCGAGCGGCTAAAGGGGACGGACTGTAAATCCGTTGGCTACGCCTACGTTGGTTCGAATCCAACCCCCTCCACCAGTGCGGGTGTAGCTCAATGGTAGAGCAACAGCCTTCCAAGCTGATGACGAGGGTTCGATTCCCTTCACCCGCTCCAACCTTCGCCCTTCGGGCTTCGGTTGGCAGGCCAGAATGAAGGCGAAGGTTGCCCGCCGAAGCTTTTAGCGAAGGCGGGCTGTGAGACAGAGAAGAAAAAGAAGACAAAGGTAGAAGAAAATGGCCAAGGCAAAATTTGAGCGGACGAAGCCGCACTGCAATATCGGGACGATCGGTCACGTGGACCATGGCAAGACGACGCTGACGGCGGCGATCACCAAGGTTCTGGCGGAGACGGGCGGCGCCACGTTCACGGCCTATGACCAGATCGACAAGGCGCCCGAAGAGAAGGCGCGCGGCATTACGATTTCTACGGCCCATGTCGAATACGAGACCAAGAACCGCCATTACGCCCACGTCGATTGCCCGGGCCATGCCGACTACGTGAAGAACATGATCACGGGTGCGGCCCAGATGGATGGCGGGATTTTGGTGGTCTCGGCGGCCGACGGCCCCATGCCCCAGACGCGCGAGCATATTTTGCTGGCCCGCCAGGTGGGCGTGCCGGCGCTTGTGGTCTACATGAACAAGGTCGACATGGTGGACGATCCGGAGCTTCTTGATCTCGTCGAACTCGAAGTCCGCGAGCTGCTGTCCAGCTACCAGTTCCCCGGCGACAAGATCCCGATCATTCGCGGCAGCGCGCTGTTCGCCCTTGAAGGCAAGGATCCCAAGCTCGGCGAAGGACTCGATTCTGGCCCTGATGAAGGCGGTGGACGAGAACATCCCCCAGCCCAACCGTCCCAAGGACAAGCCGTTCCTGATGCCGATCGAAGACGTGTTCTCGATCTCAGGCCGTGGCACGGTGGTGACGGGCCGTATCGAACGCGGCATGGTGAAGGTCGGCGAGGAAGTCGAGATCATCGGCATCAAGCCCACCACCAAGACGGTGGTGACGGGCGTCGAGATGTTTAGGAAGCTGCTCGATTCCGGCGAGGCCGGAGATAATGTCGGATGCCTTCTTCGCGGCGTCGAGCGCGAAGGCGTTGAGCGCGGCCAGGTGCTGGCGAAGCCCGGATCGGTGACGCCGCACACCAACTTCATGGCGGAAGCTTACATCCTGACCAAGGAAGAGGGTGGGCGTCACACGCCGTTCTTCGGCAATTACCGCCCGCAGTTCTACTTCCGCACCACGGACGTCACGGGGATCGTCAAGCTCCCCGAAGGCACCGAGATGGTGATGCCGGGCGACAATATCTCGATGGAGGTCGAACTGATCGTCCCCATCGCCATGGAAGAGAAGCTTCGTTTCGCCATCCGCGAAGGCGGCCGCACTGTCGGCGCCGGCGTAGTTGCGAAAATTCTAAAGTGAGAATTTTCGCGGGCGGCGCCGGCGTCGCAGCGAAAATTCTGGAGTGAGGTCTTTTGTAGAAATCTGCACGGCGAGGGCCGCGGAACGCGAATAGCCCGAGTTGTGCATAGAGGAGTGTAGCTCAGTTGGTAGAGCGGCGGTCTCCAAAACCGTAGGCCGAGGGTTCGAATCCCTGCCACTCCTGCCAATTGAATGAGAGACGAAAGCGAGAATGGCCGACAACGTAACCAGGGACGTGACGAAGGACGTACCGGCAACGAGCCGGGCGGCGCATCGGCCCGATCCAGTTCTTTCAGGAAGTGCGGCGCGAAACGTCGAAGGTGACATGGCCGACATGGAAGGAAACCTGGCTCACGACCATGATGGTGTTCATCATGGTGGCGCTCACCATGGTGTTCTTTTTCGTTCGTCGACTCAGTCACTGGGCTTCGGCGCTGAGCTGGCTGCTGGGCGTGAGGAAAATAACGATGACCGAACAGACGCACGACCGAGACCAACGACAGCCGCGCGCTGGTACATCGTCCACACCTACTCGAATTTCGAGAAGAAGGCGGCGGAGGAGATCAAGCGCCAGGCGCAGATCCAGGGTCTGACGACGATTTGATCGAGGACGTGATGGTGCCGACCGAGGAGGTGGTCGAAGTGCGCCGCGGGCACAAGGTCAATGCCGAGCGCAAGTTTCTGCCGGGCTACATCCTGGTGAAGGCGGACCTCACGAACGAGGCCTATCACCTGATCAAGAACGCGCCGAAGGTGACGGGCTTCCTGGGCCAGAACAACAAGCCGATGCCGCTGCGCCAGGGCGAGGTCGATCGCATCCTGAACCAGGTCAAGGAAGGCGCCGAGCGGCCGAAGCCCTCGATCACCTTCGAGATCGGCGAACAGGTGCGCGTGGCCGACGGTCCGTTCACCTCGTTCAACGGCACGGTGGAAGAAGTGGACGAGGACCGCTCGCGTCTGAAGGTGGCGGTGTCGATCTTCGGCCGCGCGACGCCGGTGGAATTGGAATTCACGCAGGTCGAGAAGGTTTAACCCGCGGGAGGGCCACGCCAGGTCCGTTCGCACCGCGAACACCGCAAAGGAGGGCGGATAGAGCAAGTGGCGAAGAAGATTGTCGGTTACGTCAAACTGCAGGTGCCCGCGGGCGCGGCCAATCCGTCGCCGCCTATCGGCCCCGCGTTGGGCCAGCGCGGCCTCAACATCATGGAGTTCTGCAAGGCGTTCAACGCCAAGACGCAGCAGATGGAAAAGGGCATGCCGATTCCGGTGACCATCACCGTGTTCTCGGACAAGTCCTTCGCCTTCGAGATGAAGACGCCGCCGGCGTCGTTCTTTCTGAAGAAGGCGGCGAAGCTGGAATCGGGTTCCAAGACGCCGGGCCGCGATTTCGATTGGCTCCGTGACCAAGGCGCAGGTGCGCGAGATCGCCCAGGCCAAGATGAAGGATTTGAACGCGAACGACGTCGAGGCGGCGATGCGCCTGATCGAGGGTTCGGCGCGCTCGATGGGCATCGAGGTGAAGCCATGGCACATCTCGAAGCGCATGAAGAAGGCCGTGGAAGGCATCGACCGCAGCAAGGCCTATCCGCTCGACGAAGCGGTGAAGCTGGTGAAGGCGCGGGCGACTGCGAAGTTCGACGAGACCGTCGAAGTCGCGATCAATCTGGGCGTCGATCCGAAACACGCCGACCAGATGGTGCGCGGCGTGGTTTCGCTTCCCAACGGCACCGGCCGTTCGGCGCGCGTCGCCGTGTTCGCCAAGGGCGCCAAGGCCGACGAAGCGCGCGCCGCCGGCGCCGACATCGTTGGCGCCGAAGAACTGGCCGAGAAGGTCAACAAGGGCGAGATCGATTTCGACGCGCTGCATCGCGACGCCCGACATGATGGGCGTGGTCGGCCGTCTCGGTAAGGTGCTGGGCCCGCGCGGCCTGATGCCTAACCCCAAGGTCGGCACGGTGACGATGGACGTGACCCAAGCGGTGAAGGACGCCAAGGGCGGCGCCGTCGAATTCCGCGTCGAGAAAGCGGGCATCGTTCATGCCGGCGTCGGCAAGGCGAGCTTCGAAGAGGGTGCGCTGGTCGCCAACGTGCGCGCGCTGATCGATTGCGTGGTCAAGGCGCGTCCTTCCGGCGCGAAGGGCACGTACCTGAAGAAGATTTCCTTGAGCTCGACGATGGGACCCGGCGTGAAAATCGCGCTGGGCTCCGTCGGTCAGGGCGGAAGGCATAAGGAGTGCATGAATTTCCGGCGCGCGAAACGCCGGAAGACCTGTCCGAGACCGCTGGAGTTCCAAACGGATCGAACCAGACTGCGGACTGAAAAGTTCCAGCCGAGACGGCGGTTCGGGTTTGAACCCTGGGACGGGAAGGCCGCGATGGAAAGTTTCCAAAGCGGATGTGTCACAGGGGGAAGCCGTGGTTCGCCCGCGGTTTCCGTTGAGGAGAAGTGGGTATGGAAAAAGCCCAGAAAGCGGAAGTCGTGAAAGAGCTCAACGGGCTCTTTGGCCGATGCCGGTGCGCGTGGTCGTCGCCCACTATAGCGGCATGACGGTCGCCGAAATGGGCGACCTCCGCTCGCGCATGCGCGAAGGAGGGTGCTTCGTTCAAGGTGGCGAAAAATCGTCTTGCCAAGCGTGCGCTCGAAGGAACGCCAGCCGCGGGCATAGCGAACCTGTTCAAGGGGCCGACCGGAATCGCCTATTCGAAGGATCCCGTCGCCGCCGCGAAGGTCGCCGTTGCCTACGCCAAGGACAACGACAAGCTGGTGGTCCTGGGCGGCGTCGAGGGCGCCGAGGTGCTGGAGCCGGACGGCCATCAAGGCCCTGGCTGAGCTTTGCCCTCGCTCGACGAATTGCGCAGCCAAGATCCTCGGTCTTTTGCAGGCCCCGGCGACGAAAGTTGCCGACTGTCCTGCAGGCGCCCGGCGGCTGGCTCGCCGGCGTTCTCTCGGCCTACGCACAAAAAGGCAGCGGCATAGGCACTGGAAAACCTCAAACTCAAACCCAATATAGGAGTTCTACGCAATGGCAAATCTCCAACAAGCTGGTCGACGATCTCTCCGAAGCCTCACGGTTCTCGAAGCAGCGGAACTATCCAAGCTGCTCGAGGAAAAGTGGGGCGTGTCGGCTGCTGCCCCCGTGGCAATGGCTGCGGCAGGCCCGGCAGCCGCGGCGCCGGCAGCCGAGAAGACCGAGTTCACGGTCATCCTGGCCGATGCCGGCGCCAACAAGATCAACGTCATCAAGGAAGTCCGGGCCATCACCGGGCTTGGCCTCAAGGAAGCGAAGGACCTGGTCGAAGGCGCGCCGAAAGAGGTCAAGCCCGATGTCGGCAAGGACGAAGCCGAGAAGATCAAGAAACAGCTCGAAGCCGCAGGCGCGAAAGTCGAGCTGAAATAAGGGAGGCGTGGCCGGTTGATACCGGCTGACGCATTGACGTGTATGCCCGTCTCTCCGGCGGTAACCCCGCCGGAGGACACGGGTTTTTTCGCTTTGCAACGCACGTGTTGGTTAAGGGACCCGAAATGACGCTCTCATTCACAGGCACGCAAGCGGGTCCGCAAACTTTTCGGCCATATGGTCGAAATCGCGGAGATGCCGAACCTCATCGAGGTTCAGAAGACATCGTATGACCAATTTCTTCAGGTCGCACAAGCCCGAAGGCGGCCGCATCGACGTGGGATTGGAAACCGTCTTCCAGTCGGTGTTCCCGATCAGCGATTTTTCCGAAGCCTCGCTGCTCGAATATGTCGATTACCATTTCGAAGATCCGAAATACGACGTCGAAGAGTGCCAGCAGCGCTCGATGACCTATGCAGCGCCGCTGAAGGTGACGCTGCGCTTGATCGTGTTCGATGTGGATCCGGAAACGGGCGCCAAGTCGGTGAAGGATATCAAGGAGCAGGACGTCTATATGGGCGACGTGCCGCTGATGACCGACAACGGCACCTTTATCGTCAACGGCACCGAGCGCGTCATCGTCAGCCAGATGCACCGTAGCCCGGGCGTGTTCTTCGATCACGACAAGGGCAAAACGCATTCCAGCGGCAAACTTTTGTTCGCCGCGCGCGTCATTCCTTATCGCGGCTCGTGGCTCGATTTTGAATTCGACGCCAAGGACATTATCCACGTCCGCATCGACCGCCGCCGCAAGCTGCCCGCCACGACTCTGCTTTATGCGCTGGGCTTGGACCAGGAAGGCATCCTCGATTATTTCTACGGCAAGGTCGTCTTCAAGTCGGTGAAAGACGGCAGCTGGTCCACGCCGCTGGATCAGGTCTGGATGCGCAATGCCAAACCCAATCATCCCTGGAAGAATGCCAAGTCCGGCGAAGTGCTGATCGAGCCGGGTAACAAGATCACTGCGCGCATGCTGCGCCGCTGGCACGACGATGGCGTCAAGAATATCAGCCTGCCAGATGAAGATTTGGTGGGGCGTTATTCCGCGCTCGACATGGTCAATGAAGAGACAGGCGAAATCTACGTCGAAGCCGGCGACGAGCTGACCAAGGAATCCATCGCGGTATTGCGCGACAATGGCTTCAAGGAAATTTCCGTCATCAATGTCGATGCCATCAATGTCGGCTCCTATGTGCGCAACACCATGGCGGTGGACAAGAACCACAGCCGCGAACAGGCGCTGATCGACATCTATCGCGTGATGCGCCCGGGCGAGCCGCCCACGCAGGAAACGGCCGAAACGCTGTTCAGCCAGCTGTTCTTCGACTCGGAGCGTTATGACCTGTCATCGGTCGGCCGCGTGAAGATGAACATGCGCATGGGCCTCGATGCGCCTGACACCACGCGCGTGCTGCGCAAGGAAGACATCCTGGCCATTCTCAAGGCGCTGGCCGATCTGCGCGACGGCCGCGGCGAAATCGACGACATCGACAATCTCGGCAATCGCCGCGTGCGCTCGGTGGGCGAGCTGATGGAAAACCAGTTCCGCATCGGCCTCTTGCGCATGGAGCGCGCCATAAAGGAGCGCATGAGCTCGGTCGATATCGACACGGTGATGCCGCACGACCTTATCAATGCGAAACCCGTTGCGGCAGCGGTGCGCGAGTTCTTTGGCTCGAGCCAGTTGTCGCAATTCATGGACCAGACCAACCCGCTGTCGGAGGTGACGCATAAACGCCGTCTTTCCGCCCTTGGTCCGGGCGGCCTGACGCGCGAACGCGCGGGCTTTGAAGTGCGCGACGTGCATCCCACGCATTACGGCCGCATTTGCCCGATTGAAACGCCAGAAGGCCCGAATATCGGCCTGATCAACTCGCTCGCGACTTACGCGCGGGTGAATAAATACGGCTTTATCGAAAGCCCGTACCGCAAAGTGGTCGACAAGCGCGTTACCGACGAGGTGGTTTATCTCTCAGCGATGGAAGAGGCGAAATACACTATCGCCCAGGCCAACGCGACGATCGACTCTCGCGGTCGCATCACCGACGAGCTGGTGTCGTGCCGCAAGGCCGGCAACTTCGTCATGACGACGCCAGATCAGGTCGAGTTCATCGACGTGTCGCCGAAGCAGTTGGTTTCGGTCGCCGCGGCGTTGATCCCGTTCCTTGAGAACGACGACGCCAACCGTGCGCTAATGGGCTCGAACATGCAGCGCCAGGCGGTGCCGCTGTTGCAGTCGGAAGCGCCGCTTGTCGGCACCGGCATGGAAGACGTAGTGGCGCGCGACTCGGGTGCGGCAATCGCCGCGCGCCGTGCCGGCATTGTCGATCAGGTGGACTCGACGCGTGTCGTTGTGCGCGCGACCGAGGAAACCGATCCGACCAAACCTGGCGTGGACATTTATCGTCTTAAGAAGTTCCAGCGCTCGAACCAGAACACCTGCATCAATCAGCGTCCGCTGGTGAAAATGGGTGACGCGGTTCGCCAGGGCGACATTATTTGCGACGGACCGTCCACAAATCTTGGCGAACTTGCCCTCGGCAAGAACGTGCTGGTCGCGTTCATGCCGTGGAATGGCTACAACTTCGAGGACTCCATCCTCATCTCCGAACGCATCGTGCGCGACGACGTCTTCACCTCGATCCATATCGAGGAATTCGAGACGATGGCGCGCGATACCAAGCTGGGGCCAGAGGAAATCACCCGTGACATTCCCAATGTCGGCGAAGAGGCGCTGAAAAGCCTGGATGAAGCCGGCATCGTTTACATCGGCGCGGAAATGAACCCGGGCGATATCTTGGTCGGCAAAGTCACGCCCAAGGGCGAAACACCGATGACGCCGGAAGAAAAACTTCTGCGCGCCATCTTCGGCGAAAAAGCCGCCGACGTGCGCGACACTTCGCTTCGCGTGCCGCCTGGTGTCACCGGAACGGTCGTGGAAGTGCGCGTGTTCAATCGTCACGGCGTGGAAAAAGACCAGCGCGCGCTCGCCATTGAACGGGCGGAAGAAGAACGCCTGGCCAAAGACCGCGACGATGAGCTCGACATTCTTGAGCGCAATATCTTTGCACGCCTCCAGGAACTGCTGCTGCACAAGGTGGCGGCGACGGGGCCCAAAGGCTTGGCGGCGGAAACGCGGATCACCACGACGATCCTCGAAGGCCTCACCCATAACCAGTGGTGGCACATCGGTCTCAAGAACGAGAAGGCGATGGCCGAAGTCGAGGCGCTGAAGAAGCAATACGACGAATCCAAGTCGCGGCTCGATCGCCGTTTCGCCGATAAGGTGGACAAGCTCCGCCGCGGCGATGAGTTGGCCCCGGGCGTGATGAAGATGGTCAAGGTGTTTGTTGCCGTAAAGCGCAAGCTGCAACCCGGCGACAAGATGGCCGGACGCCACGGCAACAAGGGCGTCATCAGCCGCATCGTGCCGATGGAAGACATGCCCTATCTGGAAGACGGCACGCAGGTCGACGTCGTGCTCAATCCGCTAGGCGTGCCGAGCCGCATGAATGTCGGCCAGATTCTGGAAACGCATCTGGGTTGGGCCTGCGCGGGCCTCGGGCGGCAGATCGGCGACGTGCTCGACAAAGTGCGCCGCGACGGCCGCCACGATGGGCTGCGCAAGATGTTCAAGTCCATCTACGGCAACGACGAGCGTCTGGGCGAACTCGACGATGACGGCTTGATGGAGCTTGCCATCAATCTACGCCCGGGCGTTCCTGTGGCGACGCCGGTGTTCGACGGCGCCAAGGAAAAGGACATCGTTGCCATGCTGAAGCAGGCGGGCCTGACCGAAAGCGGTCAGGTGATCCTGCATGACGGCCGCACAGGCGAGGCGTTCCGCCGCGCGGTCACGGTCGGCAATATTTACATGCTGAAGCTGCATCATCTGGTGGACGACAAGATCCATGCGCGTTCCATCGGCCCTTACAGCCTGGTCACCCAGCAACCGCTGGGCGGCAAGGCGCAATTCGGCGGCCAGCGTTTCGGCGAAATGGAAGTGTGGGCGCTCGAGG
This sequence comes from uncultured Alphaproteobacteria bacterium, assembly GCA_963752395.1. Taxonomy (GTDB): domain Bacteria; phylum Pseudomonadota; class Alphaproteobacteria; order Micropepsales; family Micropepsaceae; genus CAVVXX01. Next base: position 114,489 of record CAVVXX010000003.1, read on the forward strand.
CCTATGGCGCGGCGTACACGTTGCAGGAAATTCTCACCGTCAAATCGGACGACGTTGCGGGCCGCACCAAGGTTTACGAGTTGATCGTGCGCGGCGAGGACAATTTCGAGGCCGGTATCCCCGAATCCTTCAACGTTCTGGTCAAGGAAATGCGTTCGCTCGCCCTGAACGTCGAGCTGCTCAACGGTTAGGCGCGAAAGCGGTGTTACAAGTTTTGGAAAGAGGCACGGTATGAATCAGGAACTGATGAACGTCTTTCAGCCCGGTAAGGAGGCCCCCACCTTCGACCGGATCAGAATTTCGCTGGCCAGCCCGGACCAAATCCTGCGCTGGAGCCACGGCGAAATCAAAAAGCCGGAGACGATCAATTACCGCACCTTCAAGCCGGAACGCGACGGATTGTTCTGCGCGCGCATCTTCGGCCCGGTGAAGGATTACGAATGCCTGTGCGGCAAGTACAAGCGCATGAAATACAAAGGCATTGTCTGCGAGAAATGCGGCGTCGAAGTCACGGTGCAGAAAGTGCGCCGCGACCGCATGGGCCACATCGAATTGGCCTCGCCGGTGGCGCACATCTGGTTCCTGAAGTCGCTGCCCAGCCGCATCGGCCTGATGCTCGACATGATGCTCAAGGACCTCGAGCAAGTTCTTTATTTCGAGAAATACATCGTCATCGAGCCAGGTCTCACTTCGCTTAAGCAGCGCCAGCTCCTCACAGAAGAGGAATATTACCGCGCGCAGGATGAATACGGCGAAGACAGTTTCACCGCCATGATCGGTGCCGAAGCCATTCGCATCTTGCTCGACGCCATCGATCTGGAAAAATTGCGCGTACAGCTTCGCGCCGAAATCGCCGAATGCGACGGCGGCGAGAAGCCGAAGAAACTGGTCAAGCGCCTCAAAGTGGTCGAGGCTTTCATCAATTCCGGCAATCGCCCGGAATGGATGATCCTAACCGTGGTGCCGGTAATCCCGCCCGAGCTACGCCCGCTGGTGCCGCTCGATGGCGGCCGTTTCGCGACATCCGATCTCAACGATCTTTATCGCCGCGTCATCAACCGCAACAACCGCCTGAAGCGGCTGATGGAGCTCAAGGCGCCCGACATCATCGTGCGCAACGAAAAGCGCATGTTGCAGGAATCCGTCGATGCGCTGTTCGACAATGGCCGCCGCGGCCGTGTCATTACCGGCGCCAACAAGCGCCCGCTGAAGTCGCTGGCCGACATGCTGAAGGGCAAGCAAGGGCGTTTTCGCCAAAACCTGCTTGGCAAGCGCGTCGATTACTCGGGCCGCTCCGTCATCGTGGTGGGCCCCGAACTGAAACTCCATCAATGCGGGTTGCCCAAGAAGATGGCGCTCGAGCTGTTCAAACCGTTCATCTATGCGCGGCTTGAGGCCAAGGGATTCTCGCAGACCGTCAAGCAGTCCAAGAAGCTGGTGGAAAAAGAAAAGCCCGAGGTCTGGGATATTCTCGAAGAAGTCATCCGCGAGCATCCGGTTCTGCTGAACCGCGCGCCGACTTTGCATCGCCTGGGCATCCAGGCGTTCGAGCCGGTGCTGATCGAAGGCAAAGCAATCCAGCTTCATCCGCTGGTCTGCACGGCGTTCAACGCCGATTTCGACGGCGACCAGATGGCCGTTCACGTGCCGCTGTCATTGGAAGCGCAGCTGGAAGCGCGCGTATTGATGATGTCGACCAACAACATCTTGAGCCCCGCTAACGGCAAGCCGATCATTGTGCCGACGCAGGACATCATTCTTGGCCTCTATTACATCAGCCAGGAGCGTGAGAAAGAGCCCGGCGAGGGCATGGTCTTCCATGACATGGGCGAGATCGAACATGCGCTGTTCTCGGGCGCGGTGACGCTGCATGCCAAGATTGAAGCTCGCTATCATACTGTCGACACCAGCGGAAAGCCGGTGACGCTGCGCGTGAAATCCACGCCAGGCCGCATGATGATCGCGGAGATCCTGCCGCGCCATCAGAAGATTCCGTTCGAGCTGGTCAATCGCCAGCTGCGCAAGCAGGAAATCTCGCATCTGATCGACGAGGTCTATCGCCATTGCGGGCAGAAAGAGACCGTTCTCTTCTGCGACGCCATCATGGCGTTGGGCTTCAAGGAAGCCTGCAAGGCCGGCATTTCCTTCGGCAAGGACGACATGGTCGTGCCGGCGGCGAAGACCACGCTGATCGACGCCGCGCGCCATCATGTGCGCGAGCTGGAACAGCAATATCAGGAAGGCCTCACCACCGAGCGCGAAAAGTACAACCAGGTCATCGACGTCTGGAACAAGTGCACCGACCAGGTGGCCATCGAAATGATGAAGGAAATTTCGGAGACCAAGGTTGATCCGAAAACCGGACGCGTCATGGAGGTGAATTCCATTCACATGATGGCGAGTTCCGGTGCGCGCGGTTCCCAGCAGCAGATGAAGCAGCTGGCCGGCATGCGCGGCTTGATGGCGAAGCCGTCGGGCGAAATCATCGAAACGCCCATCCTTTCCAACTTCAAGGAAGGGTTGACGGTGCTGGAATACTTCAATTCCACCCACGGCGCGCGCAAAGGTCTGGCCGATACAGCGCTCAAGACGGCGAACTCGGGTTACCTCACGCGCCGTCTGGTGGACGTTGCCAATGACTGCATCATCACCGCGGAAGATTGCGGCACCAAGAAGGGCATCACCGTGGAAGCGGTGATCGACGGCGGCCAGGTGGTGGCCTCACTAACCGAGCGCGTGCTGGGCCGCACGGCCGCCGAAGAGGTGAAACATCCCGACAGCGGCGAAACCATCATTCGCCGCGGCAAGGAAATCACCGAAGACATCGCCGAGAAAATGGAAGTCGCGCATGTACAGAAAGTTCGCGTGCGCTCGGTATTGTCGTGTGAATTGCTCGATGGCGTGTGCGGCAAGTGTTACGGCCGCGATCTCGCGCGTGGAACGTCGGTCAATATTGGCGAGGCGGTGGGTGTTATCGCCGCGCAGTCGATTGGTGAGCCGGGAACACAGCTTACCATGCGCACCTTCCACATCGGCGGCGCGGCGCAGGTTGCCGGCCAGTCGAAGCTGGAAGCCAGCCACGACGGCAAGGTGAAAACCGTCAACCGCAACGTGGTGCGTGACAGCCAGGGCCGACTGGTGGCGATGGGCCGCAACATGCAGATCGCCATTGTGGATTCGAAGGGCGTCGAGCGCGCCTCGCACCGCATCACCTATGGCGCGCGCCTGATGGTCGACGACGGCCAGATGGTGAAGCGCGGCGAGCGCATGGCCGAATGGAACCCGAACTCTCTGCCAATCCTGACCGAAGTGGACGGGTTTGTGCGTTACGAGGACCTGGTCGAAGGCGTCAGCTTGAAAGATATCGCCGACGAAACCACCGGCGTGTCGCAGAAAGTGGTGATCGACTGGCGCGTGGGCACCAAGAACGCCGACCTCCGCCCGGCCATCGCGCTTGTCGACAAGAAGGGCAAGACTATCAGCCTGGCCAACGGCGAGGCGCGTTATGCGCTTTCGGTCGACGCCATTCTTTCGGTGGAAGACGGCGCAGAAGTGAAGGCAGGCGACGCGCTCGCGCGTATCCCGACCGAGTCCGCCAAGACCCGCGACATCACGGGCGGCCTGCCGCGCGTGGCGGAACTGTTCGAGGCGCGCAAGCCCAAGGATTGCGCCGTGCTGGCAGAGATCGACGGCTTCATCGAGTTCGGCAAGGACTACAAGAACAAGCGCCGTGTGGTGCTGAAGCCAAAGAACGAAAAACTTGATCCGGTGGAATACCTGTTGCCCAAGGCCAAGCACGTCAGCGTGCGCGAGGGCGACTATGTGGAAAAGGGCGACTACATCATCGAAGGTCACCCAAGCCCGCACGACATCCTGCGCATCAAGGGCGTGGAAGAGCTGGCGATTTACCTAATCCAGGAAATCCAGGAGGTCTATCGGTTGCAGGGCGTGAAGATCAACGACAAGCACATCGAAGTGATCGTCCGCCAGATGCTGCAAAAGATGGAAATCGAGGACGGCGGCGAAACCACGCTGCTGGCCGGCGAACAGGTCGATCTGCTCGAGATGGAAGAGGCCAACAAGAAAGTCACCGATGCGGGCGGCAAGCCCGCCAAGGGACGGCCCGTGCTGCTCGGCATCACCAAGGCGTCGTTGCAGACGCGCTCGGTGTTCTCGGCGGCATCGTTCCAGGAGACTACGCGCGTGCTCACCGACGCCGCTGTCAATGGCAAGGTGGATACACTGGAAGGCCTGAAGGAAAACGTCATCGTCGGCCGGCTTATTCCGGCTGGGACCGGTGGCGCCATCAGCCGCATCCGGCGCATTGCGGCCGAACGCGACAAGGCATTGCTGGCCGAACAGAAAAAGGAAGAAGTCCCCGCGCTGGAAGGCCCTGTCGCGGCGGAATAATTTTCCGGAATTGTCGTATGATGGCCGCCCGGTGATCGCCGGGCGGCCGTTTTTTGTACTGACGATGGGGGAAACAATGGCATTGGCAATCTATTGGCTGCTGGCATTCGGATTGGCCTGGGGCATCACTATTCCGATCGCACTCGACGTTCATGGGGTTACACATTTTGGTATTCCGCAAGCAGCGGGATTTCTGATCGGAGTGGTTCCTGCCCTTGCTGCCTTCATCGCAGCAAGCACGGAAGGGAAGATTGGAGAATTGTGGGCGCGCATATGCCATGTGCGTGCCCCATTATGGACCTACCTTGCGTCCATCACGCTGCCGCTACTTTTTCTTGGCGCGCCATTTGCCTTGTCGATGCTGGCGGGGACCCCCGCGCCCAAGCTACAGCTCTCTGTAGGCATCGCGCCGTTTGCACTTGCCTGGTTTGTGCTGGCGTTGGGAGAGGAAATTGGCTGGCGCGGCTACGTGCTGCCAAAGCTCATGGGGCCGCGCGCCTTTCTTCCAGCCGCGTCGATACTCGGTGCCGTTTGGTGCGTCTGGCATTATCCAAAATTGGCTGGCAGCCCATATCTGCATGATTTTTCGTCGGCGCTGCCCTGGCTCGCCATCTTCTCTGTGCAGATATTTTTCGCCAATCTTGTGATTTGCTGGCTTTATCAGCGTAGCGGGCGTTCCGTTCTGGTTACGACGATTTTCCATACTGCATTCAATCTGGTCGCCACGGTCTATCTGTTCGCGGCAATGGATCTCGCCATGACGGGGGCCATGGCTATCGCCACTTTGTTGATCGTGTTGCTCGATCCCAGACCCGTCGGGGGCAGTGAAAAAGCGGGCTAAGGCACTCGATGTTGTGAAATATCAAACGCAAGAATCGGGAGGCGGGCACATGCGCCCCGCGCTACCATCGAATCATGCTGCCAAAGCCATACAGCTGGAACCGGGATGAGGCGCGCGCGGGCCGATTGAACGGCAAGTTCATCATCGGCGTGCTGACGACTGGGATTTATTGCCTCCCCAGTTGCCCCGCGCGCCAGCCGAAGCCAGAGAATGTGCGCATCTTCAAGACGGAAGACGAGGCCAAGGCCGCGGGCCTCCGCGCCTGCAAGCGCTGTCGGCCGGACCTGTTTTATCGCGGCGAAGACGAAAACATTTCGCTTTTCGAAGGGCTGGCGTCACGCGTGCGTGACAGCCTTCACGAATTTTCCGATGCCAGCGCGCTCGCCAAGGCCTGCGGCGTCAGCCAGACCAAACTGGCCGAGCTGTTCCGAACACACGCGCATCTGGCGCCGGCCGCATGGCTAAGGCGCGAGCGCGTGCACGCGGCAGCCCGCGCGCTTCTCGATGGCAACGACAAGGTTGTCGATATTGGCTACGCGGCGGGCTTTGAAAGTGAATCCGCTTTTCACCGCCAGTTCCTGGCGCTCGCTCGCATGACGCCCGGGGCCTATCGCGCGCTCGACAAAGCTTCGGTGTTTCTGCTGCATCTGCCATCAAATTATCGCGCGCAGGAAATTCTCGGCTATCACGCACGCGATCCCGAAAGCCCGTGCGAGAAAAGCGAGAGTTCCAGAATCTGGAAGGCGCTGCTGACAGAAGATGGCCCCGCCGTTTTGGAAATCTCGCTGGAAGATGAAGGCGCCTGGTGCCGCGCACACGCTTTACGCATGCTTAGCCGCGATCGCATGGCCGGATTGCATGGCGCAGCGCTCAAGATGTTGGGGCTGAACAGCGAAGTTTCGCTGTTCGAATCCCGCATGGCGCGCGAGCGGCAGTCCGCGGCTCTGATTTCGCGCCGGCGCGGGCTTCGCGTGCCGTGCATCCCCGCAGGCATCGATGGGCTATGCTGGGCCATCATCGGCCAGCAGATCAACGTGAAGTTCGCGGCGGCCCTGCGCCGCGAGATCATCCATCTTGCGGGTGAGCCCGCGGGCGGCGGCATGATCGCGCATCCAACGGCCGCGCGTGTGGCCGATATCGGCGCCGCCACGCTGACCAAGCGGCGCTATTCGCGCTCGAAAGCAGCCTATCTCATCGGGGCCGCGCGCGAAGCGGCCGAAGGCCGCCTCGATATAGAGAATCTGCAACAAGGTTCCGCCGCGGCGGCGGAGAAGAAGCTGACCTCCGTGCGCGGCATCGGCACCTGGACCGCGCGCTACATGATGCTGCGGAGCGGCTTTGCCGACAGTGCGCCGGTGGGCGACAGCGCGCTGGCCACCGCATTGCAGCGGCTACACCGCATGAAGGAACGCCCCGATCACGACGAAGTCCACAAACTGATGCAGGGCTTTGCGCCGCATCGCAGCCTCGCCACCTGTCATCTGTGGGCCAGCCTTAAGGATGCGGAATGAAACACTATTGGGCGCCAATCGAATCCAAATTCGGTTATTTCGCCGCTTGGGTGGATGCGGACGGTAGGCTGGTGCGCTTTAATCTGCGCGCCACGGGTGCTGCGCAAATCGATCCCTCTGCCGAGCGTAATGACAAGGCATTAAGCGAAGTTCAGAAACAAATCGCGGAATATGATGCCGGCAAACGCCGCGAATTCGACTTCGAGCGTAGAGCAGAAGGACCGGATTTTCATCAGAAGGTCTGGGAAGCACTTATGGAAATTCCCTTCGGCGAAACAACCTCTTACGGCGCTATCGCCAAAAACCTCGGGCTAACCAATGCTGGTGCACGCGCGGTGGGCGTTGCCAACGCCGAGAACCCCATTGCCCTTATCGTGCCCTGTCACCGTGTCATTGGCAGTGATGGTTCACTCACAGGCTATGGCGGCGGGCTACCCCTCAAGCGCGCGCTCCTCGAACACGAAGCCCGCGTCTGCGGCCGCAAGCTCGATCTGTTTGCCTAATCGAGGTCAGTGCTTAAACGCAGCAGCACGCGATAACGCTCTGCGCTGCTTGCAAATCCATGCTCGACAGTGCCTGGCGCGTTGCCATCTGCCCAAGGCAGTTGCGCCTGCGCACCTAGAGTTATGGTAATCGGATCGAGCGAATACTGGATTGTCGGTCCGGCATAATAGGAACTGGATTGCTCGTGCGCGGAGCCGCCCAGCAACAGACCATCGTATTCGTGCTCGTTGCTAAATTCGGCAGAGAAGGTCCACTGGGGTGTAGGCATGTAAGCTACGCCTGCGCAGAGTTCCAAGGCGCTTGCCTTTTCCCAGGTTCCGGCATCGCGGTCCCAATTGTCTTCAAAATTGATGTTCACGACAAAGCGCAATGCCTCGCCCAGAATGTTCTTCTGCAACAAGATTTTGGTTTCGAGCTCGCGCTCTTCGACACCCCAGGTCGGCTCGACATAGAGCGCAAGCCCGAACGGATCGCGCTCGTCATCCAGCAGCCGATAGACAAGTTCGCCCGAAACGCCCGCGAAGCTATCGCGGTCGGTAGGCGACCCCGGTGTATAAGGCCGCGATCTTGACCAATCGTAGTTCAGATACAGTGACCCCTGGATATTGCTGGCGATGCCAAATTCGAATTCGGTCCTGCTCTCGAATGAGCGGAAGCTCTCGTGACTGTGGCCCCATGCCCCGGCCAGCCACTGTTCGGCCTCGATGGTGTCCTGTTCCTCCAGGTCCGTGGTGTAGAGAGTGACGAAGGGTTGTTCGTCGGCCTTGATGCCTGTCAGACCTAATAGGAGCAGACCACTGGTCACCAGAGCTAATCGTTTGATTATATTAGGAAAATTCACCGCCACTCCTGCAACTAATAATGATAAGCAGTCGCATGTAGGCCTGGGGCTGTCAATCTAACGCGTGGTGGCGACTTTGCCGCAGGGGAGAGAGGACGCAGGCCGGGCGTCAGAACCCCAATTCCGGCATTGAATTTGCTGGAAAATATTGGGTTTCCGGCTATTGACGCGCTGCAACGCACACCGATATATACCGCCACCTTCGTAGCAGGCATGTCGGCCCGCGAAAGCGCCCGAAACGCTGCTTAGAAGCCGTGAAATCTGCGTGAGCCGCGACCCGGCGCAAAGTGTGCGCCCGGTCCTCCGGGTGTTGGGCCACCTCATGGTGAGGCTGGCCCGTTTAATTTTGTTTGTTCGGAAAGCGAGACGAATGCCGACGGTCAATCAATTGGTGCGCAAGGCGCGCGGGCACAAGCCCAAGCGCAACAAGGTTCCGGCGCTGGACAATTGTCCGCAAAAGCGCGGCGTCTGCACGCGCGTCTACACGACAACGCCGAAGAAGCCGAACTCGGCCTTGCGCAAGGTGGCGAAGGTTCGCCTGACCAACGGCTTCGAAGTGGTGAGCTACATCCCGGGCGAAGGCCATAACCTTCAAGAACACTCCGTGGTGCTGATCCGCGGCGGCCGCGTGAAAGATTTGCCGGGCGTGCGTTATCACATCTTGAGAGGCGTGCTCGATACCCAGGGCGTCAAGGACCGCAAACAACGCCGTTCGCTCTACGGCGCCAAGCGGCCGAAATAGGAGACGCCCATGTCACGCCGCCACCGCGCAGACCATCGCGAAATTGTTCCCGACGCCAAATATGGCGATCTCGTTCTCGCCAAGTTCATGAATTGCTTGATGTATCAGGGCAAGAAATCAGTGACCGAAGGCATTGTCTATGGCGCCTTCGATACGATACAGGCCAAGACCCGCCAGGATCCGATCAACGTCTTTCACGAAGCGCTCAAGAATGTCAGCCCGGCGCTGGAAGTGCGCTCGCGCCGCGTGGGCGGCGCGACCTATCAGGTGCCCGTCGAAGTGCGTACCGACCGCAGCCGCGCGCTCGCCATCCGCTGGATCATTACCGCCGCGCGCTCGCGCAGCGAGCCCACCATGACGGCACGGCTTTCTGGCGAGCTGATGGATGCGGCGAACGAACCGCGGTACGGCCGTCAAGAAGCGCGAAGACACGCACAAAATGGCGGAAGCCAACCGCGCCTTCTCGCATTATCGCTGGTAACCGAGTAGCCCCCGATGCCCCGCCAAACGCCACTCGATCGTTATCGCAATATCGGCATTGCCGCGCACATCGATGCCGGCAAGACGACGACGACCGAGCGCATTCTCTATTACACGGGCAAGAGCCATAAGATCGGCGAAGTGCACGACGGCGCCGCGACCATGGATTTCATGGAGCAGGAACAGGAACGCGGCATCACCATCACGTCGGCTGCCACGACGTGCTTCTGGAAAGACCATCGCATCAACATCATCGACACGCCGGGCCACGTCGATTTCACCATCGAGGTCGAGCGTTCCATGCGCGTGCTGGACGGCGCGGTGGCGGTGTTCGATGCGGTGGCGGGCGTGGAGCCGCAATCCGAAACCGTGTGGCGCCAGGCCGACAAGTACGAAGTTCCGCGCATCTGTTTCGTCAACAAGATGGACCGCACCGGCGCAGATTTTCCGCGCTGCGTCGCCATGATGATCGATCGCCTCGGCACCAAGCCGATGGTCATGCAATGGCCGATCGGCGTCGAAGCCGGTTTCACGCGGCGTTGTCGATATCGTGACGATGAAGGCGTTGATCTGGAAAGACGAAAATCTCGGCGCCGATTATGACGCGGTCGAAATTCCGGCCGACCTCAAGGCCAAATGCGATGAACTGCATACCCATCTCGTCGAGATGGCGGTCGAAGAGGATGAGAAGCTTCTCGAGGCCTATCTCGACGGCAAGCACCCGAGCGTCGGAAGACCTCGAAGCGCTGTATCCGCAAGGGCGCGATCAGCTTCGCCTTCGTGCCAGTATTGTGCGGTTCGGCATTCAAGAACAAGGGCGTGCAGCCGCTGCTCGACGCCGTGGTCGATTACCTGCCGTCGCCGCTCGACATCCCGCCGGTAAAGGGCATCGATCCCAAAGGCAACGAAGTCGAGCGCCCTGCCGACGACAAGGCGCCGTTTGCCGGCCTCGCTTTCAAGATCATGGACGATCCCGTTCGTCGGCTCGATCACCTTCGTGCGCATTTATTCCGGCGTCATCATGTCGGGAACTGGCGCGCTCAATTCGGTCAAAGACAAGACGGAGCGGGTGGGGCGCATGCTGCTGATGCACGCCAACAGCCGCGAAGACGTCAAAGAAGCCTATGCCGGCGACATCGTGGCCTTCGCGGGCCTCAAATATTCCACCACCGGCGAAACGCTTTGCGATCCGAACCATCCGGTCATTCTGGAAACGATGGAATTCCCCGATCCCGTGATCGAGGTTGCCATCGAACCCAAGACCAAGGCCGACCAGGAAAAGATGGGCATGGCGCTCAATCGCCTGGCGCAGGAAGACCCGTCATTCCGCGTCTCCACCGATCAGGAATCCGGCCAGACCATACTCAAGGGCATGGGCGAGCTGCATCTCGAAATCAAAGTCGACATCCTGAAGCGCACCTATAAGGTCGAAGCCAATGTCGGCGCGCCGCAGGTGGCGTATCGTGAAACGCTGTCGCAGCCCGGTCACCATCAAATACACGCACAAGAAACAGACCGGCGGCTCGGGCCAGTTCGCCGAGGTCACCATCGAGTTCGAGCCGCTGCCGCCGGGTTCGGGCTTCGTGTTCGAGAACGATGTTGTGGGCGGCTCGATTCCGAAGGAATTCATTCCGTCCGTCGAAAAGGGGCTGAAGGCGCAGAAAGAATTGGGGTTGCTCGCGGGCTTCCCGGTGATCGACTTCAAGGCGACGCTGACCGATGGCAAATATCATGAAGTGGATTCGAACGCGCTCACCTTCGACATCGCAGCGCGTGCAGCGTTCCGCGAGCTCGCCTCGCGCGGCAGCGTGAAACTGCTCGAGCCCATCA
>CAVVXX010000004.1:0-48116 GCA_963752395.1 uncultured Alphaproteobacteria bacterium
CGACGGCGGCCACCTTCTGTACTATGGATTTGAGGCGGTTTTGGGTAGGCCGCTGGGAGCACGCGCGCAGGAGGTGGGTTTTCGGCTTGGGCTGGCTTTGGTGCTCAGCCTGATGCTGCTCGCAACCTTTAATGATCTCATCCGGCTTAACCTTTTTTGATGGCACCCCCCGCGCCACGGCTGAAGCTACCGGCGGCGAAAAGTGAAGGCGAGTCGATGAATTTTGGTGGCCAGCTTTTCGCCGGCACGTGCCGGGCTTGTGCCTTGCTTGCGGTGCTGCTGATTGCGCAGCTCGCGGCAGGCGACGCCTTAGCCAAACCGCGAGCCACTGGTTCAAGTGTGACGTCGACAGTTCCGGCATCAACTGTACCTGCTGTCGTCAGGCGAATTGTGGTCGAAGGCACGCAACGCGTGGAGCCGGCAACCGTCGTCTCATACATGTTGGTGCACGAGGGCGAGATTTATGACGACGCGGCTGCCGACCGTTCGTTGAAAGCATTGTTTGCCACAGGTTTATTTGCCGACGTGCGCATGAACTGGGATGGCTCGACGCTGACCGTGCGCGTGGTCGAGAATCCGATCCTGAATCAAATCGTGATCGAGGGTAATTCCAAGTTGTCCGAGAAGGATCTTATGAAGGAGATCCAGATCAAGCCGCGCACCGTCTATACGCGCGCGAAGGTGCAGGCGGATGTGCAACGCATTGTGGAACTATATCGGCGCTCCGGTCATTTCGCCGCGACGGTCGATCCCAAGATTATTCAGCGTCCGCAGAACCGTGTTGACCTGGTCTTCGAAATCCATGAAGGCCCTGCGACCGGCATTTCCCGCATTAATTTCATCGGGAATAAGGTCTATGACGACAGCACGTTGAAGGACCAGATCGTCACTAGTGAAAGTGCGTGGTGGAAAATTCTATCTTCCAACGACAATTATGATCCAGACCGGCTTACCTTTGACCGTGAGCAGCTTCGGCGGTTCTATCTGAAACATGGATACGCGGATTTTCGCGTTGTCTCCGCAGTGGCCGAGCTGACGCCCGATCGTAGTTCCTTCTTCGTTACCTTTACAGTGGAGGAAGGCCAGCAATACAAATTTGGAAAAATCAGCGTCGATTCACAGATCAAAGCTCTGAATGCAGCCGATCTGATGCCGCTAGTGAAGACCGAGCGGGGTGAAATCTACAATGCCGAGCTGATCGATAAGACTATCGAGGCGCTTACCTATGCTGCGGGCACCAAGGGCTTTGTCTTCATTGATATTCATCCCCGCATACAGCGTGCCAAGAAGGGTAACGTCCTCAATATTATTTTCCGTATCGAACCAGGAAAACGGGTCTATGTTGAAAAGATCAATATCACCGGCAACTCGCGAACGCGCGACGAGGTGATCCGCCGTGAATTTCGGCTTGCGGAAGGGGATGCCTTCAACCGCGTGCTCGTCGACCGGTCGCGCACGCGCGTTCGCTCGCTTGGTTTTTTCAAGGACGTGGATATCAAGGAAGAAGCGGGGTCGGCACCTGACCGCACTATTCTGAACGTCGCCGTAAAAGAACAGGCGACAGGCGAATTATCGGTCGGCGCGGGGTATTCTTCCACGGAACAGTTTTTGGCACAGCTCAGCTACACCGAGCGAAATCTCTTTGGCCGCGGTCAATTTCTGCGTGCCAGTGTCTCCTACAGTACTATCCAACAGCAGTACAATTTTGGCTTTACTGAGCCTTATTTCCTCGGTCGCCCGTTGGCGGCTGGCTTCAACCTTTACCGCACTGAGACAAATTTCAGTCAGGCTGACTACAGCGCGTCGACGACGGGAGGCAGCATATTTTTTGGATTTCCTGTATCGGAATTCGGTCGTGTCACGCCGCGCTACACACTCAAAACCGATCAGCTAACGGCAGTTGGTTCTGCGCCCTTATCCGTCTTGCTCGCTTCAGGCGATACGACAACGTCGTTGGTCGGTTATTCCTACAGCTATGACACGCGCGACGATCCGATCAGGCCTACAAAAGGCATTACCTTCTTGATCAGCCAGGACATTGCCGGCTTTGGCGGGCAATTAAAATATTTGAGAAGCGAGGCCAACATCATTTATTACCATGACCTTTTCGACCCGGATTGGATCGGCTCTATTTCGATGAGTGGCGGCTACATCAATGGTTATGACGGTCAGAACATTCGTGTAAATGATCGTTTCTTCAAGGGTGCGAGTACGTTCCGCGGGTTTGCCATTGCCGGCGTTGGGCCACGCGAAACAAGACAATGCGCGCCCACCACCGATGCTACGGGCGCTACCGTCTGCCTTCCTGGTAGCAAGCCATCGAGTGCCGCCCTGGGAGGCCAAGCCTATGCCATCGGCACCTTTGAGGTGCGGTTACCGGACTTTTTGCCTGAGGATTACGGTGTGGGATTCTCACTATTTTCGGACGTTGGCACGGTCGGGCTAGTGTCCAATAAGGGCACTTGCACAGAGTTCAGTTGCATCCAGGACAACCTCGCGCTACGTGCTTCCGCGGGAATTACCTTACGTTGGAAATCGCCCTTCGGACCTGTCCAAGTCGACATAGGCTATCCTTTGATCAAGCAGCCTTACGATAAGATACAGGCACTGACCTTTAACGCCGGAGCCTCCTTCTAGAGCCATTAGGAAAGACAAGGCCCAATCTCAATGACACCTTCAACGAAACGTCTATTGCTAGCCGCTCTTGCGGTGGTAGCACTCCTCATCGTCGGCGCCGTAGCGGCGGTCGTCGTTACACGGTTCATGTCATCGTCCAGCGGGACGGCATCGGTTGGCGGCACGCCCACAGCCGATAACTCTGCTCCGGGCTCATCGTCGACGCCGCAACCACGTATTCTGGTTATCGATCGGTCGACGATATTGCGCCAATCGGCAGCCGGCAAGGACATGATCGCGCAGATCGACACTCTCACCAAGGCGGCCGAAACCGAGTTCAAAGGCGAAGACCAAAAGCTACGCAGCGATGCTCAGGCGATCCAGCAGCAGATGGCTGTGCTGGCACCAGAGGTTCGCGCGCAGAAGACTCGTGAATTCAATGATCGGCAACAGGCGTTGCAGAAAAAAGTTCAGGATAGGCAAGCGCAAATCCAGGCCGGTGTGTACGTGGCGCGCAAGAAAATCGAAGATACATTGGGACCAATACTCGAACAGATCATGGCAGAACGCGGCGCGAATTTCCTGCTCGACCGCAATGCGGTGGTGCTTGGTACGCTTGATGTCGATGTGACAGGTCTGGCAGTCCAGCGCTTAGATCAGAAGGTCGCCAAAGTGAAAGTCGAGCTGACTAACCCGGCAAGCGTTGGCGGACAACAACCCGGCGCTGCCCAACCGGGTGGGCCGGCGCCGCAGTAAGCTGATGGCAGATCCGCGATTTTACGATAATCGCGGTCCCATTCCACTTGAAGCGCTGTGCGCCAAGATCGGGGTGGGGAAGCCAAACGGCGTAGATGGCCGAGCTGTCATTCACGACATTGCCGGTCTGATGCAGGCTGGGCCGCAGCATCTCAGCTTTTTCGATGGTGGGCGCGCCAAACACGATTTCGCCGCCACCAAGGCGGGCTGGTGCCTGGTGCGGCAAGATACGCCGCAGGCCGAGGCGCCCAGCAAAACGATCCTTCTTCCTTGCACGTCCGTCCCGCATGCTTTCGCGGCGGCTGCAAGACTGTTCTATGCCCTAGATGGCCTCGATATCCGCGCACAAGACAAGGCCATTCATTCAAGCGCGCAAATTGCCAAAGGCGTTGTGTTGTCGCCAGGCGTTGTTATAGGGGCCAATGTTGTTATCGGCGAAAATACGAGGCTTGGCGCAAACGTCGTGATCGATCGTGGCGTCACTATTGGGCGCAGCTCCGAAATCGGTGCCAATGTGTGGATTGGATACGCTCATCTCGGCGACGAGGTACTCATCATGCCGGGCGCGCAAGATCGGCGGGCCGGGCTTTGGCTTTACGCCAACGGCGCGGCGGCCACACCCCGATCCCGCAACTCGGGCCGCGTCATCGTCCAGGACCGGGTGGAAATCGGCGCGAATTCGACCGTCGATCGCGGCGCGCTGGGCGACACCGTGATCGGCGAGGGGACCAAAATTGATAATCTGGTCCAGATCGGCCACAACGCGATAATTGGGCGCCATTGCATCATCGCCGGCATGGTGGGGATGGCGGGAAGCGCGAGGTTGGGCGATTTCGTCATCGTTGGCGGCAAGGCTGGCATCGGCGATCATGCCGTGATCGGCAGCGGTGCGCGGATTGCGGCGATGTCGGGCGTGGCGGCGAGCTTGCAGGCGGGCAGGACTACATGGGCATGCAGGCGCGACCCGCGAGCGAATGGCGCCGGGAACAGGTGACGCTGCCCAGCTGGCAAGGAGTGGAGGCGGACAACGAGGATGAATGACAGACGGCAACGAGCACTGGCGACATCCTGGACGTCGAGAGGCTGAAGCGGCTTATGCCGCACCGCCCGCCGTTTCTGTTGATCGACCGGCTGACCGATATGCAGCCCGGCGAAAGCGCCGTCGGCTGGAAGGCGGTCACGGCGAACGAGCCGCATTTTGCAGGTGCATTTTCCCGATTATGCGGTGATGCCGGGCGTGCTGATCATCGAAGCCATGGCGCAGGCGGCGGGCGCGCTGGTCGTGCACACGCTGAGCCAGCAGGATCAACACAAGCTGGTCTATTTCATGACCATCGACAAGGCGCGCTTCCGCCGCCCCGTGCATCCCGGCGATCTGCTGCGCATTCCCGTTTCCGCTCTGCAACGACATCGCGGCCCGGTGTGGCGCTTCGAGGGCAAGGCCTATGTCGGCAGCAATCTTTGCGCCGAGGCCGAATACAGCGCCATGATCCTGGATAGCGGCATCCGAGCGGGCCGGCTCCAGGGTTCAACATGGCGCGGATGGCGAAAATCCATCCCACAGCGATCGTCGAGGCGGGCGCAAGTATTGGCGCGGGCGTCGAGATCGGCCCTTTTGTCGTGATCGGCCCCAAGGTCAAGCTTGGCGATGGCGTGCGGATCCATTCGCACGTCGTGCTAGGGGCGGATACGAGATTGGGCGCGCGCACCATCGTCCACGCCCATGCCGTGCTGGGCGGCGCCGCGCAATACCGCGGCGATAAGGGCGAGGGCGCGCGGCTCGTCATCGGCGCGGACAATGTCATCCGCGAGCACGTCACCATGAACGCCGGCTCGGCCAAGGGCGGCGGGCTCACCCAGCGTCGGCGACAACGGATATTTCATGGCTTACAGCCATGTCGCGCACGATTGCCACATCGGCAACAGCGTGACCTTTGCCAATGGCGTGCCGCTCGGCGGCCACGTGGAGGTCGGCGACGGCGTGAATCTCGGCGGGCTTTGCGCCATGCAGCAATTCGGCCGCATCGGCCGCGGCGCCTTCGTCGGCGGGGTCACCGGCGTGCCCGACGACGTGATTCCCTACGGCATGGTGGTGGGCGACCGCGCGCGGCTGCTGGGCCTCAATCTCGTCGGCCTGAAACGCAAGGGCATCCCGCGCGAGCG
The DNA here is from genome assembly GCA_963752395.1 of uncultured Alphaproteobacteria bacterium. Taxonomy (GTDB): domain Bacteria; phylum Pseudomonadota; class Alphaproteobacteria; order Micropepsales; family Micropepsaceae; genus CAVVXX01. Next base: position 5,536 of record CAVVXX010000004.1, read on the forward strand.
CATTCATGCGCTGCGTGCGGCTTATAAATCCATTTTCTTCGACGAAGACGGTCATGTGGCCGAGCGGGCAGAAGCAGCGGGCGAGCGCTGGAAAGATTGCCGAAGTGCGCGAGATCGTCGATTTCATTCTGGCGGATGCCAAGCGGCCGATCTCTACCGGCGCGGCGCAGGCATGACGCAGAAGCTGAAGATGACTGAGCGCGGAACTCTTGGCATCATCGCCTGCGGCGGCGAGCTTCCCATCGCCATCGCCGAAAGCGCGCGCGAGGCCGGGCGCACGTCTTTCTTCTTGCTATGAAGGGCTTGGCCGTGGCCGAGGACGTCGAGCCCTTTTCCCACGCCTGGGTTTCGCTGGGCGAACTCGGCAAGGGGTTGAAGATGCTGAAAGACGCGGGCGTGACCGAACTCACCCTGGCCGGCAAAATGGCGCGCCCGGAATGGAGCGCCATCAAGCTCGACGCGCGCGGCGCGCTGGCGCTGCCCGGCGTCATTGCCGCGGCGCTCAAGGGCGACGATGCGTTGCTGCGGTCGCTGATGGGCATTTTCGAGAAGGAGGGCTTCCGCGTCATGGGCGCGGCCGAAGCCGCGCCAGATCTGTTGGTGCCGAAGGGCCGCTCGGCCGTCATGCGCCGACGCCAGCGCAATCGGACGACATTGCGCTCGGCGTGCGCGCGGCGCGCGCGCTGGGTGCGCTCGACATCGGGCAGGCGGCCGCCGTGTGCAACGGGCTGGTGCTCGCTGTCGAAGCGGCCGAGGGAACCGACGCGATGCTCGCCCGCATCCCCGATCTTCCCGTCACCGTGCGCGGCACGCCCGCGGCGCGTCGCGGCGTGCTGGTGAAGGCGCCAAAGCCCAACCAGGACCGCCGCGTCGACCTTCCCGTGATCGGCGTGCAGACGGTGGAGCGCGTCGCCGCGGCAGGGCTTGCCGGCATCGCGGTGGAGGCGGGGGCGGCGCTTCTCATGAATCGCGCCAGGAAGCGTTGCCAGCCGCGGACCGGCTTGGCATTTTCTGTCGGATCGGCCTGGGGCCTATCCGGGATGAGTGACACGGCGGTCGCGCCCGCTCACCATCATGCTGGTGGCGGGCGAACCGTCGGGCGACCAGATGGGCGCGCAGCTTGATGGCGGGCCTGCGAGAGCTCGCCGGAGCAGCGTCGACATCGTGGGCGCGGGCGGCCCGGCAATGGCGGCGCAGGGGCTCAAAGCCTGTTTCCGTTCGACGTCACGGCGGTGATGGGACTGCGCGAAGTCGTGCCGCGCATTCCGGCAATCCTGCAGCGCGTGCGAAGCGCGGCGAATTTGCGCTGCGACGCGGCCCGATGTCGTCGTGCTTATCGACAGTCCGGATTTCACCCACCGCATCGCGCAGGCGCTGAAGCGGCGCGACCGGACCATCCCCACGGCGAATTACGTGGCGCCGCAGGTGTGGGCCTCGCGGCCCTATCGCGCCCGCAAGATGGCGCGCTATTTCGATGCGGTGCTGACGCTGCTTCCGTTCGAAGCGCCGTTCTTCGAACGCTACGGCATCAAGACGATTTCGTCGGCCATCCGGTGCTCGAGCGCGCGCGCGCGCATGACAGGCGGCAAGGAATTCCGCCGCCGCCACGGCATTGCCGCCGACGCGACAGTGCTCGCCGTGCTTCCCGGCAGCCGGCGCAACGAAATCCGCTTCATCCTGCCGGTGTTCAAGCAAGCGGTCGCGCCGCCTGACGGCAGAACCTGGCCTAATCTCGGTGCTCCCGACCGTGCCGCACGTCGCGGCGCTGGTGAAGCGAGGCGGCGCGGATTGGCCGACGCCGCTGCTCGTCGTCGAAGGCGAGACGAGAAATTCGCGGCTTTCGATGCCGCCGACGTTGCGCTCGCGGCCTCGGGCACGGTGACGACGGAGCTGGCGCTTGCGCGACGCCGATGGTGGTCGGCTAAAATCGGGCTGGCTCACCTATGCGCTGGCGACCGCTCATCAACGCGCCATACACGCTGATCAACCTCGTCCTCGGCCGCGCAGCGGTGCCCGAGTACATGCAATGGCGCTGCACGCCGCAATCTGGCGGGAGCCTGCGGCCGCTGCTCCACGACGCAAACGCGCGGGCTGCCCAGATGAAGGATCTGGAAGAGGCGCTCACGCGCTCGGCTCGCACGACGAAATGCCGAGCCTGCGCGCGGCGCGCGCCGTACTGGAGATGGCGCGGAAAACCGCCTAGCGCTTGGCGATCGACGTAATCGCGTTCTTGGCGCCGGTATAGAGCTGGCGCGGGCGGCCGATCTTCTGCTCGGGATCCTCGATCATTTCCTTCCACTGCGCGACCCAGCCCACCGTGCGCGCGAGCGCGAACAGCGCGGTGAACATGTCGGTCGGGAACCCCAGCGCCTGCAGCGTGATGCCGGAATAGAAATCGATGTTGGGATAGAGCTTCTTCTCGATGAAATAATCGTCCTGCAGCGCGATGCGTTCGAGTTCGAGCGCCACCTTCAGCAAGGGCTCGTCGCGCTTGCCAGCTGCGTCGAGCACCGCATAGCACTGCTCGCGCATCACCTTGGCGCGCGGATCGTAGTTCTTGTAGACGCGATGGCCAAAGCCCATCAGGCGGAAGGGATCGTTCTTGTCCTTGGCGCCGCTTGATGTATTCGGGGATGCGGTCGACCGAGCCGATCTGCATGCAGCATCTTCAGCGCCGCCTCGTTGGCGCCGCCGTGCGCGGGCCCCCACAGGCAGGCGATGCCCGCCGCGATGCAGGCAAACGGATTGGCGCCCGACGATCCCGCAAGCCGCACGGTCGAGGTCGACGCGTTCTGCTCGTGGTCGGCATGCAGGATGAAGATCGTGTCGAGCGCCTTGGCGAGCACCGGATTGACCTTGTACTCCTCGGCCGGCACGGCAAAGCACATGCGCAGGAAATTCTCGGTGTAGCCGAGATCGATTCAGCGGATACACGAAGGGCTGGCCGATGGAATATTTGAACGCCATCGCGGCGATGGTCGGCATTTTGGCGATCAGCCGGTGGCTGGCAATCTCGCGCTGCTTCGGGTCGTTGATGTCGGTCGAGTCGTGATAGAACGCGGACAGCGCCCCGACCACGCCCACCATCACCGCCATGGGATGCGCGTCGCGCCGGAAGCCGCGAGAAGAAATAGATCCAGTTGTTCGTGCACCATGGTGTGATAGGTGATGGTGTGGTCGAATTGGTTCGAGCTGCGCTTTGCTGGGCAGTTCGCCGTACAGCAGCAGATAGCAGACCTCGAGAAAGTTCGAATTTCGCGCCAGCTGGTCGATGGGATAGCCGCGATAGAGCAGGACGCCCTTGTCGCCGTCGATGAAGGTGATGTCGCTCTCGCAGCTCGCCGTCGAGGTGAAACCGGGGTCGTAGGTGAACATGCCGGCGTCGCTGTAAAGCTTGCGCACGTCGACTGCCTCGGGGCCTTCGCTGCCCGCGATAGACGGGCAGTTCGTGCGACTTGTTCTCGTAGGTGAACGTCGCGTTGCCCGCCAGTTTGGCGCGATGTTCACTGCTCGGCATTCGCGTGTTCCTGCCGCGTCATGAGCCCGCAAGGCTATCCGCCCTCTATAGGCGAATCATGGCCGTCCGCGATAAGTCCTAATCGGTATGGGGCCGGATGCGGCTTAGCGATTCGTCACGTCCCAGAACGGACAGCACATCGAACACCGGCGGCGACGTGGTGCGTCCGGTCAGCGCCGCGCGCAGGGGCTGCGCGACATCGCCAAGCTTGACGCCTTCCTTTTCGGCGAACGCGCGCACGCGTTCTTCGAGCTGGGCATGTCCCAGCCGCCGGTCGAGCACTGCGGCAGAGCCTGCCAGGCGGTGCGCGCGCTTCCGGCGTGAGCACTTTGGCCGCGGCGCGGATCGGGCGCGCGCGCGCCGTCGGCGAAAAGGAACTCGCGCCTTGTCAACGAGTTCGATCAGTGTCTTCGCGCGCGCCTTGAGCCCCGCCATCGCGGTCTTCAGCCGCGCGCGGGCCGGCGGCGATAACGCGCCCGGGCGTCGCGCCGCTCGGCAAAGGCGAGCAGCTTCGGCGGCGAGCGCGGCGTCGTCCATCTCGCGGATGTAATGGCCGTTGAGGCTGTCGAGCTTTTTCATGTCGAAGCGCGCCGGGCTGCGGCCGATGCCGTCCAGGTCAAACCATTCGATGGCTTGCGCGGTCGGAATGATCTCTTCGTCGCCGTGGCTCCAGCCGAGCCGCAGCAGATAATTGCGCATCGCTTCGGGCAGATAGCCCATGTCGCGATAGGCCTCGACCGCCAGCGCGCCGTGGCGCTTGGACAGTTTGGCGCCGTCGGGGCCGTGGATCAGCGGCACGATGCGCATAGACCGGCACCGGCCAACCCATGGCGTTGATCGATCTGCAATTGCCGCGCGGCATTGTTCAGATGATCGCCGCCGCGGACCACATGGGTGATGCCCATGTCGAAATCGTCGACCACGACGGCCAGCATATAAGTGGGCGTGCCGTCGCTTCTGAGCAGCACCATGTCGTCAAGCTGGTCGTTGGCAAAGCGCACGTCGCCCTGCACAACATCGTGCACGATCGTTTCGCCCGTCTGCGGCGCCTTCAGCCGGACGACGAAGGGCGCGCCTTGGGCGCATCGGCCGGATCGCGGTCGCGCCAGCGCCCGTCATAGCGCATGGGCTTGCCTTCGGCGCGCTGGCGCGCGCGCATCTCTTCCAGTTCCTGCGGCCGTCGCGTAACAGCGATAGGCCTTGCCCTTGGCCAGCAATTGCTCGGCCACTTCGCGGTGCCGGGCTGCGCGCGCGAACTGATAGACCGGCTCGCCGTCCCAATCGAGCCCGAGCCAGGTGAGCCCGTTCAGAATGGCGGCGACCGCTTCGGGCGTGGAACGCTCGCGGTCGGTGTCCTCGATGCGCAACAGAAATTTGCCGCCCGTGTGGCGCGCATAGAGCCAGTTGAACAGCGCCGTGCGCGCGCCGCCGATATGCAAATATCCGGTGGGCGAGGGCGCGAACCTGCAGGACGGGCTTGGGATTTTGCGTCATGATGCGGGCGGCGTGCGTTGAAAGTGGCGCTTCTAGCAAACCGGCACCCCTTGGCGATAGGCCTCCATCTGTTTGCACGCGTCTGCGCGTGGCGCATGCCACGGCTGCGGCCGAAGCGTGGGCGCCAACGGCGCGCCGCGTTTCGGCCTTGCGCGACGGCGTGCGCCGTAACACCCGGCGCATTGCTGCGATGGCAGCGCGCGCGCAATCTTGCCGCCGAGCAGGAGCGCTGGTTCCCCTGGGCGGTGGTGGCGTTCGTCGGCGGCGATGCGCTCTATTTCGACTTTCCAGCGAGCCCTCGTTGTGGCCGGCGATTGCATTCGCGGTGTTATCGGTTGCCGCATCGCCATCGTGTTGCGGCGCGCAGCGGCGTCGAGCTTGCGATTCTTCTGCGCTCATGCTGGCGGCCGCGTGCCTGGGCTTCGCCGCCGCCAAGCTGCGCACCGAGAGCGTTGCGGCGCCCGTGATTCCGCGCGAATTGGGGCCGTCTGGATCGACGGCCGCATCGAAAGCGTGTCCGATCTCAGGTCATGGGCAACGCGCGTCGAGCTTCGCGCCCGTGCAAGCATGGGCGCGATAGACGACCAGCCTGCCGCGCCGGTTGAGGCTGACGCTGCGCACCAAGAAGACGCCGCCGCGATCTGAGCCCGGCCAGTGGGTCTCGGTGCTCGGCGATGGTGCGGCCACCGCCCGAGCCCGCATTCCCGCACGGCTATGACTTCGCGCGCTGGGCGTATTTCTCCGGCATCGGCGGCGTGGCTTTGCTTGGCACGCCCAAAGCCATTCGCCGCGCACGCGGACGCCGTGCTGGAAAGTTTCGGCGCCGCCATCGAGCACTTGCGCCTCTCCATGACCAAGCGCGTGCGCGCGGCGCTTGCCCGGGCCCAATGGCGCGATTGCCGCCGCCCTCATCACCGGCGAGCGCGGCCGCAATCGAACGAAGACGACAACGCGGCATATCGCGAATTCCGGCCTGCAGCACGTCCTGTCGATTTCCGGCCTGCACATGGCGCTGGCGGGGCTTGGCATTTTCTGGACGCTCCGCGCGTTGCTGGCGCTGTTGCCGCGTCTCGCGCTCAGCTATCCGATCAAGAAATGGGCGGCGGTGGCGGCGATTGGCGCATCCGCTTTCTATCTTCTGATCAGCGGCGGCGGCGCGCCGCCGCGTGCGTTCTTTCATCATGCTGGCGATGCATGCTGTTGGGCGTGCTTGCCGACCGGCCGGCGCTGTCCATGCGCGCGGTGGCGCTGTCGGCGCTCGATCATTGTTGCGGTGAGCCCGAGAGCGTGATCGAGCCAGGCTTTCAGATGTCGTTTGCGCGCGATCATCGGACTGATCGCGCTGGCCGAATGGCAGGCGCGCGAAAGCCCGTAACGACACGCCACGCCCCGGCTTCTGGACCTTTGCCGGATGTTGGCGCGGGTGAAGCGGTAAATCACGGGCTCGTTTTGGCGAGCCACGGTGGCGGCGCTCGCGACCGCGCCCTTCGCCATTTTCCATTTCAACCGCGCGGCGCGGCTATTCGCTCCTTTCCAATCTGCTGGCGGATCGGTGGGCTTCGTCATCATGCCCTCTGCCGCCATAGCCGTCGTCCTGATGCCGTTCGGGCTCGAATACTGGCCGCTGCAATCCATGGGCTGGGGCGTACAGCGCATGATCGACATCGCCCATTGGGTGGCGGGTCTTCCGGGCGCGGTGATGCTGGTGCCGGCCTGGCCCCTGGCGTCGCTGCTGCTCATTGTTTTCGGCGGGTTTGTGGATTGGCGTGTGGCGGCGCTCATGGCGCTGGTTCGGCCTGGGGCCCTTGGCAGTTGGGCTCGCGCTGACGGTAAGCGCTGCACCGCCCGACATTCTTGCCGCGCGCGATGCGCAGATGGCGGGTGCGCGCCAGGCCGATGGAACGCTGGCCATACTGGGTCGCGCAACCCGACGATTACACTGCCGGGCAATGGCTGCGGCACGATGGCGATTTCGCGCGATATGGCGGCGGCACAAAAGGGAAGTGTTTGCGACGACGATGGCTGTGTCGCCAAAGCCTCAGACGGCGATGTGGTGGCGCTGGCATTACGGGCGGATGCGCTGATTGACGATTGCGCGCGCGCCGATGTGCTGGTGAGCGCGGTGCCGTTGCGTCAGACCTGCCCACATCCGCGGGTCGTAATTGATCGCTTTGCGCTGGCGCGCGGCGGTGCAACAGCCGTGTGGTTGAATGAAAACGGCGCGAAAATGGAAACGGTTGCGGAAAGCCGTGGAACGCGGCCTTGGGTCGCGGCTCAATACCGGCGGACAAGACCGACCAGCGGCCCTGAATGCGCACGCGGTCGGCGCCGTAGAGCCGCGTCTCGTAAGCGGGGTTCGCCGCTTCCAGTGCGATGGAATCGCCGCGCCGGCGCAGGCGCTTCAGCGTCGCTTCGTTTTCGTCGACCAGCGCCACCACGATGTCGCCGGTGTTGGCGCTATCGCTGCGCTGGATGATGACGGTGTCGCCATCGAGGATGCCGGCGTTGATCATGGAGTCGCCGGTGACTTCGAGCGCATAATGCTCGCCGCTGCGCAGATCAATCCGCCGGCACCGGCACGTCGCCGACGCGGTTCTGCAACGCCTCGATGGGCGTGCCGGCGGCGATGCGGCCGAGCAGCGGGACATACTGACGCGCCTTCGGTCATCGCGAATGCCCCACGCGCCGCATAAGGCGGTACCGGCGCGCGCGGTATCGGCCGGTGTACGCGATGGTCGCGCCGCGGCCGCCGCGTGCGTGAGCAGTTCGCCGTGCGTCATGCGCTGCGCCTGAGCGCGGGTCGCCGCCGGGCGCACGCCCTCGGCCATGTTTTCGGGCAAGCGCACGATCTCAAGCGCGCGCGCGCGCTTCTCCAGCCGGCGGATGAAGCCGCGCTCTTCCAGCGCCGTGATCAGCCGGTGGATGCCGGACTTGGAACGCAGATCCAGCGCGTCCTTCATCTCGTCGAACGAAGGCGGCACGCCCGCTTCGCGCACGCGCTCGTGGATGAACATCAGGAGCTCATATTGCTTCTTGGTCAGCATGGCGTCCCCGCTCGAAAAGCGTGCGGCGAACAAAGCCGCAACACCTCGAATCGTTCTACTTTAGTTCGCCTGAGGCGTCAACGCGCGGAAACCCGCGAATTCAGCAGTCATCCAGCAGCATTACCTCCACCATGTGGCCGGCGGCGGCAGCGGGGGCCTTGGGGGCGCGGACGATCAGGCCGTCGGCTTCGGCCAGCGCCTTCTGCATGGCGGAATCCTGCACGGGGAAGGGTTCCACATGAGTTTCTCCGTCGCGCCGGATGATCCGTGCCCGGATGTAATCCTGCCTGCTGTCGTTGGCTTTGAGAGCCGTGGAGAGCTTCGCCTTCACCATGGTGGGTCGATAGGGCGGCTCGCCCAGCATCCTCGCCATCGCGGGGCGCAGGAAAAGCACGGCGCAGACAATTGCCGACACCGGATTGCCGGGCAGACCGAGCAACGGCGTCTTGCCTAGCCGCCCGAAGATCAGTGGCTTGCCGGGGCGCATGGCGATTTTCCAGAAGTCGAGCACGAAGCCCAGCGGCTCCAGCGCGCTCTGCACCAGATCGTGGTCGCCGACCGAGGCGCCGCCAAGCGTGACGATGAGATCGCAATCCTTGGTGGCGCCTGGAAGTATCGCAAAGGCTTCCGGCTTGTCGGACAGGATGCCGAGATCGACCGCCACGCCGCACCAATTTTCCACTAAGGCAACGATGCCGTAATTTGACGAGGCGACGATGCCGCCGGGCGCATGCTTCTCACCCGGCCGCGCCAGCTCGTCGCCCGTGGCGACAACGGCAATGCGCGGCTTTCGCGTTACCGCGACATCGGCCAGATCGCCCGCCGCCAGCAGCGCGACATCGCGTGCAGTGAGATAGCGTCCGCGTGGAAGCAACGTGTCGCCCGCGCGAAAATCTAGTCCTGCGCGCCTGATGTGTTTGCCGCGCTCTGTTCCTGCCTTGACCGTGACTGTCTTTCCGTCGCTTTCTGTATTTTCCTGGATGACGATGGTGTCGGCACCATCTGGCACCGGTGCGCCGGTGTAGATGCGAACGGCCTCCCCAGTACCAATCTTTCCTTTGAACGGCCGGCCCGCTGGCGCCTCGCCGATGATTTTCAACCGCGCTGGAATTTTGACGACGTCGTCCGCGCGCACCGCGTAGCCATCCATCGACGACACGTCGAAGGGCGGCTGTATCAGCCGTGCTACGGCATCTTCCGCCAGCACGCGGCTTAATGCTTGGGCGATGGGAATTTTCTCAGCTGGAAGCGGCGCGAAAGCGCCGGTGATGCGCTTGGTTGCCTCTTCTACCGAAATCACCGCTTGCGCGCCTTGGCGCGGGGTTCTGCGGGCGCCTGATAAGAACCGCTCTTGCCGCCAGATTTCGCCAGCAGGCGTATGGCTTCGATGGTGGCGGAGCGGTCCACAGCTTTGATCATGTCATAGACGGTGAGGGCGGCGACGCAGACGGCCGTCAGCGCTTCCATCTCGACGCCGGTAGAGGCGATGGTCTTGGCCATAGCAATGATGCGAAGCGCGTGGCGCTCGGGCAGGGGTTCGACCTCAACAGCTACATGCGAAAGTGCGATGGCGTGGCAAAGAGGAATGAGATCGGCGGTCTTCTTTGCCGCCGAAATGCCCGCAATGCGCGCGGCCGCCATGACGTCGCCCTTTGGCGTCTTGCCGGAAATCACCAGTTTGTAGGTCTGCTCGGAAAGCACGATGGTGGCTTCGGCGCTCGACGTGCGTTCTGTGGCGCCCTTGCGCGAGACATCGACCATCGACGCCCGGCCGTGTTCGTCGAGATGCGACAATCTGCGGTTCATACGGCGCTCTCCAGCAATGTCCGCGTGGCCTGTTCCACATCGGCCGCGCGCATCAGGCTTTCCCCGATCAGATACGTGGTGATGCCGGCTTTTGCCAGCGCCTTGAGATCGGCGGGCGAGGAAAGCCCGCTTTCCGCGACGATCAACACACCATTGGGAACCATGGGCGCTAGGCTGACGGCGGTGGCGATATCGGTCTCGAAAGTTTTCAGGTCGCGGTTGTTGATGCCGATCAACTCTGCTTCCAACTTAAGCGCGCGGTTGAGTTCGGCCTCGTTATGTACCTCAACCAACACATCCATTCCCAAATCGTGTGCGGCGTAGAAAAGCGTGCTAGCTGTATTGTCATCGATCATTGCCATGATGATAAGAACGCAATCGGCGCCGAATGCGCGCGATTCCACGATCTGATAGGGATCGAGCATGAAATCCTTGCGCAACACGGGAAGCGATGTCGCCGCGCGAGCTTCCGTCAAATGCTCCGGCGCCCCCTGAAATGATGGGCCGTCCGTCAGCACCGAAAGACAGGCGGCACCACCGGCTTCATAGGCACGGGCGAATTCGGCCGGTTCGAAATCCTTGCGGATCACGCCTCTGGACGGGCTTGCCCTCTTAATTTCGGCGATCAAGCCACTGTCGCCGTGATCCTTCTTTTTTTCGAGGGCGGCGCGAAATCCGCGCGGCGGGGAAGCCTTAGCGGCTTCAGCCATCAGCGCGGCAAAAGGTTTTTTTATTTTGGCCGCGGCAATTTCTTCGCGCTTATAGGCCGCGATACGCTCAAGCACGCTCATGCGGCGACTTCACGCGACGCGGCAATCAAAGTGTCGAGCGCTGCCTGTGCAGCGCCCTCGTCGATGGCGGCGGAGGCCAACTGCACGCCGTGATGAAGATCGGGCACCTTGTCGGCGACGATGAGGGCGGCGGCAGCATTCAACACCACGATATCGCGGAACGGCCCGCGCGCGCCCCGCAACAACGCACGAATGGCTTCCGCATTTTTCTCCGCCGTGCCGCCTTTGATGGCTTTCAACGGCGCTCGCGCAAAACCGGCATCTTCCGGCGATATCTCGAAGGTGCGCACGTCGCCGTGTTCGAGCGCCGCCACTTTGGTAACGCCGCTGAGCGCCAGTTCGTCCATGCCCTGGCCGTGCACGATCCAGGCTTTCTCGGCGCCAAGCACTTTCAGCGCATGCGCGAAAGGCTCGAGCCAACTCTCGTCGTAGACGCCGATGAGCTGCCGCTTGACGTGCGCGGGGTTGGTCAGCGGTCCCAGCAGATTGAAAATGGTGCGAAAGCCAAGCTCCTGGCGCACCGCCGCCACATGCTTCATCGAAGGATGATGCGCCTGGGCAAACATGAAGCATATGCGCGCCGCGCGCAAGCAGGCTTCGGCGCCGCCTTCTTCCAGTCCGATATGCACGCCCAGTGCTTCCAGCACGTCGGCGGAACCCGCGCGCGAGGACATGGCGCGATTGCCATGCTTGGCCACCGGCACGCCTGAACCCGCCACCACGAAGGCCGCCGCGGTTGAAACATTCAATGTGCCCTGGCCGTCGCCGCCGGTGCCGCAAACATCGATGGCGCCGGGCGGCGCCTGCACGCCGATTACGGTTTCGCGCATCACGCGTGCGCCACCGATGATTTCATCGACGCTGGCGTGACGCATGGAAAGCGCGGTGAGGAAGGCCGCCATGCGCGTGTGGCTCACTTCGCCCTTCATCATGGCGGTGAATACGCGCGTGGTTTCTTCTTCGTTGAGCGGGTGGCCGGCGGCAACGCGCTTGAGCGCCGCGCCGAAATCATCTGTCTTCTTCATGCAGGCGCCATTTGCGAAGCGCGTGCAAGATCGAGAAAGTTCTTCAACAGCGCGTGGCCATGCTGCGGAGGCGATGCTTTCGGGATGAAATTGCACGCCATGTACCGGATGAGTTTTGTGCGCGAGGCCCATGATCACGCCGCCTTCGGTTTCCGCCGTCACATCTAGGCAAGCGGGCAGCGAACCCGGATCGACAGTCAGCGAATGATAGCGCGTGGCGGAGAAATCGTTTTCCAATCCTTTGAACACGCTTTTGTTGTTGTGGTGGATGATGGAAAGCTTGCCGTGCATCGGCTTTGGTGCGCGCACGATTTTGCCGCCATAGGCCTGACCGATAGCCTGATGGCCGAGGCATACACCCAGTATGGGCACGCGGCCCGCAGCCATTTTGATCAGTTCGAGACAGATGCCGGCCTTATCGGGATCGCAGGGCCCCGGCGACAGCACGATGGATGAGGGCTTCATGGAAAGCGCCTGCGCCGCCGACATGTCGTCGTTGCGGCGAGACGACGATCTCCTCGCCCAGTTCCCCCAGATAGTGGAACAGGTTGTAGGTGAAGCTGTCGTAATTATCGATCAGAAGCAGCATGGGGGCGATCTATACAGTATGACATGCTGTCTAGCGAAACCCGTCAAGCCCGCCAGTTTACTTGAGGTGGCGGGTTTTGTAGCAATGCCCGCATGAGAAAAGCGAAACCCACCAAACGCCGCACCAAGGCAAAGAAAAGGGGCGTGCCGAAAAGTGTGGGCGCGTATCTGGCGCGCGTTCCCGAGCCCGCGCGCGGCACGTTGAAGAAGGTGCGCGCGGCGATCTGGTCAGCCGCGCCAAAGGGGGCGACAGAGACCATCAGTTATGGAATCCCGGCGGTAAAATACAAAGGCATGTTGGCGTGGTACGCCGCATTCTCAAACCATTGCAGCCTGTTTCCAACCGCCTCGATCATAAAAGCATTTGAGAAGGACCTTAAAGGCTACACCGTCTCGAAGGGCACCATACAGTTTCCCACCGACAAACCGTTGCCGGCGGCACTGGTGCGAAAGCTGGTCAAAGCACGCGCGGCAGAGAACGAAAAGAAGAAACGGCGCTGATTGTCGGGCATGCGGAAATATTTGAAGCGTAGCTGGATCAGCGAAAAACTTCGTCCCGGCAAATCACAAATTCACGGCGACGGCATTATTGCGCGCGCAAAAATTTCCGCTGGCGAGAAGCTGATGGAATTCGGCGGCGAGCTGATAACGCTGGTGCAGGCGCTATCGGGCAAATACCGCGAGCGTTCGGTGTGGATGGTTACGCCTGACGCATATCTGGCTTTACCTGTCAGTGATCTGCATGACAGTCTCGACGAGCATCTCAATCATTCCTGCGATGCGAATAGCTGGCTTACCGATGAGGTAACCGTGGTTGCCAAACGTGACATCGCAGCCGGCGAAGAGGTCACGCTGGATCACGCCACCTGGAATTTCGATGAAGCCAATTACGCCGACGATAGCCCTGCGTGCTGTTGTGGCGTCCAAAACTGCCGCCACGTGCTGACCGAAAACGACTGGCGGCGCGCCGATATTCAGGCCCGCTACCGTGGGCATTTTCATCCCGATGATTTAAAAGATGATAAACTCGGCGCGAGATTCCGCCGCCGAAACGCGCACGCGATAGGGACCTTCCTTGGTCAGCGTTTACGACCTCAAGCCCAAATTCCAGAAACGACTGCGCCCGCTCTGCGGCAGGTTTGCGGTTGCGGGTATCACTGCCAATCAGGTGACGATTGCCGCCGGCGCGATCAGCGTGGCCTATGGCTGCGCGATCTATTTCAGCGGGGCCGCGCGGTGGGCGTTACTTCTTCTCCCCTTGGTGCTCTTCGTGCGCATGGCGCTCAACGCCATCGACGGCATGCTGGCGCGCGAATTCGGCCAGCAAAGCAAGCTTGGCGCAGTGCTGAACGAGTTGGGTGACGTAGTGTCCGACGTGGCGCTGTATCTGCCCTTCGCCATCATTCCCGGCGTATCGGCCATTCTCATTGGCCTCGTCGTCGCTATCGCGGTGATGACGGAAATGGCCGGGGTGGTAGCGATACAAATCGGTTCAACGCGCCGCTATGAAGGCCCGTTCGGCAAAAGCGACCGGGCATTATTTTTTGGTACATTGGCCTTGGCGTTAGGCGTAGGTGTCACGCCCGGCCATTGGACTAATATTCTTCTTGCGCTGGCTGCGGTTGCGGGCGTGTTCACGATTATCAACCGCGTGCGTGCGGCTTTGAGCGCCAAGCCGTGACTTATATCCAAGAATTTTTCACGACCCCGGTTCATGTCGCCATCGGCGTGATTTACGCCGTGCTGATCGCGGCCAGCGTCATCACCTATACTTTGCGGCAAGTAACGCCTGGCGAGGCGACCAAGGAACTCTCGCAGCGTGTGGTGTCGTGGTGGTGGATGATCACCGTCTTTACCATCGCCATTCTTACCAACCGGGTTGTGTCTACGATATTTCTCGCGCTGATCTCGTTTCTCGCGCTCAAGGAATATTTGTCGCTAATACCGACGCGCCGTGTCGACCGCAGCATTTTGCTATGGGCCTATCTCGCCATTCCGGTGCAGTTCTATTTTGCCCATATCGGCCGCTTCGGCCTGTTCATGACCTTCATTCCGGTGTGGATGTTTTTGTTCCTGCCGGCGCGCATCACGCTCGGCGGCCACACCGAGGGGTTTCTGCGCTCCGTTGGTCTGCTGAGCTGGGGCCTGATGATCACGGTGTTCTCGCTGAGCCACACGGCGTTGCTTCTTTCATATGGCGTGGTGCATGGCTATGGCGCGGGCGCGTTGCTGTTTCTGGTGGCGCTGACGCAATTCAACGATGTGGCGCAATTCACCTGGGGCAAGCTGTTCGGCGCGCACGCCATCCTCCCCAGCGTTAGCCCGAAGAAAACCTGGGAAGGATTTATCGGCGGGCTGGTGACAACCGCACTCGCGGCAATGGCAGTAGGACCGTACCTCACGCCGATGCCGATGAGTTGGTCTGCAGGTGCAGGCGCGATGATTGCCGCTGCTGGATTCCTCGGCGACGTCACCATCTCGGCCTTCAAGCGCGACGTGGGCGTGAAGGATGCGAGCCATCTTATCCCCGGCCATGGCGGCATTCTCGACCGGGTGGACAGCCTGATTTATTCGGCGCCGGTATTTTTCCACTTCATGAATTTCTTTTTCTGGAGTCCGCTCGCAAAATGAACGGGTTTCTCCGCGCGGCGTTCTTTTTGCTGATTGTGCGGCCGGTGCTGACGATTTTTCTGGGCGCCTATGTGCGCGGCCGCGAGTTCCTGCCGAAGTCCGGCCCCGCGATCATCGCCGCCAATCACAACTCGCATCTCGATACGCTGACCATCATGGCGATGTACCCGCTGCGCGATCTGCCGCGGCTTCGTCCGGTGGCCGCCATGGATTATTTCATGCGTACGAAGTTGAAGGCGTGGTTCGCGCTCCATATCATGGGCATCATTCCGCTGGCGCGTACGGGCCGCGTTCACGACGAAAGTCCGCTCGCCGGTTGTGAGCAGGCGCTCGACCGCGGCGATATCCTCATCCTGTTTCCCGAAGGCTCACGCGGCGAGCCGGAGAAATTGGCTGAGTTCAAGCGCGGCGTGGCCCATTTGGTCCGCGCGCGGCCGCAAACACCTGTGCATCCACTTTATATGTATGGCCTCGGCAAAGCGCTGCCCAAAGACGCCGTGCTGCTGGTGCCGTTTAATTGCGACATCGTGGCCGGCGAAAAAATCTTTTGGAACGGCAGTATCGATGCCTTCATGGAATTGCTGCAGACACGTATGACCGCATTGGCCGCGCAAATTCATATGGCGCCATGGGATTGATCTGGATCATTGCCGCTGCTTTCTGGGGCGTGGCCGAGGCCAGCTTCTTTTTCATTGTGCCCGACGTGCTGCTGACGGCGGCTGTCATTCGCTTCGGCTTCCGGCGTGCGCTGCCTCTCGCATTTGTTGCGGCGGGCGCGGCGACACTTGCGGGCCTTGCCATGTGGACATGGGGTCATGGCGATGCGGAGGCCGCGCGCCACGCCATGTTGATGGTTCCTGCTATTGGCCCTGATCTGCTGGCCCGCGCGCATGATGAAATGGCAAGCGATTGGGTTCTGCATCTTTTCACCGGCGCAGTGACGGGGCTTGCTTATAAACTTTATGCCGTCGAAGCGGGCGCGCGCGGCATCAATCCGTTGCTGTTTGTGCTGGTGTCATTCGTAGCGCGGCTTCCGCGCTTTTTGTTGACCATGGCTTTGGCTGCGCTCGGGTACGAAGCATTTTCAAGATTGGAAAAGCCGAATTGGACTTACATCGCGTGGGTAGTGGGCTGGATCGCGCTTTACGCCGTCTATTTCACTCAACGTTACGCATAGCCTCGTCGGCTGCGGCCATCAGCGCCTTGGCCTTGTTGACCGTCTCCTGATACTCGGTTTCGGGGTCGCTGTCGGCGACAACGCCACCGCCGGCCTGCACGTACATCATGCCGTCCTTCACCACCGCGGTGCGCAGCACGATGCAGGTATCCATCGAGCCATCGGCGGCGAAATATCCGACCGCACCCGCATAGACCCCGCGTTTCTCTTTTTCCAGCTCGTCGATGATTTCCATCGCGCGCACTTTCGGCGCGCCCGACAGCGTGCCCGCGGGGAAGCCCGCCATCAGCGCGTCCACCGCATCCAGCCCCTTGCGGATGCGGCCCTCGACATTGGAGACGAGATGCATGACGTGGGAATATCGCTCGATGAAGAACTGCGCAGTGACGTTGACGCTGCCGGTTTCCGCCACACGGCCTACGTCGTTGCGCCCGAGATCGAGCAGCATCAAATGTTCCGCGCGTTCCTTGGGGTCCGCCAGCAACTGCTCGGCGAGCTTCTTGTCTTCAGCTTCGGTGTTTTCCGCGCGGGCGCGTGCCGGCGATGGGGCGGATAGTGACCACGCCATCGCGCAAACGTACCAGGATCTCCGGGACTTGACCCCACGATGGAGAAACCGGGGAAGTTCAGGAAATAGAGAAAGGGTGACGGGTTGAGGCGGCGCAGCGCGCGATAGAGCGCGAAGGGGTGAAGCGGAAACGCGCGGCGGAAGCGCTGGCTCGGCACCACCTGGAACACGTCGCCCGCGTGGATGTATTCCTTTGCCTTGGAAACAATCGCGAGATAATCGGCACGGGTGGTGTTCGACTCCGACAGGGCCAAGCGGAACCTGCGCGAGTGTGGGCTCGCGGGATTGAGGCCGCGACAAATCGGCAATGGTGTCTTGCAAGCGGCGCTGCGCGCTTTCGTAAGCGCCACGCGCATCGTGCGCCGTGTCGGGCCACACAGGTGTCACCAGAATGATCTGGTCACGCACATTGTCGAAGATGGCGGTGATGGTAGGCCGCAGCAGAACCGTATCGGGCAGGCCAAACACATCAGGCGGGGCAGCGGGTAGGCGCTCCATCAGCCGCACCATGTCGTAGCCGAGATAGCCGAACAGTCCCACCGCCATCGGCGGCAAGCCCTCGGGCAATTCGATGCGCGCAGACCGGATGTGCTGTTTTAATGCGTCCAGCGGTTTCGCAGCGGACTTGTCCGGCTGAAACGCATCCGGGTTATCCAATGCATCGCGATTGATCTCTGCCGCGCCGTCGCGGCAACGCCAAATGAGATCGGGCCTCAGCCCGATGATAGAATAACGCCCGCGGGTTTCGCCGCCTTGCACGCTTTCCAAAAGGAACGCGTTGGCGCGCGCATGGCCGAGCTTCAGAAATGCGGAAACAGGTGTTTCGAGATCGGCAATCAGCCGGGCAAACACCACTTGCGGGCGGCCTTCGCCGTAAATTTTGGCGAAGGACGAATACTCCGGCGCAATCTCCATGGCGGGTCGTTCATTGCGATCCGCCGACAATGCGGCTGTAGGCCGCATCATTGATTTTGGCGCCTGCGGTTTCGCGCGCCGCATTGGACATGGATTCGATCAGGTCGCTGGCGATCTGCTGCGCGATCTGGCGTTTGTTGTTCTCAAATTCGACGGGGCTGGCACTTGGATCAGGATTTATTGCGCGCACGACGCGGGCAATTACATAGCCTTGTCCCTTGCCAAGGGGGCCGTAAATCGTTCCGCCGGGCGGCGTCGAAAAGAGATCGGCCAGCGCGGGCCGCGAAAAGATTTCATTCGGAGTGTCGCGGCGAAGTGGCGCGCTTGTGGTGGGCTGATGGCCCAGCGCCTGCGCAACGGCGGCGAGGCCGCCGCTCTTGCTGGCTTCTTCCGTGAGCGATTTCGCGCGCGCGGCAAGCATCTTGGCGCGCTCGGCCTCAGTCCATTCCTTGACCACTTGCTCGCGGATTTGCGCGAGCGGTTTGGGTGCCGGAGGCCGCACGCCGATCACCCTGATGGCATAGGAATGCAAATCATCGCTTTGGAAGATATCGCCTTCTTCGCCGGCTTCTGCCGCAAATGCCTGCTGCAAAAAGGCGGCTGCAACCGGCACGTCTGCCTTGGTTCCATCTGGCGTAAGGCCGGTGCGATCAACGGCCGCGATGTGCACGGCCGTGAGCCCAACCTTCTTGGCGGCTTCTTCAAGCGGCGCGCCGGCGCCGCGCGCGTCCTCGAAGGCATTGACCGCCTCGACGGCTTTCACCGCCGCCAGTGTCTTGGCAAGCTGCTCGCGTAGCGTGGCCTTCAAATCTTCATACGTCTTGTTTACGCCCGGCGTCACCTTGGTTACACGCAACATCACCCAGCCGAATGGCCCCTGTACGGGCGGCGATACGCCGCCCTCCGGGAGCGCGAAGGCCGCGTCGGCCAGCATCCGATTAAGCCCGCTCTTGGGAAAAGTTCCCAATTTCACGTCGTCGTCCTTTAATCCCATGCCGTGCGCCACGCTGAGAAAGTCCGTACCTGAAACGATCTGCTGATGCGCAGCCTCAGCGGTTTCCTTGGAAGGGAAATTGATCTGTTGAATCTCGCGCTCTTCCGGCTTCACATAGGTTTCCTTGTGCGCGTCGTATTCCTTCTTCATGTCCGCTTCGGAAACTTCAACTTTATCGGCAAATTGTTCGACCCCGATCGCGACATATTCAAGCTCGCGGTATTCCGGCGTGCTGAAGCGCTGTGCATTGGCTTTGTAATAGGCTTCAAGCTCGGCATCGGTTGGCGCGCGCACAGTGCCAGCCTGTTCCGGCGTCAGCACGAGATATTCTGCAACGCGCTGCTGGTTGAGATAGTTATAAAACAGTTGCGACATCTCGGGGGGAATCCCGAGCCAGTCAACCGTAGAATCCATCAACTGCGAGCGCGCCATGTCCTGGCGCATGCTTTGCTCAAATCCGGCTTCGGTAAGACCATTCTGCTGTAACGCTTCATCCAACAGCACGCGGCTGAAGGTGCCACCTTGGCCTTCGAATTGCGGCAAGGCGCGAATGGCCGCGGCCATCGTGTTATTGTCGACAGTCAGGCCGAGTTTTTTAACTTCGGTATCCAGTGCGGTGCGGCTGATCATGTGATCGAGCACATCTTTTGTAATGCCCTGCGTGCGTGCCTGCTCGAGTGTCATATCCGTATGCAGACGCTGGCCCAGATTGCGCATTTCGGCGCGCAACTCGCGGTCATATTCGGTGACCGAAATCGTTTGATCGCCCACGGTGGCGACAGTGTTATCGACGCTGGTGCCCCGGAAGATGTCGTTGATCCCCCACAGGCCAAATGCGCCCGCGAGGGTGATCATCAAGCCTTTGGCGAGCCAGGATTTGGAGCCTTTGCGTAATGCTTGCAGCATGGCCTTAGGGGGTGAATTGGCTTCAAAAGGTTGCGGATGATAGGGAGAGGGATTGAGAGGGGCAAGTTGCCAAAGTTAAACGGGATAATCGATGCGGCAGCTCATCGCCGGTAATTGGAAAATGAACGGTCTCCGGGCTGCCTTGGGCGAAATCCGGGCGGTTGATCGTTCACTCGCCGATGCCCCCGCCAATCCGGTGGTCTTGGTCTGCCCGCCGGCCACGCTGATCGCCGAAGCGGCCAAGGCCGTCGACGGCGGGCGCGTCGGCATCGGCGCACAGGATTGCCGTGCCGAGGCTTCTGGCGCCTATACAGGCGATATCTCCGCCCAGATGCTGCGCGATGTGGGGGCCACGGTGGTCATCGTCGGCCATTCGGAACGCCGCCAATATCACGGCGAAACCAACGCCGATGTCGCCGCCAAAGCAGCGGCGGCTCATCGCGCAGGGCTGACCGCGATCATCTGCGTAGGCGAAACCGAAAAAGAACGTGACGCGAAGAAGGCGGTGGCGGTTGTGACCACGCAGCTCGCGCGGAGCATTCCCGCTGGCCTGCCGGCAAAACATCTCGTGGTGGCTTACGAGCCGATTTGGGCCATCGGCACTGGCCGCACACCGACGGTGGCGCAAATCGCAGAGATGCACGCGGCTGCACGCAATGCGCTCACCAAACGCTTTGACGCCGAGGCGACGAACATACGAATTCTCTATGGCGGCTCGGTGAAGCCTTCGAACGCGGCCGAAATTCTTGCCATCAACAATGTCGATGGCGCGCTGGTCGGTGGCGCCAGCCTGAAAGCCTCCGATTTCATCGCCATCATCCGCGCGGCGCCGAAGCGGTAAGCAGCCGGTAAACTCACTGCATCGTATCAGGCGAGATCCCGGTACTCTGTGGCGCAGCCCACGATTATCACTAGTCCATCCGCAGTTTTTCCCGCGGCGATTTCGCCATAATTGAGGCCCAATTGTAGCGATATGCTTATAAGGCCACTGACGAATTCGGTCTCAGTGGCGGGCAAATCGACGGGGGTCAAAATGTCCAAATCCAATCTTTCCGTAAATGGCGCTGCTATCACTTTGCTTAGTGGAGTGGCGGCCATTGCTGTGTTCACGTCCATTGCAATCGCGAGTCAGACCGACTCGGAATCCGTTGTCGTGACGGGAACGCGCAACGACCCAAACGCCATCATCTGCAAAACCTCTGGATCGCCTGGGTCGCATCTGGTTTCCAGCGAATGCCGCACCAAGAAGCAGTGGGACGACATTCACCGGCAGGCCAAGCAGACGCTCGACGGCATTCAGATGAAAGCGCTAACGGCACCGCCGCCGATGTAACGGCCTTATAAGGCTGGACGTCACTATGCAGCGCCATATTTGGCGGGCTAAGGCGCGTCGTTTGCACTTTCTCTAGTGGCTTGGTGACGTCTTGGAATGCGGCTGTCTTTTGTCATCGCAAATGGTGACGGCGTTGTTGTGAGCTGCGCCGGCTGACAAGCATCACGCGCAATTCCCGCTTACTAGCGCCGCCACCCTCTGAATCTCTTATGCAATTTCTCCCAACATTAAATCTCATCTCACACCCTCGCCGTGACGCCATATTGGCGCACGCGAAAAGGAGTGCGTGCGGAGAAATGAAAAACGAAATCACTAAGGGTGAAGACAATAGGAACGTGGGCATTGGGGTCTGCGCGGGCAAAAAACTTGTCCACGCGACATTCGTGGCGGCCCCTGCAAATACGCGTGCCCTCTCCAACACTGGGGGAAGGGCCGGAAAGTGAAAAAAGAATGGGTGGATAGCGGGAATGGCAACTCAGCGTTTGGGGTGCGCCGCAAAGAATTTCCAGATCACATCCGTGGCATCCATCGCGCCCGAGGGCGGATCGAGAAAGTGCGCCATGCGCTCTCCGCCAGGCCAGGAATGGCCGCCACCTTCGATCATGTAGAGACTGACTTCGGCGCCGTCGCGACAAACCCTGTAATCTGTGAGCCGCACGTTTTTCATCGGCCGCGACTCCTTGGGTTTCTTTCGGCAATCATCTGCCCGCACCCACAACGCAATCGAATCCCTCAAAGGCGGATAGTCGGTACCGGTAAAGGCTTTTTCCCCCACGCCGCCCGCGATGGGTACGTTCTCGTCATTGGTGCCGTGAATGTCGATCACCGAAACGGCTTGGCTAGGTTCGCATGGCGGAAAAACCACGCCAGCGACAATACCCACCGCCGCGAAAATATCGCTCGCGTCGCAAGCCAGCCGGTATGCCATCATTGCGCCGTTCGAGAGGCCGGAGGCATAGATGCGGCGCGTGTCGATGGAATAATCCCGTTCTATCTGCGCCACCATCGCGCGCAGAAAGCCGACATCGTCAACCTTCTGGTTCATCGCATAGGCGCAACAGCCGCCGGCGTTCCAGGTATAAAAGCCCTTCTTGCCCAGCATCGCCATCAGCAGCCGCCCGCGGCCTACGCCATCCGGATAGGCGACAATGAAACCTTCCTTGTCTGCTTCCTTGCTGAAATGCGTCTGCTTTGCCGCGCTTTCGCCGTCGCCGCCGCCCCCGTGCAGCACCACGACGAGGGGCAGGGTGCGGCCCAGCTCAGCCTGCGGTGGCATATGCACGAGATAAGTTCGCACGTCCCCGCCAATCACCACGCTACCCTGGGTATCGGCCGCCGCCACTCGCGGGGCCGTAACCAGCGCCAGGAGCATGATGAAGGCGGCAATGCCCGTATATTTCATGGTTTCTGCCTTGCCTCGGAGATGCATAGGATTTTCTGCAATTTTCCCACATTCACCGCACCCCCTCTTAAAACGCGTCATGCTATGCGCAACAAGCAGAATGAAGGTTATACCCGCATGACGGCAAAACTGTCGTTCGAGAGCGCCGAGGCGCTGCTCTATGATCCCGTTGCTGCAAACGGCGAAACCGCGCGCGCAGCATTATACGCTATTGGCTTTCGCAAGATCGACGTAGTGGGCACGCTGGACTTGCTCGCCGAACACTTGCGACAGCATACACCCGATCTCGTGCTGGGCGAAGTTTCGGGCGCTGAGACCGAATTGTGCAAATTGATCCAGTCGTTGCGCCAGGGCGTCACCGGGAACAATCCGTTTACCGTCGTAATGCTGACCACATGGCGGCGCGAAGGCGCGCTGATCAATCAGGTGATCAATTCCGGCGCCGACGATCTTTTGGCTCGCCCCTTCTCGGTTTCGCTGCTGACCGACCGGCTTCGCGTCCATGTCGAACAGCGCAAAGGTTTCGTGGTCACCTGCGATTATGTCGGCCCCGATCGCAGGCGCGATCCACGGCCTGAAGACAAGAACGAATTGATGGAAGTTCCCAACTCATTGCGCATGAAGGCGCACAATGGAAGCGCGTATGGCGAGACAGAGCGCAATATCGCAGAAGCCGTCGCCAAGGCAAAAGAAGCGGTGAGCGCCAAGAAAATGCGGCGCGATGCGTTTCAGCTTTGCCTGCAATGGCGGATGATAGAACGGCGCCATCCCAATCCGCGCGATCTTTCCGATATGCTTGAGCGCATGTCTGCACTGGCCAGTGAAGTAAAACTCCGCGCCGCGGGCACGCAGCATGAGTTGGCCGCCAAATGGTGCGAGTCGGTTATCGATTGCAGCGAGGCCATCGGCACCATGTTGCAATATAGCGGCGATGGCGATCCCAGCCATGCGCCCACGCTGGCTCCGATGATGCATCTGTTGGGTCATGCGGCGCTGACGCTTGGGGCTATGTTCACGTCGGATACAGGCGAGCCCGATTTGATGGCTGAACTTGATGCCATTGCCGCGCGGATCGACGTCCGCCGCCCGGCCCCGGTCCACATGGTGAACTGAGGGGCTTCCCCAAGCCGCCCATTTCGTCTATTGACCCGCGCATGCAGAATGTCTTGCTCATCATTCAGCTGATTATCGCGGTTGCGCTGATCATCACCGTGCTGTTGCAGCGTTCCGAAGGGGGCGCGCTCGGCATAGGCGGCAGCGGCTCGGGGCTGGGGGGGCTGTTCAGCCAGCGGGGCGCCGCCAATACGCTGACCCAGACCACGGCGTATCTGGCTGCGGCCTTTTTCATCATCAGCATCGTGCTGAACGTGCTGGCCTTGCAGGGCCACAAGACCCAATCGATTCTCGACACCACGGGCGGCCTGCCATCCGGCCAGACCATGCCCGTGAAGCGCCCCGGCGCGTTGCCGTCGCTGCCCGCACCAGCGCCAACGGCCCCTGCACCTACGCCGCAGGTTCCGACCGTTCCGCCGTCTCACTAATCTCTGGGCATTAACCCGCAAAAAAATAATCTTTGGTTGGATGCATAAAGCGCTTGAGTACGCGCGTGCGTTCCGACATGTTGGCCTTCCATGGCGCGGTTGATCTTCATCACCGGCGGCGTGGTCTCCTCCCTCGGGAAAGGTCTCGCTTCAGCGGCACTGGGCGCGCTTTTGCAGGCGCGCGGATACACTGTGCGGCTGCGGAAGCTCGATCCCTATCTCAATGTCGATCCGGGCACGATGAGCCCGTTCCAGCACGGCGAGGTCTATGTCACCGACGATGGCGCCGAGACCGACCTCGACCTCGGTCATTACGAGCGGTTCACAGGCGTGGCCTCGTCTAGGTCCGACAATGTCACCGCCGGCCAGATCTATCAGGGCATCATCGCGCGCGAACGCCAGGGGCTGTACCTTGGCCGCACCGTGCAGGTGATCCCCCATGTCTCAGACGCCATCAAGGAGTTCGTGATGACAGGCGACGGGGGATGTGGATTTCCTCCTTTGCGAAATCGGCGGCACCGTGGGCGACATTGAGGGGTTGCCGTTCTTCGAAGCTATCCGCCAGCTTGGCAATGAGCTGGGCCCCGACCGCACATGTTTCGTGCATTTAACGCTGGTGCCCTACATCACCAGTGCTGGCGAATTGAAAACCAAACCGACACAGCATTCGGTGAAGGAACTTCGTGGTATCGGCATTCAACCCGATGTGCTGCTTTGCCGTTCCGATATGCATATCCCGATGGAAGACCGCAAGAAGATCGCGCAGTTCTGTAATGTACGGCCCGAGCGCGTCATCCCAGCGGTTAATCTCGAAACCATCTACGACGCGCCGGCGCGCTATCACGCAGAAGGTTTCGACACGCAGGTGTTGAAGGTTTTCGGTATCGATAATCCGCGCCCGCCCAATTTGTCGCGCTGGGATCAGGTGGTCGAGCGCGTGCTGAAACCGGAAGGCGAGGTGAAGATCGCTGTCGTCGGCAAATACATGGCGGTAAAGGATTCCTATAAGTCCCTGATGGAAGCGCTGACGCATGGCGGCCTCGCCAACAATGTGCATGTCGATGTGAAATGGATCGAAGTCCGAAGTCTTCGAGAAAGACGACGCAGCGGTCTATCTCGAAGAGATGAACGGCATTTTGGTGCCAGGTGGTTTCGGCGAGCGCGGCACAGAAGGCAAGATTGCTGCGGTCAAATTCGCGCGTGAACGCAAGGTACCGTTCTTCGGCATCTGTTATGGCCTGCACATGGCAGTGATCGAGGCTGCGCGCGATCTGGCTGGGCTCGAAGGCGCGGGCTCGACCGAAATTTCCAAGCCAAAATATCCTGTCATTGCGCTGCTGACCGAATGGACCAAAGGCAATGCGATCGAATTACGCAATGAAACATCCGATCTCGGCGGCACCATGCGCTTAGGCGCGTATCCCGCAGTGCTAAAACCCGGCAGCCATGTCGCAAAAATCTACGGCACAAATGAAATCAGCGAGCGCCATCGCCATCGCTATGAGGTCAATACGGGCTATACCAAGCAGCTAGCCGAGCACGGCCTTGTTGTTTCCGGCTGGTCGCCGGATGGGCGGCTTCCGGAGATCATGGAAATCCCCGATCACCCCTGGTTTATCGGCGTGCAATTCCATCCCGAACTGAAATCCAAGCCGCTTCAACCACATCCACTGTTCGCGTCGTTTATCGAGGCGGCTGTGCACCAGAGCCGCTTGGTGTAAAATGACGTGGGATTATCTCTCAAGGAGTAACACATGAAGACATTGGCATTGGGTATTGCCGCACTGGCACTCGTGTCATCTGCGGCATGGGCAGACGACATGATCACAGCGACGCCGCAGTCATTGAAATGGGGACCGGCGCCACCCTTCTTCGAGAAAGGCTCGCAGATCACAGTGATTGCCGGCGATCCGTTCAAGCCAGGCGAGTATACGCTGCGGCTGATGATGCCGAAGGGCTACAAGATCAACCCCCATTTTCATCCCACAACGGAAAACGTGACCGTGATCAAGGGCACATTTCACATCGCGATGGGCGATAAGATGGATCCGAAAAGCGGAACCACGCTGAAAGCAGGCGGCTTCGTTTCGCTGCCGGCGCAGATGCATCATTACGCTTGGGCAACCACTCCGGCCATCGTGCAGGTGCACGGCCAAGGGCCGTTCGCGATCACTTACATCAATCCGGCTGATGACCCGCGTAACAAGAAATAAGCGCGCATGAATGATGACATCGCGCTGTTCGAGGCGCTGAAGAAAATCTCCACCGCCACGGTAACCACCGTGTTGATGAAACACGATATCCGCCGTGTGTGGATGCGCGGGCCCAAACCGTTGCGCGCGGGCGGCCCGCGCGTGGTCGGCCGCGCTTTCACGTTGCGCTTTATTCCGGCGCGCGAAGATGTGGCGACGCCTGCGTCTTGGGCAGCACCCACGTCCACACGCGCGGCCATTGAAGCCATGCCGGCGGGTAGTATAGCAGTGGCCGGCACCGGCGGCGTCACGGATTCTGGCGCCTTCGGCGAGATTCTTGCCTCGCGCATGAAGGCGCGCGGCGTGGGCGGCCTGGTTACCGACAGTGCCGTGCGCGACGCGGCCGGCATTGCGGCATGCGGACTTCCAACGTGGTGTGACGGTGCGGCCGCGCCTGCCTCCATTTGGGGCGTTACCTTCGTGGGTTGGCAAGAGCCCATCGGCTGTGGCGGCGTCGCGGTGTTTCCTGATGACGTAATTGTTGCCGACGACGATGGCGCGGTGGTGATCCCGCAGGCGCTTGTCGAGGAAGTGGTTAAGGAAGGTGCCGAACAAGAGCGTTTTGAAGGTTGGATTATCGGCGAATTGAAGAAAGGCGTGAAGCTCACCGATCTTTATCCGCCGACGCCGGAAACGCTGGCCCGCTACAATACGGCGATGAAGAAGTGACGGTTTGGCAATCAAAAGCCAGGAATTAAGACGGCGCAGTGGAAAGCCACCAGCCTTCTCCATTCATCCAGCATGTAGCGTCAGGCGAGGTGCCAATGCGCAGCGAGCGCACTGCACGGGAATTCCCTCGTGCGAATGCAGCGGCTAATCTTTGGTCAGTCGCATCGTTGCGTCCGCCTGTGCAATGAATGAAATGTGCTGGACGAACAAAACTCGCATCGTATGCGTTACCTTGACGTCTTATCAGCAACATCGCACCACGCCAGCCAGATTGCTTCTTATCAGGCACCTTAGGCGTATTAGAGACAGTAAGCGGCAGTAATAAGCGGCCATAGTCTCTCAAACGTTCAAGCCATCGCAGCGGGATATTGCTCAGTCCGGCAAAGGCGACGATTACATCGACTGCATCATGCGGATACGTGGTCGCATCGCCACATATGACCTCGACTTGTTTCCAGCCGTGAAGATTGTCATTCGCTTGCCGTGCAAGGTCGGGTTCGATTTCTAAAGCCAGCACATGCCCTGTTTGGCCCACGCATTCGGCAAGAATTGCGCTGTAGTATCCTGTGCCAGCGCCCACTTGCACGACATATTCGCCTTCTGTGAGCGCGAGCGTGTCGCACATGGCGCCCCAATGATCCGGTGGTCCGTTGTTGATGTTGCTGTCTGCTTTGAGCATCACCATTGCGCTGTGATATAGCGAATTGGGATCGCTTACCTCTACGTTGCCCAGCTTTGTGATGAGTGTCCAAGGTCCGGGGCCAACGAAGTTCTCACGCGGCACAGTCGAAAAAGCTGCTACTACGCGCTGCGAGCGGATCGGCACCGCAAAGCGCAACTCATTTGCAAACCATCTCCGAGTGTTGGTTGTGTTATCCACGGGGGCCTCAGTCGCATACCCAAGGCAGCGAAAGAGCCACCCTATCAGCGAGGCAGACTATCTTAGCATCAGGCAGTTGCTGTTTTCGATGCCAGGCCATTGAACGTCAGCCCATGGGCAGGATAGGGATAGAGTATGACTGTCCTACCAAATTCCGTTGTTAAGGTTGGTCCTGTCGAGGTCGGTAATCGAAAACCGCTCTCAGTGGTGGCGGGGCCGTGCGCGCTGGAAAGCCGAGAACACGCGCTGGAAATGGCGGCGGCTCTGAAAGAGGTGATGACGAAGCTCGGCATCGGCTTCATCTTCAAGACCAGCTTCGATAAGGCAAACCGTTCCAGCATCTCGGGCCCGCGCGGCATTGGGTTATCGAAAGCGTTGCCGATCTTCGCCGAGGTGAAAGAGAAATACGGCATTCCCATCATTACCGACGTCCACGAAATCGATCAGTGCAAGCCAGTTGCTGAAGTCGTGGACATTCTGCAAATCCCAGCCTTCCTTTGCCGCCAAACTGATTTGCTGGTGGCGGCGCGAAAGCGGGCAAGCCCGTCAATGTGAAAAAAGGCCAGTTCATGGCGCCATGGGACATGAAAAATCCGCTGGAGAAAATCACTTCGGCTGGCAATCCTAACGTCATTCTCTGCGAGCGCGGCGCGAGCTTCGGCTACAATACGCTAGTGTCCGACATGCGCGCGCTACCCATCATGGCTTCGTTCGGTTGCCCCGTGATGTTCGACGCCACGCATTCCGTGCAACAGCCGGGCGGCCTCGGCAACCGTTCCGGCGGCCAGCGCGAATTCGTGCCAACACTTGCGCGCGCAGCAGTCGCCGTTGGCATTGCGTGTCTCTTCATGGAAACGCATCAAGACCCGGATCACGCCATGTCCGACGGACCCAACATGATCAAGCTGAAGGATTTGCCCGCGTTGTTGTCCGAACTGATGGCGATAGACGCAATCGCAAAAAGGCGCGCCGTTACATAAATAGTCCCATCAGCGTGATGATTAGCAATCCCACTCCCGATAACACGGCAATTGCGAAGCCGGGTATGCGTTTTGCCGGGCTCATGGTGAAGCCTACGGCATAGATTACGCGCCCAACCAACCAGCCAATGCCAAGGTAGAACGCAATCGTTTCGCTGTAGAGCGTGGCGCCTAGCCACAGCATGGGCAGAAACACAACCATCGCTTCTACCGTGTTGGCGTGAATACGAATGGCCGTTTCAAGTTCAGGATTGCCAGTCATGGTGGGTGGATCGATCTTGTATTTCCCGCGCAGTACGGAAACGCGGATACCCAGCGCGATAACCAACACGGCGGCAAGCACGGTGATGATGGCGGGAAGTTGGGCAACCATGATGTCCCTCTAAAGCCGACTCGATGCCACATTGTACCGCTTGCTGGGCTCGGCCGCGTGGCCTAGAACGGGCAGGGTTTTTGCCGGGATTCTCATGACCGCCATCGCCGATGTGATCGCGCGAGAAATCCTCGACAGCCGCGGCAACCCGACTGTCGAAGTCGATGTGCGGCTGGAGGACGGCTCATTCGGACGCGCCGCAGTGCCATCCGGCGCCTCCACCGGTAAGCACGAGGCGGTGGAGTTACGCGATGGCGGTGCGCGTTATGGCGGCAAGGGCGTTCGCAAAGCGGTAGATGCCGTCAACGGTGAAATCTTCGATGCCGTGTGCGGGTTGGAAGCCGAAGAACAGGTACGGCTCGATAATATTCTTTGCACGCTCGACGGTACGCCCAACAAATCGCGCCTTGGCGCCAATGCAATTCTCGGCGTTTCGCTCGCCACCGCGAAGGCTTCTGCCGCAGCCGCGCGAATGCCGCTTTACCGTTATATCGGCGGCGCCAAGGCGCAGACGCTGCCCGTGCCACAGATGAATGTCATCAATGGCGGCGTGCACGCCGACAACGCGCTCGATTTTCAGGAATGCATGATCGTGCCGCTGGGCGCGAAGACGTTCGCCGAAGCGCTGCGCATGGGCGCGGAAACTTTCCACGTGTTGAAGAAGCTGCTGCACGACGCCGGCCACAACACCAATGTCGGCGACGAAGGCGGTTTCGCGCCAAACGTGAAATCTGCTGACGAGGCATTGGCTTTATCGTCAAGGCCATCGAGAAAGCAGGTTACAAGCCCGGCAGCGATATCGCGTTGGCGATGGACCCGGCCTCGAGCGAGTTTTTCAAGAACGGCAAATATGTACTGGAAGGCGGGCGGCAAACGCTGGACGCCGGCGGCATGATCAAGCTCTATGAGGGCCTGATCACGCGTTACCCGATTGTTTCCATCGAGGACGGCTTGCCGAAGACGATTGGGACGGTTGGGTCGCAATGACAAAGGCGCTGGGCGAAAAAATTCAGCTCGTCGGCGACGACATTTTCGTCACCAACACGGCGATCCTGAAAAATGGCATCGAGAAACACGTCGCAAACGCCATACTCATCAAGCTCAACCAGATCGGCACGCTGACCGAAACGCTGGAGACCATGCAGACGGCTTCGCGCATGCCGCTTACCGCTGCGTCATTTCCCATCGTTCTGGCGAAACCGAGGATTCAACGATTGCGGACCTGGCCGTGGCGACGAATTGCGGTCAGATCAAGACTGGTTCTCTGTCGCGCTCCGACCGCCTCGCCAAATACAATCAGCTGCTGCGCATCGAAGAAGAACTCGGCGACCAAGCGGTGTATGCGGGGCGGGAGCGTTTTCCGCAGCTAAGATCTAATTGCCTAAAAGTTTTAATTTGCTTTAAAGCGAGTACTCAGGATTAATAAATGATAGTGTTAAGCCTTTGTCGGCTCAACCTCTTAGATACATGGTAAATATGCGGCTTTTTACAAATGGCACTAGTTTTTGCTTCGCTGAGGCCCAGTTTCGCTTGAAACCCGACCACAAAGACTGACCAATCACGATGTCAAGCCGTCCAACTTCGGCAGTCTATCGGGGTGAAGCGGTCCACCATAAGTGGATGCATTGCTGGAACCTCGTTGGGACTCTTCTAGGCATGAGGTTAGTATCTCGTTTGTTAGTCAGCGGGGATATTTTTATCAGTGCGAAATGTCATCGGAGTATTCAAGTCTCGGAGTGATTATAGGTCTGTTACCGACAGGAGCGGATTTACACGCAAGCGGCTACGGCGAAGCAAGTTTTCGCGCACTCTTTGAAAGTGACTTATGTCGGCATGTATCGCAGTACTTCTGAAGGTCAATGTATCGACGCCAAGATGACAATGGCAAACATCCATGGCGCGTCAAGCCCAGAAGCATTACTCAAAGAGCGTTCTGAGGTTGGCTCGCTTCGTTCTTTTTATGTGCTTCAGGCCGGCGGGAAGAATTTAAGAATTGTTAAAAAAAATGATTATGTGAGCGACTTTACTTCGGAGGTTATTCGCAATGATCGCAAGCATATATGGCTGACGGAAAATGCACGCGTTGTCCGTGACACCCAGGCAATTTGCTCTGGTACGAGGGTATGGCAATCAATGTGACAGAAAGGTTTGAGGCGTTACGTTCGATGCGCGAGGCTCTTGATCAGGCTAAGCAGGCCAATCGCGCGAAAAGTACGTTTCTTGCAGCCATAAGCCACGAACTCAAAACTCCGCTTAATGCCATTATCGTTTTGCCGATATCCTTAAGGGCAAAATGTTGGGCCCATTGGGCACGCATCTTATCGATCTATGCGAAAGACATTCACGCATCTGGAATCATTTGCTCATGTTAATAAACGATATTTGCGACATCTCATTGCTTGGTAGTCGCGGATGAAAATTAACCCACGAGAAACTGTTGTGAGGGATCTTCTCGAAGATGCTATCAAGCGTGCAAGAATCTCAAGCGGCGAACAGCGTGAAATCAGCATTCACGTTCCGCGCACGCTCCCTATGATCCATGTTGGCCATCACCGTTTGTGTCAAGCGGTAACCAACCTTGTATCGAATGCGTTTAAGTTCACGTCAAATGGCGAGATCAATATCTATGCTTGGCTGGCCGAGACGGGTGGGGTTACCATTGCGGTTTCGGATACCGGCATAGGCATGGCACAAGAAAAAGTTGCGAAGGCATTGCAACCGTTTCAGCAATTAGATGCCAGTTTAGCGCGCAAGTTCGACGGGCTTGGCCTAGGCCTCACGCTTACTAAGGCGCTTGTCGAACTGCATGGCGGCCAACTGCAAATCGATAGTGTCGTGGGCGAAGGCACAACAGCAAGGATTGTCTTGCCTGCGGAACGAACGTTGCCTCAACAGTTCGCTGCTGTCGGCGGACATTCAGCTAAGCCGGCTATGTAGAATTTCAATTTCTCTCTTGACCTCGGAGAATCACCATGATTCGTTCGGGGGATGCGAAATCAGGCGCAAGATCGTCAGGAGCGTAGGCATGCTTACCGTGCCTGCCATCTGCTGCGCTGTAACGCTTTATTTCGGCTATAGCGGCATATTTGGTGAGCGCGGGCTGCTGGCCTGGCAGGACACCAGCGCCAAGCTAGCCATCAAGAAACAGGAACTGGCCGACGTACGCGGGCAACGCTTGGCGCTTCAGCACCGCATCTCGCTTTTAGACGGCAAAACTATCGACCCCGATCTGTTGGACGAAGTCGCACGCAGCGTACTCTTCCAGGGTCGCCCCGGTGAAGTCGCGGTACCGCGCGGCAAGCCTGTTCCGCCCCCTGCCGAGCAGTAAATCCGGTTCTCAACTGGCTAGGACGGCCTAAAGAATGGCCGCTTGCCATACCCGTCTGAAAGCCCGATTTTGGGGGGCGTTTTGGGTTAAGGGCTGGCATGTCTCAATCGGCGGCAGCGATGGGAAAAACGGAAGCGGCGGCTGGTGGCCAGCCCGCGCCCGAACTGCTGAAAAAATTCTATCACGACATGCTGCTTATCCGCCGCTTCGAGGAAAAGGCGGGCCAGCTTTACGGCATGGGGTTAATCGGCGGCTTTTGCCATCTCTATATCGGGCAGGAGGCGGTAGTGGTTGGCCTCCAAGCGGCGCTGGAGGAGGGCGACCAAGTTGTCACCGCCTACCGCGACCACGGCCATATGCTGGCGGCGGGAATGGACCCAAAAGGTGTGATGGCGGAATTGACTGGCCGCGCCACTGGCTATTCCAAGGGCAAGGGCGGCTCGATGCATATGTTCAGCCGGGAAAAGAATTTTTTTGGCGGGCACGGCATCGTCGGCGCGCCGGTGCCTATCGGCACCGGTCTGGCGTTCGCCGACAAATACAAAAACAACGGCCGCGTTTGCCTGACCTATTTCGGTGATGGCGCAGCCAATCAGGGGCAGGTTGCCGAAAGCTTCAATATGGCGGCGCTGTGGAAGCTGCCCGTTCTCTACATCATTGAGAACAATCACTACGCTATGGGCACGAGCATCGAACGCTCGACCGCAGAGACGCATCTCTTTAAGCGTGGGGTTGCATACAATATTCCTGGCGAGCAGGTAGACGGCATGGATGTCATCGCCGTTTATGACGCGGGGCGTAAGGCGATCGCGCAAGTGCGTTCTGGCAAAGGACCCGCGCTGCTTGAGGCCATGACCTACCGGTATCGTGGCCATTCCATGTCGGACCCTGCGAAATACCGTACGCGTGAAGAGGTGCAGGAGGTGCGTGAGAAGCGCGACCCGATCGATCATTTTGGCCAGCGCCTGGTGCAAATGGGCGTGTCCAGCGAGAACGATTTGAAGGCAGTGGACAAGGACGTGCGCGACGTCATCAATCACGCCGTGGAATTCGCCACCGAAAGTCCCGAGCCCGCACCGGAAGAACTTTACACCGATATCCTTCACTAACGCGCAGCCCACATGACCATTCAGATACTCATGCCCGCGCTCTCGCCAACCATGGAAGAGGGCAAGCTCGCCAAATGGCACGTGAAAGAAGGTGATCGCGTCAAATCCGGCGATATTCTTGCCGAAATTGAAACCGACAAAGCGACGATGGAGTTCGAAGCGGTGGACGAGGGGACAATCGCAAAGATTTTGGTTCCCGAAGGCACTGAAGGCGTGAAGGTCAACCAGCCAATTGCCACACTGGCGCAAGAAGGCGAAAGCGCAAGTGAAGCACCCACACCGAAAGCCGAAAAGAAATCCGAACCAAAACCTGCCGCCCAACCGGCTGCACCCACAGCTCCTTCAAAAGGAAATGGTGCGGCGGAGCTTCATGACCCGGCAATTCCAGAAGGCACGGAATTCGTCACCATGACGGTGCGCGATGCGCTGCGCGACGCGATGGCTGAAGAAATGCGCCGCGACAAAACTGTGTTCCTGATGGGCGAGGAAGTTGCCCAATATCAGGGCGCGTACAAAGTCAGCCAGGGGCTACTGGACGAATTCGGCGCGCAACGTGTCGTCGACACGCCGATCACGGAATATGGCTTTGCGGGCGTGGGCGTTGGTGCAGCGTTTGGCGGGCTTCGCCCAATCGTCGAGTTCATGACCTGGAACTTCGCCATGCAGGCCATCGACCATATCGTCAATTCTGCGGCCAAGACACTTTACATGTCAGGTGGACAGATGGGTTGCCCCATTGTTTTCCGCGGGCCTAACGGCCCAGCCGCGCGAGTGGCGGCCCAACACAGCCAGGATTATTCGTCGTGGTACGCGGCCGTGCCCGGCATGAAAGTGGTTTCGCCCTATTTTGCCGCAGACGCGAAAGGTTTGCTGAAGGCGGCCATCCGAGATCCCAATCCGGTGATCTTTCTCGAAAACGAAATCGTCTATGGCCGGTCGTTCCCGGTGCCGAAGCTGGATGATTTCGTGCTGCCCATCGGTAAAGCACGCGTGCTGCGTGAAGGTACGCACGTCACCCTGGTTTCACATTCGATCTGCGTCGGCCTCATCGTTGAAGCAGCCGAGGTACTGGCTAAAGAAGGTATCGAAGCGGAATTGATCGACCTGCGCTCTTTGCGCCCGCTCGACACGGCAACGGTGATTGAATCCGTTAAGAAAACCAATCGTCTTGTCACAGTGGAACAGGGTTGGCCAATCGCATCCATCGGTTCGGAAATCGCAGCGCAGGTGGTGGATCAGGCCTTCGATTATCTCGATGCGCCGCCTTTGCGCGTTACCGGCAAGGATGTGCCGATGCCGTATGCTGCCAATCTGGAAAAGCTTGCGTTGCCGCATGTGGAAGACGTGGTAGCGGCTGCCAAAACGGTTTGTTACCGGGAATAGCGATGCCCACGCAGATCCTCATGCCTGCGCTGTCGCCCACCATGGAGGAGGGCAAGCTTGCCAAATGGCATGTGAAGGAAGGCGATACCGTCAAATCGGGGGACATTCTGGCCGAAATTGAAACCGACAAGGCAACGATGGAGTTCGAGGCGGTTGACGAAGGGAAGATCGGAAAAATTCTGGTCCCCGAAGGCGCGGACGGCGTGAAGGTCAATCAGCCGATAGCGGTCCTTCTTGGCGAAGGCGAAAGCGGCAAAGATATAAACATTCCCGCGGCAATGAAATCTGTTGGTGCAGCGGTTGAGAATCAGGCCAAGAAGACAGAGCCGCCAGCACCTTCTCAATCGCAGCGCGCGCCGCAGGCAAAGGCAGCGCCGGCGCCCCAACTACAACCGCGCACGAACGGTGAAAACAGGCCGGCCGCGCGTATTTTTGCTTCTCCTTTGGCGAAGCGCATCGCGCAGCGCTCCGGTATTGATATCGCGGCCTTACAAGGTTCAGGCCCGCGCGGCCGTATCGTCAAAGCGGATGTGGAGGCTGCAGTGAAATCAGGTGGTGCACGCGCGGCTGCGCCGATGCCCCGCGCAGGAGCGATGGACGCTACTGCTGTTTCTGGAATTGCACCGCTGCCTGATGCAAGACTCTTTTATAAAGAGAGCGAGTACGAGGCGATCCCGCATGACTCGATGCGTAAGTCCATCGCCAAGCGCTTGTCGTCGGCCAAGGCGCTTATCCCACATTACTACCTTACGATCGAATGCGATATCGGCGAACTGATGGCCGCGCGCGCGCGCCTCAATGAGCGCAGCCCGAATGGCGAAGGCGCTTACAAGCTTTCAGTCAATGACTTCGTGGTGAAAGCCGCGGCACTCGCCCTCATGCGTGTGCCGGAAGTGAATGCGAGCTGGACAGATGTTGCCATTCTTCGTCACAAGCACGCGGACGTCGGCGTAGCGGTCGCCC
This sequence comes from uncultured Alphaproteobacteria bacterium, assembly GCA_963752395.1. Lineage (GTDB taxonomy): Bacteria > Pseudomonadota > Alphaproteobacteria > Micropepsales > Micropepsaceae > CAVVXX01. The sequence continues at coordinate 41,205 of CAVVXX010000004.1, forward strand.
TCGACTTCGGCTTGATCACGCCGATTGTTTTCCGCGCCGAAGAAAAGGGCCTTGCGCAAATCTCGAACGAAGTGAAATCGCTTGCCGTGCGCGCAAGGGAAAAGAAACTCAAGCCGCAGGAATACGAAGGTGGCAGCTTTTCGATCTCCAATCTTGGCATGTTCGGGATCAAGGAATTCACTGCCGTCATCAACCCGCCTCAGGCCGCCATTATGGCCGTAGGCGCTGGCGAGCAACGCGCTATTGTGCGCGACGGCAAAATTGTCGCCGCGACTATGATGACGGTCACCACGTCGTGCGATCACCGCGTCATCGATGGTGCCACGGGCGCACGGTTCTTGCAGGCATTCAAAGCCTTTGTCGAAGAGCCAGCGGCGATGTTGCTATAATCGTAATCAGGCTGCTTCGCGGGGGGCGGTTGAGATGGCTGACGAATTCGAGGCAATCACCGAATTGACCGCGGCTGCGGCAGCAGAGCTTGCCGCGTCTGCCGTTGCCGCGCGCGGCGTGCGCAGCACCGAGTGCAGCAATTGCGGCACGCCGTTGATAGGCCCTTATTGCGCCGCCTGCGGCCAGCCACACGAGACCTATCGCAAATCCATTTGGCGGCTGATCTGGGGAACGCTGGAGCACATCGTCAATTTCGACAGCCGTCTAATGCAAACCATGCGGGCCTTGCTTCTCGAGCCAGGCGAATTACCGCGCGCATTCAAGGCCGGCCAAACGCAGCGCTATGTGCCGGCACCGCGTCTCTATCTGTTCGTATCGTTGTTCTTCTTCCTTATCCTTTCAATTTCGGGGATCGCTTTGATGCAGTTCGAGATCAATATTTCCCCCAGTGCTTCAGTAACAATCCCCGAAAACGGGATAGGCTTCCAGATCGGGCCTAAGAATATGACCGAGGAATACAAACTGCTGCAGCAGAAGGAAAAGGCCGGCCAACTTACCAACGCAGATATCGAGGCCCTGAAAAAATATTCGACAGGTTCGACTGTCATGCCGCATTTTTTCTCGCGCATCGGGGCAGTTCAGTCCCACATCCCAGATGAAATTAAGGCCCAGATTGTAAAGCTGCAGGCGCAGGCGGAGGCTAACCCATCAAGTTATGAGCGCTGGATGGGCACGCATTTTGCCCAGGGTATTTCGGATCTCAGCAAGAACCCGGCGGCTATTAACGGGCCACTGACCGCGTGGATTCCGCGCGTCCTGTTTTTGCTGCTACCCTTGTTTGCAGCGCTGCTTTGGTTGTTCTATTGGCGGCAACGCAAGAAGTTCATGCTTATCGATCATCTTGTATTTTCGCTAACGCTTCATACCTTTGCATTCATGGTCTTGATATTAGCCGCGCTTAGCGTGCAAGTGGCGCCTGGCGATGCCGTAGGCTGGGCTGCGCTGATCATCATTGCTGTTTATTTCTTTCTTTCGATGAAATGGTTTTATGGGCAGAGTTGGTTCTGGACCTCCACGAAGTTTCTTGTTGTTGGATTTATTTATACCTTCTTTTTCCTTATTCCGACTCTCGCACTGGTGATGATCGCCAGCATGGTGCAGGCGTGAGTGAAAGTTTCGATGTCATCATCATCGGCGGCGGGCCGGGCGGCTATGTCTGCGCCATACGCGCAGCCCAGCTTGGGATGAAAACGGCTGTCGTTGAGCGCGAAAATCTCGGTGGCATTTGCCTGAACTGGGGCTGCATCCCGACCAAAGCCTTGCTGCGCTCATCCGAGATTTGGCATCTGATGCACCGGCTGAAGGAATTTGGTTTCTCGGCCGATAATCTCAAATTCGAGCTCGCGCACATTATCGAACGTTCGCGTAAAGTCGCGAGCCAGCTTTCCAATGGCGTCAAAGGCCTGATGAAGAAGTACAAGATCACGGTCATTGACGGCGAAGCGAAGTTGAAGAGCAAAACTGCGATCACGGTCACGAAGAATGGGCAAGTCACGGATTACACGGCAAAGAATTTTGTGCTCGCAACCGGCGCCCGCGCGCGCGAGCTGCCCGGCATGGAGGTCGACGGTAAGCTGATCTGGACTTACCGCCACGCCATGGTGCCGCAGAGCTTTCCTAAGTCCTTGCTCGTGATCGGTTCGGGGGCAATCGGGATCGAGTTCGCGAGTTTCTACTGCACACTTGGTTCCAAAGTGACCATCGTAGAAGTCCTGGACCGCATTCTGCCGGTCGAGGACGAAGAGGTTTCTGCCTTCGCTGCGAAGGCCTTCCAGAAACAGGGCATGAAGATCATCACGAGCGCTAGCGTCGTGAAACTGGATAAAGGCGCGAACAGCGTCACCGCAACGATCAAAACGAAAGATGGCAAGACCGAACAGGCAACCTTCGATCGCGTGATCTCGGCCATCGGCATCGTCGGCAATGTCGAGAATATCGGATTGGAAGCCGTTGGCGCGAAGGTCGAGCGAACCCATGTCGCCGTCAATCAATGGGGCGAGACGGGCGTGCCGGGGCTCTGGGCGATTGGCGATCTGGTTGGCCCGCCTTGGCTCGCGCACAAGGCGATGCATGAAGGCGTCATCGTGGCCGAGCGCATCGCAGGCGTGAAGGGCGTGCATCCACTCAATACCGCCAACATTCCGGGCTGCACCTATTGCTGGCCGCAGGTTGCTAGCATCGGTCTTACGGAGGCCAAAGCGAGAGAGGGCAGCCGCAAGATCAAGGTCGGTAAGTTTCCCTATATGGGCAACGGCAAAGCGATTGCGCTCGGCGAAACCGAGGGCTTTATCAAAACCGTGTTCGACGCTGAAACCGGCGAACTTCTGGGCGCGCACATGATCGGCGCGGAAGTGACTGAACTCATTCAGGGCTACGCCATCGCGCGCACATTGGAAGCGACGGAAGCAGAGCTGCAGGCGACTGTCTTCCCGCATCCAACACTCAGCGAAATGATGCACGAAGCGGTGCTGGCCGCGGACGGCCGCCCGCTGCATATCTGAGCACGCCTCACCAACTGGAACGGATGCGCAAGCGGTGACCAAGGCCAACGCAGATTTCTACAGCGCGCTGAACGTGATGTTCACAGGCGACGCCACGCCAATGACCAAAGTGTGGTCGCATGCCGACGATGTGACCTATATGGGGCCAACCGGAGACTTTCTTGTTGGCTGGAAACAGGTTTCCGCCGAGTGGCAAGACGAGGCCGCGCACAAGCTGGGGGGTACTGTCCAACCCAACGGCACGCGCATGACGGTGGGACATGATCTTGCGGTCGTCAGCACGGTGGAAAAGGGCAGCAATGTTGTGAATGGCAAGCCGCAGAACGTTTCGATCCGCGCCACCAATATGTTCCGCAAGGAAGGCGGCGCGTGGAAAATGATCGGCCATCACACCGACCTGCTGCCGTTTTTGCAGAAGTAGAGCGCGGCCTCGCAATCGCCGCGACTGCCATGCTAACAAGCGCACGCAAACCGGGCCGGGGCATGGATGACGAATGTCATTTGCATAAAGTGGGGCGACAAATATCCGCCAGAATACGTCAACAAGCTTTACGGCATGGTTGCCCGCCAGCTTAAGCGGCCGTTTCGCTTCGTCTGCTTTACCAATGACGGCCGGGAAGGCTTGCGGCGTGAGGTTGAGATAGCGCCCATCCCGCCGATTACACTGCCGGAGCGGCAACGCGATTGGCCGTGGCGCAAGGTCTCGTTGTTCGCGCCGAAGCTTGGCGACCTGTCAGGACCGACGCTCTTCCTCGATCTCGATATTCTGGTGGTCGGGCCGCTCGACGATTTTCTCGATTACCCGGGCGAGTTTTGTGTGATCGAGAACTGGCGCCAGCGCGGCCAGTTGGTGGGTAATACGTCCGTGTACCGATTTGTGGTCGGCGCGCACGCCGATCTGTATGAATTTTTCATGCGTGACCCTGCAGCGGTCGTCGCCCAACATCGCAACAGCCAAACCTTCATATCTCATTATCTGCGAGGCGGGTTGACGTTCTGGCCGCGTGAATGGGTAAAGAGCTTCAAGTTCCATTCCATTCCGCCCTTGTTGCTGAGGCCGTTCGTCACGCCAAGCATTCCGCCCGGCGCGCGGATCATTGCGTTTACGGGCGAGCCGAAAATGCCTGATGCCGCCATAGGCAAATGGAGCGGCGGCCTGCATAAATATTTTCGCAAGGCGCCCTGGATCAATTCCTACTGGCGCGAATAGTCAGGCGCCAGCGGTGAGCACAGCAAAGACGTCGTTTTGCGCATTCGCGCCGCAAATATGAACCGAGTGCCACACTGCATAAAACAATAACGACCAAGCGGCTGTTCCCGGCACGCGCTCATCCGACGCCATGAAGACCGCGCGCACGGCTTCGGGGCGAAACGCCTCGGCGATCCCACGCTGGCGCGAGACAAGCTCCGCCAGATCCGATTTTCGCCGCGATATCCAGTGGCGCACGGGAACGGTGAAGCCCTTTTTAGGCATTTCAGAATCCGCCGGCGGGCAGTACTGCTCCGCCCAGCGGCGCAAGAGCCATTTTCCCATTCCGTTTCGGATCTTCATGTTATCGGGCAGCGACGCCGCAAAATTCGCCATTTCCTTGTCGAGGAACGGCGTACGGCCCTCAAGGCCATGCGCCATGAGACAGCGATCCAGTTTCAAAAGAATATCATTGGGCAGCCACGATTTGATATCGGCCGCCTGTGCCCGTTGCAATGCCGTTCCTGCTTTTGCTTTGGCGCCGCGCATTTCTCTCTCTCGTTGCACCCATGCGACGCGCCCGCGCGCGAGGTCTAGCCTTTCGATCGTGCTGCGGCGGAGCGGCTGGCGGCCGCCCAACCACCAGGGACGGAGCGCACGGCGATAGCGGCCATAGCCGGCAAGAAGCTCGTCACCGCCTTCGCCCGTCAAGACCACTTTGACATGACGCCGCGCTTCCGCAGCAAGCTTGAAGGTCGGCAAGGCGGCGTAATCGGATGTCGGATCGTCCAAGGCATTGGCCACCGCAGGCAGGCTTTGCCAGAAATCGTCGATCGAATATTTCACCGTAATATGCTCGGCTTTGAAGTGGCGCGCGATGCGCGCAGCGGCGGCGCTCTCATCGGCAACGATGGGGTCGTCGAAGCCCGCTGTGAAGCAAAGAACCGGCTCGTTCAGCAACCGCGCCAATACGGCCAGTATCGCGCTGGAGTCGATCCCGGCGGAAAGGAACAGGCCGTAAGGAACGTCTGAGCGGCGATGAACATCGACGCTATCTTGGAACACGGCGTCGAATTGACGAAGAAGCTCATCTTCGTTGAGTACTGAAAGTGGCCGTTGCGGTATGGCAGATTTGCGGCTGCGTTCGGCGATTGTACCGTCGCGAATAGTCAAACACTCGCCTGGCAACACGCGCTTGATACCCTTGAAAATCGTGTCGCGGCCATTGGTGTAATGAAAATCAATCAGCTCATCGCGCTTTTCAGGATCGACAACGGCATCGGCAAAACCAGCCGCCATGAATGCGCGGGGTTCGGAAGCGAAGGCGATACCGTCGTTCACAGTCTTATAATAGAGTTGCTTTATCCCGAATGGATCGCGCGCGAGCAAAACATCCCGGCTGTCGCTGGCGCAGTACGCTAGCACGTACATGCCACGCAGGCGCTCCATCGCCGCCATGCCGAAATCCGTCGTCAAATGCAGCGCGGTCTCGAAGTCCGAATGTGTTTTCGGGCCATGATTGTGAATGTGCGGCCACAGCTCGACGTAGTTATAAATTTCGCCGGCACCAATCAGGCGCGCGCCTTGCCGGCTCTCGAGCGGTTGCTGACCGGTTGCCAAATCGATGATTGCCAGCCGCGCATGCACCAGCGCGTTGGCCCCGTGGATCTCGATGGCCTTGCCATCCGGGCCGCGGTGCGCAAGCGCATCGCGCATGCGCTCCATCTGGGAAACAGACGGATGCGTGCCGAGATGACCGGCTATGCCTGCAATTCCACACATCGAGATGGGTTACCCTAGCGGTTCATGATATCCTAGTGATTTCAGGGCATTATGCCATACCTGAGGATCCATTTTTTGGATTTTCTCAGTGTAAAACACAATTGTCCTTATCCCATGCTCGTCCCGCCGCCCAGCGGTTGCCGCGCGTGATAGGTAACGCGCTCGATTACGATGGCTTCGTTTGCGTTCCCGGATGGGTTCCCGGCTTTTGTGGGATTAACAAAATGCAAGCCACGATGAAGACGGCGATAATGATTGATGCGAGCGGGCGGCTGAAATTTAGCCCGCCGTCATTCACCGGCTTGTCGAAGAAGTCGCCAAGAGTGGCGCCGAGCGGGCGGGTAAGGATGAACGCCGCCCAGAATAACAGTACGCGCGAGACTTTCGTCCAGAAGTAAAGCGCAGCGACAACGGCCAGCGCCGCCACGAATACCAGTGCGCCGCCCTCGTAACCAAGACCAGTATCCGCCGTCCAATCGCCGAGCGCGGTTCCCAATGTTTGGGAGAGCGTGATCGTTGCCCAGTAGAACGCTTCGACCCTTGGTGTGTTGACCGTATCCACGGACACGGTGCCTTCTGAGCGGTACCACAGGGCCAGAACCAGCATCACGCTAACGAACAACATCAATGACCCGCCGGCGTATCCAATTCCCATGGAGCGGTCCGCAAAATCGGCCATGGTCGTACCGGCCGTCGTGGAAGCGATAATCGTGGTCCAATAAAGGAAGGGATGGAATTTCTTTGCCAACGTCTGAGCGACGACCAACACCACCAACAGCGAAAGAAAAATGGCGGTGCCGACCACGTAGCCCAGGTTCATCGTCATCGACACGGCGTCGCCGCCGGTCTCACCGAGCGTAGTGGCGGCAATCTTGATGATCCAAAAGCCCAGCGTGACCGCCGGGACTTTGGCGGCAATTTCATTCCCATACATCCCGGTATTCTTCATAGCGGCGTCTTCCATATTTGCCGTTGCATGTAGACAGCACG
>CAVVXX010000005.1:0-169323 GCA_963752395.1 uncultured Alphaproteobacteria bacterium
CCCGATGCGAATTGTCCGCCGCCGGTTGAGACCTGAATGATTCCGTCCGACTTGTTATCGGCAAACGCTTTGAGAGCGGCGTTGATTGTCGTCAACGAGGTGACGTTGATCGCGGGATACGCGTAATCGCCCGCCTGGGCGGCGTCGAGCATTTGGCCGTACTGTTCCGGTGTCGCAATGGGCATTGTCGGTAGCCTAATCACAATTGGTTGAGAGAGAAGTCGGCGCCCGCCGCTGTCAAACGTGCAACCAGCACGATCGAACACGTTAAAAAATGATGCAGCGGACGTCAGTATTACCAGCTTTGACGACCGGGTTCAAGCGTTTGGGCTTCCCGCAGAATGGAGGCGGGACCACCCCGCCGCAACATCAGCCGCGACCGAGAATTGCCCGCGATTTTCTTGCGGGCCGACGAGCTTGAAGAGCGCGTTTTTATCGGGGATATGAGGCAAAGTCTTCGCCACTCGAAATCCTCCAATTCTAACCGTCACTTTGAGGCGATGGCCGACTTTTTTGACTTTGAGATTCGCTTGATAACGATTTTTAGGCCGTCCTTCCCTATCCGCTTGACTTCGACTCCTTTCAGTTCAACTTCCGGCAAACCCGCACTGCGGCAGACAACGCCGGGATCGACGCAGAAGACTTGAATCAATCGGCGTGAGGCATCTGAGGGTTGGCGAACGCCTTGTTCCCAACTCTGGATTCGTTTTTGTGGACACACTCAGCATTTTTGCAAATACCGACTGCGACATAGCCGCCCGTGTGCGAAGTGCCGCCACGGTCTTAGCGTTCATCTCCGGCGGCTCGTTGGGAATGGACACCGTACGTAGCGTCAACTCCCCCTTGGCGTCGGCGATTCCTTCCTCCAATCCCTGCTTCAGCCGTTCAAATAACGACATTCGCCGTTTCGACGTCACTATTTTTTCCTCCTTCGCCGGTCGAGCGCGGCGATCGCCTCAATTTTTAATTCCCGGGCAAGTTGTGCCAAGTGTTTCTATTCCACAGACGATAAATCCTCTTGCTCGTTCTTCGTCGTAGATGTCGAGCATGTAAAACCAATTTGCTTCGGGAACGTAAAAATAAAATCGCGCGAGTGCCGCTGTGCTTCCCCTTGCCGCGTTTTGGATCGGCAATTCGAACCTTTCTCAAACCGCCACACCCTGGAATTACCGCCCCTTTTTGTGGATTCTCCAGAGTTCCTGCTGCAAAATCAGGTACAATTCGTCCGGCAAGATCTCGGAAACCCAAGTGGTGAACTCGGTGGCCTCGATGAACGCCGCCTTTATGCCGACGCCATTCTATCCTACACTGTAGGATACAACAAGTTCGCCGCCGATGCGTTCATCGGCGGCGCGGGGGGAAATCGCACCGTCTCGATGGTGGATTCAGCCCACCACATCGGTGATCACTGTGCCGCCGTGGGCGATCGGAATCGGCCGGTTCGTGCGGTCGGGGACCATCATGTGCGGGTCGATACCCAGCAAATGGTAGATCGTGGCAACAATGTCGCCAGGGGAAACGGGGTGGCTGGTCGGATAGGCGGCTTGTTTATCGGTCGTGCCAAAGATCGTGCCGCGCTGTACGCCACCCCCGGTCGCCAATCCCAAGCGCTTCATGGATATTTCTCGGGCCGTGTTGCCCTTTGTGGGCGCATTGGCTGCCATCCTGCTTGGTGTCGGGTTTTATTGGTCGCTGTTCGTCGCGCCGCCCGACTATCAGCAAGGCGATGCTTTCCGTATCATCTACGTGCACGTGCCTGCAGCCTGGATGTCGCTCTTCGTTTACGGCTCATGGCGGTCGCCGTGCGTCGGCTTCATCTTCAACCACCCGCTCGGCGATGTGGCGGCAAAGGCGGCAGCGCCCTCTGGCGCCGTCTTCACCGCGCTGGCGCTAGTCACCGGCATGCTCTGGGGCAAGCCGATGTGGGGTACCTGGTGGGTGTGGGACGGGCGTCTGACATCCGAGCTCATTCTGCTCTTCATCTATTTCGCCTACATCGCGCTCTGGGACGCGATCGAGGAACCGACACGCGCGAGCATGGCGCGCATCCTGTGCCTCGTCGGCGCGGTCGATCGTCCGATCATCCATTTCTCGGTCGATGGTGGCGCTGGAAGACGTTGCACCAGGCGGCCAGCGTATGCGCTCTGGCGGCTCAAAAATGGAACGGCCTCATCGCTGGCCGCTTGGCATCATGGCGCTGGGATATACTGTCCTTTTCCTGGCGCTATGCTCGTCCGCATGCGAACGGAAATTCTCGAGCGCCGCGCACGCACACTGATGCTGGCAAGGAGTGCCGCTTAATGAGTGAATTCTTTGCCATGGGCGGATATGCGGCATTCGTCTGGCCCGCCTACGGCGTGACCATCGCAGCGCTTGTGTTCGCAATCGTGGCGACGATGTCGTCCTATGCGCGCGCGCAACAGGCGTTGCGTAGGCTGGAAGGCGAAAGCTAGCGCGGGCGCCTGTGAGGCTTGCGGCGGGCGCCCGAGGCCTCGCGCTTATCCTGCTCGGCATGGGCCACGAGAGTGGCCAGCATGCGCTGGAACCGCCCCCGCTCGGAGGCTGGCAAACCGGCCATAATGGCCCGTTCCACGCGGTCGCTGGCGGCCTTTGCCCCCCGGAGCGCCTTGCGCCCCGCCGGGCCCAAATGCACCGCATTGGCCCTGGCATCGCTCTCCGTCCGCGCCCGCCCCAACAGCCCCCGCTCGGTCATGCGGCGGACCATTTCCGCCAGGGTCGAGCGGTCGATGCCGGTCTTGGCGACAAGTTCGGTCTGGCTCACGCCTTCGTTTTGCTCGACGGCGGCTAGCACGAGAAATTGTTGCTTCGTCAATCCACTGGCGCCCAGCTCGCGTGAGAAGCGATCATTCGCGCGTTGAATGCAACGGCGCATGAGATGCGTGGGCAGTTGTGAAAGATCGAAGCCGCCGTCCGTCTTGCGCGGACCTTTCGAAGCCATCAGACACCCCTCGGGAGATTATTGTCGGCTACGCGGAACGATTGTCCGTATCCGTCGGACTTGCCTCAACATACTCCGAATGCGTGTTGGCGCAAGCAGAGTCCGTAGAAATTCTGCAACACATTGAATTTCGTTTTCTTTCCGCGAATTACAATAGCCATGCCCAATACATGTTCTTGTACCGTGCCAGCGCAAACTTCGTGCACAAACGCGTTACAACATGTCGGAAGCGTTGCCAGATTGAATATTGCGGCGGTTTAATCGTGCGGCGGCGTTTCGTCGCGGGCGCGTTGATGGCGCGTGACCAGCGGTATTTGTGCCGCGCCGAAAATCATTATCAGCGGAATAATCCCCCACACTTTGAATGCAACCCAGGTGTCGGTTGAAAAATTACGCCAGACAATTTCGTTGGCGATCGCCAGAACAATAAAAAATGTTGCCCAGCGCCAGGTAAGCGCGCGCCAGCCGGGTTCATCCAACTGAAAAGCCTCGCCGAAAGCGTATTTGATAAGCATCCGCCCGGATGCCATGCCACCCAGCAAAATAGCGGCAAATAGCGTGTAAAGGATGGTGGGCTTAAGCTTGATAAACATGTCGTTTGCGAGCCATAGCGTGAGCCCGCCGAAGACGAGCACCAGCGCGCCTGTTATCAACGGCACGGGCGAAACTTTGCGCTCGATAGTGAACCCCGTGCCTATGGTAATCACCATCGCCACCATGAAAACGCCCGTTGCGACAAAGATGCCGAAAAAAGCGTTGGCGGCGAAAAAGAGAAACAGCGGCCCCAAATCGAGCGCAAGTTTGAGCAGCGGGTTGATTTTCATGTGGCTCCGGTCAGCGCTTTGGCGAACGCATTGGCATCGAAGGCTTGCAGATCGTCCAGGCTTTCGCCGACGCCAATAAAATGTATCGGCAAAGCAAAGCGCTGCGCCAGCGCGACGAGAATGCCGCCCTTTGCCGTGCCGTCGAGCTTGGTCATGATAAGACCAGTAAGCGGTACCGCAGCTTTTGAACGCTTCCACCTGAGAAAGCGCATTCTGGCCCGTGGTGGCATCCAGCACCAGGACCGCCGCATGCGGCGCCTCCGCATCCAGCTTCTTGAGCACGCGGGCAATCTTTTCCAGTTCCGCCATCAGTCCGGCTTTGTTCTGCAATCGTCCCGCCGTATCGATAAGCAACACATCGGCCTTGGCGCCGCGCGCCTCCTTCAGCGCGTCGTATGCGAGGCCCGCCGCATCCGCGCCGGGTTCGCGCGCAACCACATGGGCGCCAGCGCGTTCGCCCCAGACTTGCAACTGCTCGATGGCGGCGGCGCGAAACGTGTCGCCGGCGGCGATCCAGACTTTTAGGCCCTCCGCGGCAAGCCTGGCCGCGAGCTTGCCAATGGTGGTGGTCTTGCCTGTGCCGTTGACGCCTGCCACCAGCACCACAAAGGGTTTCTTCGTGCGGTCGACGGCAAAAGGCTTGGCGACAGGTTCCAAAGCGCTGGCGATAGCGCTCGGCCAGAAGCGCGCGCACTTCGGCTTCGGAGATTTCCTTGTCGTAACGGCCTTTGGCGATTTCTGCGGCCAGCTCATGCGCGGGATGCGCGCCCACATCGGCCCGGATCAGCGCGTCTTCGAGATTGGCGATGGTTTCGGCATCGAGACGGCGCCTTGTGAAGACGCCGGCCAGGCTCATCCGACAGGCTGGACGAGCTACGTGATAGGCCCGTTTTAAGGCGCGCAAAAAGACCCTGACCCGATTGCGTCATGCCGCTGCCTGCAGCACGGCTGTGCCGAACGCGCGCGTGTCATCGGCCCCACTGATGCGAACACTCACAATATCACCGGCATTACATCCGCCCGCGAATTCTACCGGGCGCAAAACATGGCGTGCGGCCGAAGCCCGGCTTTTCCGCCAGCACGTCCTGTTGCGTGCCGGGCAGGCTTGCGAGATGGCGGCTGAGCGCGGCTTTGCCTTTCGCGCGCAAGCGTGCGGCGCGTTCCTTTATGACCGGGGGTGCCAGCTGCGGCATGCGCGCGGCGGGCGTGCCTACCCTCGGAGCAAAACGGGAAGACGTGAAGATAGGTCAGCCCCGCCTCGTCCACCAAAGCGAGAGTGTTCTCGAACATCGCATCGGTTTCAGTGGGAAAGCCCGCGATCAGATCCGCGCCAAAAGCTGCGTCGGGGCGCAGGCGGCGTACCATCTGGCAAAATTCAATGGTGTCGTTCGCGGGCGTGGCGGCGCTTCATGCGCTTCAGGATCATGTTGTCGCCCGACTGCACCGAAAGATGGAAATGCGGCATCAGCCGTTCTTCTTCTGCGATTGCGCGCAGCAACGCGTCATCTACTTCTATGGAGTCGATGGATGATAGGCGCAGGCGCTGGCAGTTCCGGCACCAGCTTGCAGGAGGCGCGCGACCAGCGTGCCCAATGTGGGCTTGCCCGGCAGATCCGCGCCATAGGCGGTGAGATCGACGCCGGACAGCACGATCTCCTTGAAGCCCGCCGCGACCAGCCGGCGCGCTTCTTCGACCACGGCGCCCACGCCCACGCTGCGCGAATTCCCGCGGCCATAAGGAATGATGCAGAAGGTGCAGCGGTGATCGCAGCCGTTCTGCACCTGCAGCACGGCGCGCGCGCGGTCCTCGAAACTGTCGACGAACTGCGCCGCGGTTTCCTTGACCGCCATGATGTCGTTGACGCAGCACCCGTTCGGCGCGTCTCAGGCAAATCGGCGTAGCTTTGCCTCCAGCTTCTCTGCATTGCCCAGCACCTGATCGACTTCCGGCATGGCGGCATAGGTGCCGGGTTCGGTTTGCGCGGCGCAGCCGGTGACGATGATGCTGCGCCTCGGGCTTTGCGCGGCGCGCTTTGCGGATCGCCTGGCGCGACTGGCGCACGGCCTCGGCCGTCACTGCGCAGGTGTTGACGATGATGGCGTTCTCTAAGCCCCGCTTCGCCGCGCGCGCGTTTGATCGCCTCGGATTCATAGGCGTTAAGCCGGCAGCCGAAAGTGACGAACTTCCACGCTCATGCGCGCGCCAGCGCGGTTATATCGGCATCGCCGCGATAGCTAAGAGCGGCCGGCCCCGTCATCAGCACATGGCCGTCGCTTTCGCGCCATTCGATCTCGAGCGTTCCGCCATCGAGAACGACATCGCATTGGCGCTCGGTGAGCCCGCGCCGTGCAGCCGCAACTACGGCCGCGCAGGCGCCCGTGCCGCAGGCGAGCGTCACGCCCGCGCCGCGTTCCCACACCCGCATGCGCAAGATTTTTCGGAACGCGCGCTCCGCGAACTCCACATTGGTGCGCGCAGGGAACCAGGGATGATGTTCGATGGCAGGGCCCAGTTCTTCGACCGGCGCTTTTTCCGCATCCGCCACGAACAGCACGCAATGCGGATTGCCCATGGAAACGGCCGCCGCTTCGCGCAACGCCTTTTCATCGAAGCCTTCGACCGGCAGCGCGAAGGAGACCGTGTCCACCGCTTGCGCCATGGGAATTTCCCGCCAATCAAGTCGCGGCGCACCCATATCCACGCTCACATTGCCGCCACCTGCCGACGTGCAGACAAGCGGCCCGCCCGCGGTTTCGATCTCGATCTTGCCGATCTCTTCTTCGTTCATCAGCAGATTGCGCCACGCAGCGCGCGGCATTGCCACAGCTTTCCACTTCGCCGCCATCGGCGTTGAAAATGCGCATGAAGGCATCGGCGCCGTTACCCGCGCGCTCGATCACAATCACCTGATCGCAGCCCACGCCCGTATGCCGGTCGGCCACCGCGCGCGCAACCGCCCGATCGAGCGCAAGCGATGATTCCGCGCGTCGAAGACGACGAAATCATTGCCAAGCCCGTGCATTTTCAGGAACGCGGTCATGGTGCGTCTTATAGGCCGCCGCTCCCTACGCTGCCAACGCGGCATTGACGGGCGCGCCACATTCCATAAGGAATCGCCAAATATAGCGGGAGGAAAACGATGCGTTCTGGGAGGTGGGTTGCGATTGCTTTGGCGAGCGTGATGACAGCAGCCGGCGCGCAAAGCGCGGCGCGGGACAACGATCCCTATTTCTGGCTGTCCGACATCAACGGCAAAAAGGCGCTGGCCTGGGTGGCCAAGCAGAACGCGAAAAGCGAGGCGCTTAGGAAAGACCCCGAGTACGCCAGCGATTACACTGCGATCCTGAAATCGCTCGACACGCCCGACCGCATTCCGCTGAGCAATTTGATCGACGGTAAAGTCTATAATTTTTGGCAGGATAAAGATCATGTGCGCGGCATCTGGCGGCGCACATCTGTCGCGGACTATCGCAACAAAGACCCCAACTGGGAAATCTTGCTTGACGTCGACAAGCTCGATGCCGAAAGCCACGAGAATTGGGTGTTTCACGGCGCCACCTGCTCGCCCTCGATGAAGCGCTGCCTGATCGATCTTTCGCCGGGCGGCGGCGATGCCAGTGTGCTCCGCGAATACGATCCCAAGACGCATGAATTCATCGCCGGTGGATTTTCTCTCGCGGTCGCCAAATCGAACGCGGACTACGTTGACGACGACACCATCGTCTTCGGCACGGATTTTGGGCCGGGCTCGCTCACCACCTCGGGTTATCCGCGTCTGGTGAAGATGTGGCACCGCGGAGAAAAGGTTGCCGATGCGAAAACTATCTTCGAAGGCGAAGCTGCCGACGAAGATTCCCACGCACAGATTTACAGCGGGCCAAATGGCGAGACGGCGAAGACCACGACAGTTCTGATCGTGCGCGACGTCAGTTTCTTTCAGTCCGAGTATTATTTCGTCAATGGCAATGGCGGGATCGCAAAATTGGCTTTGCCGACGGGCGCCGTTGTCCAGGGCATCACGCAGGGCAATGTGATTTTCACGCTACGCGACGATTGGACGGTGGACGGCAAGACTTACAGTCAGGGTTCGCTGCTTGCTTTTCCGCTGGCGCCGTTCCTGCACAGTCTGAAACTACCCGCCATTGCCGTGCTCTATGTGCCCGACGAACGCAGTACGGTCGGAAATGTGGAAACGGGCAAAGACGGCGTTTATGCCGCGATCTTCACCAACGTGATCGGCAGCGTGCATTTCTTCGCGCCCGGCAAACACGGCCAATGGAATGACGCCACGCTCGATATGCCCACGGGCGGCACGACGGCCGTGGTCACCGCCGATGATTTGGGGCCGGGAGCCCATTTCACTTACGAAAGTTTTCTCACGCCGCCCACGCTTTACGAAGACAAGGGCGATCACAAAACCACCGCCATTAAATCGCAGGCGCCTTTGTTCGATGCGAATGCGTACGTCGCCGAGCAATTCGAAGTGGCGTCCAATGACGGCGTGAAAGTTCCCTATTTTCTTATTCGCAGCAAAGACGCCAAAGGGCCAATGCCCACCATTCTCTATTCTTATGGCGGGTTCGAGCTGTCGCTGTTCCCCTGGTATTGGAATGACGGCCACCGGCCGCTCGATCCCGGACAGGTGTGGTTGAACAAGGGCGGCGCGATTGTTGTCGCCAACATTCGCGGTGGCGCCGAGTTCGGCCCGCGCTGGCATCAGGCGGCGCTCAAGGAAAACCGCCAGCGCGCGTTCGATGACTTTGCATCGGTCGCGAAAGACATTATCGCCCGCGGCGTCACCACGCCCGATCATCTCGGCATTGTCGGCGCATCGAACGGCGGCGTGCTCACCACCGTCACCATGACGCAGCATCCGGAATTGTTGCGCGCCGTCGTTTGCCAGCGGCCGCTGGTCGACATGTTGCGCTACACGCATTTCGGCGCGGGCGCGTCGTGGGCGGAAGAATATGGCGATCCCGATAAGCCCGAGGATCGCGCCTATCTCGCCAAATATTCCGCCTATCAGAATGTGAAAAGGCACGTAAAATATCCTTCGATTTTTTTCATCACCGAAACCAGCGACGACCGCGTGACACCCATCTGGGCGCGCATGATGGCGGCCAAAATGGAAGCGCAAGGCCACGACGTGACGTTCTTTGAGAGCGCCGAAGGCGGCCATGGCGCCGGCGCCACCAATGCGCAGCAGGCGGAATATTGGGCGCTCAGCTACACCTATTTCGCGCGGGAATTGGGCTTAGATGCCGCACATTGACTTGATAGCAAGCCACGCCTAAACCACCGGCCATCCGGAAAGACGAGAGCCTTTCCGGTCCCGGGCTGGCCCCGGGATCGACCCCAGGCAGCGCAGGTGCGCCCCCTGGGGCGCTCGGCGTTTGGGCGATGCTTGGGAGTTTGAATGTTCGACGGATTGCAGAAGCGCCTGACAGGCGTGTTCGACGGGCTGAAACGCCGGGGCGCGCTGTCAGAAGAGGACGTTGACGCAGCACTCGCCGAAGTGCGTGGCGCGCTTATCGACGCCGATGTAGCGCTTTCCGTCGTCAATGATTTCATCGCGGCCGTGCGCCAGCATGCGATCGGCGAAACCGTCATCCGTTCCGTCACGCCGGGTCAGCAGGTGGTCAAGATCGTCCACGATGCGCTGGTGGACATGCTGGGCAGCGAAGCTGTTGGTTTGTCGCTCGGCAGCCCGCCCGCGCCCATTCTGATGGTGGGCTTGCAGGGTTCCGGCAAAACCACAACCGCGGCCAAGCTCGCGGCTTATCTCCAGACAAAAGAAAAAAAGCGCGTGCTGATGGCGTCGCTCGACGTCAACCGCCCCGCCGCATGGAGCAGTTGAAAGTTCTGGGCGAACAGGCGGGCGTCGCCACGCTTCCCGTTGTGCCCAAGCAAACACCAACCGATATCGCCAAGCGTGCCATGGCGGCAGCGCGCGTCGGCGGCTACGACGCGGTCATCCTCGACACCGCCGGCCGCCAGCACATCGACGACGCATTGATGAAAGAAGTGACGGCGGTGCGCGATATCGCGAAACCGCATGAGACGATTCTGGTGGCGGATAGCTTGACGGGTCAGGACGCGGTGAAAATCGCCCAGAGTTTCCATGCGCGCGTTCCGCTCACTGGCATCATTCTCACCCGCGCCGATGGCGATGCACGGGGCGGCGCCGCACTTTCGATGCGCGCAGCCACCGGCGCGCCGATCAAATTCCTGGGCGTGGGCGAAAAGCTGGATGCGCTCGAAGCCTTCAACCCCGAACGGGTGGCCGCGCGCATTCTCGACATGGGCGATGTCGTTGGTCTGGTGGAAAAGGCGACGGAAACATTCGACCAGGAACAGGCCGAGAAACTCGCCAAGAAACTCAAGAAGGGTCAATTCGATTTCGAAGATCTGGCCGAGCAGTTGCGCCAGATGCGCAAGATGGGCGGCATGGAAGGCTTGCTTGCCATGCTGCCCGGCGTCGGCAAAGTCAAAGATCAGATGGCGGCGGCCGGTTTCGACGACGCGCTTTTGAAACGGCAAGAAGCCATCGTGCAATCGATGACCCGCGAAGAACGCGGTGACCCCGATGTGCTGAACGGCTCGCGCCGCAAGCGCATCGCAAAGGGGGCCGGCGTCGAAGTCTCGGACGTCAACAAGCTTTGCAAAATGCAGCGCCAGATGGCCGACGTCGCCAAGCGCATGGGTAAAGGCGGCCGCATGCCGTTTGGCGGCGGCGTTTCCCCGCAAATGCTTTCACAACTTGGCGGCATGCCGCCCGGATTTAAAAAGTAACGCAGTTCAACCACTCGTAATCATCAAAGGAGATGTCATGTCACTGAAAATCAGAATGTCGCGGGGCGGCACCAAGAAACGCCCGCATTATTCCATCGTCATCGCGGACAGCCGCATGCCGCGCGACGGCCGCTTCATCGAGAAGCTGGGCTTTCACAACCCGCTGCTGCCGAAGGATCACGCCGACCGTACCAGGCTCGATCTGGAAAAGGCGAAAGCGTGGATGGCGAAGGGCGCGACACCTTCGGACCGTGTGCATCGCTTGCTGGCGGAAGCCGGTGTGTTGCAGCCCTTGAAGCGCAACAATCCGGAAAAAGCCAAGCCGAAGAAAAAGCGCCAGGAACGCGAAGCTGCCGCCAGCGGTGCTGCCGCAGCGGCTGCCGCGGCGCCGGCACCGGCTCCCGCTGCCGCGCCCGCTGAAGCGGAAGCCAAGCCCGTCGAGGCAACGCCGGAGGCGCCGCAATCTTGACGCGCGCGCTTCCCGTAACGGGTGCCGACGGGCTTTTGGTCGGCACCATCACCGGCGCACAAGGCCTCAAGGGCGAAGTGAAAGTGAAAAGCTTCACCGCCGAGCCCGAAGGCATTGGCCGCTACGGTCCGTTGTTCACCGAGGATGGCCAAAGCTTTCAGGTCGCAAGCGTGCGCGCGCAGAAAGGTGAGACCGTGGTGATTCGCTTTACGGGTGTCGACGATCGCACTAGCGCCGAAGCGTTGAAGGGATTGCGGCTTTATATTTCGCGCGCGGCCTTGCCTGAGACCAAGGCCGGCGAATTCTATCACGCGGATCTAGTCGGTCTCCGCGTGGAAGACGCGAGCGGCAAGAAACTCGGCATCGTGCGCGGCATCCATAATTTCGGCGCGGGCGATGTGATCGAGATCGATGACGGCAGCGGCGACACGACCATGATCCCCTTCACGCGCGAATCCGTGCCTGAAGTGGATATCGCGGGCGGGCGCATTGTGGCACAGCCGCCGCGCATGAGCGAGAACTAGGCCATGTGGCGCGCGAGCGTGCTGACATTGTTTCCGGAAATGTTTCCGGGGCCGTTGGGCGCGTCGCTGGTGGGCAAGGCACTTTCGGAAAAAATCTGGTCGCTGGATACGCATGACATCCGAGCGCACGGGCTGGGCAAGCACAATAGCGTGGACGACACGCCGGCTGGTGGCGGACCCGGCATGGTGATGCGTGCCGATGTGGCGGTCTCAGCTATCGATGCCGTGCTGGCAAACGACAAAACCATGCGGCCGCTGATTTATCTTTCGCCCAGAGGGCGCGCACTCACGCAGGCACGCGTGCGCGAACTCGTAAGCGGTATTGGCGTGATCCTGTTCTGCGGGCGTTTCGAAGGGCTCGACGAACGCGCGATCCAAGCGCGGAAAATGGAGGAAATTTCCATCGGCGATTTCGTGCTAGCCGGCGGCGAGATCGCAGCCATGGCGCTCATTGAGGCCTGCGTGCGATTGATGCCGGGCGTGCTTGGCGCGGAAGCCTCGCCAAAGGACGAAAGCTTCGAGCAGGGCCTCTTGGAATACCCCCACTACACCCGCCCGCAAGCCTTTGAAAATATGGAGATTCCAGCCGTTTTGAGCTCCGGCCACCACGCCGATATCGCCAGATGGCGCCAGGCCCAGGCCGAGATGCTAACCAAGGCCCGAAGGCCCGATCTCTGGGCCCACTATGAAAATCGTCTTCGATCCGCTAAGACGCCCGCCTTCCAGCAAGAAAAGCCGCCCGAGGGAAAGAAAAAATGAACATTATCCAGACCCTCGAGCAGGAGCAGATGAAGGCCGCCCGCGGCGGCAAGAAGCTCCCCGATTTCCGCCCCGGCGACACGCTGAAGGTCAACGTCAAAGTTGTTGACGTGACCTTCGACGAGAAAGCCAAGCAGAACAAAACCCGCGAGCGCCTGCAGGCGTTCGAAGGTGTGTGCATTGCGAGGGGCGGCGCCGGACTCAACGAAAGCTTCACGGTCCGGAAAATTTCCTACGGCGAAGGCGTGGAGCGCGTGTTCCCCATCTTCAGCCCGCTGGTCGATTCCGTAGAAGTGGTGCGCCACGGCAAAGTGCGCCGTGCGAAGCTCTATTATCTGCGCGGACGACGCGGCAAACGTGCCCGTATCGGCGAGCGCCAGCTAGGCGCCGAAGACATAGCGGGAGAAGACTCCACGCCGGCCGAGTCGTAACACATTTCTGCGTTTCATCCCTCAACTCCACCCTCTCCTTGAGGGAGGGTGGTTCGTTTTGTTCGCGCGTTGGAGATGGGATTGCGTCCACTATTCACGCGCGCTACCAACGGCTCGCATTTTTAAGGGATTGCGCCATGGCACGCAGGAAAATCGCGCTGATCGGCGGCGGCCAGATCGGCGGCACGCTGGCGCATCTGGCGGCGCTGAAAGAGCTTGGCGACGTCGTCCTCTTCGACATCGTCGAAGGCCTGCCGCAGGGCAAGACGCTCGATATCGCCGAGGCCGGCCCCATCGAAGGCTATGACGCGAAATTCAAAGGCACAAATTCCTACGCCGATATCGCGGGCGCCGATGTGGTGATCGTGACGGCCGGCATCGCGCGCAAGCCCGGCATGAGCCGTGATGATTTGCTCGGCATCAATCTGAAAGTGATGGGTGCGGTGGGCGACGGCATCAAGAGCCACGCCAAAAATGCTTTTGTCATCTGCATCACCAATCCCTTGGACGCCATGGTGTGGGCGCTGCGCGAATTTTCCGGCGTGCCAAACAATAAAATCGTCGGCATGGCGGGGGTGCTGGACAGCGCGCGCTTTCGCCATTTCCTGGCTGAGGAAATGAACGTCTCGGTGGCCGATGTGTCGGCCTTCGTGCTGGGCGGCCACGGTGACACCATGGTGCCGATGCCGCGCTTTTCTACCGTTGCCGGCATTCCGCTGCCCGAGCTTGTGAAGATGGGCTGGATTAGCCAAGACAAGCTCGACAAGATCATCCAGCGCACGCGCGACGGCGGCGCCGAAATCATCGCCATGCTGAAAACGGGCTCGGCGTTTTATGCGCCGGCCGAAGCCGCCATCCTGATGGCGGAATCCTATCTCAAGGACAAAAAGCGCGTGCTGCCATGCGCCGCGCATCTCGATGGGCAATATGGACTCAAGGATATTTTCGTAGGCGTGCCGGTGGTGATTGGCGCCGGCGGCGCCGAACGCGTGGTCGAGCTGAAGCTCACCGATGACGAGCGCGCTCATACTGATGAAATCGGCGGACTCGGTAAAGGGCCTGATCGAGGCCTGCAAGAAGCTGGAACCCAAGCTCGCGTGAAGCGCCTAGTCCCGCGTCTTGAAACCGAGCGTCTGATCCTTCGCGAATGGCGGCCAGACGATTTCGACTGGTTTGCCGAGCTGCAAGCCGACGCCGAGGTCAAGCGTTTCATCGGCGGCGTGCAGAACCGCACCGATTCATGGCGCACTTTTGCCGGCACCATCGGGCACTGGTACCTGCGCGGGCACAGTTTCTGGGTGGTCGAGCGCAAATCCGACGGCGCGCGATTGGGTTCGCTGGGCGTGATCCGGCACGAAACCTGGCCGGGGCTGGAAGTGGGCTGGAATCTCGCGCGCGAGCATTGGGGCCAAGGTTACGCCAGCGAAGGCGCGGCGCTCGCGCAAGACTGGGCCTTTGCTACGCAGCCGGTAGATAAAGTGATTTCCTGTATCGATGCCGAGAACATCAACTCGCAGCGCGTCGCTCTGAAACTCGGCAATGTTAAGGCCGCGCCCGTCACCATGACCATGGGCGGAGAGACTTTCACCGTCGATGTGTGGGAGCTCACGCGAGAGGCCTGGCAGAAACAGGGGCGCAAGCCGCCAAAGATTATCGGCACCACCGAGCTCAAGCCGATGCCGCGCATCGAGACCGCGCGTCTAATCCTGCGCGAATGGCGGCAAGAGGATATCGCTCCCACTATCGCGTTCATGGCTGATGCCGATGTCACGCGCTACACCGTAGGCGCGCCGCAGGCGCCGATCGATGCCTGGCGCAATCTCACCGCGATTGTCGGCCACTGGTTTTTGCGCGGTTATGGCTTTTGGGCGGTGGAGCGCAAAGAAGACCACAAGCTGGTTGGCCGCGTGGGGGTCTGGTACCCCGAAGGCTGGCCCGGCATGGAAGTGGGTTGGACCTTGGGCCGCCCATTTTGGGGCAAGGGCTACGCCACCGAGGCCGCGCGCGCTTCGATGGATTACGCGTTTGAAACGCAAACCATCGAAAAACTTCTTTCCGTCATCCATGTCGATAACACACCGTCGCAAAAGGTTGCCGAGCGGCTCGGCGAAGCGCGCGGGGAACGCACCGAGCTGTTCTTTGGCGGCAAAACCTTTCCTGTGCATGCTTGGGAGATTACGCGCGAGCGCTGGCTGGCAGGGCGGGGCCAGCGCTAGATCGCGTGGCCTTTGCAACTAGAGCGGCATAATATTGCCGCCGTCACACGAGGGGATGGGTCATGAACTGGATGCTGATTGCCGCAATCCTGGTAGCGGGCTTCCTTGGCACGTTTACCGACTGGCTGTTCATGGGCGTGCTGTTTCACAACCGTTATCAGAGATATCCTGAAGTCTGGTGGCCCGGCATCCGCGACAAGTCCGGTGATAAGAACGCCATCATCCTCTCCTGTATCGTGAGCTTCCTGACGGCGGCAGGCGTGGTGATGCTCTGCGCCTATACCCACACCAACACCATCACTGGCGGGCTTACCATCGCGGCCCTTGCCTGGCTGGCGGGGCCCCTCGTGGTCACCGTGACCAACGGCTTCTGGATCAAGCTCGATCCCATGCTCACCGTCATGCATGTGCTTGGCCATCTGGCGCGCTTTGCGATTGCGGGGGTGGCCGGCGCGCTGGTTTTGCAATGGGCCGCATGAGCGGCAAACGGCGGCGCTTGCCGCGCGTTTCGCCGCTGTTATAAGTCGAAGCATCCGCACGCATTCATGGGGCGCTTGGCCCCAGGGCCACCCACATGAATATCCACGAGTATCAGGCGAAAGAGGTTTTGCGCGGGTTTGGCGTGGCGGTGCCACGTGGGCTTCCCGCATTCAGCGTGGACGAAGCGGTGGCGGCCGCGCGCAAGCTTGGCGGCACGACCTGGGTGGTAAAAGCGCAAATCCATGCCGGCGGACGCGGCAAAGCCGGCGGCGTGAAGCTGGTGCACTCGCTCGACGAAGTGAAGGCGGAAGCCGCCCGCATGCTGGGCATGACATTGGTCACGCATCAGACCGGCCCCAAAGGCCGCGTGGTGCACCGGCTTTATATCGAGGAAGCATCCGAGATCGCGCGCGAGCTTTATCTTTCCGCGCTGGTCGATGGCAGTATCGGCCGTGTCGCATTCATCGGCTCTACTGAAGGCGGCGTCGATATCGAAGAGGTGGCGAAAACGACGCCGGACAGGATTGCGATGTTTCACGTCGATCCGGCGGAAGGCTATAGCGGCTTCATCGGACGCGATGTCGCGGGCAAGCTCAATCTTACGGGCGATGAGGCCGCGCAATGCGGCACTCTGATCGAACGGCTTTACACCGCCTTCATCGCTAAGGACATGAGTCTTTTGGAAGTGAACCCGCTGGTGGTGACAAAGGCGGGGCAAGTGATCTGTCTCGATGCGAAAATTAATTTCGACGATAATGCGCTCTTCCGCCACAAGGACGTGGCGGCCTTGCGCGATCTCGACGAGGAAGATCCGGCCGAACAGGAAGCGGACAAATTCGAGCTTTCCTATGTGAAGCTCGATGGTTCCATCGGCTGCATGGTGAACGGTGCTGGCCTTGCCATGGCGACCATGGACATCATCAAGCTCTATGGCGAAGAGCCCGCGAATTTCTTGGATGTCGGCGGCGGCGCATCCCGCGAGAAGGTGACGGCCGCGTTCAAAATTATTCTTTCCGACAAAAACGTGAAGGGAATCCTCGTCAATATTTTCGGCGGCATCATGCGTTGCGACATCATTGCCGAAGGCATTGTAGCAGCCGCCAAGGAAATGGCGCTGTCCGTGCCGGTGGTGGCGCGGCTCGAAGGCACCAATGTCGAGCAGGGTAAGGAAATTCTCGCCAAGTCCGGCCTGCCGATTATTTCGGCGAGCGATCTTGGCGACGCCGCGCAGAAAATCGTGAGTGCTGTAAGGGGCGCGCGATGAGCGATAGCGCCGCCACGCCCAAATCCAGCTTCGACAATCGTTTCGCCGAGGCGCTGCGCGGCTGGGGGCCCGTGGGCATTACGGCCTTCGTTATCGTCTTTGCGGGTGCGTTGCTGGCGCCCCCCATTGCGGCGGCGCTTGGGCTTGTCTGGCTCTGGCTCTCGCGTACGCCCTTGCGCGACATGGGCATGGCACGGCCCAAAAGCTGGGCCATCACCATCGCCGGTGGCCTGCTTCTTGGCATTGCGCTGAAATTTCTGATGAAGGCGGTGGTGCTGCCGCTCTTCGGCGCCGATCCGGTCAATCACACTTTTCATTATCTCGCGCACAATCAGGCGGCCGCGCTCGATTTCGCGGCTTACGCGATATACGGCGCGGGTTTCGCGGAAGAGTTCTTCTTCCGCGGCTATCTGTTCGAGCGCCTGGGCAAGCTGTTCGGCCACAGCACGCTTGCCATCGTCACCATCGTGATCCTGACCACCGGCCTTTTCGGCCTCGCGCATTTCGCGCAAGGGCCTTGGGGCGTAGTGAATGCGCTCATTACGGGCGGCACCGTCGCCATCATCTTCGCGCTCACCCGCAATTTGTGGTTCGTGATGTTCGTGCACGCGGCGTTCGATCTCGCTGCACTCGCCATGATCTATTACGACGTCGAGCCCCAAGTCGCACATCTGATCTTCAAATAATGTCCATCCTCGTCGACAAGAACACGCGCGTCATTTGCCAGGGCTTCACCGGCGCTCAGGGCACGTTTCATTCCGAACAGGCGATTGCCTATGGCACCAAGATGGTGGGCGGCGTCAGCCCCGGCAAAGGCGGCCAAACGCATTTGGGGCTTCCCGTCTTCAATACCGTGCGCGAGGCCAAAGAAAAAACCGGCGCCACGGCCAGCGTAATTTATGTGCCACCCGCTTTCGCCGCCGACGCAATCGAGGAAGCCATCGACGCGGAAATTCCATTGGTGGTTTGCATCACCGAGGGCATTCCGGTGCTCGACATGGTGAAGGTGAAGCGCGCGCTTTCGGGATCGAAGACGCGGCTCATCGGCCCCAACTGCCCGGGCGTCATCACGCCGGGCGAATGCAAGATCGGCATCATGCCGGGCCACATCCACCGGCGGGGCAAAGTGGGCATCGTGTCGCGTTCAGGGACCCTCACCTACGAGGCCGTGGGCCAGACGACTGCGGCCGGCCTTGGGCAATCAAGCTGCGTCGGCATTGGCGGCGATCCGGTGAAAGGAACCGATTTCGTCGAGGTACTGGAAATGTTTTTGGCCGACGCGGAAACTGAGGCCATCATCATGATCGGCGAAATCGGCGGCTCCGGCGAAGAAGCTGCGGCCGATTTCATCAAGCACTCCAAGACCAAAAAACCGATGGTGGGGTTCATTGCAGGCGTCACCGCGCCACCAGGGCGCCGCATGGGGCACGCAGGCGCCATCATCTCGGGGGGCCACGGCGATGCCAAATCCAAGATCGAGGCGCTGACGGCGGCAGGCATTCGCGTTTCGCCGAGCCCGGCCGCGCTCGGCACCACCATGGCCGAGCTCCTCAAAGACAAATAACGCATCAGCAAAATCTTGGTTTGAGAAGCCTCTCACCCCATATTAAGAAGATCGCCCCACGCTGGGCGTGAGCACAACATGACCACGGAAACCAAATCGGCAGGCAATGGCGGCGCGCCCTTAAAGGCGGTGCTCGACGCCACATCGTTTTTGTCGGGCGCAAATGCCAAATTCATTGAAGGCCTGTATGGCCAATATCAGGACAATCCGAAAAGTGTTGATAGCGAGTGGCGTGAATTTTTTGACGCGCTTGGTGAAGAGGGCCTGACGCCCACGCAGTTGGGCCGCGGACCCGCCTGGCGGCGCGATGCGCCCTTAGACAATGAAACACGCGGCGAAATTTCCGCCGAAGCCGTGCGCGCGGCAGCATTGGATTCGATTCATCTGGTGCGGATGATCCGCACTTACCGAACGCTGGGGCACCTGGAAGCCGATCTCGATCCGCTGGCGCTGGAACCGCGTAAACCGCTGCCGCAATTGCAACCATCTTTCTACAGCTTTCGCGAAGAAGACATGGACCGCGCCATAGCGCTCGACGGCGTGCTTGGCCTTGAGCATGCAACCCCGCGAGAGGCGTTACAGATTTTGCGCCGCACCTATTGCGGCACAATCGGCTACGAGTTCATGCACATCACCGATCCCGAACAGCGCGACTGGATTCAGCGCCGCATCGAGTTCCTGGGAGCCGGGTACGCATTTCACGCCGGAGGGCAAGAAAGCGATCCTCAACAAACTGATCGAGGCCGAGAATTTCGAAAAATTCTGCGCGGTGAAATTCGTCGGCACCAAGCGTTTCGGTCTCGACGGCGGCGAAGCCATGGTTCCGGCGCTGGAACAGATCATCAAGCGCGGCGGCCAGTTGGGCGTGAGAGACATTGTCCTGGGCATGGCGCATCGCGGGCGCCTGAATGTGCTGGCGAACGTGTTGGCCAAGCCCTATCGCCAGATTTTCCACGAGTTCCAGGGCGGCTCCAGCCAGCCCACCGAAGTGCTGGGCTCGGGCGATGTGAAATACCATTTGGGCGCATCATCCGACCGCGAATTCGACGGCATTCGCGTTCACCTGTCGCTCACCGCCAACCCATCGCATCTGGAAGCGGCGGATCCGGTCGTGCTCGGCAAAGCGCGTGCCAAGCAGCAGCAGAACGACGATAAGGTCACGCGCGGATCCGTGCTGCCGCTGCTGCTGCACGGCGATGCGGCGTTTGCGGGCCAGGGCGTGGTGGCGGAATGTTTCGCCATGTCGGGCACCAAGGGTTTCCGCACCGGCGGCACCATACATTTCATCATCAACAATCAGATCGGCTTCACCACGGCGCCCGCTTACGCGCGTTCATCGCCCTATCCGTCCGACGTGGCGTTGATGGTGCAGGCACCTATCTTCCATGTGAATGGCGACGACCCCGAGGCCGTTGTGCATTGCGCGCGCGTGGCGTCGGAATTCCGCCAGCTGTTCCACAAGGATGTGGTCATCGACATGTTCTGCTATCGCCGCTTCGGCCACAACGAAGCGGACGAGCCATCGTTCACCCAGCCACTTATGTATCGCGCGATACACGGCCATGAGACGACGCTGACGATTTACGCAAAGCGGCTGGTTGCCGAAGGCGCGCTCAGCGAAGCCGAAATACAGGCGATGAAAGACGCCTTCACCAAGAGGCTGGATGATGAACTGGATGCTGCAAAAGCGCATCACGCCAACAAGGCGGACTGGCTGGATGGGCGCTGGACGGGGTTCGAGACGGCGCCTGCGGGCGACCGCCGGGGCACCACCGGAGTGGACAAGAAATTGTTGCGCCAGGTGGGCAAGGCCCTGACCACGCTGCCCGCCGATTTCCATTTGCACAAGACGCTCGCCCGCATTCTCGAAGCCAAGGCCAAGACGATCGAGGCGGGCGAAGGCATCGACTGGGCCACGGGCGAAGCGCTGGCCTTCGGCACGCTGCTGGCCGAAGGCTATCCGGTGCGCCTATCTGGCCAGGATTCGGTGCGCGGCACGTTCTCACAGCGCCATGCCGCCCTCGTCGATCAGGAAAACGAAGAGCGCTATGTGCCGCTCAGTCACGTCAGCGAGACCCAGGCCGAGTTCGAGGCCATCGATTCCCTGTTGTCGGAAATGGCGGTGCTCGGTTTCGAGTATGGCTATTCCCTCGCCGAGCCCAAGGCGCTGGTGCTTTGGGAAGCGCAGTTCGGCGACTTCGCCAATGGCGCGCAGGTGGTGATAGACCAGTTCATCGCGCCCGGCGAAATGAAATGGCTGCGCATGTCGGGCCTCGTGCTGTTGTTGCCGCATGGCTATGAAGGCCAGGGGCCGGAACATTCGTCGGCGCGGCTTGAACGATTTTTGCAACTCTGCGCCGAAGACAACATGCAGGTGGCCTATCCTTCTACGCCCGCAAACTATTTCCATTTGCTGCGCCGCCAGATGCACCGCGTTTTCCGCAAGCCCTTGGTGGTGATGACGCCGAAATCGCTGCTGCGCCACAAGAGTTGCGTTTCCAATCTCGCCGATATGGAGCTCGGCTCGTCTTTCCATCGTGTGTTGTGGGACGGCGCGCAGCTGGCAAAGTCGTTGGTGGCGGACTCCGAAATCGCCCGCGTCGTGCTGTGCACCGGCAAGGTCTATTACGATCTCTTCGCCGAGCGCGAGAAGCGCGGCGAAAAACGCATTCAACTGTTGCGGCTGGAACAGCTTTATCCGTTCCCGGATGCTGCTCTTACCGAAGAACTGATGCGTTTCCCGAAGGCCGAAATCATTTGGTGCCAGGAAGAGCCGAAGAACCAGGGCGCCTGGACGTTTGTCGCCCCTCGCATCGAAAGAGTGCTGACGGGGCTCGGCCGCAAGGAGCGGCCGCGCTACGCGGGCAGAGCCGAGGGTGCTTCGCCCGCCGCAGGCCGCATGAGCCAGCATCTGGCCGAGCTTGCTGCATTTCTTAATGACGCGCTGACGCTATAAGGCGATATAAGGACCGGACAGCAGAAGGCCCCTCGTGAGCATCGAAATCAAAGTTCCCGCTATGGGCGAATCCGTCACCGAAGCGACGATCGCCAAATGGTTCAAGAAGGAAGGCGACGCGGTGGCACGCGACGAGCCGCTGGTTGAGCTTGAGACCGACAAGGTGACGGTGGAAGTGCCCTCGCCTGCGGCTGGCACGCTCGACGAAATCCGCGTCAAACAGGGCCAATCGGTACAAGTAGGAACCGTGCTGGGTGCGGTGAAGGAGGGCCAAGGCTCACAATCAAGCGGCGCAAAGCCTGCCGCCAAAGCAGAAGCGCCAAAAGCCGCGCCACCCCAGCCCGCGAAGCAAGCTGCGCCGCAAGTGAAAGCGCAAACGCCGCCGCCGCCATCGGTGCGGCGCATCGCCGAAGAAGAAAAACTCGATGTCGCTTCCATCCAGGGCACCGGCATGCACGGCCAAGTGACCAAGGCCGATGCGATTGCAGCGCTGGAAGCGCGCGCCAAAGCGCCGAAGCCCACGCCCGCCGTCAGGCCATCGGGCCCGCGCGCACAAGAATCGCGCGAAGAACGCGTGCCGATGTCGCGCCTGCGCAGAACCATCGCCGCGCGCCTAAAGGAATCTCAGAACACCGCGGCCCAACTCACCAGCTTCAACGAAGTCGATATGGGCCACATCAAGGCGCTGCGCGACGAGTTCAAGGACAGCTTCGAGAAAAAGCATGGCGTCAAGCTCGGCCTGATGAGTTTCTTCGTGCGCGCCTGCTGCACGGCACTGAAGGAAATCCCGGCCGTCAATGCAGAAATCGACGGCGACGACATCATCTACAAGAACTATTACGACATCGGCATTGCCGTGAGCACAGAGAAAGGCCTGGTCGTGCCCGTGCTGCGCGATGCCGATAAAAAGAGCATGGCCGAAATCGAAAAAGGCATCGCCGATTTCGCCGCCCGCGCGCGCGACGGGCATTTGAAATTGGAAGAACTGCAGGGCGGCACCTTCACCATCACCAATGGCGGCGTGTTCGGCTCCCTCATGTCGACGCCCATCATCAATGTGCCGCAGTCGGGCATTCTGGGCATGCACAAGATTCAGGATCGCCCGATGGCGGTGGGCGGCAAGGTGGTCATCCGCCCGATGATGTACATCGCGCTTTCCTACGACCACCGGCTGGTGGATGGGCGCGAAGCTGTCACCTTCCTCGTGCGCGTGAAGCAGGAACTGGAAGACCCGCAGCGCATGTTGCTGGATCTCTGACATGGCCGACGATTTCGACGTCGTAGTCATCGGGGGCGGGCCCGGCGGTTACAACTGCGCCATTCGCGCCGGGCAATTAGGTCTCAAAACCGCCTGCGTCGATAGCCGCGGCGTCTTCGGCGGCACGTGCTTGAACGTGGGCTGCATTCCTTCGAAAGCGCTGCTGCACGTAAGCGAGCTTTACGAAGAGGCCAAAGAAAAATTCCCGAAATTCGGCATCGTGGCGAAGGATTTATCCGTCGACCTCAAGGCGATGATGGCGCACAAGGACAAAGTAGTAGGCGAGCTCACCAAAGGCGTTGAATTCCTGCTCAAGAAAAACAAGGCCGAAGCCATTGTCGGCGAAGCGCGCATCGTTTCGCCAGGCAAAGTCGAGCGTGAAAACAAAAGATGGCGTGCGCGAACTGCAAACCAAGCACATCGTCATCGCCACGGGTTCCGACGTTGCGCCGCTTGCCGGGCGTTACCATCGACGAGAAGCAGATTGTTTCTTCCACCGGCGCGCTGTCACTCACATCCGTTCCAAAAAAATTGCTGGTTGTCGGTGCCGGCGTAATCGGGCTTGAGCTTGGCTCGGTGTGGCGCAGATTGGGCTCGGAAGTCCTCGTGGTTGAATTTCTCGATCGCATCGTGCCGGGCGTCGACATGGAAATTGCGAAACAATTTCAGCGCCTGCAGGAACGCCAGGGCATCAAGTTCAAGCTCGCTTCCAAGGTCGTGGGCGTGGAAAAGAAGGGCGGCGTGTTGCTGGCGGCCATTGAACCTGCCGCGGGCGGCGCGCGCGAAACAATGGAGGCCGATGTCATTCTGGTCGCCATCGGGCGGCGCGCGTACACGCAAGGGCTTGGCCTCGATAAAGCGGGCGTGAAGCTCGATCCCAAGGGACGCGTCATCACCGGCGAACATTTCAAGACGAATGTAGAAGGCGTTTGGGCCATCGGCGATGCGCGCGAGGGCCCCATGCTGGCCCACAAAGCGGAAGACGAGGCGGTGGCCTGCGCCGAGCGCATTGCAGGGCGCGCGGGGCATGTGACCTACGATGCCATTCCGTCCGTCATCTACACCTATCCCGAAGTGGCGACAGTGGGAAAAACCGAAGAAGAACTGAAAGCGGCTGGCATCGCCTACAAGATCGGCAAATTCCCTTTCACCGCCAATGCGCGGGCAAAAGCCAATCTCACCACCGAAGGCTTCGTGAAAATCGTCGCGGACGCCGTGACCGACCGCGTACTGGGCGTGCACATGCTGGGGCCCGATGTCGGCAATATGATCGCGGAAGCCTCTTTGGCCATCGAGTTCTCGGCCGCGTCCGAAGACATTGCGCGCACCAGCCACGCGCACCCCACGCTCAGCGAAGCCATGCGCCAGGCCGCCATGAATGTGGGCGGCTGGACCATGCAGATGTAGGATTGCTAGGCTGGTTCCATAGAGGGGGGTGTCTCATGCGTAAGTTGCATTTTGTTGTGGCAGCAGCCGTTTTCGCTTTTGCTGCGAGCGCGCAAGCGGCCAACATTCCGAAATACATCAGCGCGGCCATCGCCGACAAAGCGCGGCCTGAGAAAGACACGGCGCGCGACGCGAACCGCAAG
Organism: uncultured Alphaproteobacteria bacterium; assembly: GCA_963752395.1. Lineage (GTDB taxonomy): Bacteria > Pseudomonadota > Alphaproteobacteria > Micropepsales > Micropepsaceae > CAVVXX01. The sequence goes on from CAVVXX010000005.1 coordinate 24,087, forward strand.
CCCGCCGAGACTATTATGTTCGCGGGCGTCAGGCCCGGCATGATCGTGGCTGAGTTGGTGCCGGGCGGCGGTTATTACACACGGATTCTGTCGAAGGTGGTGGGGCCGAAGGGCCATGTCTATGCCATGACCGCCACGGAAGTGTTGTCCGCCATCCCGAAAGCAGCCGATGCGTCCAAGGCCATTGCCGCCGATCCCGCTTATGGCAATGTCTCGGCCATCACCGAGCCGGTGGGCGCGCTGAAAGTGCCGCAATATGTGGACGTGGTGTGGACCACGCAGAATTATCACGACCTGCATATCGAAAAGTATTTCGGCAAGCCCGACATGATCGCCTTGAACAAGTCCGTGTTCAAAGCGCTGAAGCCCGGCGGCATCTATTTCGTGCTCGATCATTCGGCCGTGAAAGGCTCTGGCGAGCGGGACACGGAAAAACTCCACCGCATCGACGAAGCCTTGGTGAAAAAAGAAGTCGAATCCGCGGGCTTCAAGCTGGAGGCCGAAGGCAGCGCCTTGCACAACCCCGGTGATCCGCGCACGGCCAGCATCTTCGACGAAGCCATCCGCGGGCATACCGATCAATTCATGCTGCGGTTCAGCAAGCCGAAGAAATAACCGGCCAACAAGAATTCAGTGAAAGGCCAAGAGCCGCGGCAAATGCGATCCGGCATGCATGAGCGAAATTGAGCCTGCCATCGGCGTTGAAGCTTTCGGTTACAAGCAGGAACTGAAGCGCTCGCTCGGCCTGTTCGATCTGGTTGTATACGGGCTCGTCTTTATCGTACCGACCGCTCCGATCGCCCTCTTCGGCATCATCTTCAACGCCAGCCACGGCATGGTGCCGCTGATCTATGTGGTCGGCCTGGTCGCCATGGTGTTCACGGCCCTGAGCTACGCCACGATGAGCCGGGCTTTTCCATTGGCCGGTTCCGTTTACGCCTATGCGGCGCGGAGCCTCGGACCAACGGTTGGTTTTTTCGCGGGCTGGGGATTGCTGCTTGATTATCTCCTGCTCCCCGCAGGCACTTATATCGTCTGCGCGGTGGCGCTCCATGCCGTGCTGCCCATGGTTCCCAAACCTGTATGGGTGGCGGGGCTAGTCACCGTGGCGACGCTGATCAATTACTTCGGCGTCGAAACCACCGCGCGCGCCAACCGCATCATGCTGGGCCTGCAACTCGCCATGCTGGCCGTGGTTATCGGCGTGGAGATCAGCGCCGTCGTCCATCATGTGGCGGGCGCGCATCTTTCGCTTTTGCCGTTTTACAATCCCGCCGAATTCACGCCTGGAATCTTGTTTGGCGCTCTGTCGGTGGCGGTGGTGAGTTTCTTGGGCTTCGACGCCGTCTCGACAATGGCGGAAGAATCGAACGCCGCACCCAAAGCCGTGGGCCAAGCCACCATACTCTCGCTCTGTATCGTCGCCGGTATTTTTATTGTGCAGAGCTATCTCACCTCGCTCTTTGTTCTTGGCCGCACCAGTTTCCCTCCCGGCGATGCAACGGACGCCGCCTTCTACGGCATCATCGGCATGATCGGCGGTTATGGGCTGACGTTGTTTGTGGCGCTTCCCAAAGTTTTGTTCGGCAGCTTTGCGGGGGCAATGACGGCACAGGCGTCAACCGCGCGGTTGCTCTTCAGCATGGCGCGCGACGGCAGGCTGCCGAAATGGCTCGCGCATATCCAGCCCAATCGCAAAGTGCCCTCCTACGCCATCATTGTGGTGGCAATCATCACGCTCATCATCGGCATCGGCTTCGTCGATCAGCTGGGATTGCTCTTCACCATGGTGAGTTTCGGCGCGCTCATCGGTTTCTTTTTGCTGCACGTCTCAGTGGTTGCGCATTTCGTGATTGGGCAGAAGAGCCGCAACTGGCTCCGCCATCTCATCGTGCCCGTCATTGGCCTTGCCATCGTCGCTTATGTGCTGTGGAGCTCTGACGACAACGCAAAGATCGCCGGTGGAATTTGGATGGCAGCTGGGCTGGTTATTCTCATCGCCCAGCGCGCGATGGGGCGGCAAATTGCGATCACTCAGAGACCTTGACGATATTGGTGGCCCCGCCCGGACTTGAACCGGGACATCCCTTTCGGAACTACGGATTTTAAGTCCGTTGCGTCTACCATTCCGCCACGGGGCCGTGGAAAGCTCAATCGCAGGCAAGACCCCACGTCAAGCCGACCCCCCTTTTTCGTCATGGCCGGGCTCGCGCGGCCCTGCCGCGCATTTAACTCATTGGCGTGCGAAGCACGCCGACCCGGCCATCCATCGCGCCCGCGTTAGCGGGCACAAAAGACGCATTGGCTCGCAATACTCGCCGGATGGATGGCCGGGTCGAGCCCGGCCATGACGATGGGGAACAGGATGGATATCTCAAAAATTTTCAGCAGAAATTCCTGGCCAAGCGCGCTAATTGACGAAACGCACGCATGGATAAGCAAAAAATCTTTGCCGCCCCCTTGAAAGCGTGACGCTCAATTCCCATCTCGGCTTAACTCCCCGAACCAGATGATCTGAACACTCGCTGGCAAGGCTCCGGCGGTTCATGGTGCCTGGCACAAACAAAAACGGCGGCCGAGGCCGCCGCAGAGAACGTTACATGCAAAATCCGATTATTCTGCGATGCGCGCTTGCCAGACCGGCCAGCAGCGCGAATGTCCGTTGGCCTTGTTGGCGTTGTAGAGCTTGATCTGCGCGTCTTCGGCGTTGGCGCCTTGCTCGGTGGCGATATAATCCTTGGCTCCCGCGCACCAGACATAGAATTGATGCGTGCCGCTGGCGAAGAAATCCACTTGACGGTTCGACATGACATTGGCGGCGACGGCGACCCCTGCGGCCACAAAGATGATGCCGCCTAACACGGCCACGATAACGCGCACGGACACGCTGTTGCTCTCTTCTCTGCCGGCATGCGCGAGCCGCGAATATCGCGCCCGTCTTGAAGCCAGCCCCCACTAAAGACCGATGATACACCAAGCCCGCATGAAATCACGCTGTTTTTCGCAGGATTCACCTCGTTTGCGGCCAAGCCGTTCATGGCATGCGCAAAGGCTCGCCGCCCAATTCTCGCAGCATGGTTTCAATTTCCTGAGCCGCGGCCTCGACTTTGTTGCGATCGCGCCCACGCGCCACAAGGGTGACTTTTGGGCCGCCCGGGCCAAAGGCAGGGTAAGAACCGATCGCCACAGCGGGATGACGCAACTGAATTTCACCGAGCGATTTCGCCATGGTGCTTTCGCCGAGGGCCGCGGCAATGGTGCGGCTTACCACCGGCGTGCCGGTTTTGAGGCGCGGCACGATGTCCTCGAGCATGGCACGCATGATGCCGGGCACACCCGCCATCACGAACACGTTGCCGATCTGAAATCCTGGCGCGCCGGATACGCTGTTGCGCACCAGTTGCGCGCCCTTGGGGATCAACGCCATGCGCTTTCGCGCTTCGTTGAGCGTGGTGGTGGGCCCGTAACGCGCATGCAACATCGCCAAAGCTTCCGAGCTTTCTTCCAACGGCACGGCGAAAGCCTTGGCGATTGCTGCGGCCGTAATGTCGTCATGCGTAGGGCCGATGCCGCCCGTGGTGAAGACATAGGTGTAACGCGCGCGCAAAGCATTCACGGCCGCCACGATCTCGGCCTCGATATCGGGCACCACGCGCGCCTCGCAGAGATCGATGCCGATTTCTGTCAATACGCGCGCGATATGGTTGATGTTCATATCGGCCGTGCGGCCCGAAAGGATTTCGTCGCCGATGACCAGGATGGCGGCACTGACCTCTTCCATGAACGCTCCGCTTTCCGCTGGTTTTCAAGGCTTTCGGACCTTGACGCTGGCGCCCTGCAATCCCCAAATGTAAAGCTGAGTTTCGCGTATTGTGCGCCGGTAAGGAAAGCCCTTGGGAGACGTAATGCCTGACAGCGATGTAGCGGAAGCGCGGCATTCGGCGATGGCCGTGACCGTGCATGGGCCGGAGGATTTCGCCGGCATGCGCAAGGCGGGGCGCCTTGCCGCCGAAGTTTTGGACCTTATGGTGCCGGCAGTGAAGCCCGGCGTGACCACGGCCGCATTAGACAAACTCGCCTTCGATTACGTGATGGATCATGGCGCTATCCCCGCTTGCGTGGGCTATCGCGGATATCGCCACACGCTGTGCACCTCGCTCAATCATGTGGTGTGCCACGGCATTCCCAATGACCGGCCGCTTAAGGATGGCGACATTCTCAATATCGACGTGACGGTGATCGTCGATGGCTGGCATGGCGACACCAGCCGCATGTATTACGCGGGCGAACCCAAGCGCAAAGCCGAGCGGTTGGTCGAAACTACCTATAAATCGATGATCCGCGGCATCAATGCGGTGAAGCCCGGCGCCACCACCGGCGATATCGGCTTTGCCATTCAATCATTTGCCGAGGATGAGCAGCATTGCGCCGTGGTGCGCGATTTCTGCGGCCACGGATTGGGCCGCATCTTTCACGGCATGCCCAACATCGTGCATTATGGGCGCGCGGGCCAAGGCATAGCGCTCAAGCCCGGAATGTTTTTCACTATCGAGCCGATGATCAATCTCGGCGGTTATGCGGTTAAAGTTTTGAACGATGGCTGGACCGCGGTGACGCGCGACCGTTCGCTGTCGGCGCAATTCGAGCACAGCGTGGGCGTGACACAGGATGGCTTTGAAATCTTCACCCTCTCGCCCAAAGGCTGGCACCAACCTCCCTATCAGTGAGGAAGGCGAGACGCGGCATTATCTCGCGCACCGCCAACGCCTGCGCGCGCGCTTCCTTGCGGGCGGCGCCGATGCGATGCCCGATTACGAACTGCTCGAGTTGGTGCTGTTCGCGGCGCTGCCCCGGCGCGACGTCAAACCTTTGGCAAAAGAGCTGATCCGAAAGTTCGGTAGTTTCAGTGAAGTGATCGCGGCTACGCCCCAACGCTTGCAAGAAATCGATGGCGTGGGAGAATCCGTTGTTGCGGCGCTCAAGACCGTGGAGGCCGCGGCGCTTAGGCTTTCCAAAACCAAGCTATTGGGCAGGCCCGCGCTTTCTTCATGGGAGGCTTTGCTCGACTACTGCGCGGCTGCCATGGCGCGCGCCGAGACCGAGCAATTTCGAATCTTATTCCTCGACCGCAAGAACGCGCTCATCGCAGAAGAGGTGCATCAGCGGGGCACGGTCGACCACACGCCGGTTTATGCCCGCGAAGTGGTCAAGCGCGCGCTCGAGCTGGGGGCTTCCGCCCTCATCCTGGTGCACAATCACCCTAGCGGCGATCCCACGCCCAGCCGCGCCGATATCGCCATGACTCGCGAAGTGGTGGCCGCCGCCAAGGCGTTGCATATCGACGTTCACGATCATCTGGTGGTCGGCCGCGGTGGCCATGCCAGCTTCAAGGCGTTAGGCCTGCTGTAAACCAGAAATCTGAAATCAGCAGCGGGAAATCGGCAGGATGTGTCAACGATTCCCTGCCGCAGCCAGCACGATTTCTGTATTCTGACCAAACAGCGCGGGGGAGGTTTTGCTGAAAATGTTGCGTTACGCCTTGCTGCGCGCCGCCATGCTGGCCGCGAGCCTTATTGGCGCGGGGCTGTTGGCCGCCGCCATTGCGGCGCTGGGTGAGCCGGGGGCGCTTGCGGGTGCTGCTAACTTTGTTGCGGCGATGCTGGCGAAAGTCCCGCATGTCTTTGCCTTCGACATCGGCCAAAGCAGCCTTTCGGAGCTGAACGCGAGCATCGAAGCAGGGCCGGCATTCATGGCGAGTCTTGAGCTGCTTCTTTTCGCAATTCCCATCGCGCTCATCATCGGCGTGCCGCTGGGTTCGGCGTTGGCCGATCCCGCTACGCGCCCCATCGTCTCACCTATCGTGCAATTGACGGGTTCGGTGCCGGTGTTTTGTGCAGGGCTTCTGATCAGCATTCTTTTCGCGCGGCTTTGGACCGCCCACGCCAGCACCGACGTACCGTCATTATTTGCTGCCATTGCGAGCCAGGACAGCAACACCATGCTTGCCACCCTTGAAGCTATTGCGCCGCCGGGACTGACCGTGGGTTTGGCCGGCGCCGGCGCGGTAGCGCTTTCCTGGCGCAATGCGTTGGAGATCGCGAGCACCGAACCTTACCGCGACGGGTTGCGCCGCTTAGGGCTTGGCGATGCCGACATCTTGCACATTTATGTCGTGCGTCATGCGATTGCACTCAGCCTCGCCGATCTCGCCGACATCGTGCTGGCGTTTTTTGCGGCGGCTGCCGTGGCCGAATGGATTTTCGCCTGGCCGGGCGCGGGCGCGGCTTTCATTCACGCTGTGGCGCTCGCCGATTGGGCGGTTGCTGCCGTCATTGTTTTCGTCATTGCCGTTATTCGCGCGGGCGCGGATTTCGCGGGGCCCGTTGCCGCACACGCGCTGATCGCGGAAGAGACCGTGTCATGACGATTGCAGAAGCCGCAATGCCCGTAAACGCGCACTTGAATTTGCGCAAGACAGCCGGCGTTGTTGGCGTCACTGGCCTCGTTGCGCTTGCGGCGCTGGCGGGCATCGCGCGTTTCATCGCGCCCTTTGCGCCCGGCATGCTGAATGCCGGTGCGCCGCTTTCTTATCTCAATGCCGCAAATGTTTTCGGCACAGATGCGCTGGGTCGTGATGTCTACAGTGAAACGCTTTACGGCCTTGGCGTCACCATGGGCGATGCCGGTTTTGGTTTTCTTGTGGTGTTGGCCGCAGGCACGATAGCGGGATTTCTTGCAGGCCACGCTTTGGGCCGCGCCGGCATTGCCGTGCGCATTGGCGTCGACGTGCTGATTTCCATTCCGTCGCTTCTTTCCGCCATTCTCATTTCCGTGTTGATGGGCCAGGGGCACGCGGCAATCGCCGCGGGACTTGCGGCAGCACCCGCCGCTTTCGCGCGCGCCTATGATCGCGCACGCGCGCATCTGGCGGCCCCCTATGCCGATTTTGCCCGCGCTACGGGCGTGGATGGCGTCACGCTGTTCCAGCGCGATCTAGTCTGCGAGCTGCGCGATGCGCTTATTCCAACTGCTGCGCGCGCATTCGCGGCAGTTACGATAACGCTTGCCACCATGAGTTTCTTTGGCTTCGGCGCTGTGGCGCCGGTGCGCGATCTGGGGTTGTTGATTGCTGCCAACCAGAACGTCTTGCCCGAGGCCTGGTGGACGGCGCTGTTTCCTGCCGCCACCTTGGCTTTGCTTATTCTTTGCGCGCGGCTTGCGGCTGGGCTTTCCGGGGGCGAGCGGCCATGAACGCCGAAACCCCTGCCAATGTCTTTGAAATGGACAATTTCAGCGTGATGCTGGCAGGGCGGTTGCTGCTCGCCGATCTCACGCTCAGTGCCAAGGCGGGAGAAATCCTGACCGTGCTGGGCCGCCACGGCAGCGGGCGCGAGACCTTGCGCGATGTGCTCGCCAAAATGCTGCCGCGAGAAGCCGAAATTTCTGGAACCCTGACGCTAGGCGAACGCATCAACGGCAAGCTGCCGCGTTTTACTTATCTCGCCAATGCATCGCTCGCGGCACTGGCGCCGCATGCGGGCGCGGAAGGCCAGTTCGCACGCATACTTGCGCGTGTCGAGCATCTCACCAAGGCAGAAGCCGAAACCGATTTGCGCGTTGCGCTGGAGCGCCTGCCCGGCGCACCTTCGCCTGAACGTCTGCAACTTCGCCCCAGTGCCCTCAGCCCGCGCGAGCGCGTGTTCAGTTTTCTGGCGCTGGCGCTTGCGCAACATCCCGATGCCATTCTTGCCGATGACGTCACCTCCGGCCTTGATCCCACCGAAGCAGATGAATTCCTGGGCCTGCTGCTTCAGGAACAATCGCGCAATGGCTTTGCGCTAATCTACTTCACCGGCGATCCGCATGTGCCGGCCCGCCTTGGCGGGCGTGTGGCCGTGTTGCGTGATGGGCGGCTGGTGGAAGAAGGCCCCACCGAACGCATGGCCAGCGCACGCGCACACGCCTACACGCAATCGCTTTTCCGTGCCGTGCCGCGGCTTGGCCGCACCGGCGAGGCCGCGCGCGTAAGCCCGCGTTCGGAACCCCTGTTGCAAGTGCGCAGTCTTGTCTTTGACAGGCCCGACAAGCGCATTGTTACCGCTGCGGAAGGCATCACCTTCGATTTGCGTCGTGGCGCCAGCCTTGCGCTCATCGGCAAGCGCGGCTCGGGCCGGCGCACCATCGTCCGAGCGGTGCTTGGCCTGTCGCGCCGCTGGCAAGGGCGAATTATTTTCGATGCCGTCGATATGGGAATCCTGTCGCCCGAAATGCGCGCACGGTTGCGCCAGCGCGTCGCTTTATCACCGGCGATGATGAGGTGCTTGATCCGCGCATGACGGTTTACGAGACGATCATCGAACCCATGCGCGCCCATATTCATATGGGGCAGAAAGAAAACCTGCTGACTGCGGAAGCCATGCTGAAGCGCGTGGGGTTGGGCGACATGCCGCGCAAACGGCGTATTGCGGCCCTAAGCATTCTCGACCGCCGCCGGGTGCAGATTGCGCGTGCGCTGGCGGGCGGCCCGCATCTGGTCGTGCTGTACGAGCCGCTCATCGGGCTTGACGCGCCGGGCCAGGCGCTGGTGTTGGATCTCCTCAAGGATTTTCGCCAACGCGAGGGCGCGGCCTTCATGGTGGTGACAGCCAATTTCGCAGTGGCCGAGGCGCTGGCCGAAGACGCCCTTATCATCCGCGAGCGGGAAATCATTGAGCGTGGGCCGGTGGCCGAGATCCTGCGCGCGCCAAAGGAGCCGCATACGGCCGCACTAATCGCGGCCGTTTCGCCAACCGAACAAACCCTTCCGCCGAACGCGCCGCAGGGCTAGAAGAACCCCATGTTGAAGCTCGACGATCCGGCGCTCTTGCGGGCCGACGCCTATGTTGACGGCCAATGGTCGAAGGCGCGGTCTGGCGTGCGGTTTCCCGTGAAAAGCCCATCCACCGGCGAAACGCTGGCCGAAGTGCCGGACATGCTGGAGGAAGAGACGCGCGTCGCCATCGAAGCCGCGCATCGCGCGTTCCCAGCCTGGGCTGCAAAAACTGGCAAAGAGCGGGCCGCGATTTTGCGCCAATTCTACGAGCTGATGATGGCGGCGCAGGAGGATCTTGCGCGCATCATGACGGCCGAACAGGGCAAGCCGCTCGCCGAAAGCCGGGGCGAGATCGCCTATGGCGCGGCTTTCATCGAATGGTTTGGTGAAGAAGCCAAACGCATCTATGGCGACGTGATCCCGCAAAATGTATCGGGCCGGCGCATCGTGGTGATCAAGCAGCCGGTGGGCGTGGTGGGCGCCATTACGCCGTGGAATTTCCCGAACGCCATGATCACGCGCAAATGCGCGCCAGCACTGGCGGCCGGCTGCACGGTGGTGAGCAAGCCCGCTTCGGAAACGCCATTGTCGGCATTGGCCATCGCTGAGCTTGCCGCGCGCGCAGGCGTGCCCAAAGGCGTGTTCAATGTGGTGACAACTGCGCACGCTTCGCGCGTGGGCACGGAACTCACCTCCAATCCACTGGTACGGAAATTCTCGTTCACCGGCTCGACGGAAATCGGCAAGCTGCTCATGCAGCAATGCGCGACCACGGTGAAAAAGATTTCGCTGGAACTTGGCGGCAATGCGCCTTTCATCGTTTTCGACGATGCCGATCTCGACGCCGCCGTCAAAGGCGCCATCGCCTCCAAGTTCCGCAACATGGGCCAGACCTGCGTCTGCGCTAACCGCTTCCTGGTGCAGGACGGCGTCTATGACGATTTCGCCGCGCGGCTGTCGCAGGCTGTATCGGCTCTGAAAGTTGGCGATGGCTTTGGCGACGGCGTCCAGCAGGGCCCACTGATTAGCGAAAGCGCGGTTGAGAAAGTCGAGCGCATCATTGAAGACGCAACAAGCAAAGGCGCGAAGGTCACGCTCGGCGGCAAGCGGCACAAACTCGGCGGCACCTTTTTCGAGCCCACTCTCGTACGCGACTGCACGCCTGCCATGGCCTGCGCGCAGGAAGAAATTTTTGGCCCCGTTGTGACGCTCTTCCGTTTCCGCGAGGAAAAAGAGGCGATCAAGCTCGCCAACGACACGCCCTTCGGCCTCGCCTCCTATTTTTATGCGCGTGATCTTGCCCGCGTCATGCGCGTGTCGGAGGCGCTGGAATATGGCATTGTCGGCGTCAATGAAGGACTGATCTCGACCGAAGTGGCGCCCTTCGGTGGCGTCAAGGAATCGGGTTTGGGACGCGAAGGCTCGAAATACGGCATCGAGGAATTCGTGGAGGTGAAGTACTTGGCGCTCGGCGGATTGGAGAGTTGAAATGATCCCGCGCTATGCCCGCCCCGAAATGACGGCGATCTGGTCGCCGGAAACGAAATTCCGCATCTGGTTCGAGATCGAGGCCCATGCCACCGACGCGCTGGCCGAGCTTGGCGTCATACCAAAAGAAGCCGCGCGAAAAATCCGCGACAAGGGCTCGAAGACAAAATTCGACATCGAGCGCATCGACGAAATCGAGCGCGAAGTGAAACACGATGTGGTGGCCTTTCTTACGCATCTGGCCGAATTCGTCGGCCCTGAGGCGCGCTTCATCCACCAGGGCATGACGTCGTCGGATTTGCTGGATACGTCACTTGCCGTGCAGCTGGCGCGCGCGGCCGACATTCTCATCAAGGACGTTGACGCGCTGCTGGCAGCGCTGAAACGCCGTGCCTACGAACACAAGCTCACGCCCATTATCGGCCGCAGCCACGGCATTCATGGCGAGCCCACCACGTTTGGCGTCAAGCTTGCGGGCTTTTACGCGGAGTTCGCGCGCAATCGCGCGCGGCTTTTGCAGGCGCGCGCAGAGGTCGCCACTTGCGCCATTTCGGGCGCCATGGGGACGTTTGCCCATGTCGACCCACGCGTTGAAGACTACGTGGCGAAGAAAATGGGACTCTCGGTCGAGCCCGTATCGACGCAGATCATCCCGCGCGACCGCCACGCCATGTTCTTTGCCACGTTAGGCGTGATAGCGAGTTCGCTGGAACGGTTAGCGCTTGAAATCCGCCATCTCCAGCGCACGGAAGTGCTGGAGGCCGAGGAGCATTTCTCTGAAGGGCAAAAAGGTTCTTCCGCCATGCCGCACAAGCGCAATCCGGTACTGGCGGAAAACGTGACAGGCCTTGCCCGCATGGTGCGGGCTTACGCCATCCCAGCCATGGAAGACGTGGCGTTATGGCATGAGCGCGATATTTCGCATTCGAGCGTAGAACGCTTTATCGGTCCCGATGCCACCATCACGCTCGACTTCGCACTTGCCCGCGCTGCCGGCATTATCGACAAGCTCGTGGTCTATCCCGATCGCATGAAAGCAAACCTGGAACACACCAAAGGGCTGATCCACAGCCAGCGCGTGCTCTTGGCGCTCACGCAAAAAGGCCTGTCGCGTGAAGAATCTTACGCGCTGGTACAAAAAAGCGCGATGAAAAGTTTCGAGGGTAAAGGCGAATTTCTCGACCTGCTCAAGGCCGATGCCAATGTGACGCGCGTGCTTAAGGGGCCTGAACTCGAAGAGCTGTTCGATCTCGATGTCCATATGCAGCATGTGGACACGATTTTCGCCCGCGTGTTTGGAGAAAAGCCATGATGCGCCCGCTCTTTATCGCGCTTGCGTGTTTAGTGCTCACGGGCTGTTTCGATCTCGATCAGAAAATGACGCTGGGCCGCGACGGCTCAGGCACTTATGAGGTCACGCTCACCGCCGATGGCATGGTGGGCGAAGCGTTGAAAAACGAAGTGCTGATCTCGGAATTGAAAGGTGAAGTGAAGCGCGAGACCGAGATCGTCAACGGCCATGCCATTCACCGCGAACGCATTGCTTTCGCCAGCATCGCGGATTTGGGATTGGCGGACGAGGATTTTTCGCTTGCGGTTCACGGCAGCAATTTGTTCGGGCTAGCGCCCAAGAGCGCAACCTTCCGCCGCGTGGTACGCAGCGCCGATGTCAGAAGCGAAAAATCTCCGGAAGACAAAGAAGATTCGGCAGCACTTGCCGCCGTGTTCGGCAATCACACTTACAGTTTCTCGATCAGCCTTCCTGGTTCCATCGATCATATTGAGCCCGTGAAACTCAACGGCGTTACGATCAAGCCTGAAATCACCGGCGATTTTTTTCGCCACACCATTACCTGGCGCATGCCGCTCTATATGATGTTTGCGGAAGATAAAGTGGTTTTCGCTGTCGATTTTTCCGCCTATGGCACTTTCACGGATTCGCAATCCCAGCCAACACGCAGCACACCCAAGCACGCAAAGTCAGGACCTGATTAGCTTCGTGCAAGTGTTATTTTTTGGCTTCGCTCTGAACCTGTTCGGCCGCGACGGTAAGTAATTCTTCCATTTTGCGGCGAATGATATGGTCGGAGTGCTTGATTCCTTTGGCGTCGAAATCCTTGCGGATTTTTCGGAAGACGTCCTCGTCGCCGGCTTCTTCGAAATCAGCCTGCACGACTTCGCGCGCATAAGCTTCGGCCTCGGCACCCGCGAGCCCCATTTCACCGGCGGCCCACAGCCCCAGCAGCTTGTTGCGCCTGGCCATGACCTTGAAGCGCAATTCTTCGTCGTGGGCCCATTTCGATTCGAAGCCCTTTTCGCGCTTTTCGAAGCTTCCGGTCATGCTCTAATCCCTTGATATTGCAGTAATTTCCTGGGGACGTACGAAACGTGCCCGCACCATAGCGAAAGATTCACAGCCGCGCGACCGTCTACTTGGCCAATGTTTCCGGGAGCGTTTGCGGCGAGGCGGGCGCATCCGCTAAGTTGGCCTGCAACGGGGCTCCGCTGCAGCCCCGTTTTGCATTTTGAGCGGGCTTTGCACAAGGCGGCGGCAACGGCGCACGAGCCAGGGATGCATTTCCATGAAACGGCGCAGGATGATTTACGAGGGCAAGGCCAAGATCCTTTACGAGGGGCCCGAGCCCGGCACGCTTGTGCAATATTTCAAGGACGACACCACGGCATTCGACGCCAAGAAGAAGGCCGTGATCGAAGGCAAGGGCGTCCTCAACAACCGCATTTCCGAATATCTGATGACGCAGCTGAACGCCATCGGCGTGCCGACGCATTTCATGCGCCGCCTGAACATGCGCGAGCAGTTGATCAAGGAGGTCGAGATCATTCCGCTTGGAAGTGGTGGTGCGCAACGTCGCGGCGGGTTCGCTGTCCGCAGCGGCTCGGCATCGATGAAGGCCGCGCGCTGCCGCGCTCGATCATCGAGTACTATTACAAGAACGATGAGCTGCACGATCCCTGGGTGTCCGAAGAGCACATCACCGCCTTCGGCTGGGCCAGCCCGCAGGACCTCGACGACATGGTCAACCTGACCATCCGCATCAACGATTTTTTGTCCGGCCTGTTTTTCGGCGTCGGCATCAAGCTCGTCGATTTCAAGGTCGAGTTCGGCCGGCTGTGGGAAAACGAATTCATGCGCATCGTGCTGGCCGACGAGATCAGCCCCGATTCCTGCCGGCTGTGGGACAGCCAGACCAACGAGAAGATGGACAAGGACCGATTCCGCCGCGATCTCGGCGGCGTCGCCGAAGCCTATTCGGAAGTGGCCACGCGGCTTGGCATCATGCCCGGAATCGATCCAGGGCGAGAGCAAGGGACCGGTGCTGGTGAAGTGAAAGCGCGCGTTTACGTCACCCTGAAAAACGGCGTGCTCGACCCGCAAGGCAAAGCCATCGGCCATGCGCTGCACGGTCTGGGCTTCGCCGGCGTCGGCGAAGTGCGCCAGGGCAAGATCATCGAGATCGAGCTTGCCGAAAAAGACGAAGCCAAGGCGCGCGCCGCGCTCAAGGACATGTGCGAGAAGCTCCTCGCCAACACGGTGATCGAGAAATATGATCGAGATCGATCACTTGAGGCCGGGCCTCCATCGCGAAAGCATGGAGTAATGAAATCCGCCGTCATCGTTTTTCCCGCTTCCAATTGCGACCGCGATGTGCCGTGGCGCTGGAGCAGATCACGGCGAAGCCGCCGATATGGTCTGGCACGGCGATACCGAACTTCCCGAGGTCGACCTGATCGTGCTGCCCGGCGGCTTTTCCTATGGCGACTATCTGCGCTGCGGCGCGATGGCGGCGCAGTCGCACATCATGCGCGACGTCAAGGCCAAGGCGCAGAAGGGCGTGGCGGTGCTTGGCATCTGCAACGGCTTTCAGGTGTTGACCGAAGCGGGGCTGCTTGCCCGGCGCGCTGATGCGCAATGCCGGCCTGAAATTCGTCTGCCGGCCCGTGGGGCTCGTGGTCGAGGAAACGCAATCGATCTTCACCGCGGCAAATACAACAAGGGCGAGCGTCGTGCATTTTCCGGTCGCCCATGGCGACGGCAATTATTTCGCCGACGACGACACGCTCGACCGCCTGGAAGGCGAGGGCCGCGTCGTGTTCCGCTATGCCGAAGGGCGACAACCCCAACGGCTCGGCGCGCAACATCGCGGGCATTCTGAATGAGAAGCGCAATGTCCTGGGCCTGATGCCGCATCCCGAACGCGTATGCGATCCGCTGCTTGGCGGCACGGAGGGCGAAGATTGTTCGAAGAGTCTGATCGAAGCCTTGTCATGACCGCGATCACGCCCGACGATCGTCCGCGAGCACGGCCTCACGCGACGAGGAATACGATCGCATCCTCACGCTGATGGGCCGCGAGCCGAACCTGGTCGAGCTCGGCATCTTCTCGGTGATGTGGAGCGAGCACTGCTCCTACAAATCGACGCGCGCGCATTTGCGAACGCCTTGCCGACCAAGGGGCCGCGCGTGATTCAGGGCCCAGGCGAGAATGCCGGCGTGATCGATATCGGCGACGGCGATGCCGCCATCTTCAAGATGGAAAGCCACAACCATCCCTCCTTCATCGAGCCCTATCAGGGCGCGGCGACAGGCGTGGGCGGCATCATGCGCGACGTCTTCACCATGGGCGCGCGCCCCGTCGCCATGATGAATGCGCTGCGCTTCGGCGCGCCCGATCACGCCAAGACGCGCCATCTGGTTTCAGGCGTGGTGGCCGGCATTGGCGGTTATGGCAATTGCATGGGCGTGCCCACGGTCGGCGGCGAAGTGAATTTCCACCGCTCCTACAATGGCAATATTCTTGTCAATGCGATGTGCGTGGGGCTTGCGCGCGCAGACCGGATTTTTAAATCGGCGGCGAAGGAGCGCGGGCAATCCAGTTGTTTATGTGGGTTCCAAGACAGGGCGCGACGGTATTCATGGCGCCACCATGGCCTCGACTGAATTCAGCGAGGACAGTCAGGAAAAGCGCCCAACCGTGCAAGTGGGCGACCCCTTTACGGAGAAACTGCTGCTCGAAGCCTGTCTCGAATTGATGGCGACCGACGCTATCGTTGCTATTCAGGACATGGGCGCGGCAGGACTTACTTCATCCTCCGCCGAAATGGCGTCAAAAGGCGGTTCTGGTATCGAGCTTGATCTAGATCAGGTGCCTTGCCGCGAAGAAGGCATGAGCGCGTATGAAATGATGCTCTCCGAATCCCAGGAACGCATGCTGATGGTGTTAAAGCCCGGACGCGAGGGGGAAGCCGAGCGCATCTTCCGCAAATGGGAGCTCGATTTCGCCGTAATCGGAAAAACCACGGATACGGGCCGCCTTGTAGTGCGGCACAAAGGCGAAATCGTGGCTGACATTCCGGCGCACGCGCTTTCGGAAGAGGCCCCGGTCTATGAGCGCCCATTCAAGAAACGCAAGGCGCCGGCGAAACTGACGCCAACATTTATTGACCCTTCGCGTAATGTAACGCAATCGCTGTTGAAGCTGCTTGCATCGCCCGATCTCTGCTCCCGGCGCTGGGTTTGGGAGCAATATGATTATTCGGTGATGGCCGACACGGTGCAGATGCCGGGTGGCGATGCGGCCGTCGTTCGCGTGCACGGCAAGAACAAAGGTCTCGCCGTTTCCTGCGATGTGACGCCGCGTTACTGCAAAGCCGATGCATTTGAAGGCGCGAAGCAGGCGGTGGCCGAATGCTGGCGCAATTTAACAGCCGTGGGTGCGCTGCCGCTCGCCATTACCGACAATCTCAATTTCGGCAATCCCGAAAAACTGGACGTCATGGGCGAGATCGTGGCCTCCGTCGACGGAATCGCCGAAGCCTGCCGCGTGCTCGCCTTCCCCGTCGTCTCGGGCAATTGCTCGCTTTACAACGAAACCAATGGCGAGCCGATTTTGCCGACACCCGCTATTGGCGGCGTTGGCCTCATCGATGATGTGCATCACATGACGACGATTGCGTTTAAGCGCCCGGGCGATGCTGTTCTTCTCATCGGCGACACACGCGGCCATCTTGGCCAGTCGCTTTATTTGCGAGAGATTGAGGGCCGCGAGGAAGGTCCACCGCCCCCGGTCGATCTCGCCGCCGAAAAGCGCAACGGTGATTTTGTTCGTGGCCTGATCGCCGAGGGCCGCGTCAGTGCCGTGCACGATGTTTCGGATGGTGGGCTGCTGATTGCCATCGCGGAAATGGCCATGGCGGCCGGTGTCGGTGCAGATATCGTGTTGCCGAAAATTCCTGCGGGCGTTATTGCCGCCGCATTCGGCGAAGACCAGGGGCGCTATGTGATAACTGCGTCACAACGCGAAGCGGACAACATCATGGCTGAGGCCAAGGCGGCGCGCGTGCCCGCGCTTTCCATCGGCCGCACGGGGGGCACGAAAATCACTATAGTAGGTGCACAAAGTGTGGCCGTGAGCGCACTCGTTAACGCCCATGAAAGCTGGTTTCCCGCTTATATGGAGGGCGAACTGCCCTCCTAGTTCACGGCAGGCGCTTGCAGCGCTAGATTGCGCCCGACCCTTGTAAAACGAGCCCATCATGGCCATGTCGATCGCCGAGATCGAAAAAATGATCCGCGAGGCGCTTCCCGATGCGGAAGTGACCATCAAGGATTTGGCCGGCGACGGTGATCACTATGCAGCCATGGTCGTGTCCTCGGCGTTCAAAGGAAAGACGCGTGTGCAGCAACATCAGATGGTGTATGACGCGCTCAAGAGCCGCATGGGCGGCCAATTGCATGCGCTGTCATTGCAAACAGCAATCAAGAAATAGCTGGAAATAGGAAACACCATGCCGGATCAGGTCAGTCAGCGCATTGAACAGGATATCAACGCCAACGATGTCGTGCTCTTCATGAAAGGCACGCCGGTATTCCCGCGCTGTGGTTTTTCAGCATCCCTGGTACAAATCCTGACCGAACTGGGCGTTGCCTTCAAAGCCGTGGACGTGCTGGCCGACCCGGAAATCCGCCAGGGCATCAAGGATTATTCCAACTGGCCCACCATTCCGCAGCTTTATGTGAAGGGCGAGTTTGTGGGCGGCAGCGATATCGTGCGCGAAATGTTCGAGCAGGGCGAGCTACAGCCCTTCCTTGAGGCCCGCGGCGTGAGCCTGAAAGCCGCCTAAGCCTGATGGCCGAAGTGCCTAGCCCAGACAGGCGCGATTTTGGGCCGTTCGGCTAGAGCCTTGCCGATCACCGTGAGCTTCGGAATATGACCGGCTTCCAGCCAGTCCTTGCCGATGGTGTTGCGCCAGCGGCTGAACATGACGGCATAAATATCTGCTGCCGAAAATCCGCCGGCTAGCAGCCACGGCCCGGCAACATTTTTCTCAACAATCAGCAGGCGCTCGCGAATGCGCTCCTGCACTTTGCGTTTTAGTGCATCGGATTGCGCCCCTTCGGGCGCAAATCGCGCGGGGTAATCGGAAATTTCCACCATCGGATAGACTTCCGATGCCATGAACGTGATCCAGCGAAAACATTGTGCGCGCGCAGGCGTTCCTGGTGGCGGCAGCAGTTTCGCCTCGGGGTGGCGATCGGCAACTGTCAGCAGCAAACCCGACGATTCCGTTACGATCTCACCACTTGGCAGTTTCAGTGCCGGCATCTTTCCACTCGGATTGATGGCTAGATAAGCGGGCCCTCTCTGCTCATCTTTCTCAAGGGAAATGGTTTCGAATTCATAATCCGCGCCCGCTTCGGCAAGCGCAGCTTCCACACAAAATGCGCCGCTGCCTTTGTCGCCATAAAGGATATAGGGCATCGTGCTCTCCTGACTTTTGCTACAAGTATAAAATAAAAAGCCGCGGATTAAACCGCGGCTTTTTCGAAACTTGGATAGAAGCTCGCCTTAACGCGAATAGAACTCGACCACCAGGCTTGGCTGCATCTGTACCGCATAGGGCACATCGCTGAGCTTGGGTGTACGGATGAATTTGGCCGTCATCTTCGTGTGATCGGCCAAAACATATTCCGGCACGTCACGCTCCGGGTTCTTCACCGCTTCCAGCACCAACGCCATTTCGCGGGCTTTGGATTTCAGCTCGATGGTGTCGCCTTCCTTGACCAGATAGCTGGCTATCGTGACTCGCTTGCCGTTCACCATCACATGGCCATGGCTCACCAGCTGGCGCGCGGCAAACGGTGTGGGGACGAATTTGGCACGGAAGATCACCGTATCGAGGCGGCGCTCCAGCAGGCCGATCATGTGCTCGCCGGTGTCGCCGGTCTTGCGCGAGGCTTCCTGATAATAACGGCGGAACTGGCGCTCCGTGATATTGCCGTAATAGCCCTTGAGCTTTTGCTTGGCGTGGAGCTGCGTGCCGTAATCGGAAAGCTTGCGTGATTTGCGCTGGCCGTGCTGGCCGGGCCCGTAAGCGCGCCGGTTCACCGGGCTCTTGTTGCGGCCCCAGATATTTTCGCCGACGCGGCGGTCGAGCTTGTACTTCGAATTCGTGCGTTTCGTCATGCCATGTCCAAAAAGGGTCAAGGGGCAAGTCCGCCCCCGCGAAGGCCGCGCACTATAGCCATGGGCTTTGCCCTGTCAAACGGCGGAAATATGCGGCTTTCAGCCCTTGTCACGCGGGTTTCTGCGCTGCTTGTCACGCACCAGCGCAACGATGACGCCGCGCAATGTGCGGACTTCCTGATCGGTGAGCCGTGCGCGATGCAGCATAGCGCGCAGGTTCCGCACCATGGCGGGCTTCTTGTGCGGCGGATAAAGGAAGTTTGCTTTGTCGAGCTCGTTTTCCAGGTGGGCAAACAGGCCGAACAGCTCTTCGCGCGTGGCGGGCTCACCTATTCCGTGATCGATGCGTTCGGCCGGCGTCTTGTCGCCCGCGCGAAACCATTCATAACCAAGGAGCAGCACCGCTTGCGCGAGATTGAGCGAGGCGTAATCCGGCGTGGTCGGAATGGTAATGACGGCATCGGCCAACGCCAGATCGTCATTTTCGAGACCGGCACGTTCGGGCCCAAACAGCAGACCGGTGGCGTGTCCGCGTTTGGCCGCGGCGCGCAGGCGGTTGGCAGCCTCGGTTGGCGTGAGAACCGGCTTCGCCACTTTGCGGTCACGCGCTGTCGTCGCCAGTACAAGCTTAAGATCGCCAGTTGCGGCGGCTACACTTGGATAAACATGCGCGCCGGCAATCACATCTGTGGCGTTTGCCGCCATCGCCTCGGCCTTTTTATTCGGCCAGCGCTCGCGCGGGCGTACCAGGCGCAAGTCCATCAGGCCGAAATTTGCCATGGCACGTGCGGCGGCGCCGATATTCTCGCCCAGCTGGGGTTGGGCCAGGATGATTGCGGGAGGCGATATTTTGGGCATGTGGCGAGGTAGGTCCGACTTTGACGGGAATGGGTTCAATCGCTAAGAGAGCGCGGCTTTCACGCCCATTCTATCCTATTGGCCCGCATCCCGAGGCTTTCTCATGGCGAAGATCAAGGTCGCAAATCCGGTTGTCGAGCTCGACGGCGACGAGATGACGCGCATTATCTGGGCGCTGATCAAGCAGAAACTGATCCTGCCCTATCTCGACATCAAACTGGACTATTTTGACCTCGGTATCGAAAGCCGCGACAAGAGCGATGACCGCGTGACCGTGGAAGCAGCCGAGGCCATCAAGCGCGTGGGCGTGGGCGTAAAATGCGCCACCATTACGCCCGACGAAGCGCGCGTGAAGGAATTCAAGCTCAAGAAAATGTGGAAGTCGCCTAACGGCACTATCCGCAACATTCTGGGCGGCGTGATTTTCCGCGAGCCCATCATCTGCAAAAACGTACCGCGCCTGGTGCCGGGATGGACAAAGCCCATCATCATCGGCCGCCATGCTTTCGGCGATCAGTATCGCGCCACCGATTTCAAGGTACCAGGCAAGGGCAAGCTAACCATCAGCTTCATGGGCGAAGACGGCACGAAGATCGAGCACGAGGTTTTCGACTTTCCCGGTGCGGGCGTTGCGCTTGCCATGTACAACCTCGACGATTCCATACGCGATTTTGCACGCGCGTCGCTTAACTTCGGGCTTGCACGAAAATATCCCGTCTACCTTTCCACCAAGAACACGATCCTCAAAGCCTATGACGGACGCTTCAAGGACCTGTTCCAGGAAATCTTCGATACCGAGTTTGCGAACCGTTTCAAGACGGCGGGCATTACCTACGAGCACCGCCTGATCGACGACATGGTAGCGAGTGCGCTCAAATGGTCAGGCGGTTATGTTTGGGCGTGCAAGAACTACGATGGCGACGTGCAATCCGACACCGTGGCGCAGGGCTTCGGCTCGCTCGGCCTGATGACCAGTGTGCTGATGAGCCCGGACGGTAGAATTGTGGAGTCGGAAGCGGCACATGGCACCGTGACGCGCCATTACCGCGAATATCAGAAGGGTAATGCCACTTCGACCAATTCGATCGCGTCGATTTTTGCCTGGACGCGAGGCCTCGCTCATCGCGCTAAGCTAGACAACAATGCCGAGCTGACGCGTTTCGCATCAACCCTCGAGAAGATGTGTGTAGCGACCGTTGAGACGGGTTACATGACAAAGGACCTGGCGTTGCTCATCGGCCCCGATCAGAAATGGCTTTCGACCGAAGGATTTCTTGATAAGGTCGATGAGAACCTAAAGCGGGCGATGGCCTAGCGAATGTCGCTGTCCGAGCTCGCAAATATCGCCAATCTGATCAGCAGCGTCGCCGTGCTAGGCTCACTGATCTTCCTTGCCTGGCAGATCAGGCAGAGCGCGCGCAATCAGCGCTCTATGATGGATCGCGGCCGCTCGCAACAGGTGAGCGACTGGCTGCAATTTATCGCCTCGCCCGACATTGCACCGCTGGTGCTGCGGGGACACGCCAACGATCCCAAGCTCACGCCCGACGAGCGCCGCCGCTATCTCTGGTGTCTCTATCCCATCCTGCTGCACTACGAAGACAGTTTCTATCAGCACTGCGAGCGCATGTTGGGCGATGCCCAATACACATCTATCTGCAATCAGATGCGCGATAGCGCGCACTATGCCGGCTTTCGTGCGGCATGGGGGGAAGTGCGCGATCGCTTTCCGGAAGAGTTTAGGGCCTTCGCCGACGAGATGTTTGCGAGCCCCAAAAGTTAGGCCAGGAGGAGACGATGATTGGATATATGACGATTGGCGCGCTCGACACTGCCGCCTCAGCCAAATTCTACGACGCGGTGCTGGGTGCTATCGGCTATGCGCGCAACACAACAGACGGCGATTGGTTGGGCTGGGGGCCAAAAGGCGACGACAAGAGCCTGATCTATATCTGCCCGCCATTCGACGGGAAGCCCGCGCGCGCAGGCAATGGCATCATGATTGCGTTGCGCGCGAAGACGCAGGACGAGGTTCGCGCGGCGCATTCTATTGCCTTGAAAAACGGCGGCGCGGATGAAGGGGCACCGGGGCCGCGGCCCGCAGACTCTAAGGACTATTTCGGCGCGTATATGCGCGATCCAGTTGGCAACAAGATCTGTATCTACTGGAAGCCGTGAATTAGGCCGGCGCGAGTGCCGCCAGTTTCTTTTCGATTGCCACGAGCGCTTCCTTCGCGCGCGCGCCATCGGGGCCGCCTGCTTGCGCCATGTCGGGGCGGCCGCCACCGCCTTTGCCGCCCAAAACTTCAGCACCAATGCGCACGAGGTCAACTGCGCTAACCCGCTTCGTGAGGTCATTAGTTACGCCAACAACGAGCGAGGCTCTGCCTTCATCAACAGTAACGAAGGCAACAACACCAGAGCCAATCTGTGATTTAGCGGCATCTGCGAGCGCCTTCAGATCCTTTGGCGCAACATCTGCCACAATACGCGTAATGATTTGTGGTGCGAGGTTCCCAGCCGCTCCCGTCGCAGACACGCCTTTTAATGCAACTGATGTATTGCTTAGACTCCCAACTTCGCCCTTAGCAGATACTCCTGTGAGTGGTGTCGTGGTGCCTGACAATGCAAGTTGTTTGCGAGCTTCCGATAGTTCGCGTTCGAGGCGCTTTCTTTCTTCGACCAGCTGGCCCACGCGCGCGGAAAGTTCAGTGGGCGCCGCCTTCAACAATGCAGCGGTTTCTTTCAGTGCGTTCGCCTGTTCTTCAAGATAGCGGCGCGCGCCTTCCGAGGTGAGCGCATCGATACGGCGCACGCCGGAGGCCACGGCGTTTTCGGAAAGTATCGTGAAGAGACCTATATCGCCGATGCGCCGAACATGCGTGCCGCCGCAAAGCTCGACCGAATAGGGCTTGTGCGCGCCCGCAAGATCGTCGCCCATCGACAGCACGCGCACCTCGTCGCCATATTTTTCGCCGAACATGGCGACGGCGCCGGCCTCGATTGCCTGCTTGGTCGGCATCAGTCGCGTCGACACATCGTTGTTCTGGCGCACCACAGCGTTCACTTCTTCCTCGATGCGCTGTAGTTCATCGGGCGTCATCGCCTTGGGGTGGCTGAAATCGAAGCGCAGCCGATCGGGTGCGACCAGCGAGCCCTTCTGCGAAACGTGCGGGCCGAGAACGTGTTTCAATGCCGCATGCAGCAAATGTGTGGCCGAATGGTTGGCACGCGTGGCGCGGCGGAGTTCGGAATTGACGCGCAACTGCACACCATCGCCAACCTTGAATTCGCCTCGTGTGATTTTCACCACATGCACATTGAGATCGCCCAACTTGCGTTCGGTGTCGGCGACGTCACCTTCGGCCCCATGGCCGGAGAACATAGCGCCCTTGTCGCCCACCTGGCCGCCGCCTTCGGCATAGAACGGTGTCTGGTTGGTAAGGATGCGCACAGTGTCACCGGCCTTGGCCGACTCCACGCGCTTGCCATCTTTCACAATGGCAACAATCGAACCTTCGGCGGTTTCCGTCTGGTAACCCAGGAATTCCGTGGGGCCCAATTCCTCGCGGATGGCGAACCACAGCGTGTCGGTCTGGGCTTCGCCCGAGCCCGCCCATGCCTTGCGCGCTTCCGCCTTTTGGCGCGCCATGGCGGAATCGAAGCCCTTGATATCCACTTCAATCCCGCGTGGGCGGAGCGCGTCCTGCGTAAGATCAAGCGGGAAACCGAAAGTGTCGTAAAGCTTGAACGCGACTTCGCCGGGAAGGGTGGCGCCCTTTTTCACATTCACGGTCGCTTCATCGAGCAGTTTCAGCCCGCGCACCAGCATTTCGCGGAAGCGGGTTTCTTCGAGCTTCAGCGTTTCGGTGGTGAGGGCTTCGGCGCGTTTCAGTTCCGGATAATGCGCGCCCATCTCGGCAACGAGCGCCGGAACCAAGCGGTACATCAGCGGGTCTTTGGCTCCCAGTATATGCGCGTGGCGCATGGCGCGGCGCATGATGCGCCTGAGCACATAGCCGCGGCCTTCATTCGAAGGCAGCACGCCATCGGCGATGAGAAAGCACGAGGCGCGCAGATGATCGGCGATCACCCTGTGGCTGGCCGCGTGCGCGCCGTTAGCGGAGACGCCGGATGCCTCAACCGAAGCCGCGATCAGATGGCGGAACAGATCGATGTCGTAATTGTCGTGCACGCCCTGAAGAACGGCGGTGGTCCGCTCGAGCCCCATGCCGGTATCGATGGAGGGCTTGGGCAGGGGTTCGCGCTTGCCGCCCTTGAACTGTTCGTACTGCATGAAGACGAGATTCCAGATCTCGACAAAGCGGTCGCCATCTTCGTCTTTAGATCCGGGCGGGCCGCCCGCAATATGATCGCCGTGGTCGTAGAAGATTTCCGAGCACGGCCCGCAAGGGCCGGTTTCGCCCATCGACCAGAAATTGTCGTTGGTGGCGATGCGGATGATCTTGGATTCCGGCAGACCCGAAATCTTTTTCCACAAATTGAACGCGTCGTTGTCTTCGGCATAGACGGTGACCAGCAGGCGGTCCTTCTTGATACCGAAATCCTTGGTGACCAGTTCCCAGGCAAGTTTGATCGCCTGGTCCTTGAAGTAATCGCCGAAGGAGAAATTGCCCAGCATCTCGAAAAAGGTGTGGTGGCGCGCGGTGTAGCCCACGCGGTCGAGATCGTTGTGCTTGCCGCCCGCGCGCACGCATTTCTGCGAGGAGGCCGCGCGCGGCGGATCGCGCTTTTCCTGCCCTGTGAAAACGTTCTTGAACTGCACCATGCCGGCATTGGTGAAGAGGAGCGTCGGATCGTTTCTCGGCACAAGCGGCGAGGAGGGCACGACCTCATGGCCGTGCCGCGCAAAGAACTCCAGGAAAGCGCTGCGAATTTCGTTCAGGCTGTGCATTTCAAACCGCGTCTATTCCAACTCTTAGTTTCACATATAGCACAGTTCTAGATTAGAACGAATATAAAGAACTATCTGTTTTGCACTCTCTCGCCCCTCCGAAGAAAAGAAAGAAGGGGTCCGCTTACGCGAGACCCCTTCCGGGAGCCGTTTCTGGGGGCAGAAACGGGAAACTTATTCCTCGGCGGCGGCTGCCGGTTCGTCGCCCGCCACAGTGAGGTTGGCGGATAGCAACCCCGCATTGCCGCGGATACCGGCCTCGATGCGAGCAGCCACGTCCTTGTTGGCTTCCAAAAACTGCTTGGCGCTTTCGCGGCCCTGACCGATGCGGCTGCCGTCATAGGAGAACCAGGAACCCGATTTCTCGACGATGTTGGCCTTGACGCCCAAATCCAAAAGCTCGCCCGATTTGGAAATGCCCTTGCCATACATGATGTCGAATTCGACCTGGCGGAACGGCGGCGCCACTTTGTTTTTCACCACTTTGACGCGCGTCTGGTTACCCACCACTTCGTCGTGATCCTTGATGGCGCCGATGCGGCGAATGTCGAGGCGCACGCTCGCGTAAAATTTCAGCGCATTGCCGCCCGTAGTGGTTTCGGGATTGCCGAACATGATGCCGATCTTCATGCGGATCTGGTTGATGAAGACGACGATGGTGTTAGATTTGGAAATCGAGCCCGTCAGCTTCCGCAACGCCTGGCTCATCAGGCGGGCCTGCAGACCCGGGAGCGAATCGCCCATCTCGCCTTCCAGTTCGGCCTTGGGCGTCAACGCCGCCACCGAATCGATGACAATGATGTCGATGCCGCCCGAGCGCACCAGCGTGTCGGTGATTTCAAGCGCCTGTTCGCCGGTGTCGGGCTGTGAGATCAAAAGCTCGTCGATATCGACGCCAAGTTTGCGCGCGTAAGCGGGATCGAGCGCATGCTCGGCATCGACGTAAGCGGCGACGCCGCCCTTTTTCTGCGCCTCCGCCACCACATGCAGCGCCAGCGTGGTTTTACCCGACGATTCAGGCCCGTAAATCTCGACCACGCGGCCGCGCGGCAATCCGCCAATGCCAAGCGCAATGTCGAGGCCCAGCGATCCCGTGGACACGGTATCGGCCTCGGTCACCGGCTCGCGCTGGCCGAGCTTCATCACCGAGCCCTTGCCGAACGCGCGGTCGATTTGGGAAAGCGCTGCTTCCAGCGCCCGTTTCCTGTCGGCGTTGTCTGGTGTGACCACGCGAAGTGCCGGTTGTGCCATGTGTTTCTCCCTCCTTATTTCACAGCGCCCTGGGTTTTGCCCAGTTGGTTGCCTGGTCTAGTCCGGCGCTACCCGCCAAATCGGCGAGTCCGGGCAATGTACATGCTTTGTTCCTTTTGGCAAGACGCTAGATAATGGGCTGATTCAATGGAGAAATACATGATCATGTTCTGTTATCGTTCAGGCAGCCGTATGAGTGGCGTATATGTGCTTCGCAAACAAGACGGTTGAGCAAAAAAGCCCCCTAATCAGCAAAGGTTTCTGTCTAAGAACCGCTTGGGGGGCAAGATGACGTATTCCAAATTGGTTTTTGTACTTGCTGGATTTTCATTTCTCAGCTTAGCCGGTTGCGCCATGACGAGCGAAGTCATGGACATGGGGAATGGCGTTTACATGATCTCTGGTCATGCAGCACCCGTCAGGGGTGGCGCGACCGGTGCGAACCGCGTTGCATACCAAGACGCGCAAAAGTTCTGCGCCGAAAAAATGGCTGGTTCTCACGCCATCGTTGTAGATGCCAACGCTAGAGACGTTTATCAGGGCTCTGCTGGTGGCTCTTGGAACTCGTCTGGCGGTAGCTTCGGCGGCGGCGTATTCGCTGCTGGCAATGTCGATATGCGCTTTAGGTGCGGCCAGTAGATTTTTTACATGTTGGCGTTCTGTACAGCTCAGGCCGGTTTCTCGCGCGCCGATCTCCCCCAGCGCCTTATCAAACGCGGGCTTAGGGCTCACGCCTTATCCAGCTGAGCGAGACACGCGGCTTTGGCTTTGGCGAGCTTCACGTCGCTAACGCGGGCAACCGCGGCCTTCGCTTTCTTCACATAGTCCCCCACGTCACCGATGGTGCCTTCGATGAAGGGCGCGCCGCAGACGTCTTCCACCGGGAAGGCATTTTCGCCGGTGGTGAGCGCCAGCACGCTCCGCGGGTTCCTGGGCAGCGCGAAGGCCAGCGCGATGACAAGTGCCTCGGCCGTGCCGGCGTCGGTGCCGGGCGCGAGCTTGGGGGCCAGCGCCAGCCATTCGGCCTCGCCCTTGTCGATGTGGTCGAGCACGCGGTCGTAATCGCCGCTGGTGAACAGGCGCGTGACCACGGCGTCGGCGCCGTGCGCCTTGATGTCGGCGGCTATCGCTTTGGGGCTGAGCGGCGCCGCCAGCGCGGGCGCGGCCAGAGCAAGCGCGAATATCAGTGCTGCGAATTTCATGATGCGGGCGCCTTCCCGCGCTTGGCGAGCCAGGCCAGCGGCACGCAGAGCGCGACCAATACAATGGCCGCGATGATGCCCATGCGGTCGGCCGCGCCAAACAGGATCAGCACCGCCACGTCGGCGATCAGCACAAGGGCCGGCAACAAAGGATAGCCCAGCGCGCGGAAGGGGCGGACGATGTTGGGCTCGCGCTTGCGCAGCACGAAGTAACCCGCTTCGACAAAAATCGAGCCCAGCGTGTTGAGCACGCCGACTAGGCCGAAGACGAACTCGAACGAACCCGTGAGCGACAGCGCGATCGAGGCCACCGCCATGATGGCGAGCGCGGCATCGGGGCTGCCGCCACGGTTCACATGGGCGAAGCCTGTGGGCAGCAGTCTGTCGCGCGCCAGCGCGAAGAGGATGCGGGGCGCCGCCAGCACGCCCGCGTTGCAGCAGCTGACCACGCTGATGATGGCGCCAATTGCAAAGAGAATTGAGGGAATGGGCCCGCCGATACGGTCGAGCACAGTGGTGAAGGGCAGCGTGTTCGCCGCCACGCCGTCGACGCCCAGCGCGTAGAGGAGGCCCGCATTGACCGCGACATAGATGAAGGCGGTGGCCAAGATGCCGAGGCCGAGCGCGCGCGGGACGCTGCGCGAAGGCGTTACGTTTTCTTCCGAAAAATAGGCCGGCAGATCCCAGCCGCTATAGGCGCCGCGAATGAGCTGATAGGCGACGATGACAGAGGCCCAGCCCATCATGGCGGGCATGGCGGAAGCTGCGTGCGTAGCGGGAATGCTCCCCGCCACCATGATTGCCGCCACCACGAAGGCCAACAGCAGTGCGGCCTTGAGCATGCTGGTGCCGATCTGGAAGGCGCTTCCCTCTCGCAGGCCCGCGAAGTTGAGCGCATAAAGCCCCAGCTGCATCGCCACGATGACGAGGGGCGCGTTATTCGCGGCCTCGGGCCACAGCAGCGCCAGAAATTCCGCGAAGGCGACCGAAAGCGCGGCCACACCCGCCACCTGGCGCAGCCATGTCGTCCAGCCCACAGCCAATCCAATGGTGTTGCCGAAGGCGCGGTGCGCAAACACATATTCGCCGCCGGATTTGGGATAGGTGGTGGCGAGTTCCGCCAGCACATTGGCGCCAAGCGCCGCGTGCAGCCCGCCCACCAGCCACAACGCCAGAATGAAATAGACGCTTGGCACATCGGCCGCGATCAGCGAGGGCGTGCGCAAGATACCGCCGCCGATCATGCCGCCGACGCCCACAGCCACGCCGAAGGTGACGCCAAGAATGCGGAGCAGATGGCCGCGCGAAGGCACGGGCTTGACGGCATCGGTCATGGCTTGAGCCTATGCGAAATGTGGGCCTTCAGGAAACGCGGCCTGCGCGCTTAATGCGCGGTTTCGTTGTGTGAGTTGTTGGTGCGCGCGGGCGCGGGGCCCGACAGCACTTCCTTCACCTTGGCCGCCAGCTGCTTGATGCCGAAGGGCTTGGGCAGGAACTGAAGGTCTTCTGCGCGCTCGGCATTGCGGCGGAAGGCATCCTCGGCATAGCCCGACATGAAAAGAATGCGCATGTCAGGGCGCAGACGGTGGGCCGCGCGCGCCAGTGTCGGCCCGTCCATGCCCGGCATCACCACATCGGTGACCAGAAGATCGATGGCGCCCGGATGCTTGCGCACGATCTCGAGCCCCGCCTCGCCGCCATTGGCTTCCATCACCTGATAGCCGCGCATGCGGAGCGCGCGGGCGGCAAAGCTGCGCACAGCGTCTTCGTCTTCGACCAGCAGCACCGTGTCCTGGCCGGTGACGTCGCGGTGGCGCTGGGCTTCGGTTTCCTCGACGGGCGCGGTGACGATCTCGCCTTCGGCCGGGCGGTAACGCGGCAGGTAAATGCGGAAGGTGGTGCCTTTGCCCTCGTCGCTATCCACCGCGATGAAGCCGCCCGTCTGTTTGACGATGCCGTAGACGGTTGAAAGCCCAAGCCCGGTGCCCTGGCCCACTTCCTTGGTGGTGAAGAAGGGTTCGAAGATTTTATCCAGCAGCGGTTTCGGAATGCCGCGGCCTGTGTCGGCCACTTCGATGACGACATAATCGCCGGCCGGCATGGTGCCGCTGCCCATGGCCTGCGCGGTGTGGACGGTCTGATTGGACGTGCGGATGGCGACTGCGCCGCCCGTTTCCGGCATGGCGTCGCGCGCATTGACGGCCAGATTGATGACGGCGTTCGAGATTTGGGATTCGTCCGCGCGGACCGGCCATAGATCGGTGGCATGTTCCAGCGTGAAGGCAATGCGCTCGCCCAGCAGGCGGCGGAGTAGCATGGCCAATTCCGACAGTGTGTCGGGCAGCGTAAGCACTTTCGGTTGCAGCGTCTGCTTGCGAGAAAAAGCCAGCAGCTGTCGCACCAGTCCCGCCGCGCGCACGGCGTTCTGTTGAACCTCGTTCAACTCGGCGAAGGACGGATCGCCCGCCGCGTGACGCATCAGCAGCAGATCGCAATTGCCGATGATGACGGTGAGAAGATTGTTGAAGTCGTGCGCCACGCCACCGGCCAGCTGGCCGACCGCCTGCATCTTCTGCGATTGGGCGAACTGGGTTTCCAGCGCCTTCTGCGCGGACGTATCCACCAGATAAAGAATGGCGCGAGGGGAGCCGCCGGGAGCGGGCGTGAAAGGACTAGCAAACAGTTGCGCGCTGCGCGCATCCGCGGTGCCCGCACGTATCTCGACCGGATCGTGGCTCGCTTCACCACCGGCCGCGCGCGCGATGCGGTCGAGCACGGCCGCACGGTCTGCGACGCTAACCAGATCGGCAAAGCGCAGGCCTTCGCCCCGCGCGGGCGTGCCGAAGAACGCGGCGAAGGCATTGTTCGATTCCGCGATTGCACCATCGGCGCCCGTAATGGCCACGC
This sequence comes from uncultured Alphaproteobacteria bacterium, assembly GCA_963752395.1. Lineage (GTDB taxonomy): Bacteria > Pseudomonadota > Alphaproteobacteria > Micropepsales > Micropepsaceae > CAVVXX01. The sequence goes on from CAVVXX010000005.1 coordinate 54,006, forward strand.
CCACCGGTGCATGGCGGAAGAAATCGGAAAATCTGATCAGCGCCGATGGCGCGTATTTTTCGGGCGATGTGGTAGCGCCCGGCGCGGGCGCGGCCTCGGGTAGACGCGGCGTGAACCACCACGCGGTCTCGCCCGATTTCAGGGGCCGGATGGCCGCCGATAGTTTCTGCCCGGTTTCGGTTTCAAAATTTTCTTCGCGCGCGCGCGCTTCCGATGCAGCGCGCGACAAACGATAAAGTGCCGCCGCCGCGCCCTGCCCGGCAAAGGCAAGTTCCGGCGGCGCTGGCGGCTCGCCGGCACCCGCACCCGATAAAAACCGGTAGGCGGTGTTGCAATCGACCACCGCGCCGTCGCGGCCCGTCACCGCCCAGGCGATGTTGGAGGTAGCCGCAACTTCGGCCGCGCGTTCGGCTTCTTCGCGCGCGCGCGATTGCCGCGGCCATGCGGCGATAAGTGTCACGATGCCCGAGCCCGCAATAGCGGCCAAAAGGGCTACGCCCGCCCAGCGGGCGATTTCGGGCTCGGCAACGGCGACGCCGGCCCCCGCCACAGCCACCAAAAAGAATAAAAACGCCGCCAGGCGCCATACGCCGCCGGGCTCACCCCAGGAAAAGGTGCGAAACAGCAGCGCGCTTACGGCTGTCATGCGGGCTTCACGAATCTTTGGTCCATACGACATCTTGCCTGATTCGGAAAATGAATTGTAAACACGCCCAAGGCCGGAGAACGTACCGCCATGAACGCAGCCCAAGTCTATAACGTTTTATTCCTGTGCACCGGCAATTCGGCGCGTTCGATTTTGGCCGAAGCCATTCTCAATTTCGAAGGCAAGGGCCGGTTCCGCGCCTATTCGGCGGGCAGTTTCCCCAAAGGCGAGGTCAATCCGCGAGCCTTGGCTTTGCTGAAAGAAGTGGGGCTACCTTTGGATAATCCACGTTCCAAAAGTTGGGATGAATTCGCGAGGGCCAATGCCCCCGAAATGGATTTCGTTTTCACTGTCTGCGATGACGCCGCCAACGAAGTATGCCCGGTGTGGCCGGGCCAGCCCACAACCGCACATTGGGGGATGCCCGACCCGGCGGCAGTCGAGGGCGACGAGCACGCTAAGAGCCGCGCCTTCCGCGACACGCTGCGCATGTTGACCAACCGCATCCGGCTGTTCGTAGAGTTGCCCATCGACAAGCTTGATCGCATCAAGCTTCAGCATCATCTGCAGCAAATCGGACAGCACAAATCCTGATGAACAATTCTTTTTCCAAAGCGCTGGCTGCGGAGGCTTTGGGCACGGCGCTGCTGCTCGCGACCGTTGTCGGTTCCGGCATCATGGCCGAGCGGCTGACATCGGATATGGCGCTGGCGCTTCTCTGCAACACGCTGGCCGCTGGCGCCATCCTGTTCGTGCTGATTGTTTTATTTGCGCCGCTTTCGGGCGCACATTTCAATCCGGCCGTCACATTGGCAAGCGTATTGAGACGTGAAATTTCTACGCCGCGTGCACTCACCTATATCGGCGTGCAGATCATCTGCGCAATTCTTGGCGTGTGGCTGGCGCATCTGATGTTCGAAGCGCCCGTGTTCATGCTGGGCGTAAAGGTTCGCACTGGCATGGGACAGTGGCTGGCGGAATTCGTCGCTACCTTTGGCCTGGTGCTGCTGATTGCGGGTGCCGGCAAGCGCAGCATCGAAACCATCGCCGCTGCTGTCGGGCTTTATATATCGGCTGCCTATTGGTTCACCGCATCCACGTCTTTCGCCAATCCGGCGGTGACGCTCGCCCGCGCGCTGACGCCGACATTTGCGGGCATCCGCCCGGTGGACGCACCAGCTTTCATCGCCGCCGAAATCGCCGGCGCATTGGCTGCGGTTGTGGTGGCGGCCTTTCTTTTCCCGCCGCAAAAGCCTGCGGCTTCATAGGGGTTGCGGGCTGGCTTCCCCCGGGTCTAAAGCCAAGGTGAAAGCGGGCGAAAAACAGCCCCCGGAGGTGTTTCGTGAAAGAACTCAGCCATTTCATCAACGGCAAGCGGGTCAAGGGCGAGAGCGGCCGCTTCGGTGACGTGTTCAACCCCACCACCGGCGAGGTTCAGGCCAAGGCGCCATTCGCAAGCCGCGCCGAAATGCGCAAGGCGGTGGAATCCTCTCTCGCCGCTTTTCCAGGCTGGGCCGCCACCAACCCGCAGCGCCGCGCGCGCGTGATGTTCAATTTCAAAGGGCTTGTCGAAAAGACACATGGACGAGCTTGCCGCCATGCTGTCCTCCGAGCACGGCAAGGTGATTGCGGATTCCAAAGGCGATGTGCAGCGCGGACTGGAAGTGATCGAATTCGCCTGCGGCATCCCGCACTTGCAGAAGGGCGAATATACGGAAGGCGCTGGGCCCGGCATCGACATCTATTCCATGCGCCAGCCGCTTGGCGTGGTCGCCGGCATTACGCCGTTCAATTTCCCCGCCATGATTCCGATGTGGATGTTCGGCGTGGCGATCGCCTGCGGCAATTGCTTTATCAACAAGCCAAGCGAAAAGGACCCGAGCGTGCCGTTACGCCTGGCCGAGCTTTTCATGGAAGCGGGCGGGCCGGCCGGCGTGTTGCAACGTCGTGGATGGCGACAAGGAAGCGGTGGACGCCATCCTCGAAGACCCCGACATCAAGGCGGTGAGCTTTGTCGGCTCGTCGGTGATGGCGGAATACATCTATTCGCAGGGCACCGCGCACGGAAAGCGCGTGCAGGCGATGGGCGGCGCCAAGAACCACGCCATCATCATGCCCGACGCCGATCTCGACCAGGTGGTGAATGAGTTGATGGGCGCGGGCTATGGCTCGGCTGGCGAGCGCTGCATGGCGATTTCGGTGGCGGTGCCGGTGACGGACAAACTGGCGGACGCGCTGGTGGCGAAACTGAAGCCGCGCGTGGAAACCTTGAAAGTGGCGCCATCCGCCGATCCCGACGCGCATTACGGGCCCGCTCGTCACCGCCGAGCACAACGAAGAAGGTGCTGAATTACATCGACATGGGCGTGAAGGAAGGGGCCGAACTCGTCGTCGACGGCCGCGGCTTCAAGCTTCAGGGCTATGAGAACGGATTCTTTCTGGGCGGATCGTTGTTCGACCGCGTGACGCCCGACATGAAAACCTATCAGGAAGAAATCTTCGGGCCGGTGTTGCAGAGTTGCGCGCGTGGCCGATTTCGACGAGGCCATCGCGCTGCCCTCAAAGCACCAATATGGCAACGGCGTTGCCATCTTCACCCGCGACGGCGATGCCGCGCGCGAATTCGCCTCCCGCGTGCAGGTGGGCATGGTCGGCATCAACGTGCCGATTCCGGTGCCCCTCGCCTATCACACCTTCGGCGGCTGGAAGCGCTCGGCGTTCGGCGATGTCAACCAGCACGGCACCGAGGGCGTGCGCTTTTTCACCCGCGTGAAAACGGTGACCGCGCGCTGGCCCAAAGGCGGCGTGCGCGAGCATCCCGAGTTCGTCATCCCGACGATGCGGTGAGCGAAATCCGGCTGCCTCATTGCTGCTGAGCGTGGTACGCATCGGCGAAGCGCTAGCACGCAACCGACTGCATCTGCTTCTGAAATTGTCTTTGGCTGTTTGGCCATCTCCCCATTGATTGTAAGTAATCTATTATACAACCTAGAGCTGTGTCCCGCATAGCACTCGAGTGTTCGCCATCGGGACACGCAACCGGGGGCAAAAATGAAAAAAACAATTTGCGCATTCTTTATTGCGTCTTCGTTTGGAATGATCACGGCTGGCTGTGCCACGCCTGAAGTCGTTCAGGTCCGCCAGGCTGGCGATGGCGATCTCAACTGCGAACAACTTAAGGAACAATACGTCGACGCCCAGGAATTCGAGGCGAAAGCGCGGAAGGAACGCGGCGTCACCGGCACGAATGTCGCGGCCGCGGTTTTATTCTGGCCCGCGTTGATTGGAACAAATTCCAACACCGAAGACGCGATAAACGCTGCGCAGGACAGGCAGCGCCGCCTTGAAAAGCTCGCTGCCGACAAGAAATGCAGTCTCTAGTGCTTTAGCCGTTGGCCGCACCAGTATTGGTTATTTTTCATCGCGTGTGAAGTTGTGAGGATCAGTGCGCGGCCATCCCGCCCATCCTGCGGATGAATCGCCATTCGGATTCCTTCACCGCCTGAACCGAGAGCCTGGGCTCGCGCGCCAGCACCATGTCTTTCAGTTTAGGCTCGGCTTTGATCTGGGCCAGCGTCACGGGCTTCGGCATGTCTTCGACGGCTTTCACGATAACCATGCCGAAGCGTTGATCCTCGTCGGTGGGATCGGGACGGTATTCGCCGATCACTTCGACGATGCCGACGATCTGTTTCTCAAGCCCCGTGTGATAGAAAAAACCGAGATCGCCTTTTTTCATCGCCTTCATGTTCTTGGCCGCCGCATAGTTGCGCACGCCGCTCCACGGCTCGCCCTTGGCGCCCTTCTTCTTTTGCATGGCCCAGGAAAATGTTTCGGGCTCGGTCTTCAATAGCCAGTAATTCATCGCTTCACTCTTTCCCCACGGGGCGCGCCAGCAAACGTTCCGCCGCGCGTTTCACATCGAGCTTGCCTGCAATCACATCGGCCACCGCTTCGGCGATGGGAAGCTCAACACCCTCGCGTTTCCCCCGCGCGACTAGCGCCGGTGCGGTGAATGCGCCTTCGGCCAGCGGTTTGCCCTCGCCCAAAATTTCCTGGAACGACTCGCTGTGTCCCAGCGCCACGCCAAAGGCGAAATTGCGTGAGGTCTTGCTGGTTGCCGTCAGCACCAGATCGCCCAGGCCCGACAATCCCATCAGCGTTTCGCCTTTGGCGTGAAGCGCCATGCCAAGCCGCATCAGTTCGGCGAAGGAACGCGCGAGCAGCGCCGCGCGCGCGCTTTCGCCGAGACCCGCCCCCTCCACCATGCCGCAGCCAATGGCGTAAACGTTTTTGGCGGCCCCACCCAACGCCACGCCAGTCAAATCTTCCGTGGCGTAAGCGCGGAAAGTGGGCACGTTGAGTGTCGCTTGCAGCCGCGCCGCAATATCCGCCCGTGCCGCAATCGTAACCGCGGTGGGCGCCCCACGCGCCACATCGCGCGCGAAAGACGGCCCCGACAACATGGCGGGCTCGGCATCCGGCAGCACTTCGCGCAACACCTCCGACAACAGCGCGCCCGATGTGGCCTCGATGCCTTTGGCACAGATCACCACGGGTGTTTGAGGTTTGATGCTGGTTCGCAAAGCGCCAAGCGTTGCGCGCAAATATTGTGCGGGCGCGACAAGCAGAATGGCGTCACTGGCGGCGCAATCCGCAAGCGCGCCCGTGGCCACGATAGATGACGGTAATGTTACGCCCGGAAGAAAGCGCTTGTTCTCGTGCGCGCCGTTCACGCCGGCGACCACGTCCGCCTCGCGCGCCCACAGCGTGACCTTCCGCCCGGCTTTGGCTGCCACCATTGCCAGCGCCGTGCCCCAGGCGCCCGCGCCAATAACGGCAACCGACGGGTAAGGAAGATTATCGGATACAGCCATGAAAATGTTTTCTGCGCTTTCGCCTGCGGTTTATCATATCCTTCATTCGGCCATAATGCCCCGATAGGACGCCTTCATGCCCCGTCTCACGGTCCTTTTTGTTTGCGCGGCATTCGCGCTCGCCCTTGGTGCGGCCGATGCGGCCGTGGCCCCGCAGCGCCATGTTTTCACCGCGGCCGAAAAGGCCGATCTCAAGCGCGTCTCCGATTACCTCAATGGCATGCACACCATTAAGGGCGACTTCACCCAGGTGAACCCCGACGGCACGCTGTGGCAGGGCGTGTTTTATCTCAGCAAGCCGGGGCGTGTGCGCTTCGAATACAAGCCGCCCAACGCGCATCTGGTGGTGGCGGACGGCAACGCGCTGGCCGTCGAGGACAGCAAGCTCCACACAGTCGACCGTTACCCGCTGGTGGGTTCGCCGCTGGCGTTGCTGTTGTCCGACAATGTCGATCTTACGCAGTACACGCATATCAACGGCGTCAAGCATCAGCCGGGGCTGTTGTTGGTGAGCGCGAGCGCTGCCAGCGGCGGAACGCGCGGCGATATCACCATCACGTTTTCGGATCCCGGTCTTGAACTCCGCCAATGGGAAGTGATCGACAGCGAGGGCTATAAGACGACCGTGGTGCTGGATAACATGCAAGTGGGCGTGGTGCTGGCACCGTCGCTTTTCGTTATTCCGGCCGAGCAGAGAAAGTCGCAGAATTAATTTCCATGTCAGCGCGTCCGCCCATTGTCGGCATTCCTTCCGATCACCGCATGCTCGGGCAACACCCATTTCATGCGGTGGGACAAAAATATATCGTGGCTGTGCGTGAAGGGGCGCACGCGCTGCCGCTGCTGATACCGGTGCTGGCTGAGCCGCTTCCCGTCGAGGATATTCTCAACACGGTTGACGGGCTGTTCTTCACCGGCTCGCCGTCCAATGTCGCGCCGATGCATTATGGCGGGCATGAACCGCGCAAGGAAACGATACTGGACGAGCAGCGCGATCGTTTAACCCTGCCTTTGATGCGCGCGGCCGCCCAAGCTGGCACGCCAATGCTTTGCGTTTGCCGCGGCTTTCAGGAATTGAATGTCGCTTTTGGCGGTACGCTGCATCAGCATCTGAGCGAGGTTGAAGGCCGCCAAGAACACCATACCAACCTGAATGATCCGCTGGATGTGCAATATGGGCCCGTTCATGACGTAAGCGTGTTGCCGGGCGGCATACTGGCAAAGCTGAACTTGCCTGTGACCTTCAAGGTCAATTCGCTGCACAACCAAGGCGTCGACAAGGTGGCGCCCACCTTGCGAGCGGAAGCCGAAGCACCAGACGGCACCATCGAGGCCATCAGCGGAAGCGGCAAAGGTTTCATGCTGGGCGTGCAATGGCATCCCGAATGGGCGTTTTGGGAGAACCCGGTGTCACAGAAAATCCTCTCCGCCTTCGGCGCGGCGGTGAGCGCGCACGCCAAACACAGATGAGACGCGGCGCCGTTGCCCTGGCGCTGCTGCTGGCGGGCTGCGGCTTTCAGGCGCCCGCGCCCAAGATTACGCCGCCGGCTGAAACATCGCCCGCGCCTACTTCTACGCTCGACGCCGAATTGCGGCTGTCCACGAGGGATATCGAGAAATTCCTGAACGCGCAGACTGAACAACAGATCGCGCGCATCGATGACAAGAAAGTGCGTTGCCCCTTGGGCAAATGCACGCTTGATCTCATCGCCACGCGCAACGGGCCGATACAGGTTGGCGTCAATGCGGGCAGGCTGGCGCTCACGCTGCCGTTCAATCTCGATGCACGTATAAAATTGAAGGCGCCGTTTCTTAAAACGTCCGGCGAAGGCCATGGCACCGGGCGCGTGACGGCCACCACAGCTTTCTCGATTGGGCCCGATTGGGAATTGCGTTCTAACACACAAGGCACCATCGATTTGTCGCGCGCCGATTTGCGGCTTGGGCCGATAAGCGCCGAGCTCAGCGGTTTTCTCGGCGATGAACAAGAAGCCATCGCCCGGCCCATCTTCAAACAAGTCGACAAGCAAATGCCCAAATGGGCGAATTTGAAAAAGCACGTGACGGAAGCGTGGGCCAAGGCGCACGCGCCCATTCATATCGGCAAGAAGCCGGAAGCCTGGTTGTTGCTGTCGCCCCAGCATATTTTCGTTGAAGCCCCGCATATGGAAGGAAATACGCTGGTGCTGGCGCTGGGCGTGGAAACGCAAGCGCGCGTTCTTCTTGGCGCGAAGCCAGAAGTAGGCGCGCCACCGCCTTTGCCCGCGCCGGAACCCATGCGCGAAAAGCCGCAACAGCGCTTTCATCTGCAAGTGCCGGCGATACTCCCCTATGGCGAGGCGGCAAATTTGGCGAACAAGCAGCTTGAGAAACATCCCATCACTCTTGGCGGCGCCACGGGGGTGAATGTTTCGGAGCTGCAAATAATCCCATCGCGTGATGACGTAGTGGTGTCGGCAAAACTCTGTCTCGCACAGAGCTGGGATATTTTTGGCTGGTTCGATACCTGCGCGCGCGGCTATTTGCGCGGGGTCCCAGTGTTCGACGGCGCTAGCGGCGTGCTGCACATAACAAAAATTTCCTACGACGCAGGCACGGCGAATCTATTGGTGGGAGCGTGGGAAGAATTGGCGGGTTCCGATTTCACCCAAGAACTCGAGAAACGCCTGGTGTTCGATCTTTCGGGCCAGATCGCTAAGCTCAAGGACCAGGTGACAGCCGCTTTCGCCAAAGGCGCCAGCGGCGAGATTTCTGTCACTGGCCAGATGGAAAGCTTCGGCGTGCCTGAACTTAGCTGGACCAAGGATGGTTTCATCGCGGCCTTCACCGCCGAAGGCACGGTGCATGTGGGCTTAAGCCTTAATACCACCCAGCCGTGACGTTTGCGCCAACGCCTGCTACATTGGGTCATGGTTCGGAAACGCGCGCTTCTTATCCTTTGCGCTCGCATCGGCTTTAACCCGCCGGGCAGCATTTAGCCGCTATTTGCGCGGCCATTCAGCCTTTGGCTGCTTCCCGTTTCCAGCTTCCACTTTCAAAGTGACGAACGACTATGACCCGCAATTTTACCCAGCATTTGCGCGCGCTCGATGCGGCGCATCACATCCATCCCTTCACCGACACGGCCGCCCTCAACAAGGAAGGCGTGCGGGTAATCACCAAAGGCAAGGGCGTTTATCTGTGGGATTCGGAAGACGCCAAGATCATCGACGGCATGGCCGGGCTGTGGTGCGTGCAGCTGGGCTATGGAAACGAAGAATTGGCGCGCGCGGGCTATGAAGCCCTCGAAACGCTTTCTTATTACAACAATTTCTTCAAGACCACGAACCCGTGGACGGTGGAGTTGGCGGCGAAACTCGCTAAAATTCTTCCCCAAGGTCACACGCATATTCTGTTTGCCAATTCCGGGTCCGAGGCCAACGACACGGCGCTCAAGCTCATCCGCTATTACTGGAATCTGAAGGGCAAGCGCGAAAAGAAAATTCATTTGTCGCGCGAATATTCCTATCACGGCGTCACAATGGCGGCCGCCTCGCTGTCGGGGCTGACGCCCATGCATCCGCAATGGGATTTGCCGTTGCCGGGATTTGCGAAAGTGCCGACACCCTATTGGTACGGCGCCAAGGCTGCGGGCTATGGCGATATCGGCGCGGAAGACTTTGGCCTGATGATCGCCAAGAAACTAGAAGACAAAATTCTCGAAATCGGCGCTGACCGCGTGGCATCGTTCTCGGCGGAACCTGTGCAGGGCGCCGGCGGCCTTCTCATTCCTCCCGCCGGCTATTGGCCGGAGGTGCAGCGCATCTGCCGCAAATACGATGTGCTTCTGCATGCCGACGAAGTCGTCACCGGCTTCGGGCGGCTGGGCGAATGGTTCGGCAGCCAGACTTACAATATCGCGCCCGATATCATGACCATGGCGAAGGGATTGTCGTCCGGCTATCAGCCCATTTCGGCGACCTCATTGGGCGAACGCATGGGCGAGACCATCATCAATGCCGGCGAAGAATTGGTGCATGGCTACACCTATTCCGGCCATCCGGTTACTTGCGCGGTAGCGCTAAAGAATCTGGAAGTGCTTGAGCGCGAGAACATTGTCTCGCGCGTGAAGACTTCCATCGGGCCTTATTTCCATAAGCGACTTAACGAGACTTTCGCCAATCACCCGCTGGTGGGCGAGGTTAGAGGCGTGGGTCTCTTGGCAGCCATCGAACTGGTAGACGACAAAAAAGAGCGCCGGTTTTATCCGCGCGATAAGGACGTGGGCACGCATTGCCGCAATTATTGCTTCAGCAATGGCCTCATCATGCGCGCCATCCGCGACACCATGGTGCTGTCGCCACCCCTGATTGTCAGCGAAACCGAAGTGGATGAAATTGTCGCCAAGGCGAAATACTGCATCGACATGACAGCGAAAGATCTTGGTAAAATTTAAGTGCGCGCGCCACGCAGGAACCCAGTTTGCACCTTTGGTGGCTGGAAAATCGTCCACAGCCAGATGTTGCGATTCGGCAACTGTCATTACATTTCTGTGATTTTTGAGCCTTACAAAGAAAAAAGTTGAAAACTGTGACTTTCGTGCATAGAGTAATTGCGGGTGGACGTAAGTGTTCCGGCTTGCATCGCCCCCCCGCTCGCAAGCTGGATTTTTGTCCCCCCACGGGTGTCGGTCATCCCCTCCCGGCACCAGCGCGTAACGGCGCATTTGACGCCCGGTCCATGTGACCGGGCGTCTTTTTATGTGCGGGGGTCACCCTTCGCAATGTGAGGTTGAGGCGGCCGCCACCTGGCAGAAGTTGCGAACTTCCCGCCAGCACCCGCTCGATGCCGTGATAGGCCATGCGCGCGGGCCCACCGAAAACCAGCACGTCGCCCGAAGCCAAAGTGAGAGTTCGAGTTGGATCTTTGCGCGAAGTGCCGCCAATGCGGAATTGGCCCATGTCGCCAAGCGAGACCGAAAGCACCGGCGCATCGAACGCCTCCTCGTCGGCATCGCGGTGCAGCCCCATGCGCGCGCGGCCGCGATAGAGATTGACCAGGCAGCATTCGGGGACCGCACCATAGCCCGTGGTTTCATCCCACAGTTCCAGCAGCATGGGTGGAATGGCAGGCCATGCAGCATGGGTTTGCGGGTGGCGATCTTCATAGCGATAGCCGCGCTCATCGGAAATCCACCCCAACGAACCGAAATTGGTCATGGCCACCGAAAACGGCGCACCCGATTTCGGCATGCGCGGCGTGTAGAAGGGCGAGCGCTCAATGCGGGCAAACACATCTGAAACCAGCGCTGCCTGTTCCTGCGGCGTGAGTTTCGCCTGCCACAACACGATCCCAGGCGTGATATCGAGCTTCATTTGACGATCCGCGGGGTGCGCTGGATGCCGCGATAACGGCCCGCATATCCATGGCTATCCAGCCATGCAGCCAAGGTTTGCGGATCGTAGCCTGTGCGCGCCCATTCTTTCAGTGGCATGCCATGAGTCTCTTCAAGTGCAAATACCAGAAACTGTCTCAGCCATGCCTGTTCGCGCTTGGGCATATGCAGATAAGGCCAGCCGGCGAATTGCGCCTGTGCTTCGGCCAAGGCAGCAGGGCCTTTTTTATGCAGGACATAAAGTGCCGCCGCGAAACTGGCGCGATCCTGACCGCCAGAACATTTGATCAGCACCGGCATGGGCGCCGCATCGAACGCATCGAACAGCGAGTTTAAAACTTCGCGCGCGGGCAGGCGGCGCGAATTGAGTTTCACGTCCAAGTGCTGGATGCCAAGCCGCTCGCACATTTGTTTTTCGCGGCGCCACCAGCCAAAACGCGCATTGTGACCTCGCAAATTTATCACGCTGCGGAATCCATGCGCTTTCAGAAACGCCGCATAGAAGCCGAGATAAGGCTGCGCCGAGCGCGCTACGCCATCGGCCACCCAATGCAGATTGTAGAGCCTGTCGAGGACGGCAACCAAAATACCTGTCATGCTGTCCGTGCGCTGGGATTTTGCGGGGGCCGAAAGTGATATCGCAACATTTGCATGGATCGTATTGGCTGCGCGCCGCGTGCGCCATGGCAATTTTGCTGCCCGTTGTGGCCTGTTCCAAACAGCCCGCGCCCAAGGACGTGGATGGGCTGAACCTTCTCAATGCGGCGCGCACGGGCGACCTTGCCACGGTGAACACGCTTTTGGCCAAAGGCACCGACGTCAACTGGAAGGGAAAATTCGATGCGACGCCGCTTCTGGTGGCTGCCCAGCAAGGCAATCTGGAAGTGGCGAAAACGCTTATCGCGGCGCACGCCGATGTGGCAACCAAAACTTCCGATGCCGGCAATACACCGCTGATCGTGGCGGCTGTTGGAGATTACGATAGCATCGTGCGCGCGCTGCTTGAGGCCCATGCCGATGTGAATGAGGCGCGCACAGACGGCGTCACCGCCCTTTCGCTGGCAGCGCAATTGGGCCATGCGGGCGTGGTGAAGATGCTTATAGAAGCACACGCGAATTTGGAGGCGAAAACCAGCCTTGGCGCGACACCGCTTATTGCCGCCGCCGCTGAAGGCAAGGCGGACATCGTCAAGCTGCTGCTCGATGCCGGAGCCGATGCTAACGCGGTGACCAAAGAAGGCGCCACCGCGCTTGTCCTGGCGGCGCAGGATGGCCATCTTGATGTGGTGCGCGCGCTGCTTGAGGCCCACGCCGATATCGAGGTCAAGGGCAATGGCGGCGGAACGCCGCTTTATGTCGCCGCTGAGAATGATCAACCGGAAATCAGCCGCGCCCTTATCGCGGCGCATGCTGCGGTGGATGCAAAGGCCGACGACGGTTCGACACCGCTGATGATCGCGGCGATCAAAGGCGCGGAAGCCTCCGTCAATATCTTGATTGAAGCGGGTGCTGACGTGAACGCGGCCATGAACAATGGAGCCACGCCGCTGATGAACGCCGCCATCGGGGGAGACGCGAATGTCTGCTATGAACTCATCCTGGCTCATGCCGACATTGACGCGCGCGAAAAGAAGTTTGGCGCTACCGCGCTGATGCTGGCGGCCGACGCCGGCAAGATTGACGCCGTGCGCACGCTGATCGGGCATCATGCCGACATAAACGCCAAAACCAATGAGAAGGAGGGCCGCACCGCGCTCGACTTCGCCATTGCCGGCGGCCACGAAGACATCGTCAATGCGCTGGAGGCGGTGGGCGCCCATGCCGGCCGGCCACAGCCCTGAGCCCAGGTGAGGCTTTGCTTGACTGAGCAAGGTCGGCCGCTATATTGCCCGCCTTCCGCAGGCGGCAAGCGCTTTTCGGAGCAGAATTTACCCAAGGATTTCAAGATGTTCGCGGTCATCCGCACCGGCGGAAAACAATACAAGGTGGCCTCAGGCGACGTGCTCGATGTCGAGCGGCTGGATGGCGACGCCGGCGCCAAGCTCAGTTTCGATGTGCTGATGCTGGGCGGCAAGACACCGAAGCACGGCAAACCGCTGGTGGCGGGCGCTTCGGTGGCAGCAGAAATCGTGGCCCAGAAGCGCGCGCCCAAGGTCGTCGCCTTCAAGAAGAAGCGGCGCAAGAACACGCACAGGAAGCGCGGCCATCGTCAGGAACTGACGACGGTGCGCATCACCGACATCACGGCAGGCGGATAATGGCTCACAAAAAAGCAGGCGGTTCTTCGCGCAACGGACGCGACTCGGCGGGGCAAAGGCTCGGCGTCAAATGCTTTGCCGGCGAGGTCGTGCTTCCCGGCAACATCCTTGTACGCCAGCGTGGCACGAGATTGTTCGCAGGCCGCAATGTCGCCATGGGCAAGGATCACACACTGTTCGCCCGCACCGGCGGCAAGGTCGAATACCGCAAGGGCTACAAGCGGCGCACCTATGTGTCGGTTGTGCCGGACGCGAAAAACTAGGCGGCGCGAAATAAATTCGGCCGCCATTGGGCCGGCCATGTGTCAGGGAGATGGTCCGCCATCTCCCTTTTTGTTTTGAGCGAAAGTCATGCGCGAGATTCTGGAAACCCAACGCTTGCTGCTGCGCCAGCCGCAAAAGGAAGATGCAGTGGCCGTGGTGCCGCTCGCCAATGATTATGACGTGGCAAAAAATCTGGCCACCATGCCATTCCCTTACACACTTGCCGACGCGCTGGCGTTCATCGCGCGCGCGGCAGACCTGCGCGCCAAAGGCACGGGATATACGTTCGCGGTGCTGCGCAAATCGGACGGCGCATTGGTTGGCGCCTGCGGCGTACACCCGGAGCGGGGGTTCGAGCTCGGCTATTGGGTGGGCAGACCCTATTGGAGCCAAGGCTTCGCTACCGAGGCCGCGCGACGTGTAGCGCGCTTCGCCTTTGAAGACCTCAACGCCAAAAAGGTCATCGCCGGCTGGTATCAGGACAATCCGGCATCGGGGCGCGTGCTGGAGAAGCTCGGCTTTAGCCACGAAGTCGATGAAGAGCGCACAAGCGTTGCGCGCGGGGCTGGCACGGTTTGCCATATGATGGCGCTGACGCGCGCGACCTTCGCGCGCTTGGAAATGACGCCATGAAATTTCTCGACCAGGCGAAGATTTACATCCGCTCCGGCAATGGCGGAAACGGCTGTGCTTCGTTCCGGCGCGAGAAGTTCATCGAGTTCGGTGGGCCCAATGGCGGCGATGGCGGGCGGGGCGGCGATGTGTGGGCGGAAGCCGTCGAGAACCTCAATACGCTGATCGATTACCGTTATCAGCAGCACATGTCGGCCAAGAACGGCGAGCACGGCATGGGCAAGGAAATGTCGGGCGCCGCCGGCAGCGACATTGTGGTCAAAGTGCCGGTGGGAACGCAGATCTACGAAGAAGACAATGAAACGTTGATCGCCGACCTCGACCGGCCGGGCGATCGCGCGCTGCTGCTCAAGGGCGGCCGGGGCGGGCGCGGTAATGTGCATTTCAAAAGCTCGACCAATCGCGCGCCCAGGCGCGCCGATCCTGGCGGACCCGGCGAAGAGAAAACCATCTGGCTGCGGCTGAAACTGATTGCCGATGCGGGGCTGGTTGGATTGCCCAATGCTGGCAAGTCGACATTTCTGGCCCGAGTCAGCCATGCCAAGCCCAAGATCGCCGATTACCCTTTCACCACGCTGCATCCGCAATTGGGCATGGTGCGCATGGGCTCGACCGATTTTGTACTGGCCGATCTGCCGGGGCTCATCGAAGGCGCGCATGAAGGCGCGGGGCTCGGCACGCGCTTCTTGGGACACGCCGAGCGCACGGGCGTGATCCTGCATCTGGTGGACGGCACCGAAGAAGACCTCGCGCAGAATTATCAAACCATTCGCAAAGAAATAGCGGCCTATGGCCAGGGCTTGAACGAAAAACCGGAAATCATCGGGCTTAATAAAGTAGACGCTATGTCCAAGGATGAAGCGGCCGAAAAACGCAAGGCGCTGGAAAAGGTATCGGGCAAGAAAGTGTTTCTGTTGTCGGGCGTTTCGGGCGAAGGCGTAGACGAAGTCCTGCACACGCTGGCGCGCGAAGTGGACAAACGCCGCGCGGCAATGAAGCACGAAGCGGAACCCAAGCGGAGCTGGGCGCCGTGAACAAAGTCCGCGCGCCGGGGCCGGTGAAGGCGGGTTTGCGCATTGGCTTGCTCGGCGGCTCATTCAACCCCGCGCATGCGGGCCACCTGCATGCTAGCAGGATCGCGTTGTCACGGCTCAAGCTCGATTATGTGTGGTGGCTGGTTAACCCGCGAAACCCTTTGAAATCGAAAAAAGAACTCGCGCCGTTCACGCGCCGCGTTGCTTTTGCCAAGATAATTGCGCGCGATCCCCGCATCCGCGTCAGTGATATCGAGAAGGCGCTAGGCACCCGCTACACGGTGGACACGCTGGTGGCCCTTAAGAAACATTTTCCCAAAGTCCATTTCATCTGGCTAATGGGTTCGGATAATCTGGTGCAGTTGCCGCGTTGGCACAGATGGCTGGATATTTTCGCGCTCGCGCCTGTGGCCGTGGTGCCGCGCCCCGGCTCAGCGCTCAAAGCAAGGCATTGCAAGGCGGCACGGCTCTTTGCGGGCTCGCGCGTTCCTGCGGGCAAGCTTGGCGAACCTCCATCCTGGACCATCCTGAATGCACGCGGGGTAAGGGCCAGTGCCACGCGTTTGCGCGCGCGCGCATCTTGGAAGACTTAGCCCCACCATGCTATTATTCGCTTGTTCACGCGAAAGGAGCCGGCGCAAGGCATGAGGACAGCGAGTTCGCCCCACTGCGTCCGGCATAATGCGTGCGTAGCCGGAGCCTGCAAAAGGAGCAGACCCTGACCCAAAGCGCCAAGAGTAGTTCGCGTAGTTCCAGGTTGGAGCCCCTGCTCACTCGCATTCTCACCTCCCTCGACGAAGACAAGGCGGAAAACATCGTGACGGTCGACCTGTCGGGCCGCTCGTCGCTGTGCGACGCCATTGTCATTGCGTCCGGGCGTTCGCAGCGCCATGTGGCGGCAACAGCCGAGCATCTCGCGCGCAAGCTCAAAGAGGCGGGCTATGGCTCGGCCCATGTCGAGGGCCTGACCCAGGCCGATTGGGTGCTGGTCGATATGGGCGACATCATCGTCCACATCTTCCGCCCCGAAGTGCGCGATTATTACGACCTGGAAGGCATGTGGTCGGTGGACGAGCGCAAGCTGCACGGGAAGACTCCGCTTGACGCAGCCGCCGGCTGAATAGTTTTCCATGCGCCTCGTCATCGCCGCCGTAGGCCGCGCGCGTAACGCGCCGGAAGAGGCCATTGCGGAAGATTATTTCGAACGCGCGCGTGGCCTTGGCAAAAAGCTCGGCTTCCAGAAAATCGAATTGACGATTGTCGAGACGTCGCGCGAAAATAATACGCATGCGCGCATGGCCGAAGAAGCAAAACGGTTGTCCGCGAAAGTCCCAAAGGGCTCCCACACGATTGCGCTCGACGAAAAGGGCCGCGCCATGACCAGCGAGGCCTTTGCACGCCATCTCGCCAAGCTTCGCGATGGGGGCCAAGACGATCTGGTTTTCCTGATCGGCGGGCCGGATGGGCTGCAGCATGCCTTTCGCGATGCAGCAAATGAGCGTCTCGCCTTTGGTCCGCAGACTTGGCCGCATGGTCTCGCGCGCGTGATGCTGGCCGAACAGCTTTATCGCGCGCTGGCGATTCTCTCCGGTCATCCCTATCACCGCGGCGGCTGACGGAGGCCCAAAACATCCACAGCATGCGGCCTTTAACCTTCTGCCGCATAAGCCATTTTCGGATAGCAGCGGCAACATTTTCACGATTGAACAGGCTTTGACGCGCGGCTATAACCGCGCCGCTTCGGGAGCGGGGACGTGCCCCCAATCATGCAAGGGAGTTGCGTAATGGCGAACGATCTGCCGAACGGCTACCGGCCGTCCGAAGCCGAGCCATTCATGAATGAGCGTCAGCGCGAATATTTCCGCCGCAAGCTCATCGCCTGGAAAGAAGATATCCTGCGCGAGAGCCGCGAAACGATCATGAATTTGCAGAGCGAAGCCACGCCCAATGCCGATCTCGCCGACCGGGCAGCCACCGAATCCGAGCGCCAACTGGAACTACGCACCCGCGACCGCCAGCGCAAGCTGATCTCCAAGATCGACGAAGCGCTGCAGCGCCTGGAAGACGGCTCTTATGGCTTCTGCGAGGAAACCGGGGAGCCCATTTCGTTGAAACGGCTCGACGCCCGGCCCATTGCCACGCTGTCCATCGAAGCGCAGGAACGCCACGAACGCCGCGAGCGCGTCTACCGCGACGACTGAAGCCCGCCGATATAGACAGACGTTCCTAACCCGGTATCCCGATATTAACCGTGGCCCCGCAACAGCGGGCATAAAAGCGTAGGCTATTCGCGCCGTTCCTGCCTTGCTGAACCACTCTTTAACCGTCAATGCCTAACTATGGCATGCGCGTCCGTATGGGGCACGCAGGGGAGAAAGGGGCGCAATGTCAGGTTCGCTTATCTTGGAGGTGGTGCTGGCGGCACTTCTTCTCGCGACCATCGGCTATTGCGCGTTGCTCGAGCAGCGCTTGCGCGCGCTTAAACGCGACCAGACCAGCCTCAACGGAACCGTACGCGCGATCAACGGCGCCATTGCCGCCGCGCGCGCGCATATCGCGGCGCTCAAAGGCTCCACCACACAAACCGTCGATTTGCTGACAAGCCACGCGAACACCGCGCGCGCGCTTGCCGACGAGCTGACGCTACTCATCGAAGTGGGCAAGGGAACCGCCGAGCGCATTCAGGAAAGCACCACGGGCGTTGCAATACTTCCGCCGCCGCAAGAGGAAGAGCCAGAAGAGCCCGTTGCGGAACCCGCCGAAAAACTCAGCAATACGGGCTGAGGCGCAAGCGATCACGCAGGCTTGGCCAGATCGCCAAAAGTAGCAATCACTTTGGTATAGGTATCGCGCTTGAAGGGCACGATGAGGCGCAGCAGGTCTTCCAGACCGGCCCATTGCCAATGCGAGAATTCCGGGTGAACTGTCGCGAGATTGATTTCGTTGTCATTGCCAAGAAAACGCGCGGCGAACCATTTCTGCGTTTGCCCGCGATAGCGCCCGCGTAAAGAAAGCCCCACCAGGCGGGGTGGCAGATCGTAATTCAGCCAGTCGGGATGCTCGCGCAGGATTTCGACATTGCGCGTGCCGATTTCTTCCTCAAGCTCTCTTACGGCCGCGTCGCGCGGAGCCTCGCCCTTGTCGATGCCGCCTTGCGGCATTTGCCAGCCTTCCAGCGTCTGGTCGATGCGCTTGCCGACAAAGACCTGCCCGCCGCGATTGAGCAGCATGATGCCGACGCATGGCCGGTAGGGAAGCGATTCAGGTGAAACATTTCTAGTCGACATGTTCCGTAGCATAGAAGCAGGCGGAGAGATGCGCCAGCCGCCACGTCACGGTGCAGGTGTAGTTTCCGTGGTGGCTTGCTGACGCGCGACAACCGCTGAGATCGGCATCAGCACGAAGCCGCGGCGTTCCAGCGTTGCCGCCCATTCGGATACTTGCTGAATTGTAATGGGATAAATGATGCCGGAGGCGATTCCTAAGCCGGTTTCGCGCGCCTGCAATTCGAGCTCGACCAATCGCGACTCGATCGCCTCATGGTTTTGCACTGCATCCAACACAAGTGTGCCGGTGACGAGAGGCGCCTTCAGGCTTTCCGCGGCCTCTGCCGTTACGGAACGCGCGCTCGCGCCATTATCGAAGAAGAGCAATCCGCGTTTTGTCAGTTCGCCCAACATCGGTTCGACCGCGTTGTCTTCGCTCAGGAATCGCCCACCCAAAAGATTGGTGACGCCGACATAGCCGGTGGCGCGCGACAGCGCCCAATACAGGCGCTTGGTGTTTTCCTTGCCGCCCGCCGAGGTCAACAGCGTATGCGGCCCGGGATCGCTCGCCGGAAAATCGAAGGGCTCCATAGGCACTTCGACCAACACCTCGTGGCCGCGAGCACGCGCCTGATCCACCCAGTACTGCAGGTCAGAAGCATAGGGCGCGAAGGAGAGCGTGACGGCCGGCGGCAAGTGATCAAGTGCAAGTTTGCTGGCACTGGCGCTTAAACCCAATCCGCTGATCACCACCGCAATGTGCGGCCGCGTATCGGTGGCATCGAAGGGGCGCGCATAAGCCTGCATCGGCTTGCGGCCATCGGCGGCGATGATGGGAAGTGACCCCGCAGAGGTCTTTTCAAGAAGCGCCGGGTCGGCAACCAGATTGCCGTTGACGAGGCGTGGACCGGCGGCTGCGGTCGGCGTCACCGTCTGTTGCGGCACGATACGCTGCGATAGCGTGAGCGTTACGCTGGGTTCGCCATCCAAAGGATTGCCCGCGAGCGTAACGACAACGATGAGGGCCGCCAGCGCGGCAAAAAGCGTGAAAGTGGCGAGGCCAAGCGCGCTGCTGCGGGGACGCGCGCCCCGCCCAGACCATCCGCCGGGGGAAAATCCTGCATCCGCCAAGGCGTCACTCCGCAGCCCACGCGCGAGCCTACAGGCGAACGCCCCCGCGTCAACGGCAGGAGAGCCGAAGCCCTATGTCAGGCGGCCTTACTGCGCGACGGCTTCTTTCTGCGTCACGCTTGCGGTCACGCGCCCATTGAGCCGGTCCAGCGCATAAGCGAGCTGGAAGTCGTCATATTTCTTCCCGGGCACGGGGCGGATCACCGGCAGCTTGCTGACATGCTTGGCGCCCTCGGCATCGTTGCTGAGATGGCCGGGGAGATCCGCTTCACTGCGCAGCCTGCCCAATGGCGAAGGATCAGCCTTGGGCGCGGCTCCTTGCGCCACCGCGATATCGGGCTCGATGCCCGTGGCCTGAATCGAACGGCCCGATGGGGTGTAGTATTTGGCCGTGGTCAGCCTGAGCGCGCCACCATGATCGCCGCCCAGCGGGATGATGGTTTGCACCGAGCCCTTGCCGAACGACGTCATGCCGATGATGGTGGCGCGACGATGGTCCTGCAACGCGCCAGCCACGATTTCGGACGCCGAGGCCGTACCTTCATTGATCAGCACTTCGACCGGCTTGCCGTCGGTGATGTCGCCCCCGCGCGCATTGAAGCGCTGGGTGTCCTGCGCGCGGCGCCCGCGGGTGGAAACCACCTCGCCGCCTGTCAGGAAATCATCGGAGACGGAAATCGCCTGATCGAGCAACCCACCCGGGTTGTTGCGCATGTCGACGACGTAGCCCTTGAGCCCCGGCCCAATCTGCTGCTTGAGTTCGCGCACGGCTTTTTCCAGGCCTGACGTGGTGCGCTCGTTGAAGGCGGTGATACGGATGTAACCAATATTGCCTTCGCGGTGTGATTTCACGCTTTCTATTTTGATGATCGCGCGCATCAGTGCCACGTCGAAAGGCTTCTTTTCGCCCTTGCGCAGAATGGTGAGCGTGACTTTGGAGTTCTCTGGCCCGCGCATCTTTTCCACGGCATCGTTGAGATCGTCGCCCTGAATCGGCTGGCCGTCGATCTGGGCGATGTAGTCGCCGGGCTTGATGCCGGCACGTGCTGCAGGCGTGTCGTCGATCGGCGCGATGACCTTAACGAGGCCGTCTTCCATGGTGACTTCGAGGCCGAGGCCGCCGAATTCGCCGCGCGTCTGCACCTGCATGTCGGCATAACTTTTAGGATCGAGATAGCTCGAATGCGGGTCGAGCGAAGACACCATGCCCTTGATGGCGGCATCGATGAGTTCGGAATCGTCCACTTCATGGACGTAATTGTCGCGCACCCGTTCGAATGCGTCGCCGAAGAGATCGAGCTGACGATAGGCAGAAAGAATGCTGGGCGCGCCATACGCCGCCGGCAACAACATCAGAGCGGCGACAAACCCTGCAACCGCGCCTATACCCGCATACCCATACTGCTTCATGTTCCTTTTGCCTTTCTCGACTCTGCCGCCAGCCATGGTGCTGGATTAACCGTTTGGCCCCCTCGCCTCAATTCCATATAGAGATGCGCTTCTACCCCTCGGGGCAGGATCCCCACGGGCTCGCCAGCCAGCACGGAATCGCCAATGCGCACGTCAATATGACCGAGACCGGCCAGTAGAAGATCGTACCCGCCCGCAATTTCCAATATCAAGACTTGCCCGAACTTTTGGTAAGGACCGGCGAACACGACCTCGCTATCGGCGGGGGCGACCGCCTGGGCGCCGCCTGCCGCAGTGAACCAAACACCAGATATTTCGGCCCCTTTCGCGGTTACCGGGCCAGGCGCATCGGGGCCGCCGGGCGCCATTGGCCCCACAACCGGGTGGCGTAGCATGCCTCGGCGCATAGGGGTGGGAGCCGCGCTTTCAGCGGTAACAATGGTCATTCCCGTGGCGCCCCCGCTTTGGGCGCGCAAATCCGCGATGCGATCCATCAGCGATTTGAGATCGCCCGTTTCGCGCGCGACTTCAGTGGTGACGGAATGCAGTTCGGTCAGGCGCGATTCTGCGGCGCTTGCTTCTGCACTGCGCTGGTCGAGAAGGGCCGCCAGTTCCGTTCGCGCTTTGCCAAGCGCAATGGTGGTGGCGCGCGCTTCGGCAGATTTTTTCTCCAATGCGGCCAATGTCGTGCGCAGCGATCGCAAACGGCGCGCGAGATCGGCCGCGCGCGCATAAACCGGCGGCAGCATGGCGCCCAGCAACATGGCCCCGCGCGCGGCAGCAAGTGAATCGGTTGGGCGCAATGCCAACGCCGGCGGCTCGTCGCTGTCGAGGCGTTGCAGCACCGCCAAAAGATGACCCACTTTCTCGCGGTCGCGCACGAAGCTCGCTTCGAGTTCCATCGCCTGCGCCTTTAAGGGCACAAGATCAGCTTCCGCCTGGGCGCGTTCCTGTTCCAGTGCCTGCACGCGAGCGGCATTGGCGATAAGGCGCGCACGCAGAGTGTCCGCTTCGTGTTGTAGACGGTTGCGTTCGGCCTCGGTCTTGGCTTCGGCTGCACGGTTTTCTTCCAATGCGTGACGGGCGTGCTCGTAACGTTGGGCCAAGTTTTCCGCTGGCGCGCGCATTGGCGCAGAGATAGCAGCGCTTGTGAATACAAGAGAGGCCGTGAACGTCACAAAAAAAAGGCGCAACCGCATCAGGCGCTTCCGGCAGCCATTGCGGGCGTACGCTCGCACAGCGAATGACCTGTCATCTCGGCGGGCTTTGCGAGGCCCATTAGGTCAAGCAGCGTGGGTGCGACATCTGCTAGCTTGCCGTTTTCGAGTGCGCCCACCGGCCTTGCGGCCGCCTTGGCATTCACGACGATTATGGGCACATCAAAGGTGGTGTGCGCGGTATGCGCTTGGCCGGTTTTCGCGTCCTTTATCAACTCGACATTGCCGTGATCGGCGGTGACAAGAAGAATGCCGCCAGCCTTTTCCACGGCCGCACGCAGGCGCCCCAAACAGTGATCGGTGACCTCGACGGCCTCGATGGCCGCTTTCATGATGCCTGTATGGCCCACCATGTCGGGATTGGCATAGTTGATAACAATAAGATCGTATTTGCCGGAATCGATGGCGGCCACGAGCTTATCCGTCACTTCTGGTGCCGACATTTCGGGTTTGAGATCATAAGTAGCGACCTTCTGGCTCGGCACAAGGATGCGGTCTTCACCCTTGAAAGGTTCTTCGCGCCCACAATTGAGGAAGAACGTGACATGGGCGTATTTCTCGGTTTCGGCGATGCGGAGCTGTTTAAGACCGTGTTCCGATATGATTTGTCCCAGGCATTCCTTGATGTCTTCCGCCGGGAAAATCACCTGCATCAGCGTGTTCAGCTTGGCGGAATATTCGGTGAGGCTGGCTGCTGCGGAAAACTTGATCACGCGCGAACGCGCGAAGCCGCTAAAGCCGGGATCGGTCAACGCCAGCGATAGCTGGCGCGCGCGGTCGGCGCGAAAATTGGCGAAGATCATAGCATCGCCGTCTTTCACGCCGGCATAGGAACCGATCACGCAAGGCACCACGAACTCATCGGTGACGTTGCCCTTGTAGGATTGCGCGATGGCCGATTTAGCGTCGGCAAACTTGGCACCCTTGGCATCGACAATGGCCTCGTAAGCTTTGGCGCAACGATCCCAGCGCTTGTCGCGATCCATGGCGTAATAGCGTCCACTGACAGTGGCGATGGTAATGCGCGGGAGCCCCGCAACGTTTTTAAGAAATTTTTCGATATAGCCCAGTGCGCTTTTGGGTGGCGTATCGCGCCCGTCCAAAAACGCATGAACCTGAACTGTTAGTCCCGCCTCGCTCAGCGCGCGCGCAAGTGCCGCGATGTGATGCTGATGCGAATGCACGCCGCCTGGCGACATCAGTCCCATCAGATGCACCGCGCCCATCGCTTTCCTGGCGCGCGCGATGAGATCGGCAAGTACCGGTTGCTTTGCCAAATCGCCGCGTTCGATCACGTCGTCTATCCGCGGCAAATCCTGCATCACCACGCGGCCCGCGCCGATATTCATGTGGCCGACTTCGGAATTTCCCATCTGGCCGGCCGGCAAGCCCACGGCCTTGCCCGATGTGGCAAGCAGCGCATGCGGACATTCCTTGAGCATGCGCGTGTAATTGGGCGTGCGGGCGGCCGCGATGGCGTTGTCGGCGGTTTCGGGCCGCCAGCCCCAGCCATCGAGCACGCACAAAATAGCGGGACGCGGTCGTGTGTTGTTCATCTCGACGCCAAAATAGGCAGCGCGCACGCGCCTGTCCATGCGAAGCAAGGGTACGACAGAAATTTATCCTATTAAGGCGGAAAGGCTTTCAGGCGGAATCGGCGTCAAGCTGACCGGCCTTGAATTCCTCCAGCAGCTTGCATTTGCGCAAAGCGCGGCAATAGGCGCCATCCATCACGTCCTTGCCGATTTCGATGCAAGCCACCAGTGCGCGGCGATGACGGACGATGCGGGTGAATTCGCTGAGCCGCAAAACAAACTGGCTGTAGTGGAGACCGCGAGATGCCGGATCAAGATACATCATCATGATGGAGAGATAGATCTGGCTTTGCAGCGTGGCTGCATCTCTCGGTTTGTTTTTGCCGAAAAATTTGCGTGTGGGCGCTGTCGCACCCGCGTCATATGCAAGCGACAGATGGCTGGACATGCGCACGCGCCCCAAATTCATCCCGGGCACGATGCTAAGTCTTACTTCTTAATAATCCGCTCAGTCCGGGGCTAAAATGCAGGAAATGGGAAAGGCGCTGGGCGCAAGGCTGCCCGCAAAGCTATCGGCGAGAAACTGGCCCCCCAGCGCCAAGCCATCGGCATCAATGCCGTGGCCGAGGCCGGGCGAGACATGCCAGCGGGTGACGAGGCCGGCGCGGCCAAGTTCCGGCACCGACTGAAACATGGCGGCAATGGGAATGGTTTGATCGGCGTCGCCATGGGTGAGCAGGATGGGCGGACCGGGTAAGTCGAAAGCAGGTAATTTTTCCGGCGACACCAGTAATCCTGAAAATCCTACAATGGCCAAAGGCGCTGGTCTCCGGCGCAGGCCCACATGCAGCGCCATCATGGTGCCCTGACTGAAACCCACCAGCGCCAGACGATCACTGCCAAGGCCAAGACGTTTCAATTCCGAATCGAGAAATGCATCGAGGGCGGGCGCGGCGCTTTCCACACCGCGCGTGAGTTCATGCAGGTTGATGCGGCTCAGAGGAAACCACTGATAGCCACGGGGCGAAGGCGCGCAGCGCTCGGGCGCATTGGGCGCGACAAACGCCGCGGTGGGAAGCAGCCGCTGCCAATGGGGCGCCAAGCCGATAAGATCGTTGCCGTCGGCGCCATAGCCATGACAGAGCACCACGAGGTGGGTGGCCTGCCCGCGGGTGGGCGTGAGGCGCGGTCCATTGAGCGTAATCATGGCCGGCGGTGTAGGTTGCTGACCTATGATTGTCACCCGTTTCGCGCCAAGTCCAACCGGGCTGTTGCACCTGGGCCATGCGCTGGCAGCGCTCACCGCCTATGAAGCCGCGCGCGATGGGGGCGGGCGTTTTCTTTTGCGCATCGAGGACATCGACACTGCGCGGGCGCGGCCTGAATTTGAGCAAGCGATTTACGAGGATTTGGCGTGGCTGGGAATGATCTGGGAAAAGCCGGTGCGCCGCCAGTCCGAACATTTCGCCGATTACAAAAGCGCGCTTGAGAAGTTGGATGCGATGGGCGTGCTGTATCCCTGTTTCTGCACCCGCAAAGATATCGCCGATGAAATCGCGCGAGCCGTCGAAGCGCCGCATGGCCCGGAAGGACCGCTTTATCCCGGCACGTGCCGAGCACTTTCACGTGAAACACAAGAGCGGCGCATGGCGAGTGAGGCCTATGCGCTGCGTCTTGATATTGCGAAGGCGCGAGCACACGCGGGCGAACTTAATTTCGAAGAACAGGGCCGGGGGACTGCAGGCGAGACTGGCGTGCAAACGGCCAAGCCGCAATTGCTGGGAGACGTGGTGCTGGCAAGAAAGGAAATGCCCGCGAGTTACCACTTGGCTGTTGTGGTGGATGATGCCTTGCAAGGGGTGACTTTGGTCACGCGCGGGGAAGACCTATTTCCTGCCAGCCATATTCAAAGATTGCTGCAGGCGTTGCTGGGATTGCCTGCGCCCCGCTACCGCCATCATCGTTTGGTGCTAGATGAGAACGGCAAGAAATTCTCGAAACGAGATTCTGCCGTCACGCTCCGCCATTTACGCGACAGCGGCTCAACGCCCGCAGACATTCGAAAATCGATAGGGCTTACCAGTCGTTGAGGCCGACGAACGAGCCGAAGCCTGCGGCTTGCGCCCAGCGGCTCCATTCGCCGCGCAGCTGGTGCGTTTTCTCCGGGCTGTCCTGCCCCTGACCTAGACCCAGAATTTGCAGTTCTGCACAACCCTTGAACGGCGTGTCTTCGGGTGCGGGCAGCCCGGCGTTGGCGCGCGCGAGATGAGCGTATTCGGAATCCTCCATGCCGTCGCTTAACAGCACGATGGTCGTGGGCATTCCGGCGCAACCAAAGGCAGCTCCCGCATTATCGAGAAAAGCCAAGATGTTTGTCTTCGCCTGCGCTCGCCACACGCCGCTTTCGACCAGCGCTGGCGTATTGGCGATCAGCTTTGCCACCTCGGCCGCCACGGCTTCGGGGCGCTGATGTGTCGAAAGCACCGCATCGTAATGGAAATTGTTGGCGGAGGTTTCGTAACTGCCGAAAGTGCGAACGCGAATTTCGGAAGCAAAGCCCGAGCCCACGATCATGGAACTCACGCGCTCGGCCAGTTTGCGCGCGAATGCCTTATCGCTAACGATTGGATTGCTCTGCGAAAGATCGAGCCCGATGATGAGGCGCTTCTTCGGCTTTTCTGCTTCCAGCCTGGCATCGCCCGTCCCCGCCCACGCCGCTATGCCGGCGAACCCGCCGGGCGTACCAAGGTAAAAGCCGCTGAATGCGACCGTGAACACCGTGACGATAGCGAGCAATATGCGCATACATGATCCTACGCCCAATCAGGCGCGCGTGTCTGCAACTTCCAAGAGATGCAGCTGGGCATATTGCCGGCGCCTGGTCTTGTAATCGCGTGCGATCAGGAAATTGCGCACATTGTGCTCAGCGATTTGCATGTAAAGCGCTGCAATCGTCGTCACGATGAAGAAGATGACGCTGGCGAAAGCAAGCCACAGCCAACCTTGCGCATTAGCAAGCGATTGCTCGGAGAGCTTAGGCACCGCGAAGGATGCTTCTGGCACGGCCGCGGCCGTGGCGTCCGTGGTCCGCACCGCCGATGAGACTCGGTCGGTGTTGCGTGCATCGACCTTGGTCAGCAGGTCGTCGATAGTGCTGTGCGGTGCCGCACTGTCCTGCTGGTGATCGAACCGCGCAGACGTGCCGGCATCCATATTGTTGTAGGCAACGAGATATCCCAAACACACCACCATGATGCAGGTGAGCACGAAGGCGGTCGAGATCAGCGTGTTGCGGCCATAGACGCCGGTGATCTTGAGCATGAAGTGAATGGCGAGCGCAGCGAACACCACTTGTAGGCTTTTGAAGAATACCGATTCCTTCAGGCTATCGGGCACGATCATGAATTCATTGGAGAGAGCGCGCGTCCAGATATCGCCGCGGATGATTTCGTAATCCACGAACATGGCGAGCAGCGCGATAACCACCGCCATGACGAAACCGATAATGTAAAGCGTGCGGTACTGCGAAACTTGGCGGCTCTTCTCGAGATTGGCAGCGATGATTTCCGCATCCGAGCGTTCTTCCCGGGTAAGCGGGTGAGCCGCATCTGCCTCGCGCGCGGCCTTACTGCGCCGTGAAAACAAGCCGGGCGATTTCTCCGCTTTCGCCAATTCCTTATTGCGCCGCTTAGCCCAGTCGGGACCCCAGCTCGGGGGATCGACCGGCGTTTTCAGGCGCTGGACCAGCTGGTGCTTCAATCTTTCGCGTGTGGCTGGGCTTAAGGATGAGGCTTCGGCAAGCGCGCGTGCTTCGTCGCCGAATTCATCGGGTGACATGCCTAGAAGCTCGTTGGTTAGGCTCCCGCGCGCATATCGATTTCCGCCACTGGTGGAATAGTTTTTCATGCGGTCTTGCGCTTCCATAAGTTTGGCCCCCCGCTTTGTTCCCACTGAACGCCCCCCAAAAATGGCCCTGGAGCGCGCCGGAACATGGTAACCAAGAGTTGAACAGGGGAATGAGGCGCGGCCTGTTCGCGATTATGACCATTCTGCGGCAAACTGGCGGCAAATTTGGACGAAGGGAGCTTGTGATGAAAATTATGCCGATGATTGCACTGCTGACCATGTTTCCGGTGGCGGCTATGGCGGGTGCGAAGGAACAACTGATCGCGGCCGATAAAGCGTTCTCGGACATGTCGGTCGCCAAAGGGCAGGCGGTGGCTTTCCTTGCTTATATAGCGGACGACGCGCGCCTGTTCGGTGCGGGCGGCGATCCCGTTGTTGGGCGCAAGGCGGCGGAAGCCCGTTACAACTCGGACAAATTCAAGAACAGCGGATCAGCCAAAGGCACACTCGCATGGAAAGCGGATGAGGCTTTTGCCTCAGGCGACGGCACGATGGGCTGGACCAACGGCCATTGGACATTCACTGGCGCGCCGGACGAAAAAGGAGCGCGCTCCACAGCCACCGGCCGCTATGTCACCATCTGGCGGCGTGATGCTTCGGGTGCGTGGAAAGTCGAGGGCGATATCGGGACGATCGATCCCCAGCCAAAGGCCAAATAAGCTAGCGGCGCGCGGAACGCGCCTGTTTAGTGCTTTTTTTCTTCGTCCGAGAGCTCGCGCACCAGATCGAGAATGCGCCGGCGCACTTTCGGATCCTTGATGCCCATGAAGGCAAGCGTGAGCTGCAAGCCTTCGCCGCTGGCGATGAATTCCATCACCGAGCCGGAATCGTCGTCTTCGGCGAAACCAGGCTTGGCGTTGAGCGCGTCTTCCGCATCTTCATAGAAAAAACCGATGGGCACGCCAAGAATGCCGGCGATCTCGAACAAGCGCCCCGCGCCGATGCGGTTGACACCTTTCTCGTATTTCTGAACCTGCTGAAAGGTGAGGCCAAGGAGTTCGCCCAAGCGTTCCTGGCTCATTCCCATCAACATGCGGCGCAAGCGCACACGATGGCCGACCCGGGCATCAACGGGGTTCGCCTGTTTCTTTGGCAACGTCTAAAGCCTTGTTGGTTGTTGGAATTGCGAGACTTAAACAAGCCTGCACCGATTGCGTCAAGAGCGATGAATCCTTAACGGCCAGAGCGCGGCAACGCCGAGCAACATGAACAGCAAGAAGTCAGTAAGCGAACCAAAACGGACGAAGAACGTTTCCCGCAATGCGGCGGGAAGTTTGGCGTCGAGCGCCCCGGCGCGACCCAGGCCAAGGCTTTCGCGCACGCGGCCATACGCATCAATGACGGCGGAAATCCCTGTATTTGCTGCACGTGCGATGGGGAGGCCTTCTTCGATGGCGCGCACGCGCGCGGTCAGTAAGTGCTGCTCCGGCCCCGGCCCCGGACCAAACCAGGAATCGTCTGTCACGTTCACTAACCATTGCGGACGAGCGCCAGCGGTTACCTCGCCGGGGAAAATAACTTCATAACAGATGAGCGGACTGGCTGGCGGTGCGTAAGGAATGGCGAGCGTATGCGGCCCATTGCCCGCATCGAAGCCACCTACGCCGCCGGTTACTTTCGTGATGCCCAGCGCATCCATAGTTTCCTGGAGAGGCATGTATTCACCAAACGGCACCAGATGAAATTTGTCGTACGTGGCGACAAGTTTTCCATCCGGCGCAAAGACATAAAAGGAGTTGTAGATTGCGCGGCTGCCATTGGGGTTGCGTTCAACGCGCACCGCGCCGGTGAGAAGCGTCATGCCATTGGACACCAGCTCTCCTATTTGCATCAGCGCGATGGGTTGGCTGGTGAGCACGAAGGGCGGTGCGGCCTCGGGCCAGATGATGTGGGTGGGTTTGATGTCCGCATGCACGCGGCTGAGATCGAGCAGCCTTTGCCAATTTCGTTGTGTGTATTGCGGCAAATATTTTTCGGATTGTGGAACATCGGGCTGCACGATGCGGAGTTGCACGCCCGGAACCACGCTGTCATCTGCGGCGCTTAAACGCGCCACGCCGCTCGCCCAAATGGCCAGAAATAGTACGGTCATGGCGGCAGGAAGCAGAGCCTTGCGTTCCGCCAGCAGCGCGAGCGATGCCGCTAACAATAGGGTTAGAAGCGAAAGTCCATAGGCACCGATGAAGGCCGCACTTTGCAACACCGCAAGTGATGCGCCCCAACCATAGGCGGGCAGGTTCCAAGGGAATCCTGTCAGGACATAGCCGCGCAAAAAATCGGCGGCGCCAAACATGAAAGTAAATAAGAAAATGCGCCCGACACCGCTACGCCAGAAACGCGCGCAAGCAAGTGCCGCCACCGCCGGAAAAAGCGCAAGCCCTCCCGGCAGCAATATCGCAACGAACGGGATTTGCCAGGCATGCACATCCGCGTCGACCAGGAAGGCATAACCCACCCAGTGCAGGCCCACGAGAAACTGCCCGAAACCGAAGGCCCAGCCGGTGAGTGCAGCATTGCGCAAGGGACGCGCACCTGAAATCGCGCCATCCAGCAAAAGCACCAAGCTCGCATAGCCCAGCAGCAACAACAGAATGATCATGAAGGGCGGGAAGGCCAGCGCCGATAATGCGCCTGCGGCTGCCGCGAGCGCCAACCGCCGCCAGCCGCGCGCAGTTTTCAAGAACGATACAGTGACTGCAATGATATTGGTCATCGATTGAAACAACGCGCCCAAATCAGCCGCGGGCCGCCGCGCGCGGCGCAATGGGACGGATGCGAAGCTTTTTCACGTGGCGCGGATCGGCTTCCAGCACCTCGAATTCGACGCCGGCCGGATGCGAAACGATTTCGCCTCGCGCCGGCACACGGCCCAGCACCGAAGCGACAAGGCCGCCCAGCGTATCGATTTCCTCATTTTCGTTTTCGGGCGCCAGCTCGATGCCGGTTTTTTCCTTGAATTCCTCGAGGCTCACACGCGCATCGGCATCGAAGCCGCCATCGGCGCGCGGCATGATTTCGGGCTCGCCATCGGTATCATGTTCATCATCGATATCGCCCACGATCTCTTCCACCAGATCCTCGATCGAAACGAGGCCATCGGTGCCGCCATACTCATCGACCACCAGTGCCAGATGGATGCGGGAGGCCTGCATCTTCATCAGCAAATCAAGCGCGGACATGGCAGCCGGCACGAACAGCACTTCGCGCTTTAAACTCGCAATCGGCGCCTGCGGCCAGCGCAGGCGGTCATCGGGCGCGGTTTCGCTAAGGCGCAGCACGTCCTTCACATGAACCATGCCCACAGGGTCATCCAGCGTCTCGCGATAGACGGGCAGGCGCGAGTGCTGCGCGTCGCGAAAAACCTTCACGAGCTCGGGCAATTCAGTCTGCAATTCTACGGCAACGATATCGGCGCGCGGCACCATGACATCGCCGACCTTGAGCTCGCCGAATTTGAGCAGATTGCCCAGCATCATGCGTTCGCGCGCGCTTAAGTCTTGCGCCCGGCCGGCACTTTCCTCGATCACTTCTTCCAGGCGTTCGCGCACGGAGGTGCCGCCCCTCAACCCGCGTAGGGCTTCCGCCAGTCGCGCGCCGATTTCGCTTAAGGGGCGGCGTTGCTCGGAAGCAGGCGGCCGTTTGGAATCGGTATCAGCCATCTCTGCCCTCAAGCCGCTTCACGAATGGGTGCGTAAGGATTGGCGATGCCGAGGCGCGCAAGAATGCGCGCTTCCAGCGCTTCCATGATTTTCGCGTCGCGCGCATTTTCGTGATCGTAGCCCATAAGATGTAACACGCCGTGAACGGCCAGATGCGCGGCATGGTCGGCAAATGGCTTGCCCTCGTTTTTCGCCTCGCGCGAGGCCACGCCATAGGCAATCGCGACGTCGCCGAGATAGTTTTTCTCGCCAGCCGGGAACGACAACACATTGGTGGGCCTGGCATGCCCACGAAACAACGTGTTCAGTTCCTTGAGATGCTCATCGCCGCTCAACAATATCGTCAGCGCACGCGGGCGACGCGCGGATTTCGCCAGCGCCTCACGCACGGCGCGGCGGATTAGCGTAGGCACGCGCGTATCGTTGCGCCAAAGCTTCTCTTCGACAATGAATGTGATATCTGCGCGCTTCGTCCCGCTGCGGGAGATTTCGCGTTTGGGCCGAGGGCGTTTGGCGCCGCTCCGTCCAGACGTTTTCATTATTCTTCCTTCCGGGGCCTGTTGCGCGACGCCTTCTTTTCGTCCTCGGCATTATAGGCGGCGACGATGCGGGTTACGAGGGGATGGCGCACCACGTCGGCCTCGGAAAACCGCGCTACAGCAACACCTTCCACGCCGCTTAAATATTGTATCGCCTCGTTCAGGCCCTGCGGCCCGTGGGGCAGATCGCTTTGCGAGGGGTCACCCGTCACCACCATGCGTGCGTCTTCGCCGAGCCGCGTCAGAAACATTTTCATCTGCGCCGTGGTACAGTTCTGCGCTTCGTCTAGAATGACGAAGGCGTGCGCGAGTGTGCGCCCGCGCATGAAAGCAAGCGGTGCCACTTCGATGACGCCCGTTTCCATCAGCTTCACGCATTGCTCGCCCATGGTTTCGAACAGCGCGTCGTAAAGCGGGCGCAAATAGGGATCGATCTTCTCGCGCAAATCGCCCGGCAAAAATCCCAGCCGTTCGCCGGCTTCGAGAGCCGGGCGCGACAGGATCAAACGCTCCACCCGGCGCTCGAGCAGAAGATGCGCGCCCATCGCTGCGGCAAGATAAGTCTTGCCCGTGCCAGCGGGGCCGATGCCGAACACAAGCTCATGCGTGCGCATGAGATCGAGATAGGCGCCTTGCGCGCGCGAACGCGCCCGCACCATGCGGTTTGACGATGTTTTGATCGAGGTGACGCCGAACTCCGGGGCGAGAGAATCTTCCTTGCCTTGCGTGGCGAAGCGGATTTCGGCATCGACGTCCGCCATACCGACATCGTCACCCGCTTCCAGGCGCGCATAGAGCGCGCGAAGGGCGGCGGCCGCTTGCGCCCGCGCCTTGGCATCGCCCTCGACCGAGATCAGATTGCCACGGCTTGCGATTCTGACATTGCATTGCTGTTCGAGCCGCACGAAGTGGCGGCTATGCGCGCCTGCAAGTGCCGGCAACAGCGCGTTCTCGGAAAATTCGAGCGTGAGCTGTTCGCGGGAACCGGGTTTTTGATTCAACATGCGTGTGGTGCGCGACATCTTCACAAAGCCACAGCTTGGTGTTGTACGGCTTGAGATTTGCGTGGCGATGGCACAAGGCTGCCTATGAGGCTGTTCGAGAGCGCCGTCTCAATATGTATATCGCGCACTTGACCAACGAACCCGGCGGCGCCATCCACATGCACGAGCTGCAGATAAGGACTTCTGCCTACGGCCTGCCCGCGATTAGTCCCAGCGCGCTCGAATAGCACTGGTAATATCTGGCCTTCGCGGGATTTATTGAAGGCAATCTGCTGTTCGCCAAGCAATGCCTGCAGTCTGACCAGCCTTTCCTTTTTCACGGTATCGGGAACCTGACGCTGGGCCGCCGCCGGCGTGCCCGGACGCGGGCTGTATTTAAAGGAAAAGGCCTGTGCGAAGGTAACGGTGCGCACCAGCAATAGGGTCGCTTCGAAATCTGCGTCCGTTTCGCCAGGGAAGCCGACGATGAAATCGGACGACAGCACGATGCCGGGCCTTGCTTCGCGAATGCGTTCGACAAGGCGCAAATATTCTTCCGCCGTGTGTCCGCGATTCATATCGGCCAAAACGCGGTCGGAACCCGATTGCACCGGCAGATGCAGGAACGGCATCAGCTTGGGATGAAGCGCGTGCGCCTCGATCAGATCATCGTTCATGTCGCGCGGGTGGCTGGTGGTATAGCGAAGCCGTTCCAAACCATCTATGCGCACAAGCTGTGCAATAAGGCGCGCGAGACTCCAGCCTTTTCCATCAGTGTCAGCGCCCCGATAGGCGTTGACGTTCTGGCCCAACAGCGTGATCTCGCGCGCACCGGCTGCCACCAGACGGCGCGCTTCTTTCTCGATCTCAGCCACGCTGCGCGAATATTCGGGCCCACGCGTGTAGGGCACCACGCAGAAGGTGCAGAACTTATCGCAACCTTCCTGGATAGTGAGGAACGCGCTAACCCCTTGCGGCAAGGCTTCTTCGGGGAGCGCGTCGAATTTCGCTTCCGCCGGGAATTCCGTTTCCAGCGCGTGACCGCTCCCCCGCGTGATTTCGGCAATCATCTGCGGAAGCCGGTGATAGGATTGCGGGCCCACCACCATATCTACGGTGGGCTCGCGCCTGATCATCTCGGCCCCTTCGGCCTGTGCCACACAGCCTGCCACCGCGATCAGCATCGGTCTGCCTTCGCCGGCGCGCGCGCGTTTCAGTTTCCGCAAACGCCCCAGTTCGGAATAAACTTTTTCCACCGCCTTTTCGCGGATGTGACAGGTGTTGAGGATCACCATGTCCGCAGCTTGCGCATCTTCTACGGCCGTGAATCCCAGTGGCGCCAGCAAATCCGCCATTCGCCGCGAGTCATAGACATTCATCTGGCAGCCATAGGTCTTGATATAGAGCTTCTTCACGCCGCTTCCTCGGTCTCTTCTTCGGCTAAGGCTTCTTCCAATTCTTCGTCGCGCTGTGGCGGCTGGGCAAGATGCGCGCCCGACAACGCCCGCGCCAGGCCTTCGCGTACTGCGGCTTCGGCGCGTGCCGCCAGTTCCTTGCGCCCGCCCGCTTCATCGACGGTGAGCGGTGTATGAAACTCGACCACCACATCGATCGGCCCAAGCTCGAAGGCTTCCCACAGATGCGGCACCAGCTCCATGTCGCCATACCAGGCAAAGAAAGGCCGGTTCTCGCGCCCCATCGGCATGCCGTGCAGGCCAACATAGGCAATAGACACGGGCTGCACCGGCGCGTGGGACGCGTGACCCTCCTCTTCGCCGATGGGCAGTTCGGCGGCCGATAGAAGCGCGCTTTTGAAGCTCAGCACGCGGTTACCGTCGTTCGAGGTGCCTTCGGGAAAGATCACCAGCGCATCACCGGCGATAAGGCGGTTGCGAATCTGATCACGATCCTGAACTGCCTTGGCGCGTTCGCCGCGGTGAATGAAAATCGTACGTTGCAGTTGCGCCAATAGTCCAAAGAACGGCCAGGCGGTGATTTCGCTTTTGGCCACGAATGAAACACAGGCCACCGCCGAAACAATCGGGATGTCGAGCCAGCCTGTATGATTGGCCGCCATCAGCACGCCCCGGTCCTGTACCGGCTCACCCAGCACCGTGATACGCGCACCAATCAGCCGGCACACCAGGCGGTGATAGCGATGCGGGAAGCTGCGCTTCCACGGCAGGTTAAAGCGCACAGCCAGCCACTGAAACGGAATGCAAAGCACTGTAACCGTCACAAAGACGACGATAATGCCAGCCGCGCGAACCGTACCCATCAGCCTGTGCGCCGCGCTTTCCTGCCGCCCTTGGGCACGCCATAAAGTTCGAGGCGGTGATCGACCAGATCGTAACCCAGCTCTTCGGCCACGCGGCGCTGTATCTTTTCGATTTCTTCGTTCTTGAATTCGTAGACCTCGCCGGTGGACACATCGATCAGATGATCGTGATGTTCTTTGGTCTCTTCGTAGCGCGAAGGACTGTCGCGAAAATCACGGCGCTCGAGAATGCCGGCTTCCTCGAACAGCTTCACCGTACGGTAGACGGTGGCAATGGAAATTTTGGGATCGACTGCAGCAGCCCTGCGATGCAGCTCTTCCGCATCGGGATGATCATGCGCGTCCGACATGACGCGCGCGATCACGCGGCGCTGCTCGGTCATCCGCAATCCTTTATCCATGCAGGCCTTCTCGATCTTGTTCACGTCGGGCTCCTTAATCTCCTCTCCCGCTCTTCTACCTTATAATCATTATAAACTAGGTGTGCGCCGCCCCCTACTTCCTTATCTATGCGCAAGCGGGAGGGCGGCCCGCAAGGTTAGCGCATCGGCATTGGTCCCGTCCAAATGGCGGTAATAGCCCCGCCGCAAGCCCACTTTGGCAAAGCCCAATCCCAGATAAAGTCCACGTGCCGGCGCATTGGCCGCCGAGACTTCGAGAAAAATTTCGTGGGCCCCGCGCTTTGCTGCTTCTCTGGCTGAGGCCAATACCAAGGCGTGCGCGAGGCCCTTGTGGCGCGCGGTTACCGTAGTGCCCAGCGAAAGTATCTCGGCTTCGCCTGCGGCAACGCGCGCCAACGCAAAACTTTGCCAGTCATTGCTTACCGTTCCTGCAAGCAGCGCAAAAACATTGTTGGCGTTCAGCAGAGCTTCGAAGTCTTTCTCATTCCACGCCTCTTCGAAGCTTGCGTTGTGCAGCGTAGCGAGCAGCGCGAGGTCGCTATGGTTCGCTGCGCGAACAGCAATGCTCATGAAGATGTGCCCGGCAGTTTGGCATCGGGCGGACGCAAATACAGCGGATCCGGCGCGCGCGTGGGTTCGGGCGCGAGCTCCGCTAGCCGGGCAACGAATAAAGCATCGGGTTCACGCACTTTGCTATCGAGCGATTGAACCCGGCGCGTGGCAAGAATGGGTGCAAAGATTTCGCTGGCGCTGCCCGCCAGCGTAATCTTAGTCGTACTGGTTACGATGCCAGCAATTCGCGTGGCGGCATCGGCCAACGGCAACAATAATGGCTCGACCAATATCTTGCCCTCACGCGTGCGCGCGCCGAGATAGATTTCACCGCGGCGCGCATCGACGCAGGCGATGGCAAGTTCCGCGTCCGTATTGGCGAGCGCTGCTTCAGCCATTACATCGAGCGTGGTCACGCCCACCAGGGGCAGCTTAAGCGTGAGCGCCAGCCCACGCATGAAAGCCAGTCCCACGCGCTGCCCCGTAAAAGTACCGGGTCCGGTGGTAACGCCAAGCCGGCCGAGCTCCGCGAATGCCAGCCCCGCTTCGTGCATTACGCTTTCCACCATGGGGGCCAGCGCCTCGGCGTGTCCACGCGCCATCAGCTGAAAGGCGCGCGCGCGCAGCCTGCCGTTTTCGATGACGGCGGCGGAACACGCACCCAGCGCGGTATCGGCGGCGAGGATTCTCATGGCCGATTCTCGCACAACTCAGAGAATCTTGCAGGCCTCGTCGAAGGGCAGCCTGGGCGAGCGCGGGAACAGCCCGGCAGGATCGCCATAACCGAGATTGCAGAGAAAATTCGACTTGATGTCGCCGCTCGGGAAAAATTCCTTGTCGACGCCGGCATTGTCGAAACCCGACATCGGTCCGCAATCGAGCCCGATAGCGCGCGCCGCCAGAATAAAATAGCCGCCTTGAAGCGTACCGTTGCGGAAGGCCGTGGTTTCCGCATGGCGCGGATCGTTGAACCAGTCCTTGGCGCTTGGCTCATGTGGGAACAATTTGTGCAACTTTTCGGCAAAGCGAAGATCGTAGGCAATGATTGCGGTCACAGGCGCAGCCATGGTCTTTTCGAGGTTGCCAGCGCCGACAAAGGGCCGCAAACGTTCTTTCAATTCTTTCGACATGCAGAAAAGAAATCGCGCCGGGCTGCAATTTGCGCTGGTCGGCCCCCAACGCATGAGATCGTACGCCGCCATCAGCATTTGCGGCGTGACGGGTTTATTCTGCCATTTGTTGTGCGTGCGCGCTTTGCGGAACAAAATGTCCAGCGCTTCATCATTGACGACCTGGGTCACGGGAATTTCCCTCGCGTTGCGCCGAATCGCTAAAGCATGTTGACACGCTTCTAGCCGCAATGTGTGCAGCGCTGCAATCGCCTCA
Organism: uncultured Alphaproteobacteria bacterium; assembly: GCA_963752395.1. Lineage (GTDB taxonomy): Bacteria > Pseudomonadota > Alphaproteobacteria > Micropepsales > Micropepsaceae > CAVVXX01. The sequence continues at coordinate 91,355 of CAVVXX010000005.1, forward strand.
GATGGCCTCGACGGTGCTCACTTCGGGAATGTAATGGCGCAGCATGTTCTCGATGCCGTTGCGCAGCGTCATGGTGGACGACGGACACCCCGCACACGAGCCACGCAAATGCAGGAACACGGTGCCCGAGCCGCCATCGAAGCCCTTGAAAATAATGTCGCCGCCGTCATTGGCGACCGCCGGACGCACGCGTGTGTCCAAGAGTTCCTTGATCTGCGCCACGATCTCGGCCGTTTCGCCCTCATAGACTGGCTCGGCTTCTTCTGCGGCATCACTTTCAAAGAGCGGCAGTTCACGCGTGAAATGTTCCATGATGGCGGCAAGGATGGCGGGCTTGAGATGCTTCCATTCGACGTCTTTCTTGGTCACAGAAATAAAATCCGAACCGAAGAAGACGCGGGCAACATCGGGAATGGCGAAAAGCCGCGCAGCCAATGGCGAGCGCGCGGCCCCCTCCGCATCGGGAAAATCGGCTACCGGGCCATCGCCTACCACGGCGCGGCCGGGCAGGAATTTCAACGTCGCGGGATTGGGCGTGGTTTCGGTCTGAATGAACATAACAATAATTTAGGCCGGTTTCGCGCATATACAAGGCGCGGAGTTTCAGGCCAGCGCGTCGATCTGCTCGTCACTCAGGTTTCCCGGCACGATGGTAACCGGAATGGGATAGGTGTTGACCTGACCGATCAGCGCTACCAACGGCCCAGGGCCTTCTTTCGACTGCCCGGAACCCAGCACCAGGATCGAGATCGCCTTGTCTTCCTTGATCAGGTTCATCACCTCTTCCGACATACGGCCCTCGCGGATGACGAGTTCCGGCATGCCGCCGACCAGATCGTTGGCGAGCTTGGCCGCCTCGTGCAGCAAACGTTCGGCTTCCTGGTGTGCCTCCTCGCGCATCACGCGCTCGACGCCGGCCCATTGCTGGAACTCGGCGGTTTCTACGACATAAAGGAGTGTGACCAGGCCGCCCGTATGTTGGGCGCGGCGCGCAGCAAAGCGCAGCGCCACTTTGCATTCTGGCGTCTTGTCGATCACCGCAAGAAATTTGCGACGGGCAACTGTTGTTGCTTTGGCTTTCGCGGGCGTGCGCTTGGCGCTCATGTGCAGGATAATCTCATTCTTGGCGGAATGTTCGCAAGCGTTGCGATTATTAGGTGCTTCCGTCCTTATTATTGAGGAGACGCTTCAACATATAGATGAGTTCCAGTGCCGCTTTGGGACTGAGTGAGTCGGGCTGCACTGTACGCAACGTTTCCTCCACCGCGCTGGGCTCGGGTTTAGGCGCGGCTTTAGGGTTTTCCGAAAACAGCGGCAGGTCGTCGATGCGCGCCAGCGGCTTGTGGCCTTCGCGGCCCTCTTCCAATGCGCGCAGCACGGCAACCGCACGCGCGATAACGGGCTGGGGCAGGCCCGCCAATTTCGCCACCTGAATGCCATAGGAACGATCGGCCGCGCCCGGCGCCACTTCATGCAGAAAGACGACCGTATCTTTCCATTCCTTCACCCGCATAGTGGCGCAGGCAACGCTATCGAGGCGTTCGGCCAGCGCCGTGAGCTCGTGGTAATGCGTTGCGAAGAGCGCGCGCGATTTATTGACCGCGTTCAGATGCTCGACCGCAGCCCAGGCAATGGCCAAACCATCGAAGGTGGCCGTGCCGCGGCCGATTTCATCCAGGATGACGAGCGAACGTGCGCTTGCCTGATTTAAAATGGCCGCCGTTTCCACCATCTCGACCATAAAGGTGGAACGCCCGCGCGCGAGATCGTCGGCCGCGCCCACACGGCTGAACAGGCGATCCACCGCGCCGATATGGGCTTCCTCGGCCGGAACATAGGAACCCATCTGAGCGAGGATGGTGATCAGCGCGTTCTGGCGAAGGAAGGTGGATTTGCCGGCCATGTTGGGGCCAGTGACGAGCCAAAGCCTGTCCTCCGACAGATCGCAGCCGTTGGCGGTGAAGGGTCCGGTGCCATTCGCGGTAAGTGCTGCTTCCACCACCGGATGACGTCCGCGCACTATTTTGAAGTTCAAACTGTCATCGACTTTGGCCCGCGAATAATTGCGTTCATAGGCCAGGGTGGCGAGGGCCGCCGCGACATCGAAGCGCGCCAGCGCGTCGCTTACTTGTGAAAGCGCGGACGCGAATTCCTTGACATCGCTAATCATGGAATCGAAGAGCGAAAGTTCCAGCGCCAGCGCCTGATCACCCGCCTGCGAGATTTTGTTGGCAAGGCCCGCAAGCTCGTCGGTGGTGAAACGTACTGCACTTGCCACAGTCTGGCGGTGGCGGAACAGGGTGGCATTGCTTGACGCCATCAGCTTGTCGGCATTTGGCGGCGACAGTTCGATGAAATAGCCCAGCACCGCATTGTGCTTTATGCGCAGTGCATTGATGCCGGTCGTCTCGCGATAGCGCGCTTCGAGGCCCGCAATCACGCGCTTGCTTTCGTCGCGCAGGCTGCGCGTTTCATCGAGCGGCGGATGCGCGCCAGCCGCAATGAACCCGCCATCGCGGGCGAAAAATGGCGGTTCCGCCACCAAGAGCATTTCCAGACGGTCAAGAAGTGCTGCCGAACCGGCGAGCCCTTGCGCGAGATCGGAGAGCGCCAAGCGCAATTCGCCAAGCGCAGGATTCAGCGGATCGTCGATAGTGTTGAGTGCCCGGCGCAAAGCGCGCGCGGCTTTTAACCCATCGCGCAATTGCCCGAGATCGCGCGGCGATCCGCGCCCGACGCTAATCCGCCCCAAGGCTCGGGCGAGATCGGGCGCTTCGCGCAAATGCTCGCGCATGGCATCGGCAAGATCGCGTTCTTGCAAAAGAAATGCGATGGCGTCGAGCCGTTCGGCTATTCCAGCGGGATCGGTCAAGGGCGCAGCCAGGCGATAGGCCAGTTCGCGGGCACCAACGGCCGTCACCGTACGGTCGATGATCGAAAGCAAACTGCCGCGCCGTTCGCCGCTAAGCGACTCGGTCAATTCGAGATTGCGCCGCGTGGCCGCATCGATGGCCATGCGGGAAGCCATGGTTTCGCGCTTAAGCGGCTTCAAGGCCGGACGCTTGCCCTTTTGCGTCAATTCTAAATAACCAATCAGCGCGCCAGCGGCCGATAAGTCGGCGCGAGAGAAATTTCCGAAGCCATCGAGCGCCGCCACGCCATAGGCATTTTTCAGCAATCGCTCGCCGCTCGTGGAATCGAAAGCGCTTGCCTGGCGCAGCGTCAGCTTCTCGCCAAGTTCTTTTAGCACCGGGCCGATCATCTCATCGTTATAAAGCGTATCGGGCGCCAGCACTTCGCGCGGGGCTAGCCGCGCCAGTGCGGCCGCAAGTTCTTCCGGTGCAATTTCTTCCACCGCGAAATCGCCGGTGCTCATGTCGGCATGGGCCAGCGCGAATTCGCTGCCCGCGCGCCCCAGTGCCGCCAGCACGTTTGCGCTCCGTGCATCCAGCAAAGTTTCTTCGGTGAGCGTGCCCGGCGTCACCAGCCGGATGACTTCGCGCTTCACCACCGACTTTGCGCCGCGGCGCTTGGCCTCGGCCGGATCTTCCATCTGCTCGCAGACGGCCACACGGAAACCTTTGCGGATCAGTTTTTCCAGATAGCTTTCGGCCGCATGCACTGGCACGCCGCACATCGGGATGTCTGCGCCTGCATGCTTGCCCCGCTTGGTGAGCGCGATATCGAGCGCTTCAGCCGCCTTCACCGCATCATCGAAGAAGAGCTCGTAAAAATCTCCCATGCGGTAGAACAAAAGATATTCGGCGTGGCTCCCCTTGATCTCGAGATATTGCGCCATCATGGGGGTGGCGAGTTCGGGCTCGGTCGGCAGCCCCAAATTCTCCTCGGCGGTGGCGGGTTTCCCGTTCATGGGGCAAAGGTAACAGAAGCAAGGGCCGCCTTACTGCCGCGATCCACAGAAAACGCTTCAAGAAAACCCATTGAATAGCTTTCGTTTTCCGCCCGATACTCAGCCTCTAACCCGGAACCCAGCCCTTTATGTCCGACCGCCCTACTTACACCGACGAGGAAGCGCTTGCCTTTCACAAGGGCGCTAAGCCCGGCAAGCTTGAAATCACCCCCACCAAGCCGATGGCGACGCAGCGCGATCTGGCGCTGGCCTATAGCCCGGGTGTGGCCGTGCCGGTGCGGGTGATCGCGGACAATCCCGATGCCGCCTACGACTACACCGCGCGCGGCAATCTGGTGGCGGTGATTTCCAACGGCACGGCGATTTTGGGGATGGGCGATTTAGGCGCACTGGCGGCGAAGCCGGTGATGGAAGGCAAGGCCGTCCTCTTCAAGCGCTTTGCCGATGTCGACGCCATCGATCTCGAAGTGGATACGAAGGACGTCGAAGCTTTTATCAACTGTGTGCGCTACCTCGGACCTACTTTTGGCGGCATCAATCTCGAAGACATCAAGGCGCCGGACTGTTTTGTCATCGAGGAAAAATTACGCGAGTTGATGGACATTCCGGTTTTCCACGACGACCAGCATGGCACGGCAATCATCGCCGCTGCCGGCCTGATAAACGCGATGCATTTGACCAAACGTAAAATATCCGACGTGAAAGTGGTGGCGAACGGCGCGGGCGCGGCCGGTATCGCCTGCCTAGATCTGTTGGTGACGATGGGATTGCCGCGCGGCAACATCGTTCTTTGCGACACCAAAGGCGTCGTCTATCGCGGTCGCACGTCGGGCATGAACCAGTGGAAGTCAGCTTACGCTGTCGAAACCAAGGCGCGCACGTTGGCGGAAGCCCTGAAGGGCGCCGATATTTTTCTCGGTCTTTCGGTGAAGGGCGCGATGACACAGGCGATGGTCAAGAGCATGGCTGACCAGCCCATCATCTTCGCCATGGCCAATCCCGATCCCGAAATTACGCCGGAAGAAGTCAAGGCCGTGCGCCCGGACGCCATTGTCGCCACGGGGCGCTCGGATTATCCCAATCAGGTGAACAACGTTCTGGGCTTTCCTTATATCTTTCGCGGCGCGCTTGACGTCGGCGCGCGTACCATCAACGAAGCGATGAAAATGGCGGCTGCCAATGCGCTGGCAGCGCTTGCTCGCGAAGACGTGCCCGACGAAGTGGCGCTGGCCTATAGGGGCCCCCGCCCCACTTACGGTTCCGAATACATTATTCCGGTGCCCTTCGATCCGCGTTTGATCAGCCGCGTGTCGTCGGCGGTGGCGGAAGCCGCAATCAAATCCGGCGTGGCGCGGCGTGAAATCAAGGATATGGAGAGTTATCGTTATGCGCTCTCCGCCCGCCTCGATCCAGCGGCATCCCTCTTCCAAAGCATCACGGCCGCCGTGCGCGCCAATCCAAAGCGCGTGGTGTTCGCGGAGGGCGAAGAGGAAGCGGTGATCAGGGCTGCCGCCGCGTTCCAGAATTCCGGCCTTGGCCAGCCCATACTGGTCGGCCGCGAAGAAATCATCCGCGAGCGCGTCAAGCGGCTCGGCGCCGAAACCACGCCGCCCTTGGAAATCCGCGTTCCCTATTCAGCGGCCGATGCCAGCGCCTATATCGATGCGCTTTATGCGCGGCTGCAGCGCAAGGGCGCGCTCTACCGCGATTGCGTACGCATGGTGACGAATGACCGCAATGTCTATGCCGCATCCATGCTGGTGGCGGGCGATGCCGACGCCATGGTGAACGGCGTCACGCGGCCCTACACGGTCGCGCTCAACGACGTACGCAAGGTGCTGGATGCGAGGCCCGGTCAAATTCCCATTGGTGTGTCGCTGGCGTTCTCCAAAGGGCGATTTATATTTGTCGCCGACACCAATATCCATGAAATGCCCACGCCCGCCGAGCTCGCCGATATCGCAATCCAGGCCGCCGCCGTGGCGCGCCATTTCGGCCATGTGCCGCGCGTGGCGCTGCTTGCCAATTCCACGTTTGGTTTGCCGGGCGGCGAGCGCTCGGCGCGCATCATCGAAGCGGTGCGGGTGTTGGGCACCCGCAATGTCGATTTCGAATTCGACGGCGAGATGGCGGCCGACGTCGCCCTCGACCGCGAGAAGATGGCGCTTTATCCTTTCTGCCGGTTGTCGGATGCGGCGAATGTTCTCATCATGCCGGCCATGCATTCGGCATCGATCTCGACCAAGCTGCTGCAACAAATGGGCGGCGTGACCATGCTGGGGCCGCTGCTGGTGGGCTTGCAGAAATCGGTGCAGATCGCGCCTTTGGGCGCCAAGATGAGCGAAATTTTCAATATGGCGGTGCTGGCCGCCTACGACATCACGAGGTGAGGAATGAATACGGCTCAGCTTACGAAATTCATGAACGCGTTTTGGGATAAGGAAGCCGTCCCCACCCTCACGCAATACATCCGCATTCCCAACAAATCGCCAGCCTTCGATCCGCAATGGGTGAAGAACGGTCACATGGCGAAGGCGGTAGCGCTTTATGAGAAATGGGCGCGCAAGGCCATCGCCAAGATCAAAGGCGCCAAGCTCGACGTGGTGCGCCTCAAGGGCCGTACGCCGCTGATCTTCATCGAAATCCCGGGGCAGGTTGCCGACACGGTTCTCTTATACGGCCATCTCGACAAGCAGCCCGAATTCACCGGCTGGAACAAAGGCCTTGGCCCATGGAAGCCGGTGATGAAGGCCGGAAAATTATATGGACGTGGCGGCGCCGATGACGGCTATGCGATGTTCGCGGCTTTGTCCGCGATCCTGGCCTTGCAGGAACAGAAAATTCCCCATGCGCGTTGCGTCATCACCATCGAGGCCTGCGAGGAATTGGGAAGCTATGACCTTCCTCATTACATCGAGCATCTGTCCAAACGCATCGGCACGCCGTCGCTTGTCGTGTGCCTCGATTCCGGCTGCGGCAATTACGACCAGCTTTGGTTGACCACTAGTTTGCGCGGCATTGCGGCCGGCGCACTCAATGTGCGCGTGCTGACCGAGGGTGTGCATTCGGGCGATGCGTCGGGCATCGTGCCTTCGTCCTTCCGCGTCATGCGCAAACTCATCAACCGCATTGAGGACGAGAACACGGGCGAAGTGAAGCTTTCGGAATTGTTCGCGCAGATCCCGCCCGAGCGCATCGAACAGGCCAAACAGGCGGCCGAGGCTCTGGGCGACGCCGTCTATTCGAAATTTCCCTGGGCGGGCAGCACCAAGCCCGTATCGGATGATGGCGCGGAGCTGGTGCTCAACCGCACCTGGCGGCCCGAGCTCGCAATCATCGGCATGGATGGATATCCGCAGCCGAAAGACGCCGGCAATGTGATGCTGCCCTTCTCGACGGCGAGACTTTCCATGCGCCTGCCGCCCACAATGGATGCCGAAAAGGGCGTGCAAACCATGAAGAGCGTGCTCGAAGCCGATGCCCCTTATGGCGCGGAAGTGGAGTTCGAGGCCGAGCATGGCCAAAGTGGCTGGGATGCGCCGCGTCTGGCGCCCTGGCTGAAATCATCCGTCGAGCGCGCGTCGGCCGCGCATTTCGGTAAGCCGCCTGCTTACATGGGCGAAGGCGGATCGATCCCGTTCATGGGCATGCTGGGCGCGCGTTACCCCAAAACGCAATTCGTAGTGACGGGCGTGCTGGGACCGCATTCCAACGCGCATGGGCCGAACGAATTCCTGCACATCGCAACGGCCAAGAAAGTCTCGGCCTGCGTGGCCAACATCCTCGCCGACCATGGGGCGCAGGGCCGCGCCTAAGCGCGCGCAATACTTTGGATTTCCGGTGCTTCCCGCCTTGCAGGGCGGGAGGGCCCTTCTTATATAGCCATCAGTGCCGGTGGGGGCATTTGCCCATGGCCGGAAGACAAGCAAATTCAAGGGGATAGGCCGCAAGCGCTTCCGAGTGAAGGCAAGGCCCGTCCGCCCAAGGAGGAATGAGAATGGCAAAGGTGATCGGCATCGACCTCGGCACGACCAACTCGTGCGTCGCGGTCATGGAGGGCGGCACCCCTAAGGTCATCGAGAACGCGGAAGGGGCGCGCACCACGCCCTCCATCGTCGCCTTCACCGCCGAGGGCGAGCGCCTGATCGGCCAGCCCGCCAAGCGCCAGGCGGTCACCAATCCCGAATTCACCTTCTTCGCCATCAAGCGCCTGATTGGCCGGCGCTTCGAAGACCCGATGACCCAAAAGGACATCGGCATGGTGCCCTACAAGATCGTCAAGGCCGGTAATGGCGACGCCTGGGTGCAGGGCCGCGACAGCAAGAAGTATTCGCCGTCGGAAATTTCCGCCTTCATCCTGCAGAAGATGAAGGAAACGGCCGAGAGCCTATCTCGGCGAGAAGGTGGCGCAGGCCGTCATCACCGTGCCCGCTTACTTCAACGACGCGCAGCGCCAGGCGACGAAGGATGCTGGCAAGATCGCCGGGCCTCGAAGTCCTGCGCATCATCAACGAGCCGACGGCGGCCGCACTCGCTTACGGTATGGACAAGAAGCAGGCCGGCACCATTGCGGTCTACGATCTTGGCGGCGGCACCTTCGATATTTCCATTCTCGAAATCGGCGATGGCGTTTTCGAGGTGAAGTCTACCAATGGCGACACCTTCCTGGGCGGCGAGGATTTCGATCATGCGGCTGGTCGAATTACCTGGCCGACGAGTTCAAGAAAGAATCCGGCATCGATCTGCGCAAGGACCGCTTGGCACTTCAGCGCCTGAAAGAGGCCGCCGAGAAAGCCAAGATCGAACTTTCTTCCGCCATGCAGACCGAAGTGAACCTGCCCTTCATCACGGCCGACGCTTCGGGCCCCAAGCATCTGACCATGAAGATCACGCGCAGCGAAATTGGAAGCGCTGGTCGATGATCTCATCCAGAAGACCGTGGCCCCCGTGAAGCAGGCGATGAAGGACGCGGGCGTCAGCGCCAACCAGATCGACGAAGTGATCCTGGTCGGCGGCATGACGCGCATGCCGAAAGTCCAGGAGGTCGGTCGAAGCAACTGTTCGGCAAGGAGCCGCACAAGGGCGTCAACCCGGACGAAGTGGTCGCCATCGGCGCCGCCATTCAGGCGGGCGTGCTCAAGGGCGAAGTGAAGGACGTGCTGCTCCTCGACGTGACGCCGCTGTCGCTCGGCATCGAGACGCTGGGCGGCGTGTTCACGCGCCTCATCGAGCGCAACACCACGATCCCGACCAAGAAGAGCCAGGTGTTCTCGACGGCCGAAGACAAGCAGACCGCCGTCACCATCCGCGTCTTCCAGGGCGAGCGCGAAATGGCGGCCGACAACAAAATGCTTGGCCAGTTCGATCTGGTCGGCATTCCGCCCGCGCCGCGCGGCGTGCCGCAGGTCGAAGTCACCTTCGATATCGATGCCAACGGCATCGTCAATGTCACTGCCAAGGACAAGGCGACGTCCAAGGAACAGGCGATCCGCATCCAGGCCTCCGGCGGGCTTTCGGAAACAGACATCGAAAAGATGGTCAAGGAAGCCGAAGCCCACGCAGCAGAAGACAAGAAGCCGCCGCGCGCTGGCCGAAGCCAAGAACCACGGCGATGCGCTGATTCACACGACCGAGAAGGCGCTTTCCGAGCATGGCAGCAAGATCGGCGATGCCGAACGCACGGCGATCGAAAACGCCATGGCTGCGCTGAAGGAGACGCATCAAGACCGACGATGTCGAAGCCATCAAGTCGAAGACGCAGGCGCTGGCGCAAGCTTCGATGAAGCTCGGCGAAGCCATGTATAAGGCGAGCCAGGGCGGCGATGCAGGCGCGCGAGCCGCAAGATGGCGATGGCGCCGGCACAGAAAGACGAGAATGTTGTCGATGCCGAATTCCAGGAAGTCGACGACGACGAAAAGAAAGGCGCTGCGTCGGTAAGCCGGTCGAATGCTTTCTTCGCGTCGGGCTTCGGACGCAGTTCGAGCGCCGGGCAATCGAGCAAACGCGATTATTACGAGGTCCTGGGCTCGCGCGCGGTTGCCGGGCGGACGAGGTCAAAGCCGCCTATCGCAAGCTCGCGAAGGAATTCCATCCCGACCGCAATCCCGGCGACGACAGCTGCCGAGCACAAATTCAAGGAAGTCAACGAAGCCTATGACGTCCTGAAGGACGATCAGAAGCGCGCGGCCTATGACCGCTTTGGCCATGCGGCGTTCGAAGGTGCCGGGCGGGCGGGGCGCCGCGCCGGCTTCGATTTCGCATCTTAGCTTCACCGACGTGTTCGACGATCTGTTCGGCGAGTTCATGGGCGGCGCGGCGCGGCAGGCGGCAAAACCGCGGCGGCGATCTCGCTACAACATGGAAATCACGCTGGAAGAGGCGTTTCGCGGGCGAGAGTGCACAAATCCGCGTGCCGACGGCGGTGGCCTGCGAGAATTGCGAAGGCACGGGCGCGGCAGCCGGGCTCCAAGCCCGAGGCCTGCCCGACCTGCTCTGGTCACGGCAAGGTGCGCGCGCAGCAGGGCTTTTTCACCATCGAACGCACCTGCCCCAATTGCCGGGCGCGGGCGCGTGTCGTGCAAGAACCCGTGCAAGACGTGCGCGGGCGTTGGCCGCGTGCAGAAGGAGAGCACGCTCACCGTCGATATTCCGCAAGGCGTCGAGGAAGGCACGCGCATCCGGCTTACAGGCGAAGGCCAGGCCGGCGTCAATGGCGGGCCGACGGGCGATCTGTATGTGTTTCTTTCGGTCAAGCCGCATCCGATTTTCCAGCGCGACGGCAATGATCTGCATTGCCGCGTGCCGATCGGTTTTGTCACGGCAGCCCTTGGCGACACCATCGAAGTGCCATCGCTCGATGGCGGCAGTGTGAAAGTGCAAGTCCCCGAAGGCACCCAATCGGGCAAGCAGTTCCGCGTGCGTGGCAAAGGTATGCCGGTGCTGAAAGGCGGCAGCGCCACGGGCGATCTCCACGTCGAGGTTCAGGTGGAAACCCCCGTGCGGCTTTCACGCAAACAGAAAGACATGTTGCGCGCATTCGAAAAAGAAACGGCTGCGGGAAGCCATCCCGCCACAGAAAGCTTCTTCGCACGCGTTCGTGATTTCTTGGGTAGCACCGGCACGCACTGAACACCCGTTCGTGATTTGCGCCTCAGCATGAAAGCACGCTGATGTTCGAAGCCCGCGCTATTGCGTGGGAGGAGGGCATCATGTTTCGCATTTTTCTTTCCGCCATTGCATTGATGGCTTTCGCGGCATCCGCCGAGGCGGCGCCGCTCACTTTACGCGCTTGAGGTGAAAGGCGGCCGGCTTGGCGGCACCGGCGCGGAAGTGCTGAAGGCGGAATTGCCGCGTGCCCAGTTCATTCTCTGGGCGAAGATCACGGCTTTGCCGATTTGCCCATCGTGCTGCGCGCCATCGCGCGCGAAGCGCGGCCCTTGGGGTTCAAATATCACGTCGTCGAAGTAGGGCCGATCTCAACGCGGATGATCGAAGGCACACTCAGCCACGGGGGCACGGCGGCGCTGCATAAGCTCGTGCACGAAGTACCGCTTGGCATTCCCTTCCTGTCGCTCAAGGACGATGCCGAACTTGCTTCGGATTTTCTTGGAGCCGACGCCAATGGAACGCCCTATCTTTGGGGCATAGATCAGGAATTTATCGGTTCGCCGGTGTTTCATTTGAAGCGGCTGGTCGAGCTCGCGCCCAATGACGCCGCGCGCGCGACAGCGGTAAAGCTGCTTACGGAAGAACAAACCGCCGCAGCCAAAGCGGCGCAACAGAATTTTTTCCTGGTGCGTTTCCATGACGGCGATTTCGACGCGCTGTCGGCGCAGTTTGCCGGCCAGGAAGAGGCGCAGCGCATCATCGCCGAACTGAAAGAAAGCGCGACCGTTTATCAACTCTGGATGAGCAACCACAATTACGAAAACAATGCGCGGCGCGCGCGGCTACTGGCGAAAAACTACTTGGCCAATTATCGCGCCGCCGCCGATCCCCAGCCCAAAGTCGTTTTCAAAATGGGGTTGGAGCATGTGGCACTTGGTACCACTACGATCAATACCGTCGATCTTGGCACACTGGTGACGGAAATGGCGCGCGCAACCGGCAAGACGGCGCTACGTATCGCGTTCCTTCCCGCGGGCGGGCACAACCGCGCATTCCGGCCTCAGCCAGGCAACCCCTCGATTGTGGAAACCTATAACAGCCCGGAATCGAAAGAATTCTTCTCGGGAATCGGGCTCGATGCCGGAACGCCACGCAAAAACGGCTGGACGCTGATACCAATGGAACCCATTCGCCAAACACTGGATACCAAGGGTATCGAAAAGCTGACGCCTTTCGCACGCTTCGTGCTGCTGGGCTACGACTATGTCGTGACTACACCCGATGCGAAACCGGGAGTGTCGCTTTACTAGGCGTGAGAATTATTCCGCGGCTTCCGCCAGTTGCGGTGCCGCCGCCAGCACGTCCTGGCCGACATGGGCTTCGAACTCGCGGAAATTATCGCGGAACATCGAGACCAATTTGTGTGCCTGCGCATCGTAAGCGGCCTTGTCGGCCCAGGTATCGCGCGGGTTGAGAATCTTCAACTCCACGCCGTTCACCGCCACCGGCACGCGGAACCGGAAATGCGGATCGACGCGCATTTCCACCTGCGCCAGCGTGCCGTCGAGCGCGGCCGTCAGCAGCGCGCGCGTCACCTTGATCGGCATGCGCCTGCCCGTGCCAAAGGCGCCGCCCGTCCAGCCGGTGTTGATCAGCCAGCAATCGACTTTGTGCTTGGAAATAAGATCGCGCAGCAGATTGCCGTAGGCGGTCGGATGGCGCGGCATGAACGGCGCGCCGAAGCACGCCGAGAAGGTGGGCTCGGGATCTTTTCCTAAGCCCTTTTCCGTACCGGCCACTTTTGCGGTGAAGCCGGACAAGAAATGATACATCGCCTGTGACGGCGTGAGCTTCGCAATAGGCGGCAGCACGCCAAAAGCATCGGCTGTCAGCATGACGATATTCTTCGGGAACCCGCCGATGCCGGTTTCGCTGGCATTGGGAATGTAATCGATCGGATAGGCGCCACGCGTGTTCTCGGTATGACGCGCATCGTCGAGATCGAGTTCGCGTGTGCCCGCATCCATCACCACGTTTTCCAGCACAGCGCCGAAGCGGTGTACGGCAGCCCAGATTTCGGGCTCGGCGTCCTTGGACAAGCGGATCATCTTGGCGTAGCAGCCGCCTTCGAAATTGAACACGCCGTTTTCCGACCAGCCATGCTCGTCGTCGCCGATGAGCGTGCGATTGGGATCGGCCGACAGCGTGGTTTTGCCGGTGCCGGACAGGCCGAAGAATATCGCCGTATCGCCCGCCTTGCCGACATTGGCGGAAGCATGCATCGCCATCACGCCTTTGCCAGGCAGAATGTAATTGAGAATGGTGAAAACCGATTTCTTCATCTCGCCGGCATAGGACGTGCCGCCGATGAGAACCAGTTTCTTCGCGAAGTTCACCGCGATAACCGTGCCCGATTTGCAGCCATGCCTGGCGGGGTCGGCGGTAAAGCCGGGCAAACAGACGACGGTGTATTCGGGTTTGAAATTTTCATGCGCCGCCGCATCGGGGCGAATGAGCAGATGCTGGATGAACAGCGAATGCCAGGCGAACTCTGTGACCACGCGCACCGGCAAACGGTGCGTAGGGTCGGCGCCGCCGAAAAGATCCTGCACATAAAGCTCGCGGCCCTCGGCATAGGCCATCATGGCGTCGTAGAGCGCGTCGAACTTGGCGGGCTCCATCGGCTGGTTGTTGTCCCACCAGATATTTTTTTCTGAACCAGGCTCGCGGACGATGAACTTGTCCTTGGCGGAGCGTCCGGTGAATTGGCCAGTGAGCACGACGAGGGGGCCATCCTTCGCCACCATGCCTTCACCGAGCTTCACCGCGCGCTCGTAAAGGGTTGGCGCAGGCAGGTTCCAGTGCACCGCCTTCACATTGCGGAAGCCCTGGTTTTCCAAGCCATGTTCAGCCATCGGTCACCTCGTGATTGTTGGCAGGATAAAGGCCCCAGCCGGGGGCCACAATAAAGGGCTTTTTATCGCCAAAACGCCGCACAGAACCTGTGCAATAAATAGACAATGCGCCGCCCACCACTGACCGATTCCGAGCTTGCACGCTACGCCCGCCACATTGTGTTGCGCGAGGTGGGCGGTGCCGGCCAAGCCAAGCTGCTTTCCGCGCGCGTGTTGGTGATTGGCGCGGGCGGTTTGGGCAGCCCGCTGATTCTTTATCTGGCTGCGGCAGGTGTCGGCACAATCGGCGTGGTGGATTTCGATAAGGTCACGGTTTCCAATTTGCAGCGCCAAATTATCCACAGAAGCGAAGACGTGGGCCGCGCCAAGACGGAATCGGCTGGCGATGCGGCGCGCGCCATCAATCCCGGCGTGAAAATCGTGTCGCATACGGAGCGACTGACGGTTGAGAACGCCATGAAGCTGATCGGTGAATACGACATCGTGGCTGATGGCTCGGATAATTTCGCCACGCGCTTTCTGGTGAACGATGCGTGTTTCTTTTCCGAGCGTCCCTTGGTTTCGGCGGCGGTCAGCGAATTCGACGGGCAATTGGCCACGTTCAAGGCATTCGACAAGAAGGGTTCCTTTCCCTGTTACCGTTGCTTGTTTTCGGAAGCCCCGCCTGCGGGCACTGTGCCATCCTGCAGCGAAGCAGGAATATTGGGCGCGCTTGCGGGCGTCATGGGCACGTTGCAGGCGTTGGAAGTGATGAAAGAAATTCTTGGCATCGGCGACACCATGGCCGGACGCTTGCTGATCTATGATGCGCTTGGCACGACATTTCGCACCGTACGCGTGGAGCCCGATCCCGCTTGCGCGCTGTGCGGGGCAAAACCAACAATTCACGATCTTTCAATTCACAAAACCTAGTGCGCTTCGTCCCAATTGTTACCGGCGCGCGCTTCGACGGTCAGCGGCACGGATAATTCGACGGCGGGCAGCGAAGATTTTTCCATAATAGATTTCGCCACCGCACTGGCCTTTTCCACTTCGGCATCGGGCGCCTCAATCACCAGCTCGTCATGCACTTGCAGCAGCATGCGCGATTTCAGCTTCTTTTCCGCGAAGGCCGCGGGCAGGCGGATCATGGCGCGGCGGATGATGTCGGCGGCGGTACCTTGCAGTGGCGCGTTGATAGCGGCGCGCTCGGCGCCGCCGCGCATGCTGGGATTTGTCGATTCGATTTCGCGGATGTGCACGCGACGGCCGAACAATGTCTCAACATAGCCGTGCTCGCGCGCAAACTCCTTGGTCGCTTCCATGTAGTCGCGGATGCCGGGGAAGCGCTCGAAATATTTCTTGATGTAGGCGTCTGCTTCGCCCCGCGCGATGCCCAACTGATTGGCGAGGCCAAAGGCTGAGATGCCATAGATAATGCCGAAATTGATCGCTTTGGCGCGCCTGCGCACATCGGGGGCCATGCCTTTCACCGGCACGCCGAAAATTTCCGATGCCGTCATGGCGTGAATGTCGAGCCCGTCGGCAAAGGCTTTTTTCAGCGCAGGAATGTCAGCCATGTGGGCCAGCAGCCTGAGCTCGATCTGGCTGTAATCGGCACTGATGAGTTTCATGCCCTTGGCTGCGATGAAGGTCTGGCGGATGTGGCGGCCCTCTTCGGTGCGGATGGGAATGTTCTGCAAATTGGGATCGGTGGAGGCGAGACGGCCGGTGGACGCCGCCGCCATGGCATAAGACGTATGCACGCGGCCTGTTTGCGGATTGATGAAGGTGGGCAGCGCGTCGGTGTAGGTGGAACGGAGTTTCGCCAATTGCCGCCATTCGAGAATTTTTTTCGGCAGTTCGTGGCCCTCAGCCGCTAAATTTTCCAGCACATCGGCATCGGTTGACCAAGCGCCGGTCTTGGTGCGGCTTCCGCCTGATAGCTTCATCCGGTCGAAAAGAATTTCGCCCAGTTGTTTGGGTGAGCCGAGGTTAAAACTGCCGCCCGCAAGTTTGTGGATTTCGGTTTCGAGCCGCGCCATCTCTTTGCCGAAATCATTGGAGAGCTTGGCAAGCACATTGGGCGCGATGGTGATTCCGGCGCGCTCCATGTCGGCCAGTATGGGAATAAGCGGCCGCTCCAGCGTTTCGTAAGGGGTGGTGAGATGCTCCGCCACCAGCCTGGGCTTCAGCAGGCGGTGCAGGCGCAGCGTGACATCGGCGTCTTCGGCGGAATAACGCGTGGCCTCTTTCAGCGCCACCAGGTCGAAGGTGGTTTTGTCTTTGCCCTTGCCGCAGACATCGGAAAACGCAATCGGCTTGTGGCCGAGATGAAGCTCGGACAGCGCGTCCATGCCGTGACCGTGCAGCACGGTATCCAGCACGAACGAGATCAGCATGGTGTCGTCGATGGGCGCCAGACGAATGCCGCGCTGCAGGAATACCAGATAATCGTATTTGATGTTCTGGCCGATTTTCAGAACCGCCTCGTCTTCCAACAGCGGCTTTAGTTTCGCCAGCACGTCTTTTTCAGAGAGCTGTTTTATTGCCTTACCGTCGCCAAGATCGAAGCCATCACCCTTGCGATGGCCCACCGGGATGTAACAGGCGATATTGGGCGCCGTGCTAAGCGATATCCCACAAAGCGCAGCCTGCATGGCGTCGAGCGACGTAGTTTCGGTGTCGACGCAAACTTCGCCCGCTTCTTTGATGAGCCCGATCCAGCGCTCCAGCGCTTTCATATCCGTCACGGTTTCATAGGCGTCGTAATTGATAGACTTTTTCAGAACGCCCATATCCATCACAGCGCCGGGCGCGTTTTTGGCGGGTGGCGCATCGCTTTTTTGTGGCGATGGCGCAGGCTTTTTTGCCGGCGTTGTTTCTGCCGCTGGCGCAATCGCATCCGGGTTTTCCACGCCAAGGGCCGCAGCCGCACGCCGCGTCAATTGGGCGAATTCCATTTTTTTCAGGAACGGAAGCAGTTCGTCCGCTGCAGGCTCGCGCACGGCAAAACCATCGATGGCTTCTTTGACTGGCACTTTACTATCCAGCGTCACCAGTTTTTCCGAGAGGCGGATTTTGTCCGCGTTCTCCATCAGAGACTCGCGCCGTTTGGGCTGCTTGATTTCGCTGGCGCGCTTTAAAAGCGTGGCCAGATCGCCGTATATGCCAATGAGTTCGGCCGCGGTCTTCACGCCGATGCCGGGGGCGCCCGGAATATTGTCGCTGAGAATCGCCGGCCAGCGCCTGCACCGCGATCACTTTCGATGGCGGCACACCGAATTTCTCGATCACCTCAGCCGTCGCAATGCGCCGGCTCTTCATGGTGTCCAGCATCTCGATTTGGCCGTCGACAACCAACTGCATCAAATCCTTGTCCGAAGAAACGATGGTGACTTTGACGCCTTTCTCGCGCGCAAGCCGCGCGTAAGTCGCGATCAGATCGTCGGCCTCGTAGCCCGGCATTTCGATGGCCGGCACGCCAAAGGCGCGGGTGGCTTCCTTCACCAGCGGAAATTGTGGGATCAGATCGTCGGGCGGCTCGGGCCGGTTGGCTTTGTAATCGGAATAAATCTCGTTGCGGAACGTCTTGCGCCCGGCATCGAAAATCACCGCCAGATGGGTGGGCTTGTCGCCAGCCTTGGTGTCCTCCAGCAATTTCCACAGCATGTCACAGAACATGCGAATGGCGCCCGTTGGAAGGCCGTCGGCACGAAATAGGTATTTCTTGTCTTGGTGTGCCGCTTGGAAGTAGGCGCGGAACAGATAACCCGAGCCATCAATCAGATAGAGATGATCGCCCTTTTTGAGCCCGGCCGGTTTCGCCTCAGTTTTTTTCTTTGCCGCCATCAATGATCATCAGCTCCGCCCTTGAAGACGAAGCGGCGGTCGCAATAAGGGCATTCGACAAAGCCTTCATCGCCGATCTGCAGATAGACCTTGGGGTGGCCCAGCGCGCCGCCGACGCCTTCGCAGGCCACGCGCCGCGACGTCACCTCGATGATCTCGGGCGGCGTAAAGGCGGCGGCCGCCTTGGGATCGATTTGAACTCATGGCTTGTCTCATTGCTCGCGCGGGCCGGATCATACCTGGCAAAAACGCAGCCGCAACCGGGCGGCGCGCGTCTAAATAAGGATTTCCGGAGATAAGCCTCATATAGGAACTGAGCGTCACGCATTTCAAGGGGTGCAATGGATTTTCTCGCTACCTGGCAAATGCGCTAGATTGAAACCATGGTTACGCTGAATCGCATCTATACCAAGGGCGGCGACAAGGGCGAGACCTCGCTCGGCGACGGCACACGCGTGCCGAAATATGCGCTTCGCGTGGCCGCCATGGGCGCGGTGGACGAAGCCAATGCGGCCATCGGCCTTGCGCGCCTGCACACCAAAGGCGAGGCCGATAAAATGCTCGCCCGCATTCAGAACGACCTGTTCGATCTTGGCGCAGATATCTGCGTGCCAGAAGGAAGTGCGCGCGAGAAGAAGGGCGACAAAGGCGCGCTCCGCATCAGCGAAGCGCAAGTCGAGCGGCTCGAGCACGAAATTGACACGGTGAATGCCGAGCTTTCGCCCTTGCGCTCATTCGTGCTGCCGGGCGGCACGCCGGCCGCCGCCTATCTTCATCTCGCGCGCACCATCGTGCGGCGCGCTGAGCGATTGATGGTGGAGCTCGCACAAACGGAAATGATTGGCGCACCCGCGCTCAAATACGCCAACCGGTTGTCGGATCATCTTTTCGTGGCGGCGCGGCACTTGAACGGCAAGGGCGCGGGCGACGTGTTATGGACGCCTGGCGAAAACCGCTGAACCCCTGAATTACTCGCCCATGCCACCGAGGAAGTTCAAAATCACGCCCGGCACGCCCAGATCGGCCCAGCTTGGCCAGCCCAAGAACGTCGTCAGCCACCCGGACACGGGCTCAGGCAAAGTCGTCTGGACCCACGGCTTGATGTCCCATTGTAGCAGGGTCAGCACCTGATCCAGCGAACGGACCGTGAGATCGCCGCTCCAGATATCGACGCCCTTTTCGAGCGACGAAACGACGTCGGCGCCGAGCAACATCAGCGCCAGCACAACCATAAGAAGACCGAGAATGCGAAAGATAAACATACGGACACCCCACCCCATGCCCAAACTGGCCGGGGCGTTCGAGCGCCCCAATCCTTAACCGCAAGCCTAAGCGGGCGTGCGTTTCGCCACAAGATAGGCCGTTGTTATGGTTAACTTTATTGTCCCAAGCAAAAGGCAGTCCGCGCGTGACGGGCGACTACTTTCCCTATGCAAATCTGCAACGCCGCCCGTTCATTTACGCGTCATTTGCGCGGTGGATAGGGCGTGCCGTCGCGGTGGGCGAAGACGTCGGTTCTGTTCTCGATCATCAGGTCGATGTCGGGATAGCGGCAGACATCGTCTTTCGAGCGGGTGCCCACTTCCAGATAGACCGCGGTAGCGGCGCCCTTATTGATCAAATGATGGCCGTCGGGTTTGTTTTTGGGGAAGGCCGCACAATCGCCCACGCGTAAAAGCGTTTCGCCAGCATCGGTAACGAGCGTGAGCTCGCCCTCCAGCACGTAGACGAATTCATCTTCATGGCTGTGCCAGTGGCGCTGGCTCGACCAGTTACCGGGCGGCAGCCGCGTCAGGTTCACGCCGAAATCGGAAAGCCCCCCGGCATCGCCCAGCGGCAGCTTGGTGCGGTCTTTAGCGCTTTCGTGAAACGGCGCGGGGTAGCCGGAACCTTTGCGCACGGGAACTTTCTGAATGTCGATTTTCGCCATGGCGATCTCCTGAATTGCCCAAGCCTAAAACAAAACCGCCCGCGGGGCACATCCCCCGCAGGCGGTTGTTTCAAACCAAATGCCGAACGTTAGCCCGCCTGTTGGGGTGCTGCTTCCGGTTGCTGTTGTTTTTTCGACAGGTCTTCACCGGTCTGCTGGTCGACCACTTTCATGGACAGCTTCACCTTGCCGCGGTCGTCAACGCCCAGCAATTTCACTTTGACCATGTCGCCTTCCTTGACCACGTCGGTGACTTTGCCGACACGCTTGGGCGCCAGTTCCGAAATGTGCACCAGGCCATCCTTGGGCCCGAAGAAATTCACGAAGGCGCCGAAGTCCATAACCTTGACCACTTTGCCGTCGTAGATTTCGCCGACTTCCGGTTCGGCCACGATGCCTTTGATCCACTTCATGGCAGCCTTGATGGATTCGCCGTCGGCCGAAGCGATCTTGATCGTGCCGTCGTCGCCTATGTCGATCTTGGCGCCGGTCTTTTCCACGATCTCGCGGATCACCTTGCCGCCCGAGCCGATCACTTCGCGGATCTTGTCGGTCGGGATCTTGATCTGCTCGATGCGGGGCGCGTGCTCGCCGAGCTCGGCGCGGGCGCCCGTAAGCGCTTTGGCCATCTCGCCCAGGATATGCAGGCGGCCATCCTTCGCCTGGTTAAGGGCGATGCGCATGATTTCTTCGGTGATGCCGGTGATCTTGATGTCCATCTGCAAAGATGTGACGCCCTGATCCGTGCCCGCCACCTTGAAGTCCATGTCGCCAAGATGATCCTCGTCGCCAAGGATGTCCGACAACACGGCGAACTTCTTGCCTTCAAGAATAAGACCCATGGCTATGCCGGCCACTGCGCGCGTGAGCGGCACGCCCGCATCCATCAGCGCCAGCGAAGCGCCGCACACCGTTGCCATCGAAGACGATCCGTTCGATTCCAAAATCTCGGAAACGACGCGGATGGTGTAAGGGAAGGCTTCTTTGGAGGGCAGCATCGGATGGATGGCGCGCCAGGCAAGCTTGCCGTGGCCGATTTCACGCCGCCCAGGCCCAGACATGCGCCCCGTTTCGCCCACCGAGAATGGCGGGAAGTTATAATGCAGCATGAAGTGCTGCTTGTAGGTGCCTTCCAATGAATCGACGAACTGCTCGTCCTCGCCGGTGCCAAGCGTGGTAACGACAAGTGCTTGCGTTTCACCGCGCGTGAATAACGCGCTGCCATGGGTACGCGGCAGTATGCCCACTTCGCTCACGATCTGGCGCACGGTCTTGAGATCGCGGCCGTCGATGCGCCTGCCCGTATCGAGCACGGAGCTCCGCATGACGTTGCTTTCCAGCGCCTTGAACAGCTTCTTGAAGGTGCCTTCGTCGATCTTGTTTTCGCCTTCGCCGACAAGTTCGGCTTGTGCCGTCGCCTTGATGGCATCGATACGTTCATGGCGCGCCTGCTTCAGCGCCATCTGATAGGCAGCCTTGAGGTCGTTCTCGCAAAGCCGCGTCAACACGGCTTCGGCCGGCGATTTTTCGTCCACCGGCAGATCGCGCGGTTCTTTCGCGGCCTTTTCGGCCAGGCGAATGATGGCCTCGATCACCTTCTGCATTTCGCGGTGGCCGAACATCACGGCGCCCAGCATGGCGTCTTCGGAAAGTTCCTTGGCTTCCGATTCCACCATGAGCACGGCATCCGCCGTGCCCGCCACCACAAGATCGAGCGAGGAATTGACCATCTCGTCGACTTGCGGATTGAGCCTGTATTCGCCGTTGATCATGCCAACGCGCGCCGCACCAATCGGCCCCATGAAGGGAATGCCGGAAATGGTGAGCGCGGCCGATGCCGCGACAAGGGCCAGGATATCGGGATCGTTTTCCATATCGTGGCTGAGCGCGGTCGCAATCACTTGCGTTTCGCAACGATAGCCAGATGCAAACAAAGGACGGATCGGCCGGTCGATAAGGCGCGAGATCAGCGTCTCGCGTTCGGTGGGGCGGCCTTCGCGCTTGAAGTAACCGCCCGGAATCTTGCCGGCGGCAAAAAACTTTTCCTGGTAATTGACTGTAAGGGGGAAAAAGTCGATGCCGACCCGGGGTTCATGGGCGCCCACTGCGGTTGCCAGAACTACTGTTTCTCCGTATGTCGCCAGTACCGCGCCGTCTGCCTGGCGCGCGGCGCGCCCTGTTTCAAGGATGAGCTTCCTGCCACCCCATTCGATTTCTTCGCGATGAATCTTGAACATGTGTTTCTTCCTTCTTTCCCGCGGCCGTATTGCCGTGGGGCCTCTTTATGAGTTGGCCTGTCGCTTCATTGCTTAAGGCCATTAGCTTTTCTCTCAAGAGATTGTATTGCGCGGCCACGCCATCGCGGACGCGCGGGTCGTTCGTGTTATGGGCGAAAAGTTTCAGCGCCTGAGACCCAGACGCTCGATCAGCGCTTCGTAACGCGCGGGATCTTTCGTCTTGATGTAATCGAGGAGCCCACGCCGCTGCGACACCATCTTGATGAGGCCGCGCCGCGAATGGTTGTCCTTGACGTGAGCTTCAAAGTGCTTGGTGAGGTTGGCGATGCGCTCGGAGAGCACGGCCACCTGCACCTCCGGCGAGCCCGTGTCGCCGGCTTTTTTCGCATATTGCGAAATGACTTCCTTCTTGCGTTCGGTCGTAACCGACATCGTGACTTCCTGTCCTAGTTTCCAGTGCCAAAATTAAAAACCCTGAACGGCCTTAGCTCGCCTTTTGCCACATGGGCGAGCGCAACGGGCTCGCCTTTGGCGGTCGAGAGATAGACCGTCAGGCCCTGGCCCTCCGTCTCGACGGTTTTTCCAAAATCCTCATGTTCCGCGAGCCGTTCGAATTGGGGCACGCGAAGGAGAATTGGGTTGCCGCTGCGGAGGCGAACCGCATCCGTGCCGCTTACGGCCAGCGCCGGGATGCCGTCCAGCACGGTCGCAATGGGCGCTAGATGCTCCAAAGCGGCCGGACTATGCCCAAGAGCTTCCAGCTTTTCCAGCGAAATTGCGCGATCGGCCAGAAATGGCCCAAGCCTCAGGCGACGCAAGGAAACCACGTGGCCAAGCGTGCCCAAACTGGCCGCAAGATCGCGCACCCAGGCTCGCACATAGGCCCCTTTGCCGCAGGTGAGCTCGAATTCAGCCGTATCGGCATCGGGCTGGGAAATGAGCTCGGCCTTGCGGATTTGAATGACGCGGGGCTCCAGCGTCACCTGCTCGCCCTCGCGCGCAAGGTCATAGGCGCGTTCGCCGGCAACTTTGATCGCCGAGTAAGCCGGTGGCGTTTGCATGATCCCGCCGGTGAATTTTGGCAGTGCCGCAAGAATGGCTTCGCGCGTCGGACGCGAGTCAGAAGTTGCCGTAACCGCGCCCTCGGCGTCGTCGGTGTCGCGGGCTTCACCCCAACACGCGGTGAAGCGGTAAATTTTTTCCGCATCCATGGCGTAGGGCACGGTCTTGGTCGCCTCACCAAGCGCAATCGCTAGCACGCCGGTGGCTAACGGATCGAGCGTACCGGCATGGCCCGCTTTCTGCGCGTCGAACAGCCGCTTCACGCGGGCAACCGCCTGCGTGGAATTCACGCCCTTGGGCTTGTCCAAGATGACCCAGCCGTGGATAGGCGAGCCCTTACGTTTCCTCGCCATCGCCTGTTTCTCTTTTCGCCAGATCGCGGGCGACCTTTTCCGATTTCAAAATGCGCTCGATGCGTTCGGCCTCGGCAAACGATGTGTCTTCTTCGAAGCGCAGCTCAGGCGTGAATTTAAGCGTGATGGCGTGGCCAAGCTGGCCACGCAAAAATCCTTTGTGGCGGTTGAGTGCTTTGATCACCGTATCGGCATTGCGCCCGCCCAAAGGTTCGCAGAACACGGTCGCATGGCGGATATCGCCCGATGGTTTCACCTGCGTGATGGTGACGGAAACGCCTTCCAGATCGGGATCGCGGATTTCCACCACGCGCAAAATATCGGACAACGCGTGACGCAGCACTTCGCCCACGCGTAATTGGCGCTGCGAGGGGCCGGGCGCATGAGACGATGAAGGATGACGTTGACGTGGCATTGTATTTTTGCTCGCCGTTGCCGGGATAGGACCGGCGAACGTGGGTTAGAGAAAGCGCTTAATCGTTTCGACGTCGTAACACTCGATCACATCGCCCTTTTGCATGTCCTGGTAATTGGCGAACGACATGCCGCATTCTTGGCCGGTCTGCACTTCTTTCACTTCGTCCTTGAACCGCTTCAAGGTCGACAGCTCGCCCTCGTGGATGACCACGTCGTCGCGGATGAGGCGCACTTTGGCGCCCCGGCGCACGACGCCTTCGGTTACGCGGCAGCCCGCCACCTTGCCCACTTTCGAGATGGTGAAGACTTCCAGGATTTCGGCGTTGCCGAGGAATTTCTCGCGCATCTCGGGCGCCAGCAATCCCGTGAGCGCCGCTTTCACGTCGTCCACGACGTTGTAGATGATGTTGTAATAGCGGATCTCTACGCCGTCGCGCTTGGCGCGCTCGCGCGCCTGCGCATTGGCGCGGACATTGAAACCGATAATGGCCGCTCCGCTCGCGTGCGCCAGAATGACATCGCTCTCGGTGATGCCTCCGACACCCGATTGCAGCACCTGAACCGCCACTTCCTCGTTGCCGAGGCTTGTGAGCGCCCCCTGGATCGCTTCGACCGAGCCCTGCACGTCGCCTTTGACCACCAGCGGCAGCAGGCGCTTTTCGCCATCCTTCTGCTGCTGGAGAAGTTGATCCAGCGACTGGCGCGACATGTTCGCCTGGCGCGTTTCGCGCCGCTTGCGGGTACGGTAATCCGTCACTTCGCGCGCACGCGCTTCCGATTCCACCACTACGAATTCATCGCCAGCTTCCGGCGTGGACGATAAGCCCAGCACCTCCACCGGCACCGAAGGGCCTGCCGATTCGACGGACTCGCCGCGATCATTGACGAGGGCACGCACGCGCCCCCATTCGGCGCCAGCCACCACGATGTCACCTGTATGCAGCGTGCCGCGGCTCACCAGCACGGTCGCCACCGGCCCGCGGCCCTTATCGAGCTTGGCTTCGATCACCGCACCTTCGCCAGGGCGCATCGGATTGGCTTTGAGACCGAGCACTTCGGCCTGCAGCAGGATCAATTCTTCCAGCCGGTCGAGATTGGTACCCTTGGTGGCGGAGACTTCGACCGCCAGCGTCTCGCCGCCCATCTCTTCGACCTGGATTTCGTGCTGCAACAGATCGGTCTTCACCCGCATGGAATTGGCGTCGGGTTTGTCGATCTTGTTGATGGCAACGATGATGGGAACTTTCGCCGCGCGCGCGTGATTGATGGCTTCGATAGTCTGCGGCTTGACGCCGTCATCGGCCGCCACCACCAGCACGACAAGGTCCGTCACTTTGGCGCCGCGGGCGCGCATGGCGGTGAAAGCCGCATGGCCAGGCGTATCCAGGAAGGTAATCTTGGCGCCTGATTTCAGTTGCACTTGATAGGCGCCGATATGCTGGGTGATGCCGCCGGCCTCGCCCGACACCACATCGGTCTTGCGCAGCGCGTCCAGCAAAGACGTTTTACCGTGGTCGACATGGCCCATAACCGTCACCACAGGCGGGCGCGGCACGACATCGGCAGTTTCGTCTTCGATGCCGCGCAAGCCTTCGAGCACGTCGGATTCGGCAACGCGCTTCACCGCGTGGCCGAGTTCAGTGGCGACGAGTTCGGCCGTATCGGCGTCGATGACATCGCTTGGCGTCGCCATCATGCCGCTTTTCATCAGCACCTTGATCACTTCGACGGTGCGGCGCGCCATGCGGTTGGCGAGCTCGCCGACCGTAATGGTTTCCGGAATGATGACTTCGCGCGGGCCAACGGGGGCCGGCGTTTCGTTTTGCTGACGATGCGCGCGGTTGAGCTGGCGGCGATAAGCGGCCACCGAACGCATGCGCTCGTCGTCGCCGGAAAGTGCGCGGGTGACGGTGAGCTTACCGGTGCGCCGTTGCGTGGCGCCTTTACGCGCGGCCGGCGCTTTGACGGCGGCCTTGCCTTTTTTCGTCGCCTCTTCTTCTTCTTCGAGATTGCGTCCACGGCGCGCGCCCGGAACCACGGCACCCGCTTTGGCTTTCTCTTCGCCTTCTTTCTTTTCCAGCCGGCGAAGGGCTTCCTGCTCGGCGCGGCGGCGCGCTTCTATTTCTGTGGTCTTGCGCGTCTCTTCTTCGGCTTTGCGTTTTTCTGCGGCATCGTATTCGCGCTTGTGGCGTTCTTCTTCGACGCCGCGCCGGCGCGCATCTTCTTCGGCGCGCTTGCGGGCTTCGCTTTCGGCGAACTTGGCGTCCGTCAATGCGCGGCTGCGGGCTTCTTTCTCGTCTTCGGTCAGTTCGCGCAGCACAACGCCGCCGCGTGCGCCCGCTTTCGGCGTCTCAAGCGTTTCGAATTCGGATTTGGCGCGCGACGACGCCTTCTCGGAGGCGGCTGCGCGGCGCGGCGTTTTTTCCGTCTCGGCGGCGCCAGCTGCTGGACGCGTGCGCTTCTTCTCCACCACCACCGCCTTGGTGCGGCCGTGGCTGAAGCTTTGCTTGACGGTGGAGGTTTCCGTGCGCTTCAGCGAGAGCGTCTTGCTCCCGGTGCGCGGCTTATCTCCGCTGTCTTTCGTGTCCGCCATTTCAATCCTTCATGCGCGGGGCCCAAAAGCCGCTCGCATCCTTCCCTTCACTTCCGGGAGAACCGTCTGCGGCCCAAGGCTTAAGAGGCCGGAACCCCTGGAGCCGCCCGGCGTCGAAAGCAAACCGTTCCGCGAAACGCCCCGCTTTCAAAAAAGCATGTACCACATTCTCAAGCCCAAGCGCCAAACCCAATTCGGCGCTGGTGAAACAACCAACGACAAAAGGCTTGCGCCCATTGGCGTGGGCCGCCCCTTGCAGCTTGCGTTGGCCGTCTGCAGCGGCGTCGGCCGCTTCGATAATTACCGCCGGGGGATTATCCCCGCGCAACGCGGCATCGACTTTTTCAAAGCCCGTAAACAATTCGCCCGCGCGCCGCGCCAGCCCCAGCGAGTTCAGCATCGCCGTCACCAGCAGCTTTTCGGTGCGCTTGGGAAGGTCGACGTCCGCTTTCACCTGCGCCTGGCAGGCGCGCGCGAACAGGTTCTTGGTGACAGCTTTGGAGATTGCCTCGCGGTCCGCGCGCACCCACAATCCGCGGCCGGGAAGTTTGGCCGCAATGTCGGGCACGATGTTGGCATCCGGGTCCGCCACAAAACGAATGAGCTGCGCTTCAGGCAGCACCTCGTTTGTCACGATGCAGCGCCGTTCACGCACGTTCGTGTCGCCCAGGGATGGTGTCAGCGTTGCCGTCACTCGGTAGCGCCTTCCGTGGTTTCTTCTTCCGCTTCGCCTTCGACTTCCGCTTCGGGCGGCGCGAGATCGGCTTCGGTCACCCAGCCGGCCTTGAGCCGCGCCTTCATGATGATGTCGTTGACGTCGGCCGAAGTAAGGTCGAAGCCTTCGAGCGCGCCCGGAACACGCACGCGCTCCTTGTCCTTCATTTCGTAATAGCCCAGCAGGTCGTCGTTGGCGCAACCGGCGAGATCCTCCAACGTCTTGACGCCATTCTCGCCCAACGCCACCAGCATGGCGGGCGTGAGGCCCTCGACTTCGGCGACGGCATCCTCGACGCCAAGCTCGCGGCGTTTGTCGTCCAGCTCGGCGTTGCGTTTCTCGATGAAGCTAATGGCACGCTCCTGTAGTTCTTGCGCGGTTTCCTCGTCGAAGCCTTCGATCTCGGCCAGCTCGTGCACCGGCACAAAGGCGACGTCTTCTATCGAAGCAAAACCTTCCGAGGCGAGGAGTTGCGCAACGGTTTCGTCAACATCGAGACTTTCCATGAAGAGCTGCGTGCGCTCGGCAAATTCTTTTTGCCGGCGCTCGCTCTCTTCGGCTTCGGTCAGAATATCGATCTGCCATGCGGTGAGCTGGGACGCGAGGCGCACATTCTGTCCGCGCCTGCCGATGCCGAACGAAAACTGATCGTCCGGCACCACCACTTCGACACGATGCGTGTCTTCGTCGAGAACCACCTTGGTGACTTCGGCCGGCGCTAAGCGCATTGACGATGAAGGTCGCGGGATCGGGATTCCACGGAATGATGTCGATGCGCTCGCCTTGCAGTTCCTGCACCACGGCCTGCACGCGCACGCCGCGCATGCCGACACAGGCGCCCACGGGATCGATGGAACTGTCTTTCGAGATCACCGCGATCTTGGCGCGGGAGCCCGGATCGCGCGCCACGGCGCGGATTTCGATGATTCCGTCGTAAATTTCTGGTACTTCCTGCGCGAACAGCCGCACCATGAATTGCGGATGCGTGCGCGATAGAAAGATTTGCGGGCCGCTGGTTTCGCGCCGCACGTCATAGATATAGGCGCGAATGCGGTCGCCGTTGCGGAAAGATTCGCGCGGGATCATTTCGTCGCGCCGGACCACGCCTTCGGCGCGGCCCATGTCGACCACCACCGAACCGAACTCGACGCGCTTGACGATGCCGTGCACGATTTCGCCGATGCGGTCCTTGTATTCGTCGTATTGGCGCTCGCGCTCGGCGTCGCGCACCTTCTGCACGATCACCTGCTTGGCGGCCTGGGTGGCGATGCGGGAAAATTCGATGGGCGGCAGCGTTTCGGCAATGATGTCGTCCACCTGCGCCGCCGGGTTACGCCTGCGCGCGTCTTCGAGGCTGATCTCGACCTTGTCATTT
Source organism: uncultured Alphaproteobacteria bacterium (assembly GCA_963752395.1). Lineage (GTDB taxonomy): Bacteria > Pseudomonadota > Alphaproteobacteria > Micropepsales > Micropepsaceae > CAVVXX01. The sequence goes on from CAVVXX010000005.1 coordinate 119,762, forward strand.
TCGATTTTTTCCACCACGTGCAGATAGCGCGAGATGTGCGTTTCGCCCGTCTTGGGATCGATCTCGACGCGAATTTCGTTCTCGCTGCCATAGCGCGACTTGGCCGCGCGCTGCATCGCCTCTTCCATCGCGTGAATGACGACGGACTTGTCGATCGATTTTTCGCGCGCGACGGCGTCCGCGATTTGCAGCAGCTCGAGCCTGTTTGCGCTTACTCCGGTAGCCATGTTCGTCTCCTAGTGGGGCGCGTGGGCGCCAGCGTGTTTCAAGTCCTTGGCTTTCAAACTTTCCTGGATGAGCCTGTCGGTGAGCACGAGCTTTGCTTCCGCAATCGATGAAAAAGCAAAACGCATGCGCATGGTTTCTTTCTCGTCCTTCACATCCATCAGCACGTCGTTGTTCTCGGTGCCCGCGAGGATTCCGCGAAAACGTTTGCGGCCATCGATGCCGGCCGCCAATTCGATGCGCGCTTCGTGACCCTTAAATCGCGCAAAATCCGTAATACTCGACAGCGGCCGATCGATGCCGGGCGAGGAAACTTCCAGCACATAGTCGCCCTCGACGGGGTCGGCTGCTTCCAGCACTTCCGACAACGCGCGGGAAAGCCTGGTGCAATCCTCGACCGCCATGCTCCCGTCGGCGCGCTCGGCCATAACTTGCAGCGTTTTGCGTGTGCCCCCTGTCACGCGAAAGCGCACGAGTCTGTAGCCAGCCGTTTCCACGGCGGGCTGTACCAGCGCTTCCAGATGCGACTGCACCTTCAAACGGCACTCCCTGTTCGGATCAGATAAAGTTTTTGGCCCGCGGCAGCGGTTCACCCACTGCCACCCAAACAGCTCAATCTGTCCGGAATGAGGGGTATGTACGGTTTCGAAAGGCCAATTACAAGGGTTTAGAGGCGCCGGAAGGCTAAATAATTGCAGGGTTTCCCTGCTTTTACTGCCTTCGCTTCGTAGCGGGTTTCGGGCCAATCCTGGGGCCGCGTGCGCCAATCGGATGGGGCATTGGCCGTCCAAATAAATTTCGGGTGCGCCATCAGGCGCTCCAGCGCCCAGACCAGATAGCTGTTGTCATCGCTGGCAAAGCGCAGCTCGGCACCGGGCCGCATCACCCGCGCCAACTCGTCCAGCATCTCCATCTGAATGAAGCGGCGTTTGTGGTGGCGCGTCTTGGGCCAGGGATCGGGAAACAGGATAAAGACGCGCGATAGCGAGGTATCTGGCAACGCCGCAATCACGTCGCGCGCGTCTTCGGGATAGAGCCGGATGTTGGAAAGATTTCTGCCGGCGATCTTGGCCAGCAATTTTGCCTGGCCGGAAATATATGGTTCCGCGCCGATGATGCCGATGTCGGGATTGTTTTCCGCCTGCCACACCAGATGCTCGCCCGCGCCGAAGCCGACTTCCAGCCAGACTTCGCGCGGCGGCTTGGGAAAATAACTTCGAGGATCAACGCCCGCCTTAAGTTCTAACGTCAGTTGCGGCAACAGATCGCGCAACAGGCCCGACTGGCGCGCGCGCAATTTTGGGCCTTTGCGGCGGCCGTAATGACGGCGGCGAAATTTATCAGAAGGCGCGCTTGAGCTCGGCGGCGAGGTCGGTCTTCTCCCAGGAGAACCCGCCATCGGCATCGGGCGCGCGGCCGAAATGGCCATAGGCCGCTGTGCGCGCATAAATCGGCTTGTTCAGGCCCAGCTGCTCGCGGATGCCGCGCGGCTTCAGGCTCATCATGTCGGGCAGCATCTTTTCCAGCTTGGCCGGATCGACTTTTCCCGTGTCGTGCAAGTTCACATAGAAGGACAAGCGGATCCGAAACGCCAATGGCATAGGAAAGCTGGATGGTGCAGCGCGAAGCGAGCTCCGCCGCGACAACATTCTTGGCGAGATAGCGCGCGGCATAAGCGGCCGAGCGATCCACTTTGGTCGGATCCTTGCCGGAAAACGCGCCGCCGCCATGGGGCGCGGCGCCGCCATAGGTGTCGACGATGATCTTGCGCCCCGTCAGCCCGCAATCGCCGTCGGGCCCGCCGACCACGAATGCGCCGGTGGGGTTCACGTGCCAGGCCGTGTTGGGCGTGATCCAGCCCGCGGGCAGCGCCTTGCGCACATAGGGCTCGACGATTTCGCGCACATCCATCGATTGCATCGAAGCATCGAGATGCTGGGTGGAGACCACGATCTGGGTCACTTCCACCGGCTTGCCGTTGTCATAGCGCACCGTCACCTGGCTTTTAGCGTCCGGGCCAAGCCTGGCCTTCGCGGCCCCCTTTGCGCGCTTCCGCCATCAGGCGAAGAATGGCGTGCGAATAAAACAGCGGCGCCGGCATCAGCATTTCGGTTTCGCGGCAGGCATAGCCGAACATGATGCCCTGATCGCCGGCGCCTTCATCCTTGTTGCCGATGGCGTCGACGCCCTGCGCGATATCTTTCGATTGCGCGTGCAGCAGCACGTCGATTTTGACGCGCTCCCAGTGGAAGCCTTCCTGCTCGTACCCGATGTCGTGAATGGCAAAGCGCGCCGTGTCGGCGATGATCTCGGGCGTGATTTCGGCGGGGCCGCGGGTTTCGCCGGCGATGATCACCCGGTTGGTGGTGGCCATAGTCTCGCAGGCGACGCGAATGTCCTTCGGCTCATAGCCGTGCTTGGGGCCAAGCCGGAAAAATATGTCGACCACTTCATCGGAAATGCGGTCGCAGACCTTGTCGGGATGGCCTTCGGACACGGATTCGCTGGTGAACAGAAATGTGGGACGCTGCATATGTGTGGTGCCCTGAAGCCCGCCCGAAAAAGGTCGCGTGTTTTTGCAAGAAACAGGCGGGGGGTCAACCGCTCATCAAGCGCTCAGAGAATAAAGCGCGAAAGGTCCTGATCGCTCGCCAGGCCCTCGACCGCCGCGCGCACAAAAGCCCCGTCGATACGCACGGTTTCGCCGCCCCGGTCGGTGGCGGTGAAGCTGATGTCGTCTAGCACGCGTTCCATGATGGTCTGCAGGCGCCGCGCGCCGATGTTTTCGAGGCTGGCGTTCACATCGGCGGCGAGGCCCGCGATGGCGTCGATGCCGTCATCGGTGAAATCGAGGATGACGTTCTCGGTCGTCATCAGCGCCTTGTATTGCTTGAGAAGGCTAGCTTCGGGCTCGGTCAGGATGCGCTTGAAGTCGTCGCGCGTGAGCGCCTTGAGCTCGACCCGGATAGGAAGCCGGCCCTGAAGCTCGGGCAGCAGGTCGGAGGGCTTAGCCTGATGAAAAGCGCCCGAAGCGATGAAAAGAATATGGTCGGTCTTCACTGGGCCATGCTTGGTGGCGACCGTGGTGCCTTCGAGCAGAGGCAACAGATCGCGCTGCACGCCTTCGCGGCTGACATCGCCACCGATGCGATGGCCGTCGGAACGCGCGCAAATCTTATCGATCTCGTCCAGAAACACGATGCCGTCATTTTCGACGGCCGCAATCGCATTGCGAAGGATGGCTTCTTCGTCCAGCAGCTTGTCGGCCTCTTCGGCCACCAAAACGCCGTGGGAGTCCGCCACAGTCATGCGCCGCGTACGCGTGCGCCCGCCCATCGCCTTACCGAAAATATCGCCAAGATTGAGCATGCTCATCTGCGCGCCCGGCATGCCGGGGATTTCAAAGGCGGGCAACCCGCCCGCATCGCGCACTTCGATTTCGATTTCGCGCTCGTTGAATTCGCCCGCGCGCAATTTGCGGCGATATTCTTCGCGCTGGTTGGTATGGGTGCGGCCCACCAGCGCATCGAGCACGCGTTCTTCGGCGCGCGCTTCGGCCGGGGCTTCCACTTCCTTGCGTTTGGCAGCGCGCACCTGCGCAATGCCGACTTCCAACAGATCGCGCACGATCTGTTCGACGTCACGGCCGACATAACCCACTTCGGTGAATTTGGTGGCTTCCACTTTCAGGAACGGCGCTTGAGCAAGTTTCGCGAGCCTGCGCGAAATTTCGGTTTTGCCGACGCCGGTGGGCCCGATCATCAGGATATTTTTCGGCAGCACTTCCTCGCGCATCTCGCCGGTGAGCTGCTGGCGGCGCCAGCGGTTGCGCAACGCGATGGCGACGGCGCGCTTGGCGTCGTGCTGGCCGACGATATAGCGGTCAAGCTCGGAAACGATTTCGCGGGGGGTAAAGGAACTCATTCAGCCTCGAGGCTTTCGGTGGTGACGTTGGTGTTGGTGAAAACGCAGATGCCGGCGGCGATTTCCATCGCGCGCTTGGCGATCTGTTCCGCGCTCATATTGGAATCGAGCAGCGCACGCGCGGCCGCCAGCGCATAAGGCCCGCCTGAGCCGATGCCGATCAGGCCATCATCGGGCTCCATCACGTCGCCGGTGCCGGACAGCACCAGCGAGGCTTTGGCATCCGCCACCGCCATCATGGCTTCGAGACGGCGGAGATATCTGTCCGTGCGCCAGTCCTTGGCGAGTTCAACGCAGGCGCGCGCAAGATTGCCGGGATGCGCCTCGAGCTTGGCTTCCAGCCGCTCGAACAGCGCAAAAGCATCGGCGGTCGCGCCGGCAAAGCCCGCGATGACGTTGCCGTTGGCGAGGCGGCGAACTTTCCGCGCCTTGGCCTTGATCACGGTGTTGCCCATGGAGACCTGACCGTCGCCGGCCACGACAACCGTGCCGCCCTTGCGGACGCAAAGAATGGTGGTGCCGTGCATTTGGGTGTCGCTCATGGGTCAAACCTATGCCTTTGGAGGGATCGCGTAAAAATGGGTGCCGCGCCCGCCCATTTCAAGCGAGCAGTTGATCCAGCGCAGTCACGAAGGCGTTAGAGTCCACATGAAACCATTCATGCGCACGGCCTTCGCCCGCCACTAGGCCGCGATAGGTTTGGCCGAGGGAGTGCGCCAGCAGGAAATAGGTGTTCTTCACTTTGTTGGCGGGAAAGATTTCCAGCACGCGCGATGCCTTGGGCGAAAAGAGAATATTGGTGAGGCCGGCGCCATGCGGGCCAACCACCGCATCGGTCCACATGAACCGCGAGACCTGATCGCGGAACGAAAGCCGGCCGGGCGCCACGATTTCAAAGCCGCGTTTCGCCAGCAGCGGCAACAATTCCTTTTCATTGGCGATGCGCCGCTTCTTGGCGTCGCTGCGCGTAACATAAAGTCTGCGCTTGGCGCCGGACACATCCAGCCCATAACCATCGAACACAAGCTCGCGAATAAAATCGAGTGCGCCGGTGGAAGCGAGCGTGCGCTTGATGGGCTGGAAATCGTCCACTTGATAGAGCCGTGGCAGGCGCCAGCGCGCGCCTTGTGGAATAGATTCGAATTTCAGATTGGAATAGCGCGCGGACAGAAAACCGAAAATATCGCGCTGAAAAGGCGCCAGATCATCATTGGTCAGCACAACGACAGGCTCGTGTCCCACCTTGAAATGATTCAGCAAATAATAAAGCCGCGGCAGGCGATCAAAAAGAAAATGAAAGAAATGCCGGTGACCGCGGCTGGCCCCCATCATGTTGAAATAATTGGCGGCAGGTTTGGCGATTGCCCTAGATGGCGACAGGCGAAAGTGATGATAGGTAGCGAAATCGCGCACGCCGCGCGGCAACAACAATCGCTCGTGCTTTTCATCGATCACCGCGCCCGTCAGCCCCAACACCGAAACATTATCGAGTGCGACCAACTTCACATCGCGGGTGATTTCCTTGGGTGGTGCTTCCGGCAAGCTCCGCGCGAATTCCATTTCTGATTTATCCAGCTTGATAGCTTGCGTTTCACGATAGGTCTCGCAATCGCCCGCCTCCACCATCGGTGCGACTTGGTCATAAAACGGCATGCGCGTGCGCAACGCGGGCGAAGCGCGCGTCAGCGCGCGGCCCAGTGCAAAACCGAAATGGCGTGCCGAGAATTTACGAACCGCCATCGCGACCTGCTTCGAAGGGCATGGTTCGCGTGCTCGCTAGCACGGACATAGATGAGTTTGGCTGAGGTGGCGCATTCAGCGCGGGGACCGCTTGGCCAGAATGCGCTGCAAGGTGCGGCGGTGCATGTTAAGGCGGCGTGCAGTCTCAGACACGTTATGGCTGCAAAGTTCGTACACGCGCTGAATGTGTTCCCAGCGCACGCGGTCGGCCGACATGGGATTTTCCGGCGGCATGGGCTTGCGTCCCGGCGGCGCCAGCAACGCGCCAAGAATGTCATCGGCATCGGCGGGCTTGGGCAGATAATCCACCGCGCCGAACTTCACCGCAGCCACCGCCGTCGCAATATTTCCAAACCCTGTCAGCACGATGACGCGCGCGGAGGGCCGCGTGTCGTGCAGCGTCTCTACCACGTCGAGGCCGTTGCCGTCTTCGAGTTTCAGATCCACAACCGCGAATGCCGGCGGGTGCTCGCGCGCAATGCTAACGCCCTCGCGGACGGTTTCGGCGATCACCACTTCGAAGCCACGCGCCTGCATGGCGCGGGCCAGCCGCTCGCGAAACGGGCGATCATCATCGACGATAAGGAGACTTTTCTCCTCGGGAGTGGGCGTCTCACGCGTATTCATCGGCAAAACCGGATACCCAGATGCTTACACAGGGGCAGACGTATAGCGGCCATCTAGCTATTTTCCCACCAGGATCACAGCCCGAAAGTGAGTTCAGGTGGGGTATCGCCATCGATGGCCCCTCGCGGCCAGCGCGCGCTTACGATTGCGCCGCCTTCTACGGGATTGTGTGCGGTTAGGGTGCCGCCCGCCTGCTCGATCAGTGTCTTGGCGATGAAGAAGCCGAGCCCCATGCCTTCCTGTTTTTCCGCCGGGTCCTCGCTGGCGAATGCCTGCCAGCGTGGGCGCGAGGTGACATAAGGTTCGCCAATCTTCTCGAAAATTTCGGGGGCAAAGCCCGGGCCATCGTCCATCACTTCCACGGTGAGCGCCGATGCATCCCAGCGCGCGCGCACTCTGACCGCATGGGCAGCAAAGTCGGCAGCGTTCTCGATCAGATTGCCAAGGCCGTGCAGAACTTCCGGCGTACGCCAAACCTTTGGCGCAGGTCCCGCCTGTATTTCGATGCCGATATCGATATCAAGGCCGCGATGGGGTGCAGCAATATCATCAAGCAAAGCGCCCAGCGGCATTTGCTGGGCGGCACCGCGCACAGCTTCTTCCGGCTCCGCCAGACGCGTGAGGATACCCCGGCAGCGTTCGGCCTCAGCGCGTAGCAAACGAAAATCGTCGCCATGGGGTGAATCTTTCGGCAGCTCCCGCTCCAACTCGCGCGCGACAACCGCGATGGTGCCGAGCGGCGAACCAAGTTCATGCGCGGCCGCAGCCGCCAATGCACCGAGTGCCGACAGTCTGTGCTCGCGCGCCAGCGCCAATTGTGTCGCCGAAAGTGCCGCAGACATGCGTTGCGCTTCGCCTGCGATGCGCCGTGCATAGATAGATGTGAAGCCGATACCCAACAGCAGCGAAACCCAGATTCCGAATTGATAAAGCTGCGGCAGATGAAACGTGCCGGCGGGTGTCCAGGGCAGCGGCACATGAAAGCGGGCAAGAAACGTGATGGCGATGAAGCTCCATCCGGCCAACACCAGCGTGTGACGGAGTTCCAGCGTTGCCGCCGAGATAACCACAGGCGCCAGGAACAAAAGCGCGAAAGGATTTTCTATGCCCCCGGTAAAATAAAGCAGTACGGCCAATTGCAAGATGTCGTAGGCGAGATAGGCCATTGCCTCGCGGCCCGAGAGCCTTCTTGCCGCGGGGTAAACGGCGGCCAGCACGATATTGAGAAGAACGCTCGCAGCGATGGGCGCGCTGCAAACCATCAGCGGCAAGGTATAGCCAAGCACGAAATGAACGATGATGAGCGCAGCAGTCTGTCCCGCGACCGCGAGCCAGCGCAGATTGGTGAGCGTGCCAAGCCGCATGCGGCCCTGCGTCACCGGCATGCGCATGCCCGGCGGCATGGCAGCAGCGAAATTATCCGCCTCGGAATGAATATTGGACGCAGTGGTCATAATGGGCGGGTTCTCGCGCGGGCCATTCTTGATAACGATAGCAGTTTAGGCCGCAGGTGCGCTCACCAAAAAACCGCCCTTCGTATTGCCAGAAAGAAGCCGGTGCGGCGAAACGCTGTTTTGTTGCCTTGCGGTACGCGCGTTAGGCTCATCTGCGCAAGACATCTCCATCGGACATAAGGCATGGCGATCCACACCTCAAAGACATGGATGCCCTATGTGATATTGGCGGCCGCAATCTTTTTCAGCGCCGTGACTGCCGGCACCTTATGGATTTTGGGCAACCACGCGGCCGAGCCCAAGACCCAGACCTATGGTGAAGCGCAAATCGGCGGGCCGTTCTCGTTGATCGATCAGAACGGAGAGCGCCGCAGTGAAGCGGATTTTCGTGGGCGGTACATGTTGATCTTTTTCGGCTTCACCAATTGTCCCGATGTCTGCCCGACGACGCTCGCTATGCTGTCGGAGACATTCAAAGAGCTTGGGCCCAAGGCCGATGAGGTCGTGCCGATTTTCATCAGCATCGATCCCGAGCGCGACACACCGGCAATTTTGAAATCCTACCTGGCGTCCTTCGGGCCGCGTTTCGTGGGGCTTTCGGGAACACCCGCCGAGGTGGCAAAAGTGGCGGATGCTTACAAAGTTTATTATCAAAAAATTCCGCTCGAAGGCGGCGGCTACACCATGAACCATTCGAGCGTGATCTATTTGATGGACAAAAACGGAAAATTCGCCGCCCACTACACGCTGGAAATCGGTCCGGATGCGTTGGCCGCGGATTTGAAAAAACGGCTTTAGATTGCGGGCGCGGGCAGCCCCGCCTGCGTAGCCCCCGCCATCAGCGTGTTGCGCATCAGGCAAGCAATCGTCATCGGCCCCACGCCACCCGGCACCGGCGTAATGGCGCGGGCGACTTTTACGGCTTCATTGAATGCTACGTCGCCAACGAGTTTGTGCTTACCGTCGGGCAGCGACAGCCGGTTGATGCCGACGTCGATAACAATGGCGCCCGGTTTTATCCAGCCGCCTTTCACCATCTCGGCGCGACCCGTGGCGGCAACCAGAATATCTGCGCGCGCGGCAAGTGACTGCAAATCGCGCGTGCGGCTGTGCGCCATGGTTACCGTGCAGTTCTCTTGCAGCAAAAGCTGCGCCAATGGCTTGCCCACAAGATTGGAGCGCCCGATGACCACGGCATCCGCGCCTGCGATATCGGCCTGCACATGCTTCACCAGCATTAGACAGCCAAGCGGCGTGCAGGCAACCAATCCTTGTTTCGCGCCATAGGCGCCGCTCATCAGCCGGCCGGCATTCATCGGATGAAGCCCGTCGACATCCTTCAATGGATCGATCGCTGCGATAACACGCTGCGAATCGATCTGCTTAGGGAGCGGCATCTGCACCAGAATGCCGTGCACAGAGGCATCGGCATTCAATTCCGCAATCTGCGCCAGCAAGGCTCTTTCATCGAGCGCTGCCGGGTGGCGAATGTCGAAGGCGCGAAAGCCCGCTTCATGCGCGGCCGCGCCTTTGCTCTTTACATATATGGCGCTGGCGGGATCGTCGCCCACCAGAACGACCGCAAGCCCCGGCACGATGCCGTGGCCCTGCTTCAGTTTGGCAGCAGCTGCGCCCACGCGCGCGCGCAAACTCGCCGCGAACGCCTTGCCGTCTATGATGGTTGCGCTCATGGCGTCTTTTCCCATTGCGAAAGACGCGCTGCAAGCGCGTGTGTGTCGCCTTCCACCACCACGCGTTTGATCCGCGCTGAAGCCCCCGAAACGATTTTCACCTTCGACCTGGCGACATCGAGCGTGCGCGCAATGAGTGCGATCAACGCTTCGTTTGCTTTGCCGTCGTGAGGCGCCACCGAAACGCGCGCTTTCAGATATGTGGCGCCGTCCGCACCTAGCTGCCAGCCCTCTATGGCATCGCGCCCGCCCTTGGGCGTGAGGCGAACGGCGAAAGTGATTTTACCGGAAGCGATGCGGAATGCGTCTGCCCTCATGCGGCGTAATAAAGAATGAGATAGCGAATGAACTGGATGCCAAGAAGCGCCACCAGCGGCGAGAGATCGAGCCCGCCCATGGGCGGAATAACGCGCCTGATGGGGTGGAACACCGGCTCGGTCATAGCCTGCAGCGCGATGACAAGCGAACGCACCAGCTGATTGTGAATATTGATGACGCCGAAGCTCACCAACCAACTCGCGATGACCGCGCCGACAATCACCCAAGTGTAGATGTCGAGGATGGTGAGAATGAGCCAGATGAAAGGATTGACCATCAAGAGCGGCCCCCGCGTTTCATCAGGCTTTGTAGCCGCCGCGCGCCTATGGGGGAAGCGCGCACGAGCACGCGGTTGACAGAAAAGGTGTGCGATCCCTAGATACCGCCGCCTACCGATCCGGCCCTGGGGCTGTAGCTCAGTTGGGAGAGCGCCTCGTTCGCAATGAGGAGGTCAGCGGTTCGATCCCGCTCAGCTCCACCAGGCTTCGCATGGCAATTCCTAAACGCGAAAATTAAGCGGCGTTGCGCGCAGTTCTGCCGCTGCTTGCGCAGATATCAAAAGGTTATAATATAACATAATGTCTCAATCCCCGCGCGGCACGGCCAAAACTCTTATCGAGGCCGAACACTTAAGCGTCGCCTATGGCGGCACAACCATTCTCGATCACATTGATCTTTCCATTCGAGCGGGCGAAATCGTGACGCTGATTGGGCCGAACGGCTCAGGCAAGACCACTTTGGTGCGCGCGTTGCTTGGTTTGGTGGAACCATCTTCTGGCCGCGTGGTGTGCCACACGCAACGTATCGGCTATGTGCCGCAGGGATTTATGCGCGACCGCAGCCTGCCATTGACCGCCGCGCGTTTTGTCATGGGCTTCGATGGCGCCACCAAAGCACAAGCTTTGGATACGCTTGTACATACGGGCGCGGCAGCCACCGCCGACCGCCAGCTCTCGTCGCTTTCGGGCGGCGAGCTTGCACGCGCGGCCTTGGCGCGCGCGCTGTTGCGCAAGCCGGAGCTTCTGGTGCTGGACGAACCGCTGGCGGGCGTCGACATCTCAGGCGAGGCATCGCTCTACGAGCTCATCGCTGCCATGCGCGACGAAACCGGCTGCGGCATTCTTTTGGTCAGCCACGATCTGCATGTGGTGATGGCGGCGGCCGATCATATTGTTTGCCTCAACCGCCATATCTGCTGCGAAGGCGATGCCGGTGCGGTGGTGCGCGACCCAGCCTTTGCGCAATTATTCGGCCCGCGCGTTGCCGAACAACTCGCGCTTTACACCCATCGTCACGATCACGTTCACACCACGTCCGGCCAGGTGTTGGGCGGCACTGGCGATGAAGCGCAAGTCTCGAAGGGCGCCAGCCATGGATGAATTGTTCTGGCGCGCGTTTGCCGGCGCCACTGTTCTTGGCGCGGTGGCGGGGCCCATCGGTTGCTTCGTGTTGTGGCGGCGCATGGCCTATCTTGGCGCGTCCATTGCGCATATGGCGCTGTTGGGCGTGGCGTTGGGCCTCATCTTCGGCATCAATCCGCTCATTGGCGTGCTTTCCACCAGCATCGTGGCAGCCTTGCTGCTTGCGCATGCGCCGTCGCCTGCCATGGCAGGCGCGCAAACCGGCCCGGCAGGAAACCCGTCGGGCGCGCTTATTCCCGCCGACACGCTGATCGGCATCATCGGCCACGCGGGACTGGCGCTTGGTTTTGTCTTGCTGGCGACGATGGAAACCGTGCGCGCGGATCTTTTGGGGTATCTCTTCGGCGATGTGCTGGCGCTGGACAACAGCGACCTTTGGCAAATTGCGCTTACCGGCGCACTCGCTATCGCAATTCTTGTTGTCATCTGGCGGCCGCTTTTGGCCGACACGGTCAACCCCGACATCGTTTCAGCAGAAGGGGGCGGCAGAGTCGCATTTTACGCGCGGGGAATTTTTCTGGCACTCGTTGCGGGCCTCATCGCCTTCGGACTCAAAATCGTGGGGGCGCTGCTTATTATTGCGCTCATCGTTATTCCGCCGGCGGCAGCACGGCCTTTCGCGCGCACGCCGGAAGCCATGGCGCTCCTTGCCGCTCTCTTTGGCGCGATTGCGGCGCCACTTGGTTTGTGGGCGGCGTTTGCTGCCGATATTCCGGCTGGGCCTGCCATCGTGTTGGCGGCCTCAGCGCTGTTTCTTGTGTCCGCGGGCGCGGCACGTCTGATTGCCAAGTGACGGCCATGCGTACACTACGCTCTGGGCAAAAACGCAAAACGCTTTTTCCGGAAAAGCCGCACGATCATCAAAGCTGCGTCAAAGGCGCGCTGGGCGCGGCACAGACAATCGCCGCCGAACGCCGCCTACGCTTCACGCCCTTGCGCCGCCGCGTTTTCGAAATCGTTTCGCAAAGCCACCGGCCATTGGGCGCCTATGACGTGTTGTCGGCGCTGTCCAAAACAAGCCCCAAGCGTGGGCGCATTGCGCCCCCCACCGTCTATCGCGCGCTCGATTTCCTGCGCGAACACGGGTTCGTTCACCGTATCGACTCGCTTAACGCCTTTGTCGCCTGCTTTGCGCCGTCCCGCCCCCACCGGGCCTATTTCTTTCTTTGCGAGGCCTGCGGGCGGGCGGCCGAAATCGAAAATGCCGCACTTACCGCCGCCCTTAAGGCGTGTGTGGTGCAGGCGCAGTTTTCTGTCCTGCGCGAAACCGTGGAGATTGCCGGGCGCTGTAGCGCCTGCATGGGAGCCACCTCGGCACGCCCACAGGCTTAATCGCCTTGGTGTTGCCGCCCCGCCCATGTTATTGAAAAGCCATAACAAATATCCGGGGTGGAGGGTGCGGGGATGACTCGCCCGGCCGTATGGGCTTTGCCGCTGGCTGTGCTGGCAGTCGCGCTGTTTTTGCAGCTTGGCGATTCCAGCATCGCGTTGCGCATCGAGAACGCGCTGTTCGATAGCTATCAACGCATCGAGCCGCGCGCCTATGAAGACCCGCGCGCGCGATCCGGCCATAGCGTGCGCTATGTCGATATCGATGCGGCGAGCCTTGCGCGTTACGGCGCCTGGCCCTGGCCGCGCGCGCTGATGGCGCGGATGGTCGAGCGCCTGCGCGAAGGCGGCGCCTCTCTTGTCGTGATGACGATGCCGCTGTCGCAGCCCGATGCCGGCGCGCCGCAGCGGCTGCTCTCAAGCCTGCCCGCTGGCCACGAGGGCGAAGAAATAAAGACAGCCGTCGCCAACCTTCCCGATGCCGACCAAAGCTTGGCTGATGCGCTTGCCAGCGCGCACGCGGTTACGGGTTTCGAACTCGTCTCGCGCCCGGTGGCGCGTACGCCGGTATTGAAAGCGGGCGTGACATTGACGGGGCCTGGCGCGCTGGGCAATCGCGTTCCCGCTTTCATCGCCGCAGAAGGCGCGCTTTTGGGAATCGAAAACGCCAGCGAGGGAATTGGCGCGCTCAATCTCATAGCTGACGCGGACGGCGGCGTGCGGCGTCTTCCCATGCTGTTCACCTGGAACGGCAAGCTGGTTCCTTCGCTTGACGCTGAAGCGCTTCGCCTCATCCATAAGGAACCCAACCTGACAGTGCGTGCGTTGCAGCCGGCCGACGGTTTGGTGACAACGCCGCGCGGTGTCGCCAGCATCGAAACCGGCGCGTTAGTTATTCCCACCACCGCCGATGGGCGCATGTGGATTTATTTGGCGCCCCCGCGCGAAGAGCGCAGGCTGTCGGCCGCGCGCGTCATCGAAGGCGAAGTTGCCGCGAGCGATCTGGCTAACGCGATTGTTTATGTGGGTGCGGGCGATCAACACCCGGTACTGACCGCGCTTGGCGACAGCCGTCCGCCCGCCGCACTCCGCGCAGAGACCATGGAACAGATTCTGCTCGGCCAGTTCCTGCGCCGGCCCGCTTACGCCGAGCAGGGAGAGATCGTGTTCCTGCTGGTGGCGGGCCTTGGGCTGGTATTCCTGCTAAGGCGCAAAGGCGTGATCTGGGCGGGCGGTGCCTGCGCGGTGGCGGCAGGGACTGCGATCTTCTTCTCCTGGAACGTGTTCGAGACCAAGCATTTGCTGTTCGACAGCGCCTACCCCGTTATTTCGCTGGCGCTGGTGTATTTGAGCGGGCTCGCCATGCACATGAATTCGGCCGCGCTCGACCGAGACCGCCTGCAGCGCACCTTCGAGCAGATGTTGCCGGCGCCGGCGCTGGGTCTCGTTTCCAACCGTTCCAATGCCCTAAAGATGAGCGGCGAAACACGCGAGATGAGCTATCTCACCTGCCGCGTGCGCGGGTTTTCCAAGCTCTCCGAAATTTTCGCCGACGATCCTCAGGGCTTTTCGAAGCTGATGAAGCGTGTGATGACGCCCCTCTCCGAGGCCGTGCTGTCGCATCGCGGCGCCGTGGACCGGGTGGCGCCGGGCACGCTGTCGGCGTTCTTTAATGCGCCGCTCGAAGATCCCGATCACGCTGTGCATGCCTGCGAATGCGCGCTAAAAATGGTGGCGTCGCTCGAAAAGATAAACCGCAGCCTGGAACAGGAGCGCCGCCCCGATGGCACCACTATCGGCCCCATTGGCATCGGCATCGGCGTGAATACGGGGCCGGGCGTGGTGGGCGATTTCGGAACGACGGCGCGGCCCGAATACACGGTGGCGGGACGCGCCGCCACGCTGACGCCCGAAATCGAAGCGCTGTCGGACCGCTATGGCCCCGCCATCATCGTAGGCGACGCTACGCGCAAAGCCGCCGAGCGCAATTTCGCTTTTCTGGAAGTGGACCTTCTCGCCACGGGCGGCGAGCCGGTGAAATTGTTCGCGCTGCTCGGCAATCCACTGGTGCGCGCAAGCCCGAAGTTCCGCGCGCTTGCTACTTTCCACGATCACATCTTCCAATCCTATCGCGCTCAGCAATGGTCGAAGGCCAAAGCGCTGATCGAGCAATGCCGCACGCTGTCGGGCGCCAGCCAGGAGCTCTACGACCTTTATCTTCATCGCATTGAATATTACGAAACCAATCCGCCGGGCCCTGAATGGGACGGCACTTTCCGTCCTAACATCGCGTGAACAGCACAAACTTTTCGAGTGGGGATGTCATGCAAAGACCTTTGGTAGTGCGCGCACTTTCTGGTGCCGCGGTTCTGCTTGCTTGCGTATGGGTAGGAGGCGCTGCGCCAAGCCCCGCGAACCTGCCGCCGGCGGACAATCAAAAGCTCGCGCACGATATCTTCAAGGACATCATTGAAATCCACTCGGTGCACGATGTCGGCACCAAACAAGTCGCCGATGTGCTGGCGGCGCGCTTGAAGGCGGCGGGCTTTACCGATGTGCAAGAGCTCGCCGATCCAAAATATCCGAACCAGGTCAACGTGGTGACACGGCTCAAGGGCAAGGGCAAAGGTAAGCCCATCCTTTGGTACGGCCACGAAGACGTGGTGGAAGCGAAGCCGGAAGACTGGTCGCTGCCACCCTTCAAGTTCACCGAGAAGGATGGATATTTTTATGGCCGCGGCACGTCCGACATGAAGGACCAGGATGCGGCGGTGGCTGCATCCATTATCCGCTTAAAGAAAGAGGGCTTTGTTCCCGACCGCGACATTGTTGTTGCGTTCACTGCCGACGAAGAAGTTGGCGAGAAGCAGGACGGGCTTTGGTATTTGCTGCGCGCGCATCGCGATCTGGTCGATGCCGAGATGCTGATAAACCCGGACGGCAGTTCGGGCAGCCTGGAAAACGGCAAGCGCCAGGAATTCGGCCTGCAGACGAGTGAGAAAACCTACGTCACTTACACGCTGGAAGTGACCAACCGGGGCGGGCACAGCTCGGAGCCGAGGCCTGACAACGCCATCTATCAGCTGGCGAACGGGCTGACACGGCTCGAAAAATTCCAGTTCCCATTCAAAACCAACGCCACCACGCGGCTTTACTTCGCGCGCACGGCGATGCTTGAAACCGGGCAGGCGCGCGCCGACATGCTGGCCGTGGCGAAAGACAAAATGGATTTGGCGGCCGCCAAGCGGCTTTCCAAGGACGTTGCGCGTAACGCCATTCTGCACTCGACGTGTGTCGCCACCATGCTGAATGCGGGTCATCAGGAAAACGCGCTGCCCCAGCGCGCGCAGGCCGTCGTGCAGTGCCGTATCATGCCAAGCGAAACGGTGGAGGGGACCAAGGTCGCGCTGGAAAAAGTTTTGGCCGACCCCGCGATTCACGTGAGCGTGCGCGGGCTTGTCACCATCGCGCCGGAATCGCCGCCCACACCGGCACTGCTTTCATCGGTGGAGAAGGTCGTGCATTCCATGTGGCCGGGCGTGCCGGTTATCCCCGCGATGTCGGCTGGCGCCAGCGACTTTATCTTCACGCGCAATGCCGGCATTCCCAGCTACGGCATTTCAGGCGCCTGGGAGGACATTCACGATGAGCGCGCGCATGGCCGCGACGAGCGCCGCGAAATGGGATCGTTCTACGAGAGCGTCGAATTCACCTACCGGCTGATGAAAGAATTGAGCAAGGCGCCGTAAAACGCTGGCCCATCCGCAGTCCGCCATTGTCCGCTTTAAGCGGGCAATGACGAGGAAACGGTTGGGTGCTATATGACGGCCACGCGCCCGTAGCTCAGCTGGATAGAGTACTGCCCTCCGAAGGCAGGGGTCACAGGTTCGAATCCAGTCGGGCGCGCCAGCTAACGCATTACTTCTTCAACAGGTCACGGATTTCGCGCAGCAATTTGACGTCTTCGGGCGTTGCGGCCGCAGGCGCGGGCTTGGCCTTGAGCTTGTTCATCTGGCGAATGACCAGAAAGAGCGCGAAGGCGACAATCAAGAATCTGAACACGGCATTGATAAACAGGCCGTAATTGAGTGTGACAGCACCGGCCGCCTTGGCCGCATCCAGCGTGGGGTATGCGGCCCCCTTCAGCACCACGTAGAAATCCGAGAAGTCCAAGCCGCCCATTGCCCATCCCAATGGCGGCATGACGATATCGTTGACGAGTGAATTGACGATCGTGGTGAAGGCCGCGCCGATGATCACGCCGACCGCGAGATCGACCACGCTGCCACGCATGGCGAAGGTCTTGAATTCCTGGAACATGGCCTCTCCCATTCATGGCCCACAAGCAAAGCTAGTCACCGGCGGGGGCTGCTTGCAAATCCCCAAGCCTTGCGTATAACCCGCCCCTCTTGGGCCGCCCGGCGTAAAGGGCATGCCGTGGCGGTCCCAAATGCTACTCAAGGGCGCAAGCCCTTCAAAGGAGACGCAAAATGCCCAAAATGAAAACCAAATCCGGGGCCAAAAAGCGCTTCCGGTTTACCGCCAAGGGCCGCATCAAGCACGGTCAGAGCGGCAAGCGCCACGGCATGATCAAGCGCTCGAACGAGCAGATCCGCGAGCTCAGGGGCACCAAGGTTTTGTCCGCATCCGAAACCCAGCGCATCAAGCGCTGGATGCCGTACGCGGGTTAAGCCATGGCCAGATCACCGCGTTCAGTACCCTCGCGCGCGCGCCGCAAGCGCGTTTTTAAAGCGGCCAAAGGCTTCCGCGGCCGGCGCAAGAACAACATCACCACGGCCAATGCCGCCGTTGACCGCTCGCTCCAGCACGAATATGTCGGGCGCAAATTGCGCAAGCGGAATTTCCGCGCCCTCTGGATTCAGCGCATCAACGCGGCCGTGCGCGAGCACGGCCTCACCTACAGCCGATTTATCAGCGGGCTCGCCCGCGCCGGCATCGAGATCGACCGCAAGGTGCTGGCCGATCTCGCGGTGCGCGAGCCCGAGGCTTTCAAGGCCCTGGTCGATGCGGCCTCAAGTAGCGCAGCGGTAGGCCATTAAAAACGGCCGGCGCAGGCTTAGTCCCACGTTTTTCACTCCCGTCTGACAGGGACGGCGGCTCCCCTCAATTTACGGGGCCGCGCGATTGCGCCATTTTGCATCAGGGATTTGCCAATGACCGACCTCAACCAGATCGAACGCCAATTGCTCGCGCGCATCGCGGAGGCCGACGAGCGCGCGCTGGAAGATGTGCGCGTGTCGGCACTGGGCAAGAAAGGCGTCATCACCGAACTGTTGAAGGGCCTGGGCACGATGAGCCCGGACGAACGAAAAGAGAAAGGCCCGCTGTTCAACGGATTGCGCGACCGCATCACTGCCGCAATCGCCGCGCGCAAGAACGAGCTTGACGACAAGGTGTTGAACGCACGGCTCGCCACCGAGTGCGTGGATGTAACTTTGCCGGCGCCTGACCTGCCTCGCGGCACCATCCATCCGGTTTCACAAGTGCTGGATGAAATTACCGCCATTTTCGGCGACCTTGGCTTCGCGGTGGCTGAAGGGCCCGATGTCGAATCCGACGATTACAATTTCACCAAGCTCAACATCCCGCCCGAGCATCCCGCGCGCCAGATGCACGACACGTTTTATGTGAAGCCGCAGACTGACGGCCAGCGCCATCTTTTGCGCACGCATACGAGCCCAGTGCAGGTGCGCACCATGCTTTCGCAAAAACCGCCCATCCGCATCATCGCGCCGGGGCGCAGCTACCGCCACGATTCCGACGCCACCCATTCGCCGATGTTTCATCAGGTTGAGGCGCTCGTCATCGACGAAGAAACCCATCTTGGACATTTGCGCTGGCTGATAGAGGAATTCTGCAAGGCGTTCTTCGAAGTGCCGAAAGTGGCGATGCGCTTCCGGCCGTCTTATTTCCCCTTCACCGAGCCATCGATGGAAGTGGATATCGGCTGCGACCGCTCGGGCAAGCAGCTCAAGATCGGCGAGGGAGCCGATTGGCTCGAGCTTGGCGGCTCGGGCATGGTGCATCCGCATGTGCTGGAACTTTGCGGCATCGACCCCGCGCGTTATCAAGGCTTCGCTTTCGGCCTCGGCCTCGATCGCATGGCGATGCTGAAATACGGCATCCCGGACATTCGTCCCTTCTTCGAATCCGATCTGCGCTGGCTCAGGCACTACGGCTTCGCAGCCCTCGACATTCCGTCATTGGAAGGCGGGCTGTCGCGATGAAGTTCACGCTCAGCTGGCTGAAAGAACATCTCGACACCGAGGCGGACGTTCAGACGATCGCCGACACGCTGACGCGCATCGGGCTGGAAGTGGAATCCGTCGAGGACAAAAGCAAGACGCTGGCCGCCTTCACGGTTGCGCGCGTGATCTCGGCCGAGAAACATCCCAATGCCGACAAGCTCAAGCTTTGCATGGTCGATACCGGCAAAGAGACCGTGCAAGTGGTGTGCGGCGCGCCCAATGCCCATGCCGGGATGAAAGGCGTGTTCGCGCCGCCCGGCACTTACATCCCAGGCACCGGCATCACATTGAAGGTTGCGCCCATCCGCGGCGTGGAATCGCGCGGCATGCTGTGTTCCGAGCGTGAACTTGAACTTTCCCAAGAACACGAAGGCATCATTGAGCTTCCCGCGGACGCCAAGGTGGGAACGCCGGCCGCTGCCGCGCTCGGCCTCACCGATGCCGTAATAGATGTGGCGCTCACACCCAATCGCGGCGATTGCACCGGCGTGCATGGCATTGCGCGCGATCTTGCGGCGACGGGTATCGGTAAGCTGAAGAACGAGGCGATTGGAAAGATCGCCGGCAAATTCAAATCGCCGATTTCTGTCAGCCTCGATTTCCCACACGGAAAAGAAGCTGCCTGCCCCATGTTCGCGGGAAGGTTGGTGCGCGGGCTGAAAAACGGCCCATCGCCCGCGTGCCTTCAGCAGCGTCTGAAAGCCATTGGTCTCAGGCCGATTTCGGCGTTGGTCGATGTGACCAATTTCCTGTCTTACGACCGCGGGCGGCCCTTGCATGTGTTCGATGCCAAGAAGCTAAAAGGCAATATCCGCGCGCGGATGGCGAAGCCTGGCGAGATGCTGCACGCACTCGATGGCCGCGTGTACGAACTTGATAGCGAAATGTGCGTCATTGCAGACGATGCGCGCGCGCGCGGTATAGGCGGCGTAATGGGCGGCGAAGATACCGGCTGCACGGAAAGTACGATCGACGTCTTCATCGAATGCGCACTATTTGATCCTGCGCGCATTGCCTCGACGGGCCAGAAGCTCGGAATTGTTTCGGATGCACGTTACCGCTTCGAACGCGGCGTCGACCCCGAATTCGTGCTTCCGGGCATAGAGCTAGCCACCAAACTCATTCTCGAATTCTGCGGCGGCGAAGCATCTGAGATTGTCGTTGCGGGCGCGGCCCCACCATGGAAGCGCACGATTTCATTCTCGGCCAAAATGGTGAAGCGGCTTGGCGGCCTCGATTTACCGGCCGCCGAAATCGCCAACATTTTGAAGCGTCTTGGCTTCGTAGTCGAAGGAATCGACCCCATGCGCGTGAGCCCGCCACCTTGGCGCGGTGACGTGCAGCGCGAAGCGGATCTCGTCGAAGAAGCCGTGCGCATTTACGGCATCGACAAAGTACCATCGGCCACCATGTCGCGGCCATCGGCCGTGGCGCGTCCCGTTCTGATGCCTGCGCAGCGGCGCGTTCGTATTGCGCGTCGCGCGCTTGCAGCGCGCGGATTCAACGAAACGATCAATTTCACCTTTATCCCGCGCGCACATGCAGCGCTGTTTGGCGGCGGTGACGAGGCGCGGCAACTGGAAAACCCCATCTCAGCCGAACTCGATGCGCTGCGCCCCAGCGTATTGCCGTCGCTATTGGCTGCCGCTGGGCGCAATCAAGCGCGTGGGCATTCGCATCTGATGCTGTTCGAAACAGGCGCGCAGTTTTTATCGGGCATGCCCGAAGCGCAAAAGACCGTAGCGGCCGGCGTGCGAGCGGGCGCGCCCCCGCGCCATTGGCTGAAAACGCAAACGGAGACCGATGTGTTTGCCGCCAAGGCCGATGCTTTGGCCGCGCTGGAAGCGGCCTCAGGACAGGCTTTTAGCGTGGCCCCCCAGGCAGGCGCCGCGCCCTGGTATCACCCTGGCCGTTCGGGAACATTGAGCTTCGGGCCGCAAACCATCCTCGCCTATTTCGGCGAGCTGCATCCCAAGATCGTTTCCGCCTTCGATCTCAAAGGCCCGGTGGCTGGTTTCGAAATTTTTCTCGATGCGATTCCCGAAACGAAACCGCGCGAAGGCAAAGCCCGCGCGGCGTTGGAGGCGTTCGATCTTCCCGCCGTCGATCGCGATTTCGCCTTTGTGGTGGACACGAACGTGACGGCGGAACAAATCGTCAAGGCCGCGCGCGGTGTTGACCGCGCGCTGATCGAGCAGGTTACACTCTTCGACCTCTATGAAGGCAAGGGCGTGCCCGAAGGCAAGAAGTCGCTAGCCATTGCCGTACGGCTGCAGCCCAAGAACCGCACGCTCACAGATGCCGAAATCGATGCGGTGACCGAGAAGATCGTCTCGGCTGTCACCAAAGCAACGGGCGGAACCCTTCGGACTTGAGCGCACGAATGAAGGGCCGGACATTCGACAAGAAATCTGGTTTCGCCTTCATTGTTGCCTTCGGTGTAGTGAGCCTTTTCGCCGACATGGCCTATGAAGGCATGCGCGGAATTTCGGGCCCCTACCTTGCCTTGCTCGGCGCCAGCGGCACGGCCGTCGGCATCATCGCCGGAACCGGAGAATTGTTTGGCTATGTATTGCGTCTCGCCTCCGGACGCTTGGCCGAACGCACCGGCGCCTATTGGGCGATCGCACTCGCGGGTTACGTGGTGCAAATGGCCGCGGTGCCGGCCATGGCGCTGGCAGGTGCTTGGTGGGCGGCGGCCGCTCTCATCATTGTCGAGCGCACGGGCAAGGCGCTGCGCAACCCCGCAGCCAATACTATGATGTCGAAAGCGGGCGAGCAGATCGGCCAGGGCTGGGCCTTCGGCCTGCACGAAGCCTTTGATCAGGCTGGCGCGCTTGCAGGCCCGCTGATCACCGCACTCGTGCTCGCCCATCATGGGCAATATCAACTCGCATTCCTATGGCTCGGCGTGCCGGCGGTGCTCACTATTATCTCCGTGACAATTGTTGCGTTGCATTTTCCGTTTGCCGGGCACCTCGCGCATGCGCCGCACGAAGAAAAATCGGCGGTGCTATCGCGCGCGTTCTGGTTTTACGCCGCGAGCGCCGGCCTCGCCGCCTTCGGCTTCGCCGATTGGCCGCTTATCGCCTATCATTTTGCGCAAGGCAAAATCGTTTCACCATCAACTATTCCCTTGCTTTATGCCGCGGCCATGGGTGCCAGCGGGCTTGGTGCGCTGATCTTTGGAAAACTTTTCGATGCGCGCGGATTTACAATTCTTATTCCGGCATTTCTGTTACCCGCTTTTATTCCGCCGCTGGTATTTTTTGGCGGCACGTGGCCCGCGATCATAGGTTCCTGCCTGTGGGGGCTCGTACTTGGCTTTGAGAATTCCGTGCTGACTGCCGGTGTGGCCAAGCTCGTGCCGGGCCCCGCGCGGGCGCGGGCTTTTGGAATTTTTTCCGCGGTGTTCGGCATAGCCTGGTTTTTGGGTAGCGCGCTTCTGGGCGTGCTCTACGACATTTCTTTTACTTGGCTGGTAAGTGTCGCGGTGGCAGCGGAATTGGCTGCGCTTATTCCCCTTTACGCTGCTATGCGAGCAATGCGGGCTTGACGCCAAGCTGTTCCACAAGCCGATCAAGTTCTGCTTTAGCTAAGGGGTTCGCGCGTTGATGGCGCTCGGCCAAGATCAGTTCGTTTTTCAGCGAATGTTCCCAACCCACCAGCTCTGTCACACGTACCTTATAACCATGCGATTCCAGAAATAGCCCGCGCATCACATTGGTGACATGCGCCCCGAATTCACGCCGCTGAATGGGGTGGCGCCAAAGCTGATCCAGCGCACTTTTCTTTGGTTCCAACAATCGCGCCACTTCCGCCTGACAGCACGGCACCAGCACAATGACTTTCGCTTCATGGCGAAGCGAAAACATTATCGCTTCGTCTGTCGCCGCGTCGCATGCGTGTAGAGCGGTAACAATATCGGCGCGACCGCCAGGCAAATTCGCCGCGGATATCGCCGAATGCACAAACTCCATCCGCGTGAAGCCGCACTCTTTCGCAAGCGCGCGCGATGCAACCACCAAATCCTCGCGCGCCTCCACACCAACCACGCGCCCGCGTCCCGCGGCACCTAACACAAGGTCGTACAGAATAAAGCCCAGATAGGATTTGCCGGCGCCAAGATCTACCAGCAACGGCTCGTCCTTTTCCTTGAGCATCGCTTCCAGCGCCGGCCGCAACAGCTGCACCAGATGCAGCACCTGCTTGAGCTTGCGCCGGGAATCGGCATTAAGCGCGCCGTCGCGCGTCAAGATGTGCAGCGCTTTTAATAGCGCCAGCGAATCTTCGGCTCGCACGCTCGGCCATAGCTCTTGAATTGCCGCTGCCGGATCGGGTTTTTCGTGGCCCTTCGCCATGACGTCTTACTTAGCCCAAGACACGTGCGGCCGCACTGGACCTTGGCCCGCCCCGCCGCTATCTCTCAGCCCATGTCCCAACTCGCCCATATCCGCAATTTTTCGATCATCGCCCATATCGACCATGGCAAATCGACGCTGGCCGACCGGCTGATCATGGCCTGCGGCGGGCTCACCCAGCGCGAGATGAAGGAGCAGGTGCTCGATTCCATGGATATCGAGCGCGAGCGCGGCATCACTATCAAGGCGCAAACCGTGCGTCTCACATATAAAGCGAAGAACGGCGAGGCTTACGTTCTCAATCTGATGGACACGCCGGGCCACGTCGACTTCGCCTACGAAGTCTCGCGCTGCCTCGCCGCCTGCGAAGGGGCGCTTCTGGTTGTGGACGCAAGCCAGGGTGTGGAAGCGCAAACGCTTGCCAATGTGTATTTGGCGACGGAAGCCGGGCTCGAAATTGTGCCTGTGCTCAACAAAGTGGATTTGCCGGCGGCAGAGCCAGAGCGCGTGCGCCAGCAGATAGAAGACGTGATCGGGATAGACGCTTCACACGCGATTCCGATTTCCGCCAAGACGGGTATCGGCATCGACGACGTGCTGGAGACAATCGTCAACCGCTTGCCGCCGCCCAAAGGCGAAGCCAAAGCGCCGCTCAAAGCGCTGCTGGTGGACAGCTGGTACGACGCCTATCTCGGTGTCGTCGTATTGGTTCGTGTGGTCGATGGTGAGATCAAACGCGGTCAGGGCATTCGCATGATGGCTTCGAACGCCGTCTATAATGTCGAACGCGTCGGCGTGTTCACGCCCAAACAAGAAATGGTGGAGCGCTTGGGCCCCGGCGAAGTGGGCTTCATTACCGCAACAATAAAAGAGGTTGCCGATTGCCAAGTGGGCGACACGATCACTGACGAACGCCGCGGCACCTCAACGCCCCTGCCCGGCTTCAAGCCCGCGCAGCAAGTTGTGTTCTGCGGATTGTTTCCGGCCGATGCCGCCGAGTTCGCCAATTTGCGCGAGGCGCTGGGCAAGCTTCATCTGAACGATGCGAGCTTTACCTTCGAGGCGGAAACTTCTGCCGCATTGGGTTTCGGCTTTCGCTGCGGCTTCTTAGGACTGCTGCATCTTGAGATCATTCGCGAACGGCTTTCACGCGAATTCAATCTTGAGCTTATCGCCACGGCACCCAGCGTCATCTATCGCATTCACCTGACCGACGGCACGGTAAAGGAATTGCACAATCCGGCCGACATGCCGGAAGTGACGCGCATCGCGAAGATCGAAGAGCCATGGATCAAGGCCACCATCTTCGTGCCGGACGAGCATCTGGGCGCAGTGCTGAAGCTCTGTGAGGACCGGCGCGGGCGGCAAGTGGAACTGACCTATGCGGGCACGCGCGCCATGGTGATCTACATGCTGCCGCTGAACGAGGTGGTGTTCGATTTCTATGACCGTCTGAAATCAGTGAGCCGCGGCTATGCGAGCTTCGATTACCATATCGAAAACTATGAAGAAGGCGATCTGGTGAAGATGTCTATCCTGGTCAATGGCGAGCCGGTGGATGCGCTTTCCATGATCGTCAATCGCGGGCGGGCCGAGCAACGCGGCCGCGCCATGTGCGAGAAATTGAAAGAACTGATCCCGCGCCACATGTTCGTCATTCCCATCCAGGCGGCGATCGGCGGAAAGATCATCGCGCGCGAAACCATCAGCGCGCTTAGGAAAGACGTCACCGCCAAATGTTATGGCGGCGATATCACCCGCAAGCGCAAGCTCCTCGACAAGCAGAAAGAGGGCAAAAAGAAAATGCGCCAGTTTGGCAAGGTGGACATTCCGCAGGAAGCCTTCATCGCCGCGCTCAAGATGGACGCGGATTAGAATCTGGTTTTGGCGGCGTCCCACCAAGGCTTAGGCCAAGCATCCGGGTTAGCGTTCAAGCGTGCCTATTTCCGTTTTGTTCCGCCTCTTGAACAGCAGTCCTCCGGAGCGAATTGATGTTTTGGCGGGGCAAGGCCATGTAGCGGTCTTGGCATCCAAGATCGTACTTACAACTTTAGCGTGAAGGACTAAGCCCCGCCCATTCCAGTATTTTCTAAGCTGCCTTAGTGGCCTGATGGCAGATCATTACTGACAGAATTGGCATCTAGTCTGAGTTCGAAGGCCGAGGGTATTACTTCGGAATTTTGTTGAATCTTATGGTTCTTTGA
Organism: uncultured Alphaproteobacteria bacterium; assembly: GCA_963752395.1. Lineage (GTDB taxonomy): Bacteria > Pseudomonadota > Alphaproteobacteria > Micropepsales > Micropepsaceae > CAVVXX01. The sequence goes on from CAVVXX010000005.1 coordinate 145,325, forward strand.
AAATCTATTCACAGCTCGTTAACCTTGTTTAAGTGTTATGGTTAATATCCAATGGTTTAATCCACTTCTGTGGATAAGCTCAACCTGCGGATAAGTTCATCGAGCTGCTCTAATGACTTGTAGGCGATTTTAACCATACCACCTTTTTTACCCTTATGATCTATCTCAACAGTCATGCCCAATGTGTTGGAAAGATTGTGTTCTAGTGCTTTTGTGTCCGCATCTTTGGCGCGAACTTTGAGCCCCCCTTTGGGGGCCCGCGCCTTGTGCTCCGCCTGGCGAACATTGAGCGAACCCGCGACGATTTCTTGCGCCAGGCGCTCCGGGTCTGTCACCCCGATAAGGGCGCGTGCGTGGCCCGCCGTCAGCTTGCCCTCGCGGATCATCGCCTTCACGGTCTCGGGCAGCTTCAACAACCTCAGCGTGTTGGCGATGTGGCTGCGGCTCTTGCCGATGATGTCGGCCAACTGCTCCTGCGTGTGATGGAAGCGGCTGACCAACTCCTGATAGGCGCCGGCCTCCTCTATCGCGTTGAGATCGGCACGCTGGACGTTCTCGATGATGGCGATTTCGAGCGCTTCGGTGTCTGTGAGCTCGCGCACGATGATGGGGACATCGTGCAGCTTGGCCAATTGCGCCGCGCGCCAGCGCCGTTCGCCGGCGACGATCTCGAACGAATCTTTTCCGGCTGGCCGCACCAGGATCGGCTGCAGGATTCCTTTTTCGCGAATGGAATTGGCGAGCTCGCGCTGCTCATCTTCCTTGAACGCACGGCGTGGCTGAAAGCGATTGGGTTTTAGATAAGCAACCGGCACGGTGCGCGCCGCACGCGGCGCTTCGTTTGACGCGCGTGCCTGCGGCTCTTCATCGAGCAGCGCCGAAAGCCCGCGACCCAATCCACGATGACGCGCTTCTTCTGCCATCTTACGCCGCCATGATTGTGCGTTCGCGTTAAATCATTTCGCCCGCAAGCTTGATATATGCTTGGCTTCCGGGGCACCTGAGATCGTAGACAAGTGCCGGCAATCCGTGACTTGGCGCCTCCGAGATGCGCACGTTGCGCGGGATCACCGTTTGATAAACTTTCTCGCCCAAGTGCGAGCGCACGTCCGCTGCCACCTGATCCGACAAATTGTTTCGCCGGTCATACATGGTGAGAATGATGCCCTGGATCTCCAGCTTCGGATTCAATCCGCCACGCACGAGCTCGAGTGTCTTTAGAAGTTGCGACAACCCTTCGAGCGCGAAGAACTCGCATTGCAACGGCACCACGGCCGCATCGGCCGCCACCATGGCGTTGATCGTCAGTATACTGAGCGATGGCGGGCAGTCGATCAGCACGTAAGCAAAACCGCCGCCACCCGCATCGCCGAATGCGTTCATCGCGTCGCGCAGGCGGAAATTGCGCCGATGCTCATTGACTAGCTCAAGCTCGGCGCCAGAGAGATCGACAGTCGAGGGGACGATCGATAGACCGGGGATGCGCGTGGCGTGGATGGCATCGGCCAAGGGGCTCGCACCCATCAGCACCTCATAGGAGGTGATTTTCCGCTCGGCGCGGGGAATTCCCAGGCCGGTTGAAGCGTTTCCTTGGGGGTCGAGATCGATAATTAGCGTGGGCTGGCCTACGGCCGCCAGCGCAGTGCCCAGATTAATGGCGGTCGTAGTCTTGCCCACGCCGCCCTTCTGATTGGCGATAACAAGGACGCGCGGGCGGTGCTGTTCAGGCGAACCTGCTTTCTGCAACACGATGGAGCTCCCGCACTTCCAAAATCGTGCCGGTCGAATCCGACCGGCTAGCATGGCGTTCGAGCTTGATTTTCCAAGATTTATTGGCTTTCGTCAACTCACCCTCTACATTTTGTCCCTTGAGAAACAGGCCAATAGTGCGTGGCCCCCAAAAGCGATGTGCGTAGGCAAGCAGGCCATCCAGAGGCGCACAGGCGCGGGCGGTGACCACGTCAAAAGCTTCGGGATTGGCGTCCTCAACCCGTGCATTGCGGATTTCTGTCTTGAGCGCCAGCCGCTCAGACACTGCCTGAAGAAACCTGCACTTTTTGGCAGTGGCTTCGTAGAGCACGAATTGGATGGGGCGGGCTCTGAGAATTTCAGCCAGTACTAGCCCTGGGAGGCCGGCGCCACTGCCAAGGTCAACCAGAGCTTTGGTATCGGCCGGTATAAGGGGGGCCAGCTGAGCGGAATCCCAGAAATGGCGCCGCCAGAGATCAGCCATAGAACCGCGCGAAACCAGATTATTCCGGGCATTCCAGTCTTCCAGCATGCCGGCATAGGTTTTCAGCCGCGCCAGTGTTTCACGTGAAACACCGCTGAGCTTGGCGAACTCGTTAGGGCCAAAGACGCCCAAGTTAAACAGCCTCGCGCGGCCCCGCGCGGCTGGATTTCAGATGCGCTAGAACCAAGGTCAGCGCCGCCGGGGTAATGCCATCAATGCGGGCCGCCTGGCCCAATGTGAGCGGTTGTATTGTGGCCAGCTTGGTGCGGCATTCTGTGGACAGGCCAGTGACTGCGTTATAATCAAAATTGCTAGGTAAAACAAAGGCTTCGTCACGGCGAAAGGCGATTATGTCCGCCTCCTGGCGGTCGAGATAGCCCGCATAATGAGCGTCAATTTCTAGCTGCTCGGCCACGTCTAGATCCACGTCTTTCAGCTCCGGCCAGATTGCAGTAAGCCGTTCAAAAGTCACATCCGGCAGCGCAAGCAATTCCGAAGCACTTCTGCGCTGGCCATCCTGGCGAACGGCGATGCCCTGCTCTGTTGCCTGTCGTGGCGTCAGGACTAAGGCCCTTGCCAGCACCCTCGCCTTTACCAACCGAGCGAGCTTCTCCTGGAATGCCTTGCGCCTTTCGGTACCGACCAGCCCGGCACTGTCGCCAAAGGGCGTCAGCCGCTGGTCTGCATTGTCTGCCCTCAGGCTCAGGCGATACTCGGCGCGGCTGGTGAACATGCGATAGGGCTCGCTTACCCCCCTCGTCACCAGATCGTCGATCATCACGCCGATATAGGCCTGGGCGCGATCGAGCACGAAGGGCTCGCGGCCTCCGGTGGCGCTAGCCGCATTAGCGCCCGCCATAAGGCCTTGGGCAGCTGCTTCCTCATAGCCAGTGGTGCCATTGATCTGGCCGGCCAGGAAAAGGCCCTTGACCCGCTTGGTTTCGAGCGTGGGAAGAAGCTCACGCGGATCCACAAAATCATACTCTATGGCATAGCCAGGCCGACGCATGGCGGCCCGTTCTAGCCCCGGAATGGTTTTCAGCAGGGCCACCTGAACGTCCTCGGGCAGAGAGGTCGAAATGCCGTTGGGGTAGATGGTGTCATCGTCCAGCCCCTCAGGCTCGAGGAATATCTGATGGCCATTCTTGCCGGCAAAGCGCACCACCTTGTCCTCGATGGATGGGCAGTAGCGGGGCCCGCGGCTTTCGATCTGGCCTGAATACATTGGCGACCGGTGAAGGTTCGCCTGGATGACAGCGTGTGTGGCGAGTGTCGTCGTGGTGATGTGGCAATCGACCTGAGGCGTGGTGATGGCCTTGGTTAGGAACGAAAACGGCACCGGTGGGTCATCGCCCGGCTGGGCGGCCAATGAGGCCCAATCGATGGTCTTGCTATCGAGGCGGGGCGGGGTGCCAGTCTTGAGCCTACCCATCTGGAGCCCAAGCCCATACAGCGTTTTGGATAGGCCAATGGATGGCGCCTCTCCCACGCGGCCCGCTGGGATCTTTCGCTCGCCGATATGGATTAGGCCGTCGAGAAAAGTGCCTGTGGTCAGAACGACCGCGCCAGCGCGAATTTCCTTGCCATCGGCGGTAATGACGCCTTCGACACGGCCATCACGAACGATCAGGTTTTCAACGGCCGCCGCCCTGATCACGAGACCGTGAACAGCAGCCAAGGCCCCCTGCATGGCCTGTCGGTAGAGCTTGCGGTCGGCCTGTGCGCGGGGGCCGCGAACGGCTGGTCCCTTGCGCCGATTCAGAAGGCGAAACTGGATTCCTGCCGCATCGGCCACACGGCCCATCAGGCCGTCGAGCGCATCGATCTCGCGGACCAGATGCCCTTTGCCGAGACCCCCTATGGCCGGGTTGCAGGACATTTCGCCGATGGTGGCGAGGTTATGCGTGAGCAGCAGGGTGCGAGCACCAGCCCGCGCAGAGGCCGCAGCCGCCTCGCAGCCGGCATGGCCTCCACCAATCACGATTACGTCGAAACGAGCACGCATCAGCGGGTGCTTACAGGCGTGAGGAGGGGCAGGGCAAGCGAGGGTTTCACGTGAAACATCACTTGCCGATGCAGAAGTCGCGAAATACGGCATTCAGCAGTTCGTCCAGATCCACGCGGCCAGTAATGCGACCTATGGAGCGCAGAGCGTGGCGAAGCTCTTCTGCTGCCAGCTCGGATTGGGCAAAGACTTTGATTGCTTTGGCAAGCGATGAAGCCGCTTCTTCCAAAGCCCGCCTATGCCGCGCCCGAGTTAACACCGGCGTATGGTTAACCTGCTCAAGCGAAGCTTTAGCTCTTTGCGATAACTCTTTGATTAATAGTTGTAATCCTTCGCCAGTTTTTGCTGATACCAGCATGCCTTCGCGTTGAGGCCCTGGAAGGTCTGACTTGTTCCACACGGTCAGCTCAGCCGAGCCCATAAAGTCAGGGGCAAGCCCCTTCAAGGGTGCTTTCGCAGTGCTGTCGAGGAGCAACAGCCTGAGATCGGCGTCGCGTGCGCGCGCCTCTGCCCGGCGCACGCCTTCGGCCTCAACGCCGTCTTGAACCTCACGCATGCCCGCGGTATCGGCCAGGATCACAGGATAACCATCAAGATCGAGTCTCACCTCGATCACGTCGCGCGTGGTGCCCGCGGTATCGGAAACGATCGCCACATCGCGCCGTGCCAGTGCGTTCACAAGCGAACTCTTGCCGACATTTGGGGGGCCGATGATCGCAACCTGCAGGCCATCGCGTAAAATCTCGCCGCGGCGCCCATCTGCCAAATGTGCTTGAATCTGTTTTAGTATCAATGAGATAGATTGCCTGCTTTCCGCCAGCGCAGTGGCCGGCACTTCGTCTTCTGCGAAGTCGATGGCGCCTTCAAGCCAGGCGGCCGCCTTAATCAATTGTTCCCGCCAACCTTCGTAGAGCGCGCTTAATTCGCCCTCATATTGACGTAGCGCCTGGCGCCGCTGAGCATCTGTTTCGGCATTAACCAGGTCAGCAATGGCCTCTGCCTGGGTGAGATCGAGCCGGCCATTCTCGACTGCCCGCCGAGTGAACTCACCGGGCTCAGCTGACCGTAGTCCAGGTATCTTGGCCAATGCCTCGAGCATAGAGACAATAACGGCCTTACCGCCATGCGTCTGAAATTCCACAATACTTTCTCCAGTATAAGATCGCGGTGGAACAAATCTCACAACCAATGCGTCACCAATAAGACTATTATTCGATTTATCAAACAGTGTTCGTATTTCCGCATGTCGTTCAGATGGCAATTCCTTTCCGGTCAAAAAACTGAGTGTCCTATCAGCACTTGGTCCCGAGACGCGGAACACGGCAACCCCGGCGCGCCCGGGCGCGCTTGAAAGGGCAAAGATCGTATCGCGCTGATCGTTCTTTGAACGGACGGGTTGGGTTGAAATCGCAGCAGTCGCTTTGGCTGAGCGCCGCGCGGATTTGTTTTTGGGTTTGCTCCTAACCGTCATTGGCGCTCTCGCTTGTGAGCGCGCGGCTTTACGCGCTAAAGGAGGCTAAAGCCAACAACAATCGCTCGCAAACACCCGCGTGCGGGTTTTCGCAAGCACGACCGGAAGACGCCATGAGCCGCAATTTGCTCGGATCCGAAACCAGCCCCTATCTCCTGCAGCACAAGGACAACCCTGTGCATTGGCGGCCCTGGGGCCCAGATGCTCTGGCCGAGGCTGAACAAGCGGACAAACCCATACTGGTTTCTGTTGGCTATTCCGCCTGCCATTGGTGCCACGTGATGGCGCATGAAAGTTTCGAAGACCCCGAAACCGCAGCGCTGATGAACGAACTTTTCGTCAATGTGAAGGTCGACCGCGAAGAACGCCCCGATCTCGATCTCAGATTTCAGACGACGATTGCAGCCCTTGGGCAGTCAGGCGGATGGCCGCTGACGATTTTCCTTACCCCAAAAGGCGAGGCTTTTTGGGGCGGCACATATTTTCCCAAGGAAGAGACCGCCACGCGGCCGGCATTCAAGACTGTGCTCAACGACCTCGCGCGACTGGTGCGCGAAAATTCTCCCGCAATTGGTGAGAACAGCACACAGATCAACGATCTGCTGCAACGCACCTGGAATCAAAGCCGGGCAGGCGGCCTTAACGCCGGCATGCTCAACCAATTCGCTGTACGCGTTGGCCAGACTTATGATGTGTTCTTTGGCGGTGTGGCCGGTGCGCCAAAATTTCCCAATGTGCCATCGCTTGAATTGCTGCTACGCGCTTTTGTGCGCACCAAGGTGCCGCAATTCGATCAACTCGTAGGCACCACGCTCGATTTCATGTGCCAAGGCGGCATCTACGATCATCTGGGCGGTGGCTTCGCACGCTATTCTGTCGATGATCGCTGGCTGCTCCCGCATTTCGAAAAGATGCTTTACGACAATGCGCAGCTCGTCGATGTGTTGACGCTTGCCTGGCAACTTGGGCGTCAGCCGTTGCACCTGCTGCGCATCGAAGAAACTATCGGATGGATGTTGCGCGAAATGCTGGTCGAAGGCACGAGCTTCGCTTCCAGTCTGGACGCCAACTCAGATGGCGAGGAGGGTACGTTTTATCTCTGGTCCGAAGCCGAGGTCGATGCCGCGCTCGCCGGCACCTTCGCCAAGCGCTTTAAGGACACCTATGGCGTTACGCGCGAGGGCAATTACAAGGGCAAAAACATTCTCAACCGGCTTCAGGCCATGAGGCTGTTGCCGGACGCCGACGAGGCCTTGCTAGCAAAGCAGCGTGAGAAACTCTTTGCCATACGCGAGAGCCGCGTTAAGCCCACACGTGACGACAAGTTGTTGACCGATTGGAACGGCCTGGCAATTGCGGCATTGGCCAATGCAGGCGCCGTGTTCCGCCGCACAGAGTGGACGGGTCATGCCATACGCGCCTTCCAATTCGTCTGCGACAAGTTGAGCGATGGCGACCGGCTGTTTCACAGCTATCGTGCAGGCAAGCGTCAGGGCGCGGGATTTGCCGACGATTATGCGCAAATGGCGCGTGCCGCACTTGCCCTATGGGAAATGACAAACGACCACGCGGCACTCAAGCGCGCCCAGGCCTGGACGCGCGTGCTCGACGAACATTTTTGGGATCCAACCTTTGGCGGCTATTGCTTCACACCTGATGATGGTGAACCCACAAAGGTTCGTATCCGCACGGCAATCGATACGCATGTCCCTTCTGTTAATGCCACTATGATTGGCGTGCTTGCGCGCCTGCATATCATCACCGGCAGTCAGGAATATCGCGACCGCTGCAACCTTTTGCTGCAAGCTTTCGCGGGTGACATCGGTACGAACTTCCATCAGATGGCGAGCTATATCAACAATTTCGAATTTGTCAGCACGGCGCAACAAATTGTTATTGTCGGCCCGGTTACCGATGCGCGCACACACACTCTCATCCAGACCACGCTTGGCCGCTGTCTGCCCAACCGTTTGCTGATGGTCATTCATCCCGAGGAGAAACTACCTTCGGATCATCCCGCGCATGGCAAAACTATGGAGGGCGGTCAGCCCACAGCCTTTATCTGCTCGCGTAACGAATGCTCGGCGCCGATCACGAGCCCGGTGGCGTTATCCCAAGCGCTCAATCCGGATTTGCCACCTCCGCCGCCGCGGAAAATGACTCAAGATCAGCCCACGCCTGCAAAGCCGCAGGGGCAGCCCGTGCGGCCGCAGCCTCGCCCCGCCCGGCGTTGATGCGATGGCCTGCGTCTTGTCGGGCGTCTGGTTTCGCTAAGACCCTAAACTAGGGGGCTTCCTGATGGCTGGAAAAGACATCTCTATCAAAGGCCCCGATGGCAGTTTCTCAGCCTATCTCGCTGTCCCCGCTGCTGGGCGCGGACCAGGCGTTGTCGTAATCCAGGAAATTTTTGGCGTAAACGCAATCGTGCGCGCGATCTGCGACGCACACGCGGCCGTTGGTCGCCTTGCCTTGGCGCCAGACATTTTCTGGCGGCTCGAGCCCGGCATTCAGCTGACCGATAAAACCGATGCCGAATGGAAAAAGGCGATCGATCTGATGACGCGCTTCGATGCGGACAAGGGCATCGCTGATATTCAAGCGGCCATCACTCAATTACGCGGATACCCCGGTTGCTCCGGCAAAGTGGGCGCTGTCGGCTATTGCCTTGGTGGCCTGCTTGCATACTTGACGGCCGCGCGCACTGATTGTGACGCCAGCGTCGGCTATTACGGTGTCAATATACAGAACAAGCTTAGCGAGGCGAAGAAAATCAAAGCTCCTCTCATGCTGCACATCGCAGGCAAAGACGAATACACGCCACCAGATGCGCAAAAGAAGATCATCGACGGCCTCAAAGGCAATCCGCATGTCACTATCCATTTCTACCCGGAAATGAATCATGCGTTTTCGCGCCCCGGTGGCGCGCATTACGACAAGGCCAATGCCGAGCTCGCCAATGGCCGCAGTGAAACATTCTTCCGCCAGCATCTGGGATAGAGCGCGCTATCTTGAAAGCCATCCGCATCCATAAGACCGGAGGGCCGGAAGTCCTTGGTTATGAAGACTTCGACCTACCGCCTCCCACCGCCGGCCAGGCGCGCGTGCGGCACACTGTCATCGGCGTCAATTTTATCGACACCTATCAGCGCAACGGGCTTTATCCACTGCCCAAGCTTCCATCAGGTATCGGTAATGAAGCGGCCGGCCGTATCGAAGCGTTAGGCGAGAATGTCCATGGCTTGAAAGTCGGTGATCGCGTTGCCTATTGCTCGGGCGCAATCGGCGCTTATGCCGAGGCGAACAATATTCCAGCCGACCGGTTGGTAAAGCTGCCCAGCGATATTTTGGACGAGATCGCGGCCGCGGCCCTTCTGAAAGGCATGACGGCGCAATATCTGCTCAAACGCACATACGCGGTGAAGGCGGGCGAGACTATTCTGGTGCATGCGGCTGCTGGCGGGGTTGGCCTGATACTCTGCCAATGGGCAAAACATTTGGGTGCAACTGTGATCGGCAGTGTCGGGGCTGACGACAAGATCGAGTTGGCAAGGACACACGGCTGTACCCATGTTCTGAATGCGCGCAATGACGACATTGCAAAGCGCGTGCGCGAAATTACCGATGGGGCAGGCGTGCCCGTGGTCTATGACGGCGTGGGCAAAGACACTTTCATGGCTTCGGTCGATAGCCTGGCGGTACGCGGCATGATGGTTTCGTTCGGCAATGCTTCGGGGGCTGTACCAGCATTCGAGCCCCTGCTGCTTGCGTCGAAGGGATCGTTATTCATCACGCGGCCAACGCTCGCCCATTACACACGCACGCCGGAAGAATTGCAGATGACGGCAAATGATTTGTTTGCGGTCATAGAAAGCGGCGCAGTCAAGATTGAAATCCGCCAGCGCTTCAAGCTATCCGAGGCGCGCAAAGTGCACGAAGCTCTGCATGCCCGCTCCACTACGGGCGCAACGGTGCTTATTCCTTAAATGCTTCTATCCTGTTGCGCTGAGGCGGCCCTGCTGGGCGAGCACCTGTGCGGTATCAAAAAAGCTATGGAATTCAACGATCTTTCCTTCACGCAAAACATAGCGCGTAGCGGTAAAAAACTTCAGCGGCTTATTGTTGTGAATGTAGAAAGCTTCACTGAACGCCCACACTGTTTGCCCTTCGGCGATCAGCTCCTTTACGTCATAACGCTGTATCGCGTATTCGGACGCTATTGTTGCCGCTGTTTCGAGAACCCCGGCGCGCCCTATGCGCGCGCCGCCAAAACGGTAATGGGTCTGGGGTGCATGCGTTTCCCATTTCACATTCTCGTCAAGCGCCGCATATAGCGGCCTGAGATCGCCCTGGCCGTGGGCACGCAGGATTTCCGCAACGAGCGCTTTGTTTGCCTTGGCGTCGTCTGTACTCACTCATCCCCCTGATACAACTTGTCCGTGCACCGCGATTCGGACAAAGCGGAGCGTTCCAGTTTTTGTTTTTTAGCTCAAGGAAATGTTGTGACGTACCGCTGGCCGGCGTTAGGTATTCATGCTCTCGAAGAAGTCGGAATTGTTCTTCGACTGACGCAGTTTTTCGAGCAGGAATTCGATGGCGTCTATGGTGCCCATGGGCGCTAAAATGCGGCGCAATACATACATTTTGGCGAGCGTTCCCTTGTCCACCAGCAGTTCATCCTTGCGTGTGCCAGAACGCAAAATGTCGATTGCAGGGAAGACGCGCTTGTCGGCCACTTTGCGGTCGAGAATGATTTCCGAGTTGCCGGTGCCTTTGAACTCTTCGAAAATCACTTCGTCCATGCGGCTGCCGGTATCGATGAGTGCGGTAGCGATAATGGTAAGACTGCCCCCTTCTTCGATATTGCGCGCGGCGCCGAAGAAGCGCTTAGGGCGCTGCAGTGCGTTGGCATCGACGCCGCCCGTCAGCACCTTGCCGGATGACGGCACGACCGTGTTGTAAGCGCGGCCGAGCCTCGTGATGGAATTGAGCAAAATCACCACGTCGCGCTTGTGCTCGACCAAGCGCTTGGCCTTCTCGATTACCATCTCGGCCACCTGAACATGGCGCGAAGCCGGCTCATCAAAAGTGGAAGAGATAACCTCTCCCTTCACCGAGCGCTGCATGTCGGTGACTTCCTCGGGGCGTTCGTCAATGAGGAGCACAATCAAATAGCATTCGGGATGATTGGCAGCGATGGCGCGCGCGATATTCTGAAGGATGACTGTTTTACCAGTGCGGGGCTGGGCAGTGATAAGTGCGCGCTGGCCTTTGCCTTGCGGGGACACGATGTCGATGACGCGACCGGTTTTGTCCTTGATGGTGGGGTCGTCGATTTCCATCCGCAGCGATTTGGTGGGGTACAGCGGCGTCAGATTGTCGAAATGCACTTTGTGCTTACCGGCGTCGGGATCCTCGAAATTAATTGTGCTGACTTTCAGCAGCGCGAAATAACGCTCGCCGTCTTTTGGCGAACGGATGGGGCCTTCCACTGTGTCACCCGTGCGCAAGCCAAAGCGGCGGATCTGCGAAGGGCTGACATAGATGTCGTCAGGGCCGGCCAGGTAATTCGATTCTGGCGAACGCAAGAAGCCAAAACCGTCTTGCAAGGTTTCGACCACGCCCATGCCCGTGATCTCGACATTGTGCTCGGCCAATTCTTTCAGGATCGCGAACATCATGTCCTGCTTGCGCATGGAGGATGCGTTCTCGATCTCAAGCTCTTCGGCAAAATTGAGAAGATCCGTCGGCGACTTCGTCTTCAATTCCTGAAGCTTCATCGCCTTAAGGCCGGCGGGGAGGGTCTGTACGGTCATGGAATACGCACCTGGTGGTGACTTGGAGGGTGGGTTCTGGAGGTAGCCCGCGGGGACAATCCCCACGGCATGCGGACTGGTCCCGTTCCGGCCCGCCTGTGATGAATGAGAGAGTTTGGCTCCGCGCGTTTCTGCCGGGTCGAAACCTCGGCGAAGCCTGCGGCGCCATTCAGGAACGGTGGGATTCTATCGCAATTCTATGGACTTGCAACTCCCTTGGACCATCAAAGCATGGCAAAGTTTCAAAACGGTTTAACCACGGCAAGGATCACGATCGCGGCCATGAGGATGGCGGGGACCTCGTTCCACAGCCGGTAAAAGCGTTGGCTGTGGCGGTTTTGGTCGCGGGCGAAGTCCTTGCGCCACTTGGCAAAAAACCCATGGACCGTGCTCATAACAACCACCAGAAGAAATTTCGTTTCCAGCCAGCCCTGATGCCAGCCCCCGCTTGCCGGGCTGAAGGCAAGCGTTAGCCCCAACACCCAAACTGCGATCATCGCCGGGTTGACGATGATGCGCAGCAAGCGGCTTTCCATGATCTTGAAGCGCTCGGACTCAGCTGAACCAGGCGTCACTTCGCAGTGATAAACAAACAGCCGCGGCAGATAGAGCATGCCCGCCATCCAGGCGATCACGGCGATGACGTGGAACGCTTTGATCCAAGGGTAAAGGCTGTTCAGAAGTTCCGCCATGTCACGCCGCCATGTAACTGCAAATCATGTTGGCAGGACAGACGCGCGCTTCTGCGCATGTGATGCTTGCGCGCGAATTCATAGCTGCCCTGACAAGACTGGCTAGACCCTGGATGAAGAGAGGATGTGTCCGTACTGTGCTCACGCGAATATAATCGGGCACGCCTGCGGCCCGCGCAAGATGCACGCCATAATCGAGATCGAGTTCGACCAGTGTCTCGGAGTGCTCTGATACGAATGCAATCGGCACGACGATGACGCCCTTTCCTTGCGTGCCTGCTCGGCGGATTTCTTGGTCGGTGGCGGGGCCAATCCATTCTAATGGGCCAACCCGGCTTTGATAGCAGATGCCCCAATCGAGATCGTCGCGTGCAAGCCTGCGCATAATCGCCTCGACACTTTTTTCCACCTGCCACTGATAGGGGTCGCCCTGATCCACAATGCGTTTAGGCAAACCATGAGCCGAGAATAGCACGCGATAATTCATTCCCGGCCTGCGCCGCTTCAACGCTTCAGTGACGAGCTCGGCTTCCGCAGCCACGAAGCCTTCGTCCCAAGGGTAACAACACACCAACGCTTCTGGTGTTTGCAGCCCACTTTTCTTGGCTGCTTTTCGCCACGCATTGAGCGATGAAGCCGTGGTGGTGGTCGAGTACTGCGGATAAAGCGGCAACAACACGATACGGTCGGGCCCCCAGGCCTTCACGGCATCAACGGCTTCCTCCGTGAACGGGCGCCAGTAGCGCATAGCAATGAAGCAGCGCGTTTCTATATCTGCTTTAGCAAGGGCCGCTTCCAGCGCCCGCGCTTGCTCTTCGGTTTCTTGCAAGAGCGGCGAGCTGCCGCCGATCCGTTCATACATTCCGCGCGTGATGGGAGCGCGGCGCCTCGCGATTAGCCAAGCCAGTGGATAACGTAAGGGCGCCGGGAGTCCAATAATAGCTGGGTCAGCAAACAGATTGCGCAGAAAAGGCTCTACCGCTTCCAGGCTGTCGGGTCCGCCCAGATTGAAGAGCACAATGGCGAGTTTCATGCCTGCCCCCGCACGCGGGCGACGAGGCGTTCGACATGGACAACGGGTGTTTGCGGCAATACGCCGTGACCAAGATTGAAGATGAAGGGCGTGCCACGGGCGGCGGCCAGAATTGTGTCCACAGCTGTATCGAGTTCTGCACCGCCGGCGACCAGGACGTTCGGATCCAGATTGCCTTGCAGCGCTAAGTGGCCGCTCAATGCCGGCACGGCCCATGGCAGAGAAACAAATGTATCGAGGCTAAGCGCGTTCGTGCCCACTTCCTTCGCGTAACGCTCGTAACTCGTTGGCGAAGCACCGCGGGGAAACCCGATAATATGAGCCTGTGGATGTTCTTGTCTTAGCGTTTCAACGATCTGCTTGGTGGGGGCAATCACCCATTTATCGAATTCATCTTCCGATAAAACCCCGGCGTGTGAATCGAAAATCTGCACAACATCAGCGCCCGCTTTCAATTGTTGGCTCAAATGCCAAGCAACGACCTCACACAAGAGCTTGACCAGTTTATCGAAAGTCTGTGGATCGCTGGCCGCCATCATTCTAGCTGGAGCGCCGCTCGGTGTACCACGACCTTCGAGCATGTAACCGATTAATGTCCACACCCCTCCGGCAAATCCGATCAAAGCCTTATCTGCAGCAAGTTTATCTCGCACTTGGTCAAGCGCTTCATACACAGGCACAAGCCGTTCCTGCCAGTGCCCCCGGTTAAGATCGAGCAAATCCACACCGGGAAATGAATCGAGACGTGGGCCGACACCATCTTCGAACCATACCTTTTGGTTCAACGCATGAGGCACTACTAAAATATCTGAAAATACAATCGCTGCATCAAAACCAAACCTAGTTATAGGCTGTAGGGTAATCGCCGCTGCATATTCCGGTGTCATACACATTGTCCAGAATGAACCAACTTTTTGCCGCAACTCGCGATACTCAGGCAAATATCTACCGGCCTGCCGCATAAGCCAAAGAGGCGGCGGTGAAACGGATTTTTTCTCAAGTACGGCAACCAAAGATTTCATGGGGGGAGAATACCGTGTTCCTCTTACAAGAGAATTAGAGTCTAGTTTAGTTGATGATGCTGATGTTGTACGTGTGAGTCATGGGCGAGCGCAGAGGAGTTCACGTCAGGTGGTTGGAATCTATGATTTTGTGTCGAGCTTCGTGGCTTGGATGGGGTGGGGATAAGGCTTTGGGTTATGCCGTGTTATCCCGCCGCAGGGAATACAGTTAGTTAAATTGACCCGCTTTGTGAGTTGTCTGGGGAATGATACAGCTTCGTCATGCCGCGCAGCTTTCATTTTCATCTGGTTTCGGACGCCACCGGCGAGACGTTAAACACGCTTGCAAAAGCCGCCTGTGCGCAATTCGAAGATGTCGAGCCGCGCGAGCATATCTACGCGCTGGTACGCAGCGAGCGTCAGCTTCGCCAGGCCCTGGATCACATTGCCGCCAATCCTGGGATCGTGTTTTTCACCCTTGTGAATACCGAGCTTCGCCAGATTTTAGAAACCGAATGCGCGAAACTTGACATCCCCTGTGTATCGATCCTTGACCGCGCGGTCGAAGCGCTGGGCCAATATCTCGGCGCCAAAGAAAGCCACAGGCCCGGCGGTCAGCATGAGATGGACTCGCGCTACCAGAGACGCGTCGAAGCACTGGATTTTATTATTCAGCATGATGACGGGCAGGGAATAAAGGACCTCGGCGAGGCCGACGTGGTGCTGGTAGGCGCCAGCCGTACCTCGAAAACTCCCACCTGTGTGTATCTCGCCATTCGCGGCATAAGGGCTGCAAACGTACCCGTTGTTCCCGGTGTCGAATTGCCGGAACAGATTCTTGCGCGCGGTAAATCATTGGTTGTCGGGTTATGGGCAACACCGGAACGCCTCGTGCAAGTGCGGCGCAACCGCCTGACGGCAATGGGGGAAAATCGCGGCTCAGCCTATATCGATGAAGAAGCCGTGCGACGCGAGATCGCCGACACACGGAAATTGTTCGAGCGCCATGGCTGGCCGGCGATCGACGTGACGCGGCGCTCGGTCGAAGAGACCGCTGCCGCCATTATGAATCTTTTGGCCGAACGCGAACCCGCGTCATGAGCCCGCGCTTTGTGCTTGCCTCGACGAGCGAAAGCCGCCGGCGAATCTTGAAAGCGGCGGGCATTGCTTTCGAAGCCGTATCGCCCAGTGCAGATGAAGAGCCCACCAAGCGTGAGCTTATCGCCAGTAAAGCCTCAGCCAAGAAAATCGCTATGGCACTTGCGGAATTAAAGGGACTGAGTGTGAGCAAGGGCGCGCTTGATGCGCTCGTACTGGGTGCAGATCAGCTCCTGGTTTGCGAGGGAAAATTCTACAGCAAGGCTGGGAATACAGATGATGCCAAGCGTATTTTGCGCGAGTTGCGCGGGCGCACGCATGAGCTTGTGACCGCTATAGTGCTCGCCAAAAGCGACACCATTATCTGGCGCCACGTGGAAAGCGCGCGCCTTACCATGCGTGCGTTTTCGGATGCTGTTCTCGAATCTTATTTGTCGAAGGAAGGGAACGCGGTGCTTGATCTTGTCGGCTGTTACCGCATCGAAGGCCCTGGTGCGCAACTTTTCTCCCATGTCGAAGGTGATTTTTTTGCCATTCAGGGCTTGCCGCTTTTGCCTCTGCTAGAGGCCCTTCGCGTACAGAGCGCTATCGCAAGGTGAGTGAGAGTGGGCCGAAACTTGCTGCCGTCATCGGCTGGCCCGCCAGCCAGTCGCTTTCTCCGGCGTTGCATAGTTACTGGTTGAGAGAGCACGGCATATCCGGTGCCTATGTGCCTTTAAGCGCGCGGCAGGAAGATTTCCGGGAATGCGTGGAGGCACTGGCTCGCATGGAATTTGCGGGCGCCAATGTCACCGTGCCGCACAAAGAAGCGGCCTTCGCACTTAGTACAACGCACGATGAAGACGCGCTGGCGACGGGCGCAGTGAATACGCTGGTGTTCGAGAGTAGAAAAATCCACGGCCTCAACACTGATGTGCACGGGTTCACCGAAGGTCTGAATGAATCTTTAGGTGACGAGATAGTTCGTTCGGGCCCTGTAGTTGTATTGGGCGCGGGCGGGGCTGCGCGTGCAATTGTGCTGGCGCTGATACGAAGGGGCGCAAACGAAATCAGGCTGATTAATCGCACGCGTGCCCGGGCCGAAACCTTGCGCTCAGAAATGAAAATTCAGACCGTCCAGGTGCTGGATTGGGGTGACTGGAAACGGGCTTTCCCGGAGGCGGGGTTGCTGGTCAATGCCACCAGCCTCGGCATGGCGGGCGGGCCAAGCCTTGAGATTTCCTTGGATAATCTGCCGCGCCAAGCAGCCGTCGCCGACATCGTCTACAATCCGCTGGAAACGAATCTGCTGGAGCGCGCGCGCATGCGCGGCCACAAAACCATGGACGGACTTGGCATGCTGATGCATCAGGCGGTGCCGGCATTCGCCGCTTGGTTCGGGGTAACGCCGCAAGTGACGCCCGAACTCCGTGCCACACTCGAGAAGGCGCTTATCCGTGGCTAATGCGAGACTTGCGCCGAACCGGCGAAAACCATTTCTCGTCGGGCTTACCGGTTCCATCGGCATGGGCAAAAGCGAGACGGCGAAAATGTTCGCCGAGCTTGGCATTCCCGTTTACGACGCCGACGCCGCTGTGCATGCGCTATACGAGCTCGGCGGCGCGGCAGTCGGACCCGTGGCCAAGGCTTTTCCCGGTTCGCTGCGAGAGGGGCGCATTGATCGCGCCGTGCTATCGCGCCGCGTGGCGAATGATGAGGGCGCGTTCAAGCGCCTTGAGCATATCGTGCATCCGCTGGTTGCTGAGGCGCGCGAGCGCTTTCTGGCCGATGCTGAGCGCAAGGGCGCTGAGCTTGTGGTGCTCGATATTCCGCTGCTCTTCGAAACCGGCGGCGAAAAGCGCATGGATGCAATTGTCGTGGTTTCAGCGCCGTCAGACCAGCAGCGCGAGCGCGTGCTGGCGCGCCCGGGCATGACGCTGGAAAAGCTAGAAGCCATTCATGCCCGCCAGGTGCCCGATGCGGAAAAGCGTGCAAAAGCCGATTTCGTCATTGAGACCGGCAAGGGTCTCGAGCATGCTTTGGAAGCGGTCAAACGCGTGGCCGCGGAATTGCGTAATCGCGCAGGCCGCGTGACCATACGCCCACAAATCAGCAAAGACGGAGCCAAGCCGAAGTCTCATGCGCGAAGTCGTACTCGACACCGAAACGACAGGGCTTGATCCCGCCGAAGGCCACCGCATCATTGAGATCGGCTGCCTTGAGCTCGAAGGCCATGTGCCCACCGGCCGTACCTGGCGGAGCTATCTGCATCCTGAGCGCGATATCCCCGAAGAAGCCATGCGGGTGCACGGCCTCACGCTGGAAATGCTCAGCACGGCACCGCTATTCACCGCCATAGCCGACGATTTGCTGGCGTTTCTAGGCGAGGCGCCGCTTGTCATCCACAATGCCGAGTTCGACCTGAAATTCCTCAATGCGGAATTCGCGCGCATCTCACGCCCGCCCATTCCCATGGCGCGCGCCATCGACACTATCGCTATCGCTAAGCGCCGCTTTCCCGGCGCGCGCTATTCGCTTGACGAATTGTGCAAGCGCTTCGGTATCGACACCTCTGTGCGCGCGAAGCATGGCGCATTGATCGATGCGGAATTACTGGCTCAGGTCTATCTCGAACTTATTGGCGGCAGGCAGGTGAAACTGCAATTGTCACCGGGCGACACGGCCAACACAGCCGGACAGGAAAACGCTGTACGGATTGCCCGCAACCGCAATGCGCCGCTTACAGACCGGCTCACGGCTTCCGAGCGTGAAGCCCATGCGCGTTTTGTTGCCGCCGAGCTGAACGGCGACGTGATCTGGCGACGGGAATCCTGAATTAGACCGCAGCCGCGCGCGCAGCTGTTTGATCGGCTAGCTTGGCCCGGTAAAGCGCCGCGAAATCGATGGGTTCGATCAAGAGCGGCGGCAATCCGCCGTCGCGCACCGCATCGGCAACAATACGTCGGGCAAAGGGGAAAATCAGCCGTGGGCATTCGATCAGCAGCATCGGTTGGATGCTTTCTTCCGGCACATTGGTGATGTGAAAGACCCCGCTATAGGCAAGCTCCAGCACGAACATGGGTTTTTCGTCCTGCGACGCAGACACGCGCAGTTTGAGCGTCACTTCGTAATGGTCGGGTATATCGGCGCGTCGCGCCTGCAAGTCGACGCCTAGATCGATCTGGGGGCGCTGCAGCGGCGTGCCAATGCCGGGGTTCTCGAACGACAAGTCCTTCACATATTGTGCGACGACCTGGATGCCGGGCTCGTCTGCGCCAAGCGCTTGCGGGCCGCCATTTCCGCCACTGGTGTCTTTCTGGTTTTCCGCCATGTTCCGCTCGTTTTATGGAACGCCGCGCCTAGCATGGATAGCGAGAAGCTGACAAGCAAAAGCAGGGACTAGTGCTGGAAATCGCGCCCCTGGATACACATATTCATTAAATCGCCGTCTCGCGCTGGACCACAATAGCGCCGCAGTCTAGGCTTATCTGGAATTTGAGCGGGGGCAAGTGAAGGTCGCAATGCCAAGCTTTCCGTTCCTAGACATCATCCTGCTGGCCATGGCTGCCGGGTTTCTTCTGTTCCGCCTTTACACTGTGTTGGGGCGGCGCACCGGGAACGAGCGCCAGCATGACGATCTATCGCGCGTTCCCGACAGGACCGAGCCGCAAAAAGACATCGCACAAGCGCCTGGCGCAGCCACGCGCAATGGCGGCGCAGAGCAGCCCGCTTCCGGACCGGTTGCCCGCGCGCTGCTTGAGATCAAGCTTGCCGATCGCAGCTTCGACAGCGCGGGGTTCATGACCGGTGCGCGCGCGGCCTATGAAATGATCGTGACTGCTTTCGCGCATGGTGATCGCGCGGCGCTGAAGCCGCTGCTTTCCGATGAAGTGTTTGCGACGTTTGAAAGTTCGATCCACACGCGCGAAGAACGCAAGCAGCGGGTGGAGTTTCGTTTCATCGCCTTGCATTCGGCGCGCATCACCGGCGCCGAGATGGCGGGGCGCACTGCCGAGATCACCGTGACCTTCGACAGCGAATTCTCCATGGTGACCTTTGACGAGGCAGGCGCCATCGTCGACGGCGACCCCAAGTCGCCGCACACCGTCACCGATATCTGGACGTTCGCCCGCGACACGCGCGCCATCGACCCCAACTGGACGCTCGTCGCCACGGCGAGTGGCGGTTAAGCATCCTTGTGGCGAATTGAACTTTCGCTCCCCGTTTTCTGTTGCCTTCTTTTCTTCCTTGCGGGATGTGCTGATTGGTTTGCGCTATCGCGGCCGGCACCCTTGCGCCTCGACGCCGCGAGCTTTTCCGATCTAGATGGTTGGGAAACGAATAATCCAAGCGCGGCATTAGCCGCGTTCGCGCGCTCATGTAGCGCGCGGGCAACGCGCCCCGGTACAGAACGGCTTGGTGGCGTTGGCTATGGCGGCATTGCTGGAGACTGGCACGCGGCATGTGCGGGAGTGAACGAGAAACTCGCTAACGCCGCTGCCGCGCGCGCGTTTTTCGAATCCCGTTTCGTGCCTTATCGCGTAGCGGCCGGCCGTGAGCGCGAAGGCCTCTTCACCGGCTATTACGAGCCACTATTGCATGGCAGCCGCACGTCTCATGGCGTCTATCAGACGCCCCTGTACGGATTGCCCGCCGATCTCGTCACAGTCGATCTCGGGCTTTTTCGCGAGCAACTAAAGGGCCAGCGCATTGCGGGCCGGGTGGAGAACGAGCGTCTCGTTCCTTATCAGACGCGGGGTGAAATCGCGCGCTTTGGCCTCACCAGCGCGAAGGCGTTTGTCTATATCGACGATCCTATCGATGCTTTCTTTCTACAGGTGCAGGGCTCCGGGCGCGTGACACTCGATGATGGCACGACATTGCGCGCAGTTTACGCAGGCCAGAACGGCCATCCCTATACGGCTATCGGCAAGGTGCTGATCGAGAAGGGTGCACTCGTCCGCGAGAATGTTTCCATGCCGGCCATTCGAGAATGGCTGAAGGCGCATCCCGATGAGATGCAAAGCGTGATGGATGTGGATGCGTCCTACGTATTCTTTGCCGAGAAGCCGGTCGGCGATCCAGCCCTGGGCGCGGAAGGGGCCGAAGGTGTGGCGCTTACGCCCGGCGCAAGTTTGGCCGTTGATCACACCATTCATGCCTATGGCGTTCCGGCCTGGGTCGAGACAAATGCGCCCGATGCCGACGCCGGCAAACCCGATGTAGCGTTCCGCCACTTGCTGATCTTGCAGGATACGGGCGGGGCGATCACGGGAGCGGTGCGCGGCGATGTCTATTGGGGCTTTGGGCCCGACGCGGGCGCCATTGCTGGCCGCATGAAAAGCCGGGGCCGCATGACAATATTGTTACCAAAAGAAATCGCGGCGCGGCTTGGCGCGCACGCGGAATTTCCGGGACCGAATTCTTGAAACGCCCGCGCCTGCCAAGCGAAGAAGAGCGTGCGCTGTTTCATGAGGCTCTCAAGGGCGCAAAGCCTCTCAGTGCAAGGAAGGCGCTGGCTGTCACAAAAGCGCCAAAGCCAAAGGCCGCGCCCGTTACAAAAACGTCGAAGCCGCCTGTCATAAGCCATGAACATGCGCCCAGCATCGGCGGCCATCTCGACATGCGGCTGAGGCGCGGACGCGTAGAGCCCGAAGCGCGCCTCGATATGCATGGTTTGCACGAAGCAGAAGCCTATCGCGCGCTGGAACGATTTCTTATGCGTGCGCGCGTCGAGGACAAGCGTCTCGTTCTTGTCATCACCGGCAAGGGCGGTGTGTTGCGAAACAATCTGCCGCGCTGGCTCGCCGGAGATGCATTTCGTGACAGCGTGGCGGGCGTAAGCCCCGCACATCTTCGCCATGGAGGTACCGGCGCGTATTATGTTGGGTTGAAACGGAAGAAACCTAAGCCCGCGAGATAAGGCTGGCTTTCGCCGCCAGCTCTTTTAACGAATGCTCGGGCCTGGCCCCATAATGCGAAATCACTTCGGCAGCAGCCAGCACACCTAACCGTCCACAATCGCGCAAATTCATTTCTCGCGCCAAGCCAAACAATAATCCGGCAGCGAATTGATCGCCGGCGCCTGTGGTATCGACCACTTTTTTTACCGGCGCGGCGTCGATCACGTGAACCTCGCCATCGGGCGCTACGATAACGCAGCCTTTTTCCGAGCGCGTGAGTGCTGCTAGCCCCGGCCAGGCGCGCGCGTGCTGCAGCACGTCGTCGAAATTCTCCACTTCGTAAAGCGATTTCGCTTCTTCTTCATTGGCAAACAGGATGTCGACGTCCGATTTCAGCAGCTCCAAAAACTCGTTGCGGAAACGCCCAACGCAAAAGGGATCGGACAGCGTCATTGCCACTTTGCGATGCGCGCTCTTGGCCGCCGCAATCGCCTTGCGGATGGCGGCTTTGGCGCCGGGCGCATCCCACAAATATCCTTCGATATAGAGTGTGCCTGCGCTGGCAATGGCTTTGGCATCGACGTCATGAGGCGAAAGTTCGCGGCAGGCGCCGAGATAGGTATTCATGCTACGTTGGCCATCCGGCGTCACCACGATCAGGCAACACGCAGTTGATGGGCCGCCCTTTGCCATCGCCGTCTCGAAGTGCACGCCGATATTTTTGAGGTCGGAAGCAAAGCTTTGGCCGAGAGGATCGTCTTTCACCTTACCGATGAAGAGGCCCTTGGCCCCGAATGACGCGAGACCGGCCATGGTGTTGGCCGTCGAGCCGCCCGAGCTTTGCCGCGCCCCCGGCATCAGCTCGATGAGCTGCACGGCTCGGAACTCGTCCACCAGCGTCATCACCGCCTTGGCGATTTTGTGCTCGAGCAGGAAATCGTCCTGTGCGGCAAAAATCACATCGACGATGGCGTTGCCAACACCAGCCACATCGTGCGCCGTCATATGCAGTTCCGTCGGTTGTGTTGGCACATACGGGTAACGTGGGTTATAAATGCAAACGAAGGCTTAGGCGGCAGCAAACATGTTGGCAAGAGCGCGAAAAATTCCGGTTTGGGTGGTGTTGTGTGTCGCGGGTTCGGCGCTTGCGTGCTGCCAGACAGACAATACCGGCACTGCCACATCAGGTAATGCCAACCCACAACCCGGCCATGTGGCCCTGCTCACGCCGCCAAGCGCTGGCAGCGGCCT
The DNA here is from genome assembly GCA_963752395.1 of uncultured Alphaproteobacteria bacterium. Classification (GTDB taxonomy): domain Bacteria; phylum Pseudomonadota; class Alphaproteobacteria; order Micropepsales; family Micropepsaceae; genus CAVVXX01. The sequence continues at coordinate 167,804 of CAVVXX010000005.1, forward strand.
CAATGGCTGGGAAGCGGACAAGATACTGGCCATTTACGGCAAGCCCAGTTTTGTCAGGAAGGAAGAAGGCTCCGAGCTCTGGCGCTATGACGGCCCGCACTGTGCCGCGTTCTTCTTCCTGTATCAGGAACAAGCGGGCATGCGCGTGCGCCATGTGGAAACCTCGCCACAACAAGGCGCGATGGCGGACGCGGCTTGTTTGGCCAGCATCAAGGCGCGGGCGGGCGCCGCGTCTTAAGCTTCGTATGCACTGTCGTTGAGGCATCCTTCGTCTTATCGGGAAAACGGCAGAGGTCGCGTACAATGCATTCCAGGCATTTGGGCTTGCGCGCCACGCACACATAACGCCCATGCAGGATCAGCCAGTGATGCGCGTGCAGCTTGAATTTGTCCGGCACGATTTCGTTTAACTTATCTTCCACCGCGCGCGGATCTTTGCCGGGCGCCATCCCCGTGCGGTTGGCGACGCGGAAGATATGCGTATCGACCGCGATGGTGGGTTCGCCGAAGGCAACATTTAGCACCACATTGGCCGTCTTGCGGCCAACGCCAGGAAGCGCCTCAAGCGCCACGCGATCGCGCGGCACCTGGCTGCCATGCGCGGCAATCAGCGCCTTGGATAGCGCAATGACGTTCTTGGCCTTGGTACGGTAAAGCCCGATGGTCTTGATTGCGGTCGCTAGCTTCGCTTCGCCCAGTGCCAGCATCTTCTCCGGGCTATCGACATGCATGAACAAAGGTTCCGTCGCCTTGTTCACGCTTTTGTCGGTTGCCTGCGCCGACAGCACGACGGCTACCAGCAGCGTATAGGGGTTTTTGTAGATCAGCTCGGAACGCGGATCGGGATTGCGTTTCTCGAAACGCGAAAAGAGTTCCTCGATTTCTTTTTTCGAGAATGGTCGCGGCATGCCTAGAGAATGCTGCGCCACACCCCGTCTGTACAGCCACCCCGCAGTTTATCCGCATATTGTTCTGACACGCTGGCTAGCCTTAAAATCGCGCCATGGCGAAAAATACCGGCAAGATTTTCTTCGATGCCGTGCTCACGCCCAACCGGCCCTTGCCGCCGTTTGGGTTATTCCTTGTGCTTGCCGGCATCGGCGGGATCAGTTTTGTGTCGGGCGTTCTTTTTATCCTGCACGGCGCTTGGCCGGTGACGCCTTTCTTTGGCGCGGACGTGGCGCTGCTCGCCTGGGCTGTGCATGTGACGACGCGCGAAAGCCGCTGGCGCGAACGGCTCACACTCACCGCCGAACGTTTTATCGTGCAGCGCACGGATCCGAAGGGGAAAGAAACAATTCTCGAAGCCAATCCCTATTGGCTGCGCGTTGACCACGACGATCCCGAGCGCGTGGGGCACGAGTTGGCGCTGGTCAGTCACGGCACGCGCCTGGTGGTAGGAAAATTTCTGGGCGCGGACGAGCGCGCATCGCTGGCAATCGCCTTGCGCGCGGCTTTACGCGAAGCGCGCGCTGGCGGTCCCGCATGAATTCAGCAAGTTCCGGGTCGCGGGGGCTGCG
>CAVVXX010000006.1:0-144288 GCA_963752395.1 uncultured Alphaproteobacteria bacterium
CTTCTCACGCGAGCTGGGCGCGAGTGGATTGACGAAGCAACAATTTCTCGTGCTAGCCGCCGTCGAGCAAAACGAAGGCGTGAGCCAGACCGAACTTGTCGCCAAGACCGGCATCGACCGCTCGACCCTGGCGGAAATGGTCCGCCGCATGACCGAGCGGGGGCTGTTGGGGCGGGCGCGGACGGAGAGCGATGCCAGGGCCAATGCGGTGCATTTCGGCCCGGCGGGGCGCAAGGCGCTCCCGGGGGCAAAGGCCGCCAGCGACCGCGTGGAACGGGCCATTATGGCCGGTTTGCCGGCCTCCGAGCGGGGGCGGTTCCAGCGCATGCTGGCCACTCTCGTGGCCCATGCCGAGCAGGATAAGCGCGAGGCCTCGGGCGCCCGCCGCAAGCCTCACAGGCGCCCGCGCTAGCTTTTGCCTTCCAGCCTACGCAACGCCTGTTGCGCGCGCGCATAGGACGACATCGTCGCCACGATTGCGAACACAAGCGCTGCGATGGTCACGCCGTAGGCGGGCCAGACGAATGCCGCATATCCGCCCATGGCAAAGAATTCACTCATTAAGCGGCACTCCTTGCCAGCATCAGTGTGCGTGCGCGGCGCTCGAGAATTTCCGTTCGCATGCGGATCAGCCAAGCGCCAGGAAAAGGACGGTATATCCCAGCGCCATGATGCCAAGCGGCCAGAGATAGGCCGTATCCATTGTGGGCCGCCAAAGCGCATGACGCTGGCCGGCTGGTGCAGCGTGTCCAGCGCCACCAATCGACCGAGAAATGGATGATAGGAAGATCGACTGCGCCGACCAGCGCCAGAACGGCGGCGGCCTGCTCGCGCGTGCTGGATCCTCGATGGCACTCCACAGCGCGATGTAACCGAAATAAATGAACAGAAGCACGAGCTCGGAGGTCAGCCGCGCGTCCCACGCCCAATAGGTGCCCCACATCGGCTTGCCCCACAGCGAGCCGGTGAGTAGCGCCAGCGCCGTGAACATGGCGCCATAGGGTGCAGCCGCCTTAGCCGCCACATCGGCCAGCGGATGGGCAAAAACCAGGCCTACGAACGACGCGCCCGCGATAAGCGCGTAAACGAACAGGCTCATCCACGCGGCTGGCACATGCACGAACATGATGCGCACGGTTTCGCTCTGCACATAATCGGGCGGCGCCACAAACAGCGACCAATAAAACCCAACACCAAGAAGAATGGCAGCCAATGCGCCCACAAAAGGGCGACACGGCCCGAGAAATATCCATGAAAGCGCTTGGGATTGGCGAGAGCTATCGCATCTTTTGTGGTCTTAGGCTTGGGCGTGGGCGTGGACAAGTGCGTCGCCTCACCCTGCGAGATTGAGCCGCACCGCGGCGCCAGCCGCGAAGGGCGCCAGCGCCAAAACCACGAGCGAGAACGCGGCCAAAAGCAGAAGCTCGGTTGTGCCGCCGCCATCGATTGCGGCCATGACTGCGCCGGCGCCGAAAATGACCGCCGGAACTTCCAACGGCAGCACGATGAGCGAAAGCAGCAGCCCGCCGCGGCGAAGCGACAAGGTGATGGCGGCGCCTATGGTGCCGATGGCGGATAGTGCCGGTGTGCCTATGGCAAGCGACAGCATCAGTGCGCCATAGCCGGAAGGCGAAAGGTTAAACATCAATGCCAGCACGGGCGCCAGCACCACCAGCGGCAATCCCGTGGTGAGCCAGTGCGCGAGCATCTTGGCGCTGGCAACCGCCTCGAGCGAAAGGGGCGAGAGCGCGAGCACATCGAGACTGCCGTCCTCGAAATCGGCCTGGAACAGCCGGTCGAGTGTGAGCAAGGCCGCCAACGCCGCCGCGACCCACAACACGCCGCCCGCAATGTGATTGAGCAAGATGGGGTCAGCGCCCACGCCAAAGGGCACCAGCATGGCAATCGTCGCAAAGAAGGCCACGGCCAGAACTGCGCCGCCGCCGGCGCGGAAGGCAAGGCGCGTATCGCGAAGAATGAGCGCCGTGAAAGAACTCATGACGGCGGCAATCTCAAACGCGCGCAGGGAAGTGCCGGCGTGTCGTGCGTGGCGATGATGGCCATGCCGCCTGTGCTGCAATGTTCGGTGACCAGCGCTGTGATCGGCGCGCGCCCCGCACTATCGAGTGCCGCAGTCGGCTCATCGAGCAGCCAGAGCGGGCGGCGCGCCAGCAGCAATCGTGCGAGTGCGAGCCGCCTGCGTTGCCCTGCCGAAAGATAAGCGACGGGCCAGCCGGCCGCGGCCGCAAGCCCAACGCGGCCGAGTACGTCCGGAATATTATCGCCGGCCGCATAAAGTGCGGCAAAGAACGCCACGTTCTCGGCCACACTCAACTGCGCCTTGACGCCGTCGAGATGGCCCAGCCAGCCCACATGTGCCCCGCGTTCTTCGGCGTCGGTAATGATGGAATTTTTATCGCGGCAAAATTCGATGACGCCGTCCGCTTGCGGAAGCAGCCCCGCGATCATGCGCAGGCACGACGTCTTGCCCGCGCCATTCGCGCCTTCGAGCGCCAGCACCTGGCCCGCTTCCAGGCGAAAATTCAGATTGTGAAACACGGCCCTGCCGCCGCGCACGCAGGCAAGCCCTTGCGCTTCGACGGAGGCGAGAGCGCTCACGCGCTCAATACATGTGCTGGCCACCGTTGATCGACAGCGTCGATCCGGTGACGAAGCCAGCGTCGTCGGCCACCAGGAACTCGACGCCGCGGGCGATCTCCTCGGCATGACCAAGCCGGCCCACGGGAATGCGCGCGACGATTTTTTCCAGCACGTTGGGCGGCACGGCGGCCACCATGTCGGTGTCGATGTAACCTGGCGCAATGGCGTTGACTGTGATGCCCTTGGCGGCACCTTCCTGGGCCAGCGCCTTGGTGAAGCCGTGAATGCCCGATTTTGCGGCGGCGTAATTCACCTGGCCGTATTGGCCTGCCTGGCCGTTGATCGAGCCGATATTGACCACGCGTCCGAAGCCCCTCTCCAGCATGCCGTCCCACACCGCTTTGCACATGTTGAAGCAGCCGCCGAGATTGGTATCGAGCACCGCGTCCCAGCTCTCGCGCGCCATCTTGCGCATGGTGCCGTCGCGCGTAATGCCGGCATTGTTCACCAGCACCTCCACCGGCCCGAACTCTGAGACGATCTTGTCTACGGCCTCGATGCAGGCCTCGAAATCGGACACATCCCATTTGCGCGAGGGGATATGGGTTTCCTGCTCGAAGGATTTTGCCCGCTCTTCATTGCCGGCGTAATTGGCCACCACTTTGTAGCCGGCCTTATGCAGAGCGAGGCTGATCGCCCGCCCTATGCCTCGTGTGCCGCCCGTCACCACCGCAACCCGTGCCATGTCTTTCTCCGTAATCGGGCTGTTCTATGCGTCAGCCCTTCGTTTTGTGGGATTCATGCCCTGAGCAACCCATGGCGTAAACCCTAAATGCCTACATCACATAATTTGCCTTTACAGCATGTGTGGGGACGTGTTGAGTCGCGAACGGAAAAAGGACGCTTGGCGTCCGAAATTCGCCCCCAGGTGCGCGTTTGAGCGAGACGAAGAGTGGGTCAGGCGATCCGGTTGTCATCAAAAAGTACGCCAACCGCCGCCTCTACAACACGCAGACCTCGAGCTATGTGACGCTCGACCATCTCTGCGAGATGGTGAAGGAAGGCGTGGAATTCGAAGTGCGCGATGCGCGCAGCGGCGAAGACATCACACGTTCGGTGCTCACCCAGATCATCGTCGAGGAAGAAGGGAAAGGGCAGAACCTGCTGCCCATCAAATTCCTGCGTCAGCTGATCGGCTTTTATGGCGACAACCTGCAGGCCTTCGTGCCGCGCTATCTCGAAATGTCGATGGACAGCTTCTCGCGCAACCAGGAAGAGATGCGTGAGAAATTCGCCGATGCGTTTGGCGGGCTCGGCTACAAGAATTTCGAAAGTGCGGCGCGCCAGAACATGGCGATGTTCGAAAATGCGGTGAAAATGTTTTCGCCTTTCGCACCGGGCGCGGAACATGAGCCGGCGCAAAACGCGCGCGGCCATACCAATGGCGGACCCGCGCAAAAGCAAAAAACGGGAAGCGGGCGCGAGGAAGAAATCCGCGATCTCAAGGATCAGATCGAGACCATGCGCCGGCAGATCGCCGAACTCGCCGGGCGCAAGTAACTAGTTGGGCATACCCGGCCAATGGGGCGCGAGATCCGGCTCGCCGAAGCAATAGCCCTGGAAATAATCGACGCCGAATTCTTTCAGCATCAACGCGTCTTTCTCCGATCCCACCCATTCGGCAACCGTCTCAAGCTGGAAGTTCTTGGCGAGATTGACCAGCGTGCGCACGAACAGCTGATTGTCGGGCGAGCTGGCGAGATTATTCACATAAGCGCCGTCGATCTTGACCATGTCAACGCGCAACATGTGCAGGTTGCGGAAACTGGTATAGCCCGCGCCGAAATCGTCGATGGCGACGCGGCAGCCCATGTCGCGGAGCCGGCTGACAAAACGCGCATTCTCCTCGAAGGCCTGAATGGCCGCCGTCTCGGTCAGTTCCACCGTCATGCGCTCGGCCACTTCGCGGTTCTCGCGCACATAGGTGATGAAGGATTGCAGCCATGACGGATCGCCCGCCGTGGTGCCGGAGACATTGATCGAAAGCTTGACGTCGGGGTAGGCATAAAGCTGCGCCACGGCCATCTCGAGCGCGCGCCGGTCGACGAGGCGCACCAGGCCAAGCGTCTCGGCAGCGGGAATGAATTCACCTGCTGACTGGATGGTGCCGTCTTTGCGCGCGAGCCTAAGCAAGCACTCGTAATGTTCGGGCAAGCGTGAGCTTGCGCCCACGATCGGCTGATAGGCGAACACCAGGCGGTGGTCGTTGAGGGCCGCCATCACGTCGTCGGCCACCTTGACCAGGCGCCGGCGCGCGGATTCGCGCTGGGGCGATTGCGCATAAACCACGAAGCCGTTGCGGCCGGTGCTTTTGGAACGGTCGAGCGCTTCCTCGGCACGCAGCATGGCTTCCTGGCTGGTGACGGCGTTGCTGGGCAGCCACACGGCGCCAACCGACACGGTTGCGGAGACGGGGCCGGCACTGGTTTCGATCACTTCGTCGCGCACGCTGGTGCGCAGGCGCTCGGCCACTTGCGACATTTCCTGCTCGCCGCATTCGGCCAGGATTATTCCGAACTTGTTGCCGGCGGTGCGGCCGATCACGTCGCTGGTGCGCAAGGTTTGCGCGAGCCGCTGGCCTGTGGCGACGATGACTTCGTCGGCGATATCGAAGCCGTATGTTTCATTGATGACGGCAAGCTTGTCGATGGCCGCCACGAAATACGCGCAGTGGCGTTCGTTGACGGCGGCGCGGCCAATCGTCTTGGTGAGTTCTTCGCGCAGCCGCGTGCGGTTGAGATGCCCCGTCAATTCGTCATAGGCGGCAAGATAAGTGAGCCGCGTCAGCAAGTGGCGGCGTTCGGTGGTGGCGCGCAGCACGCCCGTCACGCGCTCGATGCGCCCGCCGGCGCCGTGAATGCGCACGGCGCGGATTTCAAACCATTCCGGTGCTGGCGACATGGCCTCGAATTCGAGTTCGAAGGCGGGTTCCGCAGGCGCCATTTCCGTAAGAAGATTATGAAGCTTCTCGCGGCCTTCCGCGTTCATCCAGATGCACAGGCCGTGGCCGCTATCCAAAAGTGCCGGGTCGGTATTGGGAAGCAGCAAGGCTTCCGCGCCCTCCCATACGATCTTGTCGTCGGCGATAGTCCAATCGAACGCCGCTTCGTGTGCGGCCGTGACCGCTAGGCGCAAACGTTCCGCCGCGTTGGTGTCGCCCAACGCCTTGAAACTGTCCTTGAACGTGCGTTGCAAAAGACCAGCGCCCATGCCCATCACCCTTGTTCCGCGTATTGATCGCAGTTATTGCCTCAAAACTAAGTCGGAAGCGCTTAAAAATTTAGAAATTTCTCGCTTACCGGGTGCTGCAAGGCTGGCCTCGCTGCAATACGAGTTAGGAAGAAATGAATCGCGTTGCGCGGCGTTTACGCTATGCCGGAATCGCGCGTTGCTTACGCGCAGAAATGCTGATCATGACGGACTAAATGGATAACGCGCGGCAGGAACCGACTGCATTGTCCTATATCGGGACTGGGGCATACGAGGCGGGGCTATGCACGCGCGCTCTTGCGGGCCGCGGCTTCAGTGCTTTCCGCTGTAATTTGGCATCGACACCATGGCGGCACCGATCACCTGGCCATGGCCGTCGCGCTGGAGCAGCACGACAAAGCCGTCATGGGGCACCGAAGTTAAGGCGCCCCGCGGCAGGTTGAAGGTTATTGCGTCGCCCCTCCACAAGCCTATGGCTTTCAGGTCGCGCACGATATTGGTGTAGGCGAGCGCGCGGCCCTTATTTTCGCCGTCGCCGACTTTGACGTCGGCATGATTGAGCGTGTTCATCACCCAGATCGTGCAATCGGAACCCTTCGCTTCCGCTCGCTCCCCGGCGATGGCGATCTGCACCAGCTGCGGCGAAGTTTTGATGCTGATGGGGATCGCTGGCATATCTCGCGCATGCGTGGCGAGGGCCGCAGTCACCTGGTCGCGCCTGCCACCCACCAGATCCGCCACGCCATTGACGATGATTTGCGGCGTGTAAACGCCGCTTCGCCCCAGCGCCTTGGCGTAGGCTTTCTGGCGCACGGTATTGGCCTCGCTGGCGAAGGTATCTTTCCAACCCAGCATGTCCCAATAGGTGACGGGCAGCGTAAGTGCGATCACGCCCTTGCGCTTGGCGAGCTCCGTCAGCAGCGCGTCGGCAGGCGGGCAATCACTGCAGCCTTGGCTGGTGAAAAGTTCGACCACCACGGGATGCTCGCCCACAGCTGGTGGCGCGGGTGGAATGGCAGAAGCCGCCGCAGGTGCCGGCGGCGGAGGCGGTTTGGCCAACGTCACCGGTGCTGCAAGACTGAAAATCGCCAAGGCGACGATACAAAGCGAGAGTCGCAAGGACATGAAGCTAAGATAAGGGAAGGCCCTGTTCATCCCAAGGCCCGCCTTATCACGATGGGTTGATTCGAGCGGTCATGCCGCAAGCAGATGGCGCAGCACGTAAGGCAAAATCCCGCCATTGCTGAAATAGGCTACTTCATCCAGCGTATCGATGCGGGCCATAAGCGGCAGTTCCGCCACACGTCCGTCGGCATAAGTAATGCGGGCATTGATCGCCATGCGCGGGCTGACGCCTTGGCTCAAGCCGGGAATGTCGATCGTTTCATTGCCGGTTAGGCCATAATCGCGCCGGGTTTTGCCGCCCATGAATTCAAGCGGCAGCACACCCATGCCGACAAGATTCGAGCGGTGAATGCGCTCGAAGCTTTCCACGATCACCGCGCGCACGCCCAAGAGCCGGGGCCCCTTGGCTGCCCAGTCGCGCGACGAGCCCGAGCCGTATTCTTTTCCTGCGATGACGACGGTCGGCACGCCTAGCGCTTGATAACGCATGGCCGCATCGTAAATCGGCAGCTCTTCGCCCGAGGGCCGAAACAAGGTTAGCCCACCTTCGCGCCCGCCCAGCATTTCGTTCTTGATGCGGATATTGGCAAAGGTGCCGCGCATCATGATTTCGTGATTGCCCCGGCGCGCGCCATAGGAATTGAAATCGGCGGGCGCGACGCCGTGTTCGATAAGATATTTTCCGGCAGGAGAGTCCTTCTTGATCGAGCCCGCGGGGCTGATGTGATCGGTGGTGATGGAATCGCCGAACAGGCCGAGTATGCGCGCAGCCTTAATGTCGGTAAGCGCGGCAGGCTTGCTGGTCATGCCGATGAAGTAAGGCGGGTTCTTCACATAAGTAGATTTGGCGCCCCAGTCATAGGTAACGCCACCGCTCACTTTCACTTTCTTCCATGCGGCATCGCCCGTAAACACATGACCGTAACGCCTGCGGAACATTGCGGGGTTGATAGACTTGCGGATGGTGACAGCGATTTCCGTGGCGCTCGGCCAAAGGTCGCGCAGATAGACCGGCTTGTTGTTGCGGTCATGGCCAATGGGATCGCGCGTGAGATCGGTGTTCATCGTGCCTGCCAGCGCATAGGCCACCACCAGCATGGGCGAGCCCAGATAATTCGCGCGCACTTGCGGGTGCACGCGGCCTTCGAAATTGCGGTTGCCCGATAATACCGCCGCCACCACCAGATCGTTGTCGTTGACCGCTTTGGCAATTGGATCGGGCAGTGGGCCGGAATTTCCGATGCAAGTCGTGCAGCCATAACCCACCAGCTCGAAGCCCAGCCCATCGAGCGATTTCTGCAAGCCAGCCTTGACGAGATATTCGGTCACCACCTGGCTGCCCGGCGCCAGGGAGGTTTTCACCCAGGGCTTGGTCTTGAGCCCCAGCGCAAGCGCTTTCTTGGCCATCAGGCCGGCGCCAACCATCACGCTGGGATTGGATGTGTTGGTGCAGGAGGTGATGGCGGCAATCACCACATCGCCATGGCCGAGATTATAATTCGCGCCCTCGACGTTCACGCGTTTGCCTGCCTCGTTGCCCTTATTGAAAATTTGCGTCAGTGCCGCCGAAAATTCTTTTCCTGCATTGGGCAATGCCACGCGGTCTTGCGGGCGGCGCGGTCCCGCGAGACTGGATTCGACGTCTGCCAAATCAAGATGCAGCGCATCGGTGAATTCGGGATCGTGCGTTTTGGCGTCGCGCCACAGGCCCTGCGCTTTGGTGTATTTTTCTACCAGCGCCACGCGATCGGGTTTGCGTCCCGTGGCCTTGAGATAACGCAGCGTCTCGCGGTCGGCGGGGAAGAAGCCGCAAGTGGCGCCATATTCCGGCGACATGTTGGAAATGGTGGCGCGGTCTTCGAGGCTGAGCTCGTCTAAGCCGTGGCCGAAAAATTCCACGAATTTTCCCACCACGCCGCGCTTCCTCAACATCTCGGTGATGGTGAGTACGAGATCGGTGGCGGTGACGCCTGCGCGCAATTTTCCGGTCAGCCGCACGCCGATTACTTCCGGGATCAGCATCGACATCGGCTGGCCCAGCATGGCGGCTTCCGCTTCGATGCCGCCGACACCCCAGCCCAACACGGCCAGGCTGTTGATCATCGTCGTATGGCTGTCGGTGCCGACAAGCGTGTCTGGAAAGGCGTATTCGACGGCTTTACCGTTCGCTTTGACTTTCTTCGTCCACACCGTCTGCCCGAGATATTCGAGATTGACCTGATGGCAGATGCCGGTGCCGGGTGGCACCACGCGGAAATTGTCGAAGGCTTTCGCGCCCCAGCGCAGAAACGCATAGCGCTCACCATTGCGTTCGTATTCGCGGCCGACATTGATTTTGAAAGCGCCGCTGCTGCCGAACGCGTCCACCATCACAGAATGATCGATGATGAGATCGACTTGCGCCAGCGGATTGATTTTTTTCACGTCGCCGCCCAGCGCCTTCATCGCATCGCGCATGGCTGCGAGATCGACCACTGCTGGCACGCCAGTGAAATCCTGCATGAGAACGCGAGCGGGGCGGAAGGCGATCTCGCGTTCCGAGCTTCTCTTTGCCAGCCATTCCGCAATCGCCTTGATGTCCTTGGCAGCAACCGTGCGGCCGTCTTCGTGGCGAAGCAGATTTTCCAACAGCACCTTGAGTGAGAAGGGCAGCCGCGAAATGCCACCGAGTCCGTTTTTTTCCGCGGCCTTCAGGCTGAAATAGGTATAAGTTTTGGCGCCCACCTTGAGGGTGCGGCGGCATTTGAAACTGTCGGGGTTTGCAGGCACGGGATTTATCTTTCGTTCATCACTGGTTTATGCGCATGAAACGGCGCGAAGATTAGTTCTAATTGGAATGTTAAGCTACCGCACTCCATATTGTTGCCACGATCCCAGTCATACTCATCGAGGGGCGGCGATTTCGGATTCAGGGCGGGGTTCGAAGGCCACAATTCAAGGATCGCCATTGCGCGCGAGCCACGCATATTTGCTCATCTCTTCATTTGGCGTGATGGGGGCCTTGCTCGCACTTCCTGCCTTGTCTCCGGCTGCCCTGGAGCCGGCGAGCGCCATTGCGCAGGTTGCGCCCGAACAGATGCCGCAAATGCCGGGGCAGCCGCGTCCCCAACTGCCCGCCGATGGCACATACCTTGCCGGCGATGCGATGCGTTTCTCGCTGGATCGCTATCGCGATTATGAGCGCTTACGTTTTTCCGGCAACGACGAGATCTATTACCTCACGATCGAGCCCGCAGCATTAGGCGGACGCGTGCTGAAATACGATTCAGGAGACATTGCGCTCCAGGTCGCGGGCTGGGGCGGCGTGACGCTCTATACGCACGAAGTGCCGGGCGGCATGCCGGCCGAACGCTTGAGCGATGTGGAGCGCACGCAAGAACCCATCATCAGCCCCGATGCCAAATCTCTCGCGGCCCGTTCCTCCGATGACATCAAGCTGCATACCGGCCTGACCATCGGCTTCAAGGCGAATTGGCAGGGCCTCGATCAATCCGACGTTATGCGTGCGCTTGCTTCCGATGCCATCCGCAACGCGACGCATGCTATCGAGCGCGTAGCGTCCTCGCGCAAAACGGGGCAAGCACTCTTGTTGCAATTCGACGTGGTGCGCATTGCGCCGGCCCCCGAACCTAGCGCCGTTATCGCCGACAAATTGCTGACCGTGAGTATTTCGCCTGTGCACGGTATCGCCGGGCGGCCCTCATCCGTCGCTATCGCCAAGGTCATCAGAGAAAAGCTTTAAGGGCCGGCCGTTTCCAGGCTGCACCAGACACCCTTTTCCACAAGGATATCACTTGCCTGGCTTGGGGTTAGCCGGAGCGTATTGGCTTTGTGTGCAACACTGTAAACTTGCGTTCCTGTATTTGATTTGCGTTCTTCTCGGGACCTTTCTCAGCGTTAAAGCATTATTAATTCCCGCAGAAGAGCGTTGGCGTGATTACGTTCGCCGCATTCATGGATTTGCAGAGGGAACAGCATGAGCCCAGAATCCCAATCGAAACTCTTGCGCGGCATTGAATCGGGCAAGCCCGACACCGCGGCGCCGGACGATCCATCGCGCGTATTGCACAAGCTGTCGCGCCTGCATGAAGAGGCGGTGGAAACCGCGCAGCTCGCCAACCTTCTGGGTCGTGCGCCTTTCGCCGCGTGGTTGCTGATTGTGGGCCTTGCCGTTGTGGCGCTCACCTCCGCCGGCTCGGTTCCCACTCCGCCGCTGATGCTGTGGTGCTTTTTCACTGCTGTGTCCGCCATTGCCGTGTTGCGGCTTTACAGGCGCACGATAGTCGCTTCCTTCGAGCTGATGCCGCTGCGCGCTTTCGCTGCCGATCTCGAGGCGGCACTGCTCTATGCGGGCTTTGCCTGGGGGGCGGGTGGCTTTCTTGCGCTGCCCTCCGCAAGCACGCCCATTACGGTCATGCTGTTTGCAGCGGGCACAGCTGCGGGCGTCGGCGCTATTCTTCGGGCGCGGCCGAGCCTCTACTTCCTCGTGCCCGCCGTCATCCTTCCCACTATGGCGGCACTTTTGCGGCCGCTGCCGGACGGCCCGCTAGCCGCCACTTTGGCACTGTTGTTAGGCGCCGTTGTCGCAGGCGGAACCCTCCTTTCGGGCTGGATGGCGGCCAGACGACTAGGGCTAGCGCCTCTGATCACGATTTCCTGAGTTTTCCCGCTTCCTGCGCCACTAGCAGAGAGTTAATTTCCCCGCGCCTATAGTGCGCTTGCCCCTTCCGGGTGGCGCAGAGCAGGGAGTTCTTCATGGCGGCCCGCAGGTCGACAGCCAGCTTGCCCGAAAGGGGCACGGCCGCCGAACGCGCGGGAGAAGAATTGGAAGAACTGGCCGCCCATGTTGCGGCGGCTGCGAAACTGATCGGCACCAAGGATCAGGCACTCGCCGGTTTTTTCCAAAAGTTCACGCATAGCGCGCCAGCCGAAGACGTCACGCGTTACAACGCGGCCGAACTGGCAGCACTTGTGCGCATCGTTTTCGCGCGGCTCGCCAAACACAAGCCGGGCGCCGCCAGGGTCGAGGCTTTCGTGCCCTCGGAAGAAGACCGCGCCTTTCAGCGCAACGAAACGGTCGTGCTCTGCATCAATGACGACACGCCGTTTCTATTCGATTCCTGCATCGGCGAAGCGACGGCGCAGGGTTTTCGCATTCATGCCGCGTTTCATCCGGTCGTGGCGCTGGCGCCCGGCCGGCGCGACAGCGTCATCGCCCTGGTGCTGCACCGTCTGGTGGAAGAGGACCGGCAAAATGCGCTGATCGAAGGTCTGCGCGCGGTATTCGCCAATGTGCAAAGCGCCGTGCGCGACTGGAAACCCATGCTCGTGCGCCTCGGTGAGGTCACGGCCGAGCTCAAAGCGCGTCCGCCCCAGATCGATAAGGACGAGCTCAGTGAAAGCGTCGCCTTTCTCAAATGGCTTGAGGACAAGCATTTCACCTTTTTGGGCTGCCGCGATTATGCCTTCGATCCCACAGGTGATGGCCGCCACCAGCCGATCCTGGATAGCGGGCTGGGCCTGCTTTCCGATCCCAATGCGCGCGTCATCCGCGGCGGGCAAGACCGCGTCAGTCTGACGCCGGAAGTGCGCGAATTCCTCACCCAGCCTTCGCCCATCATCATCACCAAATCCGCCGTGCGCTCGACCGTGCACCGCCGCGTGCATATGGATTACATCGGTGTGAAGCGTTTCGACGCGCAAGGCCAGCTTACCGGCGAGCGCCGCTTTGTCGGTCTGTTCACCTCGAGCGCCTATTACCGCCTGCCGGCCGAAATTCCGCTGCTGCGCCACAAGATCGACCGCGTGCTGGCGCGCGCGGGCCTCGCCCCCGATAGCCATGACGGCAAATCGCTCGCCCATATTCTTGACACCTATCCGCGCGACGAGTTGTTTCAGATCAGCGAAGACGAGTTGCTCGCCACCGCGCTTGGAATTCTCGCACTTGGCGATCGGCCGAAGGTGCGGGTGTTTCTGCGTTACGACCGCTTCGACCGTTTCGTCTCGGCGCTCGTTTTCGTGCCGCGCGACCGCTACAACACCGAAGCGCGCGAGCGCATTCACGCCATTCTCGCCCGCGCCTTCGATGGCCGCGTGTCGGCGTCACATCCAAGCCTTGACGACGAAATTCTTGCGCGCGTCCATTTCATCATCGGGCGCAATCCGGGTCCGCGTCCCGAAGCCGATGTGAAGGTTATCGAAGCCGAGATCCGCGCCACTATCCGCACCTGGGAGGACGGCTTCACCTCCGCCATCATTGCCGCCCATGGCGATGGCGAAGGCATGCAGCTTCTTCATCGCTATGGCGACGCTTTCCCGGCCGGTTATTGCGACAATTTCACGCCTGCGCAGGCGGTGGCCGATATCGTCGAGATCGAAGCGGTGCTGGCGGGTACGGCGCCGGGCGGCACTGTTGCCGCGCGTATCTATGCCAAGCCCGGCGATGCGCGCAGCACGGTCAGGCTCAAGCTGTTCGTGCGCGGCGCCTTCATGCCGCTGTCGTCATGCTTGCCGGTATTCGAAAATCTCGGCCTCAAAGTGATTGCCGAAGACAGTTACGCGCTTTCGCCCAAAGCAGCGGACGGCAGCCTCCGCGATGCGGCCGTGCACAATCTGTTGATGGAACGCGCCGATGGCGGCGTGGCCGATCTCTCGCGTCTCAAGCCGCTCCTGGAAGACGCCTATCACGCGGTGTGCCGGGGCGAGATCGAAAGCGATGGCTTCAATCGGCTGGTGACGGCCGCCGAGTTGCCCTGGCGCGACGTGACTATTTTGCGCGCGACCGCGCGGTTCCTGCGCCAGGCCAATATCACCTTCGGCCAGAACTACATGGAGCAGGCGCTGGCCCAGAACCCGGACATCGCCAAGCTTCTGGTCGAACTCTTTTATGTGCGCAACGATCCGGCTCTTCCTCACGATCACGAAACGCGCATGGCGCGCGCGTTGGCCATCCACACCAAGATCGATGCCGTGCTCGAAGATGTAAAAAGCCTTGACGATGATCGCATCATACGGCGCATGCGCAACGTCATCGACATGACCTTGCGCACCAGCTTCTTTCAGAAAGACGAGAACGGCCACTTCAAGCCTTATGTTGCGTTCAAGCTGGACAGCCAAAAGCTCGAAGAACTGCCGGCGCCAAGGCCCTTCGTCGAAATCTTCGTCTATGCGCCGAATGTGGAAGCCGTGCATTTACGCTTCGGCAAGGTGGCGCGCGGCGGTATCCGCTGGTCCGACCGGCGCGAGGACTTCCGCACCGAGGTACTGGGCCTCGTCAAGGCGCAGCAGGTGAAGAACGCCGTCATCGTGCCTGTGGGCGCCAAGGGCGGCTTCTATCCCAAACTGCTGCCGCAAAACGCCACGCGCGAGGAAGTGCAGGCCGAAGCCATCCGCGCCTATAAAACGTTTATCGGCGCGCTCCTGGACATCACCGGCAATATCGGCCCGGACGGCGAAATGATCCCGCCCAAGGACGTGCTGCGCCATGACGGCGATGATCCCTATCTCGTGGTCGCCGCCGACAAAGGCACAGCCAGCTTTTCCGATATCGCCAACGCCATTGCCGTCGAGCGCGGCTTCTGGCTTGGCGATGCGTTCGCCAGCGGCGGCAGCCGCGGCTACGACCACAAGAAAATGGGCATTACCGCCAAGGGCGCCTGGGAAGCGGTGCAGCGCCATTTCCGTGAGATGGAGCACGACATCCAGAAAGAGCCGTTCACTTGTGTGGGCGTGGGCGACATGTCGGGCGATGTGTTCGGCAACGGCATGCTGCTGTCGAAACAGATCAAGCTGGTTGCCGCCTTCGATCACCGCCACGTCTTCCTCGATCCCAATCCCGATCCCGAAGCCAGCTGGAACGAGCGCAAGCGGCTGTTCGATTTGCCCCGCTCGAGCTGGGCCGATTACGAGATCTCGCTGATCTCGAAAGGCGGCGGCGTGTATCCGCGCGGCGTCAAGGAAATCGCACTCAGTGCCGAGATCAAAAAACTAACCGGCCTGAAGAAAGACCGCGTAGCACCCGCTGAGCTTATTCGCGCGCTGCTGGCCGCAGAGGTCGACTTGCTGTGGTTCGGCGGCATCGGCACATATGTCAAAGCGTCCACGCAATCCCAGGCCGATGCGGGCGACCGCGCCAATGACGCGCTGCGCGTCAATGGGCGCGATCTCAAGGCCAAGGTGATTGGCGAAGGCGCCAATCTGGGACTGACCCAATTGGGCCGTGTCGAATATGCGCGGGTGGGTGGACGCATCAACACCGATGCGGTGGACAATTCGGCCGGCGTGGACACTTCGGACCATGAGGTCAACATCAAGATTCTGATGAACGGCCCGTTGCGCCGCGGCGAACTCAAGGAAGCCGAGCGCGACAAGCTGCTTGTGGCCATGACCGATGACGTGGCGCGTCTGGTGCTTGCCGACAACTATGATCAGACGCTGGCGCTTTCGGTGGCACAAAGAGGCGGCCCGGGCGATCTTGATGCGGCGGGGCGCGTGATGCGCGAGCTGGAAAAAAGCGGGCGGCTGGATCGCGCAGTAGAATTTCTGCCCGACGACGAAACCCTGCGCACGCTGGCGCGCGACAGGCAGGGCCTGACGCGGCCCGATCTTGCTGTGCTGCTTGCCTATGCCAAGCTGGATCTGTTCGACACCATTCTTGCCAGCGAGCTGCCCGATGACCCCTATTTTGCCTCGGAACTCGAATCCTATTTTCCACCGCTGGCTGCCAAGCGCTTTACGGGCGAAATCGCCGGTCATCGCCTGCGGCGTGAAATCGTCGCGACGAAACTCGCCAACAAGACGATCAATCTGGCGGGGCCGTTATTTGTTCAGCGCATGCGCGAACTTGCCAGCGCCAGCGGTGCCGAGGTGGCGCGCGCCTTCGAGCTTGCTGTTCGCGCCTTCGGGCTGGAAGAGTTGCGCCTGCGCGTTTGCGCGCTCGACCTGAAAGTGTCTGCCGATATCCAAAACGCCATGGTGGCGGATATTTCCGAGCTGCTTCGCCGCCTCGGCCTGTGGTTCCTGGTGCATCTGCCGGCGGGCGCGGGCATTGCCGAAACCGCACGGGCGTACGGCGCTGGCGTGGCCGCCCTGCATGGCCGGTTCGCGGACCTCATCTCGTCGTTCGAGGCGCAGACCATCGAGGCCCGCATTGCCGATTTGCAAGCGGCGGGCGTGCCTCTTGACGTGGCGGAAGACGTGGCCGTGCTGCCTCTGATGGGCGCCGCTTGCGAGATTATTCTGCTCTCGCAAATGCAGGGCGTGCCAGTGGATGCGGCAGCCGGCGCCTATTTCGCAGTGGGTGCGTCAGTGGGCCTCGACCGTTTGCGCGCGCTGGCCGAACGCGTCGCCGCCTCCGATCACTGGGACCGTTTGGCGGTCAGGCGCATCGTCGACGATCTTTTTGCCAGCCAGCGCATGCTGGCGGCCGAAGCTTTGGGCAATGCGCGCGATGCGCTCAAGAAGGGCGGGCGCGAGCAAGGCTCTGAAGCTGCGCGCGCCTGGGCGGCGATGCGCCAGGACGATCTGCAACGCACGCTAAGCTTTCTCGCCGAGCTTGAGCACGGCGGGCCACTCAGTATTTCTAAGCTGTCGCTTGCCAACAGCCAGGTGCAGAAGCTGGCGCCAGAATCTGTTTGAGCGGCAACTTATCCACAGCTGGAATTTAAATATTGTGTAGGGGTTTTCTATTCCCGCAACTTTCCAAGACAGTTTTGTGACAAACCCACAGGGACGCGATTGATGGCGCGTGGGCGTTGTCGGATGATGGGTTATTGGCGCTCGCCGGAAGTCAGTCCCGCGTGTCCTAGGGCACGGCGAAGTGCGGTCTTTTGCAGCAAGTTTTCTCGTCATGGCGCAGGAAATAGAAATCAAACTCGCGGCCCGGCCGGATGATTTGGCACGCCTGAAACGCAGCGCCGCGCTGAAGCGTTTTGCGCCCGGACCCGCTGCAACCGAAAGGTTAAATTCCGTCTATTACGATACATCCGACCTCGGTCTTTCCAAGGCCGGGCTTTCCTTGCGCGTGCGCAAGAAGGGCCGTGCCTATATCCAGACCTTGAAGACGCAAGGTACCGGCGCGCTTTCCTCCATGCGTGGCGAATGGGAATGCCCGCTGCCATCGTCCTTGCCCGACATCAGGTTGATAACGGACGAGACCTTGCGTGAGCAGGTCGAAGCCATTGCCGCCGAAGATCCGGTCGAGCCCAAGATCGAAACCACAATCCGCCGCACCAAGCGCCGCCTCAAGACTGAGGCCGGCGACGAGATCGAGCTTGCACTCGACAGCGGCGAAATCCGCACGCTTGCCAATGGCAGGGTGGCGGTGCCGGTCAGCGAAGTCGAGCTGGAATTGCTCAAAGGTTCGCCCGCAGGCCTCTTCGACGTGGCGCGTGTGCTGGCCGATCACGCCTCGCTCACTGTCAGCGTTGAAAGTAAAGCCGAACGCGGTTTGCGCGCGCTCAAGGGCCACGACGCCGGCGCCCATAAGGCGGGGCCGTTATCGTTCTCGCCAGAAGCAACCGCGGAAGAAGCCTTCCGCATCACGCTTCTCCATTGCCTGCGCCATATCGCGCGCAATGTGCCGGCCGTGGTCGAAATGCGCGATCCCGAAGGCGTGCATCAGGTGCGCGTGGGCCTGCGCCGTTTGCGGGTGGCGCTTAAGGCCTTTGGCAGCGCCTTCAACGTTGAAACCCTGACCCCGCTGCGCGAGCGCGCGCGCGAGCTTGCCAATGTGTTTGCCAAAACGCGTGACCTCGATGTGTTTGCCAACGACCTGTTGCGCCAGGTGGAGGAGGCGTCACCGAACGATCCCGGCCTCAAGCGCCTGCGTGAACTGCTCAACGAGGAACGCGAGGCGAGCTGGGATGAATCGGTAGCCGCCGTCCGTTCGGATGAATTCACCGGCTTTCTCATTGATCTTGCCGCCGCCGCCGAAGCCCGCGTATGGCGGGGGACGGCCGAGCCGCAACGCCTGGTGCAGATGCTGGAGCCCGCCAAGGCGCTGGTGCGCCGCGCGCTCGACAAGCGCCTCGCCAAGGCGAAAAAGCACGCGCGGCAGATGGAAAAGCTGTCGGCGGAAGACCGCCACGAGCTTCGCATCGAGTTCAAGAAGTTGCGCTATTCGGCCGAGATTTTCGCCTCCCTGTTCGACCGCAAGGAGGTCATCTCCTTCCTCAAGCAGCTATCCGAGCTGCAGGATATTTTCGGCGCCATGAACGACGCGGAAATGGCGCATGAAATCGTCCGGCGCCTGGTCAAGGATGGCGACGAGGACGAACGGGACGAATTGCGAGCAGCCGCCAGCCTGGTTTCCGGCTTTCACATGGGTAGGGCCGGCATCACCTGGAAAAAAGCGCAGAAGCGCTGGAAGAAATTTTCCAAGGCGCAGCTCTTCTGGCACGAAGCCAAAGACTAAAGCGCCAGTGTCGCCATTACCGGCACATGATCGGACGGCTGTTTCCAGCCGCGAGCTTCCTTGAAAATCGCGTGATCCGACACCGCGCCTTTGAGGCCAGGGCTGACCCAGATGTGATCCAGCCTGCGTCCGCGGTCGGCCGCCTCCCAATCATGGGCGCGATAGCTCCACCAGGAATAGATTTTCTTCTCGGGCGGCACAAAGTTCCGCGTCACGTCCTGCCAGTCGAAGGCCGCCTGCGCCGCCCCCAGCAGCTTCACCTCAATCGGCGTGTGGCTCACCACGTCCAGCAATTGCTTGTGGCTCCACACATCGTTTTCCAAAGGCGCCACGTTAAGATCGCCCACCATCGCCACCGGCGCATTGCGCCGCTTGCGCATCCTGACAAAGCGTTCTTCCATCTCGCGCAGAAAAGCGAGCTTATGGGCGAATTTGGGGTTGGCCTTGGGATCGGGTTCGTCGCCCCCGGCCGGCACATAGAAATTGTGCAGCTCCAGCCCCGCCTCGAACACCGCCATCACGTGCCTGGTGTCGTCCTTTCCGCAGAAGGAGATTTTTTCGGTCTTCTTGAAGGGCAGCCGCGAAAGAATGGCGACGCCGTGGTAGCCCTTTTGACCATTGATTGCCTGATGGACATAACCGAGTGCTTTGAAGGTTTCCGCTGGAAACAAATCGTCAGGGCACTTGGTCTCCTGCAGGCATAAAACATCAGGCTGATGTTTGCGCAGGAAACGGCCGACCAACTCGGCTCTCAACCGCACCGAATTGATGTTCCAGGTGGCAAGTTTGAGTGCGGGCCTCATCACGCGGCCGTGAGTATGCGTGAAGTTTTTTTCACGGACGCGTGAGCGCGCATGAAAATCCAGCAAGCATTGTCACATCGGCGTGAGACACAGAGATTTCGCATCTTCTTCACCATTTCGTGGTTGGCTGTTTCCAGTGTCCCGGTGCATCACACACGCGCTCAACTCGCTCGATGGAGGGCATCATGGCACCGACAAAACTGCATAGCGTACAGACGGACGAATCGGAGAACAGCACCAGCTACGGCATCGTGGTCTGGCTGCTTCTAGTGGCCGCAGGCTTCTTCTCCTTCGCACCGTTCATTACTTCCTATGTCCAGTAAGCAAGTAGGCTAAGCCGGCTGGAAACGCCCCGTTCCGGCCGGCTGGCCTTCGCTCTCAAGCGGCCAGCGCGCCCGCGGTGAGAAGCCCAGATCGTCCGTCAGACCCAGCGCAAGCCTTTCTATTCCTGCCCAGGCAATCATCGCGCCATTATCCGTGCAGAGCTCGGGCGGCGCCAGCGACAGCGAAAACCCCTCTTTATTCGCTGTGGCATCCAGCGTGCCACGAATAGCCTGATTGGCGGCGACGCCGCCGGCAGCGACCAAGCGCTTCTCGCGCATGCTTCCAAATTCTTTGGCGAATCGTTTGAGGCCTGCGCGCACGCGGTCGCTCAAGATATCGAGCACGGCCGCCTGGAACGAGGCAGCGATGTCGGCCCTGACTGCGTCATTCAGCGCGCCTGTTTGCACAACAAGCTGGCGCACAGCCGTCTTCAGTCCGGAAAATGAAAAATCGCAGCCCTCGCGCCCCACCATAGAGCGCGGCAAGGCAAAGCGCTTGGCGTTGCCGCGCTTGGCCAGCGCCTCGATCTCGGGCCCGCCGGGATAGGGCAGGCCGATCAGTTTTGCCGTTTTATCGAAGGCCTCGCCAACCGCGTCGTCGATGGTGGCGCCATAAAGCCGGTAGCGCCCAACACCTTCCACCGCCAGCAATTGGCAATGACCGCCGGAAATGAGCAGCAACAGAAAAGGAAATTCCGCCACGCCCGCCAAACGCACGCTCAAGGCATGCGCCTCGAGATGATTGACCGCGATCAGCGGCTTGCCTGCGCCCAGCGCGATGGCCTTGGCGGTGAGAAGCCCCACCATCACGCCGCCGATCAGGCCGGGGCCGGCTGTTGCCGCCACGGCATCAAGCTCATGGGTTGCCACGCCCGCTTCTGCGAGCGCGCGCGCGACAATCGCATCCAGCGCTTCCACATGGGCGCGCGCGGCAATTTCCGGCACCACGCCGCCATAGGGGCGGTGTGCATCAAGCTGGCTCAAGACGATATTGGAAAGGATCGTTCCCGGCCCGGGCGGATACCCGCGCACCACGGCGGCCGCGGTTTCGTCGCAGCTTGTCTCGATGCCAAGAACCGTGAGCGGGCGCATGGCCCCGATCTATGCTAAGGGGCGCGGCGATGTCCATTTCTCTTTTCGGCAAGCCATGAGCGCGCCTTTGCTGCGCATCGCTACACGCGGCTCGGCGCTGGCGCTCGCGCAATCGAGGACTGTGCGGGCGGCGCTTGCCACCGCACATGGCTGGCGCGAAGCCGAACTCGACGAGCTTTGTCCTATTCTGGCGGTGAAAACCTCCGGTGACCGCATCCAGGACAAACCGCTGGCGGAAGCGGGCGGCAAGGGGCTCTTCGTTAAAGAGATTGAGGAAGCACTGATCGCAGGCGACGCCGATATCGCGGTGCATTCGCTGAAAGACATGCCGGCGGAGCAGCCCAAGAATCTTGTCATCGCCGCCGTGCCGGCGCGCGAGGATCCGCGCGATGTTTTTATTGCGCGAGATCGCGAGGTTTTTGCTTCGCTGAAGCAGGGCGCGCGGCTCGGCACCAGTTCGGTGCGCCGTCAGGCGCAGGCGCTGCGCGCGCGGCCCGATCTCGCGCTGATGACGCTGCGCGGCAATGTCGAAACCCGCCTCGCCAAGCTCGCGCGCGGTGAAGCGGACGCTACTATTCTTGCACTCGCCGGATTGCGCCGTCTTGGTCTGTCGCCGGCTGGCGCCGAGATACTCGATTGGCTACCGGCACTTTGCCAGGGCGCCATCGGCATTGAACTGCGCGAGGGCGATGGACGCGTGCGCGATCTCATTCGCCCTATCAATGATGAAGCGAGCGCCGCCTGTGCCGCCTGCGAGCGCGGATTTCTGGCAGCGCTCGATGGTTCATGCCGTACGCCGATTGCGGGCCTTGCCAGAATGACAAGCGGCAAACTCAGTTTCCGCGGCGAGGTGCTGACGCTTGATGGGCGGAACTTCTGGGCAGCCTCACGCGAAATGAAGGCAGCAACGCACGATCACAATAAATATATGGAATTGGGCAGCAGCGCGGCGCAGGAAATTCGCGAAGCTGCAGGCGATCTATTGCCGAAATTCTGACCATGCACCTCCTCATCACCCGGCCCGAGGAAGATGCGGCGGCACTTGCTGCAATGCTACACGCGCTCGGCCACACCACGCTGGTGGCGCCGCTGATGGAGGTGCGCTTTTTCGAGGGCCCGCCGCTTGAGCTTGACGGCGTACAGGCTGTGCTTGCCACCAGCGCCAATGGCGTGCGTGCCTTCGCTCAACGAAGCCAAAAGCGCGACCTGCCGGTTTACGCTGTCGGCCCGCAAACAGCGGAGGCCGCAAGCAAATGCGGCTTTCAATTCGTCTACAACGCCGAAGGCGATGCGGCAGCATTGGCGGAAGCTGTTGCCTCTTGGGCCAAACCGGAAAAGGGCGTGCTCCTTCATGCCGCGGGCGCAGAAACCACGGGCCGCATGCGCCAGGCGATGCAGGCGAAAGGCTTCGCAGTGACGGTGAAAATATTATACGAAGCCGTGCCGGCCGAAACGTTACCTGAAAAATTGGAGAAGGCGCTTAGCGCCACCGCGCTCAACGGTGTGCTGCTGTTCTCGCCCCGTAGCGCCAAGATCTTCGCAAATTTGGTTACCAAGGCGGGGCTCGGCGAAGCCTGCGCAGGGCTTTCCTGTTATTGCATCAGCGCCGCTACCGCGGCCGCGCTGGACAAGCTTGTTTTTGCGCGGCTTTCCGTGGCCGGCGCGCCCAATCAGGAAGCCATGCTGGCGCTCCTTACGCCCTTGTAAGAAATCGCAAAACCCGTGGTTTCTTGAGCGCGCATGCTTTCGCGCCTATAGCTTCTCCCATGATCAAGAAGGACAAGCCGGGAACCACCCCCGACGAGGCGGATGAAGCCGAGGCCCTGCCGCAGGCGCACAGTTTCGGATTTCAGCTGCCCGAGGGCTGGCTTGGCATTTTTTTGCTGCTGATCGTGGCGGCGGTTTCGGGCGGGCTCATCGCCAGTTATTGGCCGGCCGTTTTGGGTGGCGGCGATATGGGTACCACGCAAGACCGCGTGACGGCGCTGGAAACGCGCGTGGGCCAGATCGCCGCTGGGCATGCAGGCGCGGCCGCATCGGGCGTGTTCGACGATTTGCGCCACGATATTACGGCGCTCGGCCAGCGTGTCGACGCCAATCAGGCGCGTCTTGCGGCGCTGGAAACTGCTACCGGCGATGGCGGCGCGCAGCCCGCGGTCAATCTTGCACCCTTGCAACAGAAACTAGACGCGGCATCCACGGCGCTTGCCGATTTGACCGCGCGTCTCGCCAAGCTTGAAGGCGCGCATGGCACCGCCGATGTTTCGGGATTGACCACGAAATTGACCGCGCTCGAAACACGCATAGGCGCACTCGAAACCGAAATTGCGCGCGCGGCCAAAACCATGGACGGCACGGTTGCCGCTATCGACACGCGGCTGAAAGCGGTGGAAGCCAACGCCCCGCCGGCCGATCTTGCGCAACGTCTTGACTCTTACGCTCTTAAAAGCGTGGAAGCCGGCATCGATGCGCGCGTGAAATCTCTGGAGGCGCAGAACAGCGGCGAGGCGCTGCATCGCGCGGCCACCATGCTGGCGCTCACCCAGTTGGCGCAGGCGGCGAACAACACGGGATCGTTTGCCCTGCAACTCGATACCTACGCTGTGACCGCGCCCGGTGATCCGATGGTGGAATTGCTGCGGCCTTATGCCAAGTCGGGCGTGCCCGCCAAGTCGACTTTGATTGCGCAGTTTCCCGAAGTGGCGCGCGCAGCCCTTGACGCCGAGCGCAGCGCCGATGCGCGCAGCCTGTTCTCGCGGCTATGGGCGAATGTGTTGAGCCTTATCAGTGTGCGCCGTGTCGGCGACGTTTCTGGCAACACCACCGAAGCGAGGCTGGCCCGCGCGCAAGCCAAGCTCGATACCAACGATCTCACCGCTGCCGCAACCGAAGTCCGCGCCGTGCAAGGCCCTGCTGCAAAGCCACTGTCAAACTGGCTGAAAGACGCGTTTGCCCGCATGACGCTTGACCGCGCGGTGGCGGATCTGAGTGCGCGCGTCATTCAGACGCTGGCAGCGCCGGTGCCGCAAGCAGCGCCTGAAACGCCGCCCGCGCCCGCGCAAGGCGGACAGCCATGACACGCCTCATCGCCATCCTGATTGCAGCCGGTATTGCCGCGGCGGCGATGGCGTGGTTGGCGAGCCTGCAAGGCGGATTGTTGCTCACCGTCGGCGGCTATGAGTTCCACATGAGCGTGGGCGTGGCCGCCGGGATTCTCATCGTGCTTATGGCGGTGGCGGTATTTGTGCACCGCGTTGTGGTTGGCATCTGGGGCGTGCCGGACCGTTTCGGCGTCTGGTACAGCGCGCGCCGCGCACGCCAGGGCTATCGCGCATTGTCGGAAGGTCTGGTGGCGGCGGCCGCCGGCGATGCCGCCGAAGCGTTGCGCCTTGCGCGCCGCACGGAAAAATTATTGGGCTCGCCGCCACTGGCGTTGCTGTTGGCCGCGCAGGCCGCGCAACTGACCGGCGACGAAGAAAAACAATTGGCGGCTTACAAGGCAATGCTGGCGCATCCCGATACCGAATTTCTGGGATTGCGCGGCCTGTTCATGGAAGCGCGTAAGCGGGGCGCAGAAGACGAAGCGCTGGAGTTGGCCGAGCGCGCGCACGCGCTCAGGCCAAAAGCCGCCTGGGCGGCCAACGCGCTATTCGATCTGAGGTCGTCACGCGGGCAATGGCGCGAGGCGCAAACGGTTTTGGAAGAAGCGTCGCGCGCGCGACTTATCGATAGCGATGTCGCGCGCAGGCGCCGCGCGGTGTTGTTGGCCGCCGAAGCCATCGAAGCCGAGAAGGGCGGCGAAGGCGAGCGCGCGCTTTCCCGCGCGCTGGAAGCCTTGGCTTTGTCGCCGGCGCTCGCGCCGGCGGCTGCGTTGGCCGCGCGCCGCTTGAGCGCTGCGGGCCGCGTGTGGAAAGCGCAGGACGTCATCGAAGCCGCCTGGGCGCAATCGCCGCATCCCGATTTGGCGGTCGCATACGCTGATATTCGCCCCGAGGAAGGCACCGAAGCGCGCGCCAAGCGTTTGCTCGGCCTCACGCAGCTCAACCGTGGCCATTTCGAAAGCCGCTTGCTGGAAGCGGAACAGGCGGTGGCACTTAAGCGCTGGAGCCAGGCGCGTGCGGCCCTTCATCCGCTGGCGCAAAGCTTCACCACCGCGCGCGTATGCGCATTGATGGCGGAAATCGCGCAGGAAGAACGCGGCGATACGGTGGCGGCGCAAGGCTGGCTCGCGCGCGCCGTGCGTGCGCCCCGCGATGCGCAGTGGACCTGCCACACCTGCGGCTGGGCGTCATCGGAATGGCGCGCGGTATGCGGCGGCTGCGGCGCGTTCGATTCCCTGTCCTGGACCACGCCCGGTGCGGGCGTTCTTGAGAAAATGCCGCATCTCGACTTTGAAGAGCCGGAAGTGGAAGCCCCCGTTGCGGAAGAGCCCGTAACCATCGAAGGCAAGGCCAAGCCCGCGCCGGTTTATGTGGGCCGGGACGAAGTGCTGATGCCGCGCCCACCCGACGATCCGGGGCCGGTCAGCGGCGACAATGGCGACAATGGTGACGAAATCCTCGGCAGTTCGGAAGACGCAGCGCGGCTCAAGCGCGGCGGGCGCATGCGCGCGTGAAACGCGAGACTGTTGCGCGAGGCTATGATCGCGCCTAATTTCCGCCTCGCGCGTTCGCATCGGGAAATAGTCAGGTTAGCCGCCTTAGCTCAGCCGGTAGAGCAACGCATTCGTAATGCGTGGGTCGGGTGTTCGAGTCACCCAGGCGGCACCAGTTTTCTTTTCAGGAAATTTTCGCGGTAGACCACGCGCGCCCAAACGGCACGATTTTGTTTTCGATGTCATGGCCAATATCGGCGCGACCCAGGTAAGGAATTCCTGAAACAGCGCACCAGTGCTTGATAATCTGTTCTTCGCTTTGGCCGAAAGGCGTGTCGTTCGGCGGAATATCGCTGCAACGGCCGAGCCTGATGCCGGCCACTTTGCGGATTTCCGGATTGCTGGTGAGGTGAAACAGCGCGCGGTCGATGCGGTACATGTATTCCGAGACTTCTTCCAGCATCAGAACGTGACCCGTCAGATCGGGCTGAAACGGCGTGCCGATCAACGTTCCCAAGATGGTGATGTTGAAGGCGGCGCTCGGCGTTTTGGTTGAAATATTTGCTTCCAGCGAATCGCTGGCATCTTCGATCAGGAAGGCGAGAGCGCGCTTGATTGCATCTTCACCGTTCGCGCGAGAGAGATCCGTAGGCATCGGCCCATGCGCCAGTCGGTTGAAACCTAGCTTGTACAATCCGCCCAACAGAGCGCCAGCATCGCTGTAACCGAGATAGGTTTTCTTTTTGGCCGCAGCCGAGAGCTTCGGCAGCGCCTCGGCAAGAATTCGGCATGCGCCATAACCGCCACGCGCGAACCACAGGGCGGAAAAACTTTCGTCATTGGCGCATTCGACGAAGGCCCTGGTCCGCGCCGCATCGTCGCCCGCGAAATGGCCCGACGACAGAAAACATTGCGGGTGGAAATGAATCTCCACGCGCGCGCCGTACAGTGCGACGGCGAGCTGCTTGACCTTCTCGGCCAGCGCCGGATCCATGCGCGAGCCCGGCGCCACCACGGCGATTTTCATCGTGCCTTCGCGCATCCCCGCCCGCTGGTTCGCCGCTTGCTTGTCACCGCAATGCCCGGCTTATAGCTTCCGGCGATGGCGCAAAACAGGCCTTATTTTTTTTGCGGCGTGGGCGGCAGCGGCATGCTGCCGCTCGCCCTCATCGTGCTGGCCAACGGCCACGCGGTTTCGGGCTCCGACCGCGCGCAGGATCAAGGGCGCACGCCGGAAAAATTCGCGTTTCTGCGCGGGCGCGGCATAAGGCTTTTCCCTCAGGACGGCAGTGGTGTCACCAACCCCGATCTCATGGTGGTCATTTCCACGGCTGTCGAGGAAACGATTCCCGACGTGAAAGCCGCGCGCGCCATTGGCGCCGAGCTGATCACGCGCGCCCAACTGCTTGCGCTATTGTTCAACGCGGCGCCCACCAGCATCGGCGTGGCCGGCACCAGTGGCAAAACCACCACTACCGGGATGATTGGTTGGATTTTGCAACAAGCGGGCCGCAAGCCCACCATCATGAACGGCGGCGTGATGAAAAATTTCATCACCGGCGATACGCCCTATGCCAGCGCGATTGTCGGTGGTGGCGATGTCTTTGTCAGCGAAGTGGACGAGAGCGATGGCTCGATCGCGCACTTCACGCCGCGCATAGCGGTGCTGAACAATATTTCGCTCGATCACAAATCGCTGGACGAGTTGCGTGCGTTGTTTCGCGACTTTGTCGCCAAGGCCGATATGGCGGTTCTCAATCTCGATGATAAAGAAACTGCGGCTATCGCGGCAAAAGCTCACGCCTACAAAGCCATCACTTACAGCGTGTCGAATACAAGTGCGCGATTGCTTGGAAGCAAGCTCATACCGACGCCAGACGGAATCGCGTTTGAAGTGCACGAAGGCAAAGGTGCTCCCGTGCCGGTAAAGCTTATGGTGCCTGGCGCTCACAATGTGGCGAATGCGTTGGCGGCACTTGGCGCAGCACTGGCCGCCGGTGTGCCGTTGAAAGACGCCGCACACGCGTTGCAAAGCTTCAGCGGCATCAAGCGGCGGCTTGAAATTGCCGGCGCGGCGAAGGGTATTACGGTCATCGACGACTTCGCCCATAACCCGGACAAGATTGCGGCCACGCTTGCTACCTTGCATGCCTTCCCTGGGCGTTTGCTGGTGATGTTTCAGCCGCACGGCTTCGGCCCGCTCACGAAAATGAAAGACGAATTCATTGCCTGCTTCGCCGACAATTTGCGCTTGGACGACGTACTGATCATGCCCGAGCCCGTCTATTACGGCGGCACGACGGACAAAAGCGTCGGTAGCGAAGATATTGCGCGGGGCGTAAGCGCGCGCGGGCGCGCGGCGTTTTCTTTTGCCACGCGCGCAACCTGCAGCAACAAGCTGATAGAACTCGCGCAGACAGGCGACCGCATCGTAGTGATGGGCGCGCGCGACGACACGCTATCGCAATTCGCGGCGGAATTGCTTGCTCGGCTTGGTAGATAACGGCATGGCTGAGATCGACCGCACGAAATCACTTTGGCCCATGTCGCACGACTGGCGGATGAAGATCGCGCTCGCAGTGGAATTTGCTTTCGTCTTTTTCGGTGCGCCGTTTCTGATCGTGGAAGTCAAGAACCGCGTATTGATGATCGGCCTGCTGTGGCTGGGCGCCTTTGTTGCTTATCGCTTCGCGCGCAATTTGCAGCGCATGAAGGTAGACCTCGCGCATCTCGGCAAAGACCTCAGGCCGATTGCGCTGCGATTTGCCGTGTTGGCGCCTATTATCGCAGCGCTTACCTGGTACTTTATGCCGGACTCGTTTCTTTCGCTGCCGCGCGCGCAGCCGCTGCTCTGGCTCGCCATCATGGTGATCTATCCGCTGCTTTCCGTGTGGCCGCAGGAAATGGTCTACCGTGCCTTTCTCTATCACCGCTACGCGCCGCTGTTCGGCCAGGGCTGGGGGTATGTCGCCGCCTCCGCCGTCGTCTTTGGTTACGCGCATATTATTTTCTTGAACTGGATCGCGGTGGCGATGACCGCCTTCGGCGGCTTTTTGTTCGCGCGCGATTATGCGCGGCACAAGTCGCTGCTGCTGGTTTGCCTCGAGCACGCGCTTTATGGCTGCCTGATTTTCACCGTCGGCCTCGGGCGTTTTTTCTACAGCGGCGCGGCATGGCATTGACGCGTCCCGCTATTCGCTTGCGTGCGAAGGAAGGCCGCCGCGTGCGCACCGGCGCGCCCTGGGCGTTCTCGAACGAAGTGGTGATGGATGCGCCCACCAAGATGCTTGCGCCGGGAACGCTGGTTCGCTTGCAGCAGGCCGATGGCACAGCACTCGGCACCGGTTATTTCAATCCTAAGAGCCTGATCGGCGTTCGCATGTTGAGCGCCGATCCCGCGGCTGAAATCGGTGCAGCCTTTTTCGCGCAAAAATTCCGACAGGCGCTTTCCTTGCGCGAGGCCTTGTTCGCCAAGCCCTATTACCGGCTGGTTCATGCCGAAGGCGACGGCTTGCCGGGCCTGGTGATCGACCGCTTTGGCGATTGTTGTGTGGTGCAAGTGACGACGGCCGGGATGGAGCAATTGCTAAAGCCAATGCTTGCCGCGCTTGATGACGTCATCGCGCCCGCGCATGTCGTGCTGCGCAACGATGCGCCATCGCGCACTCTGGAGGGGCTGGAACCCTATGTCCGCGTGGCGAAGGGAAGCCCGCACGCAAAACTCACCGTCGAAGAAAACGGCGCGCGGTATTTTGCCGATCCTCAGGCCGGCCAAAAGTCCGGCTGGTATTACGATCAGCGCGACAACCGCGCGTTCATGGCGGGCCTCGCGAAGGGCGCACGCGTGCTCGACGCCTATTGTTATACCGGCGGCTTTGGCATTCTGGCGGCGATAAGCGGGGCGCGCGAAGTTCTAGCACTCGACAGTTCTGAACCCGCACTCTCTCTCGCTGAGGAAGCGGCCATCGCTAACGGCGTCGATTCAATTTGCAAATTCAATAAAGCCGATGTGATGCAAGAACTGGAACGCATGGGCGCGGCTGGCGCACGGTTCGACATCGTCATCTGCGATCCGCCGCCATTCGTGCGCGCGCGCAAAGACTTGGAGCCGGGCGCCAAGGCCTATCGCAAGCTGGCGCGGCTTGCGGCGGTGGTCACAGCACCCGGCGGCTTCCTGATGTTGTGCTCCTGCTCGCACAATATTCCGCTGGAGCGTTTCATGACCGAATGCGCAGGCGGCATAGCGCGCGCGGGCCGTACGGCTGCGCTCATCCGCAGCGTTGGCGCCGGTCCCGATCATCCGGTGCATCCCATGTTGCCGGAAAGCGCCTATCTCAAGGCGCTTGTCTACCGCCTCAGCTGATTACATCTCGATCTGGGTGCCGAGTTCGACCACGCGGCCCGGCGGCAGGCGGAAAAATCGCGCGGGCGCCAGCGCCGCACTCGCCATCGCCATGAATAGTCGCACACGCCACAGCTTCATGCTCGGCCGTTCGCCACGCACGATGGTCTCGCGGCCAATGAAAAACGTGGTGTGGTCGAGATCTATCGCCAGCCCATGGGAACGCGCGGCTTCGAGCGCGCGCGGTACGTCGGGCTCTTCGAAGAAACCAAAATGAAGCTCGACCGTGTAAAGGCCCTTGCCGAGTTTCTCCACCGCAATGCGCCGCTCGGGCGGCACGAAGGGAACATCATCGACTGTCACATGCAGCAGGATCACGCGTTCATGCATGACCTGGTTGTGCTTGAGGTTGTGCAGAAGCGCCACCGGCACATCGTCCAGCCGCCCCGCCATATAGACTGCGGTGCCCGCAACCCGCAGCGGCGTTTTGTCGGCGCGGGCGAGAAAATTCTCAAGCGACAGCCCGCTGCCATAGGCGCGCTCGACGAAGATTTTGCGCCCCTCCCGCCAGGCATCCATCAGCACCAGGATGGCAATCGTGATGGCTACGGGCAGCCAGCCGCCCTCGACGATTTTAAGGGCGTTGGCGCTGAAGAAAGCGAAATCGATGAGGCCGAGCAGGCCGAACGCGCCCAGCACCCACCAAAGTTTCCAGCCCCATTGTCTGCGCGCGACAATGGAGATCAGGAACGTGTCGATCGCCATCACGCCGGTGACCGCAATGCCATAGGCCGTCGCCAGCGCGTCCGAGCTCTGGAACACGATTACGATGACGACGACGCTAATCAGCATGATGGTATTGGCGCGGGGCACGAAAATCTGTCCCCAGTCGGTCGCCGAGGTATGGCGGATTTGCATGCGCGGTAATTGGCCCAGTTGCACCGCCTGCCGCGTGAGCGAAAATACGCCCGAGATCACGGCTTGCGAAGCGATGATGGTGGCAAGCGTTGCCAGCGCCACCAGTGGGTAATGCATGGCGCTTGGCGCCAGCGCGAAGAAAGGATGATCGAGCGCAGCGGGGTCGCGCAGAATGACCGCGCCCTGGCCGAAATAATTCAGCAGCAAACAGGGCAGCACGATCGACACCCAGGCCGCGCGTATCGGCTGGCGGCCGAAATGGCCCATGTCGGCGTAAAGCGCTTCGACGCCAGTAACCGCCAGCACGACCGCGCCCAGCGAGACAAACGCAGTCCATGGTTCGGCGACGAACAGGTTGAATGCGTAATACGGGCTAATCGCCATCAAGATGTCGGGCGTGGACGAAATCGAGCGCAGGCCGAGCGTGCCGATGACGGCGAACCAGATCGCCATGACGGGTCCGAACATGCGCCCGATATGCGTGGTGCCGCGGCTTTGTAAAAGAAAAAGCCCGATTAGAATTGCAAGCGTCACCGGCACTACAAGCGGCGCCAACGAATGGCTTTCGACGCGCAAGCCTTCAACAGCCGACAGCACCGAAATGGCGGGCGTGAGCAATCCGTCGCCGAAGAAAAGCGCGAGCCCCAACACGGCGGCGAAGGCAATCACCGATTTCAGCGTGCGCGAAAGACCCGCCGTGCGGTGCGCTAGCGCCGCCAGCGCCAGCACGCCGCCTTCGCCCTTATTGTCTGCGCGCAAGACAATGAAAACGTATTTGATGGTCACCACGATAACGAGCGACCAGAAGATCATGGAGAGCGCGCCGAACACCGCAGTGGGGCCGGGATGCACGCCGCCGGCCGCCAGCACCGACTGGCGCGCGGCGTAAAGCGGGCTGGTGCCGATGTCGCCATAGACGATGCCAAGCGCGCCCAGCAGCAAAGCGTTTTCGCGCCGCAGACTGGTGTGCGGCGGCACGGCGAGGCTGCCGTTGCCGGCAGCTGGGGAACGCGTCTCGGTATCGTTCACGGAAATTGCGCTTTGGATCATCCGTTACGTTGCTGGCGGGTTGCGCATAAGCCGTCAAAGGCGCGGAAGCTAGCCCTACCCAAGAATTGATATCAGGGGGCGGGACAGAATAACGCAGAGCCCGCCTCAAAGCATAGGAATCGCGCCAAATAAGCCGTTGGTAAATTTGGCCGTCAGAAAGCGCTGGTGCCTGCGGCCTCAGTGATTTCATGCGCTGGCGCTGAGCTGGGCACGATGAAGCCCTGCACTGGATATGTGTTGCCGCCGAGATGCCCGTCGCGCGTGTTCCACACGCGAACGGCGCTCCAGTCATTATCGGCGCTGACGTCGATCACCGGCGTGTTAAGATAGATATTGCCGTCATTCAACCAATTGGCGTGATCGACGCGGATTTCGCGCGGCGAGACCACACGCGTCACCACCGCAAGATGGCCGTGCTTTGGGCCGGCATATCCCGTCAGCACCAGGATGGCGCCCGGTTGTGGCGCGGATGTGTGGGCATAATGGCCTTCGGCCTGATCCCACCAGGTATAGGCGTCGCCATAAAGCGCAATGCCGGAACGCTCGCGCGCATAAGAGGCGCATTCCTGCGGCGTGGCAGCCTCCACCAAAGCCGGCGCATCGCCGGTGATGGATGTCTCAGGCGCCACACTTCCTGCGCACGCCGCCAAGAGAAGCCCAAGAGCGGCTACCGCTGCGTGCTTGCACCAATGCAACACGAAAAAGGAACCCCCGTTCCGAACCCGCGAACTATGCTACCGCACAGCCACCAATGGCAAGTTGCTGCAACCGGTCAAATTTGAACGGTCGTATGGGCCACGCAGTTTTCCTAGTCGAGCGTGCGTTGGTAACGCAGCATGGCGAGCGCGCCTGCAACCAGAAGGAAGATGAACAACGGCCAAAGATTGGGCCAGATTTCTGGGAAGCCATTTCCCTTGAGCAGGATGCCGCGCACCATGCGCAGGAAATGCGTGGCCGGAAGAACCTCGCCGATATCCTGCGCCCAGCCGGGCATGCCGCGGAAGGGGAAGGCAAAGCCCGAAAGCAGAATGGCGGGCAAGAGAAAGAAGATCGACATCTGCATCGCCTGCAATTGGCTTTGGGCGAAGGTGGAAAATGTAAATCCGACGGCGAGATTGGCGGCGATAAATACGCCGACAATGCCAATTAAAAGAATAATCGAGCCTATCATCGGGACGGCGAAAATGAATTTCGCGCCAAGCAGCACCAGAATCACTTGGATATAGCCCACGAATACGAAGGGAATGATTTTCGCCAGCATCACCTCAAGCGGCTGCGCCGGCATGGCGAGCAGGTTTTCCAGTGTGCCGCGCTCGCGCTCGCGCGTCATGGCGATGGAGGTGATCGTCACCATGGTCATGGTGAGGATGATGGCCATCAGTCCCGGCACGATGTTGTACGACGTGATGTTGTCTGGGTTGTAGCGGCGCTGAACCACGATCTCGAATGGCGGCTTGCCGTTCTTGGTGGCGAGCGGGCCCACCAGATCGTCTTTTAACGCACTGGTTGCGAGTTGGCCGAATGCACCCAGCGCGTTGGAAGCCGCCGCCGGATCGGTGGCATCGGCCTCGATGAGGATTTGCGGATTGATGCCGCGCATCAGGTCGCGTGAGAAATTCACCGGGATGGTTACGGCGAAGGTGACATCGCCGCGGTCCAGCAGCTCATCCGCTTCGGCCGGCGAATGCACGGTGCGGATAATTTTGAAATAGCTCGAATTGTCCAGTGCCGCTGCAATCGAGCGCGCATAGGTGCCGCTGTCCGCGATGTCGATGGCGGTGGGCAGGCCTTTCGGATCGAAATTGATGGCAAACCCGAACAGCAGCAATTGCATCAGCGGCACGCCAGCCATCATGGCGAAGGTGGCGCGGTCGCGGCGCATCTGGATGAATTCCTTGATGAACAGCGCTTTGAAGCGGGCAAAGGAAAACTGATCGGCAAGGCGCTTAAACATCGCTCACGCCCTCCCGCTTTTGCAAATGGATGAAAACGTCTTCGAGGCTGGGCGGCGCTTCGTAGATCTTTAGACCCGGCTGTTGACGAAATGGCGCCAGCGCCGCTTCGAGGCCGGCGCGGTTGCGCCCACTCACATGAACCACGGCGCCGAAAAACGAGGCGTGCTCTACGCCAGGGCGGTTTTCCAGTTTTTCGAGGATGCGACGCGCGCCTTCTCCTTCGACGATGAATGTAATCAGGCCCGATTTCGCTATGACGTCCGCTACCGTGCCGCGCGCGATGATATTGCCGAGGCTGATATAGACGATACGGTCGCAGCGCTCGGCTTCGTCCATGTAATGCGTGCTGACGAGAACGGTGAGGCCCTTTTCGCTGAGCCGGTGGATCTCATCCCAGAAGTCGCGCCGCGCCTGCGGGTCCACGCCCGAGGTGGGTTCGTCGAGCAGCAACAGCTTGGGTTCATGCAGCATGCAGGCGGCGAGTGCGAGCCGCTGCTTCCAGCCACCCGACAACTCGCCCGCAAGCTGTTTCTGGCGCCCCTGCAGGCCAAGATGCGTGAGCGTTTCATCCACCTTGGCTTCGACATCGCCCACTTCGTACATGCGGGCAACGAATTCCAGATTTTCGCGGATCGACAAATCTTCCCAATAGGAAAAGCGCTGCGTCATGTAACCGACTTCGCGCTTGATGTGCCCCGTCTCGTGCTCGATGTCGTAACCAAGGCAGGTGCCGCTTCCGGCATCGGGGTGCAACAGCCCGCACAACATGCGGATAGTGGTGGTCTTGCCGCTGCCGTTGGGTCCCAGAAATCCCCACACCTGGCCTTCCGGCACAGCGATGTCGATGCCGTTCACCGCCACCTTGTGGCCGAACTTTTTGGTCAGGCCGCGTACGTCAATGGCGAGCGCTGCGCTCATTATTATTCTGCGGTAGATGAAACGGTGACGGGGAGGCCGGGACGCAATGGCAGCCCGCCTTGCCCGCGCGCTTCCACCTTGAACACCAGCTTCTCGCGATTGCCCACGCTATAGATGACGGGCGGCGTGAACTCCGCCTGCTGCGAGATGAAAGAAATATTGGCCTGCAGGTTTTCGGCGCAGCCATCGCATTCAATGGCGACCTTCTGGCCCGGTTTAATGGCGTTGAGTTCGCTCTCCGGCACGAAGAAGCGGACAAAGATATTGGCGGGCGGCAGCACGGCCACCACCGGCGTGCCGGAGGGCGCATATTCACCCGTACGGAAATAAATGTCCTCGACGCGGCCGGCCGTACGCGCGCGAACAATACGCTCGGAAAGATTCCATTCGGCGGTGGCCAGTGCTGCCTTGGCGGCAGCTGCTGTGGCGGCCGTCTGCGTCACTTTTGAAACATCGGAACTATAATTGGACTGCGCTTGATCGAGGTCTTTCTGCGAGGCCGCATGGCGGGCAACCAGGGCTGTCTCTCGCGTCAATTCCTTTGTGGCGTAATCGAGATCGGCTGCGGCTTGCGTCTGCAGCTGTTGGGCGGCAGCGAAATCCGCGGCCGCGCTGTCGCGCGCCTGGCGCTGCACCGTGTCGTCGAGCGTGAACAGCACGTCGCCCAGTTTCACCTGGCTGCCGCGCGCGACATTGATGCCCGTCACCCAACCTGGCTGGGGCGCCGCGATCAGCGCATTCTCGCCGTCGGCATAGCCAAGCCATTGGTGCTCGCCTCGCCCGCAGGCGGCAAGCAGCAGCGCCAGCGCCAGTATTGCGCGTTTCATGGCGCAAGCCCTTTCAGTAATGTTTGGATGTGCTCTTCGATCAGGCCCATGTAATCGTAAGGTTTGGCGTCGAAGCGCGCGAAGGTGGTGCGCCAGATCATCACGATAAGAAGCGGCGCCATGATGAGGCGCACCGCGTGCTCCGTCGGAATAGGGCGGAACTCGCCCCGCTCGATACCGCGCGCGACAATGCCGCCGAGCACGGAAAGCCCGCGCTCGATCACCTCTTCACGATAGAAACGCGCGAGGTCGGGAAAATTTCCGGCCTCGGCGATGACGATCTTGGGCAAAACGACCAGGTCGCTGGTGCTGATGAATTGGCCAAAATTGCGCAGCGCTGCTTCCAGTAGCTCGGGCGTAGGTCCCTCATGTTTCTGGATGATGCTGGTGATCTCGCCGATGCGCGCGCCCACGGTTTCGCGCACCAGCGCTTTGAATACTGCTTCCTTGCTAGGGAAATAGAGATAGATCGTGCCCTTGGAGACGCCCGCGCGCGCGGCAATGTCATCCATGCGCGCGGCTGCAAAGCCCTTCTCGGCGAAGACGGCGAGCGCCGCCTCAAGAATTTCCGACGGTCGCGCCTCTTTGCGCCGGCGCCAGCGGGCGGTTTGGCTTTCATTGGCTTTATGCGCTGCGGAACGGGCGATCATTGGCATCTCAGTAACTTACTGACTAGTCAGTTACTATAACCTTAGCGGCCTGACAAGGCCTTGTTCTTGCAAGGCTGGATTGCCGGAACGGCGAAAAAAGCGGAAAATTCCTGTTAATAAAAAAATTGGGTGGTGTGGGCCGAATGCTGGAACTATCTGCGGGAACTCGTGTTTTTTTCGCAGCGCTGGTTGGCGCGGCAGTTGTCGCGTTGGCAGGCTGCGAGACCGGACCCATCTACAAACCCAAAGGCCCGGGTGAGCGCGTCGGCTACACCGACCAGCAGGTGGCGGCGAACCGCTATCGCATCACCTTCGCCGGCAACAGCGCAACGCCGCGCGAACAGGTTGAAAATTATCTGCTGCGCCGCGCCTCCGAAGTGACGCTAGCCTCTGGCTTCACCCATTTTGTCTTCGACACGCGCGACACGGAAGCCAAGACCTATTACCGCACAGACTTCGATCCGTGGGCCCCGTGGGGCAGCCCCTTTGGTCTGCGCGGCCATGCCTGGTACTGGTCGAACTGGCCTATGCAAAGCACGACAATGCCCGTCACGCGCTACGAGGCCTATGCGGAAATCGTCATGCTGACGGCAGCTCAGGGGGCAAAAGATCCGCTGGCGTTGTCAGCGGCGGATGTTCTGTCGCATCTCGGTCCGTCTTCGTCACAGCACAATTGAACACAAGCATCGCAAACGACATGTCAACCTCGGATCCGCCCATGAGAACAAGTGTCAGGCAATTTGCGACGCTAGGCGTGCTCATGATCACCGTGGCCTTGGTCACGGCAATCTATCTTATAATCCCCGCTGCCCCCTTGCCGCCTCCGGCTTCCGCCAAATTTGCGCCCATCACCGGCGAGGTCGATCTAGGCTTTGTCGGCATCGTCAATTTCGGCCATTGGCGGTTGATCTGTGATCCCGCCTCGGACAAGGCGAAAGCGCCGCAAGACAATATCTGCCGCCTCAATCAGGAAGTGGCCACCAGCGACCGCCCAAACGAAGTGATCCTTGCCGCCAATTTGCGCGTCTTGGGCGCCGGCGATCACGCCGCAGTGGTTTTGCGCCTGCCGCCCACCGCCCATGTCGGCGACAAGATCGTGCTACGCTTCGGCGACCATGTGCTCAAACTGCCGGTACACGAATGTACCGCTGCGCAATGCCTGGCGCGTGGCGAATTGGACAGCGATAGCTGGAGCGAATTGCTAGCCGCCGCCGCCCTGGAGGCGGTGCTTCCGGCCAGCCAGGGCCAGCGCGCCCTGGTCGAGATCCCGGTGGATGGCCTCGCCCAGGCGGCAGCCGCCATGAACAAAGCGCAAGGAACCTGAGCCTCATCCAACGCCGTTTGGTGTGATAGGACGTTCGGCGGAGATGATTTGCCGATGGATCTTGTCAAAGCCATAACGCGCGAAGCGAGCTTCATCACCTGCGTTGCGCGCACGCTGTTGCTGACGCACGCGGTTACCCCCGATGCGCGTCTGACCGTTTCTGACTGGGTGGAACGCCACGCGCGGTTGCGCCCCGAGGCGCCGGCGCTCCTCTACCACGGCCGCGTGGTGAGCTATCGCGAGCTCGACGAAGGCGCCAACCGCTATGCCCGCTGGGCGCTCGCGAGCCGCGTCGTCAAGGGCGAGGTGGTGGCGCTTCTGATGGACAACCGCCCCGAATATCTCATGGCCTGGATCGGCCTGGTGAAAACGGGTGCGGTAGCGGCCCTCATCAACACCCATCTGATCGAGCACCCGCTCGCCCACTCGGTTGCGATTGCCGAGGCCAAGCATCTGATCCTGGGCGCGGAACTTGCCGAAAATTATTTACGTATCGCGCCCAGCCTCGAAAAACCGCCCAAGCTGTGGGCGACGGGCGGCCGCGTTCCTGGCGCTGAAGATCTCGATGCGGCGCTCGCCATGCATGCTGTCACGCCAATTAATCACGAAGTGCGCGACAATGTCTTCGGCCGTGACCACGCACTTTATATTTATACTTCCGGCACGACTGGGCTGCCCAAGGCCGCCAATCTCAGCCACATGCGCGTGCTCCACATCATGGCGGCCTTTCAGGGCGCGGTGAACGGCAAGCCCAACGACCGCATGTACAATGTGCTGCCGCTCTATCATTCGGCGGGGGGCATTTGCGCGCTGGGCCCCGTGCTGATGGGCGGCGGCTCGATGGTGATCCGTGAGAAATTTTCGGCCACCGAATTCTGGGACGATTGCTACGACTACAAGCCGACGCTGTTTCAATATATCGGCGAGCTGTGCCGTTACCTGCTCAACACGCCGCCGCACGCACATGAGCGCGACCACACGCTCAGGATCGCCATCGGCAACGGATTGCGTCCGGAAATCTGGCCGCGGTTTCAGGAGCGCTTCCGCATCCCGCGCATCATGGAATTTTACGGCGCCACCGAAGGCAATGTCGGCATGATCAATTACGACGGCACGGTGGGCGCCATCGGCCGCGTGCCGTGGTATGCGCGCCAAATCCAGAAAATCCGGCTCATCCGGTATGACGTAGAGAAGGGCGAGGCCGTGCGTGGAGCAGACGGTCATTGCATAGAAACGGATAACGGCGAAGTGGGCGAGGCCATCGGCAAGATCGATCCCAATGTCGCCGCGCCTGCGTTTCGACGGCTACACAAACAAGGAAGAGACCGAGAAAAAAATCCTGCGCGATGTGTTCGCCAACGGCGACGCCTGGTTTCGCACCGGCGATCTGATGCGCCGCGACCGCCACGGCTATTTCTATTTCGTCGACCGTACCGGCGACACTTTCCGCTGGAAAGGCGAGAACGTCGCCACCAGCGAAGTGGCCGAAGCGCTCTCCGTGTTTCCCGGTATCGAGGAAGCCAATGTCTATGGTGTTGAAGTGCCGGGAGGCGAGGGCAAGGCCGGCATGGCGGCGATTGTCGCTGCCAAGGATTTGGACATGGATGCACTTGCGGTTCATCTGGAAAAGAACCTGCCGTCTTATGCGCGGCCCATCTTCCTGCGTTTTCAGCACGAGATCGCCACCACCAGCACCTTCAAGCAGCGCAAGATCGATCTGGCGGAAGAAGGCTTCGATCCTGGCGCGATCAAAGACCTACTTTACGTGCTCGACCGCAACACGGATCGTTACATCAAACTCGATGCGAAGATTTACGATGACATCAAGTCTGGCCGCATGAGCCTGTAAGGTTCAGCTGCGCGTGAGCCGGATAATAACGTCGACACGTTCGATCTTGGCGCCTTTAGGTGCTGCCGGCACGCCCTCAACGGAGATGGCCGCGCCATCGATGTCGATCAGCAATCCGTCTTCCTCGCAATAGAAATGATGGTGGTCGCCCGTGTTGGTGTCGAAGTAGGTGCGCGCGCCATCCACCACCACCTGGCGCAAGAGGCCAGCTTCGGTGAACTGGTGCAGCGTGTTGTAAACAGTGGCGAGCGAAACCGCTTCGCCTAGCGCCGCCACTTCGCCATGCAAGGTCTCCGCCGTGACATGGCGGTGTCTATCCGCGAACAGCAATTGTGCCAGCGCCATGCGTTGGCGCGTAGGCCGTAGCCCCGCGCCCCTGAGACGGCCGGCCTGATCGGCGCCCATTTTGTTGGGCATGATGACTGGTGACTCCCTGAAATTGCCTTTTCCGCCCGCCCCTTGCACCAGCGGCCCTTGCACCCCATCCTAGATGAAAGCCATTCTGATCGCCAGCCGGTTAGAATCCTTCTAATATCTAGCAGCAGACTGGGAGAACGGGTGAAAGACGTGGACACGCAGGTACGCAAAGCAAGCTTCGATTTTCAGAGCGCTACTTGCGTGCGCGCGGGGCGAGCTGTTCGGCCCCGGCAACGCCAAACTGCCGCTGCCGCCGATGCTGATGTTCGACCGGATCACCAGATTTGCCGAAGTCGGCGGCGCGCATGGCAAGGGCGAGATCAACGCCGAATTCGACATCAAGCCCGACCTGTGGTTTTTCAAATGCCATTTCAGGGCGATCCCGTGATGCCGGGATGCCTTGGCCTTGACGCGATGTGGCAGCTCTGGGCTTTTTCCTCGGCTGGCTCGGCGGCTCGGCAAGGGCCGCGCGCTTGGCGTCGGCGAAGTGAAATTCACCGGCATGGTGCTGCCGTCGGCGAAAGTGGTGAGCTATGCCATCGACCTGAAACGCGTGATCATGCGCAAGCTGATGCTGGGCATTGCCGACGGCGTGATGAAGGTGGACGGTAAGCCGATCTAGACGCCAAGGATTTGCGTGTCGGCCTGTTCGTCGAAGGCGCCGACGGGCCGGCGCTGCGTGAACACGAAACTTGCCCACGCTACGAAACATCATGGGGAGAGGAAGGAACGCGGCCATGAGGCGCGTCGCCGTCACCGGGCTTGGCATCATTTCATCGATCGGCAACAACAGTGTGCAGGAAGTTATGGCCGCACTGCGCGAAGCCCGCTCCGGGATGTCGCGCTGGCCGAGACTACAAGAAAATGGGTTTCCGCTGCCAGGTGGAAGGAAGCCTGAAGATCGACATGGAGCCAGGTCGACCGCCGCGCGCGCCGCTTCATGGGCGATGGCGCGGCCTATCAACTTCCTTGCCATGGATCAGGCCATTCGCGATTCCGGCCTTGAAGAGAAGGACGTCGTCAATGAGCGCACCGGCCTCATCATGGGTTCGGGCGGGCCGTCCACGCGCGCCATCGTGCAGGCCGCCGACACTGCGCGCAGCGAGCCGGTGAAAGGCCCGAGGCGGGTTGGCCCCTTTGTGGTGCCCAAGGCGATGTCGTCGACCTGCTCGGCGGTGCTGTCGACCTGGTACAAGATCAAAGGCCTTTCCTATTCCATCAGTTCGGCATGCGCGACCTCCGCCCATTGCATCGGCAACGCCTTCGAGCTCATTCAGCACGGCAAGCAGGACATTATGTTCGCGGGCGGCGGCGAGGAATTGGATTGGACGCTTTCAGTGCTCTTCGACGCCATGGGCGCGATGAGCTCCAAATATCAACGAGACGCCGGAAAAGGCCTCGCGCGCCTTCGATAAGAACCGCGACGGTTTCGTAATTTCCGGCGGCGGCGGCACGCTGGTGCTGGAAGAGTTGGAGCACGCCAAAGCGCGAGGCGCCAAGATTTACGCGGAACTGGTGGGCTATGGCGCGACCTCCGACGGCCACGACATGGTGGCGCCATCGGGCGAAGGCGCGGTGCGCTGCATGCGCCAGGCGCTGGAAACCGTGAAGGCACCCATCGACTACATCAACGCGCACGGCACTTCGACGCCGGTGGGCGACGTG
Source organism: uncultured Alphaproteobacteria bacterium (assembly GCA_963752395.1). Taxonomy (GTDB): domain Bacteria; phylum Pseudomonadota; class Alphaproteobacteria; order Micropepsales; family Micropepsaceae; genus CAVVXX01. The sequence goes on from CAVVXX010000006.1 coordinate 41,137, forward strand.
ACCGAGGTCAAGGCCATGCGCGAAGTGTTCGGCAAGAAAATGCCGCCGGTGAATTCCACCAAATCGCTGACCGGGCACAGTCTTGGCGCGGCCGGCGTGCACGAAGCGATCTATTCGCTGCTACAAATGAACAACGGCTTCATTGCCGAAAGCGCCAATATCGACGAGCTCGATCCCGAAATCGGCGACGCACCCATCGTGAGAAAGCGCATCGACAACGCCCGCATCGAAGCAGCCATGTCGAACAGCTTTGGTTTCGGCGGCACCAACGCGACGCTTGTGTTCCAGCGCAATGCCGCTTGAAGCACCCCTGATGAAGGGGAAGCGCGGCCTCGTCATGGGGGTCGCGAACGATCATTCGATTGCCTGGGGAATTTCGACAGCGCTGGCGGCGCACGGGTGCGCAACTGGCCTTCACCTATCAGGGCGATGCGCAGGCCAAGCGCGTGAAGCCGCTGGCGGCAAGCATCAATTCCAAAATCGTGCTGCCTTGCGACGTGGATAAAGACGATCAGCTCGACGAAGTGTTCGCCACTCTCAAGCGCGAATGGAAGAACCTCGATTTCGTGGTGCATGCCATCGCCTATTCCGACAAGAACGAGCTCAAGGGCCGCTACGTCGAAACCAGCCGCGCGAATTTTTTGAGCACGCTCAGTGTTTCTTGTTATTCGTTTACGGCTGTCGCGCGGCGCGCCTCCGAGTTGATGCCGAACGGCGGCTCGCTGGTGACGCTGACGTATCTTGGCGCCAGCCGCGTGATGCCCAATTACAATGTGATGGGGGTGGCCAAGGCGGCGCTTGAGGCCAGCGTGCGTTATCTCGCGGCCGATCTCGGCAAGGACGCCATCCGCGTGAATGCGATTTCGGCGGGGCCGATGCGCACCTTGGCGGGTTCCGCCGTGGGCGATGCGCGGCTGGTATTTAAGTGGAACAAAGCGCACAGCGCGCTCAAGAAAAACGTCGAGCTCGATAATATTGGCGGCGCGGCGCTCTATCTGCTGAGCGATTTATCGGCCGGCGTGACCGGCGAAGTCCATTTCGTCGATGCCGGCTACAATGTCATCGGCATGCCGCCTACCGCCGACCTTAAGGGTTGGGTCGCCCCCGCCAACGGCAATCACGAAGATTAATTCTGCTGGTCCGCATCTTGCGACGGGTAGTGGCGGAAACCCCTTTGTCCAAAAACGGGACAATTATGCGCGCGATTCTCTTGGCCGCTCTCATTCTTGGCCTCTCCACGCCAGCTTTGGCGCAGTCATGGGCCGACGAGATTTCTTCCTTCGACCGCGACCGGCTGGGCCAGCTTGGCGACGCGAAAGCCAAAGGCATGGCGGAAGCCGAACGTGGCGCGAGCCCTGGCGACTTCGCCACCGTCCGCGCGGTTGCGGGCCCCGATGGCGCAGGCGTTTCGGAAGGCGCCATCAAGGGCAGCTGGCGTTGCCGTACCATCAAGACAGGCGGCATGGCGCCCGCCGTCATCTATTCCTGGTTCCGCTGCCGCATCCGCGACACGCGTAATGGCCTTTACTTCGAAAAGCTCACCGGCACGCAGCGCATCTCGGGCTATCTCGACCGTTACAATGACGGCTTCCTGTTGCTGGGCTCGATGACGGTCGGCAAAAGAGCGCCCCCGGCCCTATTCCGGCGGCAATCGCGGCTCTGGGCGCCATCGCCACGCACGGCGACGCGGTGGGCGTGTTGAGCAGCATTGGCGCCGGGCCACCTGCGCATCGAATTTCCCTATCCGTTTTACGAATCCACCTACGACGTGATGGAACTGAAGCGCTAGTCCGCGTTAGTTTTGGCCGCCAAAACCAATTTGCCTCATCCTGAGGAGCCCCGCCGCTATCCTTCGAGACGGCGCTGCGCGCCTCCTCAGGATGAGGCGGCGGGGCGTCTCCTGAAGGATGAGAGGCGAATTGAAAAAAATGAAAAGCGCGGGCTATTCCGGAACGCCACTCTCGAAGAAGTTGGGCATCAAGCCGGGCTCGGTTGTTTTTCCCATAGGGCAACCGCGCGATTACAAATCCTGGCTCGCGCCTTTGCCCGATGCAGTGAAGTTCACCTCGAAAGCGCCTTCGGGCGGCGCCGATATTGTGCATCTATTTGTGAAATCGCTTGCGGAGTACCGCAAGCAACTGCCCAAGGCGCGCAAGGCGATGAAGACCGACGGCGGGCTTTGGGTATCCTGGTACAAGCAATCGGCCGGCACTCCGACCGACGTCACGGGAGACGTGGTGCGAAGCCGCGCGCTCAAAACCGATCTGGTCGATGTGAAGGTCTGCGCCGTCACCGACGAATGGTCCGGCCTGAAATTCGTTGTGCGCAAGCATTTGCGGTGAATTTGTCATCCCCGGCGAGCGCCGCTATGCGGCGCGAGGGAAGGGGATCCAGGTTTTAATTTCGAGCACGATCTGTCCACCTAGATTCCCTTCCCCTCGCGGCTTCGCCGCTCGGCCGGGAATGACAGTTAGGCTCTTGCTTTCGCCGCCTTGGCAAAGCGCTCGAACAGATAATGGCTGTCCATCGGGCCGGGCGAGGCTTCGGGGTGATATTGTACGCTGAATATCGGCTTGCCTTCGACGCGGATGCCGCAATTTGTCCCGTCGAACAATGAGACGTGGGTTTCCTTCACGCCCTTGGGAAGCGTTTCGCGGTCCACGGTAAATCCGTGGTTCATCGAAACGATTTCCACCTTGCCGGTTTCGAGATCCTTCACAGGGTGATTGGCGCCGTGATGGCCTTGCGCCATCTTCCGCGTCTTCGCACCAAGGGCGAGGCCCAGCATCTGATGTCCGAGACAAATTCCGAACACCGGCAACCCGCTATCGACCAGCGCACGGATGGTTGGAATTGCATACGTGCCCGTCGCGGCCGGATCGCCGGGGCCGTTGGATAGCAACACGCCATGCGGCTTGTGGCGCAGCACGTCTTCGACGGTCGCCTGCGCAGGCAGTACGATGATCTCGGCGCCCACACCCGCTAGCTCGCGCAAAATATTGCGCTTCACCCCATAATCGATCACCACTGCGCGCCAAGTGGGATTGCTTTGCTTGCCGTAGCCGCTGTTCCACACCCAGGGCGTCTCGTCCCAGGTGAACATCTGGCGGCAGCTGACGTCTTTGGCCAAATCCACGCCTACCAGCCCCGGAAATTTTTTCGCTTCTGCTTGCAGCGCAGAGATATCGAAATTGCCTTTCGGATTGTGCGCCACCACGCCATGCGGCATGCCAAGCTCGCGAATGCGGGCCGTCAACGCCCGCGTATCGATGCCGGAAATGCCCGGAATGTTGTGCCGCTTGAGCCAGTGGTCGAGTGTATCAATCGCGCGGTAATTGGACGGCGTGCCGTTCGCCGCCCGCACCACAAGCGCGCGCACCGCGGGCGTGGTGGCTTCGATGTCTTCGCTGTTGGCGCCGACGATGCCGATATGTGGGAATGTGAAGGCCACGATCTGACCGGCATAGGACGGATCGGTGAGAATTTCCTGATAGCCCGTCATCGCCGTGTTGAAGCAGACTTCGCCAACCGCGTGTGTGGCGGCGCCAAAGCCCGCGCCCTGAAACACCGTGCCGTCCGCCAGCACCAGAACGCCGGTCGCGCCCGCACGTGCGCGCAACGACTCCGCCCCGGACTTGGGGGCGTTTTTCGTAATGGCGTCGGGCATGGCCGAGCTCTGAAGCTTGGAATCGCCGGACCATAGGGAGACGGCCAAAGAGGGTCAAGCGCATGAGGCTTGACCCGGCCCCAGGGCACACTAAGTAAGGTAGTTCCCAACAGGAGACTGGCGATGAGCCTGCGCGAACGCTTCACGGATTCCATGAAAGAAGCGATGAAGGCGAAACACGCGAAGCGTCTGTCGACGCTGCGCCTGGTGCTGGCCTCGCTGAAAGAGCTCGATATCGCCAAGCGCGACGGCGCCAACACGGCCGGCGCCAGTGACGCGGAAATCCTCACCTTGCTCGCCAAGATGATCAAGCAGCGCGAGGAATTGGCGGCGACTTACGATACCGGCGGGCGGCCGGAATTGGCGGCCGGTGAGCGCGAGGAAATCGAGATCATCCGCGAATACATGCCGAAACAGATGAGCGAGAGCGACGTAAAGGCCGAAGCCACCAAGGCCATCGCCGAACTGGCCGCGTCCTCCATGAAGGACATGGGCCGCGTGATGGCCGTGCTGAAGGAGCGTTTCGCAGGCCAAATGGACTTCGCCCGCACCAGCGCGTTAGTCAAAGAGCTGCTTTCCCAGCCCAAGTAACGCTTTCCCTGGGGATTCATTGGCGAAGGGGAAATTGCGAGCGCCTCGGGCCCCGGCGAATTGCGGCAAAACGCGCTGGGGATCCCGGCGCTAAACTAATCGGACCATGCGCTACGGAGAGGGCCTGCTAGCCGAAATCTCGCGGCGGACGGATATCGTCCAGCTGGTGGGAAGGCGCGTGAAGCTCACCCGCAAGGGCCGCGTGTTCTGGGGTCTCTGCCCGTTTCACAAAGAAAAGTCGCCCTCGTTCAAGGTCGAGAACGAACGGCGCACCTATCATTGCTTCGGCTGCGGCGCGGGCGGCGACGCTTTCAAATGGGTGCAGGAAACCGAAGGACTGTCGTTTCCCGAAGCGGTGCAGCAGCTGGCGCAGGAAGCTGGCGTCGAATTGCCGGCCTGGTCGCCGGAAGACGAAGCGCGCGAACAGAAAAAGAAATCGCTTTACGAGGTTATAGAAATCGCCGCCGCGTTTTTCGAAGAACAATTGCGCGCGCGCGCAGGCGATGCCGCGCGAGGCTATTTGAAATCGCGCGGGCTGGATGAAGCGGCGGTTAAACGCTTCCGCCTGGGCTATGCGCCGGATTCAAATGCGCAACTGAAAGAATATCTCACCGCCCGGAAAATTCCCCTCGAAGACATGATCGAGGCAGGCCTCGTGCGTGCGGCGGAAGACGACCGGCCCGCGCGCGATTTCTTTTATGACCGGCTGATGTTTCCGATTTCCGACGCGCGCGGCCGCATCGTCGCCTTTGGCGGGCGCGGACTAGCCGCTGACGCCAAGCCCAAATATATCAATACCGGCGAGACCTCGCTCTTTTCCAAAGGTTATCTTCTTTACAATCTCAAGAACGCGCGCGAGGCGGTGGCAAAGGGCGAAGCACTCATTCTCGCCGAAGGCTATATGGATGTGATTGCCCTCGTCCGTGCCGGCTTCGAAGGCGCAGTGGCGCCGCTTGGCACCGCGCTCACCGAAAACCAGTTGGCGATTTTGTGGAAGGTGGCGCCTGAACCCGTGCTTTGCTTCGATGGCGACGAAGCGGGCGTGCGGGCGGGCCAACGTGCCGCCCATCTTTCTCTGCCGCTGCTTGAACCCGGCCAGTCATTGAAATTTGTTTTCCTGCCCAAGGGCGAAGACCCGGACAGTTTCCTGCGCGCGCAAGGTGCCGGCCCCATGCGCACGCTTATCGACAAAGCGAAGCCCCTTACCGATGTGCTGTGGGCGGGCGAGACCGAGGGTCGCGATTTTTCTACGCCGGAACGGCGCGCGGGCCTGGAAGCGGAACTCGAACGCCTCACGCGTGAAATCAAGAACACAAAAATCGCCGATTATTATCGGCGCGATTTCAACGACCGCGTGTTTCGCGCTTTCAAGCAGCGTACGCGCTCCACCCGCCAGAATTCGCCCCCGCCACGCGGCCAGCGTCCCTCGGCGCGGTCCTTCCCGCGCCGGGAAGCGCCATCCGGATTTATTATGGAACAGACAGTGTCGGCCGCCGTGAAGCGGAGCCTCCATGCCGTCAATTCGACCGGGGCGGCCAGGCACCTGAAAGAACGGGAACTTCTGGGCCTCCTCCTGTGGACCCCCGAGCTCATTTCCCGCCAGGCCGAGGCTTTGGCCAATTTTCACTTTGCCGATCAGGAGCTTGACAGGCTTCGCCACGAACTCTTAAACCTCGCGGCCTCCGCGGCACGCCTTGAAAGAGCGAGCGTGGAGAACCACTTATCTAAGGCGGGGTTCGGCGAGCTCGTCGAGCAGCTCAAAGCGCAGCAGGTTGTGCGGTCGGCGCTGTCAGGGGGAATGGATGAGGAGCGGGGTGAACCGCGGGCTGTGCGTGCCATCGCCCAGCTGCGTGACCCCGAATTGCCCGAGCAGAGCGACGTCAAGCTGCAGCGGGACGAAGCGCTCAGGCGTTATCTCGATGCGGGCGCGGACGCCGATTGGGACGAATTGCAACGGCTGAACGAATTGCTGCGTGTGGGCGCGCAGCCGGAATACTAAACGGGACTTGTGGTGAAAAAGAAGCCAGTGAAAAACAAAGCGGCGCACAAGACGGCCAAAAAAACGGCGGCGAAAGCCCTGCCGAAGGTGAAGGCTAAGGCGGCCTCCAAAGCACCTGTCAAGGAAGCGGCCAAGGCCAAGCCCGCCAAGAAAGGCCCGCAAAAGTCGCGGCCCCTTACGCCTGCCGAACTCGCGCGCTTCGAAAAGCAGCGCATGAAAGCGATGATGGCCCAGGCCGCCGCCAAGGGCATCAAGCTGCCAAGCCACGCCGCAAAGAAAGGCGCACTGCCCGATGCGGGCGGCCCCGTGCCGAGCAAAGAGGATGGCGAGCCGCTGCTCGACATGTCGGACGTCGGCGTCCGCAAAATGATCACCAAGGCGAAAAGCCGCGGCTATGTCACTTACGACGAACTGAACAAGGTGCTGCCGTCGGACAAGGTTTCGTCGGAGCAGATCGAAGACACCATGTCGATGCTCAACGAAATGGGCATCAACGTCATCGAGTCCGAAGAGACGGAAGAAGGCGAGGGCGAAAACCTTCCCGCCAAGGCCGAGGACGGCCAGGTTGCCGTCGTCGAGAAGGCGGCGGAATCCTACGACCGCACCGACGATCCCGTGCGCATGTATTTGCGCGAAATGGGTTCGGTGGAATTGCTGTCGCGCGAAGGCGAAATCGCCATCGCCAAGCGCATCGAGGCGGGCCGCGAGCTGATGATCGGCGCGCTGTGCGAAAGCCCGCTGACCTTCGAGGCGCTCACCGTGTGGCGCGACGAGCTGAACGAAGGCAAGGTTCTGCTCCGCGATATCATCGATCTCGAAGCCATGTATGGCGGCGCACCGGGTCAGCCGGGCGCGCCGGGCACCATCGGCCCCGACGGCCAGCCCATTCCGGGCGCCATGCCGATGCCGGGCGTTCCGGGTCAGCCGGGCGTCATGCCGGGCGCGCCACAAGCACAGGGCGCGATGGGCCAGATGCGCGCGGTGTTCGCGGCGGCCGTAGCCGTGGTCGGCGGCAATGGCGCGAGTGCGACCGCCGCCGTGATGACGCGTCCCGCACCGCCCAAACCCGCGGCGCCGAAAGCCGAAGGCGAAGAGACGACCGAAGGTGCCGAACCCGGCGCCGAAGCGGCGCCCCCCGGCGAAGACGATTTCGACGACGAGTCGCAGCTGTCGCTTTCCGCCATGGAAGCGGCATTAAAGCCGCAAGTGCTGGAGACGCTGGACGAAATCGCCGGGCTTTATAAGCGCCTTGGCCGGTTGCAGGACGCGAGTGTCGAAGCCGCACTTGGCGCCGACGAGCTGTCCTCCGGCCAGGAACGCCGCTTCAAGAAGTTGCGCAACGAAACCGTCGATCTGGTTAAAAAGCTCAAGCTCAACAACAACCGCATCGAAGCGCTTGTCGATCAGATGTACGGCATCAACCGCCGGCTGACCTCGCTGGAAGGCAAGCTGTTGCGCCTTGCCGAAGCGCATGGCGTCGACCGCGCCGATTTCCTCAAGCAATATTTCGGCAACGAGCTCGATCCCAACTGGATGCGCCGCGTGGGCCGCCTCACCGGGCAGGGGTGGAAGGAATTCATCGCAGAAGAGCGCGACCGGGTGAAGGAAATCCGCGAGGAAGTGCAGACGTTGGCGCAGGAAACGCGCCAGGAAATCGAAGATTTCCGCGGCATCGTGCAAACCGTGCAGAAGGGCGAACGCGAATCCCGCCAGGCGAAAAAGGAAATGATCGAGGCGAACCTGCGCCTGGTGATTTCCATCGCCAAGAAATACACCAACCGCGGCCTGCAATTCCTCGACCTCATCCAGGAAGGCAATATCGGCCTGATGAAGGCGGTGGACAAATTCGAATACCGCCGCGGCTACAAGTTCAGCACCTACGCCACCTGGTGGATCAGGCAGGCGATCACGCGCTCCATCGCCGATCAGGCGCGCACCATCCGCATTCCCGTGCACATGATCGAGACCATCAACAAGCTGGTGCGGACTTCCCGCCAGATGCTGCACGAGATCGGCCGCGAAGCGACGCCGGAAGAGCTGGCCGAGCGCCTCGCCATGCCGCTGGAAAAAGTGCGGAAAGTTATGAAGATCGCCAAGGAGCCGATTTCCTTGGAAACGCCCATCGGCGACGAGGAAGATTCGCATTTGGGCGATTTCATCGAGGACAAGAACGCGGTGCTGCCCATCGACGCCGCCATCCAGGCCAATTTGCGCGAAACAACCACGCGCGTGCTGGCGACCCTGACGCCGCGCGAAGAGCGCGTCTTGCGCATGCGCTTCGGCATCGGCATGAACACCGATCACACGCTGGAAGAAGTGGGCCAGCAGTTCAGCGTGACGCGCGAACGTATCCGCCAGATCGAGGCCAAGGCGCTCCGCAAACTGAAGCACCCGAGCCGGTCACGGAAACTACGGAGCTTTTTGGATAATTGACAAACGCCATTGCCTCCCGTTTCAGGCGCGGATGTGCTTACCTCATTGGAGATCTGCGAGCTTTCCGGGACACGCTAGTTGAACAAAGGGACAGCGATCCTGAAAAACCCGCGAAGATTTGGTCAGATGAACTCGCTCCGCTGCTCTTCCTTGCCGAAGATCTGAATTGGTCCAACAATGTTGCGTTTCAGATCCTTCCTGAGAACAACATTTTCGACTTCTCGATTGATCTGCTGTCGGATCGTATCAATCTACAGGTAACTGTCGCTTATCCCGATTGGCGCAATGATGGCAAAGGGGGTTATTTAGCCGCTCTTAGCAGAGAGGAAGTTGCCAAACGGGGAGGTTCCTTTGGCGGTGGGCACATTGGGCGATTCAGAGGCTCCGTTGTCTCTGAGCCGACGGTGCTCAGGGGTACTGAAAGATTGGTCGCATGATAATCGGCGTTAGTCCACGCACTAGTGAAAAAGGCGACGTATAACGGATCAGGCGGCTGGCTCCTTATTCACGGTCGACAATTCCGCTTTCAGTTAATCGATGAAGGATTTGACGCCTTGATCACCTCACCTAAGATTCGTAAGGCGCGCAGCCAGTTGGGGTTTGATCGAGTCTTTCTGGTCGACCAAGGATGGCCTGCATTGGAATTCTAATTCATGTTGAATGCGCTTCTCACCACCCGCGCCAAATCGCGTCGGCAATCATCAGGATGCCGGCAATTTCCTGTTTTGCGGGACACCGTCCGCATTTAGCTACATTTGCACCTTACCTGATTGTTCTGTAGCAGGAACTGCCAGCTTCAACGGTGCAACAGACATAGCTCCAGTCGGCGGATGTGCTCATCCCGAGGGCCGCGGCACGAGCGCGAGCGATTTCTCCGCAATTGGAGGCACCACGTGTAGGTCCCAAATATTCTTCGCGGCCGTCTGGAAAGTAAAAATATACGTTCACGTCCATATCATTATAACGGGAAAGGGGGAGTGTATCTGGGGGACCAAAAAGCCTGTCAGTTCCCATTCCACCCCCGGTTGTCCAGTAAAGGCCATACAGAGCTATCAAAATTACAATTCCATATTTGAAGAGATCGCTCACATTAAGAAGCCTAATCTAATATTTGGATTACCTTCTCGCTCACGCCGCACGCGCCACACGTCGTACCTTGATCGCGCGCTCGCGTTTCTTCGCCTGCGCCAGATCGTAATCCATCTGTATGCCAAGCCACACTTCTGCGCTGCCGCCAAAGGCCTTGTCGAGCCTGATCGCCATCTCGGGCGAAATGCCGCTCTTGCCGTTGACGAGGTTATTAAGCGCCTGCCGCGTCACGCCCAGCGCTTTCGCGCCTTCCGTCACGCTCAAGCCTAGCGGCTCAAGGCAATCGAACCGCACAGACTGGCCGGGGTGGGGAGGGTTCTTCATCGGCATCGCATAACTCCTTCAGTGATAATCCACATAATCGACATCGTTCGCATCGCCGTTTTCGAAGCGGAAAACGATCCGCCAGTTGGCGCTGATCGTAACGCTCCAGAATCCGGCGAGCTCGCCCTTCAGCGGATGCAGCCGCCAGCCCGGCAGGTTCATCTGGCCGGGCTCCGACGCCCGATCCAAACGCGCCAGCACACGCAGTATCTTATCGACGTGTTGCGCGTTCAATCCGCGCCGGTCGTCGTCTTCGAACAGACGCTTAAGGCCGCGATGCCGGAAGCGCCGGATCATGCGGCAATATTATAATGACAAGCGACAATTGTCAATATGCAGAAATGCCCCTCACCACCCCGGCCAGATGGCGTCGGCGATCATCAGGATGCCCACGAACGACGCGGTCCACACCAGCGTGCGCACCCAGGGCAGGCCCGCCATGTAAGCCGGAATGTAAAGCACGCGCGCCCAGATATAGATCTGCGCGCCCCACACCGACGCCGCATTGGTGCGGCCGAGCGCCGCCGCCAGCAGCACGGTGGCGGCGAACAGCGGAAACGACTCGAGGAAATTCTTGTAGCCGCGCTCGAAACGCGCGGCGTATTTGCCGAGCGGGCGCGCGGGCTCGTCGCGCGAGCTCACATTCCACGGCAGGCCACGCCCAACGACACTGAAGATGATGACCGCCAGCAACTGCACCAGCCCAAGCAGAATGGCGCAAAACAGGATTTGCATTTCAACGGAACTGATATTGGCCGATCCCATGTGGTTCCCCCTCTGGAATTCTCGCGCATAAAAAGCAAATCACAACCGCGCGGGCGCCATCTTACGCCTCGCAACCGATTCGTTTCAGGCGGTGAATTTGCTCTTTAGGACATCCACTTAATCGCAAGCCACGCCAGCACGGCGGCAATGGCGAAAATAATAGCGATCCAAACCGCGGAACCGGCCACTTCGCCAAGCATCACGCTCAGCGTCGCCTGATGCGGCTTGTCTTTTTTCGGCGGCAGGTCGTCTTGGTCGTGCATGTCGCTCATGCTCGTTCCCCCGGCTGGTCTCTTTTAACACGAAGCATCCTCGTAATGAAAAAGGGACGGGCGGCGAGGCCCGTCCCTTTGACATCATTACGACAACGGACGCTTAATTGCCGATTTCGATGATGAAACCGCGATCATCGAGCAGCAGATACTGGTCGTCGATAAAGATCCAGTGATAACGGCCGGGATCGTGCAGGTGGTGGCGGCGCCAATCGAACCAGGCGTAATGCCGCCAGCCAAAGGGCACGCGCGCGCCGTGGCGCCAATGGCGTGCATGCCAAGCCCTGTGATTGTTGTGCCAGGCATGTCCGTGATGATGCGCGGCTGATACCGCGACCGGGCTAAACAGCAAGCCCAGCGCAGCCACGCCAGCAAGAAGATATGTGATGGATTTCATTGGCCAATGTCCTCATTACATCCATGTTAATTTTACGCGGATTCGGCCTGGGCGTGAAGGCGTAAGTTCGAAGATGAACGGGCAAAAAGTTCAACAAATAGAGCTTGTTAAGGCGAACGCGCTGCGATCAACTGTGGCGCTGGAGGAAAGCTTCATGCGCATCGCCATTATGGCATTTGCTGCGGGCGTTGCGGCGATGGCGCTTTCCGCCTGCGCCGTGGTCAGCGTGGTCGACACGGCTGCCAGTGTCGCGGGAACGGTGGTCACCACCACCGTCGATGTCGCGGGCAGCGTGGTGAAGGGCGCGGCCCACACCGTGAGTGGCGGCAGCTCGGACAAAGACAAAGATCGGGATAAAGACAAAGACAAAGCGGACAGCGACAAGTCCGAGTAGACACACGGCCCATCCTTATCCACGTATTTGGCAGGCACTCGGCTCAGAAAACATCCTTGCGCCGGCGCAGCTCGGCAAAGATATCCACGTCGCTTGCGTTCTCGATGCCGAGCGTGCGGCGGATTTCGGGCGAGGCCGCGCGCAGGAAAGGATTGGTCTTCTTCTCGAGCGCGATTGTTCCCGGCACAGTCGGTTTGCCGGCCGCGCGCATTTCTGTCGCGTCTTTCATGCGAGTTTGCAAATCCACGTTACCGGGTTCGACGCTCAGCGCGAAGCGGCCATTGTTGAGCGTGTATTCATGGCCGCAAAAGACGCGTGTGTCATCGGGCAGCGCCGCGAGCTTGGCGAGGCTTGCATGCATCATCGCAGGTGTGCCTTCGAACAGCCGCCCGCAACCCATCAGGAACAGCGTGTCGCCGGTGAACACGGCGCCCGCTTGCATGAACCAGTATGCGAGATGCGCGGAGGTGTGCGCGGGGATTTCCAGAATGCGCGCTTCGTGCCCACCAAAACGGAATGTGTCTCCATGGCGCAAACCGATATCGAGGCCCGGAATGCGCGCGCGGTCTTTCTCGGCCGCCGCGATCTCAGCGCCCGTCGCCGCCTTCAGTGCCAGATTGCCGCCGATATGATCGTGATGATGATGGGTGTTGAGAATATGCGTGAGCTTGAGGCCATGCGCGGCTATCGCGCGTTGCACCGGGGCGGCTTCTGAGGGATCCACCACGGCACAGGTGCCTGAACCCTGCTCGAACACCAGATAGGCGTAGTTGTCCTTGAGGCAGGAGACGGGCTCGATTTCCAGGCGGGTGGTCATAGGCATAACCTAGCAATGACAGCGCCGGCGTTGAACCCAAGGGCGCAGAGGATTACGCATTAAGCCATGGCGCTCGACGTTCGCGAGCTCGACCTATTCTACGAAAGCCCCCTGGGGCAGGTTGCGCGCAGGCTTGTGTTGCAGCGGCTGCGCGCGGCTTGGCCCGATCTTGCCGGCCAGCGCCTGTTGGGCTTCGGGTTCGCCACGCCCTATCTCAAGGCGTTTACCGGCGAGGCGGAGCGCACACTTGCCGCCATGCCAGCGCAGCAGGGCGTGAGCGCCTGGGGGCCATCGCTGCAGTCAACGGCATTGGTGGAAGAACATTCTTTGCCGTTTCCGAATTCCTCATTCGACCGTGTGCTGCTGGTGCATGGACTCGAGATGAGCGAAGCGGAAAAGAGTTTCATGCGCGAGCTGTGGCGCGTGCTGACGCCGGAAGGGCGGTTGCTGATTGTGGCGCCCAACCGTGCCAGCTTGTGGGCTCAATTCGAAACCACGCCATTCGGTCATGGCCGGCCCTATAGCCGGGGGCAGCTCGAACGTTTGTTGCAGCGCGCGCTGTTTGTGCCCGAGCGCTGGGATATGGCGTTGCTGATGCCGCCCATCCGCCGCCGCTCGGCCCGTGCCGGCACCGCCTGGGAGCGCGCTGGGCGAAGGTTGTGGCGCGGGCTTGGGGGCGTGCACATCGTGGAAGCCTCGAAATCCATGTACGCGCTGGCGCCCGCGACCGCTAAAGCCGCGCGCCAATCCGTGTTTGCAGGGGCGCGGTTCTGAATATGGCCGCCAGGTGACCGCGAATTCACCCTTGCGTCAGAAGGGCGAGAGGTTCCGGTCGTATTAGTGCGCGCACGCCAGGCGGGGGCTTTGGCGCTCAACAGGGAGAAGTTAATGCGCACTTTGAAGTTTGCCATTCCGGCCATTCTGCTTGCCACTGCCATAAGCGGCGCGGCATTCGCGGCCGGCACTGCGTCGTCCAGCACGTCATCATCCAGCACAATGTCAGCCACGCCGGCAGCGGCGCCGGCGGCAGCGCCGGCGGCAACGCCTGCAGCATCAACGTCCACGGATACAACCGCGGCAAAGCCTGCAACGAAGCACAAGAAGAAGCACAAGTCGGCACCTGCGGCGACCTCAACTCCGGCGTCGACACCGCAGCAGTAAAGTTTACCCCGCGATCTTCACGCCGCCAGGTTCCCCGGAAAGTGGCGTGAGGTTCGTTTGCAGTAGGCGCGGACGGTCAAAAGCCGTTCGCGCCTATTTTTTTGTCAGCAAAAAAATCGCGCCTTCGGCGAAAAGATTGGGTCCCCAGGCATGTGGTGCCATGGCGCGCGTGCTGCCGTTATCCTTCAGCGCCAGCGCGCGTTCGATACGCGCACCGGCATCGCATGCAAGCGCAACGAAATCCGCAATCGTGCAAAGATGGATATTGGGCGTTTCGTACCAGCGATAACCCAGCGCATGCGTCTCCGGCATGCGGCCAGTGAGCAGAAGCGACAGCCGCACCCTCCAATGCCCGAAATTTGGCAATGACACGATGCTGCGCTTGCCGATGCGCAGCAATTGCGTGAGCACGTCGTGAGGCCTGCGTGTAGCCTGGATGGTTTGGCTTAAGATCGCGATGTCGAACACGCCCGACGGGTAATCGCCAAGGTCGGTATCGGCGTCACCTTGCACCACCGAAAGCCCTCGCGCCACGCAGGCATTGACGTTCTGCTGGTTGAGCTCTAGGCCGCGGCCGTCAACCTGGCGCGCCGTTACCAAGTGCTCAAGCAGCGCCCCATCTCCGCAACCGATATCGAGTACGCGCACGCCGGCGGGCACCATGCTGGCGATAGCCGCAAGATCAGGACGGAGAGGCGCAAGCGATTGCTTCATTTTATGCCCTTGGCGCTGGCCGCAGAATTCAGGAAACCGCGCACTGTGGCGAACAGCTCGGGCTCGTCTAGCAGGAAGGCATCGTGGCCGCGGTCGGATGCAATCTCGACGAAGCTGACATTGGCGCCCGCTGCATTCAGCGCGTGCGCGATGCGTTTGTTCTCGATTGTGGGAAACAGCCAGTCACTGGTGAACGAGACCAGGCAATAACGCGTGGGCGTGTTGCGAAAAGCTTCCGCCAGCACACCGCCGTAATCGGTAGCCAAATCGAAATAATCCATCGCCCGCGTCATATAGAGATAGGAATTGGCGTCGAAGCGATCGACGAACGTCATGCCCTGATGGCGCAAGTAGCTCTCGATCTGGAAATCGGCATCGAAGCCGAAAGAGAGCGCCTCGCGGTCCTGCAGGTTGCGGCCGAATTTCCTCTGCAATGCGGCTTCCGAAAGATAGGTGATGTGCGCGGCCATGCGCGCGACAGCGAGCCCTTTGGAAGGGCTTGTGCCCGCGCGGCCGTAATTACCACCCCGCCAATCGGGGTCAGCCATGATCGCCTGGCGCCCCACTTCGTGGAAGGCGATGTTCTGTGCCGAGTGACGCGCGCCGGTGGCAATCGGCATCGCCGAGAAAACACGCTTCGGATAACTCACCGGCCATTGCAGCGCCTGCATGCCGCCCATTGAGCCGCCAAGCACGCACAAGAGTTGCTCGATACCGAGCGCATCCAGCAGCATGGCCTGCGCGCGCACCATGTCGCGGATGGTCACCAAAGGAAAACTAAGGCCATAAGGCTCACCCGTTGTGGGATCGATTTCGCCCGGTCCTGTCGTGCCCATACAGCCGCCCACGACATTGGGGCAGATGACGAAGTAACGGTCGGTGTCGATCGCCTTGCTGGGGCCGACCATCAGGTTCCACCAGCCGGGTTTGCCGGTAACGGGATGCGTGCCGCTGGCGAACTGGTCGCCGGAAAGTGCATGCACCGCCATCACGGCATTGCTGCGCTCGGTGTTCAGCGTGCCGTAGGTCATATAGGCGATGGTGAGCGGGCTAAGCTCGCGGCCCGAGTCCAGCACCAACGGGCGTTCCGGCCCGAAGCTGACCGCATGGCCGATATTCTCAGCAGGAGCCTTCAGCGGGCGAGAGAAACGCGGGCTCGCGGTGTCGGACAAGCAGGCCTCCCAAGAGCGCGGTGTGCTAGGACTCCAGTCCCGCGCTGTCAACGAGCGCTTTGATTTCGCCCCAGTCAACCGTATCAAGACGCCATGACGATTACACCCAAGCCCGGCGTATTGCAGATCACGCCCTATAGCGGCGGCCGCCCCGAAGCAGAGCCTGGCAAGCGTATTTTCAAGCTGGCATCGAATGAATCGCCGTTAGGACCAAGCCCAAAAGCCATCGAAGCGGCTCATGCGGCAGAGAAGGAATTTCAATTCTATCCCGAGCGTGGCGATCAGGCTCTGCGTCAGGCGATTGCAAGCAGTCATGGGTTGGAAGCCGAACGCATCGTTTGCGGCAACGGATCGGAAGAACTCATAGGCTTGCTGGCAAATTGTTATTTACGCCCTGGCGATGAGGTCTTGTTCACAGAACATGGGTTTGTCATCTATCGCATAGCGGCACTTGGCAATAGCGCCACACCAGTCGCGGCGCCGGAACGCGAACGCACTGCTGATGTCGACGCCATACTTGCGAAAGTGAGTCCACGCACGCGGCTCGTCTATCTCGCCAACCCCAACAATCCTACCGGTACTTATCTTCCCGCTAAGGAGTTGCGCCGGCTTCATGCAGGGTTGCCGCGAGACGTGCTGCTGGTGATCGATGCCGCCTATGCCGAATATGTTGGGCGCAAGGATTATGAACCCGGTGTCGAACTCGTTGCCGCTTCGGACAACGTGGTGATGCTGCGAACATTCTCGAAAGCCTATGGGCTCGCAGGCCTGCGCGTGGGCTGGGCCTATTGCCCGCCGGCCGTGGCTGACGCGCTCAATCGTGTGCGCACGGTGTTCAACGTCAATGTGGCGGCGCAGAAAGCGGCTGTAGCTGCACTACATGATTCTGCCTTCTTGGATGCGGCCGTACGCCATAATGAAACCTGGCGCGAATGGCTGATCCAGCGCATTTGTGAGGCAGAACTTGCGGCGGATGACAGCGCGGGCAATTTTCTGCTGATCCGGTTTTCTAATGCGCAACAAGCAGCCGACGCCGACCGTTTCCTTCTGGCGCGCGGGCTAATGTTACGGCCAACTGCCAATTACGGTCTGCCGCACTGCCTGCGTCTTACTGTTGGCAGCGAAGAAGCGAACCGGCTTGTCGCGGAGGCTTTGGCAGAGTTCACGGCGAGAAAGCCGCGCTAATACAGCGGCTCGAACGCGGCCACTTGGGTAGCGCCAATCATCATCGCGCCGTTTTGCATAAGCAGATGCATCGGCAACCGCCCATTTGCATCCACCGCTATCGAAGCCAGAGCGGAAATCGCAGCTGTTGCAGGCCCCAGTTCTTGCTGCGGCAGCTGGGAGGTGCGTTGGGCGGCGGCGGCGAGAGCCTGCACACCGCTGACAACGCCGTCGACCGAACCCATCAATCTGTGATCGTCGTCGAAGGCCAGCGTCGCGGTGGCGTCGACTATGGCTTGACCCCACTTCAAGGAAAGCTCTGAAACATCGAATGCGCCGCCCGCTTTGCGCCAGGCTTCACTGGCATTGGCGCCGCTGTCTTTATCGGCCAGCAGGGCTTCCAGCGTTTCACCGTGGCTGAGGCTGCCATTGAGCATGAAAAGCGGCAGGTCGGCGCCAAGTGCCGGCGTGAAGCCAGGGCCAATGCGTGCGCCTTCAAGCTTGATGGCGATATCGACGGCGCGGTCTTCGCGTGCACGCAGATGAAATTGTGCGCGTTTGACTGCTACGTTGCGCCCCTGCCGCGCCGTAAGCGCCGCGTCCTGCACCTCGGCTTCGGCCACATCGAGATCGAAACGGTACAATTTGCCGTCATGCAGAATGGCGCTCGCCCGCGCGGTTCCGGGCGTCACATAAAGCACGCGGGATATCCCGTTCGCATCCGGCCAGGCGAAGGATTGCAGGCCGGCGGCCTCGAACAGAAAATGCCCGGCGCCATAGCTCTGCATGTGCAGGGCAAGTTTTTCCGTGCGCCACGCGGTTTCGCCCTGCGCGCTCTTGTGCGCAAAGGTTACGCCCGACAGCACGGCATCGAGCCGGAAGGGATAGCCTCCGACGGTCTTTTCCGCGAAGGCGAAGGTGACGCCCGGCATGATCTCGCGGCCGTTGGCGGCGTCGAGTTCGGCGCGCAGCGTGTCGGCGCAGGCCTGCCAGTAGAGCGAATAGCCCGCCACCAGCAGCACGAGCAAAGCCACCGGCCCATACATGAAAATGCGGTGCGAGTAGGAAATCAAAGATGGTTCTCGGAAAGGGGCGCTCTTTTATAAGCGCTCAATAGCACTTCGAATAGCCACAAGAGACGCAGGTATCGCAGCCTTCGAGCTTGAGCAGGCTGGGCGCGCCGCAGCGCGGGCAGCGGCGCACGGCGGCGCCTTCGCCCACGGCCACGGCTTTGGCCATGCGCTGCGCATCGTTTTCGCCTTCGGGGCTTGCCATGAAGCCAATATCGATCAGATGGCGCTCGATCACTTCGCCGATGGCGGCCAGTATCGAGGGCACATAACGCCCGCCCATCCATTGGCCGCCGCGCGGATCGAACACGGCTTTCAGTTCCTCGACAACGAAGGACACATCGCCGCCGCGCCGGAAGACGGCCGAGATCATGCGCGTGAGCGCCACCGTCCAGGCGTAATGCTCCATGTTTTTCGAGTTGATGAAAATCTCGAACGGGCGGCGGCGCGCGTCCTGCTCGATATCATTGATCGTGATGTAGAAGGCGTGGTCTAGGTCGGGCCATTTGATTTTGTATGTGCGTCCCGTGAGCTCGCCGGGGCGGTCGAGCGGCTTGGTCATATAGACGACGCCGCCCGCTTCGAATCTTTCGGCGCGGCGTGGTGAGGGAACAGGCGCAGCCGTGGCCACGGTTGCGGGCTCAGCCTCCAGCACAGCGCCCGTCACAGCATTGGGCCGGTAGGTGGTGCAGCCCTTGCAGCCCGATTCATAGGCGTTGGTGTAAACGTCCTTGAACGCCTCGAAGGAAATATCCGCGGGGCAATTGATCGTCTTGGAAATCGAGCTGTCGACATATTTCTGCGCCGCCGCCTGCACGGCAAGATGATTGGCGGGCGCCAGATTCTGCGCATTGACGAAATAATCGGGGAGCGGCGCATTCTCGCCGAACTGCGCGCGGAAGCTGCTGTAGGCGTAATCGGCCACTGGCTCTTCGCGGCGGCTGCCATCCGGCATCAGCACATTGCGCTTGTAGGAATAGGCAAACACCGGCTCGATGCCGCTCGACACATTGTCAGCGAAGAGCGAAATGGTGCCCGTGGGCGCAATCGAGGTGACCAGCGCATTGCGCATGCCCTGCCAGGCGATCTTTTGCTGAATATCTTCGGGCAGCGCCCGGATATTGGGCGCGGCCATATAGCGCTCGCGGTCGAACAGCGGAAAGGCGCCCTTCTCGGCGGCGATCTCGGATGACGCCAGATAGGCGGCATCGCGGATCACGCGCAACCAGCGCTCGATTAAAGCGATGCTTTGCGCCGAGCCATAGCGTGTGCGGCAGAAGATGAGCGCGTCCGCCAAACCAGTGACGCCAAGCCCAATGCGGCGCTTGGCTTTTGCCTCGCGTTCCTGCGCCGCGAGCGGAAAGCGCGACATGTCGATGGCGTTGTCGAGCATGCGCACGGCGATATGGGTGAGCCGCGCGAGCTCCGCCTCGTCAAGCATCGCATCCTGACTGAAGGGATGCGCCACCAGCTTGGCCAGATTGATGGAGCCGAGCAGGCAGGCGCCATAGGGCGGCAAGGGCTGCTCGCCGCAGGGATTGGTGGCCTGGATGGTCTCGCAATAGCTGAGATTGTTCTCGGCATTGATGCGATCGATGAAGATGACGCCGGGCTCGGCCGCATCATAGGTTGCGCGCATGATGCGATCCCACAGCGCGCGCGCCGATATGGTTTTGTAGACCGTGCCGCCAAATGCCAAATCCCACGCGCGGTCCACCTTCACCGCGTCCATGAAGGCGTCCGTCACCAGCACCGAAAGATTGAAATTGCGTAGCCGTCCCGGCTCGCGCTTGGCGTCGATGAACGCCTCGATATCGGGGTGATCGCAGGCGAGTGTTCCCATCATGGCGCCGCGCCTGGCACCCGCCGACATGATGGTGCGGCACATGGCGTCCCATACATCCATGAAGGACAGCGGCCCCGAGGCATCGGCGCCGATACTACGGACAGCCGAGCCTTTGGGGCGCAGCGTCGAAAAATCGTAACCGATGCCGCCACCCTGTTGCATGGTGAGCGCGGCTTCCCGCAAATGCGCGAAGATGCTGCCAAGATCGTCGGCAATCGTGCCCATGACGAAGCAGTTGAACAGCGTCACAGCGCGCCCCGTGCCGGCGCCGGCGAGTATTCGCCCTGCGGGCAAGAAGCGGTGGCCGGCCAAAGCGCCCGCGAAGGTGAGAGCCCAATCGCGCCGCTGCTCGGGCACCTCCGCCTCGGCCATGGCCATCGCCACGCGCGCCCAGGTGTCCTCAACGGCGCGATCCACAGGTGTGCCGTCCGGCGTTTTCAGCCGGTACTTCATCTCCCAGATCTGGCGCGACAGATTGCTCATTCGGGCCCACGCTAACTCGCAAATGCTGCGAGTCAATTAAAAGTTCTTGATCTGTTCTTCATTATTTTTGATGGCCTAGGCCTTTACGGCCAAGGCCATTTTTCCCTCTTCCACCAGCCGGCCCGTGGCGGTCTCGATGCGCGTTTGTAGAAGGCCCATGAAATCCTGGCGGGCGAGGCCCGGTGGAATCGCTTCCAGAAATTCGACCACTATGGTGCCGGGCTTCTTCAGAAGGCCGCCTGCAATCCAGTACAGCCCGGAATTGAGCGCGACCGGCACGCAAGGAACCTCAAGCTCGGAGTAAAGCCCCGCCACACCTGGTTTGTAATCGGGGGGCGCGCCTATCGCTTTGCGCGTGCCTTCGGGGAAAATCAGGATCGGGCGACTATCCGAAAGTGCGCGCCGCGCGGCCGTCATCATGGCCCGTATTGCGGAAGCACCGGCTTTACGATCGACGAAGATCATTTCCTGCTTGCGCGCATACCAGCCATAGAAAGGCAGGCGCAGCAGCTCGCGCTTGATGACGACGGCGGGGTCGTCAAGCAACGCGAACAGCGCCATGGTCTCCCACATGCATTGATGCTTGGAGGCGACAAGCACGCCGCCATGAATAAGGTGCTGTGCCCCGCGTACTTCATACCTAAGCCCAGAAAATACTTTTAATCCCCACAGCATGAGCTTTGCCCATGCCCACGGTACGCTAGACGCAGATTTCCGGTCGAGCAGCAGCGTTGGCAGGCAGACGATGTGCATCGCCACCGAGACCGCGACAAACCAGATAAGAAACAGCGCGGAGCGCAGATAAATCACGAAGCGATCTTACTGCTTCGCTGCCGCTTGTGTATTGGCCTTCGCGTGCGGCTCCGTCGCGCGTTCAAGGGTAACCCGCGCGAGACTGGCGACATACTTCACATATTCGCCATTCAAGACCCGCAAGGTTTTCAGATCCCATCCGCTGGAAGGATTTACCGCGTCGATTTCCACGGGGTATGGCGTTAACCGCACATCCGGCATCTCGGTACCGAATTCCAGCAGGCTGCGCGGCATGTGGTACGCCGCGGTCACCACGATAAGGCTGTTGTAGCCGTTGGTATGCGCCCAATCGGCGGCCTCTTTTGCGTTGCCGCGCGTGTCGGTGGCGGTGAAGCCGAGATCGGCGCAGCAATCGAAACGCGGACCACCATGCAACCTTTGTTTCAATTCTTGTTTGGTAGTTTGTGGATGGACGCCGGTGATCAGCAGCCTGTCGCCCGCGCCGCTTTCCAAAAGCGCGACTGCGGTTTCGAGTCTCGCGTCGCCACCGGTGAGCGCTACAATGCCGTCCGCTTTGACCGAGGATGGACTAGCCGACGCGGTAGCCTTGGGCAGTGAATACACATAGAAGGCGAAACCCACGACATAGAGGGCGACAAGCAAAACCAGGGTCCGCCTCAGCGAGCCGCCGGATTGCTTTCTGAATGGGTGTTCCATCGCCATAGTTGCTGTCCCAGTGTCTATTTATTCCATTGAGGGCCAAGAAAGAGTTTACAGGATTAACGCCTATCTGACGCTTTTGGTTGCCCTCAGTAAATCTCCCGCAAAGCCGAGAAGACCGAAGCCCTTGCCGTCAACCAGGCGATCAGTGCGGCGCTCGCGGGAACCAAAGCTAGCCAGGGAAGTTCGGCAAGTTTAAGGCCGAGCGGAGGCAGGAAGGGAATAGTGGCCAGGCCCACGCCCTCCATGCTTTGCGCCACCACGAAAATAGCCAGCGCCGCCAGCGTGCCGCAGAGCGATGTGACCAGCGCCGCCACAAAATAATGCCATTCGAAAGCGCGGCTGATAAATCCGTCACGTGCGCCCATCATGTGAAGAAGCTCGACGATGCGGTGGTGCGTGGCGAGGCCTGCGCGCGTGGCGAATGCGACTGTCGCCGACGTGGCGATGGCGATGAGCACAAGGATTGCGAGCGCGCTCCACAACACCGTGCCTGCAGTCGCTTTCAAGCGCGTCACCCAGCGGCTGTGATCGTCGAGCACCGCATGGGGCGCCGCTTTCTTTAAGCGCACTTCAAGGCGGTTGATATCGAGCGCGGCGCCTGGTGCCAATGTTACGTCGATAAGCGCAGGGAAGGGCAGCGCCGCCACCACCGCGTCGCGCCCCAGCCAGGGTTCCACCAGTGATAGCGACTCGGCCTGTGAAATCTGATGTGCCCGCACCACGCCATCGGTTGCGTGCAACACGCCGAGGGCGGCATTGACTTCCGCGTCTGACGGCGTGTCGCCTTGTGGCAGAACTTGCACGGTCAGACGTCCCGACAGTCCCGCCTGCCAGCTTTCCGCCGTGCGGTTGGCGACCAGCACCCCGCCCAATGCCAGCGCCGCCAGAAATGCCATCACGCCGATGACCAGATCGAGCGGCGCTGCGCCAGCTTCGCGCGGCAGAAGGCGGCCGGGCTTGTGCTCCTTCATCGCGGAGTCCCCCGCATCTCCGTTATGTGTCCGCCCGTAAGATGCATTTCGTTCGCCTTGGCCCCCGAGAGCAGCGTGCGGTCGTGGGTCGCGATCATCACCGTGGTGCCGAAACGGTTGAGTTCCACGAACAGGCGGATCAGCCGCTCGCCGATTTCGGCATCCACATTTCCGGTGGGCTCGTCGGCCAGCAGCATGTCGGGCTTCGCCACCACCGCGCGCGCAATGGCGACGCGCTGCTGCTCGCCGCCGGAAAGCGTCGGCGGCTTAGCGTCCAGGCGGTTGCCAAGTCCCACCCAGGACAGCAGCTCTTCCACATCGTGGGCATAATCGGCTTCGCGCTTGCCGGCGAGGCGCAATGGCATCGCCACATTGTCGAAGGCCGAAAGATGTTCGAGCAGGCGAAATTCCTGGAACACCACGCCGACGCGGCGGCGAAGCGCCGGAAGCTCCGCGCGCTTAAGCCCGGCAAGGTCGCGCCCGAATAATGTAATCAGCCCGCGCGATGGCCGTTCGGCCATGTAGATGAGCTTGAGCAGCGTGCTTTTACCCGCGCCCGACGGCCCGGTGACGAAGGTGAACGAGCCCGGTTCGAGCGCAAAGCTCACGTCGCGCAGGATTTCTGGCCCCGCGCCATAACGCATGCCGATATTTTCGAAGCGAACCATGCGAGTTAAGAATCTTGCGCTTTGCGAAACACATTTGCACCATAGCGGCAGCGGCTCGCTTTCGCCACGCCTTGCCTCGCGCAATGGGATGGGCCAAATTCGCTCGCGTAAGGACTGGCGATTCCATCGCAGATGATCCTGACCTGCCCCCTCTGCACCACGCGCTATTTGGCGGACGCGAATATGTTTGCGCCGCCGGGCCGCAATGTACGCTGCGCGAAATGCGGTCAGGTGTGGTTTCAGGCGCCGGCGGGGCCCGAAAGCGAACCCGAGCCCGAACCCATTGTGGAGAAACAGGCTTCGCCTGCTTTCGCGGCTGCCAGCGAAATGCGCTACGCCATGGCCGCGCCGCCACGGCGGAGCATGGCCGGCGTGTTCGCCAACGCCGTTGGCTGGCTCGCGCTTATCCTGCTGGTGTTGGCGCTGGGCGGAGCTTCGGTGAAATACCGCGAAACGATAGCCTCGCTGTGGCCGCAATCGGCGACGTTGTATACAGCCCTCGGCATGCCGGTGAATTTGCGCGGGCTGGAATTCGCAGGCGTTACTTATAGCGATCAGGTCGAGAACGGCGAGCCGGTGCTGGCTGTCAGCGGCAAGCTTGTCAATGTCACATCGCACGAGATTCCCGTGCCCGCCATTCGCGTGTCCTTGAGCGATAACGACCAGCGCGAGCTTTATCATTGGACCTTCGCACCCGGCGTCGCCACGCTGGCTCCGGGCGCCCGCAGCAGCTTCTCGACGCGGCTTGCAAGCCCGCCGCGCGAGGCACGCCATGTCGAGGTTCGCTTCGCCCGGGCCGGCGAGTGAAAACGCGCGAGCGTGACGTCACGCTGTTCCCAGAACGCAAGATCGCCGCGCGGGTGAAAAAACTCGCGCGCGAAATCGCGGCCCATCCCCTGAAACCCGATCTGGCCGTGCCGGTATTGGTGGGTGCATTCGTCTTCGCCGCCGATCTGTTGCGCGCGTTGGCACGCGAAGGCCTCGACCTGGAAACCGAATTCATCTGGCTGAGATCCTATGGCCGCAACGAGCAGCCGGAAAACATCATGGTACTGATGGCGCCGACCGATATCGCCCGCGGGCGCACGGTTCTGCTGATTGACGGCGTCCTGCAATCGGGCGGCACGCTGGCGCGCGCCCGCGACCTGCTGTTCGAGCGTGGCGCCGCCGCAATCATCTCGGTCGTAGCAGTGGCAAAGCCCGATGTGGCGGCGGCCGCCAAGGCTGATTATGTCGGCTTCCACGCTGGGCCAGAATTTATTTTTGGTTATGGCATGGATCGTGCGGGGCACGCGCGCGGGTTGCCCGACATTCGCATCAAGAAAGAAAAGGGCTAGAACAACTTCAGCAGGCGATCGATGTAATCGAGCTCTTCCTTGGGCCGGTTGCGGTCAGCCGCCCGCTTGCGCAGCTCCTGCAGAATTTCACGCGCGCGCTGCAAATCCGATTCCATCGGCACTTTTACAGCACTGCCGAAATCCGATCCCGTGGCGCCGCTCTGGCGCCCCAGCGGATCCTCGCTTGTATTGCCGTTCATGCCTTCCATGCCAGATTGCGGTGTTAGCTGCTTTGCCAGCGCCTTCGCGCCTTCGCGCAATTGATCGAGCGCGTCCTGTTGTGAAAATTCCGAGCCGCCAAACTGCCCCGACTTCAGGTCCTGCTCGGATTTACCCATCTCTTTGCCGGCCTGTCCCAAATTGTCTGGCGCCCTGACACCCTTCTGGCCCAGTCCTTCGGTGATCTTGCCGAGGCGGTCCTTCAATCCTTTTTGATCGTTGGAAAGCGCGTTATTGCCCTGCCGCTGTCCGCCCTGCTGCTCGCGGAAGGTGCGGTCAAGCAGTTCGCGCTGATCGCCCATCAGATCGCTCAAACCCTTCACCGCATCGCTGACCGCTTTGTCGCCGGGCGACGGCTCGGCAGACTGCGTCACGCGCAAATTCTGGAGCAACTGAGCCAGTCCCTGAAGCAGCTGTTGCGCCGAGTCGCGCGCGCCCGTGCGCGATAACTCCTCGATAGCTTTCAGGATTTGATCCAGGTCCTGCGCCTGCATCATTTTGGAGCCGGGTGGCGGCGCGCCCTGCGGCGTGCCGTTCTGCGCGAGCGATTGCAGATAGCGATCCATCGCCTCGCGCAGCTTCTGCATCAGGGCGGAAATTTCGTCATCCGGGGCGCCGCTTTGCAGCGCATCCATCAGCGCCTGCTGCGCATTTCTGAGCGCTTGCGCGGCGCTCGCCACATCTCCTTCCTCAAGTACCAACGCCATGTCCCACATGTAACTCATGGCGGCCAGCACATCCTTGTCGTTCTTGACCGTGCGCAACTGCCAATAAAGCCCACGCATGGCGAGATAGGTCTTGTAATCGTCCTTGAAGAAGCGCTCGGGCGCGATGGTGAGCGCGTCGATTACGGATGCCGCATGGGTGCTGGCATCCGGCACGCCGGAGGCCAGAATCTTTCTCTGTTCAATGAGTGCGCGCGCCAGCGGGTGGGTGAAGACGCGCTCAGGCAGCACCATGATCTTGGGCGCGGTTACCGTGGTTTGGCCTGCGGCATCGATGGCGGCAAGGCGGATGGCGACTTTCATGCCGGCATAGGGATGCGCGGTGAGATCGCGCAGCACTGTCTGCGCGAATTGTTTGGTTTGCACCGGCAGTGGCAGCTCGACCACCAACGTGCCCAGCCCTTTAACGAGTTGCGTTTTCATGTCGGACTCGTCATCCGCCAAGGTAATGCGCGCCTCGGTCTTGACCACGCCGTAATCGTCGGCGGCCTTATAGGCGAGCTTCAGCGTGTTGCGCGTGCCGGTGCCGGGCGGCTCGGTGAAAGCGATACTGGGGTGCTTGTCCGGCAAAATATCGAAGCGCCAATCGCCGATGGCGCGCCCCATGGCGCGCACGCTGACATGCGCGTTTTGTTGCAGCGTCAGTTTGGATTCGTAACCGGCATTGGCCTGGCTGAACTTCGGTGATTTGTCATGGGGCGTGGGGTGCACCCTCAGGCCCGGTTCCGCACCCATTCCACGCACGCGAAGGATCAGAACACTGCCTTGCGGCACGATAATGTGGCCGCCGGCTTCACGCCCCGTCGGCTCGCCGCCGATGGCATGCGGCGGCAGTCCGGTATAGGCGGGCGGCGATACCCAAGCATTAAGCGCGACAGTGAGTGCACTGAGTGGTGCCATGGGCGTGAGACCGGCAATGAGGCGGTGTTCCCATTGCCGACCGGCGACGATAATACCGGCGGCGACGCCAATGAGCACAAGATAACGCAAGCGGAATGGATCGCGGTTGGCGAGCCCTGGATGCGGCAACGAAATGCGCAAGCGCTTGGCCGAAGCAAGCAACCACAGCATGTGCGCGTGCCACAGGCTCTCAGCCAATTCATCGCCTTGACCGGCGGCGAGTTTGTCATGGCTTTCCGAAAGCTGGCGATGCGAAAGCCCACTGTCGCGCTCGACGCGGCGGGCCGCGTCTTCCCAACGCGGGAAACGCGTTCGATCGAAGCGCTGCCACAGCGTGAAACCTGCCGCACCGAACAGCGCCACTAGTAACGAGGCATGCAACACGGAAGGAATGGCGCTGAACAATCCAAACAACGCGGCAGCGGCGTAGAGCCCCACAAACCCCATCGCTGGCCACAACGCAGGCCATAGGCGTTCCCATGTCAGTACCGCCCGCGCTAACGCAATATAGCGCCGCGCACGCGCGGCTCTTGCGCTACCCGCGGACACGTCAGCCTGCAAATCGTTCAGGCGGTTCATGTGCCGATAGGTTTCGGCGGCTTCGATGGATCTGTTGCGCCTTTATGCTGCTGCTGGCCGCCCGGCGGAACAAGCAGATCGGATTTGACGCCGCAGGCGAAGAGCCCCAGCGAAACCGCAATGACGAAACACACACGCAACAGCATCGGAACGGCTCCTGCCCACGGCCCGGCCGCCTCTATCTTATCCAATTCTGCGGCAAGTCGCGCCTGAAACTGCACCCTACATTTTCTTGCCGTTCGGCTATTCTACGCCAATGGAACCGCGCCCCAAGCCCCTAGCCATTCTTGCCGCCATCGCCGTCGCCGTGGGGCTTGCGGCTGTTGTTATCTACGTGATCGGCGGTCACAATACGCAGGCGCCAGTAGCTTCATCTTCGGCCCTTCCCGCCAGTATGACCAAGCTGCAAGTGACCGCCGGTAACCCTGATGTGCCAGATGCTACATTCGACGATGGGGAAGGGCGGCAGGTGCATGTCAGCGATTTTCGCGGGCGTTATGTGCTGCTCAATATGTGGGCGAAGTGGTGCCCGCCTTGCATCAATGAATTACCGGCGCTAGCCCGCGCGCAGGCCAAACTGCCCAAGGACCGCATTGTCGTCGTGGCAGTCGATCTCGAAAACAACGAACCCGCCGACGTAATGGAATTCCTGCGCGCCCATGGCGCGGAAGGCCTTAACGCCTATGTCGACCGCAACTTGGAACTGATGCGAAGTTTCAAGGCGTACGGACTGCCTTTGACGGTGGTGATCGATCCCGAGGGCCGCGAAGTCGCGCGCGCCTTCGGCCCCGAACAATGGGACGGTGCGGACGCGTTGTCATACTTGCGCGGGTTGATCACGCCCAAGGATCAGCGCGTGGGTACCGGCACCTCGCCGCGATAATCGTAGAAGCCGCGCCCCGCTTTTTGGCCAAGCCAGCCAGCCTCGACATATTTCACCAGCAGCGGGCAGGGCCGGTATTTGGAATCGGCGAGCCCCTCGTAAAGCACCTGCATGACGGCCAGGCAGGTATCGAGGCCGATGAAATCGGCCAATTGCAGCGGCCCCATCGGATGATGCGCGCCCAGTTTCATAGCGGTGTCGATGGCTTCGACCGAGCCCACGCCTTCATACAGCGTGTAGACCGCTTCATTGATCATCGGCTGCAAAATGCGGTTGACGATAAAAGCGGGAAAATCTTCCGCATTGGCCGCTTTCTTGCCGAGATTCTTCACCAGCTCCATCACCGCGGAAAAGGTTTCGTCCTGCGTGGCAATGCCGCGAATGACTTCGACCAGCTCCATCACCGGCACCGGGTTCATGAAATGCAGCCCGATAAATCGTTCCGGCCGGTCGGTCGAGGCCGCAAGCCGCGTAATCGAAATGGAT
Organism: uncultured Alphaproteobacteria bacterium; assembly: GCA_963752395.1. GTDB lineage: Bacteria > Pseudomonadota > Alphaproteobacteria > Micropepsales > Micropepsaceae > CAVVXX01. Next base: position 69,739 of record CAVVXX010000006.1, read on the forward strand.
GAAGTGTTGGTGGCAATCATCGCGTCTTTTTTCAGCGTCTTGCACAGATCCTGAAAAATCTTGCGCTTGATCTGCTCGTTCTCGGTGGCGGCTTCTATGACCAGGTCGCAGTTCTTTAGGTCTTCCAGACTCGCCACCGTCTTGATGCGCGCGAGGGCTGCTTCCGCTTCCTTATCCTTGATGAGGCCCTTGCCCACCTGGCGATGAAGATTTTTTTCTATGGTCTTGCGTGCCTTGTCGAGCGCCTCGCGGTTCACGTCCTCGAGCATCACCTCATGGCCCGCCAGCGCGCAGACATGCGCAATGCCGTTGCCCATCTGACCCGCGCCGACGACGCCGATGCGTTCGATCTTCATTCCCGCCCTGCCGTCCTTGGTTGGACGTACCATCTCTGCGACTGTCATTTTACCTACCCTACACCTTTCTCTAATAGCCCCGTTTGGTGAGTTCCTGTTCGAGTTCCGGGATCGCCTTGAACAGATCGGCAACCAGCCCATAGTCCGCAATCTGGAAGATAGGCGCTTCCTCGTCTTTGTTGATGGCGACGATCACTTTGGAATCCTTCATGCCGGCCAGATGCTGGATGGCCCCCGATATGCCGACCGCGATGTAAAGCTCGGGCGCCACCACCTTGCCGGTCTGGCCGACCTGATAGTCATTGGGCACGAAGCCCGCGTCCACCGCGGCGCGCGATGCGCCGACGGCGGCGCCAAGCTTGTCGGCGATCTTGTCCAGCATGTGGAAATTATCGCCCGACTGAAGCCCGCGCCCGCCAGAGACGATGATCTTGGCCGAGGTGAGTTCCGGGCGTTCGGATTTGGACAGTTCTTCGCCGACGAAAGTAGAAGTTCCGGGATCGGGCGCCGACGTAATTTTTTCGATGGTCGCAGCGCCGGTTTCGGCGGCCGGTTTGAATGCGGTCGCGCGCACCGTGATGACTTTCTTGAAGCCTTCGGCTTTTACGGTGGCAATCGCATTGCCGGCATAGATCGGGCGGCGGAACGTGTCGGGCGCATCGATGCCAAGGATTTCCGAAATCTGCGGCACATCCAGTTTCGCTGCCACGCGGGGCAGCACGTTTTTTCCGTAGGTGGTGGCTGACGCCAGAATGACGTCATATTTATCGGCGAGTGTCAGGATCAACGCAGCTAGGGGCTCCGCCAAGCCATGGGCGTAGGCCGTGTTGTCGGCCACCAGCACTTTCTCCACGCCCGCCAATTTCGCCGCCGCCTGAGCCGCTGCGTCGCAATTCTGTCCCGCCACCAGCACATGCACCGGCGTGCTGATCTGGCCAGCCGCGGTCACGGTTTTCGCCGTCGCATCTTTCAGCGACTTGTTGTCGTGCTCGGCGAGGACGAGGGATGCCATCAGATTACGCCCACTTCTTTGAGCTTGTCCACCAACTCCGCCACCGATTGCACTTTCACGCCCGATTGGCGTTTGGCTGGTTCGTTAACCTGCACCACTTTCAGGCGCGGAGTAACATCGATGCCGTAATCGGCCGGGGTCTTTTCGTCGATGGTCTTTTTCTTCGCCTTCATGATGTTGGGCAGCGAGGCATAGCGCGGCTCGTTTAGGCGCAAATCGGTGGTGACAATTGCAGGAAGTTTGAGGTCGACGGTCTGCAAGCCGCCATCCACTTCGCGCGTGACTTTCACGCGGCCCCCGTCCATCTCCACTTTTGATGCGAATGTTCCCTGCGCCCAACCAAGCAAAGCCGCCAGCATCTGGCCGGTCTGATTGCAGTCGTCGTCGATGGCCTGCTTGCCCATGATGACGAGTTCGGGCTTTTCCGCTTCGCACACCGCCTTCAGCAGTTTGGCCACAGCCAGCGGTTCGACCTCGCCTTCGGTTTTGATGAGGAGCCCGCGGTCGGCGCCCATGGCAAGCGCAGTGCGGATGGTTTCCTGTGCCTGCAGCGGGCCCGATAGAAACCGCGGTGATCTCCGTAACCTTGCCCTTCTCTTTGAGACGGATGGCTTCTTCCACCGCGATCTCGTCGAAGGGGTTCATCGACATCTTGACGTTGGCGAGGTCGACGCCCGTCTTGTCCGCCTTCACGCGAACCTTGACGTTGAAGTCGATCACCCGCTTGACCGGGACAAGCACCTTCATGGCGTGAAAATTATCCTCTCGGCCCCGCCCATTCGGGGGGTGCCTTTGGGGTCTGGCGCTTATTGTGCAGTGCAAAAACTATTGGGGGGGCAAAGGCCTGTCAATCACCAAAAATGCTAAAACTCACAGGAAAATCAGATAGTTGACAGCCGTGCGGCCTCTCGCCACTGGGTCCGATCTTGGTTTACCACGGCAACTCCCCTCCAGTCGGCAATCTGCCATCCATTGCCGCTTCCGTAGCCACGCACGGGTTATCCGGAGGCAGGTTCCCATGCGCCATGACGATCACGTTGCCGCCGGCAAGCGCGAAGACCGCGAACTCGCGCCAGTAAGCGATGCCGCCGCGCTCCCACCACAGGAACCATTTGTCGCCCGCGTGGCCCGCGCGAATGAAGCGGCGGAACGGGGCGTCTTCCATCACCACGTCAGTCGCGTTCCATTTTCCATCGCGGGGCGCAATGCCGCCCGTATGTGGGTCGTCGAAATTGAATCTCGGTTTGAGGTTGTCTTGTACGGCCATAGGCATGGCCTCGAAGGAATTCACTTCCTGCACGCTCTGCCTGAACTTGCAGCTTAGGCTGCCGGGCTGTGTGCCGGCATCGCTTGCGCAGCCTGTGACTAACGCAAAGGCAAATACGCAGACGTAAATTTCTACACGCGTGGTCATCACGCTTTTCTGGCTGTTTGTTCCTTTGCAGATTCAATGGCGCGGCGAAAGCCAATCGGGTCTGCAATCATCTTGGGCACCTCAACTGCATCGACGCCGGTACCTTCGATCCTGATGTTACCGTAACCGAACACGCGGCCCCAGAAGCTTTGATGTACTTTCACGCCCTCGATATTTTGCAGCGCGATTTCCTGCGTGTTGAGGGTGAAGAGACCGGTCTTTAAAATGAAGCGGTGCGTGGTGATGCCGATTTCCGTGGTGTGGTATTTCACCGTCATGACAATGAAGATGTAGATACCGACCAAAACCCAGCCCAGGATTACCAGCGCCAGCACCGCACCCAGCTGATACAACCAGTGAAAATGCGCCCGCGCGATAACGCGCTCGCCCGTGCCCAACGATTGATCGATATAGCTCATTGTCCCCTCAAGATACTTATGCGCATGCCATAATAGCCGATAAACCGATTAGTCGCAGCCCTCGGTATATTCCACTTCCGGCTCTTTGCCAGCGCGGAATTGGGTCACCTTTCCGTGTTCGGTGACGAAGACATAACGCAGCGTCTTCTGTTTCGGGTCGGTATTGGCCACGGTCATGTAGTAATCGTCCTCATAATGCTCGCTGGTGATTTTCATCGGCTTTGGATAGAGCCGTTTGACCTCGGCTCTCGCTCATGCCGATATGCGCGCCGGCTGCCGTTTTGTTCGTGGCCTTGTCTGCAATGTCGATACGCGCGATCTGCCCATCTGAAATCATGAAAGACAGTCCGTCATAGCCCTTGGCCGGGTGCGCATACATGCAGCTGTCATCGTCAAGATCGTTCTCGACAGTGATCTTGATGCCGGAAGCTTTTTCGGCGTCTTTCACTTTCATGCCGATCTTGATCGGCTCCAAGGCCATCGATATCCAGCGGCGTGTTCGAATCGATTTTGGCTGGTGCTGCGATTGCCGCGCCGGCAAATAGCACGGCAATCAGAATGAGCGCTGTTCTGAAAATGGCACGGCTCCGCCTAAGCTTCTTGCCGCTTAACCGTCGCGCTCGGGCAGCAGGATCTCTCGCCGCCCCTGATGGTTGGGCTTGGAGATCATGCCGTCCTCTTCCATGCGCTCGATAAGCCGGGCGGCGCGATTATAGCCGATCTGCAGGCGGCGCTGGACATAACTCGTCGAAACCTTGCGGTCGCGGGCGACGACCGCCACGGCTTTGTCGTAAAGGTCGTCGCCGCCTTCGCCGTTATAGAGCCCGTAGGGATCGTCTTCGTCCTCAAGCGGCTCCTCGATCACTTCGTCGAGATATTCCGGCCGGCCCTGGGTCTTCAGAAAGCGCACCACGTCTTCGACCTCGTGGTCGGTGACCAGCGGTCCGTGCACGCGGCGGATGCGCCCGCCCGCCATCATGTAAAGCATGTCACCCTGGCCTAGCAGTTGCTCGGCACCTTGCTCGCCAAGAATGGTGCGGCTGTCGATCTTGGACGTCACCTGGAAGCTGATGCGGGTGGGGAAGTTGGCTTTGATGGTGCCGGTGATAACGTCGACCGACGGGCGCTGTGTTGCCGCGATCAAATGGATGCCGGCCGCGCGCGCCATTTGCGCGAGGCGCTGCACGGCCCCTTCGATCTCCTTGCCGGAAATCATCATCAGGTCGGCCATCTCGTCTACCACCACGACGATGTAGGGCATGGGTTCGAGCTCGAGGATTTCATCCTCGTACACAGGCCGTCCCGTTTCGTGGTCGAAGCCCGTCTGAACCGTACGCTTCAGCACTTCGCCTTTGTCGCGCGCGCGCTTGATGCGCTCGTTGTAAGCCTCGACACCGCGCACGCCGATTTTCGCCATTTTGCCGTAGCGCTGTTCCATTTCGCGCACCGCCCATTTGAGCGCGACGATGGCCTTGCGCGGATCGATCACGACGGGCGTGAGCAGATGCGGAATGCCTTCGTAAACCGAAAGCTCGAGCATCTTGGGATCGATCAGGATCATGCGGCATTGCTTGGGCGGCATGCGATACAAGAGCGACAGGATCATAGTGTTGAGCGCCACCGACTTGCCCGAGCCCGTGGTGCCGGCGATCAGCAGATGCGGCATCTTGGCGAGATCGGCCATCAAAGGCTCGCCGCCGATGGATTTGCCCAGCGCGAGCGTCAGTGGCGCACGCGATTTTTCATATTCGGCTGCGGCCAAAAGCTCGCGCAAGAAAACCGTTTCGCGCCGTCCATTGGGCAGTTCGATGCCGATGACGTTGCGTCCCGGAATGACGGCCACGCGTGCCGCCACCGCACTCATCGAGCGCGCGATATCGTCGGAAAGGCTCACCACGCGCGACGACTTCACGCCGGCTGCGGGTTCCAGTTCGTACAGCGTCACTACGGGGCCGGGGCGCACGGCAACAATACGCCCGCGCACGCCGAAATCCGCCAGCACGGTTTCGAGCAACCGCGCGTTTTCTTCCAATGCATCGTCGGAAAATGAGGGTGCTGCGCTTTCCTTTGGCGCCTCGCTCAGGAATCCCAATGGCGGAAGCTGGTATTCGCCTTCGCTCAAGTTGAGCGCTGGCTGGCGGTCGCCCTTGGTCCTCGCCTTGCGCTTGCGTTCGTCGTTGCGGCGCACGCGACCTTCGGATCCATCATGCGGCGCGAACGGTTCGGGTCGCATGTTTTGCAAAGTCGGGTCGCCGATATCGTCGTCGTCATATTCTTCGGCAGGCTCATCATCTTCATAGTCAGCACTCGCTGCGGGACGCCATGAAGCAAGGCGGACAAAGCTGCGACCAGTGCGGACCGCAATAATGCCCGCGACGATGGCGACACGGATGGCAGGCTCGGCGCGAATGCCGGTGGCGACCCAGGCCAGTGCTACGCCAAAAGCGGCGAAAATTACGGGCACGATATAAATGAGTAAGGACAATCCGAAGGCGCTTGCTACTTTGGTGTTGAAAACCACTGCGATCTGTCCAAGCACGCCGCCCGCGCCCGCCGGCAGCTGTGCCAGCACCGGCAGCGCGCCAAGTCCGGCAGCGGCAAAGATGGTCCCAAGAACTAGCGTGATCGCACGCCAGAAAAGTTTCGGCACATGACCGCCCGTGGCCATGCGCCAACCCCATGCACCGAGCGGCAGAATGAGCGCTAACGCACCCAAGCCAAATGCCTGCAACAGCAGATCGGCGCCATAGGCGCCCGTGACGCCAAGCCAGTTCTCAGCGGCGCGTCCGGTTGCTTCATTAAGGCTGGGGTCAGCAGGATCAAAACTCGCCAGCGCCAACAGCGCCAAGACCATGAAGGCGAACAGCACCACGCCGATCGTGCGCCGTACGCTCTCATGCAAAGTGCGCGCGATGGCCTCGCGCACATTCGCCAACGCGTCCGTCAGCGCCCCTCGGCGCGAGCGGGGCTGATAAACCCCATAGCTTCGTTTTGCCGTGCCCATAGACCCCGTTCGCCCCACCTTAAGGATTTGTTCACTTATGGCGGCCCTTGGTTGATAAATCGTGAATCCGGGTAGTTTTCGGTACGAATCCCCAGGAATTTCACTGGGGCTAGGCCACGCCTTGACCCCCCACGCTGTCCATGGGACAGCCGCAGACATGGCTTCTACGCCCAAAGAGACCGACATTTTCGTCGCCGGCGGCGGCATGGTTGGGCTCACTGCCGGGCTCGCGTTGGCGCAGGGCGGGCTGAAGGTGGCGCTGGCAGACCCCTTGAGCCGCGCGGCCGTCATGGCCGCATCCTTCGATGGCCGGGTGAGTGCTCTCAATTATTCCACCGTGCGCATGTACCGGGCGCTGGGTGTCTGGCAGCACTTGGAGCCGCAAGCCCAACCCATCAAAGACATTCTGGTGACGGATGCCTCGCTCGATGGCGTGGCTTCACCGTTTTCATTGCATTTCGATCATGGCGAGGTGGGCGAGCCTTTGGGCTTCATGGTGGAGAACCGTCACATCCGTGCGGGGCTTTTCGCCGCAGCCGATGCCACGGACAATCTCAAAGTATTTTCCGGCCTTCATGCAAACGTCATTTCCACATCAACCAATCACGCAACCGTCACACTGAATAACGGCGATGAAATTGCCGCGCGTGTCGTTGTTGCGGCCGACGGACGCAACTCGCAATTGCGCGAGGCCATGGGCATCGACACCGTGTCCTGGGAATACGACCAGCACGGCATCGTTACAGTTGTGACGCATGCGCGCCCGCATCAGGGCGTGGCTTACGAGCATTTCCAGCCTTCCGGCCCTTTCGCCATACTGCCCATAACCGGCAACCGTTCGGCGCTCGTATGGACCGAGCGCAGCGAATTGGCGCCAAAGATAATGGCGCTGCCCGCCGATGAATTCACCGCGGAGATCGCGCGCCGCTTCGGCGAGCACCTTGGCGCTGTGAAAGCCAACGGCCCGCGCTGGTCCTATCCGTTGCGCTTCCATCTGGCGCGCGCCTATGTCCGCGCGCGTTTCGCGCTGGTGGGCGATGCCGCACACGGCATTCATCCGATCGCAGGGCAGGGACTCAATCTCGGTCTCAAGGACGCGGCAGCGCTGGCCGAAACCATTCTCGATGCCGCGCGGTTGGGGCTCGATTTCGGCGCGGAAGATATGTTGCAGCGTTACGAACGCTGGCGGCGTTTTGATAGCTTTGTGCTTGGCGCGGCGACGGACAGTTTGAACCGTTTATTTTCCAATGATGCGGCGCCTGTTCGCCTCATGCGCGATCTCGGCCTTGGCATTGTTGACAGCATCGGGCCATTGCGCCGTTTCTTCATGCGCCAGGCCGGCGGCGAGCTCGGCCAATTGCCGCGTCTGATGAAAGGCGAAGCGGCCTAGTTCAGTGCCTGGTTTCGCTATGGTGCGTCGGCGGGGGCAGGGGCGGCGCGCCGTGTTGTGCGTGACGCTTGCCCAAATAAAGATTATCCAGATCGAGATAGAAATCGCGCGCCTTGGCCATCACCGCCGCGCGCCGCGCCATCTCGGCTTCGTTGCGCGTGGCATATTGGTTGCCAAGGAAGAGAAAGCGCGTGATCGGTTGCCCTGTGCGTTCGTCCGGCACCACGATGGTGCCAACATCCTCCAGCTCTTCTTCGGCCAGACGGACCGTGTGCTTGTAATGGGCGAAGCGATCATGGCGGTCGCGCAGCTCTTCATAGCGGCGCATGGCGTTGCTGGCGTCGAACCGGCGCAGCGCAATAAAGATGCGCGTGCGAAATTTGTAGAGTGTGACCAGGATCACAAAGATCACGGCCAAAATAATCAGGTCACTCATGATCTAGTTGGCTTACTCCGCTCTCATACGACAGGTTGTGTCTAACGAATTTCGACCAGTGAAAAGCCTAGCAGCACTGCGCCCCAGTGCAATGCGGCTTGGTTATTGCAAGCACCGATAGGCGTTGATGTTTCGCAACACTGCTTAACCAAACGGTAACCGTAACCTTTGACTCTGTAGAGGCTGAGGCGGAAAGTTCATCTGGGGCGTCCCAGAATGGTTCACAGAAACCATGGGACCGTGAAGCCGGGATGGGTTTCGCTAGTTAGGGGCGAGTAATGAGAGTCCGCCAACTCGTACTGATTTCGGCCGCTGCACTGGCCGTGTCCGGTTGCGCGGCACCTATTATCGGCGCTCTTACGCTTGGCCAGCTCACCACCATCGCGGGCGTCGTGAGCACGGTAACCACAGGCAAAGGCCTGACCGATCACGCACTGTCCTTCCTCACCGGCAAGAATTGCGACATTGCCGAAGGCATTCTGCGCAAGGATCGCGATATCTGCGAGACGCGCGGGTCCTTGGCCACGCAAGAGGATTTCAAAGGCGTCTTCGCCTATTTCGAGAAAAAGAACCATGAAGGCGAGCCGGGCGACAAAGCGCTGGCCCGTTACGCGGCTGCGCGCAGCGATGAGCTTGCCCAGGCGCAGGACGAAAAAAATGCAGCGCCAGTTGTCGTGACAGAAGCCAATGCCACGTCGCTTAATCTGAGAAGGCTGAGCTTCTTCGACGATATCCAGACGATGCCGGATGCCGCGTCACAATCTGCGCCCGCGCCGGTCATGCTTGCCGATGCAAGCACGTCGTCGCACGTCAAGCTGATCACCTATCGCGACACCGACCGCGATGGCACGCCGCGCATCGTCTCGCGTTACGTCTACATGATGTCGCCGATTTCTGATTCTGAGAACGAGCCCGCAGTGGCAACAGCTACCCCGGCACCAGTAGCGCCCGCAGCACCAATGCCCGTTTCAGCTCCAACTGCTCAGCCCGCGCCTCCAGCACCTGTTGTCGCCGCGGTTCAGCCGCAGCCCCAAGCCGCGCCCGCCAAGCCAGCGCCTGCAGTGGCAAGGGCCGAACCGGTGCGTTACCAGCCTGCTGCTAAGAAGACCGAGGCAGATGCAGCGCCGCAGCCCTTGGTACATTGGTATTTGTCGGGCCGTTAAGCCGCGCACTTCACGAGCTTGCGATTGACTAGGCACTCGGCGATCTGAACCGCGTTTAATGCCGCGCCTTTGCGCAAATTATCCGCCACGATCCACATTGAAAGCCCGTGTTCCACTGTTGGATCCCTGCGAATGCGGCTGACATACGTCGCGTCTTCGCCGGCGGCTTCCACCGGCGTGACATAGCCACCGTCTTCGCGCTTATCGACCACCAGAACGCCCGGCGCCTCGCGCAGGATTGCGCGCGCACGCTCTGCCGTGATCGGCTTGGCGAATTCGATGTTCACGGATTCCGCATGGCTTATGAAAACCGGCACGCGCACGCAGGTAGCGGTGACCTGGATATCGGGGTCGAGGATTTTCTGCGTCTCGACCATCAGCTTCCACTCTTCCTTGGTATAGCCGGAATCGAGGAAGTCCTGGATATGCGGGATTACATTGAAGGCGATCTGCTTGGTGAAGAGATTGCTCACGATGGGGTCGGCAACAAAAACGGCACGCGTCTGGCGGAACAGCTCGTCCATCGGTTCCTTACCCGCGCCCGACACCGATTGATAGGTAGAAATCACCACGCGCTCGATATGGGCCGCGTCGTGCAGCGGCTTCAGCACCACAACCAGTTGCGCGGTCGAGCAGTTGGGATTGGCGATGATGTTCTTTTTGATGCCGCCTTCGAGCGCAGCCGCGTTCACTTCCGGCACGATGAGCGGCACCTCGCGGTCCATGCGCCAGGCGCTCGAATTGTCGATGACGATGCAGCCCTGCGCCGCGATCTTGGGCGCCCAGACTTTTGACACCGCCGAGCCGGCCGACATCAGGCAGATATCGGTGCCGTTGAAATCGTAATACTCGAGCGCCTTCACTTTCAGGGTGCGCTCGCCGAAAGAAATTTCCTGACCGATCGAGCGCGTGGATGCCAGCGCCACCACTTCGCTTGCCGGGAATTGGCGCTCAGCCAGAACGGACAGCATCTCGCGGCCGACATTGCCGGTGGCGCCCACCACGGCGACCTTGAACATTAACCCACTCCTAAGCTGCATCCCTCGCGCGCACTCTAGCGCGACACTGCGTCAAGTCTATGGGACGCGGCCCTGCGCCCTTAAATATTCAAACACCTGCTCGGCCAGCATCTCGGGCGTCTTGCCCTCGGTCTTGAGGATAAGCTCGGCCGTCTCGGGGCGCTCGTAAGGGCTATCGAGGCCGGTGAAATTCTTTATCTCGCCCGCGGCCGCGCGCTTATAAAGTCCTTTTGGATCGCGCTGCATGCAGATTTCAATCGGCGTATCGACAAACACTTCGATGAATTCATCGGGCTTCATCAGCTCGCGCGCCAGCCTGCGTTCCGAACGGAAGGGCGAGATAAACGACACCAGCACGATCAGCCCGGCATCGACGAAAAGACGTGAGGCCTCCGCCACGCGGCGGATGTTTTCCACGCGGTCGGCATCGGTAAACCCGAGGTCGCGGTTGAGCCCGTGGCGCACATTGTCGCCGTCGAGCGTGTAGGTATGGCATTTCTGCGCGAACAGCCGCTTCTCGACCAGATTGGCGATGGTCGATTTGCCCGAGCCCGACAGGCCGGTGAACCACAACACGCAGGGCTTGTGGCCCATCAGGCGTGTGCGGGTTTCCGCATCCACGTCGAGCGCCTGCCAATGCACATTGGTGGCGCGGCGCAGACCAAACTCGATCATGCCCGCGCCAACCGTCGCATTGGTGAAGCGGTCGATGATGACGAAGCCGCCCATGTCGCGGTTGTCGTTATAGGGGTCGAAGGCGATGGGTTCCGAAGTCGAGATGTTGCAATAGCCGACTTCGTTGAGATGCAGCGTGCGCGTCGCCATATGCTCAAGCGTGTTCACATCCACCTTGTGCTTCAGAAGCGTGATTTCCGCCGGCACAGATTGTGTGCCCACCTTGAGAAGATATTGGCGGTGGGGGAGAAGCTCGTCTTCCGTCATCCATAAAAGATGCGCGGCGAACTGGTCCGAGACTTCGGGGCGCGCATCTGGTGCGGCCAGCACGTCGCCGCGCGAGATATCGATTTCGTCGGCCAGCACAAGTGTCACCGCTTGGCCGGCAAAGCCTTCCTTAAGGTCGCCGTCCTGGGTGACGATGCGTTTCACTTTGGATTGCCGGCCGGATTTGGCAACGACCACTGAATCGCCAGGCCGGATGCGGCCGCTGACAATGGTGCCGGAAAACCCGCGGAAATCGAGATCGGGCCGGTTCACCCATTGCACCGGCATGCGGAAAGGCTTCGCCGTGAGCTCGGTCTCGACATCGACGGTTTCAAGATGATCGAGCAGCGACGGCCCTTTGTACCAGGGCGTGCGTGCCGATGGTGCAATCACATTGTCGCCATAACGCGCTGAAATCGGGATGGCGATCAGGCTGGTGAAGCCTAGCTTCTGCGCGAAGTCGCGAAACTCGTTGGCGATGTGATCGAATGTGCCTTGCGAGAAGCCGGTGAGGTCGATCTTGTTCACCGCCAGCATCACATGCTTGATGCCCAAGAGCGACACGATATAGGCGTGCCGGCGCGTTTGTGTGAGAACGCCCTTGCGCGCATCGACCAGAATAATGGCGAGCTCGGAATTCGAAGCGCCCGTCGCCATGTTGCGGGTGTATTGCTCGTGGCCCGGCGTATCGGCGACAATGAATTTGCGCCGCTCGGTCGAGAAGAAGCGGTAGGCGACGTCGATGGTGATGCCCTGCTGGCGCTCGGCCTCTAGCCCGTCCACCAGCAGCGCCAAATCGATGTCTTCGCCGGTGGTGCCGTGCTTCTTGGAATCCTTGGCGAGCGCCGAGAGATGGTCTTCGAAAATCAGTTTCGAAATCGTAAAGCAGCCGGCCGATCAGCGTGGACTTGCCGTCGTCAACGCTGCCGCACGTCAGAAAGCGCAGCAGCGATTTGTTTTCCTGTTGCGGCGAGATAGGCAGCCAGATCGTGATATTGCACGGGCTTCATCAGAAATAGCCCTCGCGCTTTTTCTTCTCCATCGACGCGTTTTCGTCGTGATCGATGACGCGGCCCTGGCGTTCGGAGGTGGTGGCGGTGAGCATTTCCTGGACGATTTCTTCCAGGCTGGCAGCGCTGGATTCGATAGCGCCTGTAAGGGGATAGCAGCCGAGCGTGCGAAACCGCACCAGCTTCATTTCCGGCTTCTCACCGGGCTTCAGCTTCATGCGCTCGTCGTCCACCATGATGAGCGCGCCGTCGCGCGACACCACAGGGCGCTGCTTGGCGAAATAAAGCGGCACGATCGGGATCTTCTCCGACATGATGTATTGCCAGATGTCGAGCTCGGTCCAGTTCGACAGCGGGAAGACGCGGATGCTTTCGCCTTTGCGGATGCGCGCGTTATAGGCATGCCAAAGCTCGGGGCGCTGGTTCTTGGGATCCCAGGAATGGTTCTTGGAACGGAAGGAAAAGACGCGCTCCTTGGCGCGGCTTTTTTCTTCGTCGCGCCGCGCGCCGCCGAAGGCCGCATCGAAGCCATATTTGTCGAGCGCCTGTTTCAGCGAGTCCGTCTTCATCACCTGCGTGTGAACGTTTGAGCCCGAGGTAAACGGATTGATGCCGCGCTTCACGCCGTCTTCGTTGATGTGAACGATCAGCTTAAGGCCGAGCTTCTTCACCGTCTCATCGCGAAACGAAATCATCTCGCGGAATTTCCAGGTGGTGTCGACATGCATCAGCGGAAAGGGCGGCTTCGACGGATAAAACGCCTTCATCGCCAGGTGCAGCATCACCGAGCTATCCTTGCCGATGGAATAGAGCATCACCGGATTGGCGAACTCGGCCGCCACCTCGCGCATGATGTGGATGCTCTCCGCCTCCAGGCGCTGCAAATGCGTCAGGCGATGGGCGGTCGTGGTCGCTGCCGCCGTCATGGCAAATCCGCGTTCATGGCAATCGTCCGTCCCCGTCCTAACCCTGCGCCAAGCCTGGTTGAAATAGGGAGGCCCAAGTCACAGTGCAAGCGGATAGCGCTGGAATGCTAAAAAACGGGCCGAAAAGCCTCACCCTTCGATAGGCTCAGAGCGAGGCTCAGATCTCCGTTCTGACCGTCCAGAGCTCAGGATAAAAGACGAGCTCAAGCGCCTTCTTGAGGTAATTGACGCCCGAGGTGCCGCCTGTGCCCGGCTTGCCGCCAATGATGCGCTCTACAGTTTTCATGTGGCTGAAGCGCCAGATATGGAAGCGGTATTCGAGATCGACCAGCTTTTCGGCGAGTTCGTACAAATCCCAATGTTTCTCGACGTCGTGATAGACAATGCGCCACACTTCGACCACGCGGCTGTCGGCGGTATAAGGCTCGGCAAAATCACGGTTCAGTTTTTCCTTTGGCACTGGCAATCCGCGCCGCGCCAGCAATGCTAGTGACTCATCATATATGGAGGGGGCTTCAAGGGCCTCGCGCACGGCCGAGTAAATTTCCGGCTGGTGCTCGAACACACGCGCCATGTCGCGGTTCTTGTTGCCCAGGCGGAATTCCAGCATCCGGTATTGATAGGACTGGAAGCCGGAACTCTTCCCCAGATGATCGCGGAAGCGGACATAATCGAACGGCGTCATGGTGGAAAGGATTTCCCACCCCTGAATCAGGATGGACTGCACGCGCCCAACCCGGGACAGCATCTTGAAGGCGAGGCCCAGGTCGCCCTCGCGGATCTGGCTGATGGCAGCGGTAACTTCATGCAGGCAGAGTTTCATCCAGAGTTCGGACGTCTGATGCATGATGATGAACAGCATCTCGTCATGCTCGCCGGAAAGCGGCTTTTGCGCGTTCAAGAGCTGGGGCAACGCAAGGTAGTCCCCGTAGGACATTGCGTCTCGCATGTCCCAATGGACCTTCTCGCCGGAGAGATCGACGGCGCCTGGCCGCTTGTGGTCATTGCTCATGGTCTGTCCTGTCCGCCGGTAGAATGGAATCGCGTGGCCATTTCCCACATGCTATGATGTACTCCTCTCAATATTGCGAGCGGAAGTCCTACACGGGGGAGGTGCCTATGAAACGGGCGTTTGGGGCGGGCACAGTTGCGATTGCGTGCATTTTGGCTGGAAGCCCCGCATTGGCGGCAGACAAGGCCAAATGCGCCAAGCCCGAGGAAATGACCGCCATGCAAACGGCCGCCGTGCAGCAGGAGCTGATGGTGGCGGCACTCTCTTGCCACGCGATCACGCTCTACAACGCTTTCGTCACCGGCTATCAGAAGGAACTGCAGGATTCCGATAAGTCGTTGCAACGGCTCTTTCAGCGCCTGCGTGGCGGCAAGAAGGGCACGGAAGATTACCACGCCTACAAGACCAGGCTCGCCAACGGCTCGTCGATCAAAAGCATCCAGAACATCACGCAATTCTGCGCCGACGCTCAGGCTGCCTTTGCAACGGCCTTAAGCCCCGCGAAAGAGAGCCTTTCTAGTTTCGTCTCTGGACACGCGAAAGCGGACGATGACGGCATTACCCCTTGCGAATACGAGGACAGCACCATGGCTGCGATGAAAGCGGTCCCACACATCGTGCTGAAGAAGCCGCCGGTAAAGAAGTAGTCCGGCAAGGCGGCCGAGGCCGTTGCGCAGGCGCTGGGCAACGCTACTGCTTCCGGCACGCCGTAAGGAATTCAACTTTTCATCAGTTCGGCAAACAGGGCGTGCGCGGGCTTGCCTGCGTATCGCGTTTTGGCGGCCTAATTTTCGGCAGTTGTTCTGCTTGTCTCAGTATCTTGCGCACAAAAAAGAAGGGCGGGCCGAAGCCCGCCCTTCAATAATAGCCGGATGACCCGGATTAGCCGCCCAGATCGATGACTGCGCGGCGGTTCTGAGGCTCACGCACGCCCGGACCCGTCGGAACCAGCGGCTCCGAGAAGTTCTTGCCGACCGTGGTGATTTCGCCTTCACCCATGCCGAGGCGGATCATCTCGCTCTTCACAGATGCCGCGCGGCGTTCGGAGAGGCCTTGGTTGTAGCCCATCGAGCCTACGGTATCGGTATGGCCGGTGACCAGCACGCGGACCATGCCCATCTTCTTCGCCGTGTCGACGGCTTCTGCCACGACCTTCTGCGCTTCCGAGGTCAGGTTCGACTTATCGAAGTCGAAGAAGACGATGAACGTCTTCACCATCGGTGGCGGTGGAGGCGGTGGCGGCGGCGGCGGAGGCGCCTCTTGCTGGAGGTACCAACGGAAGCTCAACATCACGCGGTTGCTATCGTCGCTGCTTACTTTGAAGCCAGAATGATTGGTATTGCCGATGGAGAAATAACGATAGTCGAGTTGCAGGGCCAAATGCGGGTTCAGCATCCACGAGAACCCGGCGATACCTTGCCAAGCGAATGCAGAGTCTGAGCTCAAACTGTTGCCAGGGCTGACCCAAGCCCAACCGGCGCCTGCGCCAAGGGTCAGTGCCCATGTGCCATCGTGACCCAGCGGAATATCGTAGGCCAGATTGCCCAGCACGCCCCACTGCGATGCATTGCCCTTGAAGCCGAAGTAATTGTAGCTCGGGTCGGTGTAGCTCGGCTCGATCTCGATGCGCCAGCCATTGCCCCATCCGTAACCGACCGTGCCAATACCTACTATGGAGTCGCCCGTGTGGAGGCTAAAACCGCCAGGCCCATTAACGCCTGTCGGATTGTCCCAACCGGCACCCAGTCCCAAGTACCAGCCATGAGGAGCATCTGCGGCGGCTGGTCCAGCCAAAGCCACAGCTAAAACGCCCGCTAGGGCAAGTGTGCGAAGCTTCATGTTTTCTAACCCCTCGTCTGCTGCAAAGCCCACAGGTGGGCCACTGCCATGGCGGCTAATGTTACGTAATGGACAGTATAGGAGGACCGGGATCAATGGAGTAGCCGCAACTGGCCCAGAATCGCCAGTTTCAGCGATGGAAAGGCCATTCCCATGGGGGTATGTGACAGGAGTACAACAGGGGGGTATTTCCCCAAGATTAAGAAGGGTTTTTCGGCCGTTTTTGTTATCCAGAACTAGGGCAAGCCTAAGCCCGCTTCGCGTGTTGGCGCATTGGTTCAGGCATCCTCGCACATAAAAAAAGAAGGGCGGGCCGAAGCCCGCCCTTCAATAATAGCCGGATGACCCGGATTAGCCGCCCAGATCGATGACTGCGCGGCGGTTCTGAGGCTCACGCACGCCCGGACCCGTCGGAACCAGCGGCTCCGAGAAGTTCTTGCCGACCGTGGTGATTTCGCCTTCACTCATGCCGAGGCGGATCATCTCGCTCTTCACGGATGCCGCGCGGCGTTCGGAGAGGCCTTGGTTGTAGCCCATCGAGCCTACGGTATCGGTATGGCCGGTGACCAGCACGCGGACCATGCCCATCTTCTTCGCCGTGTCGACCGCTTCTGCCACGACCTTCTGCGCTTCCGAGGTCAGGTTCGACTTATCGAAGTCGAAGAAGACGATGAACGTCTTCACCATCGGTGGCGGTGGAGGAGGAGGTGGCGGTGGCGGCGGGCCCATGTGGTTCAGCTGCCAACGGAAGCTCAGCATGAACTGATTGCTATGCAAGTCGCTCAAGGTCGAACGTGTGGAGGCGCCACAGCCAACCGCCATGCATTGGTGGTCCGTATTGCCAAACGATACGTAACGATAGTCGGCCTGCAGTTCGAGGCTTTCGCTCAGCGCAAACGAGATGCCCGCTATGCCTTGCCAAGCGAACGTTCCGCGCACGCCATTGGCAACGTTCGGGTTAAAGTTGGGATCAACCCAGCCATAGCCTAGACCGCCGCCAAGTGTGAAATTCGCGCGATCGCTGATCGGGATATCATAGGCCGCGTTCACGAACAGAGCGGTCTGTTGCAGATCGCCCTTCAGGCCATGCCCAGGATCGGGATCGGCGTAATTGAGTTCCAGTTCAACGCGCCAGTTGTTATCCCACTTGTAGCCAAAATCGCCCATATAGGCGACGGTATCCTTCAAGCCGAGCGATCCCCCGCCGCCGAGATTGAATGTTGCCTTTCCGCTGCTGGGATTGTCCCAGCCGACGCCGAGACCCAGATACCAGCCATGTGGATTGGCAGCCGCAGGTCCTGCCAGGACCAGAGCTGCTACGCCCGCAAGGGCGAATGCGCGAAGCTTCATGTTTTAACCCTCGTCTGCAGAAACCAGAGGCGGGGGCCCCCCCCACCATGGCGCCTAATGTTACCGGTAAAGAGTATAGGTGGGCTAATAGGAAAAGAGTAGCAGCGGACCGCCTGGAATCGGCCAAAATGCCTAGGGAAGAGCCATTCTCTCTCAAGCATGTGACCAGGCTGCAACAGAGCCATCTTTACCAAGGCTTTGCTGGCGATTTGGCAATCCTGAGGCTACCGATAGGAGCCTAGCCGGTGATGAGAACAACTTTGTGGGGAACCGCTCTCATCAGAAAGGCATAACGGCCCATCAACTGGCGCAAGGCGCTGGGCCCCAGCGCTTTTTCGATCCCTGCTACCAACTCCTCCCGTGGGGCGACGTGAAACAGCTTCAGCCAGGCCAGCAGGGCCTTTCCCGCAGGCGGCCAAAGGCCGCCAAAGTCACTGAAATCGACAATATGTATGAGGCCTTGCGGCTTGACCGCAGTGGCGGCGGCCCTCAGTGCTGCCCGCCAATCGGGAATCATCGACAGGCTGTAGGAAAAGATCGCGTGGTCGAAGGGGCCATCGAGCCCAAACGTAGCGGGGGTCAATGCCTCGGCGATGCCGTGAGTGAGCTTGATGCGCGATTCCAGCCCGTTCAGGCGTACAGCGTCGCCGGCCGTTAGCAGCATTTCACGCGAGGCATCGAGTCCAAAAAGCTGCACACCCGGATAATGCCGCGCGATGCAGATGAGATTGCGCGCCGTGCCGCAGCCGATCTCGACCACACGCTCGCCCGGTTTTACGCCCAGCTCGCGCACCAGGCGGTCGCGTCCCAGCAAATAATATTTGCGCGTGAAATCGTAGATATGCCGCTGGCGCCTGTAGACCTTGTCCATCAGCAGGGTGTGATCGCCGCCCGTACGGCTCACGACAGCGGCCGTCTCACGTAAACGTGGAAGCCGCCATAAATCGAAGAACGATCTGCTGCGTGAAAGGCACGGCTTACGGCTTCGTCATATTGCCAGGGCGCAAGAAGTGCTGCCGGCAATTTGCGCGGCAGAGGGCTATCGGGCCCAGCCGTGCGAAAAATGACGCGCGCATCGTTTGCATCCGCGGTGCGGTCGATCTGTGTCCACAAAGCAGTAAGCACGTCAGGCGTCATCCAGTCTTGCGCGTCCAAAAGCACAAAGCGATGCAGCGAACGCGCGGGCAGGTCGCGCAGGAAGTCCGTCATCGAAGCATGATGCACTTCTACGCGATCCACGCGGCTTTTGATGAGATCGTAATTTTCCGGGCGCAGATAATTTGGCACGGCTTCGCGATGCTCAAGATCGTAGCCGCGGCCGAAGGCCTGCCAGGCGAAGTAATTGTCGGCAACCGGAAAATCACAGGCGAGCCGTTCCACGCGCGAACGCAGCAACGCCGCCGGATTGCCGTTGGACGCCGCCACCAGCTCGTCATATTGCGCGGGCGGAATGCCAAGGCCGTAAAACGAAACCGGCAGCCGCGATAGAAATTGCACCATGCGATTGTCGAACAAAGGCGCCACCACGCGATCGAAAGCCGCGCGTTGCTCTTCCGGCGTGCGCGCAGCCAGGATGTCTTGCAGTTTTTTGCCCTTTAGTTTCGCCAGCGCATGCAGGATGCCGATGAAGCGGCCGAGCAAGCCATAGCGGTACAGATTGCGCGCGAACATGTTGATGCGCCGGCCGCGCAACGGCATGCGCTTTTCCCAATAGCGCCTTGTTTCCGGATCGAGACGTTCGGCCAGGAAATTATCGAAGACGCGGGCGTTTTCTTTGTCCTTGGCGGCGCCGAAGAACCGAAAGAACTCTTCATAGGGCAGATGCTGCAACGCTTGCAGCTTGAGCTTGGTCAGCGACACATGATTGGAATTGAGATCGACGGCGATGATGTGTTCCGGACCTGCAACGAGATAATTCAGAACATTGCAGCCACCGGAAGCGATGGTGATCATATGGTGATGCGCCTTGAGATCGAGCGCATCGAGATCGACGTCCGGGTCTTCCCAAATCTGGTTGTAGACGAACCCCTTGAACATCAGGGTGAAGAGGCGTTCCAGCGCGCCACGTTTGGTGGTTGCGGGGCGCGTATGCGCCGCGCGCTTCAGAAGGACGTTGCCCATGAGGCTTCCTTGACCCACCCCGGCCCAAATCGAATGGGCGGTTTTAGGCGGGTTGCGGGCAGCTAGCAAAGCATTTCCTTTGCTTATGATTTGCGCCCGCTTGCGAAGGGGATTTGCCCGCTCTAAGGGGTGCATATGAACGAGCGCAAAAGGGGCGAAATACCTGCGGGCAAACACCCGGTTACCGAGTTGCTCGAACTCCTCGATCTCGAGCAGATCGACGTCAACATCTTCCGGGGCTTAAGCCCCCGCGACCGCTGGCAGCGCGTGTTCGGAGGGCAGGTTCTGGGCCAAGCGCTGGTGGCGGCCACCCGCACGGTCGAAGGCCGGGTGTGCCATTCGTTGCATGCCTATTTCCTGCGGCCGGGCGATCCCAAGAACTCCTATTCTTTATGAGGTCGACCGGGCGCGCGACGGCGGAAGCTTTACCTCGCGGCGCGTCGTGGCCATCCAGGGCGGCCAACAGATTTTCAACATGGCGGTTTCGTTCCAGGTGCCCGAAGAAGGCCTCGAGCATCAGATCGACATGCCGAAAGTGCCGGACCCGGATTCGCTGCCCAGCGAAAAACAGCGGCGCATTGAGATCGCGGCCGACATGCCTGAAGAGGCGCGCGCGTTCTTCCTGCGCGAACGCCCCATCGAGATACGCGCGGTCGAGCCCGCGGATCGTTTCAAACCGGGTAAGCATCCGCCACATCAGACCGTGTGGATACGTGCCACAGGTGCGATGCCTGAGGACGCGTCGTTGCATCAATGCGTGCTGGCCTATGCCTCGGACATGACGTTGCTCGACACCTGCCTGCTGCCGCATGGCTACAGCGTGATGTCGCCCAACATGCAGCTCGCCAGTCTCGATCACGCGATGTGGTTCCATCGCCCGTTCCGCGCCGATGAGTGGCTGCTTTATGTGCAAGACAGCCCAAGCGCTTCAGGCGCGCGCGGCTTCAATCGCGGCACCGTGTACCGGCGCGATGGCGCGCTGGTAGCATCGGTAGCCCAGGAAGGCTTGATACGTGTAAGGCGCGCCAGCGCTTAATTCGTGCGCGCGACCTGCGCCACCTGGCGCGGCTTTTCGTAAAACTTGTCAGTCATTGGGAGCGCGCCATAAATCAGATGGCCCGCCGGCGAAGAGTAATTGTAGGTGATCTCAGCAAAGATCACGCTGCCGCCGCTGCCGCTGGTGACCAGCCCCGTTGGAATGGTGACGATGGAATTGACGGTGCGCGCCGGGGTGTTTTGCGCATCGCTCCACGCCACTTTGACCGTGCCGTTGCCGTTATCGATGAGGCTAGAGACGACGATCTTCATCGCGGGGTTTGTCGGGTAGGGGTACATCAGCGAATTGATGGCGGCGAAGATATCGTTCTTGTCCGAGTTAGTGATGGTTTTCTTTTGCGCGAACAGGTCTGCCGCGGTGGAGGCAACGCCCGTCGCCTTCATGTTGGCCGTCAGCGCGTCGCAGAGCTCGGTGATGCCGAAATAGATTGTCAGCATGAGGGGCGCGATCAGCGCGAATTCGGTCGCGGCAAGGCCGCCTTTGGCGCGCGCGAACTTACGGGTAAAGCGCATCAACATGTGGTCGACCCATAGGGTTCATTGCGGAAGGCATAGGCCGAGGAAAGCAGGTATTTCTGGTTCGCCATGTTCGAAAAATAATTGGCGAAGAACGGCGTAAAGAGCTGCCAGGTGTAGAAGCTTCTCACCACGACAATGCTGCATGGCCCGCCCGGCGAGAAGGAATTCACAGCCGGATCCAGCGTACCGTCTGCCTTGAGAGGCGGCGTAAAAGTTGTGCCTGCAAACGACGTGAAGGAACGCACGTCAACCTGAAGCTTCGTCGCATCGCAGGACAACAGCATGCTGATGTTATTGCAGAGCTGCGTGCGAAACTGGTCCTTGGTCATGTTCTGGCCCTGCACCTGACCGGTGCGCACGAGCCGCGCCACATTGAGCGTACCGTTTTCCAGCACGCCGTTGGCAAAGAACACCAGGCCGGATTCGATGATGGCAAAAAGAACAGCGAAGAACACCGGGGCAATGAGCGCGAACTCGATCAACGCGCTACCGCTCGTGCTGCGTGTGCGCATGCTTTGCACAGAACGACGAAACATGGTGTACCTGCTAAGCCCTTTACACCCCGCGTTTTTTTACGCTTGAAGGCGCGTGCATCCAAGTTCTCTTGGTTTCTAACGTGAACGCATCGTTAGCGCCGCGCCGCGCGTTAAGACTTTGCAAGATGTTTTGATGCATGAATCCAGTCTGTCCCGCAAAGCGTTTGGTATGCGCCTCGCACGCAATGCGTTGAATTCATTTTAACTTCGCAGAATGGCTTAACGGGTTCCTAACGACGAGCGCATAGAATGCATGCCTTCGCCAGGGGGTTGCATATCTTCCTACCGGCGAAAGGGAGCACGACCATGCCAGTAGCGGGGTTCGTTTCGAATATTCGCAAACTTGCCGGGCACGCATGTGCCTGGATAAAAGAATTCGGCCGCGCCGAACAAGGCGCCACGGCCGTCATCTTCGGCATCGTTTGCATTGTGGTGCTGCTGGCAGGCGGCGTGGGTCTCGATATGGCGCGCGCTATGGTGATGAAATCACGCCTGGCAGACGCGCTCGACGCGGCAGGCCTTGCAGTGGGCACCACCACTGGCCTGACACAGACGCAGATGCAGGCGCTTGCCCAGAAATATTTCGACGCCAATTACCCGGCCACAGCACTGGGCACTCATGGCAATGTCTCTGTCACGATTAGCGGCACCAATGGCAGTATCATCTCGCTTGCCGTAACCGGCACAGTGCCGACCACGCTGATGCAGCTCGCACACATCAACACGCTGGATGTCGCGGTGAGCAACCAGATCTCGAAATCGCTGACCAAGCTCTGGGTGTCGCTGGTGCTCGATAATACGGGCTCAATGTGCGATCCCGACAGCTGCGGACCTAACAGCAAGCTTGCCGCGCTCAAAACCGCCACGGGTCAGTTGCTGACGACGCTACAGAATGCCGCGTCGAATCCCGGTGACGTCAAGGTGGCGCTCATTCCGTTTTCAAGAAGCGTCAATGTCGGCACGTCGAACGTCAACGCCAGCTGGATAGATTGGACGGACTGGGAAGCCCCGCCAGGCAATGGTTCGGTGTCCGTGACCGTCGGACCCGGATCCACGTGCCCGTATACAACCAACAACAAAGGATACAGGTGCCAGAGCACGCCGACCAACGGCAGCTCGAACGCAAACAACGTGCCATCGAGCGGCGCCTATGCCGGTTACATTTGCCCTGGCGTCGACAATGGCAGCCAGAATGATGGCAGGAAAAACCGCTATTACAACGGCTGTTACAACAGCGTCGGCACGACCTACACAGGCACAACGACTGCCACGGACCAAACGACGGTTTGCAATAACAAAAGCAGCTGCACGACGAGTAACTATTGCTCTGGTTATCCCTCGAACACGAGCGGCAGCGACAGCGACAGCACTTGGACGACGCACACCACCTGCGAATGCCACAACACAAATGGCAACAAACACACTTGCACGCGCACGGCAACCACGACCACGACAACGACCACTATTGGCGCGCCCTATACGCATACCTGGATCGTCAACAATCATAGCACTTGGGGCGGCTGCGTCATGGATCGCAACCAGGACTACGACGTCAGCAATACGACGCCGAGTAGCACAGCGACCAAATTCCCGGCCGAGAATTCGACGTCCTGCGTACCAAGCGTGATGAAGGGGACGCTCAGCAACGATTGGACAGGCTTGCAAAATGTGGTCACCGCTATGTCGGCCGGCGGCTCGACCAATCAGCCCATCGGTCTCGCCTGGGGCTGGCAAGCCCTTACCGACGGTAATCCGCTGAATCCCGGAACGCTCCCGCAGGATACGACCCAAGTGATCATTCTGCTGAGCGACGGCTTGAATACGCAGGATCGCTGGTACGGCGACGGTTCAAATCAGAGCACAGATGTTGATGACCGCATGACGGCCGTCTGCAACGCGGTAAGAAACGCAACCCCGCAAATCCAGGTCTACACGGTGTATGTCGATCTGGCAGGAACGAACGGCAATTCAACCGTGATGCAGAATTGCGCGACGGATTTGAGCAAGTATTACGACTTGACCACATCGGGCGCGATCATCACCACCTTCAACCAGATCGGCCAGACGCTCGCCAACCTGCACGTCGCGCGATAAGGCTGACGCGGACAGACAAAAGAAAACGGGCGCGCCCATCGGACGCGCCCGTTTGTTAGCCCCCGTAGGCTGCCGGCCGGTTACTGTGCTTGCGGAACCTCAGGCGTAGTCGAGCCTTTCGCCTGCGCCACACGACGGTCCATTTCGCCTGTGGCATCGTCGAAGGGTCCTCTCTGGTCGCCTGGCATCGGCGTCGCCTCGCAGCGCGACGTCGTGCAGGAGAATGTTCTGTGCGCGGCGCCTTCGTGAAGCGTGACCAGGCTGGTTCCCGCGGTAACGGTCACCGGTTTGTTGAAAATCTGGTTGCCTTTGCTGTCGAGCGCCAACACGTTGGTTGTGCCGTAATTCTTGCCGATCAGGAAGGCGTGGTTCGGATCGATCATGGTGACGTCGGCGATCGAAGGGTTGCCGATATAGACCGTAGCCACGGCCTGAGGGAAATTGATCACCTTCACCTGGTCAGACGCCACGCCGATGCCGCCTTTGGCGAGCGCGCTGGAGCCGAGCAGAAGCGCTGCAACTCCGGTAAGGACGCCGGCATAGCGGCTGAGGCGTTTGAAGTCGTGCATGGGCTCGCTCCTTGAATAGCTTGGCCCGAGCTTAGGCCCGCCGCCGTAAATGAATGATGAAAAGGTCCTGGCGCTCTGTAACCGATTAATAAACGCCGGGTATGACCCGCGCGGTGCGCGCCATGTAGTCGCGATATTCGGGATATTGGCCCTGCAACACGCTTTCTTCGTACTTCATGCGCTGGATTTGAAAGGCGCATTGCAGGCCGACAATGACAAGCGCAAGGGGCGAAAAATATTGCAGCATGGTCCCTGCAATTGCCAAGCCTTCGCCCAGATAAAGCGGATGGCGCACCACCGCGTAGGGACCTGACGTCACCAGTTCGCGGGCTTGGGGCATGATGCTGAAGGAGCGGCCCAAAAAAAGCATGGTGTAGGTCGAAAACACGATGCCGGTAAGAATGAGCAGCAACGAAACCAAGGACCAGGTAAAGCCCAGCTCCACGCGCGGCAGCCATACCACTGTGACTGCGAAAAAAGCGCCCAAAGTCGCGACAATCGAAGGTGTGATCCCCTTCGCCCGCGCCTGAACGGGGCTGCGAATTATTAGAAAAATCAGGATCAAGACGACGAAAATAAACGCGCCAGACTCTGCTAGAACGTCAACAATAAAAGCCAAATCGATATGGGACGCAGAGGCATGGGCGAATTTTCGGATCAGATCGGAGAGTTGCTGCCACGCGGATGAGCCGTACCAGAAGATGAGCGGCACAAGGGCAGCCAGCTCATAGGTCTTGGTGTTTTGAAATTTTTGCCAGTGCAGGGCGAGTTTTTGCGCGGCCCCTCGCAACGGTGCGGCGCCTTGACCGGTTTGTGACACAGGTTGGGAAGAGATCATTGCCACCCGCACGCGTAATGCGGGTTGCCCCGCGATTAAAAGCTTAAGCAGGATGGCAACAATCGTTTAACAATCCGCAAAACATAATTTGCGCGCATCTCATGAAATGCTGGAGCCGTGCGGCACGGGTTTACGAGTCGTTAATGTACGCGCTCGATGATGACCGCATCGAGCTAGCCGGCTAAGCGCCGGGGGAAGAGGCAGTCATGCGCGGATTGGTTGTTCGCTTTTTTGCCGACGAAAAGGGTGCAACGGCTATCGAGTACAGCCTGATTGCGGCGGGCATTGCGATTGCGATCATCGCGGCCGTGAATGCAGTGGGGTCGTCCATCAGCAGCAAATTTGAAGCTGTAAAAAGCAATATGCATTAACACCCGCGCCTGATTAATCCAGCCAGCTAAAGCTATCGATCGGCCACACTCCTCTTGCTGTATAAGGGATCGAGCGAATTCATGTGGCGCGTAGTTAGCGCGAACATCTGATCACGCAATTCGTGTAGGCCTCGCTATCAAGGCTAACGAAAGATGACCAGCTCCGATCGAATGCTTGATTAAGTCGAATTTTCCGCGACATTTCGCTCCATTTTGCACCAGCAAAACCATAATTCATTTCACTGCTTGTTAAGCTCGTCCGCTTACGATGCACACGTTCTCGCATAGATGCCGGTCTTGGCATTCGCGCGAACGAATTGGGTGAAACTTCGAGCGGAGAAAAAAATGCGCAATCTGATTACTCGTTTCGTGCGCGATGAATCCGGCGCGACGGCCATTGAATACGGCCTGATCGCGGCGGGCATTGCGGTTGCGATTATCGCGGCCGTGAATGCAGTCGGCACGGCGTTGAACACGACCTTCACAAACGTGAAGTCCAATCTGGCGGCCCAGTAAGGCCGAAACGTCCAGAAAGCCTATCCGGCTCTCATGGGTGCGCAACACAAGGGCGCCC
Source organism: uncultured Alphaproteobacteria bacterium (assembly GCA_963752395.1). GTDB lineage: Bacteria > Pseudomonadota > Alphaproteobacteria > Micropepsales > Micropepsaceae > CAVVXX01. The sequence goes on from CAVVXX010000006.1 coordinate 95,709, forward strand.
CACGAGGCCGGAGTTGGAATGCGATACGGCGGCCGCCTCACGGCGGCCGTCGGCCTATTCAATAGGCGCTAGGGGGGAAAGTGATCACCATTGCAGCCGAATTGCTGCTGATCGCGGTGCTGCCCGCGCTGCTGGTTATGGCGGCGGTGTGGGATCTCGGCAGCTTCACCATTCCCAATGTGTTGCCTGGCTCCATGGGATTGCTGTTCGTCCTGTTCATTGTGTTGGTTGCGGTGGCCGGCCATCACCTCACGCTAGATTTCATCGGCCTGCACATGGCGGCGGCACTCGTCGCACTTGCGGGCGGCATGGTGCTCTTCGGCATGGGCTATATCGGCGGCGGTGACGCCAAGCTTTTTGCCATGGCGTCGCTGTGGCTGGGCTGGCACATGCTGCTGGAATACACGTTATTCGCGTCTTTGTTGGGCGGTGCGCTCACGCTGGGCGTGCTTGCGCTTAGGCGCGTGCCGTTGCCTTCGTCGCTTCATGGCCAAGCTTGGCTGTTGCGGCTCGCCGACCGGCACGAAGGCGTGCCTTACGGAATTGCCCTCGCCGTAGGGGCGCTCGCTGTGTTACCGCACAGCGAACTTTTTCTGCTCGCCGCCGGCGGCTAGTTCGTCCCATTCCGGCATTTTTCCCGTTTGCATTAATCAAATCCTAAACGGTTGTGTGTTTGCTTAAGGGCCTAAAGAGGGCGGGCCCATGAACGTCAGACGCATCGTTATCCTTGGCGTAGCAGCTGTCGCAGCAATCGCCGCAGCGCTTCTCGCGCGCAACATGCTGGGCGGCGGTACGCCGCAAGTCGCCGCGCAGCCGGCATATCAAACCAGCGACGTGCTGATCGCGGCCACCGATATCGATCCCGGCCACTCGATCGATGCCAGCAATGTGCGCTGGCAGCCCTGGCCAAAAGATTCGCTTTCGCCCGCGTTGCTCACGCGTGACCTTCATCCGGATGGTCAGACAGCAATCGCAGGCGCCGTTGCGCGCACACCAATCCTCGTTGGCGAGCCCATCACAGAAAACAAGATCGTGCATATCGGCCAGGCCGGATTCATGTCGGCGCTCATCACGCCGGGCATGCGCGCGGTATCCATTCCGATCTCGGCCGAAACAGGCGCGGGCGGATTCATTCTGCCCAACGACCACGTCGATGTCATGCTTACGCGTCAGATGAATGGCGTCGGCCGCACTTATAATGTCGAGACCGTGCTGCGCAATGTGCGCGTGCTCGCCATCGACCAGACCTTTAAAGACGAAAAAGACGCACAGACCGCAATCGGCAAGACGGCGACGCTGGAACTCAATCCCGATGAATCCGAGTTGATCGCATTGGCGCAGGCGCAAGGCACGCTGTCACTCGCGCTTCGTGGATTGGCTGAAAGCGCCGACGCAAAGCTCGACCAGGAAGCATCAGCTTTCGGCAGGCATGGCGGTACTGTGCAAGTGATCCGTTATGGCGTTGCCCATAGCGCGACGACCGGGGGACAACCGAAATGAAGATCCGCAATCTGATTTTCCGCGCTGTCGCGCCCTTGGCGGCGCTGATCGTGCTTGGCGCGGCTTCGCCTTCGTATGCGGCAGGTTCAGAGCACGTTATCAAGATCACCGCAGGCAATTCCGGTCCGCAGCATCTGATCATGGGTCAGGACAAGGCCGCGATCGTCGAGCTCGATACCAATGCGCGCGACGTTCTGGTCTCCAATCCCGCGATCGTCGATGCGGTGGTGCGCTCACCGCGGCGCATTTTTCTGCTGGCCGGCAAGGTCGGCCAGACCAACGCCTTCTTCTTCGATAGCGCCGGGCAAGCAGCTCGCCTCGCTCGACATTCGCGTCGAGCGCGACGTCGCCGACCTCGACAGCACTATCGTGCGCCACATGCCGGATTCCATCGGTCAAGGTCGAAGCGCTGAACGACAACATCGTGCTGGACGGTACCGTGTCGAGCGCGCGCGACGCCAGCGCCGCGCAGGATCTCGCCTCGCGCTATGTCGGCGATCCCAACAAGGTCGTGAATATGTTGAAGGTCGATCAGCATCAGCAGGTGATGATCAAGGTTCGCATCTCGGAAATGAGCCGCAACATCGCCAAGCAGCTCGGCATCGACCTCAAGTCCATCACACGGCCGGGCAATGTGCCGCTCATTCTGGCGACCCAGAATCCGTTTGGCCTTTTGGGCCGCGCGTTGGCCGATGCGTCGGGGGGCAAGTTTGGCGACACCTCGAAGGGCAACAACATCGAGGGCACGCTCAAGGCGCTCGAGCAGGTTGGCCTGGTGCACACTTTGGCCGAGCCGAATCTCACAGCCGTGTCGGGCGAAGCGGCGAAGTTCCTGGCCGGCGGCGAATTCCCCGTGCCGACATCGCGCGATCAGCTTGGCAACGTGGTTGTCACCTTCAAGCAGTTTGGCGTGGGCCTTGCTTTCACGCCCGTAGTTCTGAGTGCAGGCCGCATCTCGCTTCGGGTTTCAACGGAAGTCAGCGAGCTCACGACGGAAGGCGCCTTCGTGCAAAATGGCGGCACCAGCACGGACTCGAATGGCAACACTGTTTCCACGCCGGGCTTAACCGTTCCCGCGCTGGCGGTTCGCCGCGCCGAGACCACGGTTGAAATGCCGTCCGGCGGCAGCCTCGTCATCGGCGGCTTGTTGCAGCGCCAGACCAAGCAAACCATCGACGCCTTCCCGGGGCTCAAGGATCTGCCGGTGCTGGGCGCGCTGTTCCGCAGCCGCGACTTTTCCAACAACGAAACCGAGCTCGTCGTGATGGTGACCGCCTATCTGGTCGATCCGACACATGAAGAACAGATCGCTATGCCCGACGACGGCTTCATACCGCCGACGGACGTCGACACTATTCTGCTTGGACGCCTCAACACCGTGTACGGCAAGACCCGCGTGCAAAGCACAACGGCCGCGCAGGGCTCTGTCGGCTACATCATTAAGTAACGGAGACGCACATGACGCGCATTTTCAAACTTCTCCGTGGCACTGTGCTGCTGGCAGCCACAGGTCTTGCGGCATGCGCCGCGCCGTTTAACGGCCCCAGTGACGCGACGGACGAGCGCCTGATGTATCCGATCACGGTCGCACCACACATGGAAACACTGCGCGTGCCCTTTAGCGGCGGAGGCTGGGACGTGTCGCCGGAAATGAACAGCCGCTTCACGGCGTTCACGCGCGACTATCTCGAGAACGGCAACGGCGCAATTTCGGTTTCGGTTCCCAATGGTGACGAGAGCGCCCGGCGCTATTTTGCCGCCCGGTTGTCCGATCTCGGCGTGCCTGCCTGGCGCATCATGATCGGCGCAAGCGACACACCGTCGGCCGACAATTCGGTCGAACTGAGCTTTATCCGTTACGCGGCCGAAGCGCCCGCTTGCGGCGATTGGTCGAGCAATGTGGCCAATACCTCGGCCAACTTGCCGATGACGAACTTGGGTTGCGCCTCGCAGCATAATCTAGCCGTCATGGTGGCCGACCCACGCGATCTCGTGGCGCCGCGCGGCCAGGATCCGGCAGACGCACAACGGCGCATGACCGTGCTCGACAAATACCGCAAAGGCGATCCGACGCCGGCGACCACCACGTCCGCGCAGTCCGGCGCCGTGTCGGATATCAACAAAGAGTGAGGATGGGCTGATGGCGCAAGAACCAACCAACGAGCTTCCGCCTGAGGTGGCCAAGCAGGATTTCGGTGCTGCCGCATACGAGCGCCCGGTTCCGCGCATTTCCATCGCCGCCTTTTGCGAGCTTCCCGACACCGGTGCTGCTTTGCAGCGCGCCTCCACCGACCGCCGGCTGGCTAAGGCGCATCTGAACGTGCAGTTGGGTGGCGTGGCTGCCGCGGTTGAGCAATTCACCGGGCAGGCGACGCCAAATCTGGTGATTGTCGAGACGCATTCGCAGGGCGAAGCGGTCCTGAAAGAGCTTGAGAAGCTCGCTTCCGTCTGCGACGAAGCGACCAAGGTCGTGGTCATCGGCCGCGACAACGACGTGCCGCTTTACCGCGAGCTCATTCGCCGCGGCATCAGCGAATATCTGGTGGCGCCGCTCAATCCGTTGCAGATCATCGAAACGATTTCCGGCCTCTACGTGAACCCGAATGCGCAGCCCATCGGCCGCGTCGTTGCTTTTGTTGGCGCACGCGGCGGCACGGGGTCGTCCACCATCGCGCACAATGTAGGCTGGTGCATCGCGGAAGGCTTGAAGATTTCCACGGCCATCGTCGATCTCGATTTGCCGTTCGGCACGACGGGACTCGATTTCAACGAGGACCCGGGGCAGGGCATCGCCGATGCGCTGGCTTCGCCCGAACGCCTCGATGACGTGTTGCTCGATCGCCTGCTGATCAAGCGCGGCGAACATCTGTCGTTGTTTGCTTCGCCCGCCTTGCTCGACCGCGATTACGAATCCGAAGCGGCCTCGTTCGAGACTGTTATCGAACAGGTGCGCAGCGCCACACCTTGCGTCGTCATCGACATGCCCCATGTCTGGACGCAATGGACACGCGGCACGCTTACGGGCGCCGACGAAATCGTCATCGTCGCGGTGCCCGATCTGGCTTCGCTGCGCAACGCCAAGAATATGGTCGATTTGCTGAAAAACGCGCGGCCCAATGACACGCCGCCGCGCCTCGTGCTCAATCAGGTGGGCCAGCCCAAGCGGCCCGAAATTCCCACCAAGGAATTCGGCGAAGCTATCGGGATCGAACCTTCGCTGATCCTGCCCTACGACCCGCAGGTGTTCGGCACTGCCGCCAATAACGGCCAGATGCTGGCAGAGCTTCAGCCCGCCTCGCGCGCGGCTGAAGGCATGCAGCGCCTGGCCAGTTACGTCACCGGGCGCGCGGTTCCGATGACGCAGAAGAAGACGAAGCTCGCCTTCCTGCCGTCATTTCTCGCTAAGAAAGCGAGTTAGCCATGTTCGGTAAGCGCGGCGGCACGGCGGAAGTCGCGCGGCAGCCGCGGGCAGAACCCGCGGTCCCGCATGCGGCAAAGCAAGCGCCTGCGCCGCCCAAACCAATGGCAGGCCCACCGCCTGTCGCCACACAGCAATCCGCCAAAGCGGGATCACAGCCGAAAGTGGAATTGGCGCCGCAGCGCGGGCCCATGCCCTCGGCGCTGGTGCCAGTGACGGTGGATAACCGCTCCGACGATTACTACCAGGTCAAGACGATGATCTTCAGCGCCCTGATCGACACCATCGATCTAGGCCAGCTGGCGCAACTCGACGCCGATTCCGCGCGAGAGGAAATCCGCGACATCGTCAACGAGATTATCTCGATCAAGAGCGTGGTGATGTCGATCGCCGAGCAGGAACAGCTGCTCACCGACATCTGCAACGACGTGCTGGGTTATGGACCCTTGGAACCGTTGCTCGCCCGCGATGACATCGCCGACATCATGGTCAATGGCGCGGCGCGTGTGTTCATCGAAGTGGCGGGTAAGGTCCAGCTCACCAATATCCGCTTCCGCGACAATGCGCAGTTGATGAACATCTGCCAGCGTATCGTCAGTCAGATCGGCCGCCGCGTGGACGAGAGCTCGCCAATTTGCGACGCACGCCTGCCTGACGGCTCGCGCGTCAACGTCATCGCGCCGCCGTTGTCGCTGGATGGGCCTACGCTTACCATTCGTAAGTTTCGCCGCGACAAGCTCAAGATGGACGATTTCATCCGCTACGGATCGATCTCGCCCGAGGGTGCGCGCGTGCTCGGCATTATCGGCCGCTGCCGTTGTAACGTCCTGATTTCCGGCGGCACCGGTTCGGGCAAGACTACGCTACTCAATTGCTTGACTGCTTACATCGACGCCGACGAGCGCATCGTCACCTGCGAAGACGCAGCCGAACTTCAGCTCCAGCAGCCTCACGTCGTACGCCTGGAAACGCGCCCACCCAATCTCGAGGGCCAGGGCCAGATCACCATGCGCGATCTGGTGCGCAACTGCCTGCGTATGCGCCCGGAACGCATCATCGTCGGCGAAGTGCGCGGACCCGAGGCGTTCGACCTTCTTCAAGCCATGAATACCGGCCATGACGGCTCGATGGGCACGCTCCACGCCAACAGCCCGCGCGAAGCCATGCAACGCCTTGAATCCATGATCACCATGGGCGGCTACAATCTACCCTCGAAGACCTTGCGCGAAATGATCGTAGGTTCGATCGACATCATCGTCCAGGCCGAGCGCCTGCGCGACGGCACCCGCCGCATTACCAACATCACCGAGGTGATCGGCACCGAAGGCGACGTCATCATCACCCAGGATCTGCTCGTCTATCAGATGGACGGCGAAGACGAGGCGGGTAAGCTGCGCGGCAAGCACATCGGCACTGGCATCGTGCGCCCTGCGTTCTGGGAGCGCGCGCGCTATTTCGGCCTAGAGCGCGATCTCGCCGACGCGCTCGACAAAGCTCAACCTACTTAAGGAGCGCTAGCCCATGGGCGGTATTGCGCTCTACATCATGACGGCAGTGTTGGGGGCCATCGCGCTGGGCGGCGCGGTGTTTGCGTTCGCCGGCGCCAAGAACGAAAAAACCCAGAAGCGCATGGCGGCGCTCGCCAAGACGAATACGAGCGCGCGGCCAGGCCGCGGTGCCGAAGTCAGCCAGACACAGCGCCGGACCATGCAGGTCAAGCTCAAGGAGCTGGAGAAGCAAACCGCCGAGCAGAAAAAGAAAGTGCGGCCGACGCTTCGCCGCCGCCTCGAAATGGCGGGGCTTTCCATGTCCACGCGCACCTATTGGATTATTTCCATTGTGCTTGGCGTCGTCATCGGCATTGTTTTGGTCCTCTTCGCGCACCAGCCTTTGTGGTTGGCGCCGGTTGGCGTGCTAGCAGGCATCGGCCTGATGCGCTGGTGGCTGATCTTTGTCACTAAGCGCCGCGAGAAAAAATTCACCCGCGAGTTCGCCAATGCCATCGACGTTATCGTGCGCAGCGTCAAAACGGGCTTGCCCGTGAACGAAGCGCTGAAGGTCGTTTCGACGGAAATTCCCGAGCCCGTGGGCGGCGAGTTCAAGCTGCTGCTTGAGGGCCAGAAGGTCGGAGTGCCGCTGGATCAGGGCCTCAAACGCATGTATGAGCGCATGCCTACGGCAGAAGTGAATTTCTTCGGCATCGTCATCACCGTGCAGATGAAATCGGGCGGCAATCTTTCCGAAGCGCTGTCGAATCTTGCGCTGGTGCTGCGCGACCGCAAGCGGTTGACCGCCAAGATCCGCGCCATGTCGTCGGAAGCCAAGGCTTCGGCCGCCATTATTGGTTCGCTGCCGCCTGCGGTTATGGCGCTCGTCTATTTCAGTACGCCGCAATACATCGATCTGCTGTTCACGGTGAAGCTCGGTAATCTGATGTTGCTGGGCTGCGTGGTGTGGATGGGTATCGGCATTCTGATCATGAAAAAAATGATCAGTTTCAAATTCTGAGGGCGCGCCATGCATAATCCCGACGATCTTGGCTGGATTAAGCTTCTTATCGATCCCCAATTCATGGTGATGGCGCTCACCTCTATTGCGGCGTTCGCCTCCATCTTGACGCTCGGGCTTCCTTATATGAAGCGCGATGAGTTGGGCGAGCGCATGAAGTATGTCGCCGAGCGGCGCGAGGAATTGCGCGCCAAACAGCGCGCCGAAATGATGGACCGCACGCGCAAGGGAGCATTGCGCTCGACGCCGGTCGGTTTCATGAAGAACACGGTCGAGAACCTCAATCTGCAAAAGCTGCTGGAAAGCCCGGGCATCAAGGAAAAGCTCGCGCGCGCCGGCAAGCGCGGGCAGGGGCCGTTCATCACCTTCCTGTTTTTCCGTTTCTTGATGCCGCCCATCGTTTTTCTTGCCGCGCTGATCTATCTTTATGGCTTCTCGACGCTGCACTGGGACTTCTTCGTCAAACTGGCGGTGGCGATTGCGGCTGCGCTGTTCGGTTTCTACCTGCCGGATCTTTTCGTCAGCAACGCCATCGCGCGCCGCCAGGCCTCCATCATGCGTGCCTTTCCCGATGCGCTCGATCTCATGCTGATCTGCGTGGAATCGGGCATGTCGATCGAAGCGGCCTTTGGCCGCGTGGCGGCCGAAGTGGGCACAGGCTCGGTTGAGCTTGCCGAAGAGCTCGGCCTTGCCACGGCCGAAATGTCTTATCTGCCCGACCGCCGCCAGGCGTTCGAGAACCTTGCCAGGCGCACCGGCCATTCCGGCGTCAAGGCGGTGGCGGCGGCGCTCATCCAGTCCGAGAAATACGGCACGCCCATGGGCCAAGCGCTGCGCGTCACCGCGCAGGAAAACCGCGAAATGCGCATGCAGGAAGCCGAGCGCAAGGCGCACTCGCTGCCGGCCAAGCTCACCGTGCCGATGATCGTGTTCTTCCTGCCCTGCCTGTTCGTGGTGATTTTGGGCCCCGCGATCATCAAGATCATGCACGTGGTCTAAGCGAGCCCAATACTCGTCGCGCCTGCCGTCCACTTTCTCATGCCACTGCCTTGCCGTCAGGGAAAACTGGCGCCCTGCGTCTCGCCGTGATTGGTCTCGGCGTCGTAGTCGCGGTCATGCCGCCTGATGATATCGAGAACATGACCGGCGGCGGCGTCCGCTGTCAGGCATGACGCGGATTTGATGGCCTTGAGGACTTCGGGTGCTTCCTTCACGACAAATTCGGCGTGGCCGCGCTCGTGGCCAACCAAGGCCGATATGTATGTGTTCCACTTCTCATTCAGGCCTGCGGAGACGCGGCCCTGGTCGGCCATGCGCGGCAAAGTCATCTTGATCTCATACGTGACCGATCCAGAGACGAGATCGCACTGGGCGCTTCCATAACCCGGCCAATTCCAACGGAAGTTCCATAGCGTGACGGCGTCCATGCGCTTGTGGTCGTTTGGATCCGTAGGACCCAGTTCATTCATTTGGGAGCGCAATTCCCCGGCCGTCATTCCGTGAATATCGTAATACGTAATCGTAAGATTCGGAATATCCGAAAGGCTTGGCGCCTCGGCTGCGGACGCTTGCACGCTTATCACAAGGAACTGCGCAGCAAACCAAAGCAAAAGCCGCGCGAAGGCAATTACTCTTGTCGTCATTTTATCCCAGCCTCAACCGTAATACAGATTCCACACGCCGCGACGCGCGATTTCGGAATGCCAACTTACCTGTTTTCTGACTGCCGAAAAAATTCCTTGTCGGCTAAGAACACCTATGACCTCTCTGATGGGGTACACGAGACCGCGGAATATAACTTTGCCTATGATCCTCTGGCTGGCGCACCAAGAGATCCGCCGGTGTAAAAGCAAACGCCGCCACGCGATTAAGCGTGGCGGCGCTAATAGGCCAGAATGTAGGGAAATAGTCCCTAGTGGTTCGGCGTTGCGTTCTTGTGCGCAGTGGCGGCGACCGGCGTCACGTCCGTCACCGTCGGGCGCAGCACTGCATCTTCAAGCGCCGCAGTCTTTTCCGCAGGCTTGGCTTTGGCGGGCGTGGCCGCGGCAGTCTTGGTTGCCGGCGTGAGGACAGGCGTTGCTGCGGGTTTCGCGGGCTGAACTTCGGGCGCATTCGCCGCGGCTTTCACCGGCGCGGTCGCGGGCGTTGAAGGTTTCACTTCGGCCTTGGCGACGGCTTTGGGCGCTGCAGCTTTCGCCGCTTCCTGCTTGGCTGCCGGCCTCGGCGTTTCCTTGGCCGCGGTCTTTTCAACTTTCAGCGCACTGTCCTTCACGAGAGGCTGGGGCGCGGCGGTGGCAGCTGGTGTCGTATCAGCAATCTTGGCTACTGGCGCCGGCGCAAGCACGTGCGGCACAGGCTGTTGCGGCTCTGCTTGCGCGGCTGTTTTTGTAACGGCTTTTTTCACCGGCGCTTGGGTGGCCACATGGGTGGCAGGTACAACAGTTGCGACATGGGTGGCCGGTTCGGGCTTCGCAGCCACTTCTTCTTGCGGGATTGGTGCCATGCGTACTGTCGGATCGTGTTTAAGCGCTTCATAGGTCTTCGCCGTGGGCTTGGCGCTGGCGAGAACCGGCGCGGTCGCTGGCTTTACGGCGGCGACGTGTGCCGGTGCCGGCTGCGGTGCAACCGCGACCTGGGCAACGGGCGTCGCATGCGGAGCGTGTTGCGCCACCTGTGCCGCCGAAGAACCCTTCAGCGAACGCACCGTCGCAAGATTTTGCGCGATTTTTTTATCGCCTTTGTCTGCGGCCGAGGCCTGAACCAGCATCTGCTCGGCGCCCTCGAGGTCGCCCGCCAGCATGCGCGACAACGCGGCATTGCTGAGAACGCTGGGCTCGCCCGGCTGCATCGCCAGCGCGCGGTCATAGGCGCTTTTGGCGGCCGTGTAATTGCCCTTCTGGTCATAGGAGACGCCGATGGCGGAGTACAAAGTCCAGTCGTTCGGCTGAAGCTGAATGGCGCGGCGCAAGAATGCGAGGGCATCGTCGGGATGGCCCTCTGCGGCCAGCGTCTTGCCATATTCTCCTAGCACGCGCGGATCGTCGGGGGCGGCCAGAACCAGCTGGCCAAGAATGGTGGCAGCGCCCTGCAAGTCGCCGTCCTGGCGCAGCTGCTGCGCCTGACGAATCGAACTATCGAGCGTGTTGGAAGGCGCGAGCCCAACGGCAGCAAGCGCGGCCGAGTTGGACTCGGCGGCATTGGCCGAAGCCCCCTGTCCCAGCAGCGAATTGGTTGCCGGTTGCGTGGACGCGCAGCTGGCCAAGATCAAAGCCAGCACGACGGATGTTCCGTATTTCGCTTTGAGAACGCTCATTTCTGCTACCCCTTTGGCGGGGCAAGGACCCCGCACCCCGATAGGGCTTAATGATGCCCAACTGGCGTCAACAAAGGCTTAAGCATGGCGTTCAGATTTCAGTCGTTTTTTGCGCGCATAGTATGGGCTTACGTCCAATTCTAGCCGTAAAGAATAGGTAAACAGGCTGCCATGAGACGGACCGGCAAAAAGCAGGCTTGGGCATTCGCCACCATGGCTGCCGGTTTGCTTATGCTGGTCGGCGTTGTCGGCGCCGTTTTCATAAGCCGCGGCCTTGCCCAGTCCGCCTCGCCCCAGCGCATCGCTTTCCAGATTGCAACCGGATCCGTCAGCGGGAAATATTTTCCCATGGGCGAAATGCTGGCGGGCCTGCTCAGCCATCCGCCTGGCATCGCGCGTTGCGACACCGCCGATGTCTGCGGCCCACCCGGTGTCATCGTCAGCACGCGCGCTTCGGAGGGCTCGATTGAGAACGTGCTTGCCGTCGAACACGGCAGCGTCGACAGCGGCCTCTCACAAGCCGACGTGGTGGCGCTCGCCATCGCCGGCAAGGGCGCGTTCAAGAAAATTGGGCCCGCGCGCCATCTCCGTGTCATTGCTAATCTATATCCGGAAGACGTGCATCTGGTGGTTTCCACCAAATCGCGCATCACCAGTGTTGCCAGTCTCAAAGGCAAGCGGGTTTCGCTTTCGACCCGCGGTTCGGGCACGTTGGCTACGGCGCAAGCCATATTGACAGCCTTCAGGGTTCCCGAAACAAGCATCAAGCCCAATTACGACTCCATCGACAAAGCAACGGAGCTGCTCCAGGCGGGTAAGCTTGACGCGCTGTTCTTCGTGGGTGGCACACCGGTGCATCTCATCGATTCCCTGATCGCGAGCAAATCCGCGCGGCTCGTCGCCATCGATGGTGAGGGCCGCAAGCGATTGCTGGCGGCGTACAACTTTTTTGCTGCCGACAAAATTCCCTGGCACGCTTATGCAAACACACCTGCGGTAGAAACGGTAAGCGTCGGTGCGTTGTGGATCACGAATTCATCCGAGCTGAACGACCTCGTCTACGCCATTGTCAAAGCGCTTTTCAACCGGGCCAACCGCGGCACGCTTGAACGCTTTAACCGGGACGAACGTTTCGTGCAGCTTGAAACCGCGGCCCAAGGCACCGCGGCGCCGTTCCATCCGGGCGCGCTCCGCTATTTCAAGGAAGCGGGCGTATTGCCAAAGGAAGCTGTGCCCCAGCCAGCGCGCAAGCCGTAATTCACTCCTCTTGGCGGCGTCTTCACCCATACCTATAAGGTGCGCCTCTTCACAGGGGCAGAATGATGCTGAACGTTTTCGCCAAATCCGCCGATCATCCGGTTTTGCTGCACGCCCTTTTGGCAAACGACCTCGCGCGCTTTTTGGGCGCGCGGAGCGAGAGTGAATCGCGCTGGCTAAAATCGGTTGGCTTCAAGGCGAAAGAAGGCGAGCTTGTTTTGATTCCCGACGCCAAAGGCGTCGTGGCTATCGGCGTGCTTGGCCTCGGCGCGGGCCGCGATCCGTTCGCGCTGGCGGCATTTTCGGAACGCCTGCCCCCCGGCGATTACGTCTTGGGCGAAGTGCCGGCGGAATTCGGTGGTGCTCGGGCGGCGTTAGCCTGGGCGCTCGGCAGCTACAGCTTCGACCGCTATCGCGGGCGCAGCAAGAAAGACCATCCGCGCCTCGTGCTGCCAAAGGGCGTCGATGGCGGGGCCATAACACGCGTGGCGCATGGCGTGTTCCTGGTGCGCGATCTGGTCAACACGCCTTCCAACGACATGGGGCCGGCGGAACTTGAAGCGGCCGTGCGCAAAGTGGCGGATGCACATGGCGCGCGCGTTAACGTCACCAGTGGCGAGGCTCTGCTCGCCGCCAATTATCCGCTCATCCATGCGGTGGGGCGCGCGAGTCCGCGCGAGCCGCGGCTCATCGATCTCAAATGGGGATCGGATTCGCATCCGAAAGTGACGCTCGTCGGCAAGGGCGTGTGCTTCGATTCCGGTGGGCTCGATCTCAAGAATGCGGCCGGCATGCTCACCATGAAGAAAGACATGGGCGGCGGTGCTTCCGTCATCGCGCTTGGCCAAATGATCATGGACGCGAAACTTCCTGTGCGCCTGCGCGTGCTGGTGCCGGCAGTCGAGAACAGCGTGTCGGGTTCGGCATATCGCCCGGGCGACGTGCTGGGTAGCCGCAAGGGCCTCACCATCGAAATCGGCAACACAGATGCTGAAGGCCGCCTGGTGCTGGCCGACGCGCTCACCGAAGCCGACAGCGAAAAACCCGATCTTCTTATTTGCATTGCCACGCTCACTGGTGCGGCGCGTGCCGCCACCGGCATGGAGCTGCCGCCCTTCTTCACCGATGACGAAAAGCTCGCTACCGATCTCATGCGTCATGGCACGGCAGAGCACGATCCGTTGTGGCGGCTGCCGCTGTGGCGATCATATGAGTTTACGCTCGAAAGCCCGGTCGCCGATCTCAACAACGCGCCCGATTACAATTTGGCGGGTGCTATTACGGCTGCGTTGTTCCTCGACCGCTTCGTCTGCGAAACCAAACACTGGGCACATTTGGATATCCCGGCGTGGGTCGACCGCCCAAAGCCGGGGCGCAAGAAAGGCGCCGAGGCCAACGCCATCCGCGCGCTGCTCGCACTGATTACGGAACGTTATGGCAGCTCCGCGTGAACGCGCTTGATCCCAGGCTGACGCCCGCGCGCGCCGATCTCGCGGCCGCTTATCTGAAAGGCAAGGTCGAAGCCGCGCGCTTTGTAGAGGGTCAGTCCAAACAGGCCATTCGCGGCAATGTGGCGCTGCGTGCGGCGCCATCTTTCGACGCCCTGCTGCACACGGAAATTCTCTTCGGCGAACGATTCACGGTCTATGAGGAAAAGAACGGCTGGGCGTGGGGGCAGTGCGCGCTTGATTTTTATGTTGGCTATGCGCGCAGCAGCGAACTTGCTGCGCCGGGGCCGGCGTCTACCCATCGTATCACCGCGATCAAGACACCGCTTCAGCCTGCGCCGGAAGTAAAACGCGGCGCGGTCGATTTCCTTCCGATGAACGCTAAGGTGGTCGTGCTGGGCGAAGTTGGCCGCTACGCCAAAATCGCGGACGGGCTTTATGTTTTTGCCGGGCACCTTGCGCCTATCTCGGCGAAAGTTTCCGACTGGGTTTCCGTGGCCGAGCGCTTCGTGGGTTTCCCTTATTTATGGGGCGGTAAGACGGCTGACGGCCTCGATTGCTCGGGGATAATCCAACTCGCGCTCGAAGCAGGCGGCATAAAAGCGCTGCGCGATGCGGACATGATGGAAGCGATGCTGGGAAAACCGCAGCCGCTGTCGTCTGATTTTTCCGGACTCAAACGCGCCGACATCGTTTTCTGGGAAGAGCATATGGGCGTAATGGTGGATGCCAATCGCCTGCTGCATGCCAATGCCTTTCACATGCAGGTGACGATCGAGCCTTTGGCCGATGCTGTTGCGCGCATCACTAGCCCAGTGCGGACGATCAAGCGGCTTTAATGCGGCGCTGGTGCGGGCGCTGCTTCCGCAGGCTTCTGCGCGGCCGGGTTGGGCGGCGGCAATGGCGGCGGCGAATCCGCCCAAGTGCGGATAAAGCCGATCAGATCAAGACGATCCTGCGCCTTCGGCAAGCCGGCGAACGCCATCTTGTTGCCGGGAATGAACGCGCCCGGCTGTTTCAGATATTGAAACAGATCGGCATAGGTCCAGGTGCCACCCTTGTTCTTCATCGCAGCGGAATAGCTGAATCCCTCATGCGTGCCGCGCGGGCGACCGATGAGGCCGTAGAGATTGGGGCCTATCCGGTTCGGCCCGCCTTTGCTCCAGTCGTGGCATTGCGCGCAGCGCTGGGCGACTTGCTGGCCATGCGCCTGGTCGGCCTCCGGAATGACGGTGCCGAAATCGGGAAGAGTTTCTACGGCTGGCTGAGTGCTGGCGCCCACGGCAGCTTGCGTTTCTTCCACACCCGGCACTTGGTAGCCCGGCTTGGAGGGCGGGGGCGCGTGAAACACGCTTTCGCCCGCTATCTTGACCACCATCACGAACAGGGCTGTCGCCAGCACCGCACCGATGATCTTGTTCCACTCAAAGGAATCCATCAGCTTGGCTCCGAGGAAGGTGCCCTAAGAGGAAGGATTCGGCCGGTGCCGAAGGGCAGGCGCGACATTAGCCGCCGCGCCTTTTGCGTCATTGCGGCGAAGCGTCGCATTAATGCCCATTTTGGGCGGTTATGAGGAGAGAGCTTGAACCCCATCGTCATCATCCCCGCCCGCATGGGCTCGAGCAGACTGCCGGGCAAGCCACTCGTCGACATTGCGGGGGTGCCCATGATCGTGCGCGTCTGGCGTGAGGCGGTGCGCGCCGATGTTGGACCCGTGCTGGTGGCAGCCGCGGAAAAGGAAATCGTCAAGGCGATTACCGATGCGGGCGGCAAGGCGATGCTCACCGACCCCATGCTCCTTTCCGGCTCGGATCGCGTTTATGCAGCGGTGCAGCAAACCGATCCGGATGAAGACTATGACGCAGTCATCAACATGCAGGGCGATATTCCCGCATTTGAACCGGTAATCCTTCATGACGTCATGGATGTGTTAAGCGAGCTCGGCACCGATATGGCGACGCTGGCCAACGAGATCGAAGACAAAGACGACGCCGATAATCCGAATGTGGTGAAAGTTGTTGCCGCATGGCGGTCGGATTCCAATCATGGCCAGGCCCTGTATTTCACGCGCGCGCGCGTGCCGTATGGCGACGGGCCGTTTTTCAGCCATATCGGCATCTATGCCTATACGCGGCCAGCACTTGCACATTTCGTGACATTGCCGGTCTCGGCGCTGGAGAAGCGCGAAAAACTCGAACAGCTGCGCGCGCTCGAGGCGGGAATGACGATTGCGGTAGCGCGCGTGGACAAGGTGCCGCTTAGCGTGGATACGCCGGAGGACCTGAAGAAAGCGCGGGCGCTGCTTAAATAATGGCATGGGGCCATCCCTCGCATTCTTGCGCCACACCCACTATATTTTCTGCGGGAGTCCGGTTGCGGACGAAGCGCTCGCGAACCCGGTCAGGTCCGGAAGGAAGCAGCCGTAACGAATCCGCCTCGGGTCGTGGCCGGGCTCTCACCTTTCCATAATACCCACACGAATCCGCGCCATTGCGCGCCACGGCTTGCTATAGTTTCGGCTCATGGATCAGACAGAACCATCGCTCGGCCTGACACCTACGGGGGTCGAGCCCTATCGCGTGCTGGCGCGCAAATACCGGCCGATGGATTTTTCCAGCCTCATCGGCCAGGACGCCATGGTGCGCACGTTGCGCAACGCGTTCGCGGGCGGGCGCATCGCGCATGCCTTCATGCTTACCGGCATGCGCGGCGTGGGCAAGACGACGACGGCGCGCATCATCGCGCGGGGGCTGAATTGCATCGGCCCGGACGGCAAGCGGAAAGAACCCACCATCGATCCGTGTGGCGTATGCGAGCCCTGTGTAGCGATTGCCGAGTCGCGCCATATGGACGTGCAGGAAATGGATGCGGCCAGCCGCACTGGCATTGACGACATCCGCGAGATCATCGAGGGGGTACGCTATGCGCCGGCTTCGGCGCGCTACAAGGTCTATATCATCGACGAAGTTCATATGCTGTCGAAGCAGGCGTTCAATGGCCTGCTCAAGACGCTGGAAGAGCCGCCGCCGCATGTGAAGTTCATCTTCGCCACCACAGAAATCCGCAAAGTGCCGGTGACAGTGCTGTCGCGCTGCCAGCGTTTCGATTTGCGCCGCGTCGAGGCCGACGAATTGGTGGCGCATCTGGCCGAGATCGCCAAAAAAGAAAACGTGGAAATCGAAGTGCTGGCGCTTGCCTCCATCGCGCGCGCAGCCGAAGGCTCGGTGCGCGATGCGCAGTCTTTGCTGGATCAAGCCATCGCGCACGCGGCCAGCGAAGGCCCAAGCAAATCAGATAGCAAGATCACGGCCGAGAGCGTGCGCGCCATGCTGGGCCTGGCCGATCGCGGGCGCATCCTCGATCTCTTCGAGCATGTGCTGTCGGGCAAGATCGCGGAAGCGTTGAACGAACTGAAAGAGCTTTATGACCGCGGCGCGGATCCTTTGGCGGTGATTCAGGATTTGCTGGAGACCACGCATTTCTTGACGCGCGTGAAAGTGGCGCCGGGCGCCGAAGGCTTCTTCGAAGGCGGCAGCGCCGAGGCCACGCGTGCGAGCCAGATGGCCGAGAAATTGACAGTGCCTTCGTTGACGCGCGCCTGGCAAATGCTGCTGAAGAGTCTCATCGAAGTGCGCGATGCAGGCAATCCGATTGCCGCCGCCGAGATGGCGTTGATCCGGCTGACACACGCCGCCGACCTGCCGCCCACCGAAAAGCTGGTGCGCGGGCTATTGGACAATGATACGCAGCCGCAACCGCGCAGCACAGCGCCATCCGGCGGCGGTCCGCGCATGCAGGGAGGCGGCGGGCCTGCGATAGCACCGCGGCCCGCGGAAAATATCGCGCCGCGCGCAGCGCCCAGAAGCGCGCCCACAGTGGAACTCAATTCTCTGGAAGATATTGTTGCATTGGCAGGCGCGCGCGGCGCCGCCGTTCTGAAAGTAAACCTCGAAAACGACGTGCATCTGGTTTCGCTTGAGCGTGGGCGTATCGAATTCCGTCCATCGCCGCGCGCGCGCGCAACACTGGCGTCGGACTTGGCGCAGAAGCTCCGCGATTGGACGGGTGAACGCTGGATCGTGACGCTGGCAAGCGAAGGCGGCACGCCCACCATCGCGGAAACGCGCCTGGCGGCCGAGCGCGCCAAGCGCGACGCGGTGGCGAACGAGCCCATGGTGCGCGCCGTTCTGGACGCATTCCCCGGCGCCGAAATCGTCGCCGTGCGCGACAAGGTGGAGGAAGCCCCGCCCGCTTCGTCTGAAGACGACAGCAAAGAATGAGAATCTCTCTCCTGTCTGTTGCGCCACGTTTTTTGGTTTCTCCCCCCGTTGTTACGGGGGGAGTGGCCAGACGCGAGCGAATGCGAGCGGCTGGACGAGGGGGGGGATATTATTCCCCCCTCCGCCTCGCTGCGCTTCGCTTGCTCGGCACCTCCCCCGTAACAACGGGGGAGGAAAGAGGGGTGTGAATGTCATCCGCGCCCGCAGGACCCGAGATCGAACGCCTGATCCAGTTGCTGGCCAAGCTGCCGGGGCTCGGCCCCCGCTCGGCCAGGCGCGCGGCGCTGACGTTGCTCAAGAAACGCGAGGGGCTGCTCGATCCGCTGGCCACCGCCATGGCGGAAGCAGCCCTTGCCATCAAGCAATGCGACACCTGCGGCAATCTCGATACGCAAAATCCCTGCACCATCTGCCGCGATACTAGGCGCGACCAAGCTGTGATCTGCGTAGTGGAAGACGTGGCAGACCTGTGGGCGTTGGAGCGCGCGGGCGTGTTCAAGGGCCGCTATCACGTGTTGGGCGGCGCGCTGTCGGCGCTCGATGGTGTGACGCCGGAGCGATTGAATCTTCCAGCACTTCTTACCCGCATTCGCGCGGGCGGTGTCGGCGAAGTCATCCTCGCCATGAATGCGACCGTCGAAGGCCAGACTACCGCGCATTATTTAATGGATGCGCTGGAACCCTTGGGCGTGAAGATCACGCGGCTCGCGCATGGCGTGCCGGTGGGCGGCGAGTTGGATTATTTAGACGAAGGCACGCTCTCCGCCGCCTTCAAAGCGCGAAGGCCGTTTTAATTCACCAGCCTGTCGACGCGGCCAATCTGCGGTGCTGCGGATTTTTCTTCCTGCGGCAATTCCACTTGTTCGATGGCGCCCGCGCGCTTGACAACTTTCTCCGCCGACACCGCGATCTCCTTCAAATCGCCCTCGGCCTGCACGAAATGGCGGCGCAGGTTTTCCACCCGCTCGCCAAGCCGCATCACGTCTTTCATCAGGAGGCCGACTTCCTGCTGAATGCGGTTGGCCTGCTCGCGCATGCGCGCATCTTTCAACAAGGTCTGCACCGTGTTGACTGCCAGCATAAGAATACTCGGCGACACCACGACCACGCGCGCGCGGTGCGCCTGCTGCATAATCTCGGGGAAGGCGTCGTGAAGCTCTGCGTAAATTGATTCCGACGGCACGAACATGATTGCCGGGTCCTGCGTCTCGCCGGGCAACAAATATTTCTCGGCAATGTCTTTCACATGTTTCAGCACGTCCTGTTTAACGCGTGCCATGGCTTCGCGCCGCGCCGTATCGTTGGCCGCCACTTTCAATGCCGAAAAACTTTCCAGCGGGAATTTCGAATCGATAACGATGGCGGCCGCGCTGTTGGGCAGACGGATCAGGCAATCAGGACGGCTGCGGTTCGACAGCGTCGCCTGGAATTCGTAAATGCCGGCAGGCAACGCGTCGCGCACAATGGCTTCCATGTTGCCCTGGCCGTATGCGCCACGTGACTGCTTGTCGGAAAGAATTTCTTTCAGGCTTACCATCTGGCCTGACAGATCGGTGATTTTCTTTTGCGCCTCATCGATGACGGTGAGCCGCTGCTGCAATCCGCCCAGCACCGTGGCGCTGCCCTTCATGTTCTCGTCGAGGCGGCTGTCGAGCGCGGTCAAGCGCCCGCTAATGGCGTTTTGCGCGGCCGAAATCTCGCCAAGTTGTGCGGCCAGCACAGCGCTGTCGCCGCCTCTGCCGCGCCGAAGAAACGCGAAAACCAGCGCTACCCCAAGAGCCACTGCCAAGACAATAATAATGACCAGACCTGTATCCATGCGCCCATTCTTGACCGATTCGGGGGGTTCACCTATGTCCGCCCGGCCATGGCTGTTCTCACCATCGTAACCGCGCCTGACCCCCGGCTAAAGCTCGTCTCCAAGAAGATCGAGCGGGTGGACGGGGATTTGCGCAAGTTTCTGGCCGATATGCTGGACACCATGTATGCCGCGAACGGCGTGGGCCTCGCCGCCATCCAGGTGGGCGTGCCCAAGCGCGTGGCGGTGATCGACATCGATCCCAAAGGCAAGAACAGCAAGCCGATGCATTTTATCAATCCCTCCATCGTGTGGCGCTCGCACGAGAAAGTGGATCACCACGAGGGTTGTTTGTCGGTGCCGGAAATCTGGGACGACGTCGGCCGCAACGAGCGCGTCAAAGTCGAATATCTCGACGAGCACGGCAAGAAGCAAACACTGGAAGCGGACGGCTTGCTCGCCATCGCGCTTCAGCACGAGATCGATCACCTCAACGGCAAGCTGTTCATCGATCATCTCTCCAAGCTCAAGCGCAACATCGCATTGCGAAAAGTCGCAAAAATGAAACGAAACAGCGAGGCGGGTTGAGATGAGCCTGCGCCTTGCCTTCATGGGCACGCCGGATTTCGCGGTGCCCACGCTTGCCGAACTTATGGGGCAGGGGCACGAAATCGTTTGCGTGTATTCGCAGCCGCCACGGCCCAAGGGGCGCGGAATGAGCGAGGAACCCTCGCCGGTGCATAAGCTGGCGCTGACCGCAGGCATCGAGGTGCGCACGCCGTCATCCTTGAAAAGCGAAACCGAACAGGCGGCGTTCGCGGCGCTCAATCTGGATGCGGTGGTGGTGGTTGCATACGGATTGATTTTGCCGAAGGCCGTTCTGGCTAGCCCGCGCCTTGGCTGTTTCAATTTGCACGCGTCGCTGTTGCCGCGCTGGCGCGGGGCCGCGCCCATCCAACGCGCCATCATGGCGGGCGATGCCGAAACCGGCGTCACCATCATGCGCATGGAAGAAGGCCTCGACACCGGCCCCATGCTGATGGCCGAGCGCGTGGGCGATCGGCCGCAAGACCTATGGCCAGTTGCATGAAGAATTTTCGCGCCTGGGCGCCAGCCTGATGGTCCGTGCTGTGAGCGCACTCGAACACGGCATGGCGCAGGAACGGAAACAGCCGGAAGCAGGCGCCACCTACGCCAAAAAAATCGAAAAAGAAGAAGCGCGCATCGATTGGAAGAAATCCGCGCGCGAATTGGATTGTTTGGTCCGGGGGTTGTCGCCCACGCCCGGCGCGTGGTTCGAAGCCAAGGGCGAGCGTATCAAAGTGCTTTATGCCGAACCCGTTGCAGGCAAAGGCGCGCCCGGCGAAGTGCTGAATGGTCTCACCATTGCCTGCGGCGATGGCGCTTTGAAACTACTCAGCGTGCAGCGCGCGGGCGGCACGCCCATGGAAGCGGATGTTTTCCTGCGCGGGTTTACGCTTCTCGCCGGCGCAACCGTGAACTGATGCCGCGTTATCGCCTGACGCTCGAATATGACGGCGGGCCGTTTGCCGGCTGGCAGCGGCAGGAAGGCCAGCCCTCGGTGCAGGCCGCGCTGGAAGAGGCCATTTTCAAATTGTCTGGCGAGCGGGTGACTGTGACGGGCGCGGGCCGCACCGATGCCGGCGTGCATGCGCGCGGGCAGGTGGCGCATTTCGATCTCGTGAAGGAGTTTCCGCCCGAAACCGTGCGCGACGCGTTGAACGCGCATCTGCGGCCCGCGCCCATTGCGGTGGTCGAAGCCGCCGTTGCGGCCGCCGATTTTCACGCGCGCTTTTCGGCGATTGGACGCCATTACGAATATCGCATCCTCAACCGCCGCGCGCCGCCCGCGCTTGACGCGGGCCATGTCTGGCATGTGGCGCATGCGCTCGATGCGGGAGCGATGCATGGGGCCGCACAGGCTCTGGTTGGCAAGCACGACTTCACCACTTTCCGCTCCACCATGTGCCAGGCGAAATCGCCGGTGAAGACGCTGGACCGCCTCGACGTCGCTCGCCACGGCGACGAGATCGTGATCTACGCCCGCGCGCGTTCCTTCCTGCATCATCAGGTGCGCTCGATGGCGGGAACATTGAAGCTGGTGGGCGAGGGCAAGTGGCGGCGCGCGATGTCGCGCGCGCGCTTGAAGCGCCGCGACCGCTCCGCCTGCGGCACCGTCGCGCCGCCGGAAGGCCTGACGCTTATTAAAGGTGGATTATCCAGCCGCCTGAAGCTGTTGCAGATCGACCAGTTCGACCGCTTGCTGGCGCAATCTGTCTGCCCAAAAAATATTTGGCCCACACGTGCAAACCGTTCCGGCGCATCGGTGGCGAGAAACACGAGGCGGCGGAGGACTGCGCTGTCGGCACGCGTAAGCTGCGCTCTTCGATAGGCGTCTCCCGCAGCAATGGCGGTCGTTTCCGCGCTGTCCACCAGCACGCACATCCGCACGGCCAACGGTCTTTACGATCACGGGCGTTAAGCGGCGGAAAATGCGTGCAGCCGAGCACCAGGCATTCGGGCGCTGCTCTTTCCGCCGAACAGCGGTTCGAGATAGCGCTTCGCCATCAATTCCAGGAATCGGGCCTTCGGTCAAGCCTTCTTCGGCCAGCGGCACGAACAGCGGGCAAGCCAGCTGCGTGACTTGCGCCTCGGATTGCGCGCGTGGATGGCGCGTTCATAGGCGCCGCCTTTCACCGTGCCTTCGGTGGCAATCACGGCGATACGCCCGGAGGCGCCGCCGCCACCGCGGCTTCGGCGCCCGGCTCGACCACGCCGATCACCGGCAGTGGGCGCCAAAGCCTTCGGTCAACGCGGGCAGCGCCACCGCCGACGCCGTGTTGCAGGCGACGACCAAGAATTTGATGTCGTGTTTGGCCAAGCGCCCGCGCGCACTGCACGGCATAGCGCGTCACCGTGTCGGCGCTCTTGGTGCCATAGGGCAGCCGCGCCGTGTCGCCGAGATAGACGAAGCTCTCGTCGCGGCAGCCGCGCCATCAGCGCGCGCATGACGGTAAGCCCGCCCATGCCGGAATCGAACACGCCGATGGGCCGGTCCGGCGACTCATTTCGGCGGATTGGCGAAATAAAGCGCGAGCACCGCTTCATAGATGCGCGTGAGCATTTCGATTTCCGCCAGCGCCACGCATTCATCCGTTTTATGCATGGTGCGGCCGGCCAGCCCCAGCTCCGCCACGGGGCAATGATCCTTGATGAAGCGCGCATCCGACGTGCCGCCGCGCGGTGGAAAACTCGCGGCGCGGACCCGGTCACGCGCTTCACCGCATCGCTCAGAATTCGGTAAAGGCGCCGGGCTCGGTCAGGAAACGATACGCCGCTGACGCCGCTTTCGAGTTCGATTTCGCCGCCCATCGCGCCGTACCTGCGTGCGCAATGGTCTCCAGTCTTTCGCATCAGCGAATCGGGCGTGTGCAGATCGTTGAAGCGGATGTTGAAGCCGGCCCGCGCTTCGGCCGGTATGACATTGGCCGCGGGATTGCCGGCATCGACGCGAAGTGAACGCGAGGGTCGACGGCTCGAAATGCTCGCTGCCCGCATCGAGCGTCAGCGCGGAAACCGGCCCACGAAATCGGCCATGATGGGTATGGGATTGAGCGCAGGCTCGGATAGGCGGCATGTCCTGGCGTGCCTCGACGATCACGCGAAAATTCATGCTGCCGCGGCGGCCGATCTTGATCGTGTCGCCGGCGCGCTGCGCCGGCGTCGGTTCGCCGACCAGGCAATGGTCGAGTACTTCGCCGTTCTGTTTCAGCCAATCGAGCACCTTCACCGTGCCGTTGACCGCCGGGCCTTCTTCATCGCCGGTGATGAGCAAGCTGATCGAGCCTTTCGGCGTGCCGTCCTTTGCCAAATGGCGCGCAACCGCCCCGACGAAAGCGGCAATCGCGCTTTTCATGTCGGCGGCGCCGCGGCCGTAGAGCATGCCGCCCGCGATCTCAGCGGCGAATGGATCGTGACGCCAC
This sequence comes from uncultured Alphaproteobacteria bacterium, assembly GCA_963752395.1. Taxonomy (GTDB): domain Bacteria; phylum Pseudomonadota; class Alphaproteobacteria; order Micropepsales; family Micropepsaceae; genus CAVVXX01. The sequence goes on from CAVVXX010000006.1 coordinate 119,235, forward strand.
AGCACTCTCCTCGCCGGCCGGAACGACATCGGTGTGGCCGGCAAAACAGAAATTGGGGCGCGCCATACCCAGCCGCGCATAGAGGTTTTCGACCGGCGGCGTGTCCGGCGCTTCGAAGCGCAGGCGATGGCAGAGAAACCCGAGCGGCTTCAGCGCTGTTTCCAGCACGCCGAGCGTGCCCGCATCCTCCGGCGTCACCGACGGGCAGCGGATAAGCGCCTGGGTAAGCGCGACGGCGTCGGCGGCGGACATGACTGCGCTGATTTAAGGCCGCCTTCCAGATGCGTCAACGAAGACGCGCAAACTATGGTTTCGCGTCTGTATGCGCCAGCGGATCGGGGCCGTATTTGTTGTCGCCGCGTGTGCCGCGCAGTACGCCCAATTCGATCAGCGCCCACAGCGTGATGGCGAAGGACACCAAGGAAAGAATAGTGGCTGGCGCGGTTGGGTTCTTATAGGCGCTGACACCCATCTCGCCTGTCATTGCCAATTTTGCCGCGCTCAACACAATCGGTCCGAGATAGAACAGCAGCAGCCACCATCCGCTTTTGCCGCGGTCGTGCAATCGCCGTTCGCTCACCGCAAGTGCCGGCCACAGCATCACAACCATCAGCACCCAACCGATCAACAGGCCGAGGAATCCGAAAATGTAAACGCAGATCGCGGTGACGGCGAAATTGTAGGCAAAGAAGATCAGGATAAAGAGCCACCATTCCGAACGCGTGGCGCGCCCGTGGAATCCAAAGAGATAATGCTTCACGTTCATTGGCCGCTCCCCGCTGTGGAGCCGCCATTATTATCTGTTCGCCAGTGAAAGGCGAAGGGCATTTCACGCAAGTTCTGGCCTCATGGCCCCTCGCGTGGCAGTATCGGCGGATTGGATCACCCATGGGGGAGGGCATCATGTCCAAGATCAATCTGGGCCGTGTGATTCTTGGCGGCCTGCTTGCGGGCGTCGTCATCGATATTTTCGAGTTTGTGCTGAACGGCATGGTTCTGGCCGAGCAATGGAAATCCATCATGGGGGCCATGAATCTGCCACTGATGGGCCAGACCGAAATCATCTGGTTCAATGCGCTGGGTTTCGTGCTCGGCATCATCGCGGTGTGGACCTATGCCGCGATACGGCCGCGCTTTGGCGCGGGCGCTAAGACAGCGGTGTTTGCGGGTGTGCTCACCTGGTTGACTGCGTGCCTTTACGGCAACGCGATGTCCACCATCATCGGCATGTTTCCGATGCATCTGACACTTACGCTGGCAGGCGTAGGGCTGGTCGAGCTCATCGTCGCCACCATCGCGGGCGCCTGGCTCTACAAAGAATAGTCAGTCGCGTAAGAGGTCGTTTATCGAAGTCTTGGCGCGGGTACGCGCGTCCACGCGCTTGACGATGATCGCGCAGGAAAGCGCGGGTTGCCCGGCTATGCCAGGCAGCGTGCCCGGCACGACGACCGAATAGGGCGGCACGTGGCCGCGATGGATTTCGCCGCTGGCGCGCTCGACAATTTTCGTCGAGGCGCCGAGGAACACGCCCATCGACAGCACCGAGCCTTCGCCGACGATGACGCCTTCTGCCACTTCGGAGCGCGCGCCGATAAAGCAGTTGTCCTCGATGATGACGGGCGCTGCCTGCAACGGCTCAAGCACGCCGCCCAATCCCACGCCGCCCGAGATGTGGCAGTTGCTGCCCACTTGCGCGCACGAGCCCACCGTTGCCCAGGTATCCACCATGGTGTTCTCGCCGATATAGGCGCCAGTATTGACGAAGCAGGGCATCAGCACGGCGCCGCGGGCGATAAAAGCCGAGCGTCGGACAAAGGCGCCCGGCACCACCCGAAAGCCCGCGGCCGCAAAGCGCGCCCGATCCCAATCCTGGAACTTGGCATCGATCTTGTCCCACCAATGCGCGCCGGCCGGCCCGCCGGAAATGGCCGCGAAATCGTTGAGGCGGAAGGACAGCAGCACAGCCTTCTTGAGCCATTGATTGACGCGCCATTCACCACCCGCTTTTTCGGCCACACGCAAACGCCCCGCATCGAGCGCATCGAGTGCGGCTTCCACCGCGTCGCGCGCCTCGCTATGCGTGGCTGGTGAAAGCTGCTCGCGCTTTTCCCAGGCGTCGTCGATCAGGCGTTGAAGCTCGGCATCGCTCATGACTGCGGAAGATGAGGTAGGCCCGCGTGCAAGGCAAGCGGCCCTAATCTTTTATCGAGGGTTTGAAGGCGATCAGGCCGCTGTCGCCCACGCGGGCGGCAAAGCCTCGGCGATCTTTGGCCGCGGTGCGGGCAAAGCCTGTTTCCTTCAAGCCACGGATTTTGCAGCGTACGCGGTCTATCACATCGAAGGAAACGTCGCTGGTGCAGAACACCATGTCGCCGCTGACGATGGGTTTGCCGTTTTTCTTTTCCACCAGCAGAAAAATTTCGTCCGATGGCAGCGGGCTCTCGGTCGTTCGCGCGCAATTTGCCGGCGCCACCTTCCACCAGCCACGCGACAGCCAGCTTCCCGATGCGCGATAGGCGATGGCCGCCCAGAAAGGCGCCTTGGTTTCGTTGCACACGGCGTAGCCTTCTGGCGCCGCGGATTTCAGCGCTTCGCGCTCGAGCGCGTTGAATAACTGCGCCTGGCTAGCGCGCGGCGAAAGTTTCAACCGTTTGCGATAGGCCGCCAGCGCCGCATCCAGTTTTTCGCCGGTCACGTAGCCATTGTCGGCAAGCAAACGCCGCAATCCGGCAGATGATGCATCCTCCATCGTCGAAACGGCGGCGGACTCTGTGAAAATACTGGTCCAGTTTTTCTGCCGCCGCGTGTCGCTGACGGCAAAGGGCAAAGTGAAGGAATCCGCATCTGGGGCATGCGGCCGCGCCGCGCGCCACATGCAGCGAGAAATTTTCCGCCTTGGCGCAAAGCTTGACGTCGCCGCCCCAAGCGCGCGCCGGTCCCTTATGCGCGTTCGAGCCGCGGGCATAGATATAATAGGCGGCGGCTTTGAGTGTGCCCTTGAGCGCCGTCTCGCATGACCCCGGGGCCACGCGCGTCCAGCCTTTGATGGCAACGTCCTTGGTCTCGGCAGCCACCGCCGCATACAGCACATAGCTGGTCTTGTTGCAGATGAGATAAGCCGCATGGGCGGGCGTGGAAAAAATCGAAAAGCAGAGAATGACGAGCGGAATGACCCCCGCGCGCTTTCTCATCACGGCTCGATCAGCGTGCCGGCGCCCGGCTCGGTAAACAATTCCAGCAGCAGAACATGGGGAATGCGGCCATCCAGTATCACGGCGGCGCGCACGCCGCGTTCCACCGCCTCGATGGCTGTTTCGATCTTGGGCAGCATGCCGCCCGAAATCGTGCCGTCGTCGATCAGTGCGCGCGCCTCGCTCACGGTCAGATGCGGTATGAGCTTGCCTTCGCGATCGAGCACGCCTTCGACATCCGTGAGCAGGATCAGGCGCTCTGCCGCGGTGGCGCTGGCCACGGCGCCCGCCACCGTATCGGCGTTGATGTTGTAGGTCTCGCCTTTCGGCCCCACGCCGATGGGCGCGATCACCGGAATGAGATCGGAAGCAGTGATGGTATTGAGCACGGCTGGGTTGACACGCTCAGGTTCGCCGACAAAGCCGAGATCGAGGCCTTGGTGTTGTTCAGCTTGCGGGCGACGACAAGATTACCATCCTTGCCGGAAATGCCGACGGCGCGCCCGCCGGCCGCATTGATGCCGCTGACGATCTGCTTGTTGATGGAACCGGTCAGCACCATTTCCACCACTTCGATTGACGCGGCATCGGTCACGCGCAAACCGTCGACGAAACTTGAAGTGATGCCGAGCTTGCCCAGCATGGAACCGATCTGCGGACCCCCGCCATGAACGATGACAGGATCGATCCCCGTCTGCTTCATCAGCACGATATCCTGCGCGAAGTGCTCGGCAATGCCGGTTTCGCCCATGGCGTGGCCGCCATATTTCACCACGATAGTCTTGCCGTCGTATTTCAGAATATAGGGCAGCGCCTCGACGAGAACGCGCGAGGTTTGGCGCCAACGCGCGAGCGTGCGTAGGCTACGCTCCTGTGGCGTACCGACTTCGTCCGGCAAACTCATCGAAATCCCTCGGGCGAAACGAAAGGCTTATAGCCCAATTGGGGGGCTGCAAGAAGCCTAGCGCGCGGCCAGTGCAGCAAGGCTGGCACGCAGTTCGGGAATGCCGTCGCCTTCGATGGCCGAGGTCGCGAGCAGTTCGGGATGCGCCGCCCGGTGCCGTAGCGCCTCGGCCGTAACCGTCTCGATCACGCGCATCAGGGTGGGCGCGTTCAGCGTGTCGCATTTGGTCAGCACCAGTTGGTATGAGACTGCCGCCTCATCCAAGAGCGCCATTGCCTCGCGGTCGATGGGCATGACGCCCCGCCGGGCATCAATGAGCAGCACCACGCGGCGAAGATTGGCGCGCCCGGCCAGATAGCCGGTGATCAACTCGCCCCAGCGCGCCTGCTCGGCCTTCGACGCGTGCGCAAAGCCATAACCCGGAAGGTCGGCCAGCATCATGCGGCTTCCCAAACGGAACAGATTGATCTGGCGCGTGCGCCCGGGCTTTTGCGATACGCGCGCCAGCGCCTTGCGCCCCACCAGCGCGTTCAACAGGCTGGACTTGCCGGCGTTGGAGCGCCCGGCAAAAGCGATTTCCGGCATGCGTGTCGAAGGAATAGATTCTGGCCTGGCCGCGCCCGCCACGAATTCGCAATCACTTGCGAATAGGCGCCGCGCCGCTTCCAATGCTTTGGACGTAAATTCACCAGGCATGATTTACGGCGTGGGGCCGCTGTCGCGCCCGCGCTTCGCGAGGGCCACGAACGGCGCCTTCAGACGGTCGAAGGCATCGATACGCACGCCCGCGCTCTTCATGATCATCATCTGCTGACCGATCGACAGGATGTAATTGCAGGTCCAGTAGATCACCAGGCCCGAGGGGAAGCCCGCCATCATCACCATGAAAATCCACGGCATGAAGCCGAAAATTTTTGCCTGCGTCGGATCGGTGGGCGGCGGATTGAGCTTGGACTGTAACCACATAGTGCAGCCCATCAGAATGGGCCAGGCGCCGATCATCAGGAAACTGGGCGGAGTGAAGGGAATGAGCCCGAACAGATTGAAGAGCGAAGTGGGATCGGGCGCGGAGAGATCCTGGATCCAGCCGAAAAACGGCGCATGGCGCATTTCGATGCTGACGATCAGAACTTTGTAGAGCGAGAAGAACACCGGAATCTGAATCAATATGGGCAGACAGCCCGCCATCGGGTTGGCTTTTTCGCGGCGGTAAAGTTCCAGGATCGCCTGTTGTTGCTGGACTTTGTCGTCCTTGTGCAACTCGCGCAGCCGCTCCATTTCCGGCTGCAATTTTTTCATGCGCGCCATCGAACGGTAGCTGGCGCTCTGCAGCGGAAAAAACAGCAGCTTGAGCGCAAGCGTGAACACGATAATGGCAAGGCCGAAATTACCGATCTGGCGGTAAAGAAAATCGAGCGCCAAAAAGAACGGCTTGGTGAGAAAGAAGAACCAGCCCCAATCGACGGCCATGTCGAACCGTTCGATGCCGAGCTTGTCTTGATAAGTCTCCAGAATGTTCACCACCTTGGCGCCGGCAAACAGGCGGTGAGTGATTTCCTTGGCGGCGCCCGGCGCTATGGTGCGGGGGCGGAGCAGATAATCCGCCTGATAGGCTTTGGCCCCTCCTGCGTCATAGCCCTTATAGGTACCGTCATATTCCTCGTTCTGCGGCGGGATGACGGCCGCCATCCAGTATTTGTCGGTGATGCCGATCCAGCCGCCCGTGCTTTTGAACTGTTTTGGCGGTTCATCTTTTTCGAAATCAGTGTATTTGGCGTCGTTGAGCGTGCCGTTCGACACGCCGATAAAGCCTTCGTGCAGCACCCAGTAATGCGGCGTCTTGGTGAGATTGCGGCGCGCTACCAGTGCATAAGGATAAAGCACGGTGGGGGCGGCCCCGTGGTTCTCCACGCGGTCGGTGATGGTGAACATGAAATGGTCATCGACTGCGATATGGCGGGTGAACAGCAAGCCCTGGCCGTTGTCGTAGGTAAGCGTCACATCGTGCCCGGGCGAAAGCGTCGAGCCGGACGTAAGCGTCCATGGCGTTTTGACGCCGGGCAGGGGCGCCGTGAATCCTTCGGGCGCGATCCAACCGAACTCAGCGTAATAGGGATGCTCGCTGCCCAACGGCGCCAGCAGCACGATCTCGGGGCTCTTGGGATCGATGGTCTCGCGGTATTTGCGCAGCTGAAGATTATCGAAGCGCGCGCCGGTGAGATTGATCGAGCCGTCAATGCTCGGCGTGTCGATGGCGGCGCGTGCGTGTGAAAGCTTCAACGCCTGCGGTAGCGACAGGTGAGCCGATTCCTCCGGGCCGTTTGTGCCCACGGCCGCCGGCTTGGTGGCATCTTCTTTTTGCTTTTTCTGGGCAAGTTGGGTTTCGCGCGCGTGCTCGGCCTGCATTTGCGGCATGCCGACGAAATATTGCCAGCCGAACAGCACGGCCGCTGACAGCACCAGCGCGAGAACGAGATTTTTCTGGTCCATCAGGATTGCATCTTTGGCGGCACGGGATCGAAGCCTGAACTGCCGCCAAGCCATTCGATCGGGTGACAGCGCGCGAGCCGCTTGATGGCAAGCCAGGTTCCCTTGAGCGGGCCGTGGGCGCGCAATGCCTCCAGCGCATAAGCCGAGCAGCTGGGCTCGAAGCGGCAGGCGCGCGGCAGCCACGGCGAAATCGCATAGCGATAAAGATGAATGGGCGTGCTCAGCAGCCGGGCGGCGGCGCGCGCAACAAGCGCGCCTATGGAATCAGACATCCTTTTTATCCCTCTGCCGCTTCTTGTCCGGCTGGCCCATAGCGCCCAAGGCCCTGGTGAGATCCTCAAGCAACGCCGTGAACGGGCGCGACACGGTGGCCGTGCGCGCAATCAGAACATAGTCATGCCCCTCACGACCTAAAAGGGGCAGTAGCGCCTGGGCCGCCGCGCGCATTCGCCTTTTCGCGCGGTTGCGCACCACGGCGCCACCCACTTTGGCGCTGGCGGTGAAGCCCACGCGCAGCGCACCCGGCTTCACGCTCACTTCCGGCGTCGCGCAAACTTCCATGCCAAGCGTGCCTGTGTTGAACCTGCGGCCCTTTTGCGCGCGCAGGAAATCGGCGCGCGTTTTCATCCGTTCCATGCGGAGTCCCGGGCGTCGGGGCGGCAGGCTTGCCATCGCCTCCGTCAGGCCGAGAGCCTTTTGCGGCCGCGCGCACGGCGGCGGGCCAGCACCTGGCGGCCCTTTTTCGTCGCCATGCGCTTGCGAAATCCATGCCTGCGTTTGCGGACAATCCGGCTCGGCTGATAAGTGCGTTTCACGTCCGAATCTCCTGCAAAAACCGGCCTTTGGCGCGGGAAAGAGCCGTGCTTCTACGCAGCCCCATGGGCCCCTGTCAACGCCCGGGGCTCGCACAAGGCCGCAATGCTGCCCATATCTCTTGCGGTGCTGCGGTCGCGGTTTTGGTATCCGGTTGGGGCAATGCCGAGTCGCTTGGAAAATGCTGGCAATAACGCCTGGCGGCTGATCGCGCATAGCCTGTCGGGGCGCATCCTGCTGCTTACCGTGCTGTTCGTGATGACCAGCGTGGTGCTGCTTTATTTCCCCAATGTTGCGCGTTATCACCACCAGCTGCTGCTGGATCGCGTGCGCTCGGCCGAGCTTGCCATCCTGCCCTTCACAGAAGCACCCGGCGAGCAATTCTCAGAACAGATGCGGCTAAGTTTGCTGTCGCGCGCGGGCGTCGGCGCCGTGATCCTGAAGAAAAAAGACAACCGCCAGCTCTTCCTGGTTGACGCGCAACCGCCTGTCATTCAGGGCACCGTTGACGTCACCAATTCCGATCTGTTTGCTGAGATCGCTGATTTTCTTGACTGCGTGACGGCGCCGGCCGGGCGCACCATCCGCATTCTTGCCAAGACCGGGCTCGAGCAGGGCCAGGACATCGAAGTCATCGCCGACGAGGGTTCTATCCGCACGGCGCTATCGTCGTTTTCCTGGCGCGCATTGATGCTGGCGCTGTTCGTATCGGCGGTGACTTCGGTGCTGGTGTTCGCCGCACTTTATTTATTGCTGGTGCGTCCGATGAAACATATCACCCACGCCATGATCGCCTTCCGGCAGAACCCCGAAGACGCAAGCCGCATCATCGTTGCCTCTGCGCGCAAGGACGAGATCGGTGTGGCCGAGCGCGAGCTGTCGGATCTGCAGCGCGCGCTTTACGGCAATTTGCAGCAAAAGGCGCGCCTCGCCACGCTGGGCGCAGCCGTCGCCAAAATCCAGCACGACCTGCGAAATATTTTGACCTCGGCGCAAATGGCGTCGGACAGGCTTGCCAAGGTCGGTGATCCGGTAGTGCAAAGCCTGAGCGCACGCATCGTGGCAGCGCTCGACCGCGCCACCACGCTTGCCACCACCACGCTGCAATACGGCAAGGCAGAGGAGCGCTTGCCAGCGCGCCGCAAGCTCATGCTGTCGCCGCTAGTCGATGAAACGGCAACTTCGGCGATGCCCGATGCCACCACGATCGAATTCGTCAACGCAGTGCCGAAGGGCCTTGAGGTGGACGCCGACCCCGAGCATCTCTTTCGTGTGCTGCTCAATCTCGCCCGCAACGCGCGCGAAGCGCTCGATGCACACGGCGCCAATGGCCGCGATGCGTGCATCCGCGTCGATGCGCGCCGCGAAACCGGCCGCGTGATTATCGATGTGGCCGACAACGGCCCCGGCATTCCATCTGCGGTACTGGCGCGACTGTTCACGCCCTTCGCCGGCAGCGCGCGGCCCGGGGGGTCCGGCTTGGGTCTCGTTATTGCGCGTGACCTGATCCGCGCTCACGGCGGCGACGTGACGCTCGCCAAAAGTAATGCCGATGGAACCTGCTTCCGTATCGAGATTCCCGACCGTAGTATCCAGTGATGGATGGACCGGTCCTGGTCGGCGATATCGGCGGTACGCATTTGCGCTTTGCGCTCGCGACGGATGGCGCGCTGTCGCCGGTCGAGACGCTTCACACTGCCAAGTTCCGCTCGCTTGAAGACGCAACGCGCCAATATCTCGAGCATCAGAAGCAAAAACCTGCGGCGGCCGCTTTTTCCGTGGCCGGCATCGTCATGGATCACCGCGCCAGCATGACCAATGTCGATTGGGTGATGGAGGAAGGCGCGCTTGCCCGCGCGCTTGACGTCTCGCGCGTACAGATCATCAACGATTTTGCCGCCGCCGCCCTTGGCGTTCCGCATCTGAACGCGGACGAGTTCAGCCAGATCGGCGGCAAGGCTCCACGCGGCGATGCGCCGAAGGTGGTGATCGGCCCCGGCACAGGACTTGGCGTCGGCGGGTTAATGCCGGACGGGCGGGGCGGCTTCATTCCCATTTCCGGCGAAGGCGGGCATGTCGACCTTGCCGCATCCAATACGCGCGAGCTTGCTGTGCTCGAATACCTGCTGCGTGAGGGCAGCCATGTCTCGGCCGAGCGCGTGCTGTCGGGCGAAGGTCTGGAACATCTTTATCGCGTACTGGCGGCGCTCGATGGCGCGAAAGACGTGCGCTTACTGACACCCGCCGAAATCGACGATGCCGCGCGCAGGGGCCAAGATCCCCGCGCGAAAGAAACGATCGCATTATTTACCGGCTGGCTAGGCGCCGTCGCCGGCAATGTGGCACTGACGCTGGGGGCGCATGGCGGGGTTTATCTTGCGGGCGGCATCCTGCCGCGCTGGGGCGCGCTGTTCGACAAGAAATTGTTTCGTGCTCGAATTCGAAGCTAAAGGGCGGATGAAAGAGTTTCTGGCGCCCATGCCGGTGTTCCTTATCAACGCGCCCGATCTCGCTTTACGCGGGCTTTCTGCGCTCAATTTCAAAAAATAGCATCGCTTATCCCACACTTCGCCGGGGGCCTTATACTTCGCGCGATGAATGCCGAAAAAGTTTTGCCGCTAATCGCCCAATGCCACGCCTTCGCGCCGATGGTCGGCCACTCCCTCGTAACCGCCAGGCACGCGCCGGATGCCGTTAAGGCCGCTGACCAGCGGGCGGATGGTGATTTGATGGCCCATAGCCGTGAGCGCCGGTACCAAGGCTTCGAGTGCCGTGCCCTGTTCGATCAGGGTGGCGGCATTGGTATTGACATGGTGGGGCAGCGCGATGGCGTCTTCCATGGAAAGCCCGCCATCGATCAGCGCGCTCGCCGTCTCGATTACATAGCCGACTATGCGCGGACCGTCAGGCGTGCCAAAGGCCGCAAAGAATTTGCCGTCCGGTGCGAAGACGATTGTTGGCGTCATGGCGCTCATCGGCCGCTTGTGGGGCGCGGGTGCGTTGGCCACGGCACGGCCGTTCACTTCGGGCACGAAGGCGAAATCGGTGAGCTCGTTGTTGAGCACGAAGCCGCCGGCGGTAAGAAAGGCGCCGTATTCGGATTCGACCGACATGGTAATGGACACCACCTCGCCATGGTCATCCACCACGCTCATGTGGCTGGTGCCGGGCGGTTTCGGCTGCGCCAATGGCGCGTAATCCAATGTTTTGGCGGGCGGCGCGCCAGCCTGTGCCAATCCCATATCACGCTTGGGATCGATGAGGCCCGCGCGTGCCGCAACATAGGTTTTGTCGAGCAGGCCCGGCAGCGGCACCTCGACGAAATCGGGATCGCCGATCCAGCGTGCGCGGTCGGCATAGGAGAGGCGCTCGGCCTCGGAAATCAAATGCACCGCCGACATCGTGCCGGGTTTGAGCTGCTCAGGCTTGAAATGCTCAAGCATGCCCAGCGTTTGCAGCAAGGTGACGCCGCCCGATGTCGAAGGCGGCAGCGAACACACGCGGTAGAGACGATAAATTCCGCACAGCGGCGCGCGATCCTTCACGCGGTAATTCACAAAATCCTTCCGTGTCATCACCGTGGGGTTCATCGGCGCGCTCTTCACCGTGGCGATAATCGCGTCTGCTATCGCGCCTTTGTAGAACGCATCCGCGCCGCCTTTGGCGATTGCGCGCAAGGTCTTCGCGTAAGCCGGATTGCGCCAGGTATCGCCAGCCTCGATCAACGCGCCATCAGGGCGCGAAAAGAATTTCCGCAAGCCCGGTATTGTTGCGGTCTCGGGCAGCCGGAGCTCCATCGCCATGCGCGCGGGCACCTTGAAGCCCTTTTCGGCAAGGCGGATCGCAGGCGTGAAGAGTTTGGCCCAGGGAAGTTTTCCGTGCGCCTTATGCGCGTAGGCGAGCAACGCAACATCGCCAGGAATACCGACCGAGAGGCCGCCCGGCCTCGCCTCGTTGAACGGGCGCCGATTGCCGTTTGCATCGAGAAATATCGTTGGCTTCGCAGACGCGGGCGCCATCTCGCGTCCGTCATAGGCGTGCAGCTTTCCATGTTCGTCCAACACCATCATGTAAGCGCCGCCGCCAATGCCGGACGATTGCGGCTCGACCAAAGTCAGCACCAGTTGCGCCGCAATGGCTGCATCGACCGCCGAGCCGCCCGCGCGCAACATGTCGAGACCGGCTTGCGCTGCATAAGGTTCCGCCGCCACGATCATGTGGCGTTTGGCAATGGTCTCGGCGTGTGCTGCACCACACAGCAGCGTTGCAGAAATAAGAAATGCGATGCGCGTCAAACGGTTCATGCGTGCTCTTTTCCCGGAACGCATGAGAGGGTAGCGTTTCTCGCGCGCGGCCGCAAAATATGGAGAGCAAGATGGACGACAAAGTAAACCAAGGCGCAGGTGCCCTCGAAGATCTGGTGAACGAAGCTGAAGCGCTGATCGCGCGAAAGCCGCTATCGCGTCGCGGCTTTGCAGCAGCCTCTATCGCCGTGGGCTTTGCCGCCGCGGCCGGCCCCGTTGCCGCCAGCGTCATTACCACCGATACGCAAGGCCTCGATGCCGGCATGGTCGAGGTGCCGACCAAAGGCGGCATCATGCCGGCCTATCGCGCGCGGCCAAACGGGGTTGCGAATCCCCCGGTCATTCTGGTGATCCACGAAATCTTCGGGCTGCACGAATGGGTGAGGGATGTCTGCCGCCGCTTTGCCAAGGAAGGCTGGTACGCGATTGCGGGCGAGCTCTATTGGCGCCATGGCGATGCAGGAAGCTACACGGATATCGGCAAGCTAGTTTCAGAATTGGTGGCGAGTATTCCCGATGACGAAGTGACAACTGATATCGACGCCGAAGCCGCCTTTGCGGCCAAGGACGGGGGCGACACCAAACGGCTTGCGGTCACGGGGTTCTGCTGGGGAGGGCGGCAGACTTGGCTCTACGCTGCGTATAATCCCCAGCTCAAGGCGGCGGTCGCCTGGTATGGGCCGCTGGCGGCCGGCAAAACGCCGAGCCCGCTTCGTCCGCATTCCGTCATCGACATTGCCGCGAAACTGAAAGTGCCGGTGCTGGGACTATACGGCGCGCAAGACACCAACATCACGGCCGAACATGTGGCGGCCATGCGCCAGGCGCTGAAGGATGCCGGCAACTCATCGTGCCGCATCGATGTGTTCGACGATACGGGCCATGGCTTTTTCGCCGACTACCGCGATTCCTATAACGAGAAAGATGCGAAAGAAGCTTGGGGCCGCGCGCTCGCCTGGCTACGGAGCCACGGTGCGGGATAGACGCCTAGCGCATATAGACGCGGACTTCGCCCGCCGACACGCCGGGATCGGTGGTCGAAGACAGCGCCAGCCGGTTTGCCGGCACGCCCATGTCGCTCATCGAGCGCAGTACGGCTTGCGCATTACGTTGCGTTTCGGATTGGGTGAGTTGCAACGAGGTGGCGCTGCCGGCTGTGGGCGCAACGGCTACCACTTGGAAGCCAGCCTCAGGCCGGCGCTCCAGCGCCTGCGCCAGCGCTGTGTAAAGAATTTGCTGATATTCGACATTGGGCCGGTCAAACTTGATCACCACCAGCGGTGTGCCACTGACCACCGAGCTCGCGAAACTGCCGCGTGGCATCGCCGGCTGCTGAGCCGCCATCATCGATGGACCAAGTGCCGCGCCATAGATTTCGCCGTTCTTGATGGCGTTAGCCAGCACCGTCAGATTGGAACGCTCATTCGCGACATAAGAGGTTTCGCGCTGCACGTCGTGCGCGACGTTGGTGAGCAGACGCTCGATCAGCACGATGCTCTGACTGGTTTCGTCTTCGAGCAGACTTAATTGCCGGTGATCTTCGTCCACCGCGCCCGAAACGCCGTAGGTCGCGCGAATGGTATCAAGCGCGAAATGTGCCTGCGCATCGTCGGCGCCCACGTCGGAACCAAGCGCATTCAGCGCGTTGATGTCGGCCGCAATGCGATCGAGCGAATCCTGCGCCGTGTTCCACTGCGCCACCAACTCGGGATTGCCGCGCGTGGTGCCGAGCTGAAGCCGCGAAGTGATCTGCGATTTGGAGCTGTTATAGCTGCTGGCATAGGCTGCTTCGGAAGCGCGCAACGAGCTCAGGCGCTGCCCATTGGCTTCGATGCGGTCTTGCAGGCCAATCAGCGTGGCGCGCAATTCCTGCACCTTCTGTCCAACCACGGTGCCGGTCGGTTGCCCTTCGGCGATGGGGATACGCGTGACAGTGGCGCCCATTTCGGGGGCAAGCGTGCCGGCGGTTCCGTTATCGGCGTTTTGATCGTCGGGAGCCGCGGGATACGCACCGGCTTCGCCGGGCGGCGCTTCCGTTTCGCTGCCGCTGAACAAGAGATCGTCGACAGTGCCGCATCCCGCCAAACAGGTTATGGCGGTGAGGGCTCCGCCGAGAGCAAGCGCTCTCCAAAATGCCGAATGGGAAGCGGACAACATGGCCATACTGGTCCTCCCTTCCCGGCGGCGGCGCTCTCGAGGGCGCGCGGGCCGGGTAATTGCCCGGGACCATTTGATCCCCCACGGGAATTACTCTTAACGAGGCCGCGGTACAGCGCAAGGGCGGACAGCGGGAAGATGTGGGGAAAGCAGGCTGCCACCAAGCCCGGAATCCGCGAGGAACCGCTCTTCATCTGGGTGGAATGACAGTGAGTTGCGGTGGTCACGGGCTAGGCTATGCCGATGCCCGGACATCTCATGTTACCAGCCATCATCATTGGCAGCGACGCACGACATCATGTTACCTCCGCAAGCGCGCGCAAGGCCGTACTACCCGCGCTTGCCAAGACATAAGGGCGTGCATAGGTTCGGCGCCCCTACGGCAGGCACCGGTAGCTCAGCTGGATAGAGCACCAGACTACGAATTTGGGGGTCGCGAGTTCGAATTTTGCCCGGTGCGCCACATAGTCGCCCTTGTTTTCGTTGGCTTTTTTCTCTGGGTAGCGGGAGAGTTTAGAAAAAAATCTGCTCTGAATCGAAACTCCACTTTTGAAGAACAGCGAAAATTGATTTTGCTCTGTACACCTGGCTCAGGATTTCGCCCCCGATACTTCAAAGAGATGCAAGGTCAAAATGGGGGTTGTCGTTTCGAATGACTGACCGGTGCGCCACATAGTCGCCCTTGTTTTCGTTGGCTTTTTTCTCTGGGTCGGAGAGTCAGAAAAAAATCTGCTCTGAATTGAGTCCCCACTTTTGAAGAACAGCGAAAATTGATTTTGCTCTGTACACCTGGCTCAGGATTTCGCCCCCGATACTTCAAAGAGATGCAAGGTCAAACTGGGGGTTGTCGTTTCGAATGACTGACCGGTGCGCCACCTAGTCTTGCTCTCTCGCTTTAGCGGGAAATTCCGCCGAGCAGCGGCCGAAACAGGCAAGTCGATTGTGCTCCGCATGGACGCAACGCGACGAAGGCCGATCCTTCAAGCGCCGATGCTCCGAATCCCGAAGCTGAAGTCACAGGTCGCGAGGAAGTGGGACTTCCGATCGGCCCGCATGCGAGCGGGCCAAACCAAATTTGCTCTGGGGGCGGTTTTCCCTGTTAAGCAGGGAATTTACAGGGAATATTGCTGAAGTTGGGCAATTCGGCACGCATTTGAGACGGAAAATGCCAGGTTATTCGCGGCGATTGCGTTCAAATTCCCTGCTAAACGGAACAGGGAATTTTCACTCGGTAACAGGGAATTCTGAATCCCGAGCAGGGAAAGCGCGCGAACGTTCGACGTCCTCGCTTTCGGCCAGCTTCAACTCCAACTCCTGCGCTCTCCATGAGAGTGGCAGCTTAGTGCTAAGCAGATGCTTCAAGCGGAGGGACGGCTGCTGACGGCCCTCCAATATGGCTCTTGTGATAATCGGGCTAAGGAAGGCCAAAGATAAAGAATTCCAGTCACATACCGTCGTTCTTTATTTACCCGCTTCGCGAGGCCGTCGAGAGAGCGGATCTCGCCCCGCACAAGTGCTGCCTTCCAGGAATGCGCTTTAGCGACAGCCCTGATCAGAGTTGCATCGCGGCGCGGCCTCGCAGGCGTTGGAGTTGTGGCAGCTTACATCCACTGGCGATGCTAATGACAAATTACGCTAACCTGTCGTGATGCTGTCCGACATCTACAGCTGATAATCCATACTTACCGCAACCTGTCATCATACTGTCCCGATCGTACCGACGATAATCCATACTTACCGCAACCTGTCATCATGCTATCCTGATCGTACCGACGATAATCCATACTTACGTACACCTGTCGTAATGCTGTCGTGCGTCTACCGATGATAATCCATACTTATCGCCGGCGGGCGATAGCGGTCTGTTACGGTTGATCTAGGTCTGTCGACTGATGACCAATCAGTTGGTTTCGACGTCGCTCTTATACCGAGGCGAGGGCGTTTATGTCGCGTTGGCTGTAGCGCGCTGCTAGTGCAGGCAGCAAAATCAGATTGAAAATAGTTGAGCTGGCAAGGCCCCCAAGTACGGTAATCGCAAGCGGCCCACTGATCTCCTCCCCGGGCAGATTGATTGACAGCGCCAGGGGCAAGAGACCTAACGCGGTAAGAATTGCAGTCATGAAAATCGGGGTTAAGCGCTCATTTGCACCGCGATGAACCGTTGCTGCCGTCCAAGGCTGGCGCTCAACATCGACAAGCTGCTCGTAATAGGCGAGCAGTAGAATTGCGTTGCGAGCGCTGATGCCGAATACGGTCACGAGGCCTACCAAAGCACCCAATGACAAGCCAATGCCGGTAATAGCAATCGCAGCAATTCCTCCAATGAGGCTAAAGGGCAGGTTGGTCAGAACGAGCCATGGATGTGCGCGCCAGGCAAAGCCAACGGACAAGACCAGTACAATGAAAATGAGCATGAAAAGTGAGTAGACGGCCAACTCAATGCGGGTGGCTTGCTCGGCTGCCGCAGCGCCCGTGAATCGCACCTCAACATCAGCGGGCACTATATTGGCTTGAGAAATTCTGTCTTGCGCTTCAGCAACGACGCTTTGCAGCGAGCGTCCGGTGACGTTGAATGTGACCGGTACGTAACGCGAGCCTGTTTCGTGTTTGATGCTGTAACGGCCTCCGCTTGGCGAGATCTTGGCGATGTTGGCGAGTGGCACGGGGCCGAACGGTCCACCGATCAAGAGGTCGCCCAGCAACTCAGGACTATGACGGAGCTGGTCCGGGAGCACGATGACGACATCCACCGTCTGAAAACCTGAATAGGCCTCACCCACCGTCGTTCCCGCGTAGTCTGTTGCGATGGTGTCCAGGGCGTCCTGGCCTCTGATCCCCACAGCCGCCAACCCTGCGGGATTAAGCTCGACGCTCATAATGGGCGTCCCGCTTTGCCGCTTAAATTGAAGATCGACAATACCCGGTATGCCGGCCAATACCTTTGTGACGCTAACAGCCGTATCATCGAGCTGTCTGAAATCCCCGCCAAATAACTGGACCACGACTTGTGCCGTCTCACCCGTCAAGCTCTCGCTGATGCGGTCACCCAGAAAAGTGACGACCTCGCTTTGGATCCCCGGGTAGCGTGCAAGGATGCTGCGCAGCTCCGCCTCCGCTCGCCCCTGATCCACATACACGTCGGGTTTGAGTTCTATGTGAAATTCGCACTGGTGAGGCCCGGACGTGTCTTCGGTTTCTCGTGCTCGCCCGACCTGTTGCTCAACGGTAGCCACGTAGGGGCGCCATGACATCACGGCTGACGCGCCGGCCAAGCGCGAGCATTTCATCCAGCGAGGTTCCGGGTATGTTGCTGGTCGCCTGCACAACGAGATGGCCTTCGCGAAATTCAGGAACGAAGGTGCTACCCAGAAACGGCAACAGTGCCAGCGCACCGACAAACAGCACTGCAACAACAATAAGGGCGGCGTGCAAATGGCGTTCTACGATAATAATAGCGCGCGCCTGAATGTTCTTTAGCGCCGAAATCCACCATGGGTCGACATGCGCGTCCCTGGGCGACAATAGCAAAGCAGAAAGAGCAGGCGTTGTGGTCAACGCAACCACTAGCGAAGCGACCACCGCCAGCAAAAGGCAAGTGCGAGTGGACCGACCAAGCGGCCCTGCACGCTTGAGGACAACAATTCAGGCACGAATACAGCGAGAACGACCAACGTAGCGTAGAAGATTGGGCCATGTACCTCGAGTGAAGCGTCACGGATAACCTCTGTGCGCGGGCGGGGCGACATATGTTGCGAATTATCGCGTAAACGTCGGAGAATGTTTTCTATGCTTACGACCGCATCGTCCACGAGCACGCCGAGCGCCACCACAAAGCCACTTAGCGTCATCGTATTGAGCGTGTAATTAAAATGGTCCAAGACGGCGATTGCAGCCAATAACGACAACGGAATCGAAATAAAACTGATCAGCGCAGATCGCCAATCGCGCAAGAAGGCATAAAGGACGACAAGAATTAAAACCGCGCCAATCGCCAGCGAACGTCCGAGGTTACCGATGGCCCTCTCGATAAAGCTGGCGGGCTGATGAAGCGCGGGATAGATCGCGATGCCTTGCGCCTTCAGGGAGGGTATGAGCTGTGCGAGCGTACTCTCGACTTCGCGGGTGGTAGTCAGAGTATTGGCGCCGTACAGGCTGGAAACCGAGAGCAGAACACCGGTGCGCCCTTGGATCAGCGCGTCGCCGAACCGTTGCGCGGGCTGCTCGGAGATCGTCGCCACATCGCGCAGGCGGACGGCGCTTGCCACGAACTGCAAGGATGCCATCTCCAATTACGCTGACGTCGGGAGAGGGCGTGGGCGTCTGGATTAGTACGCGTTGGCCTTTGAGGTCGATAAAGCCAGCACCGCGTAGCGCCAGCGCCGACGGAGCAGCCCTAACCAGATCCGGAACGGTAAATCCAAATGCGGCCAATTTTTTTGGATCAGCCTGAATTTGAATTTGACGGGACTCTGCCGCCAAACACGCTGACACGCGCCACACCGGGAAGCGCAAGCAGCCGCGGTTTGATTATGTAGTCGGCGGTTTCACGCAGCGCGAAGGCATTGATGCGGTCCGAGATAAGGCCAATCTTGAGAAGATCACGCGTACTTGAGGTCAAGGGTGATAATTGCGGCGGACCAGTACCCGAGGCAGGTTGCTGCCGATTTCTGTCAGCCGTTCGGTAATGGCTTGGCGCGCGTTGTAAAGATCTGCATCGGCTGCGAAATTGATGGTGATGATGGAGAACCCAGGAACCGATTCCGAGCGGATGTTTGCCACGCCCTCGGAGCCAGTCAGGGTTTTCTCAATAGTGTGCGTGACCAGCTGTTCGACTTGTTCGGGCGTGAAGCCGGGTGCCTCTGTTTCTATCGTGACGCGTGAGGGCACAAATTCAGGCAACACATCGAGTGGCGTATGCCAGGCGCCCCAAATCGCCAGGAGGAGCGCAAGCAAACTGAGCGTCGCTGCAGCACCGCGCCGCTGGACGGATAAGGAGATGAGCCACTCCATGGGCGCTCAGTACTGATGGGTGGGTGTTGGGCCAGTCTCGCGCGCCAACAGCAAGCCAGTGCCGCCTACGACTACGGCCTGGTTTTTGCTGATGCCGCGGGCAACAAAATAGCCATCCTCAAGGGGCAGGCTGAGATCGAGGAGCACGCGAAGAAACGTGTGCGGCGCAACTTCCGCATAGCACCAAGCCTTGTCCTCGCTCAGGATGACGGCTTCTTTGGGGAACGCGTACACCCGTGATCGGCTTGCCGGTCGGGGCAAATACAAACACATGCTCACCTGGTTCGAGGTCTGTGCCGTTCACCAAGGCGAAGAAGCTGCGTCCGGGGATGGTGGGATCGGCGGGGGCGTTCCAGATTTTGTTCGCGTTCCAATTGGAACGACCATGCTGCCGGCTAAGGGAGTGACGGTCAGGGATGTCGGTACTGTGCCTAGGCTCACACCAAGCGGAAAGGTTGCCTCCACGAGCATGGCTCGACCGGAGGTAAGTTTCGCCAGTAACTCGGAGTTTCTGGTCTTTCCCCGCCATGGCGCGTTCTGACCGAACGCCGCGACTTCGGAACTGGAGGCCAATGCCAGCGCCGCCTCGTCCGCGGCGGCGCGCTGTTCTGCGGCATCCAGGGCTTCATTGGATACGGCGTGAACTGCACCCGGTTTGCCGAAGAGTATGCGTGCCCTTTTCACAGCGGCTAAACTTTGCCGTTGCGAAGCTGCAGTCGTGACGATGGCGGCATCCAACTGCGCCAGTTCTGTTGTATTCAAAACGAAGCCGTAACCATGGACCTGCGGCACAAATTTCGTGGCGAGCGCAGGCGCAGTTTCTATGCCGAGCTTGGCAATTTCCATCTCGGAGAGGGCAATAGCGTGCTGGCTCGGCAGTTTCGGCGCCTGCCCAGGCTCCGAAGTCGGTGAACCATCGCACGCTGCCAGTGCCGCCGCGCAAGCAACGATGATGACGCGAACTGAACGCATACTGGACCCGAGACCCCCGCTGTTTTTATCCTATTTTTCAAAGGCACTTCTCATTCCAAATTGACGGACCGCGATTAATGATTAATCCGTTCGCTGTCGTTCTTTTCCCAAAGCCAAACTGCGTGGGAATTGGCGGCGCGATTATGACCATGTGCGTGAGATGAGATTGATCTGTTGTCAGAGCTCAGAAAAAGTGGCCGGGTCTCGAAGGGCTGGCCGGTTATCGGAGGGACCTGGTCTTATTCTGGACGGCTCACGGGTAGTCAGTGGATCTTCCCACTGTCTCGGCGTTACCGTCGATAATCTGTACTTTTCGTCGGTAGCGGCACGGCTACCGATGATAATGACTAATTATCGTTGGTAGGAAAAATACGCAAAAGGTTCCGGTAATTGCGTATGATCGGACAGACCCGCATTTGACCTGATAGGGGGATCATTTATTTCTCGCGCAACTCGATGTTCGCCGAGTTCTTCAGTCTGTATGCCGGAATCAGGGCGGCAATCGAACTGAGGGCAAGCACTGCCACTGAAACGTTGATCAGTAGCTCATAATGCGTTTCGTTGAGCAGTATCCCGCCGACCAAGGGGCCGGTCGCCAAGCCCATTTTGGAAAAGAAGCCGCCCAGCGTGGCTGTTTGTCCTGTGGTATCGAAGGCTGCGCACTGGCCCAGCAAGTAAGGAATGACGAAGGCCCAGGTCATGGCCGTGCCGATATTGGCGGCCACAAACACAGCAGCTGAGCCGCTGAAATGGAAGGCGGCGTTGCCGATCACGGTTAGTGCGAACGCGATGGCTAACGGCATAAACCGGCCAAATCGGGTACCCAGAAACACAACCAGCAACGCGCCTCCGACACCAAGCCACGAAGCGAAGCCAAGCGCCGTGCTGATGAAATTCGTTTCTTGGCCGTAGGCACGGCCAAGCTCGATAATTAAGCGCTCAATGCCATATTGCCGGCCTGAAACAGAAACACGGCGATAAGTGCCAATGCGAGAAGCAGCCAGCGTGTCGCCGATCGGCCTCCAGCACCCGCTTTTTTCGGCGCGGGCGCTTCGCGTTTTGGGTAATCGGCAAGAAAAGGCAGTATGGCCAGTGTAACAAGGCTGAACGCGCTTAGTGCCAGAAACAGCACGGGCGTTCCGTACAGGGGAACGAGCCTTGGCAGTACCAAAACGCCCAATCCGCCTAAGCCGTATTGCACGACCAGCAGCATGCCAAAGCTGCGGTCGGGAACGCGCGTACGGGCGATGACCGCAAAGCCGATACCGACAAGCAGGCCGCCGATAATGCCGTGACAGAAGCGGGCGCCGATCAGCCATTCGGGTGTCTTCATGAATGTGGAGACCAAATCCACCGCAATCATCGCGATCAGCGCCATAAATGCGGTGGGACGCCAGGCAATCCGTTTTACCAGAAAGACGGCAATGAGCGCGCCCAATGCTGCGCCATAGACATTGGCGGAGCCCACAAGCCCTGCGTTGCGTTGGCTGAAGCCAAGGCCATCCACCAGCCCAGAAACCAGAGCCGGCATAATGTTCACGTAGAAGAGCCCCGCCGTAGCCAGAAATGCGAGCAGAACGGCAGCGATCAGACTGTCCGGAGGCGCGGTGGGAAAACGGCGCTTGCCTTTGGACTGTGCGGAAGAGGCCATTTATTTCTCGCAGAATGGTTTGATTTTGTCGGCTTCGGCGGCAGCTCTCGCCCAAGCATAAACGCCGCTGTCGCTAACGTAATAATACGTCACGCCATTCGGCATCAGTGAGACAACAATTCCACCAAATCCCGACATCAACGAAATCCACGCCGGCGCCCTGCAGCCAAGTGCGCTTTGAGCGTTCCAGGCCCAAAAACCATTATGATAGCGAAAATCCTCGGTCGAGGCACGCAAGCCAGTTTCCGTGGGATCGCGCTGCAGTGCAGCCATCAGCATATGCGTATCGACAAGTGGAACTCCGGCAGACATGCCATGATCCACGTTCACGAACGTCGCGAGTTTGGCGAGGTCGTCACGGTGAAACGTCAGCCCCCAACCCGTGAAGGGTTGCGCGATGGCATCGTACGTGCGCCGCGTCACGCCGGCGGGAGGGCTAAGTTTCAATTTTCGCCAGATTTGCGCAACCAGGACATCGTCGTAGAAATCCGCGGCCGCGCCGGTTTTCCGTTTGTACAAGGCATTGAGTGCTGCACCCAACGCATACATGTCTGTCGTATGGTAGACCCACAGTGTTCCGGGTGCCGCCTTGCGCGGGTAATGCGTGCAGCAAAATGAATTTTTGCCGCGTGATCTTCCGCAAGGAAAAAGGGAAGAATGTCAGGCGCTTCTTCATCGGCCTGATCGGCCGTTGAACTGTAATGGCCGGTTGCCATATCGAGAGCGTTGCCGAAGGTAACATCGCCCCATGTACCGGCCTTCGCGCATTCCGGTACGTAATCGGCGATTTTTTCTTTGACAATGTCAGGATACGTAAGCGCAAGCCGCATGGTGCCGAGTCAGGCGAACACCGATTTTGCTAGGGAATAGGACGGAAAGTCCATCGCGCGCAAGACGGATAGACGCCATAACGTGTGTCGCAGCCTGCCGCGTAATGAACCCCGCCCGCAATCACGCCAAAGGCCGTCATGTCGGAGGGATCGATGTCGCCACCCGAGCCGAAATTGCCGGGGTCGATTCCTGAATAATCCTTAGCTAACGCGGCGATGGGCTTTACAGGCATGCGCGATGCCACTTCCGCGGAATATGCCGATACGATTGCGTTCGCTGGTTGGCGATTTTTGCCGGAGAATAATGGGCTGCGCGCATTCCCCACATGTCGAACTTGAAATAGATGCAAGTCTCGCTGCCGATTTCATACACCACATCGGAAACGGCGCCATCCTTGCGGAAGAGGAAGGTCAGCACGCCATTGTGCATGCAATTGGCGTTGTACTCTTCAAGGGTAAATGGCAATGCGGCGCGCGTGTAGCCCTGATCTCCGGGCTCGTCCCAGACATGGCCAGGTTCCAGAATGAATTCCCATTCTGGATGCGTGCCTGGTATCGCGCCCCGCCGGGTTGGTATCAGAACGTTCCCCGCCTGGACGAATTCAAAATCGAAAGGCGGCAGATGCTGTGCGGCACCTCCATTGGTATTGGCGTCGCCGTATTGATCGCGTGATGCGTGAAAACCACTGCCCGGCCGTTCCTCGCCCAATGTCAGGCGCCCCTCGAAACGATTGGACGGCAGCTTGGCGTTCAGAGGCGGTGCGAACGCAGACATGTCAACCGGACGCGATGGCGCCTTGCCTTGCAGCAAGTCGCCCGCAGGGAAAGCAGCATACGACTGCCGTCCGGCGCGAAGGGCTTTGCGCTTCCGGCCGATCTGGTTTCGCCGGTCACTCTGACATTATCGGCCCAGCAGGTGGCGCCCTGGTTGTTGGGAATCTGTTCCGCAGACGCAGGTGAACATTCGGCGCATTTTCGATGCCGGCCACTGTGCCGCCGCCGGGGTGCAGTGTCACGCCATCGTCCGCGCCGTGAGAAATGCGGAAAATCTCTTTCCAGGCGCCGCCACCATCGGCGGAAACCTCAACCAGGCACGCGCCACCCCCTAGCGAGAGAGCGGCAAACGATACAGAAACCGAAACCTTGTTGAAGCCCACCGTGGAGAATTTGGTCAGCGCAACGGGGCCGCCATGATCCGCATGGAGATGTTGCCACGCATAGGTTGTTAGCCGCACATCGCCTTTTCCAGTTGCGCCCCCAGACAGCGGTGCTGCCGTTCTGGAAATCCTCGCTGAAAATGGTCTCTGCCTTCGCAGGCGAAGTAACGGCCAGTGCAACAGCGAATAACGTGGGTAAGATCAGCGTCTTGCGAAGTAACGGGGTCATTAATTTTCTACCTCTATGCCGCCCTCACGCAGAATATTGGCTAAAGGCGCAAGCGCGCGCTTATGAGCCCGCCATCGTCCGACTGAACTGCTGTAGATCGGTTGGCGAACTTGGGCGGCGCTCGCGGTCAACGAAGGGCTAGGGTTGCGTTCGAATTGAAGGCAGGCCGGTTCCCAGTGGAGGTGCCGCAATGGGCGACAAGCCGCCGGGTGGCCGCTTCCTGGTTGGTGACCAGGTCCTCATAATCGATATCGAGAAACCGGCCAGGCAAAACATTGCGCCAGTGCGCCATCAGCCCGTGGTAGGCAAGATAATAGCTGCCAAGATCGCGAAGATCGTAGGAGAACGGATACGCCATGCGAAACAGCGTCTTGTACATCGCGTAACAGACGTCCATGGCATCGCGGCGAATGTGAACGATGTGCGCCTTGGGCAGCGCCTGCGCGATCAGCCCAAGATAAAGAAAGTTTATTGGCGTCTTGTCGATGAGCCGTTCGGCATTGGCATCGAGCGCGGTCGCGCTTGCACAATAAGCCCGGCCAAGTGCCATGAAATCGAGCGAACCGGAGCGGCGGATGAGCTCCGTCTTGTTGCCCGGACCAAGCAGGCGGACCAGCGACACCGCAAAATCGCCAGTCTCGCCAAGGCTTGCCACCTGGCTATGCGAGCTCAGAATGCGGTCGATCAGCGTGGTTCCGCTGCGGGGCAGCCCGATAATGAATATCGGGCGCGCGTCGTCATGGCCTTTTGAAGTGTTTGCAAAAATCGCCTGTCGAAAACGCGCGCGATTTCTGCCATCGCGGCTACGTCTTCTTTTACATGATAAGAAAGCATTCGCTTGCGGGCGTCCGCACCGTGCTTGAGATATTCGAAGGAGCGGTTCTCTTCGCCCAGATCCTCGAGCTCTTTGGCAAGCGCGTAACAAAGCTGAACCTCGCCCATCGGGTGGCGCAGTGGCGAGCTCAGCACGCGTTCCATTTCGGCAATGTGGTTTTGCTCGCTTGTCTGGCGACGCAACGTCGCGCGATTGTAATACGCATCGTAATCGCCGGGTGCGAGGGCAATGACTTGGTCAAGCAGGGTTCCTTCCGCTTCGCCGAGACGGCCAAGCGCGATGACCGCACTTGCATAATTGTAGAGATATTGAGGATTGGATTCATTCCAGCTTCGACGCGCGCCGGTAACAGCGGGCCGCTTCTTCGTGCCGGTTTTGTGTGTGTATAGCTGGCCCACATGCTGCAGCAGGCGGGGATCGCGATCCGCGCTTTTTCCAGCACTTGCAGCTCGCGCATTCCAGCCTCCGCATCGCCGCTCTAAAATCAGGGATTCAATGAGCAGAAGCCGTG
>CAVVXX010000007.1:0-130000 GCA_963752395.1 uncultured Alphaproteobacteria bacterium
GGCACGTATTATCTTGGCGCCATGCTGAACCAAACGTCCGCAACGCCACACATGATTGATGACCCCGAGGCAGGCCCCGCTTACGCGCGCATGGCCCGCGCCATCCGCTATCTGTCGGAGCACTACGCGGAACAGCCCGATCTCGATGCGGCTGCTTCGGTTGCTGCCCTCTCGCCCTATCATTTTCAGCGCCTGTTCACGCGCTATGTCGGCGTCAGCCCGAAAGCCTTTGTCGCCAACCTGACGCTGGAACACGCCAAGGCGGAATTGGCCAAGGGCGCGAGCGTTATGGACGCCGCACTCGATGCCGGGCTTTCCGGCCCCTCGCGGCTGCATGATCTTTGTTTGAAAGTCGAAGCGATGACGCCTGGCGTTTATGCCAAAGGCGGCCAAGGCCTCACCATCCGTTACGGTTTTCATCCGTCATATTTCGGCACGGCGCTTGTCATGGCCACCGACAAAGGCGTGTGCGGTTTAGCTTTTGGCGATGAAGGCGAAGAAATCGAGATGCTTTCCGACATGACCGGGCGCTGGCCAAAGGCGCGCTTCATCGAAGATGCGCCGGCCACCGCCAGCTATGCCGAACGTATTTTCGCCACCCATGGCGAAGTGCCCATCGTGCTCATCGGTACGCCGTGGCAGGTGAAGGTATGGCGCGCGTTGCTTGCCATTCCTTCGGGCAAGGTCACGACCTATCGCGCGCTGGCTGCGAAAATCAGCAAACCAAATGCCGCGCGCGCGGCCGGCGCCGCCGTCGGGCGCAATCCCATCTCATGGCTGATCCCATGCCACCGCGTGCTGGGAAGCGACGGCGCACTGCACGGTTATCATTGGGGGCTGACGCGCAAGCGCGCGATGCTAGCTTTCGAGGCCGCTCAGGCAGGCAAGCCCAACACATCCGCCATGGAATAAAGCCCTGGCGCCTTGCCCTGGCCCCAGCGCGCGGCGGCAATGGCGCCGCGGGCGAAGATCATGCGGTCTTCGGCGCGGTGCGTAAGCTCGATGCGCTCGCCAGCGCCAGCTAACACCACGGTGTGTTCACCCACCACCGTGCCGCCACGAAGACTGGCAAAGCCGATCACGCCATCAGCGCGCGCGCCCGTTTGACCGTCGCGTGCGCGAACCTGCTTCTGATTAAGCGCAACGCCGCGGCCTTTGGCGGCGGCCTCGCCCAGCAACAGCGCCGTGCCCGACGGCGCGTCCACTTTCATACGGTGATGGAGCTCGACAATTTCGACATCGTAATTGGGCAACACCTTGGCGGCCTCGCGCACCAGGGCCGCCATCAGATTGACCCCGAGACTCATATTTCCCGACTGTACAATTACCGCCTTACGCGCGGCGGCCTTCAGCCGCGTCATGTCGGCGGGCGTGAGACCCGTGGTGCCGATGACATGCACAATGCCGCGTTCAGCAGCTGCTTCCGCCAATTCGACACTTGCGGCTGGCGTGGTGAAATCCAAAACCGCATCCGCCTTGCCGAGCGCCGCTTTGGTATTGTCGGTAAGTGCGATATCGGCTGCCGGCATTCCCGCCAAACTTCCCGCGTCCTTGCCAAGGTCAGCGTGGCCCGCGCGTTCCAGCGCTGCGGCTAACTTCATGTCGGAGGTTTCGCCAAGCGCAGCGACAAGCGTGCGGCCCATGCGACCCGAGGCGCCGGCAACCGCAATGCGGATCGTGGTCATAGAGCTTTATACCTTGCTGCCCTGCTGCGCGCCCGCACCATTGGTCGCGGCGCCCGCCTTGGCCACCGTCACCATGGCGGGGCGGAGCAGGCGCTCGCCAATGGTGTAGCCCTGCTGGATCACGTTCATCACGGTGCCGGGCTCCTTGCCTTCGGCCGGCACTTCAGCGATCGCCTGATGGAAGTGGGGATCGAAACGCGCTCCTTCCGCCTCGATGCGCTTGATGCCGTGGCGGGCCAGCACGGTTTGCAGCTCGCGCGCGGTGGCCTCAACGCCCTCCAGCACCGCTTTCACCGCGTCGTCCGCCTTGGCTCGGGCCTCGGCCGGGAAATGATCGAGCGCGCGCTTGAGATTGTCGGCCACTGTCAGCATATCGCGGGCGAATTTCGTCGTGCCGTATTGCATGGCGTCCATGCGTTCGCGTTCGGCGCGCTTGCGCGTGTTCTCGGCCTCGGCCAGCGCGCGCAGCATGCGGTCCTTGAGCTCGGAAATCTCGGCTTGCAGGGCCTGCAGCGAATCTTCCGCGTCATTGGCCGCCTCGGGCATGCCGTCTTCGTTTTCGTCTTCGGGAACCATGACCATCCTTATGCGAGCAGGCGCCCGACCACGCGGGCGGTGTAATCGACCATGGGAATGATATGCGCGTAATTAAGCCGTGTCGGGCCCAGCACGCCGATGACGCCCACGATTTTGCCTTTGGCGTCGGCATAGGGTGCGGCCACGATGGAAGAGCCGGAAAGCGAGAACAGCTTGTTCTCCGAGCCGATAAAGATGCGCACACCTTCCGCGTCTTTCGCCAGTTCCAGAAGCCGGATGAGATCGCTCTTGCGCTCGATGTCATCGAACAACGTGCGCACACGCTCGATGTCGCTTTGCGCGTCGACGTCTTCCAGAAGACGCGCAGCGCCCCGCACGATCAGGATCTTGTCTTCGTTGGCTTGGCCGACACTCGCCGGCCGCTCGCTTAGCGTGGCAAGGCCCGCGGCCACTACCTTGGAAGTGAGTGCGTCAAGTTCCGCGCGCTGCTCGTCCATCTCCTTGCGGATTTCGCTGCGTGCGGCGTCGAGCGTGCGCCCGCGCAATTTCGCGCTAAGATAATTTGAAGCCTCAACAAGCGCAGATAAGGGCAAGCCAAGAGGGATATCGAGGAAACGGTTTTCGACGCTGCCGTCTTCGCCCACGATCACGACCAAAGCCTTGCCGGGCGCAACACTGACAAACTCGATATGCTTGAGCGCGGCCTCCTGTTTGGGCGCGACCAAAAGCCCCGCGCAGCGCGAAAGACCCGAAAGCAAGGTGGCCGCCTCGTTCAGCACCTCTTCCAACGAATGGCCGGAAGTGGAAATGCGGTCTTCAATTGCCGCGCGTTCTTCCTGGGCAAGATCGCCCACCTGCAACATGCCGTCGACGAAAAGACGAAGCCCGCGTTCGGTGGGCACGCGTCCCGCACTCGTATGCGGCGCGTAGAGCAGGCCCATCTTTTCCAGATCGGCCATCACATTGCGGATAGAGGCGGGCGACAGCGTGAGCGGCAGGCGCTGCGAGAGGGTGCGCGAGCCTACCGGCTCACCGGAAGCGAGATAGGCCTCGACCAGATGACGAAAAACTTCGCGCGGCCGCTCGCCAAGGTCCGCGGCGGCCGTTCCAGTTCTCGCGTCGAAACGTCCCTCTCCCACGACAAGCCTTTGTTTTGGTTTATGTTTGGCGCATACCAGCGGGCCAGATTGCACCTGGACCATACAGGGGGCTAGGTAACGGCTGAACCCCCAAACTTCAAGGATAGCATGCGCCCGAGCCAACGCCGCCCTGATGAAATGCGCCGCGTGGTGCTTGAGCCCGATGCCGCCAAGCATGCGGAAGGCTCGTGCCTGGTCAGCTTTGGCGACACCCGCGTGCTGTGCACGGCCAGCCTGGAAAATCAGGTGCCGCCATTTCTCAAAGGCTCAGGCAAAGGCTGGATCACCGCTGAATACGGCATGCTGCCGCGTGCCACTTCCGATCGCATGCGGCGCGAAGCAGTGGCGGGCAAGCAAAGCGGGCGCACGCAGGAAATCCAGCGCCTGATCGGGAGAAGCTTGCGCGCAGTTACCGCGATGGAAGTTTTGGGCGAGCGGCAGATCATAATAGATTGCGACGTGTTGCAGGCGGACGGCGGCACGCGCACTGCCGCCATCACTGGCGGCTTTGTGGCGCTTCATTATTGCGTGAGCTTCATGGTCAAGGCCGGCATGATCGCGCGCCATGCGGTCAAGGATCATGTGGCGGCGATTTCCTGTGGCATTGTCGGGGCCACGCTCGTGCTCGATCTCGATTACGCGGAAGATTCAGGTGCCGAAACCGACGCCAATTTCGTCATTACCGGCGCTGGCGGTTTGGTCGAAGTGCAAAGCACAGCGGAAGGCACGCCCTTCAGCGAAGCGCAACTTACGCAGCTGCTCACACTCGCGCGCAAAGGCGTGGGCGAGTTGATTGTGCTGCAAAAGGAAGCGCTGGCCTCTCCCAGCGCAGCGCGAACCGCCTGACGATGCGGCTTGTTACCGAGATCATCTCAACCAAACGTTCCGCGCATCACGCCTTCATCGCGTGGCTTGGCATCAATACCGATAAAGCCGTCGCCTTTTTCAATAATGTGATCCCGAGCGCGCCGCCGAGATTACGGGAACTTAGTTTTTTCAACACCAACCGGAATGAAAACGAAGGCGCCCGCCTGGGAATATTGCTCAATGGTGATTGCGACGCGCTGGTAAATTTCGAAGGCAAATTGCCGGAAAGCATCGAGCGCTGGAACAATGGATATCTGCTGGCGCGGTTAAAGGGAAAACTTCAGCGCATTGTGTTTCTGCGCGATCCCATCAACACGCTGGCCTCGCTTGCAAAACGTAGCAAACCGGAACGATTCCGTGGCCGCTTCAATTTTTTCTATCAAGCACTCGGCATTGAAGAGATGCTGACGCGCTTGCATGACAACCAATCGCTTCTGTGCGACCGGGTGGTGATATTCTCCAATTGGCGGATGAATGCCGATTACCGCGCAAAACTTGCGGGTGAGCTTGGCTTGAATGGTTCGGATCTGCCGCTTCAATTATCGCCCTTTGGCGGCGGCAGCTCGTTCGGCGGCATGAATTTCGATCCAATAACGCAAGTGGCGGAACTGTACGAACGCTGGCGCGAGGTTGAGGAGTATCCCTTGTTCCTGGCACCCTTCGCCGATCCGGTGATGCAGACTGCGCTGCGATATTACTTTCCATTGGCGGGCGCCACAGAGATTATGAAGCCTGAACTGCTTGAGCGCCTTATTGTCCGTGCGGAAAAGAATACCGACGCTAAGGCCTATGCCCGTGATTTTCTGCAGCCTTTGCGCCGGGCGCGGGCGCAAATTTTGGGCATGGAGCATGCGCGGGCATCGTTGGTGCGTGAGGCTTGGAAGGGCGCTCTGCGTGCGCGCATGGCGTTGCGCGTTTGATGATCATGAGCGCAAGCAAACTCAACCGCGGAACCAAACTTGTCGTCGCCAGCCAAAATCCCGCCAAGGTACGCGAGATCGCCGAGCTGCTCGCGCGCTATGATGTTCAAGTGATTGGCGCCAAGGAACTGGGTTTGGTGGAACCGGAAGAAACGGGAACGACATTTGCCGGTAACGCCAAACTCAAAGCTGAAGTGGCGATGAAGGCATCGGGCTTGGCCGCGCTCGCCGATGATTCCGGATTATGCGTCGTGGCATTGGACAGTAAGCCCGGCATCCATTCTGCGCGCTGGGCGGGACCTGACAAGAACTTTACCGCCGCCATGAAGCGCGTTGAAAGGGAATTGAATGAGAGGGGCGCGCATGACGCGCGCGCCTATTTCATTTGCGCGCTGGCATTGGCGACGCCGGATGGGCCCACCGAAGTTTTTGAAGGCCGCGTCGATGGTAGGCTGGTCTTTCCACCGCGCGGGGGCAAAGGTTTTGGTTACGATCCCATCTTCATTGCCGATGGCGAGAAAATAACTTTTGGCGAAATGGAGCCGGCAAAAAAACACACCATTAGCCATCGCGCCCGCGCTTTCGCGAAATTTACCGAGGTATCTCATCTGCCGGTGAAGGCGCCATGAACCAGCCCTTCGGCATCTATGTGCATTGGCCCTATTGCCAAGCCAAATGTCCCTATTGCGATTTCAACTCTCATGTCCGCACCGAACTAGAGGAAGATCGCTGGGCGCGCGCGATTGCACGTGAACTTGCCGCAGTCGCGGAATTGCAGAACGGCGCGCGGCCGGAAGTCGTCAGCATCTTCTTCGGTGGCGGCACACCGTCGCTAATGAGCGGGCGGGCAGTAAATACCGTGCTGGAACAAATTGCCAAGCTCTGGCCGGTGGCGGCAGACGCCGAGATCACGCTGGAAGCCAATCCGTCGAGCGCGGAACAGAGCCGTTTTCGTGATTACGCGCTTGCCGGCGTCAATAGGCTATCGGTGGGCGTACAATCGCTCGACGACGCGGCGTTGAAAGCGCTTGGTAGATTACACAATGCGAAAGAAGCACGCCGCGCCGTCGATCTTGCCGCAAGCATTTTCCCGCGCAGCTCTTTCGATCTCATCTACGCGCGTCCCCGACAGACACCGCAAGAATGGGCAACGGAACTTTCCGCCGCCCTCGAATTCGCGGGCGAGCACATGTCGCTGTATCAGCTCACCATCGAGCCAAACACGCCTTACGCAGTGCTGGCGCGTGAGGGTCGTCTTATTGTTCCCGATGAAGACGCGGCAGCCACGCTATACGGCGTGACGCAGGAGATTTGCGGCAAGGCTGGGCTTCCCGCTTACGAAATCTCAAACCACGCGCGGGCGGGCGCCGAGAGCAGGCATAACCTTATCTATTGGCGCTATGGCGATTATGCGGGCGTGGGGCCTGGCGCTCATGGCCGCCTGACACTTAGCGGAAAACGCCTGGCTACCCAGGCAGAACGCCTGCCCGAACGCTGGCTCGCAGAAGTGGAAGAGAAGGGATCGGGCTTCACCACCGATGAAGTCCCAACCGAAGATGCCACGCGCGAACATCTGCTGATGGCGCTGCGTTTATCCGAAGGTATTGACCTAAATGCCTATCGCGCGCGCTGGGGCCGTACGCTTTCGCCCGAGCGCGTCGCATCATTGGCGGGAGATGGGCTTATCCAACTGGATGGCGAACGTCTCAAAGCCACGGCAAGCGGCCGGCTCGTGCTCAATAGGTTGATCGCCGAATTGGCCGACTAAGATCCCGAAGCCTGGAAGGTGGTTGGCGCCGGCGCCACGACAACGAAGCCGCTCGGCTGCACTTCCATGATGGCAAGTCCGCGCTCGGCAGAGCCGTCGGCGTGAAAGCGGAAAATTCCATCCACGCCGGCGAAGCCGTTAGGATCGGTAAGCGTCGCTTGGCTGAAGCGCTGATACGGCTTGCCCTTCGCCAGCAGCGCCACCAGCGACACCGCGTCATAGCCAAGGCTTGAAATGCGTGGCGGCGATACGCCGTAAACGGATTTGTACTTGTCGGCGAAATTTCTTTCGCCAATCAGAGAGGGCGCAGCGAACCACCCGCCCGCCAGCATCGGCTCGCGCATGATCGAGGAATCGTCCCACAATCCGGTGCCGAGGAATTTCACGGTGCGGTTGCTGGCGCCTTCCATCGCTAGCGTGGGTGCAATGCTGCGCAACACCACGCCGCCTTGTGCGATCAATATGGCGTCGGGATGCGTCGCGGCAACAGCGGCTGTGGGCGGGCCAACATCTTCCGGTTTAGGCGAGAAGCTGGTGAGCGAGGTCATGCGCGCGCCCGACGCAGTTACCGCGTCGCGGAAAGCGGCCGCAGTGATTTCGCCGTAAGGCGTTTGCGGCACAAGTGCTGCAAAAGCGGTATGACCGTGATGTGCAGCATAGGTGATGATGTGTTTCACTTCATCTTCGGGCTGGAAGCTCAACAGATAAACGCCCTGGCCGCCCACGGATCGGTCGCTGGAAAATGCAATGACCGGCACGCTTTGCTCGCGCGCAATCGGCGCCACCACTGTCACGGACTGTGCAAACAGCGGCCCAAGAATGATTTCGGCGCCTTCGGAAACCGCTCTGGCTGCTGCTGCTGCTGCACCTTCCGTGGTGCCTGCATCGTCTAGCGGTATCAGCAGGATGTCCGGATTGCCCGCATCGAAGACCGCCATTTCGGCGGCTTGCTCAAAAGCGTTGGCGACGGCACGCGTTTCGGCCGAGCCGCTGGACAAGGGCAGCAGCAGAGCCACGCGGAGCGGCGTATGATCGGCCGCCATGCCGGGCAGGCGGAAATAATTGGGCTGTTCATTGCGCGGCGGCAGCGGCGGGGGCGCGTTTTGGGTCGTCCGCTGCGTCTGGCCCGTTGCGCAGGCAGATAGCCCGGCCGCTATCGCAAGAACGAGCGCCAGCGCGCAAAATGAACGCGCCAATTCGCGCAAGATTGCGGGGACCCGTGGGACGCAAAAACCGTTCATCGCCTGGCGCTCCTTTGGCGCGCGAGAGGCCCAACCCTAGAACGGGTAGCGCGCGCGGTAAATCGCCCTCTTTGGGCCCGCTTGTATCCGGCCTTTATGTTGTGGCGACGCCCATCGGCAACGCCAGCGATATAAGCCTGCGCGCCCTGGCGGTTCTGCAAGGCGCGGATGTGATTGTTGCCGAAGACACGCGGGTCACCGCCAAGCTCCTGGCCCTTCATGGCATCAGTAGGCCGCTTTTGACCTATAACGATCACAATGCCGCGCGTGAACGGCCCAAGCTGCTGGAACGTTTGAGTGTGGGTGCGGCGCTTGCACTTGTGAGCGATGCGGGCACGCCGCTCATTTCCGATCCCGGCCACAAGCTGGTGCGCGAGGCGCACGCCTCCGGCATTGCGGTTTATACCGTGCCGGGGGCTTCTGCATTGCTCGCAAGCTTGAGCATTGCGGGCTTGCCCACGGATCGTTTTTTCTTTGCAGGGTTTCTGCCGTCCAAAAGCGGCGAACGGCGTAAGGCGCTGGAAGAATTAAAAACCATTCCGGCGACACTGGTTTTTTTTGAAAGTCCGCAGCGATTGAAAGATACGCTGGCCGAGATGACTGAAATTTTTGGCGCGCGCGAGGCCACTGTTACGCGCGAGCTCACCAAACTGCACGAAGAACTTCGCCGCGGGACATTGGACGCGCTCGCGGCGCATTACGCTGCAGCTCCCACACCTAAGGGCGAAATCACCTTGG
Source organism: uncultured Alphaproteobacteria bacterium (assembly GCA_963752395.1). Classification (GTDB taxonomy): domain Bacteria; phylum Pseudomonadota; class Alphaproteobacteria; order Micropepsales; family Micropepsaceae; genus CAVVXX01. Next base: position 8,896 of record CAVVXX010000007.1, read on the forward strand.
TGGTTGGGCCACCCGCCGAGGCTGCGCCCGCCGATCAAGTGCGAGTCGATACGCTACTCTCACTCGCCTTGCCGCATATGCCGGTGAAAGCCGCCGCCGAGCTGATTGCAGAAGCCACTGGCCATACGCGGCGCGATATCTATGCGCGCGCGCTCAGGCTAAAAGATAATAAGGATGAGAACTGAAGCTTCGCCCAAGAACACGCGCCGCGCCGCCGAATCGCGCGGGCGCAAAGGCGAAAACTTTGCTGCGTTGCTGCTCACGCTTAAAGGCTATCGCATTTTGGGCAGGCGCGTGCGCACGCCGGTGGGCGAGCTTGATCTGGTGGCGCGCCCTCCCTCCGGCGTGATTTGTTTCATCGAAGTGAAAGCAAGGCCCGCAGCTCACGAGGCCGCGGAAGCCGTGCATCCGCGCCAGCGCGAGCGTATTGCGCGCGCAGCCTCCCTTTACTTGGGCGCGCGGCCCGCATTACGCCACAATGGTGTCCGATTCGACGCCATTCTGATTGCGCCCAAGCGCTGGCCCATTCATCTCAAGGATGCCTGGCGGCCAGAGCAGTAGTGAAAGGAGTGCCCCCATGACCCCTCGTTCGTTCCTCATCGCGTTGGCGCTTATCGCAGCTTTCGCGCCAGCACTTTCGGGTTGCATCTGGATAGCAGCCGGCGGCGCCGTAGCCGGTGTCAGCGCCGCGCGTCAAGAGCGCAGCATCGGCAATGCGGTTAACGATGTTCGCATCAAAAGCGAGATCGAATCCAAACTGGTGAGCCAGCAGGCCAGTCATTTCGTCAATGTTTCGGTGACAGTGATCGAAGGCCGCGTGCTGCTCACGGGCAGGGTGGAAGAGCCTGATACCAGGCTTGACGCAACGCGCATGGCCTGGAGCGCCGAAGGCGTCAAGAAAGTCGACAATGATATTGAAGTGACGGACAGCAAAGGCTGGTTCGACCGGCCCAACGATATTCTTATCCGCACAACGCTTGCGACCAATCTGCTGACGGATCCAGACATCAAGGACGTCAATTACACGATCGACTGCGTGAACGGGGTCGTCTATTTGATGGGCGTGGGGCAAGATAGGGAGGAAGTCGAGCGCGTAATCGAACACGCACGCAATACCTCGGGCGTGAAAAAAGTAGAGAATTACGTGGTGTTGAAAAACGATCCCTTGCGCTACGGGTTGGGAGCAGCTTCACAACGGTCATGACGAAGAGGCGTGCAGAGCCGGCGGAATTTCTGAAGCAACTCGGCGAAGCCGGGGATGGCCCGCATGACATTGGGCAAGCAGCCTTGATGTTGTCCGCGCTCGATCATGCAGACCGTTCACCTGCACCCTATTTGGCGCATCTTGCCGAGATGGGCACCGCAGTAAAAAGTGAAGCCATCTATGCCCGCGATGCGGAAGCGGCTGGCCAAGTTCTGGCCTCCGTTCTGGCTGGTCATTATGGCTATGATGGCGATCGTCATAGCTTCGAAGACCCGCAAAATGCCGATCTAATGAGCGTGATCGACAGAAGGCGTGGCATTCCCGTGGCGCTCGGCATTCTTTATATCCACGCTGCGCGTGTATCCGGCTTGAGCGCTTGCGGGCTGATGGCGCCGGGGAATTTCCTGCTGATGATTGGCGTGCGCGGTAGCGAGGCGCTTATCGATCCCTTCAATGGCGGCGCCTCGCTTGACCGCGAGCGCATCAGCGCGCCGCCCGCGTTGGCCGCCCCCGGCGTGCCCGAGGACGCGCGCATCTTCGAGCCCGTAAGCGACACCGACGTGCTGCTGCGCTTGCAAAACGCGCTCAAGATGCGCGCGCTGCAGACCAACAAGCCCGAGCGGGCGGTAGAGATAGCCGAGCGTATGGTGCTGATCGCACCCAAGCGCGCTGAGCTGTGGATTGAACTGGGGCGCATGCAGGAGGGGGCGGGCGCGCTTTCAGCGGCGCGCAATGCTTATGAAAATTGCTTGGGCCTTGCGAAAAAGGGCGACCCCCTGCACAACGAGGCGGCCTTGGCGCTAAACGCGCTCAAGCGAAGGGTGAATTAGAGGCGTACATGGCTTTGACCGTCGCCATCCAGATGGACCCCATCGAGCGCATCGATATCGCGGGCGATTCCACGTTTGCGCTGGCGCTGGAAGCACAGGCGCGCGGACATAAGCTTCTGTATTACGGCCCACGTGAGCTTACATTCCGCGACGGCCGCGTGACGGCACACGTGCGCCCGCTTTCGGTGCGCAATGTGATGGGCGACCATTTCAAGCTGGGCCAGCCCGCCGTGCAGGACCTAGGCAAAGCCGATGTGGTGCTGATGCGCCAAGACCCGCCCTTCGACATGGCGTACATAACGGCCACGCATATATTGGAGCGTGTGCATCCCAAGACGCTGGTGGTCAATGATCCCTTCCATGTGCGCAACGCGCCGGAAAAGCTTTTCGTCACCCAGTACAAAAAACTAATGCCGGAAACGCTGATCACGTCGGATAAAGAAGAAATCCGCCAGTTCCGCCTGGCGCACAAGGACATCATCTTAAAACCCATTTACGGCAATGGTGGCGCGGGCGTGTTCCGGGTTAAGCCCGATGATGAAAATCTCGGCGCCATGCTGGAAATGCTGACGCAGTTTTATCGCGAGCCCGTCATCGTGCAACGTTACGTGGCTGAGGTACGCAAGGGCGATAAACGCATCGTCCTGGTGGAAGGCGAAGCGGTTGGCGCCATAAACCGCATTCCCGCCGAAGGCGAGGCGCGCTCAAACATGCATGTTGGCGGCCGACCTGAGCCTGTGGAGATGAGCGCGCGCGACCGCGAGATCTGCAAGGTCATCGGACCTGAGCTCAAGGCACGCGGGCTGATTTTCGCCGGCATCGATGTCATCGGCGATTATTTGACCGAGATCAACGTCACCTCGCCAACCGGCATAGCCGAGATCAAGCGCTTTGGCGGCGCCGACATCGCGGCGCTTATCTGGAACGCCATCGAGGCTAGGCTGGCCAAGCCCGCCTCGCGGTAATCTCTCCGCAACCTGCCGTAACCATCATTTCCAAATAGCGCTAGGCACACGCGGCACCCGTTGCCGTTGCTTGAAAGCTGGCACATGCTGACGCCGCTAATGCCTGAGGCACTCATATGACGCATATGGATGAGACGCAAAAACGCCATCGCGAAGTTCCGCGGCCGCCGCAAAGACCGGGTTGGTTCGAGCGCTTCGCACACCAGGTCGCAATGCTGTCTGGGCATCCCTTGGCGTTTTGTCTGGCGCTCGGAATCGTCATCGTCTGGGGCGCCACGGGGCCGCTTTTCCATTTCAGCGACACCTGGCAGCTTGTCATCAACACCGGCACCACCATTGTCACCTTCCTGATGGTGTTCCTGATCCAGCAAAGCCAGAACCGCGACACCAAGGCGCTGCAGGTCAAACTCGCAGAGCTCATCATCGCGGTGAAGGGCGCGCACAATAATATCGCCACTGCCGAGGATCTTTCCGAGCGCGATCTCGAAGCCTTGCATAAGGCCTATTGCAAGCGCGTCGACGAAACCTTCGAAGCCTTGGAAGCGCGCCGCGCGCGGAGAAGAAAAGCCCACGTGTGAGCTTCGCTAGCACTTGCCCGGTAAGGGTATTTCCGGCCAAATGCCGCCATGACCTTGGCTGTCGCCCCGGAAACGCTGAATGCGGCGCTCTATCGCGACCCCGCGACCTATGCGCGCGAGCGCGTGAGCGTGTTTGCCCGCGCCTGGCATCTCTATACGCATGAGAGCCTGTTAAAGAAGCCGGGGTCGTATGTGGCCGAGACTATCGCTGGCTATCCCATCATCGCCATCAGGGGCGAGGACGGCGTCATCCGCGCCTTCCATAATGTCTGCCGCCACCGCGCGGGGCCCCTGGCCGAGGACGGCGAAGGCCGCTGTGAGAAGGCGCTCACCTGCAAATATCACGGCTGGAAATATGCGCTAGACGGAAGGCTGATGAGCGCGCGCGATTTCGGCCCAGCGGCCGGCTTTAATGCACGCGATTTCGGCCTGGTGCCGCTCGCCTGCGGGGTATGGCGCGGTTTTGTCTTTGTGAACATCGAGCGTGACGCCACACCGCTCGCGCAAGCGTTGGCGCCCTTCACCGAGCGCGCCGCCAAATTTCCCTTCGAGAACTTTCGCTTCGTCATGCGGCGCACGCATGACATCGCGTGTAACTGGAAGACCTATGTCGAGAATTATCTTGAGGGCTATCACATCCCGGTCATTCACCCGACACTTGCAAGCCAGATCGAAGCCCAGGTCTATGAGGTCGAAACTGTGCCGCCGCTGGTGTTCTACCGCGCGCCGGCGCTTCAGGATTCGACCGTGGCCGGACTTTGGGCATGGTTGTGGCCGACACTTGGCGCCAACATCTATGCCAACGGGGTGATGATGGAGCGCATGTGGCCCTTGGGGCCCGAGCGCACGCGGCTCGATTACCTTTATTTCTTTGCCCCCGATGTCGCACGCGAGCATATCGAGCGCGTAGTCGAAACTTCTGAAATCACCACTAGCGAAGACATTCGCATGTGCCAGGCGGTGCAGCGCAACCTGGACGCCGGCATTTATACGAGCGGGCGGCTTTCGCCCAAGCATGAGATGGGCGTCGCCTGGTTCCAGTCGGAAGTGAAGGCGGCACTCGGCAATCTTGCTATTTCTGCGTAACCACCCGCACGTTTTTTGCGGAAGTTGATTTGAATCCGGGGGGCGCGCGTGAGTGTGGCGCATATCTATACCGTCGCCTTCGAAGGCGTCGAAGCGCGCGAGGTGGACGTACAGGTCCATATCGCCGAAGGCATGCCTGTCTTTGCTGTGGTGGGTTTGGCCGACAAGGCGGTGGCCGAGAGTCGCGCGCGCGTGCGTGCGGCGCTTTCGGCCATCGGCCTGGCACTTCCGCCCAAGCGCATCACCGTCAACCTGGCGCCCGCTGACCTTCCCAAAGAAGGCAGCCATTACGATCTGCCGATTGCGCTGGCGCTGCTTGCCGCCATGGGAGTGCTGCCGGCCAGCGAAATGGCGGGTTACACGGCGCTAGGTGAATTGTCGTTGGACGGCCAGATCACCGCCGTGGCAGGCGTATTGCCCGCAGCATTGGCGGCATCCGAGGCCGAGCGCGGGTTCATTTGTCCGGCCGTTTGCGGGCCGGAAGCCGCTTGGGCTGGCGGGCTGGAAATCATCGCCGCTCCTTCGCTGATTGCGCTGGTCAATCACATGAAAGGCGTGGCTGTGCTCGTCACGCCCGAACCGAAGCTGGTGGATGACTTTGTCGCGGTGCCCGATCTTCGTGACGTGAAGGGCCAGGAAACCGCGAAGCGTGCGTTGGAAGTGGCGGCGGCCGGCGGCCACAACATGCTGATGATGTGTCCAATTAAATCCCAACCGGTCATTGGCTTTATCAATAGCTGCCGCATCACCACGTGACCTCCTGCAGAATACGGGCCAGACGCGCTGGGTTGTGCTCGACATAGAGGGCCGTGGTCCGCACACTGGAGTGCCCGGCGATGACAGAAATCGCCTTGAGGTCGATGCCCCTCTCGGCTAGCTGCGTGATCATCGTGCGGCGGCCAGAATGTGAACTGGCGCGCGGTATACCGGCCTCCACGTAAAGCCGCTTGAGAAATCGACCCATAGAGCCGGGGGTCAGGTGGCCGCCCTTCTCGCTGGCGAACAGCGGGCTGTCGAAATCCCAGGGCCGGCATTGGTCGTGGTATTCCCCCAGATAGCGGCGAAGCCGGGGCGAGGATAGGAAAACATCGCGCGTCTTCTCGCCCTTGGTGTAGGCAGCCTTGAGGTGCACGACCTCGCGGAGGGAGCCATCCCGCTGGAACACGTCGATCCACTTCAAGGAACTTAATTCCTTTGCCCTGAGGCCAACACCAACAGACAGGGCCAGCGTGGCGACACCTCTATGGGACAACCGAGCACGGGTGCGGGCCAGGGCAAGCACCGCACGGATCTGGTTTGTAGTTAGAACGGCGGCCCTTCCTGTAGTTCCAGACGGCCTTCCACGGTTTCGGCTCAATCAACAGACCTTTTTTCAGTGCCAGGACTGATAATTTATACCAAGTGCGATATTCCGTACACAGAGTAATATCCGGCAACCCATTGATATAATGCGCTTTCTTTGGAAGATGAATTTTAATGGTTGGAATAAATCATTCGTTCGCGCGTTTCTGAATTTCTGCTTATCGCAAAATGGGACATTCCATAGGACGGTATTTTAGGCGAGCCTGTCTATGACCTGCCGTATTTTTTGTACCAGCGGCATAGAGAGACTATTGCATTGGAGCGTCCTGATCTAGCGGTGGCGGGAACGGGTTGAACACCATTGGCGCGGGCGGTCGATATCCCAGCGATGAGTGCGGTCTGACGGTATTGTAGTGGTTTCGCCACTGCTCGATGATGACCTGGGCTTCCTTGAGGCTGTAGAAGATTTCGCCGTTCAGCAGCTCATCGCGCAGCTTTCCGTTGAAGGATTCGTTGTAGCCGTTCTCCCAGGGACTTCCCGGCTCGATGTAGAGCGTCTTCGCCCCAACACTCGCAAGCCAGTTATGAACAACCTTGGCGGTCATTTCGGGACCGTTGTCTGAGCGGATGTGCTGAGGCACGCCGCGCACGATCATCGCATCGGCCAGCGCCTCGATGACGCCGAAGCTGTTGATCCGGCGTGCAACCTTGAGGGCCAAACACTCGCGCGTGAACTCGTCAATCAGCGTCAGCAGCCGCAGCTTGCGGCCATCGTGGGTCTGGGCCTCGACGAAGTCGTAACTCCACACGTGATTGCGGCCTTTCGGCCTCAGCCGGACGCACGAGCCATCGTTGAGCCAGAGACGGCCTCTTGGCTTCTGTTTCCTGGGTACTTTCAGCCCCTCGCGGCGCCAGATGCGGCTCACCCGGTCACTGCCCACACTCCATCCGGCATTCTTGAGCAGCGAAGTGATACGCCGGTAGCCATAACGGCCATACTGTGACGCCAAGGCAATAATGGCTTGCGTAAGCGCATCTTCATCGGCACGGACAAGGGCAGTGTAACGCTGGGTTCCACGTGGCTGGCCGACGAGCCGGCAGGCGGAGCGTTCCGAGAGTTTATACTTCTCCCGGACCCCCGCCACAGCCTGCCGGCGCCGTTCGGGGCTTACAAGTTTCCCGAGGAGATGTCCTTCAATACCTGCTTCTCAAGCGAGAGCTCTGCCACCAGGCGCTTAAGCCGGACATTCTCCTTCTCCAGCTCTTTCATCCGCTTCGCCTGATCAAGATCAAGCCCGCCGTACTCCTTGCGCCAGCGGTAATAACTTTGTCGCGATATCCCAGCTTCCCGGCACGCAACCGGCGCCGTCTTTCCCTGTGCCATCCCCACTTCAATCTGGCGAAGCACCGTCACAATCTGCTCCGCGCTGAACCGTTTCTTCGGCATGACCTGGTTCCTTTCCAAGACAGTTTCTATCAAACCGCCTGGTACAAAAAAGGCCAGTCAGGTCAATCGAGCAGTGGCGAAACCACTACAATACCGTCAGACCGCACTCATCGCTGGGATATCGACCGCCCGCGCCAATGGTGTTCAACCCGTTCCCGCCACCGCTAGATCAGGACGCTCCAATGCAATAGTCTCTCTATGCCGCTGGTACAAAAAATACGGCAGGTCAGACTCGATATTGACGTTGCCAAATTTCTCGCTGCGTGGAATGGGCAAGGCGAACTGTATTATTGGGCTTGGGTGGAATATGATGGCTTTCCTGACATGCCACGGCATAGAACGGAACGCTGCGGAAAAATCACAGTACATTCGGACCCCACAATTCCGGGAGCCATTTTCCGCGACACATTCTCCACTAGATTTAATGCCGCCGATGCTGACTGCGTTCATCAACCAAAGACACAATAGAATCCAGTTCACTCATCTGCCCCCGCCATTCGCAGCAAGAACCTTGGAAAAACTCCAAGGTGTTGTTGCTACCGAATAGCGGAGGCTCTGGAAGTTTCTATGGTGAAAAGCCTAGCGGGCGAAATCAAAGATGGCGCGCTTTCACGCACCAGGCCTTTCCGCTCGCCACATCATTCTGCCTCGATGGCAGCGCTAGTCGGCGGCGGCTTGCGGGTGAAGCCGGGCGAAGTCAGCCTCGCGCATCTGGGCGTGCTGTTCCTGGACGAGTTGCCGGAATTCGCCCGCGCCGTTCTCGATTCTCTGCGCCAGCCAATAGAGACGGGATCGGCGGTGATCGCGCGCGCCAACGCGCATGTGCGCTTCCCCGCGCGCTTTCAACTGGTGGCGGCAATGAACCCGTGCCGCTGCGGCTATCTGACCGACCCCGCGCAATCCTGCGGCCGCGCGCCAAAATGCGCGCAGGAATATCAGACCAAGCTTTCGGGCCCGCTGCTCGACCGCATCGATATTCATGTCGAAGTGGCAGGCGTCTCGGCGCAGGACCTGGAATTGCCGCCGCCCGCAGAAGGCTCTGCCGATGTGGCGCCGCGCGTCGCCAGAGCACGCAATACACAGCGCGCGCGTTATGAGGGCGCGGGCCTCCGCACGAACTCCGAAGCCGAAGGCGAATTATTGGACAGCGTGGCTAAGCCCGATGCTGCGGGGCAAAAACTTCTCACCGAGGCCGCCGAGCGCATGCGGCTTACTGCGCGCGGCTATCACCGCGTGCTGCGTGTGGCGCGCACTATTGCCGATCTGGCGGGCGAGGAAAATGTTGCCCGCAGCCATATCGCCGAAGCGATTTCCTATCGCCGCCTCGCACATGTGCATTGAAGCCCTTTACAGCACGAACTCGATCACCATCGCCGCGAAGTGAAGACCGGCTGCCACCAGCACCATGGCGTGCCACAGCGCGTTGTGAAACGGCAGGCGGCGCAGCAGATAAACCGCCGAGCCAAGCGAATAAATGATGCCGCCCGCAAGCAGCAGCCACAGCACCACCGGCATCACGGAATGATATAGCGGCACGATGACAGCCATTATCATCCACCCCATCACCAGATAGAGCGTGACTTTGAACGCCTCGAAACGGCGCGCATAAAACAGTGACAGCACGATCCCAAATCTGCGGCTAGCCAGACACTGACACCGATGGCGATACCGGCGGCACCGGCCAACCGCTCGACGGCAAAGGGCGTGTAGGTTCCTGCGATCATGAGATAAATCGCGGCATGATCGGCGCGCCGCATGAATTCTTTTGTCCGTCCTACCTGCGTCATGTTGTAGAGCGCCGAGGCCGTAATCATGACAACAAGACAAATCCCATAAATGGCGAGGCTGAAGCCCCGCGCTTACGCCGGTTGCGCGCCACAACAGCCAGAACGTGGCTATAAAGGCGGCACTTACGCCCGCGACATGGATCACGGCGTCTGCGCGGCGCTCGGCCACCGTGTAAGTCGGGAACTCATCCGCCCTCAACATCGGACCAAATATCGGCGGAAGCTCGCTTTCGCGCAATCCTCATCCTGAGGAGCCTTTCGCCTTCACCCTTCGAGACACTCGCTTCGCCCGTTCCTCTGGATGAGGCGAAAGGCGTCTCGAAGGACTATCCGAAGCGGCCCGTTATGTATTCTTCGGTGCGTTTGTTGGTGGGCGAAGTGAACATCTTTTCCGTGGCGTCGAACTCGACCAACTCGCCCAAATACATGAATGCCGTGTAATCGGAGACGCGGCTGGCCTGCTGCATGTTATGGGTGACGATGACGATAGTGTATTCCTTTTCGAGCTCGCCGATCAGTTCCTCGATGCGCGCGGTCGAAATGGGATCGAGTGCCGAGCAAGGCTCGTCCAATAGAATAATTTCAGGCTTGGTGGCAACAGAGCGCGCGATGCAGAGCCGCTGTTGCTGACCGCCCGACAGGCTCAAGCCACTGGCGTGGAGTTTGTCCTTGACTTCGTCCCACAAAGCGGCGCGGCCGAGCGCGTCTTCAACGCGGCCTTCAAGCTCCGAACGCGACAATTTTTCGTAAAGCTGAATGCCGAACGCGATGTTGTCGAAGATCGTCATGGGAAAGGGCGTCGGTTTCTGGAACACCATGCCGATTTTGGCACGCAGAAGATTCAAATCCTGCCGCGGCGAAAGAATGTCCTTGCCGTCAACCAGAACTTTTCCTTCGGCATGTTGGTTGGGATAAACCTCGTAGATGCGGTTGAGGACGCGCAGCAGCGTGGACTTGCCGCAACCAGACGGCCCAATAAATGCTGTTACCTTATGCTCATAAAGCTGCAACGAAATGTTCTTAAGTGCTTCGTTGCCGCCGTAAAAGAAGGACAGCTTGCGAATATCGACTTTGGTTTTTTCGCCGTTCATGGCTGTCCCTGCTTGGTTTGCGATTCGAGCACGCGCGCCATGATGCTGAGTGCCAGCACGGCAATGGTGATCAGCAGCGCGCCCGACCAGGCCAGCTGATGCCAGCCCTCATAGGGGCTCATGGCGAACTGGAAGATGATAACCGGAAGGCTGGCCATCGGCCTGGTCACATCCGTGCTCCAGAATTGATTGTTGAGCGCGGTGAAAAGTAGTGGCGCCGTCTCGCCCGAAATGCGCGCGATCGCCAAGAGCGCCCCGGTGATGATGCCAGCTCGTGCCGCGCGCCAGGTGATCTGGCGGATCATCCGCGCTTTGGGCGCGCCCAACGCAACCGCCGCCTCGCGCAAGGTGTTGGGAATGAGCAGCAGCATGCCTTCGGTGGTGCGCACGACCACGGGAATGACGATGGTGGTGAGCGCAAAGGCGCCGGCCAGCGCCGAGAAATGGCCTAAAGTCACCACCATGACCTCGTAAACAAATAGACCAAGCACGATAGACGGCGCGCTGAGCAGGATGTCGTTGGTGAAACGGATGACGAAAGCGAGCTTCGAATAACGGCCATATTCGGTCAGATATGTTCCCGCGAGAATGCCCAACGGCGTTCCCACCGCCACCGCGATGCCGGTCATGATCAGGCTGCCGACAATGGCATTGAGCAGGCCCCCGCCTTCGCCCGGCGGTGGCGGCGTCATCTGGGTGAACAGGTTGAGTTCGAGACCGTGGAAACCTTCATAGAGCAAAGTGCCGAGAATGACGCCGAGCCATCCCAGACCGAACGCCGTTGCAAGCATGGAAAGCACGAGAAAGATATTGTTGCGCGCGCGCCGCGCGGCGTAACGGCCGCGGTTGATATTGACCGTCATGTGCGGACGCCCCCCGCACGCTTTTCCAGGCGGTAGAGCATATATTGCGCTGCCGCGAGGACGATGAAGGTGATGACAAAGAGAAGCAGACCAAGCTCGATCAACGAGGAATAATAAAGATCGCCAACGGCTTCGGTGAATTCATTGGCGATGCTGGCGGAAATCGTCGTGCCTGGCGCAAACAGGGACGTGGCGACCCTGTTTGCGTTGCCGATGACGAAAGTCACCGCCATCGTCTCGCCGAGCGCGCGCCCCAGCGCCAGCATGATGCCGCCCACCACGCCGCCCCGCGCATAGGGCAGCACCACATTCCACAGCACTTCCCATTTGGTAGAGCCGAGGCCATAGGCCGCTTCTTTCAGCACATGGGGCACGGTTTCGAACACGTCGCGCGTAATGGCCGAAATGAAAGGCAACGTCATAATGGCGAGGATGAGCCCTGCGGTGAAAATGCCGATGCCGTAGGGCGGGCCCGCAAATAGATTGGAAAGCACAGGGACATCGGCGAAAGCCGCTATGGCCCAAGGTTGCAAGGTCTGCTGCAACACGGGCGCCAAAACGAACAGCCCCCAAATGCCGTAGATGATACTGGGAATGCCGGCCAGCAATTCCACCGCGATGCCGATAGGCCGGCGCAGACCGCGCGGACACAGCTCGGTCAGGAAAATGCCGATGCCGATGCCGACCGGAATGGCGATGATCATGGCAATGAGAGATGTCACAAGCGTGCCGTAGATGGCGGCCAGCGCCCCGAATTTTTCTTTGACCGGGTTCCAGGCCTCCGTCCAGATGAAGTCAACGCCATAAGCTCGGATAGCCGGCATGGCGCCACTGGTCAGCGCCCAAATAATACCGATGAACATCAGCAGCACGACGATGGCCGCGGCCTGCGTCAGCCTGCGGAAACCACGGTCGGCATTGCGCGCGCGCCTGAGCGTCGAAGTGCGAACGCTTATGGAAGCAGGTTCCGTCAAGACGGCATCAACCATGGCAGGCTCGGATGCAAAGAGCTTCCCAAAAGAAGGAAGCGGGAGGCCATTTCCGATTTATGGCCGTCCCGCTTCCATAATCACCAATCCGCGGGCCTTTGCGAAGGGGCGCCCGTTCTTGTCCCCACCCCATAACTCTATGGATTTACGCCCTAAATCTGCTTCCAGCTGGCTTCGATCTTATTAGTCACGCTGTCCGGCAGCGGGATGTAAAGAAGATCTTGGGCCATCTGGTCGCCATTGGCATACGCCCATTTGAAGAACTTGAGCGCTTCGGTGAGAGCGGCCGCATCGGACGGCTGCTTGTGCACCAGAATGAAGGTCGGATTTTCGATCGGCCATGACTTGGCGCCAGGCTGATCGGTCAAGATCATGTAGAAATGATCGGCATGATCCCAATCCGCGTTCGAGGCAGAGGCCACGAACAATTCCATACTCGGGCTAACGGTTTTACCTTCATGGTTCACCATGCGCGTATAAGAGAGATGATTCTGCATGGCGTAGGCATATTCGACATAACCGATGGAGCCTGCGGCCTGCGCCACATTGCCTGCAACGCCCTCATTGCCTTTGGCGCCGACGCCGGTTGGCCAATCAACGGATGTTGCGGCGCCAACCTTGTCCGACCATTCCTTACTGACCTTGGACAGGTAGTTGGCAAAAATGAATGTGGTGCCCGAGCCGTCCGAGCGATGCACGACCAGGATCGATTGGTCTGGCATATCGAGCCCGGGATTTAGTTTCTTGATCGCGGGGTCATTCCACTTGGTGATCTTGCCCATATAGATATTAGCAAGCGTCGGTCCGTCGAGCACGATGGTGTCGGACTTGATGCCGGGGAGATTGTAAACCAGCACTTCTGCGCCAACGACGGTCGGAAACATGACAAGGCCGTTTTTTTCGAGGTCATCTGCCTTCAGTGGCATGTCGGACGCGCCGAAGATGACCGTGCCGGCTTCGATCTGCTTGATGCCGCCGCCCGAACCGATCGACTGATAGTTAAGACCGTTGCCGGTCTTGGTCTTATAGGCGTCGGCCCATTTCGAGTAGATCGGATAGGGGAACGTCGCGCCTGCACCGGAAATGTCCGCGGCCATGGCCGTGGTTGCAATTCCCGCTACGGCTACGCCGGCGATCAAGCCAGCGATGAGTTTCGAATGGAGCTTCATCTTAATCCCTCGCATTTTGGCCAGCACTCTCGCGAGCGGCCCGCCGCCGTTCCGCTATGCCAGCCCCGCGCCGGTATCGGCAATTGGCGCGTCATGACTGTCACGGTTTGACGAAGCTTTTATGACAGAGCGCCATTTTCTGTGGGGGATAACCGCGCTGTCACACTGGTGGGCTGTAGTTCAAAAGAAAAAACCCTGCCGGAAGGGGATTACCAGCAGGGTTTTCCGTTCGCGCGCGGTAACAAACTTTTTAACGCGAACTGCAGACGCAGACTAAACGCAACCAGTCCTTACCAGCGGAACTGACCCCAAATTCCGATTTCGTCGTATTTGCCGTCCGTGCCTGCGCCCAGGCCGCCAATGGTGCCGTTCGACGTGCCGATGAAGCCGTTATTGCCAGCGTCATGCTTGTAGACGAGGGAGAAGTCGACGATCTTTGCCGGGCTCCAGGTAACGCCGATGTTGTAATAATTGTCGTTCATCGACTTGTTCGCGGCTGACGTGCCGAAAAGGGCCGCACTTGAACTCTTCGCGCTTACCCAATCGTAACGGCCGAAAACGCTCCATTGCGGATCGAACTGATAAGACGCAAACGCGGAATAGCCGTTCTCTTTGTCCGAACGTTTTGGTTTTGTCGTTACGCTAAACCAGTCATTGGACTCAAAATACTCGATGCCGACGCGGAGACCGTCTTTGTTATATGCGGCGATGGCATCAAAGCGATTGGCCGTATTTAAGGTGTCCGTGCCATGCGCTGGGCCCAACTTGCCCGAGTAACCGCCCACGCCCAGAATAAAACCCTCATAATTCAGGTTGACGCGGCCTTCGACATCGATGCTGCCGGTGCGTCGCGGGTTCTTGTAACCGGCGCCATTAACGGCATCGAACTGGTAAGCGATGAGACCATCGGCCAATTTACCGAGGACATGCACGCCCCAATCGGCGGACGTGCCGGTCTTGACGCGGTCGATCAGCGTGTTCTCGACATAGCGATAGCCATAGGTGTCTTCCACGAAGGGAACCCAAGCCAGATCCGCCGAGCCTATCCTGACGATAAAGGCGTCGGACAGCTTGGCCTGGAGATAGGCCTTCTTGAGGTAAACTTGGGTGAGGCTTTCAGCCGAGACGTAGGAGACGTCGGTCGTCACGTCGGCCGAGAACATGCCGTCGAAGGTGTGATCGATCGACACATAAAAACGCTTGATGTCGAAGCTCGTGCCTTCGTCGGTTTGCGCGACGTGGTTGCGCTCGTGACTGATATTGGTGATGTCCCAATAATCCCTGCCACTGATCGTGGTATTGGTCCACCAATAATCGCCCGCCATGGCAGGCATTGACATCGCGGTTAGTGCGGCAAGTGCGGTGCCCGCCAAAAAGAATTTTTTCCCCAACATGATCGACCTCGCTCCCTGGTTTCGGACAAGTCCGCTTGCGAAGTCGCATGCCGCACCAACGGCAAGCCCGCCCCGCCTCGGGCCTTCCATGCAGGCGATTAATCAGCGCGGGATCACAGGTGAATGACGCTGATATGACAGTGATATGACGAGGGGGACACGTTGCGCCACAGCCACATCTCGCGCTGGCTCATTTCAGAACAATTCGTCCTGCGCGTGCCATTAACGGTGTTTGCGTTTTATTCAATGTAATTAAAGCTTTATCAACGCAGAACACGGCCTGATTGCGTCCGCGTTGCGCCAATCCCCCGGACACGTCTCGGGGCAATTTGGCGTCCGGGAAATGGCAGGGCTTATGCTGACACGGGCCGGCACGGTGTTCTTTGCGCTGATCGCAGCCGCCCTGGCCGTGGCGGCCTTGTGGGACGAGCATATCCACGGGCGGCTGACACTTATCGATCCGCAATTGTTGGCAGCACTTGCCATTTTGGGCACGGGTTTTCTCCTGTTTGGCCTTATTTCCGCGCGTGATCGTGCAACGGAATATGAATGCCGTACGGATCGACTGACTGCGCTAACCGACGAATTCGAAGCCTTCATTGCAGCCCTTGAGGCCGCCAACGCGCGGCTTAATGCCAGTGAGGCGCGTTACAAAGGCCTTGTCGACGCGCAAGGTGACGCCATTCTCAGGCGCACGCCCGATGGCCGGCTCACTTATGCCAATGAAGCGTTCTTCAAGTTGTTTGGCGTAATGCGCGATGCGGTGATCGGCCAGACCTTCCGCCCCGAACTGCACCCGGAATCACCGCCGCCGATTTTCGGACGCTTGGCTGGGCGCGAAACCGGCCTTGAGCGTGTGCGCTACGACCAGCATGTGATGACAGTCGCAGGCTATCGCTGGTTGGCCTGGGAAGATTATGCCATCCGCGACGCCACTGGCCGTCTGGTGGAAGTGCAAAGTGTCGGTCGCGACATCACCGAGCGCAAGGTGCTGGAGGCCGCGCTGATGGAAGCACGCGACAAGGCCGAAGAAGCCAACCACGCCAAGTCGCATTTTCTTGCCATCATGAGTCATGAAATCCGCACGCCGATGAATGGTGTTCTCGGCATGGCGCGGCTATTGACCGAAACGCCGCTCGATCCCGACCAACATGCTTATGCGGAAGCGATCTATCAGTCGGGCACGGCGTTGCTTTCTTTGATCGAGGATATTCTCGACTTTTCGAAAATCGAGTCTGGCGCCATCGTCCTCGACAGTGCGCCGGTGAGGCTGCGTCCCATCATCGAAGACGTGAACGAACTGCTGGCCACGCGGGCGCACGCGAAGGGCATAGAGATCGCCGCCGCCATCGCGCCCGATGTGCCGGAGCTGGTGCAGGCCGATGCCAACCGGCTCCGCCAAGTCCTGACCAACCTCATCGGCAATGCGATCAAGTTCACCGAAACGGGCGGCGTGCTGGTGTCCGCAAATGTCGACTTTGGTGAGGATGGCGCGATTCTGCGCATTGCTGTGCGCGATACCGGCATTGGTGTGCCCGCCGAAAAACGTGCCGCTATCTTTGATGAATTCGTGCAAGGCAACTCAACGCATGCGCGGCGCTTTGAGGGAACGGGATTAGGGCTTGCGATTTCCAAACGCCTGGTGGAAGCGATGGGCGGCAAGATTGGCGTTCAGCCGGCCGAGGATCACGGCAGCATTTTCTGGTTCACGCTACCGCTCGAAGAACATTCGAAAGCTGGCGCTGGTGCACAAGTAGACGCGACGGTGACGCCGATGCGCGCAGGACTTATCTCCACTTCGCCAGTGCTGCGCGCCAGCATAAAATTGCAACTCGAAACGGCCGGCATGGAGATGGTGGAATTGCAGTCGCTCAATTCCGGGCCTGCGAATACGATTGCCTGCGACGTGGTACTGCTCGATGCCGGTATCGGCATTGAGAATCTTCCCGATGTCAGCGGCTTGGGCGCGCCGGTGGCCGTTCTGTTGCCACCAAAGGGCCGCGCGCAACTTGCGGAGCTTGCAAGTAAAGGCATCGCTTTTTATCTGATGAAGCCGGTGCGCCAAGCCGCATTGGAAAAACGCTTGCGGGCGGTGCTAGCAGGCGAAAGCGAAATGAATTTCGAAACGGCTGTGAAACCTCAGCGGACATTTAGCGCGATGCCATTGTCCGTTTTGTTGGCCGAAGACAATCCCATCAATGCGCTCCTTGTGCGCGAGCTGCTGCGCCGGCGTGGCCATAATGTGGATCAAGTCAGCACCGGCGACGAAGCGGTGACAGCATGCGCGCTCAAGCGCTACGACCTGGTGGTGATGGACATTCATATGCCGGGCCTTGACGGTATCGAAGCGACCAAGCGCATCCGCGCCCACGAGGAAGCGGCCGGGCTTAAGCGCGCGCCCATCCTGGCGCTTACCGCCGATGTGGTGGAAACCGGCCGCAGGGCTTGCCTTGAGGCGGGCATGGATGGTTTCCTCACCAAGCCGGTAGACCCGGACGCGCTCGATGGCGTCCTTCTCTCTCTCAACCCGCCGGCCACCGCGGCTGCATGAGATTTAGCCAATGAAGACATGGGGGGGCGTGGCCGCCACGCTCAAGGTTTATGCGCAGCCGCGCGTGGCGACCATGCTGGCGCTTGGCTTCGCGTCCGGCCTGCCGTTTCTGCTTACGGGCAACACGCTTGGCTATTGGCTGCGCGACGAAGGCACCACGCTTGCGGCTATCGGGTTTCTTTCCTGGGTCGGGCTTGCCTATTCGCTGAAAGTTTTCTGGGCGCCGGTGATCGACCGGGTTGATGCGCCGCTATTCGGTAGGCTGGGGCGCCGGCGTGGCTGGATCATGCTGGCCCAGATTATTGTCTGCCTTGGCCTGATCGGCATGGCTCTAATCGGACCCAGTGGCGGGCTGGCGGCGCTTGGCGTTTGTGCGCTGATCGTCGCATTCGCCTCCGCCACGCAGGACATCGTGGTCGACGCCTGGCGCATCGAAGTGGCCGAAGACAAGAACGAGCTCGGCGTGCTGTCGGCCGCATATCAATTCGGTTATCGCATCGCGCTCCTTGTTACCGACGCGCTGATTTTGATTTCCGCCAATCATTTAGGCTGGCCTGTCTCTTACGGCGTGATGGCCGTTCTGATGGCGCTGGGCGTGTATGCGACATGGAAAGCCATCGAGCCCAAGAGCACGGCCATTGTCGACGCCAAGCAGTTGCCATTGTGGACCGTGCGCGGCTTCACCGATGCGGTCGCGGGCCCGTTTGTAGTTTTCTTTCGCCACTTCGGTTGGCTGGCGCTGCTGATGCTGGCAGTGGTCAGTCTTTACCGGCTGCCCGATTTCGTCATGGGGCCGATGGCCAATCCGTTCTATCACGATCTCGGTTTGTCGAAGGATGTTGTGGGCAGCGTGCGCGCGTCCATCGGCCTCGTATTCTCGCTCATCGGCATTGCGGCGGGCGGCGCATGTGCTGCGCGCTTCGGTTACATGAAGACATTGATCCTGGGCGCAGTGCTGCAGGGTCTGGCCGTCGCATCCTTCGCAACCCTTGCCTATAGCGGCGGCGACATGCGCGTGTTCAGCGCGGTGATGGCGGCTGACAGTTTCGGCATCAGCTTCGCTGGTGTTGCGCTCGTCACCTATATGTCGAGCCTAACCAGTCTTGGTTACACCGCCACGCAATATGCGCTGTTGAGTTCTACCTATGCCTATCTGGGAAAATTCCTGAAGGGTTTTTCCGGCGTGTTTGTCGAAAGCATGGCCGCCGTGCATGGCCTGATGAATGCCTACGCCATCTTCTTTGTCTGTGCGGGCCTGATCGGCATACCGGCCTTGGTGCTGTGTCTTTTCCTCGCCAGGGCGCACCAGCCTCAGATGCAGGCTCCCCGCCGGTGATTGCATGGTCGCGGGCGCCAAAGTAAAATTCCGCTTTGCTTTCTGGGCACTAGGCCCACGCGCGCGCCGCACAGGGAAGACCAAATCTTGGTTGATGTTCACGAACCGGGCTCGATGACGGACCGCGAAATTATTTGGCCGGTGCTGGCCACCTCGGGCCTGCTCGAAGTGCGCATTGCCGAAACCGATTCAGAAGTGGAAGCGGCGCAGAAGCTGCGTTACCGCGTCTTCTACGAAGAAATGTCGGCGGTGCCGAGCCCGCAGATGCGCGCCGAACGCCGCGACTTCGACCGTTACGACGAGCTTTGTAAGCATCTGCTGGTGGTCGATCACGGCGTGCGCGACGAAAAAGGCGAAGCCGCCGTCGTTGCCACCTATCGCCTGCTCAGCGGCGACGTGGCGGCCAAGCATGACGGCTTTTATACCGCTGGCGAATACGATATCGCGCACATGTTGAAAACGCATCCGCCCGGCACGCGCTTTCTTGAGCTTGGGCGGTCCTGCGTTCTGAAACCCTATCGCGCAAAAGCCATCACTTTGCAATTGTTGTGGCGCGGCCTCATGGCCTATTTCGTCCACGACAACACCGATGTGATGATCGGCTGCGGCTCACTGCCCGGGAACGATGCCGATGCCTTGGCGCTGCAATTGTCTTATCTATATCACTACCATCGCGCGCCAGAAGGAATGCGCGTGCGTGCGCTGCCCGAGCTCTATGTCGAGATGAACCGCATGCCGAAAGAAGCGATCGACGTGAAAGAGGCTTTGCGCAGCCTGCCGCCACTGATCAAAGGCTATGTGCGCGCCGGCACCTATATCGGCGATGGTGCGGTGATCGATAAGCAGTTCGGCACCACAGATGTGCTGATCAATTTTCCGCTCGCGCGTTTGGATGAGCGCTGGCGCCACCATTTCTCCCGGGTACGCGAGAACTAGAGGCGTGCCTTCGCGCGCGGATGCGCGGCATCGTAAACCGCAAGCACGCGTTTGGTTTCAACCTCGGTATATTTCTGCGTGGTCGAGAGCGAACTGTGGCCCAGCAATTCCTGCACGGCGCGCAGATCGCCGCCGTTCTGCAACAGATGCGTGGCGAAGGAATGCCTGAGCGCGTGCGGCGTGGCGCTTTCCGGCAATCCCAATCGCCCGCGCAGGCGCTGCATGAGCGATTGCGCATCGCGCGCGCTCATGGGAAGCCCGCGGCGCGAAAGAAACAGGGGGCCGCTTTTTCCAGGCTGAAACGGGCAAATGTCCGCATAGCGCGCCACCGCCTCACGCACGATGGTGAGCACCGGTACCGCGCGTTCCTTATTGCCCTTGCCCAAGATGGTGAGTGTTTCGCCCAAGGGCACATCGCCGCGCTTGAGACTTAAGGCCTCCGAAATGCGCAAGCCTGTGCCGTAAAGAAGCGTGACCAACGCCGTGTCGCGCGCAGCAATCCAGGGTTTTTCGTCGTGACCTGCTTCCTCGATGGCACGGTCTGCATCTTTTTCGCTAAGTGGCCGCGGCAAGGTGCGCGGTAACCTAGGGCTGCGCACCGCGCGCACGGCTGCGCCATCGGCCAATTCTTCGCGCTCGAGATAACGATAGAATGACCGCACAGCTGCAAGCGCGCGCTGCACGCCGCGCGCGCCAAGATCTTCCGCACGCCGTTGCGTGATGAAGGCGCGGATGTCGGCGGGCTTGAGTGCATTCAGCGTGGCAAGTGTCGCGCGTGACCCGCGATGGGATTTCAGAAAGCGCAAGAACCTCCGCGCATCATCGCCATAGGCCCGCAAGGTGTGGGGGCTGGCGCGGCGCTCATGCTTGAGCCCCGCGAGCCAGGCCCCGATCAGCTCTTCGGCAGATCGAGCCATGCAACGATTGCGCGTTCAAGGGCATGGACGAAAAAGGCGATCTCGCGCGTCTCACTTTCGTCTTCGAAGCGTTCTTCAGCATTGGCGCCCAGGGCGATAAGCGCGGGTGGAGCAGCGGGCCCAAGGTCAAGCCGGAAAATCGCCACGCTCTTCAAGCCGTTGAGGCTGCCCGCGAACAATGGTTCGTGTCCACCCTTCAGCACAGCACCGATTGCGTCCTTGCCGATCAGCGAATCGACAAGCCCAACTGGCAAGGGCCGCATGCCAGGCACGCGGGACAGCGCCGTCGTGATGCTGTCTTCAATTGCAAGCGACACACAATCGGCGCCAAGCGCTTTAGCCGCGTTGGCCGCAGTCGCCACCACATCCCCGAAACTGCGTGCCCACACCAGCTCAAGCACTGCCGCACACACGCCTTCGCGCAACATATTAAAATTTTCGGACTGACGTTCCAAACTATTCAGTTCTGATCTCAAGGCCTCATTCTCGGTGCGCAACTTATCGATAACGAAATGTTGAAAGTCGCGCACGTTTACCGCCTCGCCGAAACGCTCGGGCAACAACAGTGCCATCAGCTCCGCATCATTGGCGACCTGTTCACGATGAATGCGAAGATAGGCCTTCACCGCGTCGGCGGCTTCCTGGGCCGGTAAATGATTCTCGGCGCGTTTCATCACATCTCCAGAATGTTCTGGCCGGTCTTTTTCCAGTCGTCGAGGAACGCGGCCAAACCCTTATCGGTAAGCGGATGCTGGATAAGCTGCTTGAAGATGGCGGCGGGTAAGGTCGCCACATCGGCGCCCAAAAGCGCTGCATCGCGCACATGGGTGACATTGCGGATAGAGGCGGCGAGGATCTGCGTTTTGAATCCGTAATTATCGTAGATGGCGCGAATTTCGCGGATGAGCGCCATGCCGTCTTGGCCTGCATCGTCAAGCCGTCCGATGAACGGCGAAATGAATGTCGCGCCCGCTTTCGCCGCCAGCATCGCCTGTACCGGCTGAAAGCACAGCGTGACATTGACCATATGGCCCTCATTCGACAGTGCGCGGCAGGCTTTCAAGTCCGTCCCAGGTCAGCGGCACTTTGATCGCGATATTCTTGGCTGCGCGCGCTAGGCGTTTGCCTTCGGCGATCATTTTTTCTGTATCGGTGGCGGTGACTTCCGCGCTTACGGGCCCCGTCACCGCCTGGCAGATTTTTTCCAGCGTCTGCAGGAAAGGCTGCCCGCTTTTCGCCACTAGCGACGGGTTGGTGGTGATTCCATCCACCAGTCCGGTTGCGGCCAGCGCCGCGATCTCCTTGACGTCAGCCGTGTCGAGAAACAGCTTCATTTTGCGTCCTGCTTGACCCGTTGAAAACCCGCGCGAAAGTGTAGCCATGACGCAACCGGCCTTGAAGCCTGCGAGCGCACAGCGCCCTGGGGACAGAAATTCTCCCGCGCGCGGGCGTGTTGCTGCTGCTGCCATTGGCGCATGCCTATGATTACGCGCTGCCAAAAGGCACGGTTCCAACGCGCGGGCTCATCGTGCGTGCGCCCTTGGGCAAGCGCGAGCTTCTTGGCGTGGTGTGGGGCTGAGGCCGAAGGCGGCGTCGACGACAAGAAGTTGCGCGAGGCAGTGCCGATTGCTCCCGCGCAGGTCCTGCCGCCAAGGTTGCTGGATTTTATCGCCTGGGTTGCGCATTACACGTTGGCGCCCTTGGGCGCGGTGCTAGCGCTTTCATTGCGTGTGCCGGATGCTTTCAGCGCAGAACGCCCGCGCGTGGCATACAAGCTTGGCAATGCAAGGCCCGAACGTTTAACACCTGCGCGCGCGCGCGTGCTGAAGCTTTTGGAAGATGGCCTCGCGCGTGCGCCATCGGCCATAGCTGAAGAGGCCAATGTTGGCACGACAGTCGTGCATGGTTTGGCGAAGACGGGCGCACTGGAAAGCGTGGCGCTGCCGGAATTCGCGGCACTTCCAGTTCCAGACCCCGCCTTCGACACCGTTGTGCTCAGTCCTGATCAGGCGCGTGCCGCCACGCATATGCGCGAGGCGGTCAAGGCAAAAGAATTTTCCGCGAGCTTTCTCGATGGCGTAACGGGCTCGGGCAAAACCGAAACCTATTTCGAGGCTATTGCTGAAGCGCTGGCACAGGACAAACAGGTTCTCATTCTGTTGCCCGAAATCGCGCTCACCGTGCAATTCCTCGATCGCTTCGCGCAGCGCTTTGGCTGCCGCCCGGCAGAATGGCATTCCGATCTCACTTTGCGCGAGCGCAGGCGCAATTATCGCGCGGTGCTTGATGGAAGTGCGCGCGTAGTGGCGGGTGCGCGCTCGGCCTTGTTCCTGCCGTTTCCCGAGCTCGGCCTCATTATCGTCGATGAAGAGCATGAACAAGCCTACAAACAGGAAGAAGGCGTCATCTATCATGCGCGCGACATGGCGGTGGTGCGGGCGCGCATCGAGAACTGTCCCATTGTTTTGGCATCCGCCACGCCGTCCTTGGAAACTTATCTCAACGCCAAATCCGGCCGCTACGAATGGCTTCGCCTAGCGCGCCGCCACGGCGTCGCCGAAATGCCCAATGTGCGGCTGATTGATTTACGCGCTCATCGCGGCGAGCCGGGGCAATGGCTGTCGGCGCCCTTGCGCGAGGCGCTCGGCGAAACTCTGGCCGCCGGCGAACAGGCATTGTTGTTTCTCAACCGCCGCGGCTACGCGCCGCTTACTTTGTGCGCGGCCTGCGGGCACAAGGAAACCTGCCGCAATTGCTCGGCCTGGCTGGTCGAGCATCGCTATCGCGGGCGGCTGATCTGCCATCATTGCGGCTTCGAAACCGCGTTACCAAAAACCTGCCCGCAATGCGCGGCGGAAAATTCCTTTGTCGCCTGCGGGCCCGGCGTGGAACGGGTGGCGGAAGAATTCCGCAGTGTCTTTCCCAGCGCCCGCGTGGCGGTGGCTTCGAGCGACACCATGGAAGCACCGAACGCCATTCAGGCCGCCGTCAACGCCATGGCCAAAGGCGAGATCGATGTGCTCATCGGCACGCAAATCGTGGCCAAGGGCCATCATTTCCCGCAGCTGACATTGGCCGGCGTGATCGACGCCGATCTCGGCGGTACGGCCGGCGATCCGCGCGCGGCCGAGCGCAGTTTCCAGTTGCTGCATCAGGTGGCGGGCCGCGCGGGCCGCGCCGAGAAGCCGGGGTTTGTGCTCATCCAGACGCGCAATCCCGAAGATCCGGTGATGAAGGCGCTGGCATCCGGCGACCGCGACGCGTTTCTGGAAGAAGAAGCCCGTTCGCGCGAACGCATGCACACGCCGCCTTTCGGGCGGCTCGCTTCGCTTATTCTTGCGGGCACGGATGCGGGCAAGGTGCGCGCCACATCGCGGGCTCTGGCACTAGCCGCGCCGCGCGCCAAAGGTATTACCGTCTGGGGGCCATCGCCCGCGTTCTATCAGGTGCTGAGGGGCCGTACGCGCGAGCGGCTTTTGGTGCAGGCAGAACGCAACATCGATATTCAGTTATATCTGCGCGAGTGGATTGAGGGCGTCAAAATCCCTTCGGGCGTTCGGCTCACCATCGACGTTGACCCGATAAGTTTTTTCTAAGCCTTATCTGTCATCGCCCGCCAAGTGCGGGCGAACCAGGTGGAACATTCCGAATGTCTGTATTTATCATCAACTGGATGGCCCGCATTCGCGGGCCATGACATGCATTAGCGCGTGCCGAAATAGAGCACGAGCATAATGATGACGATGGCAATGAATTGCGCCAGCACGCGATAGCGCATGAGACGATTTGACCACTTCTTTGCGAAGTCGCCACCGACGAACATGGTGGACACGCCCGCCACCAGAATGAGTGCGACAACGGCAAGCGCGAAAACAACGATGATCTGTCCGGTGGTCATGACGAAAGCCTAAGACTCTTGAAATATCGCAAAGGCCGTGAGGCGGGTTACTCTATAGCTCTTTCAGAGGAGCAGGTCATGGCTGGAATTGGACGTGCCGTAGGAGCGGCCGCAGGCGTAATTCTGTTTATTGCATTGGCTTTGCCCGCAAGTGCGGCCACCATCCAGGTGACGGATGCCTGGATGCGTGCGACCCCTGGAACATCATCGAGTGCCGCCGTCTATTTCACCATGACCAACACCGGCAAAGAGGCGGACGCATTGACAGGGGCCGAAACACAGGCAGCAGCCAGCGCCGAACTGCACGAAACCATGGCCATGGGCGGCATGATGCATATGATGCCCACAAAGACGGTTGAACTGGCTGCGGGCGTCACCGTCAGCTTTGCGCCCAATGGCCGTCATCTCATGTTGATGGGCTTGAAGAAGCCGCTGCATAAGGGCGATGAGATCGCTGTCACGCTGCATTTCGAAAAAGCGGGCACTGTCGATATGAAAGTTCCGGTTTTGGACGTGGCCGCAATGGGGCCGCGCTAAGCTGGCTCACACCACGGCATGCGCCTGCCGCCGTGATAGGGACGCGCCAGTCCCTTTCTTAGCAGCGCCTCCGCGATATCGCCACTGCGGTCGGCAACGGACGCGCGCACCCGCCCGCCATATTTGTCGTAGACAACCTGGCTAAGCTGCACATCTGCGCCGCCGATGCGCCGGACAAGAAAATCGCGCGCGGCCTCGGCGCGCTCGCGCTCGGTTGAGCAGCGCGCTTCCATCTCTGGCGCATCCACGCCTGCGATACGCACGCGCACCGTCACCGATTGCTCGAGCCAGATATCGGCCTTCACTTCGATAATGTCGCCATCCACCACGCGCTCGACATGGGCGTTGACCGGCCCGCCGAAGGTGACGGCGGCGAATTGCGCGCCGTCAAAAGTTTTATCCGTCATGCCTGAGGTGAGCGTGAGGGCTAAGGCAACGCCCGGAAGGGCCAGTGAGCGGAATGCCATCATGGGTTGTATTCAACGCGAAATGTTACGAATACGAGAGTGATACAAAAAGGGAACAAAGTCCAGAGAGAAAAGACAAATCCAGCACTTTCTTGAACACGCCCGGCAACGCCTTACATATCCTTCGGGTTCGGCTTTAGAGGCTGACGTGAACGCATTCCGCACTGGACTCCTGATGGCTGCGATGACGGGGCTGTTTCTTGCCGCCGGTTATCTCGTGGGCGGCGAGGGCGGCATGGTGTTCGCGTTCCTGCTGGCTGTCGGCACGAATTTTTATGCCTATTGGAACGCCGACAAGATCGTTCTTCGCATGTACAACGCGCGCGAGGTGGACGAGGCTTCCGCGCCCGATCTGGTGCGAATCGTGCGGACGCTCGCCGATAATGCTGGCTTGCCTATGCCGCGCGTCTATATCGCCGATAATCCGCAGCCCAATGCCTTCGCCACCGGGCGCAATCCCGAGCACGCGGCCGTCTGCGCCACCACCGGCCTGCTAAAGCGGGTCAATAATGAAGAACTCGCGGGCGTGCTGGCGCACGAGCTTTCCCACGTGAAGAACCGCGACACACTGGTGATGACCATCACCGCGACCATCGCGGGCGCCATTTCCATGCTGGCAAATTTTGCCTTCTTCATGGGCGGGCGGCGCAATTCTCCCCTGGGCGCCATCGGCGTGTTGCTGGTGGTATTGATGGCGCCACTGGCGGCCGCGCTGGTGCAGATGGCTATCAGCCGCACGCGCGAATACGAGGCCGATCATTCCGGTGCTTTGCTTTCGGGTAAACCTCTGTGGCTGGCATCGGCGCTGCAGCATATTCAGGACTCGGCCGAGCAGATCGACAACGAAGAAGCCGACACGCACCCGGCCACCGCGCATATGTTCATCATCAACCCATTACATGGTGGGCTGGCGGGGCTGTTCTCCACGCATCCGCCGACGGAAGAACGCATCGCGCGTCTCAAAGCCATGGCGGCCGAGATGGGCGAAACGCCCCATCACGGTCCCTGGGGTTAAGCGCTGGCGCAACACGCGCGCCTGCCTTATTCAACCTTGATGAGCCAAAGCGTAATTGCCAAAGACGCGGAAGCGGCCGGTTTGCCCGCGCGCAAGGCGGCGCTTGCTATTCTTTCCGCGGTCCTGCGCAAGCGTCGCCCGTTGGAAGCGGCGGTGGACGAGACGCTCTCCCGCGCCAAATTTAGCGCACGGGACGCAGCTTTTGCGCGCGCCATCGCCACCGAAACGCTCCGCCATTTCGGGCAGTTAGATGCGCTCATCCGCCATTTCATGGTGAAGCCGGTGGCGCCGCATCGCGCTGGATCCACGGTGGAAATCCTACTGGTGGGCGCCTGCGAGTTGATGGTGATGGGTGTGGCCCCTCATGCCGCGGTCGATGGCGCGAACCGGTTGGCGCAATCAGATTCCAAAGCGCTGCATTTCAAGCCGTTGATCAATGCGGTGCTGAGGCGCGTGGCGGGCGAGGGCGCCAAGCTGACCTCTACGCAAGATACCGCCCGCCTCAACACCCCCGATTGGTTGTGGACGCGCTGGAGCGAGAATTATGGCGAAGCAATCGCGCGTGAGATGGCTACCACACACGGCACGAAACCGCCGCTCGATCTGGTGTTCCAGCAAGATGTCACGCCGGAAATCGACAGCGCCCAACAGCTCGCGCCGAATGTCATGCGGCTGCGTGGCGCGGGGCGCATCGAGGACTTGGCCGGGTTCAAGGCTGGCATATGGTGGGTGCAGGACGTGGCAGCTACCATACCGGCACGCCTCTTCGGTGATGTCGCAGGCAAGGCCGTGCTTGATCTTTGCGCGGCACCCGGCGGCAAGACGCTGCAATTGGCGAGCCTTGGCGCGCGCGTAACCGCCGTGGATGTGTCCAAGGAGCGCCTTGCCCGCGTGCGTGAAAATCTTGCACGGACAAAACTGAGAGCCGATCTGGTTACGGCCGATGTTCGCGACTGGCAGCCCAAGGCGCCGGCGCCTTTCGTGCTGCTCGATGCCCCGTGCACGGCAACGGGCACCATTCGGCGCCATCCAGATTTGCCCTGGATCAAAACGGCGGCGGATATCATCGCTTCCACGACGCTTCAAAACGAAATGCTGGACGCAGCTGCCGAGATGACCGCGCCCGGAGGCGTGCTTGTTTATGCGGTGTGCTCGTTGGAGCCGGAAGAAGGCGCCGAACAGGTGGAAGCGTTTCTGGCCCGCCACAAGGAATTTACCCGCGCTCACTTGCGCGCAGACGAAGTCTTTGGCGACGAGAAACTGATTTCGCGCGTGGGCGATTTACGAACGCTGCCCTGTCACTGGGCTGGCAAAGGCGGCATGGACGGTTTCTTTGCCGCGCGGTTTACCCGCGCTTAATCCAGCCGGCCGAGCGCATAGGCCACCGTCAGATAAATCTTTCCCGTGTCCGCGGTCAGCAGCGTTGAGGCCAGCAACCCGTCATTGTCGCCGTTCTTGGCGTGGGTCAGCAGCACCTCGAACTCTTTCAGATAGGCGTTGGCGGCATCGTGGAACTTGGGCTCATCGCGATATAGCCCAGCAATGCGGTCAACCATGTCGGGGCCGATGGCCTGTGCGAGCTTGCGCGCAAACGCGCCGCGGTCGCCATCGAGATAGCGCCGCCACAAGGCCGGATCGGCGCTGTCGCCGGTCATCGGCCCAAGATCGATGGCCAGATCAGCAAGTGCCGCTTCCAGCGTGGACAGCGCAATGGCTGCGTTGGTCTTGAGCCCGGTCTGCATTTTCACGTCGCTGACATCGGCTGCGGCCAGCACGGCCGAAAGCTCGAAATTCGCCTTGGCGCGGTCTTCGCTCTTGCGCTTGGGTCCAGTGATACGCCGGGCCAGGCTTCGGAGACTTTCCGGTGGGGGCGGCGCTTCCTCGGTGATTGGCGCCTCTTCCGGAATGGGAAGCGCGCGGCGCGATGGATTGCGCGCGTGCAAGGTTGCCAACGTGTGTGCCGTCGTATCTAGCATCTGCTCGGTTTCGCTGCGCAGTGTCTCGCGCATGCGCTCGGCTTCCTGGGCGGCCACATTGGGCAGCGACATCATGTGCTGCTCGGCTTCGCCGGCCGCTTTGGCCAGCGCCGCGCGCGCTTTTTCTGCTTCTTCGGCGACCGAGGACGCGGCGTGCAGCAGCCTGTCGCATTCGCCCATCGCTTCGCCAACGAAATCCTTGGCCCGGCGCTTGGCGTCGGCCGTGCTTTCGGCAATCAGAGCTTGGGCGCTGGCGCTCGCTTCGCGCAAAGAATCTGTAAGTCGCGACACCACGGTGGCGGCGCCTTCCGCACTTTCTTTCAGGCGGTCGGCTTCACGGCCAAAGCTTGCGGCCAGCTGCATAGTACGCGGACCCGCATTGGCCATGGCGGCATCGACCCGGCGCAAGCCCTGCTCGGCCAGCTCGTCGAGGCGCGTAGCCTCGCTTGCTAGCATCTGAGCCGCGCGTTCTACCGCATTGCGTTGGGCTTCCAACGCCGTTTCGAAGGCTATCGATTCTTCTTTAAGCTTATTCAGCAATTCGTTCATCGCCGTGCGTTGGCGCTCCTGGCGGGCGAGCACGAATTCTGCTCGCGCCACAGCGCCATCGGCGGCCGTTTCAATCCGCTTGGCCTGGCGGTCTAGCTCGACGGCGGCCGCCTGTGGCGCGGCTGCGGCTTTCTCGGCCGCTTCGCGGAATTGAGTGCTTTGCGCGTCCAGTGTCTGGCCCGCGGATTTGAGCTCGCCGCCGGCGGATTCGATCATCGCCTTCAATTGCGCGACGCGGCCGGCAAAGGTTTCCGAGGCCCGGTTCACCGCATCTTCCAGAACGCCCGACAAATCCTCAATACGCTCGCGCTCTTCGCGGAGCCGCGTGGCGATAACGTCGGCTTTGACGCCCGCGCGTGCGCCCGCTTCCTCAAGCTGCGCTACCCGTTCTTCAAGTGCGGTCTCGAGCGCACGCATACGGGTGAAAGCACCGTCCAATCCCGAATTGAGCGCATCGAGCTCGCGCCTGACCGCGCGGCCGACACGTTGCGTGCCGCGAACCGCGTTGTCGTCGACCGACATCATTTGCTCGGAAGCGGACGCCAAACGTGAGGCGGCTTGCGCCAGAGCGCTCGCGCGAGATAACGCCAACGCAGAAGCCACAAACAAAAATGGCGGCAGGAACGTCGCCACCGCCACGAAAGCCAAAATATGCGGACCCAACGCGCTCAAGCCTTGCGGGCCGAAATAACCCCAGAGATACGCGCCGGCCGCGCCGATCCAGAACGCCGACAACGTCAGCGCGAAAACAATCGCGCCGCTGGTGCCGCGTTCGCGTATTGGCTCGTGTTCTTTGGTGTGTTCGCGCTCTTGCGGGGCTTCGCGCATGGCGCCGATGGGTTGTGTGGGCAAAGATACGGGCTTGGCCCGCTCGGCTCCTGGGGTCGGCATTGGTTATCCGTCTGTGGCGATTACACGGCGCTCGAGGACGCCTTGCACCAAAATGGCCCAGGATTGAACGCCGAAAATGCCTAGCGAATCAAGCTTAAAGCGGGAGAACAAGGCCAAAGGACTCTGTCAAGGCCTTTCGCATCTGCGTTAACCGCCCCTTGAGGCGGAACTGTCAGCATACCCCCATGCGTGTCGCAGAACGCCCGGTCGACCTTGGCCATCTCGACCGTTACACGGGCGGGTCTCGGGCTTTGAATGAGGAAATCCTGCGCCTTTTCGAGACGCAGTGCCGCGAGCTTTTGCTCAAGATGGAGGCGCTGATCAAGACCACCGATGCCAAAGGCTGGCGCGAGGTGGCCCATACGCTGAAAGGCGCCGCGCGCGGGATTGGCGCATTCGCGCTAGCCGATGCCGCGGCCCAGGCCGAAGCCGCAGATCCTGCCAATGCGCCCCAGGCGCGGGCGGTCCTGCGCCAGATCAAAGGCAGGTCGGAGGCGGTCGAGAGCTTCATCGAAAGCTTTGCCGGCCGCTGAGGCGGGCAGGCATTGGCGCGTTTCGCCTAGTTCATATAAGAGCGCAGTTTCCTGAACGCTGAAGGCGTAAACTGAGCCAATGAGCGAAGCCGCGCGCGAGCAAACCAAGGGCGTAATCGAGACCGACGCCGTGATTATCGGCGCGGGTCCGGTAGGCTTGTTCGCCGTGTTCGAGTTGGGGCTCCTGGATCTCAAATGCCATCTCATCGATATTCTTGACCGGCCAGGCGGCCAATGCACCGAGCTCTATCCCGACAAGCCCATCTATGACATCCCCGGCATCCCTGTGATCACAGGGCAAGAACTGACCACGCGGCTGATGGAGCAGGTTAAGCCGTTTCATCCCACTTTTCATCTTGGAGAGACGGCGAGCGCGCTCACAAAACTCCCCGATAGCCGCTGGCAGATTTCGACCGATGCGGGCACCACAATTGCCGCGCCCGTTATCGTGATTGCGGCAGGCGCCGGCACCTTCGTTGCCAAGCGTCCGCATGTGGAGAATGTGGCGGAATACGAGGGCAAATCCGTTTTCTACGCCGTGCGCGACATGAATATGTTCCGCGGACGGAATGTGTTGATCGCGGGCGGCGGAGATTCCGCGCTCGACTGGACGCTCAATCTGGCGCCGCTCGCCAAAAGCCTCACCCTTGTCCATCACCGCGACGGCTTTCGAGCGAGCCAACATAGCGTCAATCAAATGCACGAGTTGGCGAAAGCGGGGAAGATCAGTTTCGAAGTTGCGCAGGTAACGGCATTGCATGGCAAGAACGGCATGCTGGAGGCGGCGACATTAAGCGCACCCGGCAAGGGAGATTGGCGCCACGCATGCGATGTGTTCATGCCCTTTTTCGGGCTTACCATTAAGCTCGGCCCGATAGCGGAATTCGGCCTCAACCTGCATGAGAACATGATCCCGGTGGATACGGCGAAATTCGAAAGCGCCACGCCCGGCATCTTCGCCATCGGCGACATCAATCATTATCCGGGCAAGCTCAAACTTATCCTCTGCGGCTTTCACGAGGCGGCGCTGATGGCGCAGGCGGCGTTTCATCTTTGCCGCCCCGGCGAGAGGCTGCGCTTCCAATACACCACCTCGTCCACCAACCTGCACAAGAAGCTCGGCGTGGCATGAAAATCATTGCTGTCGACCGCAAAGGCCGCGAGCAGGCGATCGAGGGCCATGACGGCTGGACCCTGATGGAGGCGCTGCGCGATGCGGGGCTGCCCATCACCGCCGAATGCGGCGGCGCCTGTGCCTGCGCCACCTGTCACGTCTATGTCGAAGATGGCTGGTTCGTGAAATTACCGCCGCAGAAGCCTGAGGAGCTCGACATGCTCGACATGGCCATCGCCGTGCAACCAAATTCCCGGCTCTCTTGCCAGATTGTGTGCAGTGCGGAAACCGACGGCATCAAGGTGCGATTGGCGCCTGAATAATTTTCATTGAAACAATGGGCCATACTATGGCTCGATTGTGCCGCAAGCGAGGCCCCGCCGCGTGCAGCGATTTGTTCAGGTCACACCGCGTGAGTCACCGCGTCTCGCTTTTATCGCGGGCGTGGCCGCCACGCATGCGGTGCTCATCGTCACCTTTCTGCTCTACGACAAAGTGCCGGTGCAGTTGCGCTTGCCCGAGCCTAAAGAAATCACGCTAATCTTGCGCAACCTCATTCCGCCCGTGCGGCCGGAGACAAGCGTAAAAGACACGAAAAAACTTCCTAAGGTAAAATCTAACGCCATTACCCTGCCGCCCGAATTGCAGAACGATGCGCTGAGCAAGCTCGGCAAATCTCTCGCCTGCCGGTCCAATTACGAAAACCTTTCACCCGAAGAACGCGTGCGCTGCGCCTTCACGCCCTGGGCGTCAACGGATCCGACGGCTTCATTGATGTTAGGCGTTGAAACGCCCAGCATCTGGGCGGACGCATTGGCCAAACGCAAAGCGCCTTTCGTGCCGATGTTCGTGCCGTGCCCATTGGGCAACCCTGGCGCCAATCTCGGGCTCATCTGCATACAATCCGCCCCGGGCCCTGCCACCGCCTTGGGCGAATACGCGCATTAGGCCTGTCATTTGCCGGTCAGGTGAATCGCTTAATCGGCCTGTGGACTTGGCGATGGCTCATCGGCCACGCTATAAGTTCCCGCGCGTTGGATTAGGCCCATTTTTGAAGGAGTTGCGGTCTTCAGTACTGGGGTGTCGTCATGCTAGCCGCCGAGCGTGTTCCCGACCATTGCCCGGCCCTTGTGCTCAATGCGGACTACCGTCCGTTGAGCTATTTCCCGTTGTCGCTGTGGTCCTGGCAAGACGCGATCAAGGCGGTGTTCCTTGAGCGTGTGAACATCGTCGCCGAATACGAGCGCACGGTGCGCTCCGTAAGCCTCGAGATGCGCATCCCCTCCGTGGTGTCGCTGAAGACCTATATCAAGCCCGCGCGCAATCCCGCCTTCACGCGGTTCAATGTTTTTCTGCGCGACCGTTTCGAGTGCCAGTATTGCGGCGAGGGTGACGATCTCACTTTCGATCACGTGGTGCCGCGCTCCAAGGGCGGGCGCACGACCTGGGACAATGTGGTGACGGCGTGCGCGCCGTGCAATTTGCTCAAAGGCGGCAAGCTCGCGCGGAGTTCCGGCATGCATCCGATGACGCCGCCGCATAAGCCGAGCGTTGCCGAGTTGCAGAACAACGGCCGCATGTTCCCGCCCAATTACCTGCACCATTCCTGGGCGGACTATTTGTATTGGGACAGCGAACTCGAGCCGTAAGTCCAATACCCAAACGTGTCATGGCCCGCGAATGCGGGCTATCCAGTTTGGTTCTGTGTGGTGTCACCTGGATGGCCCACACTCGGTGGGCCATGACAATAGAAGACTAAATTTTCTCAGACAGTTTGATGGCCAGCCGGCAGCCGATTTTTATCGCACCGGACAGGAGCGGATAAGCGGGCGCTTGCTCCGCGCCGCGTGCGAGCGCTTCGTCGCGATGCGCCAGCTCTTCCTCGCGGCATTTTTCGATGGTGCGCTTCAACGCGGGATCGCGGGAACCGAGACGCTCGGCTTGGCTCGCGTAATGCGCATCGATGGTTTCTTCGACTGCGGCCGTGCAGGCCATCGCCGTTTTTTCCCCGAGCATCGCAGTGGCGGCGCCTAGAGCAAAACCTGCCGCATGCCATACGGGCGTAAGCGCCGTCGGGCGCACTTCTCGCTCGTGGATGAGGCGCTCGAAAATGGCAAAATGATCGCGTTCCTGCTCCGCCATATGACGGATGGCGTTTACACCACCGCCCGCATTGGGCTTGCGCTGTAATACTGCAAGTTGGCCTTCGTAAATGCGTAGCGCGCCATATTCACCGGCGTGATCGACGCGGATCATTTCTTCGATCTCGGTGCGGTTGCCGGCGCCGGGGCTTTTGGGGCGTTTTCTTCTTCCGCGAGCGCTCATGCCGATTTCTTCCTGCGCCACAACAAGCACAATGCACCCACGGCAACAGCAAAGGAAATCAGCGCATTGTAACCTGCCAGCGAAATGCCGAAGAGCCGCCACGCTGCTTCATCACACGACACGACGGGGATGGGTTCGAAACTGGTGCCGGGGCCATGCGTGAACCCCAAATTGGTGCAGGCGCTGGGTCCTTCCCACCATTTCCATTCCACGCCCGCATGATAGACGCCGATGACGCCCGAAATAGCGATGGCGAGTATGGCGAGAACGGCGATCACATGGCCCGCGCGCGTGGGAATGGTTTTCGTTGCAAGCAGTGCGGCACCGCCAAGCCCGATAATTGCGGAAGTGAAATGCGGCCAACGTTGCCAGATGCACATTTCGCATGGAGCCAACCCACCCCAATATTGAAAGGCGAGCGCCCCTAGCAACAAAAGAGCACTGACCCCGCCCGCCAGGAGGGCCGCCGCCATATCATTCCGTAGACGGAGGATCATGGGTTCCTTCGGGGTATGGGTTACTGCCCGCCGGGACGAGCTTAGCAATCGCGCCAGCCAGCCCCCAGAGTGGCGCTTTTCCTTGGGGCTTTACGGCCCTCCAAAATGTCGCACCGCAGCCTTCTTGGGGGCGAAAACTTGGCCCTTTATTGCCCGCGGGTACCGCGCTTAAATCCTGCCCAGTCCGGGGCTTTTTCTGGCGCCGGGCCGGACCTCAAGGCCGCGAAAGTTTAGCTGTGCCGCGTAGTTGGTGCGCCGCAAGCAGGGGAAGTGTCTGTGAAAACGAATCACCAGCGCAGGAAATTCAAGCGCGCAAAGCGCGCGCTTCTGCGGATTCGCGGCAAGCGCGTCGTGGTGGCGCTCGAAACCAATCCGCGCGCGCGGCGTTATATCGTCAAGGTCAATCCTTCGACGGGAAAAGTTTCGGTGGTAGCGCCCGATTCACGCTCGCTTGATCTCGCACTTCAATTCGCCCGTAAGCATAGAGATTGGATCGCGTATCGCCTGGCGCACATCCCGCGCCGCGTGCCACTGCAATTCGGCAAGCATATTATGTATCGCGGGCGCCGGCACGAAGTCCGTTACGGTGGGCGCAACCGCAAGGTGGTGTGGACCGATGCCAAAAGAAGGCGCCGATATATTCACGTCTCTAAGCGTGGGCCTGAGGGTGAAGCCGTGTTGCGTGCCTGGCTCAAGCGCGAAGCGCGCAAGCAGATCAAGAAA
Source organism: uncultured Alphaproteobacteria bacterium (assembly GCA_963752395.1). Lineage (GTDB taxonomy): Bacteria > Pseudomonadota > Alphaproteobacteria > Micropepsales > Micropepsaceae > CAVVXX01. Next base: position 43,866 of record CAVVXX010000007.1, read on the forward strand.
CGCGTGGCCATTTATGCCGCCATGCTGCACGTCAGGCCAAAGCGCATCGTGATCCGCGATACCACGAGCCGCTGGGGCTCTTGTTCGTCCACGCGCTGCCTGTCGTTTTCGTGGCGGCTGATCTTGGCGCCGCCCCGCGTGTTCAGTTATGTCATCGCACATGAAGTGGCGCATTTGCGTGCGCTCAGTCACAGCAAGCGCTTCTGGGCGATTGTCGAGGAATTGGTCGGCAATTCGGCAAACTCGCAAGCCTGGCTCGCCAAGCACGGCCCCACACTGCACCGCTACGCGCCGCGCGAGCTTAATTGAACAGGCTGTCGAGCAGCTTGCCGAAACTGTCGAGCAAGTCTTTCTTTTGTTCCGGCGTTTGGGTGTCGCTGTCGCTGCCTTGAAGGTTCGCATCCGCCGATGCCACCAGCGTGCCGGAACCCGGCAGTGGCCGCGCGGGCAGGCCCGTTTCTGCTTCGCTCATGAAGGATTTGAAAATGCGCGCGGGTAACCCACCGCCGGTCGCCCGGTTCATCGGCCGGTTGTCGTCGTTGCCGACCCATACGCCGCACACATAGTCCGCCGTGAAGCCAACAAACCATGCATCGCGATAATCCTGTGAGGTGCCGGTCTTGCCCGCCACGTCACGCCCGTCGAGATTGGCTTGCTTGCCGGTGCCGCTTATCACTGTTTCACGAAGCATGCCGGTCATAGCCGCTTCCTGTGGAGCAGCTACTACGAGACCCACACCCGAACCCTTGCGGCGATAAAGCGTTTTGCCGTCGTTGGTGCGGATACTGAGAATCGAATAGGGCATGACGCCCACACCATTATTGGCGAAAGCGGCGTAAGCCGACGTGAGATCCATTGGCGTCACTTCCGAAGCACCGAGCGCCAATGCCGGCACCGCATGCAGCTCGGAATTGATGCCGAGCCGTTCGGCGACTTTCGCAACGGTCGCCGGGCCCACTTCCGTGGTCAGCTGCACCGCCACCGAGTTTGACGAGCGCGCAAGCGCGCGCGCCAGTGTAATGTCGCCCTCGTATTTGCCTTCATAATTTCCGGGCGACCATTTGCCGATGCGAACGGGGCCATCGAACATGGAATCTTCCGGCGTGTGGCCATGCTCAAGTGCCGCCAGAAAAACGAACGCTTTGAAGGCCGAGCCCGGCTGGCGCAGCGCTTCGGTGGCGCGGTCGAACGGGCTTGCGGAATATGAACGCCCACCCACCAGCGCGCGCACCGCGCCATCGGGCGTCATGGCGACAAGGGCGCCTTCGCCAGCAGCCAATGCTCCGCCGTCTTTTGCAAGCCCGGTGGTGAGCGCGCGTTCTGCCGCTTGCTGCAAATCGAGATCGAGTGTGGTTTGCACGATCAACGGCTTGTCGTACGAGCCTGCGAAGCCAGGCACCTGGCTCAGTGCAAAATCCACGAAATAGCCCGCGCCCGGCGTTGCCAAACCGTGCGTAATCTTTGGCCGCGTGGCAGCGGCTTCGCGCCGCGTAGCGTCGTTGATGAAACCTTCGTCGGCCATTGCAGCCAGCACCAGGCCCGCGCGCGACAAGGCGCCATCCGCATCGTTGGCGGGATTGTAACGTGCGGGCGCCTTCACGCTGCCGGCCAGTATCGCCGCTTCGGTCAGCGTCAGCATGGATGCGGGCTTACCGAAAAAGCGCTCGGACGCCGCTTCGATGCCATAGACGCCCGCGCCAAAATAAACCCGGTTGAGATAGAGCGTGAGGATTTCGTCCTTGCTGTAGCGGCTCTCGAGATAGAGCGCGAGCACGGCTTCCTGGATCTTGCGCTTGATGGTGCGCTCGGGCTCGAGGAAAAGATTTTTTGCCAGTTGCTGTGTGATGGTCGAGCCGCCTTGAACGATGCCGCCGGCGAGCAAATTCGTCCACGCTGCGCGCATTAGCCCCAGCGGGTCCACGCCCCAATGCGAACGGAATCTGCGGTCCTCGATGGCTATGAAGGCGTTGGGTACATAAGCGGGCAGTTCACCCACCGGCACGAAATCGCCATGCGTAAATCCACGCCTTGAGATGACGCGGCCTTTGACGTCCAAGATGGTAACATCGTGCGTCGGCGCATGCGCCAGCAGCCCTGCGGTCTCGGGCAACTCGGACATCCAATGCGACAGCACCACGCCCCCCGCCAGCACCACCCAGACGGCGGCAATGGCCAGCGAATACACCACCACGCTTTTGCGCTTGCGCCGCTGGCCGCCATAGCGGCGCACCCGGGGGCGAGACTTAGATCGTGAGATTTTGCGGGGCATTATCCCTCTCAGGACTGGGTCTTAGCGGCCAAGAGTTAACGCGTGTTAAACAGTCGGCAGGGGGGGAAGCATGGCTGGCGCGCAAGGGCAGATCGGGCTCACGATCCTCATCCCCGTCTATAACGAGGCGGGGAACGTCCTGCCTCTGGCGGAAGAACTGGCTGCGGCGCTCGAAACCATCCCCTACGAAATCCTTTTCGTGAATGACGGCTCGGACGACGCGACACCGGACGAGCTCAAGCTCCTGATGAGCAAAGCCAAGACCGTGCGCGTGATCCGCCACAGCACCCGTGCCGGCAAAAGTGCGGCGCTTGTTACCGGCTTTCGCGCGGCCCGCGCGCCCTGGGTGCAAACGCTCGATGGCGACCGGCAGAACGATCCAGCAGACGTAGCCAAACTTTGGCGCGAATTACACAGGCCCGAGCCGCCGCCGCGACTCGGTCTTGTCGCGGGCGTGCGCAAACGGCGTAATGACGGTCCGGTGAAGTGGCTGTCCTCGCGTATCGCCAATGGCGTGCGCCGTGCGCTTCTCGGCGATGCGACACCCGACACGGCTTGCGGCTTCAAACTGATCCGGCGCGAGGTGGCTTTGCAGCTTCCCTATTTCGACGGTATGCATCGTTTTCTGCCTGCGCTCACCAAACGCGTGGGCTACGAGGTGATGCAGTTCCCGGTGGAAGACCGGCCGCGCGCGGCCGGCAAATCCAAATACGGCTTTTTCGGTAGGCTTGGCGCGGGGCTGTTCGACCTTTTCGGCGTGTTCTGGCTGATGCGGCGCTCGAAGCGCGTGGACAACGAAGAGCATGACTAAAAGAAAAACGGCGGCCGCAAAAGGTGCGGCCACGCTTCGGGGGGAGAAGAGCTTATTCTTTGCTGCCTATCTTGAGGTGCGCCATGCCGTCGGTGTCGAGCTTGCCGCGATAGGACTTGAGCGTCACATCGCCCGAACCCATGGCGGTAATTTCGGGGTCCACCGCTTCGCCGCCGAAGTCGAAATCGCCAGAGCCCAGTATTTCCACTTTCAGCGGATTCGCTTCGCCGGTGTCGATCTTGATTGAGCCCGCGCCCGCAATTTCGGCGGTGGTTGGACCATTGACGCTTGCCACCGTCACATCGCCGGAGCCCGCGATTTCCACGCGCAGCTTGCCCAGCACCGGACCGACATGGGCGTCACCGGAACCCGCAATCTCGATCGAGGCGCCTGCGCTGGCGCCGGCATTGATCGTGCCGGAGCCCGCGATCTCGATTTTCAATTGCTGCGTCACCGCACCAACGCTGAGCTTGCCGGAACCTGCAAGGCTCAGTGTCGCGCTGGTGACATTGCCGATGGTGCCTTGAGCAGCGGCGGCTTCGATCTTCACCGGGCCATCCAGATCGCCGACCGTCAGATCGCCGACAAAGCCGTCCGTGCCCAGGCTGGTACCTTTCGGTGCGGTAATGTTCAACGTGATCCGGTCGCGGCGTTCTCTCTTGTATGTGAACCATTCGCGCCAGTTCCACACATGGCCTTCATGTTCCTCTTTGATGAGCAGGCGGTCGCCCATGTTGGAGACGTGAAGATTGTCGAGTGCGGGCTTGGTGCCAGAGATGGAGAGCGTAACCGGCCCGCCATTTGTCACGGTGATATGCAGTGTGCCGAAGACATCATCAACCTCGATGCCCTTCACATCGTATTTCGTTGTCGCCTGATTGATCACCGGGCCTGAAGCGCCAGGGGCGGTAGGTGCAACGGGGGCCTTTGGCGCTTGCGGTGCCCTTGGCGCTGTCGGCGCGGTTGGGGCTTTAATAGCCTTTGGCGGCACGGGGGGCGCTGCCTGCAACGCGCCAACGCTGGCAACCACCAGAAGCGACGCAAGACCTAGAAGCCATTTACGGGGCATCATTTCCTCCTCGGGGATGACCGTGGCCGGGGCCTTGCGGACGTCCCATGCGAATACGGGAGGACTGTTTAATCAGGAGGGGCACGCGGGCAAGCCCGCAAGCCTTCACATTCCCGTCATGCTGGGGCGCGCTAGCCCATTAGGCGGTAACCGCCAGCCTCGGTCACCAAAATTTGAGCGTCGGCCGGATCCTTCTCGATCTTCTGGCGCAGACGATAGATATGGGTTTCCAGCGTGTGGGTGGTGACGGCCGGGTTATAGCCCCACACTTCATGAAGCAGCGTTTCGCGGCTCACGGTGTCGCGCGAACGGTAAAGAAACTTAAGGATGTTGGTTTCTTTTTCGGTGAGCCTGATGCGTTTGCCCGCGCCATCGATCAGCATTTTGGCGCTGGGCCTGAACGTATAAGGGCCGATGGTGTAGACCGCTTCCTCGCTCGATTCATGACTACGCAAATGCGCGAGAACGCGCGCCATCAGCACGCCGATGCGAAACGGCTTGGTGATGTAATCATTGGCGCCAGATTCCAGGCCTTCAATGGTATCTTCGTCAGAGGCAGATGCGGTGAGCATGAGAATCGGACAAGTGGTGCCAGCATCCCTAAGCTCGCGGCATAGTTTGCGGCCGTCGCCATCGGGCAGCGACACGTCCAGCACCATGAATTCATAAAGCCCGTCGCGCGCGCGTTCGCGGCCATCGGTCACGTTGGCCGCCTGCACCGGCTCATAGCCTTCGGCCGCAAGCTGCTCGGCCAGCGAGGTGCGCAGCATCTCGTCGTCGTCAACAAGAAGAACGCGCTTTGCACTCGGCATTCCGTCTCCTGGTGGCGGCGGGCAGGGATGACTCTATCGCGTTTTGCAACTTTGGGGTGTATGTCGGGGACGGGCCGAGGGCAAGACCATGAATCTCACGGTCAGACGCGAAGGCGCTCGCCATGTGCTCGATTGGGGAGCGGGGCCACGTGCTTGTGCGGTGGGCGAGGGCGGCGTCGGCGAGAAGCGCGCCGAGGGCGACAGCATCACGCCCGTTGGCCATTGGCCGCTACGCCGCGTGCTTTATCGGCCTGACAAAATGGATGCGCCCAAGACTAGTTCTTCCCGTGCAGCAGATCGATGAGGAAGACGGCTGGTGCGATACGCCGGCCGACGTGAATTACAATCGGCTGGTGCAACTGCCCTATCCTTGTCACGCGGAAGCGATGTGGCGCGCTGATGGCTCTACGATGTCGTCGTGGTGCTTGGGTTCAACGATGCGCCCATCGTCAAGGGAAAAGGCAGCGCCATCTTCCTGCATATCGCGAAGCCTGATTATGCGCCGACCAATGGCTGCGTGGCCGTCAAACGCGAGGATTTGCTGGAGGCGCTGGCCCAGCTCGCTCGCGGTGACCGCATCAGGATTGAAAAATAATCACCGTCATTGGGTTTCGCGCGGACCGAAGATCGCCGTGCCGATCCTGACATGGGTGGCGCCGAATTTAATCGCGGTTTCGAAATCGTCGCTCATGCCCATGCTTAAATTGGCCAACCCGCTTTCGCGGCCAAGTTTTTTCAGCAGCGCGAAATGCAGCGCCGGTTCCTCATTCAGGGGCGGGATGCACATCAATCCCACCACATTCAATTGGAGTTCATCGCGGCATGTGCGCACGAAAGCAACGGCATCATGCGGGGGCACACCCGCCTTTTGCGGCTCCTCGCCGGTATTCACTTGCACATATAATTCGATCTTGCGCCCACTGTTGGCGATTTCTGTTTTCAGGGTTTGCGCAAGTTTGATGCGGTCCAACGAATGGATGGCGTCGAACAGCTCGACCGCTTCGCGCGCCTTGTTGGATTGCAACGGCCCGATCAGATGCAGCTTCACATCGGAAAATTTTTCCCGCAAAGTCGGCCATTTGGCTTTAGCTTCCTGGACGCGGTTCTCGCCGAACAGGCGATGGCCCACCTTGAGCGCCGGCATAATGCGCGCCGCATGATGACCCTTGGTGACTGCGACAAGCTTGGTTTCCAGTGCGGGGGCCGCCGCCTTCTTCCTTGCTGCCTCTATCGCTGCAAGTATGGCAGCGAGATTTCCGGCGACGTCGGTAGAAATGTTTTGCACGGGAGACATGGATGGCATCTGAGCTTGCGCGCAGGAAGCTAGCAAGGGCGGCACTCGCTCTCAATGTGCGCAGCGGGTTCGCCGGTTTGCTGCCGGCGCTAGTGCTTATGACGGATGAAAAACGCCTTGCCGATCCGTTGGCTGCTGCGCGTGCTCTGCCCAAAGGTGCAGCCATCGTCGTGCGCCATAGCAAGGATCGCCAACGTGCAGAACTTGCGCACGTACTCGCCGATATCGCGCGTGAGCGTGAACTCATTTTGCTAATCGCGGGCGATGCAAAGCTAGCCGATGACGTTCATGCCGATGGCCTGCATCTGCCTGAGTCGCGGGCCGGCGAAGTAGCCGATTGGCGCGCGCGCCGACGGGTCTGGCTTATCACCGTGGCCGCGCATTCGGCGGGAGCCCTGCGTCATGCTGCGCAAGCGGGCGCCCATGCGGCGTTTCTGGCGCCGGCGTTTCCGACCTCGAGTCATCCGGGGCGCGCGTCTTTAGGACCTGTCCGGTTCATTGCCATGGTCAGGGCGGCAGCCATTCCGGTTTACGCGCTGGGGGGAATCAACGCCCGCAATGTTGCGCGGCTCAACAGCGCACGCGTGGCGGGCATCGCGGCCGTTGAGGCGTTAATCGCGTAATATGCTTCTGCTGTTGCGAAGCGAGACTCACCTTATTATAAGCGCGCCAGACATTGCTTCGGCAGTTCGGGGGCGTCTCGCCGGAGATGAATGTCCGCCAGTCATGAAAGGCCAGACCATGCGTTTTACCATCGCCGCCCTCGCACTTCTGCTTGCCGCCTGCAGTTCGTCCAGCGGCGACTACGACAGCGGTAATTCCAGCACAGCTTCCAAGCCCACGCTTGGCGTCAACGAATTTCTCTGGCGCGCTTCGCTCGACACGCTGAATTTCATGCCGCTGCAATCGGCTGATCCGTTCGGCGGCATTATCATCACCGAATGGTATTCGGCCCCCGAAGATCCCAACGAACAGATGAAGGTGACGGTCTATATCCTGGACCAGCGCCTGCGCGCCGACGGGTTGAAGGTGGCGGTGTTCCGTCAGATCCGTTCGACCACCGGCTGGGTGGACGCCCAGGTCAATACAGAAACGCCGACCAAGCTGGAGAACGCTATTTTAAGCCGCGCCCGCCAGCTTCGTCTGTCCCAGCTTGAGCATTAGGCTCATCCCGCGCTAAGCCCTTTTTCGTCTGGGCCTAGCCCGGGCGGCAAAGGAACACCCATGGCGCGCTACGACGCCAAACAATCCGAACAGCGTTGGCAAGCCGCCTGGGACAAAGCGGGCGTGTTTCGCGCGTCCAATGAATCGGCCAAACCCAAGGCATACGTGTTGGAGTTTTTTCCTTACCCATCGGGGCGCATCCATATCGGCCACACGCGCAATTACACCATGGGTGACGTGATCGCGCGTTTCCGTCGCGCGCAAGGTTACAACGTGTTGCATCCCATGGGCTGGGATGCGTTCGGCTTGCCGGCCGAAAACGCCGCGCGCGAGAAGGGGGTGCACCCCCGCGCCTGGACCTACGACAACATTCGCGTGATGCGCGATCAGCTGAAGCTGATGGGATTGTCGATCGACTGGTCTCGCGAATTCGCCACCTGTGATCCTGAATATTACGCGCACCAGCAAAAACTGTTTCTGGATTTCCTGCGGCTTGGGTTCGTTTATCGCGCAGAAGCCGATGTGAATTGGGATCCGGTCGAACATTCCGTTCTGGCCAACGAGCAGGTGATCGACGGCAAGGGCTGGCGTTCGGGTGCGCCAGTTGAACGGCGCAAGCTTTCACAATGGTTCTTCAAGATCACGGCGTTCTCGGATGATTTGCTGAACGCATTGGATAATCTCCCGCGCTGGCCGGAAAAAGTTCGGCTCATGCAGAAAAACTGGATCGGGCGTTCGGAGGGCTTGCGGTTCAATTTCTTGCTCAAGGGCGCGCCAAAGAATTTTCCAGAGGTGGAAGTATTTTCGACGCGCCCCGATACGCTATTCGGGGCGAGTTTCATTGCGCTTTCGCCCGACCATCCGTTGAGCGAGGAACTGACGAAAAATAATCCTAAGCTCGCGGAATTCGTTGCCGAATGCCGCCGCGTCGGCACCGCCGAAGAAGCCATAGAGAAGGCCGAGAAGCTCGGCTTCGACACCGGCATCAAGGCCGTTCTTCCCTTCGATGCGAAGTGGGAGCTGCCGGTCTATGTGGCCAATTTCGTGCTGATGGCTTACGGCACCGGCGCCATTTTCGGCTGCCCCGCGCATGACCAGCGCGATCTCGATTTCGCACGCAAATACAAACTGCCGGTGCTTCCTGTGGTTATTCCCGAAGGCACGGATCCGAAAACTTTTACCGTTGGCAAAGAGGCCTATCTCGGTCCCGGAAAATTGGCGAACTCGCGCTTCCTCGACGGCATGGATGTGGAAACCGCCAAAGCCGAAGCCTCAGGGCGCATTGAGGAAGCTCGCGAGGGCAAGCGGACAGTCAACTACCGCCTGCGCGACTGGCTGGTGTCGCGCCAGCGTTATTGGGGTTGCCCCATTCCCATAATCCATTGCCCGGCCTGCGGCATGGTGCCTGTGCCGGACAAGGATTTGCCTGTGAAGCTGCCCGAAGATGTGCGCTTCGATATTCCGGGCAACCCGCTCGACCATCACCCGACATGGAAAAACGTTGTCTGCCCGAAATGCGGAAAAGCGGCGCGGCGCGAGACCGACACGCTTGATACTTTCGTGGACTCCTCGTGGTATTTCGCCCGCTTCTGCGACAACACCGCGGCGGCGCCCATCAATTCAAAGGCCGCGAATTACTGGATGCCGGTGGATCAGTATATTGGCGGCGTCGAGCACGCGATCCTGCATCTGCTTTATGCGCGCTTCTTTACCCGCATGCTGCACAAGGCGAAGTACGTGAACATGGATGAACCCTTCGCCGGCCTGTTCACGCAAGGCATGGTTTGCCACGAAGTCTATCAGGACAGTAAGGGCCGTTATCTCGCGCCGGATGAAATCGAGAAGCGCGATGGTCACGCCTATCAGCGCGGCACGAATACACAAATACAGATCGAGCCTTCGGAAAAAATGTCGAAGTCGAAGAAGAACGTGGTGCCGCCCGAAGTGATTGCCGATCAATACGGCGCCGATACTATCCGCTGGTTCATGCTCTCGGACACACCGCCGGAGCGCGATGTGGAATGGACACAAGGTGGCGCCGAAGGTTGCTGGCGGTTTATCCAGCGTATCTATCGCTTGGTGACGGAAGCCGTCGGATTACCGCCGCCCGGAACTCCAATTGGCGAAGTCACTGGAGAAGCCCTCGAACTTCGCCGCGCCACGCACCGCGCCATTGCTGCCGTCACCGACGATCTGGAAAGCCTGCGCTTCAACCGCGCGGTGGCGCGCATCTATGAATTGGCCAATGCGATTGGTGCGGTAGATCAAGTAGGTGCGGGAAAGTCTGCTGCAGTAATGCGCGAAGCGCTGGAATCCCTGGTTTTGCTGATTGGCCCGCTGATGCCCCATTTGGCAGAGACCTGTTGGGAAGTCCTGGGACATGCTCAAATGGTGGTGCTTGAGGCTTGGCCGAAGGCCGATCCAGAACTCGTGCGTGCCGACACCGTGACCATCGCGGTACAGGTAAATGGCAAGCGCCGGGGCGAGATCGAAGTGGCGACTGGGGCAGAGGAGGGAACCGTGCGGGAAAAGGCGCTGGCTCTCGATACGGTGCAACGCGCACTCGAAGGCAAGGCGCCTAAGCGCGTCATCGTGGTCCAGGACCGCATCGTCAACGTGGTGGCATGAGCAACATTGTTCGCACTCTTGTCTGCGCTGCTTTCGCGCTTACGCTTGCCGCCTGCGGCTTTCATCCGCTTTACGGAAAATTCGGCAATAGCTCGGCCGATGCCACCTTCCGCTCGGTTTATATTGAGCCTATCCCTGAACGCGTCGGCTACGAGCTGCGTAGCAAGCTGCTTGATCTCTTCAATGCGCCGAACGCGCCATCGAGTGCGGCCTACAAGCTCAAGATCGAACTCAAAGCTGATGAGAAAGGCCTGGCCGTGCAGCAGAACGCCTCGGTCACGCGGTACACTTATCACCTGACCGCGCGGTTTCGGCTGGTGGCTGCGCGCAGTGGCGATGTGCTTAAAAGGGGCGTGGTGCATTCCCTGACCAACTACAACGTCGTGCAGTCGCCTTATGCAACCGTCGTCGCCGACAAGGATGCGCAAGATCGTGCCGCAGAGGACGTTGCCGAACGCCTCCGCACCGAGCTCGCGGTTTATTTCCTTAATGCCAGCGAGAGCAAGCCGTGATCATCAAGCCGGGTGAAGCAGACCGCTTCATCGCGAAGCCGCCGCCAAAACTCGCGGCAGCACTTTTCTATGGGCCCGATCAGGGCTTGGTGCGCGAGCGCGCCGAGATCCTCGCCAAAAGCGTGGTGGACGACCTCTCCGATCCCTTCCGCGTCACAGAAGTGGACGAGGATGCGCTGACCACGGATCCCGCGAAATTGTGGGACGAAGCCGCCGCCATTTCCATGCTGGGTGGCCGGCGCGTGGTGCGCGTGCGGGCGGCCTCCAACGCATCGGCCAAATTGTTCGAGCGTTTTCTCGATGCGCCCTCAGGCGATGCGCTCGTCGTGGTGGAAGCGGGCGAGTTGGCCAAAGGCGTGGGGCTGAGACGCGTGTTCGAGGAAGCGGAGAACGCGGTCGCCATCGCCTGCTATCTCGATACCGATCAGAAACTGGAAGACGTTGTGCAGGCCGCGATGAAAGAAACGGGGCTAGGTATCGAGCCGGCTGCCTTGGCGGAAGCCGTGTCGCGGCTTGGCTCCGACCGCGGCGTCACGCGCCGCGAATTGGAAAAGCTGGCGCTTTACGCGCGTGGCGAAAAGGCGGTGGGCATAGCTCATGTGCGGGCTGTAATGGGCGATGAATCGGAACTGCGCATGGAAGAAGTTTGCGATGCTGCAGGCGAGGGCGATTACGTGCGCCTCGACCGCCAGCTTTCGCGGCTATGGGCGTCGGGCACTTCGCCCGTCGCTGTCATCCGCATGGCGCTGGCGCATTTCCAGCGCGTGCTTTTGACCAAAGCCAAGGCGGACGAAGGCGCGCCGGTCAGCGAAGTCATGAGAAGCCTGCGACCGCCGGTTCATTTTCAGCGCCAGGATTCTTTCCGCGCGCAGGTCACTCGGATTTCGCGCGCGCAACTGGAACAGGCACTGGAAGCGCTCTACGAAGCGGAAATTCTTTGCAAGACGACAGCTGTACCGAGTGAAGCGATAACGGGGCGCGCACTCTTCAGCGTAGCGGCCCTGGCGCGCGCGGCGCGATAAACTCTATTACCGCGCGCCACCGGCGACGCTGACTAAGGGCGTGCTAGCCGCCGTAGTTTGCTGATGGGGCGTGCCGGCCGAGCGTTCGAACAAGCTGGTATTGGCAAACGACAGCCCCAGGAACTCGATGCCCACACCTTCTGCGTGATGGCGCGCGATGCGCCCGGCGCGATGACCGATCAGTATGTGCTCGCCGATAGGCGGACGCAGATCGGTCTTGATCGAAATGCCGGTCAGCGAAAAATCCAGTACTTCGCAGCGCACTTGTTCGCCGCTGGCGCGGGTGAACTGCGTGTGGCTTCCGGTGGCGGCCGGCGCGCGCTCATAATTGCGCAGCTGGCTTTCGCCCACCAGATGACGGTTAAGCAACAGCGTCAGCTGGTCGGCCAGCCTTTCGCGCTTTTGCGGCGAAGAAACAAACGACACTGCAAATCCGGTTTGCGTATGGCGTTTGATGGCGCCTTCGAAACGGCCAAAGCCGTCGAGATATATAACGATGTTGCCCTGCGGCTCCTGCTTCAGTTCACAGGCGATGGACACGTCGCCGGGAGAAATATCCTCGACCGTGCAGACTGCTTCTTCTTGCGTTGCGGGAATGTAGAGCCGGCCGGAAATCGGCAAATGCACGCGACGAAAGCGCCGGCGCTCCTTGCGCGCGCGCTGTACGATTTCTTCCTCGTGCTTGTCCGGTCCCGGCATGGTAGCGGAGTCCCGCCCTTTCGCCCCTAATTGCTGGCTATGCTAGGGCGCGATTGTTCAACATTTGGTTTATACGGGCAGCTTCTTCAGCTCGTGGCGTTAGGCATGCGTGGATAGTCTTTGCCCTGATGGTTAATGGGCCTTAACCTTACTTGCCGCAGGCGCTATAAAAAGAGAAAGCGCCACCCGGGATCCGGGCATCAGGCGCGTGGGTCAAGGGGACTTCAGGGATGGCGGGATCATCGGCCCTTTTGGGAGCCGGGTGCGCTTGGCGTTTTGCTTGGGTGGTTGCGGCCGCGCTAATGCTCGCGGACTGCGCGGACGCCACCGATTTCCATGAGATAACTACTGGCCCGGCCAATAACGGCCCGTTCGCGAGCGCACTTGCCGGGAATTACGCCTATCTGGCGCACTCGCTTCAGGGGCACGATGTGGACGTGGCCGGGGCTTCCGACAGCCTAGGCGAAGTTTTTGCGCAAAAAGCAACGGCCGCCGAACGTGGCGAAGAGGTTGCGCCAGAAGCACCTAGCTTTGTGGCGGGAGCGGAGACTGCTCGCGCTGAGCTTGAGAAGCTGCTTACTGGCGGCGCGCGCGAGGCGTCGCCAGCAACAGCTGCGCGGGCACAGGCGGGTTATGATTGTTGGGTTCTCAATGCGCGCGCCAAAAGGCGGCAAAGGGCGGCCGCTAGCTGCCAGGCGACATTCGAAAATGCGCGGCGCATGGCCGACCTCATCGTCAATCCGCCGCCGGCGTCCGGAACGTTCACCGTGGTGGCGCAAGCCACAGATCCGCCCGATTACATAGTCTTTTTCGGCTTCGACGAGTGGAATTTAAGTGGGGCCGCGTTGCAGACCATCACCGATGCAGTGCAATACGCCCATGACAGCCGGGCCAGCCATATCGATGTGCTTGGCCATGCCGATACCTCGGGCTCTGCCGCCTACAACCAGAAACTGTCGGAACGGCGCGCCAGCGTGGTGCGCGAGGTGATGATCCAGATGGGCGCGCGCTCCGCCGCGGTGACGGCACGCGGAGTGGGCGAACGCGATCTGGCTGTGCCAACCCTGGACGGCGTGCGCGAAACCCGAAACCGCCGCTCGGTAGTGACTATGATACCCATGGAGTCCCGTGTGTCCGCGCGGTAACGCTGGCGCCCTTTACACAAGTATTGCTTTCGCGTGGCCCAACCGAAGCCTATGCTTTCCCCTCTCACAGGGGGCAGGGTCATGCGCCGCATCGCAACGCTTACGCTCGTATTGGCCGTATGGTCGGCGCTCGCATTGGGCCAAGGCGTGAGCACGGCCTCTCCATCGCTGACTTACGGCGTTAAGACGCTCTCCTTCGACCGCTGGTGCCAGGACGATCAGCGCTATCCGCCGTCACGCTGCGACGCACGCCTGCCGGGCGATGTGACGGCCTTCGAGGATTATCGCTCGCAAGTCGAGCGTTACGATCTGCAATACGAGAAGGATCGGACAAAAGAGCACGAGTTCGAGCGCGACATGTTCAAGCACGATCATTCGCAGCCGCAGCCGACGCCGGACGTTATCGCGCCCTCGCCGCAGTAATCAGGTTGTTCAGGTCTTGCCGTTGAGCGCGTAATTCGCGCCATAGAATTCCAGCATCCGGTTGAAAGTATCCGGCGCATCGAAGCGTAGGGGGTCGAGCGCTTCCCCGCGCGACACCACGAGGCGCAAATGCGGCGTACGGGCGCCGGTCTGCTCGCTGCCCTGTCTTTGGCCAAAACTTGGCGGCATCATGTCGGTGCTTTCGCCATCTTCATGAACCATGGTCGACGACACCAGCCGCTCGAAAACGATGTTGCGCCCTGCGAGAACGCCGCTATCGCCCATGAGCATCATCACGCCCAGGAAGCGGTCGGGTTCGTTGCCGCCATGGCTGAGCGGCATCAGCGTGGTCTCTATCTCCACCATGCGGCCGTCATCGGTGGCGCCAAGCGAGGTCAGGCACACGGGCGCCGACAGCCGCAAGGATTGGCGGAGCAGCACGCTCAACGCGGGCTTGCTGCCTTCGTCCCAATGGGCAAGGAAACTTTGACCGCGCAACTCGCTGCCGAATTGCTCGCACAACGCGGTTCCAGCCAGGCGGTAAGGAGCTTGCGCAACATTGCCGCCCTTCATGTCGAGCAGGAAAACGTAGGGTAAGAGGCGCTTCAGTGCCTTGGGATCAATGTCAGACTGGTCGGGCACAGGCCTCGCGCCCCGAATGCGGCTCCAATAGCCGACCACGAAATGGCTGTTCCTGTGCTTCATCGAACTGTCCCGCTCCCCGTCAACGCTGTCCCGGCCTGATGCAAAGACCAGCCGTGCAGCGCCTAGCGTCTGTCTAAGAGCGAAAGACGTGCCAAAGTCAGGTGTTTGAATATGGCAGCGGTAAGTGGGCGTGTGTTTGGTAAATCAGCCCCAGGGTCCGCGGCGGCGGCCAAACAGCGGTATGTCGGAATATTTGAAAAAGGGCGTGAGCAAGAGGCCCGCGCAGAAGCCACCGACATGGGCAAGGAAGGCGACGCCGGGCTGGGCGGGATTGGTCATTGCGGCGCTTAGAAGCTGGATCGCAAACCAGAAGCCCACGACAAAGATGGCGGCGATTTTCACAGGATAGAGGAGTACGCCCAAGGGCAGGATGACGGTGACCTTCGCGCCTGGATAAACCAGCACATACGCCGCCAGCACGCCCGAAATAGCGCCCGATGCGCCTAACATAGGAATAGTCGAATCTGGATTGCCGAGCCCATGCGTCAACGCTGCTGCTATTCCGCAAACCAGATAGAAAATCAGATAGCGGACATGGCCCATCATGTCCTCGACATTGTTCCCGAAAATCCAGAGGTAAAGCATGTTGCCACCAAGATGCAGCCAGCCGCCATGCATGAACATAGAGGTGAGGAGCGTCAGAGCCGGCGCGGGCCCGTTGAGCACGGCGTTTAACTTTGCGTGGCCCAGCAGCAACGCGGGGATAAAACCGTAAACAAACACCGCGCGCTCTTCGGCGGCTTCGCCGAGCGAGAGCTGCCATAGAAACACCGCGACACAGGCCGCCATGATGGCCCAGTTGACGAAGGCGAGGCTGCGCGAGGGGTTGTCGTCCGAGATCGGGATCATCGCTACAGCTGGCGCGCAGGCGCGCCCCTCTTATCTGTCTCATTTTGGGGCATTTGCGTGTCCCTGTCGCGGGCAGTTGGGCCTAAGCGATGGCATGAAACATGAAACTCAAGGGGCGGGAATTAAGGTTTTGTCAAGAAGAACCGTGCGGTTGCGGGGTTCGCCCGGCACCATGGCGTTAAAGGGGATCCTCAATGATCCGTTCGCGGTCGATTGCCGTTCTGGCTTCGCTGGCGCTGGCCCTGGTGCCTGTGGCGCCGTTGCCGGCGTTTGCCAATGGCGGGTTCTCGGGCGGGAAACAGTGCGCGGGCGGCGGCGGGGTTACAATTAACAACCCGGTTACCATCAGCAAGAGCATTAGCATCTACAAGCCGGTGACCATCACCAAGAATATCAACATCGACAATTCGGTGTCGATCTACAAACCAATCACCATCAACAAGAGTATCAGCATCGATAATTCGGTGAACATCTGGAAGAACATCAGCATCACCAAAAATATCGATCTTTCCAAAAAGATCATCATCGACAAGAAGATCATCATCAACAAAGGCAATGGCAGCGCCAAGGCGGATGCCTTCGCGTCAGCTGCCGCACTTGCCTTCGCCAGTGCGCGCGCGTCTTCGGTTAGCTATGGCGGCGGCGGTTATGTCGAACAAGCCACGCAGAACAATAGTGGCGAAATCGGTGGCGTGGCGGTGCAGGAGGCCTGCGTCGATCAATGGGCGACGGTGGTGAAGGCCGTGCACGCTATCTGCATCGACCATTGGGGCAAATCGCATCCCGCCACGCGCATGCGTCCAGAGACCTGGATCGATGCCAGTTATTCGGGCGAAATCTATCGTTGCCTAGAAGGCTCGTCCCTGCGCGTAATTATCGGCCATGTGGTGGAAAGCGACGAAGGCGTCGCGGCCGTTTACGAAGGCGGCGACACGCTTGAATGCAAGGCGGGGGAAGCCTTGCGCCATTTTGCCGACGGGCTGGTGAAATGCGCGGCCCAGGAGCCGGTGCCCGATTGCACAGAGCGCCGCAATCTGCGCGCCTGGGGTGCGGGCGACATCTTCTTCTCCTATCAGACCAAGGTATGCGCCAAGAGCTACAGCGCATCTTCCAGCTATTCCGGAAAAATGTCGTATGGCGAAAGTCACGAGCTCGAGCTCACCGGGATGAGCCTCAACGGCGGCGTGGGGTATTAACGACCGCCCACCTGCGTTTCACACGAAGGTGGCAATCTCGTCCAGCGCGCGTTTGGTGATCACTGGCACGGTGGCATTTTCCGCCGGATAGCCGGCCACAAGAATCATGGCCGCCTTTTCGTGCGACCCGCGCTTCAGAAGATCGCGAAGAAATCCCATCGGGCTTGGTGTGTGCGTAAGTGTGGCTAGGCCAGCCTGGTGCAGCGCAGCAATAAGAAATCCCGTGGCGATGCCTACACTCTCAAGCACGTAGTAATTTTTTTCGCGGCCCGCACCCGGTTTTGGACGATAGAGCTCCTGGAAGATCACAATGAGAACGGGCGCCGTTTCCAAGAACGGCTTCTCCCAGGTGGTGCCGAGCGCCGCCAGCGCATCCAGCCACTCCTGTGGCGCGCGCGAGGTGTAGAATTCTTTTTCTTCCCGTTCTGCGGCCACACGGATTTTGTGTTTGGTCTCGGCATCGGTAACGACGACAAAATGCCAGGGCTGGCGGTTGGCGCCGCTGGGTGCGAGCCCCGCGGTGCGAATGGCGCTCTCAATGATGTCGCGCGGAATTGGCACCGGCGAAAAGTCGCGCACGGTTCGCCGCTTTAGCATAAACGCCTCGAAATCCTGGACGCGGCGGCGCATTTCCGCCGGTGCCAAAGTCTCGTAACCGGCGAGTGGAATAAATTTCGGCTTTGGCGGTGAGATCATGAGCTGGCCTCCACGCTTGAAAACAAAGCAACGATATCTTGTGTAGAATCGGCAGCGCGCGGTGTTAACAACTGACTGTTCGCGCCAGTTTTGCTTTACCAAGGTTTTATGGGCGTTATTCCAAAGCCTTGACGCATGTGCTGCGCCATTCTGTCTCTCCCCCCTGCCGTGGATCGAGACAGAGGAATAGCTTCCGCGCCCTTGAATCGGACCGGTCTTGCCGACTGTCTCGTGACCGGTCGCGGCTGAGCTAGGGGGCGCATCCCGATGAACGACAGCCACGCACAGACATCCATCGACCAGAACGGCGCCGTCGTGCAGCCGGCAACCAGCCTCAGCCGTGAAAAGACGCTGCTGCTAGGTGCGCTCGGCATTGTGTATGGCGATATAGGCACGAGTCCGCTCTACGCCATTCGCCAATCGGTGCTGGCGACGGGCGGCGAACATCCGCCGACGCTCGCGGTGTTTGGCGCGCTGTCGATGATCTTTTGGTCGCTCGTCATTGTTGTCACGATCAAATACGTGTTTCTCATTCTGCGCGCCGACAACAAGGGCGAGGGCGGGGTGCTGGCGCTTGGCGCGCTGGCTCATCGCACGCCCGGGCTCGCGCGCACGCTCAAATCCGTGATCGGCTTTGCCGCGGTGTTGGGCCTCGCACTTTTTTTCGGCGACGGATTGCTCACGCCGGCCATCTCGGTGCTATCGGCAGTTGAAGGGTTGAAGGTCGAAGAACCCGCACTTGCGACCCTCGTATTGCCGATCTCTATCGGCATCCTGATTATGCTCTTTGCTTTCCAAAAGGGCGGCACGGGTAAAATCGGCCGCTTGTTCGGGCCTGTCATGGTGCTCTGGTTCGGAACGCTGGGCATTTTTGGCCTCCGCTCGATTGCTCAGACGCCCGCCATCTTCGCGGCTCTCAGTCCGCATTACGCGCTCGAACTTTTTGCCAGCGAGCCGTGGACAGCGTTTGTGTCGTTAGGCGCGGTCGTGCTCGCCGTCACGGGCGTGGAAGCGCTTTACGCGGACATGGGGCACTTCGGAAAAATTCCCATTCGCACCGCCTGGCTTTCCATCGTCTTTCCGGCGCTGCTGATGAATTATTTCGGCCAGGGGGCAGCGATCTTGCGCGATCCTGCCGCACTCGATCATCCGTTTTATGCGTTGGCGCCTTCGGGCTTCCACTATCCACTGGTGGCGCTTGCCACGATCGCCACAATCATAGCCTCGCAGGCGGTGATCTCGGGCGTCTTCTCCATCGTGCGCCAGGCGGTCCTCATGGGCCAGTTGCCGCGCATGCAGATACGGCATACGTCCGCCACCGACTGGGGCCAGATTTTCGTACCGCGCGCCAATGCCATCATGCTGATTGGCGTGGTGGCCATCGTCATTATCTTCCGCAGTTCGGACGCACTGGGTACCGCCTATGGCATCGCGGTGACGGGCGTAATGGCGATCTCGACCTTCCTCGTCGCCATCGTTGCGGCACGGCAATGGGGCTGGGGCTTGGGCCTGGCGCTTGCGGTATTTGGCGCGCTTGGGCTTGTCGATCTGGCGTTTCTCTCGGCCAACGCGCTCAAGATTTTCGAGGGCGGCTGGCTGCCGGTGGCGATCGCCGTAGGAGTGCTCGTGATCATGGATGCCTGGCGTCAGGGCCGGAAAATTCTGGCCGAGCGCGCCTATGGCACAGGTCTTTCGGTCGAGAATTTTCTCGCGCGCGTCACCATGATGCGCGTCGAAGGCACGGCGGTGTACATGGCGGGCCGACTCGACGAAGTACCGGCGGCACTCCTTCACAACCTCAAGCACAATCGCGTGCTGCATGAGCGCGTGATTTTGCTGCACGTAACCACGGAAGATATTCCATTCGTGCCGGTGGAGCGCCGCATCGCAGTGCAGAAGCTCGGCAAAGGCGTTTACACGGTCGAGCTGCGCTTCGGGTTTTTCGAGGAAATGGATGTACCCCGCGCGCTGGAAACTGCGCGCAATTTTGGACTCGCCATCGATCTTGACAACACCACGTTCTTCATTGGCCGCGAAACCATCGTGCGCGGCGCGCGCCCCACGATGAGCGCGTGGCGTACGCAAATTTTCATGGCGCTGATGGCGGCCGCCCTGGCGCCCGCGCGGTTCTTCCGTCTGCCTCCCAATCGCGTTGTCGAATTTGGCACGCAGGTTGAGATGTAACTGGGTCAGGTAACCTCTTGTTTCGAAGCGCAATCGAAAGTGTCGCTCAAGCAAGCTAGTCGCGGGAATGTTCGGTTTCCGCAAACCGATCGTGGAAGGTTTTGCTTCCCTTGGGCGGCGCGGATTCGGTCAGATACTTCTGAAACGCGGGCAAATAAGCGAAAGATCTGTATGGCCACCAGCCCTTCTGCACGCCAGGTGTGTGAAAAATATTCAGCATCGCGCTTTCCCAGCCCTCCCATTGGCCGGGGTCGAGCGTGCCAGCATTTTTCTGGTACCAGGCGGTCTCGATCAGCTTGAAATACGAGAAGTAAAAGTAATGCGCGAGGATGCGCTCCTCGCGGCCGGCCGCATGCCAATCCTTCGACGTGCTGGCCAGCGCGGAACCAAGCGCGGGGCTTTCCATCGCCGGCACGTTGATCGCGACAATCGAGGCAGTCAAAGTCTCGACCGACAGAACGCGCTGGGCCTTGGTGTTCTGCCGGATGGAAATAACCAGGACCACCAGCGTGGCGGTGACTGCCAGCGCGTTGACGATCTCGGCCAGTGCAACAAGGCTTTGCATATTCATGATTTCGGCTCTGCCCATTTTCCGTGCGCGATCGCGGTGAGGCTATGGTGTAATCGTGCAAATAAAAAGGGAGGGCCATCGGCCCTCCCTTCCCCACGAGGCGGCGAAAGCCCCGCTGATGCTTTGCTGCCGCCTATGCCCCCTCGAAGGTTGCTTCGCTCAATGCCCGCCCGTGCTGTACTGGACGATCTGCGCGGAGTTGCCGACTGCGGTGGACGTTACGGACACATCGCCCGCGATATTGCCGACGCCGGCATTCACGATTGACGCCATGCCACTGTAGTTTTCCTGGTCGTTGTGAACGGGAAAGCTTGGCGCGTTCGAGTCGATCTGGAGCTGGTTGGCGATCGCCGTTCCTGCGATGCCTACGCTGCCACCCGTGTTGTAGACCTGCGCGTTCACTTGCGCGGACGGATCCGGGCTCTTGCAGATCTGCACGCTGTTGACGTCGGTGACTTGTGGATCGGTCGAGACATCGGCTGCGTTACAAACTGCAGTTGCGCCCAGTATCACATCGTTCTCGACATTGCTGACGTTGGCGTTGAGCTTCGCGCCAACCGCGCCCTTGTTGACCTGGGTATTGGTCACTTTACTGTCGGTCATGGTGAGGATTTCCGCGGTGTTGCCGACCGCGGTCACCTGGGCGCTAACGCTGCCGCCTACATGGGCGACGTCGACATTCATCTGCGACCAGATATTACCTAGATTGACCTGGCCGTTGACCACTTCGGCGCCCGTGCTGTCGTGATGTTCAGTCGAGCCCGAGGCGTAAGCTGGGATCATGGGTGCGCTTATCAGCGCTGTACCCACGATAAGGATCCGTACGAGATACTTCATGGCGAGTGTCCTCCTGAGGAACATTGGCTGGCGCCTGGCCGTCATTGTCGGCTGAGCGTGTGGTGGCAAGCGGAGGCGTATCGTTACTGTCGGCCAACGGATCGTCGCCCCCGCGACACGCTTCCGGGCCTGTGTGATAAAGCCGCGACATCATTTCGAGTACGGCGCGTTCGATAACGGCGCGCACCGCTAGCTGAATGGGCTCGAGCGCGGATTCGCCGGCACCGATATCGAAGATATGCGTGCCAAGCACGTTGAAGACACCGGCCTGGATTTCGCGGCCGACGATCTGTTTCTGATAGGAGATGACGTCGACCACTTCGAGCGTTTTGGTGTCGACCAGCCTCAGGTCGAGGCCGACATTCATCACATAGGTCTTGGCGTCGGCATTGGCCGCCGCCTTGGCATTGCTGTCGGACCAATAGCCGGAATCGCCCGTTGAGCGGATATTGTAGTTAAGCTCGGTGATGCCGCCGACAAGGTAGTAGTCCGAGCCTTCAATTGAGCCCGCGAAGATCTTGCGATAGCCTGAGTCCGGTTGCGCGTCGCCTATGAGCTTGTTATTGGCGTATTTGAGTTCGAGTTCGGCAACCGACGTATCGTAACGCTCGACCAGTTTCGCGCCCGCCTTCGAAAGCGCTGAAATCGCCATCAGCGCAGCGCCTTGCGTGATCTTGCGCCCGCCGCCGTCGGATTCGTACTTCGCGGTGTAGTCGGCGATCTGACCCACCGCTATGCGGGGCGCGGGGCGGCCAGAATTGAACGAGCCGATGCATTCCAGCGCGCGCGAATAGGGTGTTTCGTTGTTGATCACCGGCGCATCGCCGATGGGCGTGGCATAGCGGCCATCGGAACCCGCCGAGGTGCTGATGCAGCCCCCAAGCGACAGCGCCACCAGCGTGAAGACAAGCGGTTTGGCGAAAAATTTGCGGGCGCGGGACGTCATGAGATCATCTTTCAGAAGTGGATGTCGCCGTTAAGGCTGGCGCTCTGATTGCCGTTGTTCACCTGCGTGGAATCCACGATCACCGTGTTCCAGGAACCGTTGACGGTGACGTTAAGTGCGTTGCCGATTGCCGTGGCGTTGGCGCTGCCGCCAGCACCGGGAAAGCCGACGCCGCTTTGGTGCACATTGTCGGTAACCGCATAGGCAGAACCTTCTGCTACGCCGTTGACGAAAACCTTGTTTCCGTTTGCATCACGCGTGGAGCCGGAGATGGGGGCGTTTTCTTCGCCCGGCTGCATGCCATAGCCCACGCTGCCGTAACTGGAGGCCTGATCGAAATCGCCGGCCAGAGCGCTCCCCGCGTAAAGCGAGGCGGCTGCGCCCAGAAGCGCAGCAAAAACTCGAACAGCAAAGGCAAACTGGCGCATTGCGACCGCCCAAAATTCGTCTCGCTATGACCAGAGCAACCGCCGTGCCAAGCCCTAATGCGTATTAACCGCGCGTTCTGTGCCAATGCGGGACTGGGTCTGTGCTTTGCGGTCCAAAACGGTGCGAAAGGAAGCGCTCGTCCGGCGGAAAACGCCGCGCTAGAGTGGCTTGGTAAAAACCGACCGCGCGGGAGCCGCGACCAATGGCGTTTTTTCAGGACAGCCGTCCTGCCCGCGAGCCTTTCCTTAATGCGCCCGCTAGCGTGCTGTGGCTGATCGGCGTGCTGTTGGCCGCGCACGCCGCACGCGTCCTCGTGCCGGACGCCGTCGGTAACCAAATCCTAACCAGCTATGCCTTTGTCCCAGCGCGCTATTCGGCGGAAGCTTTGTCCGCGCAAGGCATCGCGCCGGCCACTTTGTTCGAGCAGGGGGTTACTTTCATCAGCTATATCTTCCTGCACGCCAATTTCACCCATGTGGTGATTAACAGCCTGTGGCTGCTGGCGTTTGGCCCTGCCGTGGCGCGCCGGCTCGGGCCAATATTGTTTCTGGCCTTCTTTCTTATCTGCGGCGTTGCGGCCGCAGCCACGCATTTGGCGCTCAATTGGGGCTCGCTGGTTCCCGTGATCGGCGCATCAGGTTCGGTTGCCGGCCTGATGGGCGCGGGCATCCGTATTCTTTACCGTGACCGCAACCTCGCGTTTGGTGAGCGGCCCAAACTTGCATCAATTTTCGCGCCACCCGTGCTGTTCTTTTCTGGCGTCTGGGTATTCGTAAATATCGCGGCCGGGCTCACCGGCTTGGGAATGACCGATAATATGGCGCTTGTCGCCTGGGAGGCGCATCTCGGCGGATATTTCACCGGGCTTTTCCTGATTAGCGGCTTCGATGCGTTGCGTGAGCACAGCAGCGGCAAACAGCCAGCTTGAAGAGGCGAGCCGCAAGTCTTACATCTGAGCCGGGCCCGTACAGTAAGGAGTTGATTCCATGACCGACAATCAGGGCGCAAGCGGAACATCAGGTGTGGCGCAGGTCCAGCCGGCGCGGGAAGCCTTTCCCATCGAGCGGCTGCTTTATTCCATCGGCTTTGCCGTGGTCGCCTGGTTCGTGTTCTGGGTTGTAGTCTTGCTGGCAGTTCTGCAATTCGTCGCCACAGCGATTGCCGGGCATGTTAACGACGAGCTCAAAGGCATCAGCAGGAGCGTGATCCAGTATCTGAACCAGCTCGTTGCCTATATCAGCGTGGTGAGTGACGAGCGGCCGTTCCCGCTGGGCTCGTTTCCCAAGGCCTAGACTTTGAACAGTGCGCCGTTAGCTGCGCAGGGCCATGCGGCACTGGCGCGATTTGCGCTGGCACCCGGCGTTCTTCATCTCAACCACGGTTCGTTCGGGGCGACGCCATTAAGCGTGCTGGCCGAGCAACAGCGGTGGCTCGCGCATATGGAAAACAACGCCACGCGCTTTTTCACCTTTGAGCTTCCCGGCTTGTTGAAGTCCGAAGCGGCAAAAGTCGCGGCACGCCTGGGCGGTGATGCCGGCGGCTGGGTGTTCGTGGAAAACGCTACCTCGGCAACCAACGGCGTTCTCAATTCTCTTAGGCTGAATAAGGGCGACGTGCTGGTCACCACCTCGCACGCCTATGGTGCAGTGCTGAAAACGATGCGCCGCCGCGCAGAAGAGACGGGAGCCGATGTGCGCATCGCACAGGTGCCGGCTCCGCTCGACAGCGAGGAACAAGTCGTTGAGGCCGTCAAGAACGCGCTGTGCGATCGCACCCAGCTCCTCATCATCGATCATGTGACCTCGCCGACCGCGACCGTTTTTCCCGTGGCGTGCCTGATCGCGGAAGCGCGCAAAGCGGGCGTGCCAGTTCTAGTCGATGGTGCGCATGCACCTGGCATGCTTGCGCTCGATGTGGGCGCGCTTGGCGCCGATTGGTACACTGGCAATGCCCACAAATGGTTGTTTGCGCCCAAAGGCTGCGGCGTATTGTGGACGGCGCCCGCGCGCCGGGCCGATACGCATCCGGCCATCACTTCGCATGGCTGGGGCGCGGGCTATACGGCCGAATTCGAATGGATCGGCACCCGCGATCCCAGTGCCTGGCTTAGTTTTGGCGCGGCCGCTCGCGCGCATGACGAATTCGGCGGGACGCAGTTGATGGCGCGCAACATCGCGCTTGCAAGCGAAGCGGGTGAGTTTCTGTCTAGACGCTTGAATGCGCCACGCGCAGCACCTGCAGCCATGCAATCCTCGATGACAACGTTCCAGCTCCGCCCGCGCGGAACGCACGAACAGGCACTCAAGCTACGGCGGGAATTGTCGGACGCCGGAATCGAAGTGCCACTATCGGCGTTCGCGGATAGGCTTTGGTTCCGTATCTCGGCGCAGGTTTATAACGAGATGAACGATTACGAGCGGCTGGTTGACGTACTAACTGGCATTCTGGCTTAGTGATTTATCAGGCCGGTGAGTTCGCTGGCCGTTACCGCGCGCCCATAGAGAAAGCCCTGGGCGAAATCGCAACCGAGTTCGGCCAGCAGTTTGGCTGTAGCTTCCGTCTCGACGCCTTCGGCCACCACATGCATGCCAAGCGCATGGGCCAGCGCGATGACGGCGCCGACGATTTTGCGGTCCTCGGGGTGGGTCGCGCAATGGCGGATAAAGCTCTTGTCGATTTTGACATCGTCGATGGGCAACCGTTGCAAACGCGACAGCGATGAAAAGCCCGTGCCGAAATCGTCCACCGCCACACGTACGCCGCGCAGGCAGAGGCCTGATAAAGCGGCGGCAAGTCCCGTCTGATCCTCGGTCATCTCAGTTTCGGGAATTTCCACGATAAGCCCGTCGAGCGTAATCTGAAAACGCTCGCACAATCGGTAAAGCTCGCTGTTGAATTGCGGGATCAAGGATCGTAGGTCGGGAATATTCACGGCAATGTCGATCCGTCGCGCCCGCTTTTTCCCACAGCACCCTGTTCTGGAACACATTGCGCAGCACCAGTGTGGTCAGCTCGCTCATGCCGGCATTGTCGAGCTTGTGAAGGAAGCGCGCCGGGCGCCAACATTCCCTCGGTTGGATGCTGCCAGCGCACCAGAGCTTCTGCCGCAGCGATCTCGTTTCCGGGCAAGATCGACGATGGGTTGATAGCGCACCACGATCTCTTCGTTGCGAATGGCCTGCACCACGTCTTCGCGCGTGGGCACGAAGGTCTTTGAGGGATACGCATCGAGCGCTTCCAGCAGCGGCTTGATAGTGAAAGGCTTGCGCACGCAACCGATGATCTTCAGGCGATAATCTTCCGCCAGCCGGCTGACCGAGCGCAGCAGCTGCTGGCTATGGCCGGAAATGAGAAGGATGCGGCCCTGATAATCCTGCGCTGCAAGCTCGCCCAGGATGGCGACGCCATCGAGATCTGGCAGCGACAAATCCATGATGCAGAGATCGGGCAGCGTCACGCGCCACCGCACGCTCGAATTCGCGTCCGCCGGAAAATGTCCTGGTCTGGTAACCCGCGTTTTCGAGCCCGCGCGACACAACGTCAAGAATGCCGAGCTCGTCGTCGACGATGAACACGCGTGGCGGGCGTGGCGCCTGCTCCGCCACATTTTTGGCGGGCACGTCGCCGCTTGAGCTTGCAGTCACGCTTTGGCATTGATCTTTCCGGAAAATTGTCAGGCAGGATCCATCGTGCCACCATAGGTTTAATGTCACTTAAAGATTGGCTAGAGCGGGCCTAGTTTCGTTATCTAGCGTGCGCGGACCCTGCGCATGAGCGTCGTGCGGGCGAAACGGCTTCGAGATGATCTCATAAGCCAGTGATTTCTCTCCGCATCCTCTTCGGCAAAGCGCTCATCAATAGCAGCTTCATGTCAGGGCGCATCGACGAGCAATGCTTTTGCCAGCTCGCGCCCGTTCATTTGGGCATCACGATATCACTCAGCACCAGGTCGATTTGCCCTCCTGACGCTTCTACCAGGCGTAGTGCGTCCTCGCCGTTGGTGGCGGCCATGCACGGAATAGCCATGTTTTCGCAACAGGTCCGCAATCATGGCCAGCACGGTCGGCTCATCTTCGGCCACCAGGATGGTCTCACTACCGTTTAGCTGTTCAGGCTTGTCGCGGCCTTCGTCGCTTTCCTCCGTTTGCGGACCCTGTGCGCGCGGGAGAAGTATGGAGATGGTGGTTCCGGCGTTGGCTTGCTTTCAATTCCTATCTCGCCGCCCGCCTGCTGAACAATCGCATAACACGTAGCAAGGCCTAGGCCGGTGCCTTTGCCGGGCGCCTTGGTGGTGAAGAAGGGATCGAATACGCGCGGCAGGATATCCGGAGCAATGCCGTTGCCCGTATCGCTGATCACCAGAGCAAACATACTCGCCTGCCGCATGTGATTCGGTGGCGACTTCCCCACGCGTTCTTAAGCGGATGGTAATCGTGCCGCCGTCAGTCATCGCATCCTTGGCGTTGACGGCAAGATTCATCAGCACTTGCTCGATCGACCGCTTGTCGGCGAAAACGGGCCAGGCGTCGCCTCTAACTCGGCCACGATTTCGATATTGGCGGGCAAGGTGCGCCTGAGAAGCCCTGGAGCGATAGGATTGCTTCCTTCAAATCGATGATGCGCGGCTGGATGGGTTTGCGCCGGTCAGGGCTAGTAGTTGCGACACCAGGCTCTCCGCGCGGTCGGCGGCGCTAAGAATTTGCAACACGTCGTGCTTGCGTTGGGGTCACTTTCCGGAATGGCATCGGAAAGAAAAGTGGCACAATTGACGATAACGGTCAGCAGATTGTTGAAATCATGCGCAACGCCGCCCGCCAGCTGGCCAAGCGCTTCCATCTTCTGCGATTGCAGCAATTGCTCGGCCAAGCTGCTTCTGTTCGGTGATTTCACGGATAGCGGCAAGGTATGCTGGCTTGTTGTCCCATTCAAAGGCGGCGGCACGCACTTCCGCGGCGTGTTTCTTTCTGTCCTTCTCGAAATTCGATTTCCGAAACCGTGTCTTCGCGGATGGCGATAGGCGAAGGGGAACGCCGATCAAGTCGTCCTCGCGCTTGCCAAAAAGAGATAGTGCCGCCTGATTGGCAAAGCGAACGATGTTCTCGTCGATCGACGACAATAACCGCGTCGGGATTGGCGGAAATCATGCGCTCGATCTGCTTGTGCTCTTCCTGAATCCGGTTCCGTTCGAGTGCATAACGAAAACTCCGGGCAACCAGCCGCGACGCGCGTTCGTTTTTGCTCATAAATTCCTGCGCGCCTTCACGCAGCGCATCGTGGCGCATAGCTTCGTCGCCCGTGCCAGAAAGCACGATGATGGCCATTTCCTTATGGATTTCGTGCAGCCGTTTCAGCGTATCCAGTCCCTGGCTGTCGGGCAGATTGAGATCGAGGATGACTGCATCGACTGGTGAAGCCTGCAGCGCCAAGATCGCTTCGCGCAAAGCGCGTGACGAGGGTGATATCAAACGCGTAATCGGGAACAGATCGCCAGCCGTTCCCGCGCAAGATCGGCGTCGCCAGGATTGTCCTCGACAAGAAGCAGCTTGAACGCGGTGCTGGGGCGTCGCGTTCATTATCCGGTCAATTTCCAGTTTTACTTTGCGCCGCCCGCTATTGCGGGCAGCTTCACCACCGTGAACCAGAAATTCTCCACGTCCTTGACGATGCTTTGGAAAGCCTTGAGATCGACCGGCTTGATCACATAGCAATTGGCGCCGAGATCGTAGCTCTGCACGATATCGCGCTCGGCGGTGGAAGAGGTGAGTACCACCACCGGAATGCCGCGCAGTTCGGCATCGGCCTTGACGTCGCCAGCACCTGGCGGCCATCCATCTTGGGCAGATTGAGATCGAGCAGGATGAGATCGGGGCGACGGCATCGGCAAATGTGCCTTCGCCGCGCAAATATTGAATGGCGGCGGCGCCATCCCGTACGTCGTGACATCGAGCAGCAGTTTGCCCGACGCGATCGCCTCGCACATCAGGTCGGCGTCGGCCGGGATTGTCCTCGACAAGGAGGACCTGAATTGGTTTCGTCATGCGGCCTTCTCCTGTGTTCCTGGTAGCGTGAAAAAAAACGTGGTTCCTTTGCCGGGTTCGGATTCGAACCAGATGCGCCCGCCATGCCGCTCGACGATTTTCTTGGCGATGGTGAGGCCGATGCCGCTGCCTTCATAGGCTTCGCGGTCATGCAGGCGCTGAAACATTTGGAAAACGCGCTCGGAATATTGCGGGTCGATGCCGATGCCGTTGTCCTCGACAAAAAACGTCCAACCTTGGCGCGAAGCTTCAGCGCCCACGCGCACGTGCAACGGCCGGTCGGAGTGAAATTTAAGCGCATTGCCGATGAGGTTCTGCAACAACTGGCCAAGCTGGCCTTCATCCGCCTTCACGACGGGAAGCTGGCCAATTTCCACATGTGCGCCGCTTTGTTCGATCTTGCCTTTGAGCGCGCGCAACACATGGCCAGCTACCGTATTGGCGTCGGTCGGCTGTAATTCGCGGCCCTGCGTGCCGACGCGCGAATAGGTGAGAAGATCGTTGACCAGGCGCTGCATGCGCTTGGCCCCGTCCACCGCATAGCCGATATATTTGTCGGCTTTTTCGTCGAGCTTGCCCTGATAACGGTCGGCCAGCAGCTCGGCATAGCTCGCCACCATGCGCAGCGGCTCTTGCAGGTCGTGCGAGGCGACATAGGCGAATTGTTCCAGCTCGTCGTTTGAGCGTTGTAGCTCCAACGTCCGCTCGGCCATTATTTTCTCGTGGCGCTTGCGCTCGGTGATGTCGACGATGGCGGCCAGCACTAGCAATCCATCGCGCGTCACGATGGAGTTAAGGCCGACTTCGATGGCAATTTCGCTGCCGTCTTTCCGGGCGCCGAACAAATCGCGGCCCGCGCCCATTCTTTGCGTGGGGTGTTCCGCGAAGGTCTTGCGGTGCTGCGCGTGGGCATCGCGAAATTTCTTCGGAATCAGCATTTCAACCGGCTTGCCGATCAGCTCGCCGCGCGGGTAACCGAACATGCGCTCGGTTTCGGCGTTGACCATCACGATCTTGCCGGCGGCATCTGTCATCACCATAGCGCCCGGCGAAGATTCGACGGCCACGCGGAACATCGCGTCCGCCTGCTTGCGCTCGGTGATGTCACGCGCAATCGCTGAGGCGCCTACGATCTCTCCGCTCTCCGTCAACAGAGGCGACGAGTTATAAGAGAGATAAACGATGCTGCCGTCTTTGCGCATTCTCGTGGTTTCGAAATTTTCGAGACGCTGGCCGGCTTTGATGCTGGCGAAATTGTCCTTTTGCTCATCCTGCTGTTCGGGCGTGGCGATGATGGAGGCCGGCTTGCCGATGGCTTCTTGGGCGCTGTAGCCAAAAAGCCGCTCCGCGGCGGGGTTCCAGGTGGTGATGACGCAGTCGCTATCGACGGTGAAGATGGCGTCGTTGGCCGATTCCACCACCGCGACATTAAGCCTTTCGCGTTCGGCGTATTGCCGGATGGTGGCGGTCTTTTCGCGCACTGCGCCAGCCATTCTCTTAAGAGCGCGCGCCAACACGCCGATTTCGCCGGCACCGCCCTCGGGGACATTCACGGCTTCTTCTCCGGTAAAATGCTCAAGCGATTGGGTAAGCGAACGCAGCGGCCGCGTCAGCGAGCGCGCAACAAATACCGCAAGCAAACCCGCGAAAAGGACCGCAATGATGGCGCCGATCAGGCTCGATTGGCCAACCGTCGAAGCTGACGCCAACACGATGCCAAGTGGCAACGTATCGATGATGGTGACTTGCGGACCCCCGGTGAGGCGCAGCGGCACTGAACCAATGATGAAATCTTCGCCGGCTTTGTTACGAACGCTCTCTGCTGTATCCGCGCTATCGAGCGATGCAAGTGTCGGAAATTCATCCTTCAGTTTCGATGGCCGCCCGAGGTTGAAACCGAATTCGCGCGCAGTATTGGGGTGCACCAGATAATCACCGGTTTCGTTAACGAGATAAACTTGGCCGCCTTGGCGCTTGCTGCTGCGCAGCTCGGCGAAGGCTTGCCGCAAGTCGATATTGATGATGATGACGCCAAACGGCTTTCCGTCGGGCCCAAAAATCGGCGTGCCAAGGCGAACAACAGGAACATGCGGCGTTTCGATGACGCCGTGCTCCTGGTTGAGTTCGATTGGCGAGACGTAAACGTCACCACGGGGAAGCGTGATGGTGCGTTTGAAGTAATCTCTGTCGCCCTTTTGCTGAAGCTCGTTATCGGGAACAACCCGTACCGTGCCGTGAGGGCCGGAACGATCGACGCGAATAATTTCGCGTCCGCCGTTGGCCACGCCAATAACCCGGAATTGATAGTAGTCGGGTTTTGCCCGCATATGGGCCATGAGATTTTCTGCGAAGCGCTCGCGCCAAACAGATGCCGGTGCATGATCGCCGCCAGTCGCACGCCCGCCGGCGCTCGCATTCAGGAAGCTGTTCAACCCTGTGGAACCCGTGCTGGCAAGAAGATCTGCCCGAGCCCAACGCACATGTGCGTCGAGAACCGCGGCCTGCATGTGCGCACGCGCATTGAGGCGCGTCGCCTCAGACGGCACAATCGTCGCTTCGAGATTGCGATAGGAAATGTAGCCGACGGACAACGCCGTCAGCAGCACCAGCAAGACCATCGCAATGGTGAGGCGGGTCGAAAGATTCATGCCCGCGAGCCCTCAAATAATCTCAGGAATTATGAGCGCTCTTTTCATTAAGAGAGCGTTGAAGAAGGGGATTAAGGCGCGCCCGGCCGCGATCAGGATGGTTGATTCGAGGACCAACACATTGCCGTGAAAGGGGTGGCGCCACGGCTGAAAAAATGGGAATTTTTCGTTCCTTGTCCGCCCGTCAATGACAGCGCGGCTTTCGGCAACTGAATCGAATGGGGGCCTCCATGCGTCGCATCGTTGTTCTGCTTGCTTTACTCGTCACAGCTGCATGCGCAGGCAAACAATTCGTCTCGCAAGGGCAGGGGCATCCTGAAATCGGCACATGGGGTTTCGATTTGGGCGGCATGGATCGTGCCGTCAAGCCCGGAGATGATTTCTTCCGGTACGCCAACGGCAAGTGGTATGACAAGGCCGTCATTCCCGCCGACCGTTCCACGATCGGCTCCTTCTCCTCACTCAACATCCGTAGTGAGGACGAACTGCGCGGCATTCTCCAAGACTTGCAAACGCGTCCCGACCTTGATGCCGAACAGAGCAAGGTGCGCGACCTTTATCGCAGTTATGTCGATACGGACCGCATCGAGGCTTTGGGGTTGAAACCGGCAGCGCATGATCTGAAAACCATTGCAAAACTCAACAGCTACGACGATGTCGCGCGTGTAATGGCTTCGGTGCGCATGGGTACTGAGAGTGTGTTTGGCGCAGCCATTCGTACCGACCGCAAGAATCCGGGCGCTTACATGGTGACGCTCTTTCCGTCGGGCCTGGGCCTTCCCGATCGTGATTATTATCTGATCGATGAAAAAGGCACTGTCGCCGCGCGCGACGGCTATCACGCGTTTATTGCCAAGATGCTGTCGCTGGGCGGCATTGCAGACGCGCGGAAGAAGGCAGATCGTATTTTCGCGCTTGAAACCGCAATCGCCAAACTGCATTGGCCGGCCGCCGAACGGCGCAACGCTGACAAGACCTATAACCCCATGACGGAAGCAGAACTCGTCCGGTTGGTGCCGAAATTTCCCTGGGCGCCGTTTCTCAAGGAATTGGAAATAGGGAACCCGCCCCAGGGCGAGCGCGTGCTGAATGTGACGGAGAAATCCGCTTTCCCGGAACTGGCCGCACTTTTCGCGCGCACGCCCATTCCGGTATGGCGCGATTATCTGACGTTCCACTATTTGCGCAGCCATGCCTCGCTTTTGCCCAAGCGCTTCGATGAAGCCAATTTCGATTTTTACGGCAAGATCCTGACAGGCAACGAGCAACAACTCGAGCGCGCCAAAAGAGGCGCCCATTTTGTCGACGACAATATCGGCGAGGCTCTGGGAAAGCTCTATGTGGCGAAATATTTCCCGCCGGCTGCCAAAGCCAAGGCCAGGGAGCTGGTGGCAAATTTAATTGCCACCTATGTCGATCATATCAAGACGCGCGACTGGATGACGGATGCGACCAAGCGGCAGGCTCTCGAAAAACTGTCGCACCTGATGATCAAAATCGGCTATCCCGACAAATGGCGCGATTATTCGAGTTACCTAGTGAAGCCCGATGATCTCATCGGCAATGCGGCTCGGGGGTCAGAATTCGAATGGAACCGCGAACTAAAACGGCTCGACGATTCGGTTGACCGCAGCGAATGGGGCATGACGCCGCCGACGGTGAACGCCTATTACAATCCGACGATAAACGAGATCGTGTTTCCGGCGGCTATTTTGCAGCCGCCCTTCTTCGATCCCAATGCCGATGATGCGGTGAATTATGGCGGCATCGGCGCCGTTATCGGCCATGAAATCAGTCATGGCTTTGATGATCAGGGAAGTAAATTCGACGCCACCGGCAAGATGGAAAACTGGTGGACGCCGGAAGACCGCAAGAATTTCGAGGCGAAGACCAATGTGCTGGTTGCGCAATACAATGAATATGTTCCCATCGAAGGCCTGCATGTGAACGGCAATCTGACGCTGGGCGAGAACATCGGCGATCTGTCGGGGCTCACCATTTCTTATGCCGCGTATCACCGCGCCTTGAACGGAAGAGCGGCGCCTGTGCTTGACGGGTTCACCGGCGATCAGCGTCTGTTCCTGGGCTTTGCGCAGATCTGGCGCGAGAAGGCGCGCGAGGGGTATCTGCGCCAGCGTGTGCTTTCCAATCCGCACAGCCCGCCGATGTTCCGCGTGAACGGAACGGTGCGTAATGTCGACGGCTGGTACGACGCGTTTGGGATTGCCCCAGGCCAGAAATACTATCTGGCGCCGGACGCGCGCGTGCATCTGTGGTGACTAAAGGTTGACCTGGAAAGCCGCTTCGGTTTTCGCCTTGATTTCGTCGAGCGTGACTTCGGGCGCGAGCTCGATAAGGCGCATGCCTTTGTCGTTGATGTCGAACACACCGAGGTTGGTGATAACGCGGTCAACGCATTGGGCGCCCGTCAACGGCAGCGAACATTTATGCAGGAGCTTGGACTCACCCGCTTTGCTGGCGTGATCCATGATCACCACCACGCGCTTGACGCCGGCCACCAGATCCATGGCGCCACCCATGCCCTTGACCATTTTTCCTGGAATCATCCAATTGGCGAGATCACCCTTCTCCGAAACCTCCATCGCGCCAAGAATCGAAAGATCGATATGCCCGCCCCGGATCATGCCGAAGCTGTCGGCGGAAGAAAAATACGAAGTATGTTTTAGCTCGGTGATGGTTTGCTTACCGGCATTGATAAGATCGGCATCAACCTCATGCTCGCGCGGGAAGGGGCCCATGCCCAGCATGCCGTTTTCCGATTGCAACGTAACGTGCACCCCGTCCGGGATATAATTCGCCACCAGCGTCGGAATGCCGATGCCAAGATTGACGTAGAAACCGTCATGCAGCTCGCGGGCTGCCATCTTTGCCATATCGTCGCGTGTCCAAGCCATGCCGCCCTCAAGCCGCCCGCGTCGTGCGTTTCTCGATACGCTTTTCAAAATTGTGGCCGCGGAAAATGCGCTGAACGAAAATGCCGGGTGTGTGGATGCAGTCCGGATCCAGCTTTCCCATCGGCACGATCTCTTCGACCTCAGCCACTGTCGTCTTACCGGCCGTTGCCATCATCGGATTAAAATTGCGCGCGGTCTTGCGATAAACGAGGTTGCCGGCTTCGTCGCCCTTCCACGCCTTGACGATCGAGAGATCGGCTGTAAGCCCAGTCTCCAGTATATAAGTTTCGCCATTGAAGACCTTGTGCTCTTTGCCTTCGGCGATCAGCGTGCCGACGCCGGTCTTGGTATAGAAGCCTGGAATGCCTGCGCCGCCCGCGCGAATGCGCTCGGCCAGGGTGCCTTGCGGATTAAATTCGAGTTCCAGCTCACCTGCGAGATATTGGCGCTCGAAGGTTTCGTTCTCGCCTACATAAGAGCTGATCATTTTCTTGATCTGCCGGGTCTGCAACAGCAGCCCAAGGCCGAAATCATCGACCCCGGCATTGTTGGAAATAACGGTAAGGCCTTTTACCCCGGCCGCCTTCAGCGCAAGGATGAGATTTTCCGGGATGCCGCACAGGCCAAAGCCACCTGACATTATTGTCATGTCATCGAAGAGCAGGCCGTCGAGGGCGGCCTTGGCATCGAGATAGACCTTATTCATGGCGGCGTTTTGCCCTCATTTAGGGCTGATTTAGCAGCCGGGCGGTTCCGGATAAAGGCTTGCCAAGGTTGCCCCATGCCCGCATTAAGAACAGCAAAGAAGAGGTGTCGCCAAAACCGCCCGGGCAGGCTAAAAGTCCCGGCCCGCAAGGCTTGCGGCAAGTGCCCGCCTCGCGGCTCACGAAACTGGATGAGAGTAATGACAGCAAACACCAATAATTCGACTGCCTCGCGCATGCGCCCGCCACGCCTTAAGGGCTGGCTGGCAATTGTTATCGGTGTCGCCATCGCGCTTCTGCTTATCGGGGTAGGCAGCCTCGGCACGATCATCATGCAGCATGTGATGAATGCTGGCCGCGAAGAAGTGACCGTGGTCGGGTTTAAGGATTGGCGCGTGATCTGCCCGCCGGTCAGCGAAAAGAAGACAAACTGCGTGCTCAACATGGACGTGATGCGCCCGCAGGGCGATACGTTGCTGCGGTTCTCGGTAACGGATACCGGCGAGACTTCGACGCTCGCGATGGTCGTGCCCCATGGCGTGTTGCTGGATCAGGGCGTCGGCCTTTCGTTCACGGGCTCCGACATGAAAGTTCGCCCCATCGAAACCTGCGATAGTATCGGCTGTCTCGCCAACATGGTTCTAGATGAACAAACGCTCAATGCGATGAAGACAAATGCAAAGGGGCAAATCGTTGTGGTGCCAGGAAACGGCAAGCCTGTTGCGATACCATTTTCGCTGAACGGGTTCGCCGATGGCTACGCCGAATTGCAAAGTGCCGAGTCCTCTCGCGCGTTCTGGAGTTTTCTCGACTAACCAGGAAGGATCTTTCTGAAGATGCTGCGTAACTCTGGAATTATGATTGTCATAGCGGCGCTTTTCGCTGGCGGCGCGGCCATCGCTCAACCTGCGGCAACGGCGCCCGCTCAGACTGCGCCAGCGCATCCTCTTGGCGCAACACGCCCTGGCCCACGTCCCGCCATTGGCGCAGCGGCACAAGGGCAGACGGCCGGCACCGCCACCGACGTCCAGACTTTCGGGGATTGGACCGTGCGCTGCTTTTCCGTCAAAGCGGCAGCGCCTTGCGACATCATCCAGGTGGCCGTCAATAAGGAAAAGAAACAGCGCGTCAGCAGCGTGTCGCTGGCCTATGTGCCCAGCCGGGACAATTACGCAGTACAGATCATCGTGCCTTTGGGCGTCGCCGTGGCGAGCGGGCTCACGATTTCAGCCGGAAACAACAAAATTGAAGGGCTCAAATTCCGCCGCTGCGAACATGACGGTTGCTATGTCGAAACCGGCGTCAGCAAAAATTCACTCGAGGCTCTGGCAACTGG
This sequence comes from uncultured Alphaproteobacteria bacterium, assembly GCA_963752395.1. Classification (GTDB taxonomy): domain Bacteria; phylum Pseudomonadota; class Alphaproteobacteria; order Micropepsales; family Micropepsaceae; genus CAVVXX01. The sequence goes on from CAVVXX010000007.1 coordinate 79,768, forward strand.
CGGCAGCACGGGGACCATTACCGTCGCGCTATACCACGTAAACAAAACCATCAATTTGCCATTGTCGCTCAACGGTTTTGTGCCTGCCGTCAACAAGTTGAAAGAGCTTGCGCGGGCAAAGGCAGTCACACCGGCCCCCGCAGCTACTGCGCCAGCACCAGCGCCTGCGGCCTCACCACAACAATAGGCTCAGCTAAGGCGGGCACGAAGCTAGCTGTATCGAGGGGTAAACCATGTTTGCTCTGGCGACTGTGTCAAGCGCGGGAAGCCCGCCCTTTGTCGTAATGGTTTTGGGTGAGCGCGCGCTTTCGCTCAACACCATTTATTCGCGGTACCGCCACGCGCGGACCGGTAAGGCAAAGCCGTTGACCAATTCCGAAAGCTTGATGGGCCTGTTGCAGGATTGGGATGCCAATTTCGAGGCGCTGTCCGATATCGCCGCCTTTGCCGAACGCGAGCAGCTGAAGGATGGCGAAAGCCGGTTCTCCGATTTGCGCAAACTGCCGCCCGTGCTTGCGCCCGGAAAGATGTTTTATGCTGCGCAGAACTATAAAGAACATGTCAAGGAAATGCAGGCGGCGAAATTTGCCAGCGCCAGCAAGGATTTCAGCGGCGAGAAAGATAACGCCAAGCCTTATTCGTTTTTGCGCGCGCCCAGCACGCAGATCGGCGCCAATGACGACATCCTGCTGCCGGCCATGTTCGACCGTATCGACTGGGAAGTGGAAATGGCCTTGGCCATCGGCAGACCGGGCAAGCACATAGCGGCCGCGCGCGCCAAGGATCACATTGCCGGCTTTATGACCACGAACGATGTCTCGTGCCGCTCGCTGTTTTTGCGCGAGGACCGCCCGGCTTTGCGCAGCGACTGGCTGGGCGGCAAGAACCACGACACCTTCGCACCCATGGGGCCGCTTTTCGTGCCGCGCGAATTCGTGCCCAATTACATGAATCTGCGGCTGACTTTGTCACTGAATGGCGATGTCATGCAGGACGGCAATACCAGCGAAATGATTTTCTCGCCGGAAGAGCAGATCGAATATTGTTCGCACATGATGACGCTTGTGCCCGGCGACATATTCGCCACCGGCACGCCCAGTGGTGTGGGCACGGCAAAGGGCAAGTTCCTGAAAGCCGGTGACGTGATCGAAGCTGAGATCGAGGGATTGGGCCGCCTGAAAAATCGCGTGGTGGCGGAAGCGGCCTAATTTAATTCGCTTTCTTTACGGCGGCCGCGCGCGGCCTCAAGCGAGCGCGCGGATTTGTCGAGACCTTTCCAGGAGTCAGCTGCCTTCAACCAGATTTGCATATTGCCCAAAGTGAATTGCATGGGATCGAGGCCGGGCTTCACCTTGCTCCAGTCAAGCGGCATGGCGACAGGTGCGCCTTCGCGCGCCCTGGGCGACCACGGCGCCACCGAAGACGCGAAGCGGTCGTTGCGCAGATAATCGAGAAAGATTTTCTCACCGCGTGCGTTTTTGGCGAGCGTCGTCGTATAAAGCTTTGGGCTGTCATGCTCCATAAGCTTGCACATGGCCTTGGCGAAATCCTTGGCCTCGCGCCAGACGGGCTTGCCGCGCGGCGTGCCTTTGACCGCTACCATGACATGCAGGCCTTTGCCGCCCGTAGTTTTGACAAAGGGCACTAAACCACACGCCGAAAGCCTGACGCGCAATTCCTTTGCCGCAGCGATGACCGCGTTAAAGCCTACATCTGGCGCGGGATCGAGATCGAATACGATGCGGGCCGGCGTTTCGGGATCGTCTTTTTTTGAGCCCCAAGGATGCAGTTCCAGAACCCCCGCCTGCGCCAGCGCCACCAGCGCTTGCGTAGTATCTGCCGCAAGAAACGGCTTGGGTTCTCCCTTTACTTTCATCAGATGGAAACGCGCCGTGCTTCCGGTAAGCACATGGCGTTGGAAAAAACGCTGGCCGGTAATTCCATCTGGCGCGCGCACCATCGAGATCGGCCGGCCCGCGATATGGGGCAGCATGCGTGGAGCGATGCGCTCGTAGTAACACGCGAGATCGAGCTTGGTGATCGCCCTGGCGTTTCTCGCGGCAGGCCATAACACCTTACCCGGATGCGTGATGCGAACGCCCGCAACTACCGCTTCATCACTATCTGCAACTTTTCTCGGCATGACACGTATTCGTAGCAATTTGTTTTTATCTACGCTTCAACTTTGATGGGGGCCGTTCCGCGCGTTTCCATGTACCATAGCGCAATATCATTCTGCAGCAGAATAATAGGTTGTATAAGGCACCGTTGACGCCTAAAATTCGCGCGAAAAACGATGCAGCCGCGCCGGCGGCTGCATATAACAGGTGAAATACGTGACCACGGGCCATAGCCTGGGTGGGCGCGTAATGCCGGAGCAAGAGCTTCTTGCGGGAAACGCGGACCGGATGAAGTCCGCTATGCTTGGGCATTTCGATCTGACGCGCGTTGCCCTTCTCCTCGACATTGACGGCACTTTGCTCGACATCGCGCCGACGCCGCAGGACATTCGTGTGCCTGCCACGCTGCTGAACACGCTGGGAGAGCTGCGCGATCGCTCTGGTGGCGCGTTGGCGCTTATCAGTGGCCGGCCATTGGCCGACATCGACCGCATATTCGCGCCTCTGAAATTGTCGGCGATTGGCGGACATGGCGCTGAATCGCGCGTGCATGAAAGCGGCGAGGGCGCGCCCCGCCAGGCCGACCCGCTGAATGAAGATTTGCGTGAGCGCCTGGTCAGGGCCGCGAAATCAAAGCCCGGCGTACTTATCGAAGACAAAGGCTATGCCATCGCATTCCACTACCGTCTCGCGCCGGAGGTTGAGCACAAGCTCCACGAAGACATGGCTGCGATTTGCGCCGGCCCCGCTGGCGAAAGCATTAGCTTGCTGCACGGCAAATCCGTCATCGAAATCAAATCGGCACATTTCAACAAAGGCACGGCGGTGCGTGAATTGATGACATTCGCGCCTTTCACCGGCCGCCAGCCGATTTTTATCGGCGATGACGTCACCGACGAAGATGTATTGGCAGTGCTGCCCGAGTTTGGCGGCATCGGCCTCCCGGTCGGCCGCGCCATGGGCGGCATGCCGTGCGCTTTTGATTCACCCGATGATGTTCGTACTTGGCTCTCGCGCATCCTCAATGAAAGCGGGGCGCGGGCATGAAGAACGGTTGCGATCTCGATCTCGCCGTCATCGGCAATGGCCGCACAGCGGCGCTGCTCAATCCCAAGGGCAGGATCGTGTGGTGGTGTTTCCCTCGTTTCGATGGCGATCCGATTTTTTCTAGGCTCGTGGCGGGCGATGAGGAGAAGGGATTTACCGATGTTGTTCTCGACAACATGACCGAGAACAAATCTGAATATGTGCGCAACACGGCCATCGTCACCACCGTACTTACCAATTCGCACGGGGCGGTACGCATAACCGATTTCGCCCCGCGCTTTCGCAATTTTGGCCGCATCACGCGCCCACCGCAGCTCATTCGCATCATCGAACCCATTTCCGGCCTGCCGCGCATCACCATCCGCTTCCGGCCTACACAGGATTACGGCGAGCCGATGACCCATCGCACGCTGGGCAGCAATCATATTTCCTATTGGGGAAAGAGCGGCGTCATTCGGCTCACCACAGACGCGCCTCTGTCTTATATAGAGCGCGAGGCGCCCTTCGTGCTGACGCGCCCGGTGCATCTGGCTTTCGGCTCTGATGAATCGTTTCCCGGCGGGCTTGAACTGACCAGCCGTGAGTTTCTCGAACACACGCGCGATTACTGGCTGGATTGGGTGCGCTATCTTTCCATCGGCTATGACTGGCAGGAGGCGCTCATCCGCGCCGCCATCACGCTCAAACTCAGCAATTTCGAGGAGACCGGCGGTGTCGTGGCAGCACTCACCACTTCGATACCGGAAGCGCCTGGCTCTGGGCGCAACTGGGATTACCGCTATTGCTGGCTGCGCGACGCTTATTTCGTGGTCAAGGCGCTGAATCGTATTGGCGCGACCAAAACGATGGAGGATTTCATTTCCTTCATTCTGGGGGTTGCGGCCGAAGGCCGGGATGAACTCCGTCCGGTTTACAGCATCGTACCAACCGATGCGATGGATGAGCGCATTGCGCCGAACCTCAAAGGCTATTGCAACGAAGGACCGGTGCGCATCGGCAATGAAGCGGCAGCACAGCGCCAGCACGATACCTATGGTAGTATTATCCTTGCAGCCATGCCGGTGTTCTTCGACCGGCGGCTGCCGCGCCTGGGTGATGAATTTCTTTTCCACATGTTGGAATCCGTGGGTGAGCGCGCGGCCAAGCTCGCCTTCGACAGCGACGCGGGGATTTGGGAATTTCGCGGGCGCAACCGCATACACACACATTCTGCAGCGATGTCATGGGCGGGCTGCAACCGGCTCGGCGCCATCGCCAAACATCTTGGTTTTGACGACAAGGCTCAGCGCTGGAATGCGACCGCCGACAAGATGCTGCAAACGCTGCTTGAGCGCGCCTGGAACGAGAAGCGCAAAGCCTTCACGGCGGCATTCGATTCCGATGAACTGGATGCCAGCGCGTTGCTGTTGTCGGAACTGGGTGTGGTCGAGCCTAACGATCCGCGTTATGTCAGCACAGTTGCGGCGATCGAGAAGGAACTTTTGCGTGGCAAATTCGTCATGCGATATACGGCCAGGGATGATTTCGGCGTACCGGAAACCGCATTTCTCGTCTGCAGTTTCTGGCTGATCGACGCCTATTGGTCGCTCGGGCGGCAGGAAGAAGCCCGCGAGCTTTTCCGCGACGCGCTCAAGCATCGCAATTCCTACGGGCTGTTGTCTGAAGACGTACATCCGAAAACGGGCGCGTTGTGGGGCAATTTCCCGCAAACCTATTCGATGGCCGGGCTTATCGTGTCGGGCATGCGCCTGTCGCGTAGCTGGGAGGACAAATATTGGCGCGGGTAGTCATCGTCTCCAATAGGGTTTCGTTGCCCAGCGCCGAGAGCGGGCGCGCGGGCGGGCTTGAGGTGGCGGTCCGCGCCACGCTGAAGCGCCATCCGGGTGTGTGGTTTGGTTGGAGCGGAAAGGTGGCGGCGCAGACCAAGCTCGAATCGACCACGGTGACAAAAGGTGGGTTATCATATGTCGTCACCGATCTTTCGGAAGACGATTACAACGAATATTACAGCGGCTTCGCCAATCGCGTGTTGTGGCCGATTCTGCATTACCGCTTCGATCTGGCCGAGTTTACGCGCCGCGATCTCAGCGGCTATCTGCGCGTCAACGAGCATTTCGCCACCGAGCTCGACAAGATCCTGCTGCCCGACGACATCGTCTGGGTGCATGATTATCATTTGCTGCCGCTGGCCCAGGCGTTGCGCGAACGCGGGCATAAAAACAAAATCGGTTTCTTCCTGCACACGCCAATGCCGCCGCCGGAAGTTTTAACAGCGCTGCCCCAGCACGAGCGCCTGATCGCAACGCTTATTCATTACGATCTGGTTGGGCTGCAAACCGATACCGACGCCGAAAACTTCGCGCGTTACCTCATCCGTGTGTGCAAACTGCCGACCGCTGACCGGCGCAATTTCCGCGCGCCAGAGCGAAACGTACGGGTCGGAACCTTTCCGGTCGGTATTGAAACGCAGGAATACGCGGATACCGCCAAACGCGCTGTGCAATCGCCTTTTACTGCGCGCATGCTCGAGAGCCTGCGAAACGTGCAAATGATCATCGGCGTGGACCGGCTCGACTATTCCAAAGGCATCGCTCTGCGTATGGACGCATTTGAGCGCTTTCTCGTCACCTATCCCGATTGGCGCGGTAAGGTAACCTATCTGCAGATCACGCCAAAAAGCCGTTCCGAAATTCCGGAATATGCCGAAATAAATTGGCAGGTCGATTCAACGGCCGGCCGCATCAACGGCAGTTATGGCGAAGTGTCGTGGACGCCCATCCGCTATGTGAACCGCGCGCATAGTCGCACGGCGTTGGCCGGGCTTTATCGTTCAGCGCGCGTGGGGCTGGTGACGCCACTACGTGATGGAATGAATCTCGTCGCCAAGGAATATATCGCGGCACAGGACGCGGAAAATCCGGGTGTACTAATCTTGTCGCAATTTGCCGGCGCCGCCGAGGAATGCGAAGCAGCGCTTCTGGTCAATCCCTACGATCCGGAAGCGGTGGGCAATGCCATCGCGCGCGCCCTTGCCATGCCGCTGGAGGAACGCCGCTCGCGGCACGAAACGCTTTTCCAGGTGCTGAAGCAAAACGACATCGCGTTCTGGGGCGAGCGCTTCCTCAAGGCGCTGTGCGAATCGGCCGAGGCGCCAGCGCGTACGCCATCAGCTGTGCCTAATCCATTGCCACAACGCGCAGGTGGGCTTGAAAATCCGCGCGGTGCTTACAATATAAAGGCGTCATAGACGGCCACAATAAGGCCGCCAGTAAATCGTAAAGGATGATCCATGGCCAGTGACGCAACGTTCCCGGTGATGAAAAGCGAAGAGGAATGGCGCCGTATCTTGACGCCCGAGCAATTCGCAGTGCTGCGCGGGCATTGCACGGAACGTCCCGGCTCCTGCGCACTGCTCAAGGAAAAACGCGCTGGCGCATTTGTCTGTGCCGGGTGCGGACAACCGTTGTTTAAGTCTGGTGCGAAATTCGAAAGTGGTACAGGCTGGCCAAGCTTCTTCGACCCCATCGAAGGCTCCATCGGTACAAGCATTGACGGCAGTTACGGCATGCGGCGGACCGAGGTTCATTGCGCGCGCTGCGGAGGGCATCTCGGCCATATGTTCGAGGATGGGCCAAAGCCAACGGGCTTGCGTTATTGCATCAACGGGATCGCCACCGAGTTCAAGCCGGATTGAGATTAGCGCGATAGCTTGCGGCGCGTTTCCAGCGCCGCATCTTCCTGGCCAATGCGCCACCACAGCAAAGCCGCGTTGGCTACTGAAAACACCACTGCGACCCATATTTCACCGAATACCAGCGGGAACACGGCGATCTCGCCTATCACCACGGCGTAATTGGGGTGGCGCAGAAAACGATATGGCCCACGCGTAATCAGCGGCGCGCTTTCGAGCGTAATAATGCGCGTCGTCCAGTAACGCCCAAGCGTTGCCAGCACCCAGATGCGCGCGGCCTGCAGCAGCAGAAAAACGCCGAGCGGTATCCAATAAAGCCGTGGTGGATCAGGCAGCGATAGCGCGACTGTCAGTAGCCACGCCGCATGCAGAAGCACGATCAGCGGATAATGCGTGCGGCCCACTTCCGTGGCGCCCTGTGCAATCAGTGCGCGTGTGTTGCGCTCGGCGTAAATAAGCTCGCACAGCCGCTCCAGCACCACCGCGCCGATGATGAGATAGGCGATCATTGCCCTTCGAGCATGAGAAAGGCGCAGGTGAAGCCCGGGCCAAGCGCGCTTGCCAGCGTGCGTTGGCGGCCAAGCTGGTCCTTCATGCGATTGAGCACAAACAACATGGTGACGGCCGACATATTGCCGTAATTGCGCAGCACGGCGCGGCTGTCCTCCAGCCCGCCATTGTTCATGCCGAGCGCTTCTTCCAGCGCATCCAGCACCTTTGCTCCACCGGGATGGCAAGCATAGGCATCGATATCGTTGGCCTGAAGATTGTTGGCCTTTAGAAATCCAAGATAGATGTTGCGGAAGTCACTGGCGACGAGTGACGGGATTTTTTGCGCGAAGCGGGCTTTCAACCCGTCTTCCTGAACATCCCAGCCCATGATGTCGAGCGAGTGCGGCCAAGTATATTCACCGCCGGCGCCAATCGCCGGCCCATCGCCCTTGCCATTGAGAATGATTCCGGCCGCGCCATCGCCGAACAAGGCCGCCGCTACAATATTGCTTTTGGAGAAATCGTCTTTGCGAAACGTGAGCGCGCATAATTCCACCACCAGAAACAGCACATTGTTTCCCGGCATGGCTTTAGCCATGTCGGTCGCGCGCGCCAGTCCGATCACGCCGCCAGCGCAGCCAAGGCCGAAGATCGGCAATCGTTTGATGTCGCGGCGCAAATTCATGCGCTCGACCAGCAGCGCATCGAGACTTGGTGTGGCGATTCCGGTGGTTGACACCACCACAATGGCATCGATGTCTTCGCGCTTTAATTCCGCTTGCTCAAGACAAGCCAGCGTCGCTTGTTCAAGCAGCGCCAGCGCATTCTCGACATAAAGCTCTGTGCGTTCGCGCCAACCATGCGGCTCGCTGTACCATTCGATAGGCACGCAGGAATAACGCCGTTCTATGCCAGTATTGGCGAAGACCGGCAGCATCCGTTCGATGTCCTGGCCGCGAAATAAATTGGTGGCGCGTTGCTGGACGTCAGCCTGGTTGAGGACATAAGGCGGCACGGCGGTGCTGAGCGCACGCATGCGCACTTGGTTCGACATGATAATCCCGCATTGGGTGATGCCGCCTCACTTGGGCGCATGATAGCAAATGCCGGACGGACGGGCGCGCAAGACTAAACCCGCATGGCTCCAGCAACTGGCCGATATTCAGCACCCAGAGGAACCGGCCAAGGCTGGGAGTTCGGCTTGAGCCGTACCACCAGCCTTTGTATTAAACCCCGTTTGCAGACTCGAATTTCGAACGGTGTTAACGCTTGTGGGTAGATTTGCCTTGACTTTCAAGACTCTCCGGGACTTTAATAAATCGTTAACCATGTAACCGGTGCGTTGGTTCGAGGGCCGGGCAAATCAGTCGGCGCGATCCTGAGTAGAGGGGGTCAGCGCTGCAACCCTCGGGCGGCCATCACCGGCAGGTGAGGTGTCGCAATGTTGGCGTATGAAGAGTTACGCGGCAGTTCCGGCCGCGAAGTTTGGTTCCGCCCGCCGCGCTACGAAGCCCGCAAACTATTTCCGCACGTCCTGCCGCGGGTGCGCGTGGGATCGCATCTTTATAATTTGCAGAACATCAGCCTTGGCGGTGTAGCCGTGCTGGCCCAGCACGGCGCGGAAGCCAATCTGGAGCCAGGTGAGGTGGTGCCGCTCACCATCCAGCAATCCGGCCTTTCCATTTTCGAAAGCGAAGCGCGCGTCTGCCGCACCGAAACCACAGTGTTCGGCGCCAAGGTGGCGTTTCACTTCCTAAACAATCACGTCGAATTCGACACGCTCTTGAACCGTAACGCCCAGGCGCAGATCGCGCGCCGCTCCTCGTTGCTCAACGGCGAGACAGCGCAACTTGTGTCCAAGGATTATCGCGCGTTTTGTTCCGATGTGCTGAACGTGTTGCGCTCTTATCGCGCCGTATTGGACGAGAACACCAATCTGGCGAGTCAGTTCGGCCGCACCTTCGACGCCGACAGCGCCTATGAAGCCTGCGCCGAACCCTTGCTCAAGCATTGGCGCACGCTGTGGCGCACGGGCAATGATCTTGCGCGCGCAATCGAGCACAAGCGCGAGGCCTTCGAAGCCAGCAAGGAATTCACCGAGCTCGTGCTCACGCCTGAATTGCGGCTGGGCGCCATTTGGGACCGAAGCTATGCCAAACCGTTCGGCTATCCCGGCGATTTCGGCGTGATGAACCAGGTCTATGACTGGGAGCGCCGAGGCGACGACGTCTATCACATGCTGATGCACCGTCTGGGCCTTGAGGTCGCAGAATGCATCAAGACCCGCATGGAAGTGGTGCAGGGCATCATCGCCAAGGTTGTGCGCGAAAAGGGCGTCGACCGCACGGCGCGTATCATGAGCCTGGGCTCAGGGCCGGCGCGCGAGGTCGAACTGTTCCTGGCCAGCCCGCATTCCGCCCATGGGCGCGCGGAGTTTACGCTGATTGATCAGGAACAGGCGGCGCTGCGTTATGCCTTCGAGAAAACCTATCCACACGTGGTGCGGCTCAAGGAACATGCCCGAGTGCGCTGCCTCAATATGTCGTTCACCGAGATCCTAAAGAGCAGCGAGAGCTTCGAGGCCGTGCCGCCGCAGGATCTGGTCTATTCGGTGGGGCTGCTCGACTATCTGGTCGATCGGCGCGCCATGCGTCTCACGCACAGCCTTTACAATACGCTGGCACACGGCGGATTGCTGATCATCGGCAATATGAACGATACATCGCTCAGCAATCTCTGGCCGATGGAATTTATCACCGACTGGACGCTGCATTACCGCAGCGAGCCCGAGATGCTGGCCTGGACCAAGGACTTGCAGCCGGCTGAAGCCTGGACGGAAACCGACCCAACGGGCCGCGTGCGCTTGCTATTCGTTCGCAAGCCGTAAAGCGAATTATCCGGCGGCCTTCAGCGGCACGACGTTGCCAAAGCCGATAAAGCGCTCGCGCGGCAGCCACATGGTAGCGGTCGTGCCGCGGCCGAGTTCGGCACTCGATGGTGAGCTTGCCGCCATGCAGTTGCGCTAGACGCTCGGCATAGGGCAGGCCCAATCCTGTGCCGCCATGACGGCGCGCGAGCGAGCCTTCCACCTGCTCGAAGGGGCGCAGCACGCGGCCAATGTCGTCGGGGGCGATGCCGATGCCCGTGTCAGTAACTTTTACGATCACACCTTCTTCGGGGCTGGCAGTACGGTGAAGCGAACCTCGCCCCCTTCCCGCGTGAATTTGACTGCATTCGAAACCAGATTGAGCACAAGCTGGAACAGCAGACGCTCGTCCGCACGCACATAGACGGCCTTCAAACTCTGCGGTGGAATAACTTTGACCTTGCCACTTTGCGCCGGCCCCAGGCACATGCGGATGCAACGCTCGATAATGTCGTTGATTTCGACTTCGCGCTCGTCGAGTTGCAGCTTGCCGGACTCGGCTTTCGCCAGATCAAGAATGTCGTTGATGATCGACAGCAGATGCGAGCCGCTCTTGTGAATGTCGTTGACGTAGTCGGTGTATTTGTCGTTACCGAGCGGGCCGAACATCTGCTTCTTCAGAATATCCGAGAAGCCGATCACGGCATTCAGCGGCGTGCGCAGCTCGTGGCTCATGGTGGCGAGGAATTCGTTCTTCGATCTGATTTGCCTTGTGCGATTCCTGCAGCAGAACATTCAGCAGCGAGTTCTTGGCCTCGATGATCTTTTGGCTCGAATAGGCTTTGCGGATGTAGGTCTCTTCGATGTAGCCGGAGAACAGGCCGACGCCCGTGGCCATCACCAAAAAGAAATTGTTGCTGATGGCGATGTTTGTGGGAAGAGGGTTCGCCCACCAGCAGACCACCTGATAACAGACGAACAGGAAGATCGAAATCCACAGCGAGTGAATGAATTCCAGTCGGATCAACGTGCCGCAATAAATCACCACCATGATCAAGCCGGCGTAATACTCGCTGTTGAAAGGCGGGCCCATAATCGTGGTCATCGCCACGATACTGAGACCGGCCGTCATCATTGTTGCGCCCAGCGCCAACTGCGAATATTTGAAAAACGAACGGAAGAAGGTGAGCGCGAAGACGCCCAGCAAAATAGGCGTCACCACGCCGTAACGAATTCCCCACAGGACAAGATAATCGGCGCCGCCAGCGATGCGGTCCAAGATACCGAACATCATATAAAGGCCGGTGCCAGCAATCAGGTAGGCGCGGATGAAGTTGATCGACTGGGCAAGCGATTCGCGCTTGAACGTTTCCTCGACCTGGGGGTCGCGAAAGCGCAATCGCACCCTGTCGAGCGCAAAGCTCTGATCGGTCGTTTCGTACGGCAAAGACAAGGGACTACCCGCCACCATTTGCTGCCCATCGCATCGTCGTACGAAGCGATAAACGATCAAATAATCACGCCCCTGTTAACAACTCATTCTCTCCTGTTGCTTAAGCGTTTACCCGGCATGAAAGGAAAGTTTAACTCTTATTAGCCGAGAATTGTCGGCATCGGCATTCGCGGGGGGCGAGGACATGCGGAAATACACATTTGGCCTAATGGCGGCAGCTTGTGTGCTGGTGCCACAGTTCGCCTTTTCTGCGGGTTTTGCGCTCCGAGAGCACAGCGCCGACGCCATGGGTTCGGCCTATGCCGGTGCTAGTGCTACCGCCAGCAACTCCAGTTACTTGGCCTATAACCCGGCCGCGGCCGGGTTCGTGGATACGGCCGATTTCACGGTCAGCGTCGCCGGAATTTTCCCTAGTTCGTCCGCGGACTACACGGCGACAACGTCCGCCCTGACGCCAGTCAGTGGCAAAAGTTCGCCGAATGATTTCATCAGCGATGCCGCCGTTCCGGCACTTACGGCACGCTGGCGCTTGGCGCCCCAATGGTCTTTCGGCCTTTCCGTCACTGCGCCATGGGGTCTCAGCACCCAGTATCCGAACGATTGGGTCGGCCGTTATTACGCGCTGCAAACCAAACTTCTCACCGCCAATATCGCGCCCGTCATCGCCTTCAATGTCACGCCGCACGTCGTCATCGCGGGCGGCGTCCAGGCGCAATATGCGCATGGCCAATTCAGCAATGCGGTTGACGTCGGCACCATCGCCTACGGCCCGCCGCTCTATGGCACGCCCGGGGCCGCGGACATCCGCGCGAAATTCGACGCTGACGGCTGGGGTTGGGGCTACACGCTGGGCGCCATCGCGCAAGTCAGCGATGCGCTTACTTTGGGTGTTTCGTACCGCTCATCGGTCGACACCCATGCCAGCGGCAAGCTCAACTTCAATCTTACTGGCAACCCACTGGCGCAGGCCGTCAACGGATTTACGGGGCTGTTCTCCAATACGCCCGCCAAGACATCGCTCACCACGCCCGCAGTTCTCAATTTCGGCGCGCGCTGGCAGCTCGACAAACGCTGGACACTGCTTGGCGAGGCAAACTGGACAGACTGGACCTCCTTCAAGGAATTGCGCATCACGTCAAAGAATCCGGCGCAGCCCGACGATGTCACGCTCGCAAATTGGAAAAGCGCCTGGTTCTACGCGCTAGGCGTGGAATATCAGGCCGATGACCGCTGGACGCTGCGTGCCGGCGCGGCATTCGATGCGAGCCCCGTTCCCAATTCAACGCGCGGACCACGCATCCCTGACAACGACCGCACCTGGATCGCGCTTGGCGCGCGGTATCATGCCTCGGATTGCACCGATGTCTCGTTTTCAGCTTCCCATCTTTTCCTGCCCACCAGCAATGTCAGTCTTTCGCAGCTCGCGCCGGCCAACGCGGTGCGCGGCAATCTCGATGGCCGCACCAAAGGCTCGGTCAACGTCGTAGCGGTGCAGTTCTCCTTTGAGATGAACTGACCCGGCTGCCATTCCGGTCTTGCTCAACGCCTGATTTGCGGGCAGGTTTTGCGGGGGTGCCCGCTATGAAAACTGCACGCATTATCTTCTTTGGCATCGGCGCGTTTGTCTTGATCGCAGCACTGGCTAGCGTTGCACCGTGGGCCGCGCCCATACCCGCCTACGACATCTTAATTGAGCGCGGCACGATTTATGACGGCTCTGGGGCCACACCCTTTACGGGTGATGTCGGCATAGTTGGCGACCGCATCGCCTATGTCGGCCCGCATCAGGAAAGCACAGCTAAGCGCGTGATCGATGCGCGCGGTCAGGCGGTGTCTCCAGGCTTCATCAATATGTTGAGCTGGGCAACGGACTCGCTGCTTGTCGACGGCACCGGGCAAAGCGATTTGCGCCAGGGCGTGACGCTGGAAGTGATGGGCGAGGGCTGGTCCATGGGGCCGCTCACGGACGAGATGAAACGCCTGGCCGAACAGCGCCAGGGAGATATCAAATACAATATCGACTGGACCACGCTTGGCCAATATCTGGAAAAGTTGCAGGCCAAAGGCGTATCGCCCAACGTTGCATCTTTTCTCGGTGCGACCACGGCGCGCATCCATGAACTCGGCGAAGGCGACGTCCAGCCGACACCTGCCCAGCTTTCACGCATGCAGGCCCTGGTGCGCTCGGCCATGGAGGATGGCGCCCTGGGCGTCGGTTCGGCGCTTATCTATGCGCCCGCCACCTATGCCAAGACGCCGGAGCTGATCGCGCTCGCCTCGGAAGCTGGAAAATGCGGTGGCATCTATATCTCGCATATCCGTAGCGAAGGCGACCATGTCGATGAAGCCGTCGACGAGCTGATCGCCATCAGCCATGCATCGAAGGCGCCCGCCGAAATGTATCATTTGAAAGTCGCGGGCCGGCCCAACTGGTCGAAGCTTCCTGGCGTACTGGCCAAATTCGATGCAGCACGTGCGGGCGGCGACCGTATCACCGCCAATATGTATGTCTATGAAGCGGGCGCCACAGGGCTCGATGCCGCCATGCCGACCTGGGTGCAAGCGGGCGGGCTCGAAGCCTGGATCGCGCGGCTGAAAGATCCCGCCACGCGCAAGCGCGTTATTGCCGAAATGCGCGATCCGCATGCGCCGTGGGAAAATCTTTATCGCTTGGCGGGGGCGGAAGGCACGCTGTTTCTGGGTTTCAAGTCGGACAAGTTAAAACCCTTGACCGGAAAACGATTGAGTGAAGTGGCGAAGATGCGCGGCGAAAGCCCCGAAGACACCATCATTGATCTCGTTATTGAGGATGATTCACGCGTCGACGTCGCCTATTTCTTGATGTCGGAAGAAAACATAACCAAGGAAGTGGCGCTTCCCTATGTGAGCTTCGGCTCCGATGAATCGGCGCAAGAACCGGAAGGCGTCTTTCTAAAATCGAGCGCGCACCCACGTGCTTACGGAAATGTGGCGCGTCTGCTGGGCCATTATGTCCGCGATGAAAAGTTGATCACGTTACAAGAGGCTATTCGCAAGCTGACATCGCTACCTGCCGGCAACCTTGCACTGCACGAGCGTGGCTTGCTGAAGAAGGGTTACTTCGCTGACGTGGTGGTGTTCGATCCCAAAACCATCCAGGATCACGCGACCTATGAAAAGCCGCAGCAATACGCCACCGGCGTTTCCGAAGTGCTGGTCAATGGCATCGAAGCCATCAAAGACGGCAAGACAACGGCTGCGCATTCGGGGCGCGTGCTCAGGGGCCGCGCCTGGACAGGATGGTCCGACGGCGGCTGCCGTAAATCGCCGGCCGACTGGACCTGGGCGAAGTCGTGACGTGCTAGCGGCGTTCGGTCTCTTTCAGCAATTCCGCCAGATAATTCTGCCAGATGGCGGCCCAGGTATGGGTGCCGTGGCCGTGCGTTTGTTCACTCGTGGGAATTAAAACGAAGCGTCCGCGCGCCAGTTTTTTCACCAGCTGCTCGGCAATGCCAAGCTCGGGCGGATTGATGAAATCGTCGGCGGAATTCACCCACATCACTTGCGCCTTTATTTTGCCGAGCGCAGGCGAGGGATCATAATCGCGCGAGGCATTCACTTGATAAAGCAGGTCGTTGGCATCGAGTGTGGGCAGCATATCCGTGATGCGGTCCTCAAGATATTTGTCGGCGGCGTCGCGCGTGGCATAGGCCTTCTGCATCAGGATGGGCGCGCTTCCCGCGATCACCAGCAGATCCGCCGCTGTGCGCAGTGCTGCTAGCGGCTTCTTCTTATATTCGCCGCCTTGCCACGCCGGATCTTCTTCAATCGCATCCATCGCCATCTTGCGCCACATGCGGTTGCGCCCTGCGATCTGCACCGGCAGACAGGCCAGCGGCATCAACGCGTCCATGAAATCGGGGTAAGTTTCGCCCCAGACAAAAGAATGCATGCAGCCCATCGAAGTGCCCATCACCAGGCGCAGATGGTTCACCTTCAGTCCTTGTGTCACCAGCGCGTGTTGCGCGGCGACCATATCGTCGTAATCATAATGCGGGAAATGCGCGTGCATGCCATCGCTGGGCTTGGAGGATTTCCCGTGTCCGATGCCATCGGCAAGAATGATGAAATAGCGCGCGGGGTCCAAAGGTCCGCCCGGCGCAAACAACACATCCGCGAATTGCGGCCTGAAGAACTGATGACCGTCGCCGCCCGTGCCATGAAGAATAAGGACGGCATTGGTGACGCGGTCTTTCGCATCACGCATTGGCTTGCCCAGTGTCGTGTAGTGCAATCGCAATGCGGGCAATGTTTCGCCCGAGCGAAAATGAAAATCGTGAACTACAAAATCTCCTTCCTGCGATTGTAGTTTTTGTTCTGCCCGCGCTGCTGTAATCGCGCAGGCCAAAACGCAGGCGAGGGTGATGCGGAACACCATCTGTCTCATCGTTTCAATGCCGGGGCTTGCTTGCGGTGGGACCTTCATATTGGGCGACGACAGGTGCTTCTTCGTCTGTGGCATAGCCGCGGAACAGACCGACCCGGTTCCATTGCATCGCCACATGGCCGTGGGCATCGATGCCGATCAACGCGCCATCGGCATCCTTGAAGGGCGCCAGCGTGCCCATGAGATCGTCCTTCATCGCCGCATCGATGGTTTCGCCTGCATATCGCATACGGTCGGCGACGTCCTTCGAGATCGAAAAACGGATGAAGTGCTCGCCATGTCCGGTGGCGGAAAAACCTCCAACCGCGTCATTTGCATATGTCGATGCGCCGATGATGGGCGAGTCGCCGACGCGCCCCGACCATTTGCCGGTATAGCCGCCGGTCGAGGTGCCGGCCGCTATGTGGCCGCAACGGTCAAGCGCCACCGCGCCAACCGTACCGTGCTCCGGCCCCGGTCGGCTCGGCTTCCTGTTTCTGATGAAATAATCAGGAGCCACGCTTTCCGCGCCAAGGCTCTTCACTGTAGCCTCGCCACGGTCGCCAACAAAAAGCACATGCGGCGATTTCTCCATCACCAGACGCGCCGCATGAATAGGGTTTTTGATTCCAGTCATGGAAGCAACCGCTCCCGCGTTCATCTCGCGCCCATCCATGATCGAGGCGTCGGTTTCCACTACACCAACCGCATTGGCTATGGCGCCCTTGCCGGCGTTGAAGATGCCGGAATCTTCAAAGTTGCGGATAATGGTTTCCACGACATCGAGGCTCGAGGCACCATGTGCGAGCGCCGCGCGTGCGTCAGCAAGTGCCGCGCGCATTGCGCTCAGCCGGCCATTATCCTCGACACGTTCGCTCAATTCGCCACCATGGGCGACCACGGCGAAAGTCTTATTCGCGTCGCAGCGCGCTGGCGCCGCCCATGCAACCGCCGGCCAACATGTTGCCGCAATAAGAACCGATAAGAGTTTCAAAGGAAAATCGCGTAGCATTTTGGGCCCCAGTATGGCTTTTTTGCAGTATAATTTCGTTGCAATTGCGTTGGAAACCTCCCGGATGCGGCCCTGGGGTTGACGCAAGGCTGCGGTCCACTAAATAAGCGCAACTAGGCGAGGAAGCGGCGATGAGTTCGAAGCTACGCAAATATTTTCTTCTTGCCGTGATGGCCTTGACGATAACGGCCCCACTCTTAGTTGGGAGAGTCAAGGCCGAGACAGCCGCTAGCGATCCCGCCGTCCATCGCATCGAAATATTTTATGCCACCCTCGTCGAAACGATGAAGCAAGGACCGCAGCTTGGTATCGAGGGGCGCTACAAAAAACTCAAGCCCGCCATAGAAGCTGCCTTCAATCTTCCTGAAATGACCAGGCTCGTGGTCGGCGCTTCATGGTCCGCAATTTCCGCCGCTGACCAGAAATCGCTGATCGACGCCTTTGAGCGCATGACGATTGCAAACTACGCCAGAGGCTTTGCCAGTTTTGGCGGCGAGAAATTCACGGTCGAGCCTGAAATTCTGGTGCGCGGCCCCGATCACATTGTCAAAAGCGCGCTTGAGCCCACGGACCATGCGCCGGTTCCGCTTATTTACCGCATGCGCGAGGCGGCGGGCGCATGGAAGATCATTGACGTTTATCTCAACGGCACGATCAGCCAGCTCGGCCTTAGGCGCTCGGAATTTTCCATGACCATAAAAACTGGCGGCGCCGCGGCGCTGATCAAGAAAATAAACGAAGCATCCGACCGGTTAATGGCGCCGGAGTAATCACGCCGGCGTCGCCCGGTCTTTTTTCCTCTCCGGCCAGGCATCAAGCAGAGCCGGCAAAAACAGCAACGCCGTTACCAAGGTCCAGGCCAGCGCGATGGTCAGCAGCTGGCCCATGCTGGCCATGCCGGGATGGCTGGACAGCCACAACGTGCCAAAGGCGGATGCCGTGGTCAGCGCGCTGAAGAGAACGGCGCGCGCCAAACTCGATTGCAGCAGATGGCGCATGCCTTTGCGCCAGGCGACCACGAAATAAATGTTGAACGCGACGCCAATGCCGAACAGCAATGGCAACGCGATGATGTTGGCGAAGTTCAGCTCCAGACCGATAGCGACACAGGTTCCTAGCGACAACAGGCCGGTGAGAAAGAGCGGCACCAAGGTCAGGATCACATCGCGCGCGCGGCGGAGCACGATGATCAGCAAAGCGGTAATGGAAAGAAACGAAAGAAGCCCCGCCTGAATAAAGGCCTGCACGATGGTGCGTGCGGCACCTTGAATGCCGATGGCGCCGCCCGAGGCGTTGGGCGCCACTGTGAGCACGGCGGCGGCGAAACGCCGCAAATTGTCGTTGTTGTTGGGATCGCCGCTTGGCACCACCTGAACGCGCGCGGCGCCCGTTGGCGATACCCAGTCGTGCATGAGATCGGGTGGCAGCGTGGACAATGACACGGGCTCAGCCTGTAGTGCCGAACCCACTTGCGCCAGCATGGTTTGCAGTCCTGGCACCAGCGCGTTCGCTACGCGTGCGCGCAACTTCGGGGTTCCGGCAGCCACTTCCGCAAAAATATCGCCCAGGCGTTTTGCGCTCGTCCCGGCGCCCGCTTTCGTATTTGCGAACTCGTGCAGTTTGCCAGCCACCATATTGAGGGCGTCAATGGTTTCGGAGTCTGTTGGTGCGGGCTTCACGTCGAAGGGGTGAATGGTGGCGTCGAGCAGACTCGACGCATCGGTGATCAGTGCAAGCTTCTCGGTTTGATCTTCGGGAACAAAGCTGTTGAGCGTGATCGCCTGATCGACTTCCGGCAAAGCCGAAAGTTTTTTTGCGATCTTTCCCGCTTCGTTGAGCGACGGCGCCAGAACATTGATGGCGTTCGGCGATGTTGCGCGATCTTTCATCAGATCAAACAGAGTCGAAACCGATTCCGTGTGGGGGTTCTTGAGATCGAGTGGATTGAAATCGAACTCAAGAAATGGCGCCAGTGCGAAGGAAAGGCTTCCGAGAAAAACGATGATGCCGATGATCCATTGGCGGCGCTCGTGCAGAAAATAATCAACCGGCGCCAGAAACGTAAGACCAATATCTTTTGCTTCACCCTTGGGGCGCAGCAGTTTCAACAATGCAGGCAACATAGTGAGGTTGAGCACGAAGGCCACGATCATGCCGGCGCCCGCGATCAGGCCAAGTTCCGCCACGCCGATATAATCGGTCGGCAGTACGGCAAAGAAACCGGCAGCCGTTGCGGCCGCAGCCAGCGCCAAAGGCTGGCCCATGCGCGCGCCTGCATTGGCGAGCGCGCGGTCGAGATCGCCAACCTCGTGGCGTTCTTCGCGGTAACGCACGCTGAACTGAATGCCGAAATCGACCCCGAGCCCGACAAACAACGCGATAAACGCGACCGATATGGGGTTGAGCGCGCCCACGGTCAGAAGCCCGAAGGCCGTGGTCGTGGTCAGCCCCGCGAATAAGGTGATGACGATGGCGAGAATAATGCGTGCCGAACGCAGCGCCAGCCACAGCATCAGCAACACCGAAAACACCATCACGCTGGTCATGGGGATGGCGCGCTCGGCGAGCGTGCCGAATTCTTCGTCAGTAAGCGGCACCTGGCCCGTCAGACGCACGGTCACACCCTGCTGCGGGTTTAGATTCAAACCGGCCGCGATTTTTCGAATGCGCGAGGTGGCTTCCTGCCCCGGCGAAAGATTGCCGAATTCGAGTTGCGGTTGCACCTGTATGAAACGCCGCGTCTCAAGCCGGGTGGACGGCTTACCAGCGATCAATGAGCGCCAGGAAAGAAACACCGGCTTCCTTTCGACGACCTGGCCCAGAACATCGGCGAACCCCGACAAGGATCGGTCGAAGTCTTTCGCATCCGCCTGTCCCATCATGATGCCATCGATTGCCAGCGATAGGCTGGAGGCGATGCCACGCAGGCTGGGGTCTTCCGCAAGTCCGCCCAGAAAAGGTTGCGCGGCTATCAGTTGTTCGGTGGTGGACTGCACTTCGCTCTTCGACAAATAAAGCAATCCGTTGCGGGCAAAAAAGGCGCCGCCGCCGGGTTCGCTCACCGAAAGAAAGCCATTGTCTTTTTCGCCTAACTTTTTGTAGAGCGCCGTTGTTGCGCGTTCGGCGAGTTCAGGCGTGGCGCCGTCGATCACCACCAAAATCGAACCGCCCTGCTGCGGGAATGCCTTGTCGAATTGCGCTTCGCGCTGACGCCAGGGCAAATCCTGTGAAATCAGTTTGGCGCTGTCGCTGTTCAGAGCGAAATTTTCCACGCTGTAATAGAAAGCGCCGGCGCCAAGTAGAATGGTGCCCAACGCGACATAGGCCGCGTGGCGGCAGCAAAATGAAACGATGCGTCCCGTCAATGACATAGCAGTAGGGGCGGAGTTTCCTGGTGGCGGGCGGTGGGCCTGAATGCGGCGATCAGTAGAATATTCGATTGCACGAATTAACAAGTCTCAAATGTGCTGGCGATGAAAGATTTCCTGAAATTCATTCCCACCCCACGGGGCTGTTATTTCCGACTTGGTTCCAGCAGCCGCGCGATCATTTCGACGCCTTCCGGACTGTGAATCCACGTGTTGGCGCTTTCCTCGGTCGCGAACTGCAACGGCACCCGGTGCGGCTTCACCCGGTCGGGGGCCGGCACCAGCACCTCATAGGTGCCGGCATAGCGGGTGTCCTTGGTCAGCGCGGCAAAGGCGCCAGGCAGTTTTTTGTTCTTTTTCATCGTCGTGACCTTCTTGAGCGTGCACGCTAGGCCGCGTAACGCGCATTCCGCCCATTGCGGAAGCGGCGATTGCGGTTGCGCGGGTTTGCATAATTGCGCTCAGGTTTGGGTGCCGCGCGTTCTTCCGGCGGGCGGCGTTGATCGCCCACCGGGCTAAGCTCGCGTTTTACCAGACGCTCAATCGCGCGCAACAACTCGCGTTCGGACGGATCGCAGAAGGCGATGGCCGTGCCGCCGCTGCCCGCGCGCGCCGTGCGGCCGATGCGGTGCACGTAACTTTCCGCGACGTCCGGCAATTCGAAATTGATGACGTGGGTGACGTCGTCGATATCTATACCGCGCGCGGCGATATCGGTTGCCACCAGGATGCGCGCACGCCCGGCGCGAAAGTTTTCCAGCGCACGCTGGCGGGCGCTTTGCGTTTTGTTGCCGTGAATGGCTTCAGCCCTGTGCCCAGCCTTGCCGAGATATTCGGTCACTTTGTTGGCGCCGTGCTTGGTGCGGGTAAACACGATCACGCGTTTCATTGCTTTATCGAGCAGCAACTCGCGCAGCAAGGCGCGCTTGTCCGGCGCCGCCACGAAATAGACGCGCTGGTCGATATTGTCTGCGGTAATCACCGTAGGCGAAATATCGATACGCACGGGGTCGTGCAGCATCTCCTTGACCAGATGCGCCACATCAGCCGGCATAGTGGCCGAAAACAGCATGCCATGGCGCTGGCGAGGGATATGAGAGACGATTTTGCGCACGTCGCGAATGAAGCCCATGTCGAACATGCGGTCGGCTTCGTCGATGATCAGTGTCGTCACGGTGCTTAGCACAACGTGTTTCTGGCTCACCAGATCGAGCAGCCGTCCGGGTGTCGCCACCAGAATATCGACACCGTGGCGCATGGCCGTGATCTGCTTGTTCTGATTAATGCCGCCAAGAATGACTGCATGGCGCAGATGCAGATTTCTGCCATAGGAGCGCAGGCTTTCGTCGATCTGGATAGCAAGCTCGCGCGTGGGCGCCAAAATCAGCGCGCGCGCGGCGCGTGGCGCTGGCGTCACGCGGTTCGCCGCCAGCATTTGCAGCAGCGGCAGGCCGAAGGCCGCCGTTTTGCCGGTGCCGGTTTGCGCAATGCCTACGACATCGCGGCCCTTTAGGATCAGGGGGATAGCCTGCGTCTGGATGGGAGTGGGGGTGAGATAATTCTCGGCGGATAGCGCGCGGGCCAACGGCTCGGCAACGCCAAGCGCCGTAAAAGACAGGGTAGTCACGTTCATTCCTTGATTAGCAGCAAACAACGCTACACGCGCGTCACGGCTATTTTGCCGTCTTCCACGCACATCTGGAGCGAACGGTATGTTGAGATTTGCCTTGCCGTGACAGACGCCAAATTGGTGGGCGCCGTCGTGCGACTGCGAGGCTTGCGGCATATATGGTGCACCGCAGCAAGAAAGCAAGGACAATCGCGGCGCGTGCTTCTAACGCCTGTGTTTTCCGGTCTTTTTCGCGGGCGTATTGGTCTTATTAGCTTGCGCACGCGGGGGTGGCCGTTCATCGCCCGAAAGCAGGAACCGCCGGTAATCATCGAGATCGCCGTCGAATGGCTCGACCCGGCCACCCGCCACCAGCAGCAGCCGGTCGGCGGTGGCCTCCAGCAAGCGGCGGTCATGGCTCACCAGAATGACCGCGCCGTCGAAATCGTTGAGCGCGTTCAGAAGTTCCGCACGCGCGTCGATGTCGAGATGGTTGGTGGGTTCGTCGAGGATGAGCATGTTGGGCTTGTCCAGCGTCACCAGCGCCAGCATTAGCCGCGCTCCTTCGCCGCCCGACAGGTTCATCACGCGTGTCACCGCTTTGTCGGAGGAGAAGCCAAATCCACCCAGTTGGGTGCGCACCTGCTCCATCGTCAACCTCGGGCGCAGGTGAGAAAGTGTTTCGATTGGTGTGAGCGTGCCGTCCAATTCCTCCAACTGATGCTGCGCGAAATAGCCGGTGATCAGTTTTCGCGCGCGTGTGAGCTCACCGCCCATGGGCGAAAGTTTCGCCGCTAGCAATTTCGCCAGTGTCGATTTGCCGTTGCCGTTCTTGCCCAACAGCGCGATGCGGTCGTCGGGATCGAAGCGCAACGACATGTGCGAAAGAATTGGCTTGCCCGGCTCGTACCCCACCGATGTCTTGTGCATGGTGATAAGCGGCGGGCTTGCCTCGGTGGCGGCCGGGATCCGGATAGGCGCCACTTGCTCGTCGACGGGGATCTCGACCGTCTGCAGACGCGCCAGTATTTTCATGCGGCTTTGCGCTTGCCTGGCCTTGGAAGCCTTGTAGCGAAAGCGGTCGACAAATGCCTGCATGTGGGCGCGCGCCAATTCCTGCTTCTTGGCGAAGGCGGCATCAAGCGCGCGCTTGGCCGTGCGCGTGGTGACAAACGTGTCGTAATTGCCGGTGTAAAGTGTCAGCTTGCCGTGCTCAAGATGCAAAATGAATTCGGCGGCCGTGTTGAGTAGATCGCGGTCATGGCTGACGATAACCACCGTGCCGCGATAACGGCGCAGGAAATCTTCCAGCCACATCACGCCTTCGAGATCGAGATAATTGGTGGGCTCATCCAGCAACAGCAGATCGGGCGCCGCGAAAAGAATCGCCGCCAGTGCCACGCGCATGCGCCAGCCGCCGGAAAATTCCGCGCAGGGGCGTTCCTGTTCTTGCGATGTGAAACCCAGCCCCGCCAGAATGCTGGCGGCGCGCGCGGGCGCAGAATAGGCATCGATATCGTCGAGGCGGTGATAGATGTCGCCCAGCTTGTGGCCGTCGGTTTCGGTTTCGGCGGCTAGCAATAGCGCCGAGCGTTCCTTGTCGGCTGCCAGCACAGTATCGAGCAGGGTATCGCTGCTGCCCGGCGCTTCCTGCGCCACTGCGCCTACTTTCCAGGCGCGCGGCCAGGACACATCGCCGGCATCGGTTGACAGTTCGCCCAGGAAAAGTTTCAGCAGCGTGGTCTTGCCTGCGCCGTTGCGCCCGACCAATCCGATACGCCGCCCGGCCGGCAAATTGGCGCTGGCGCCTTTGAGGATTTCGCGTCCCGCAATGCGGACGACAACGTTGTCGATACTGAGCATGACGGAGGGTTTTTTCGCCGGCGTTCGAGGTCTTTGTTAGAGCTTGGACTGGCGGTGGCGGAAGCCAGGCGCCAGCCCCTGTAACATCTATATTTCATGTCAGGCAGGGCATTAACGGTGCTCGTTAGGAACTTAACCCGTTCTGTAACAAGCAAAATCGCGCCTTATCCCAGGGAGTGCGCCGAATCCACATAGCCTTAAAAACCCAGCAAAACAGCGGCGCGCGCGTTCCGGGCGGCCGGAAATGTTGACTATAATGACCAGAGGTTGAGGGCGTCGAAAGCTCTCCCAGAGGGGGGTGCGTATCGTGAGCCAAGTTCGCTTGGTAGCAGCGGTTATTTGCGTGCTCGCCGTGCTCGCCGCGAACGCGCAAGCGCAGCAAATTCCCTCCACTGTCCAGCCCGGCAGTGTCGAGCGCGACCTCAACAATCAGCCGCCTCCTGCGCCCTCGGGCGAGGTTTCGATTCCGGCGCCCGCCAGCCTCGAAGCTCCGGCCAATGCTTCCGATATTAAAATCCATCTGACGGGTGTCGACCTGGTTGGCGCCACCGTTTTCTTGCAAGCAGAGCTTGCGCCCACCTATGACCGTCTCATCGGACAAGATGTGACGGTTGCCGATCTCTATAAGGCGGCTAATGAAATCACCGCCAAATATGTGGCGGCCGGTTATGCGATCAGTTTCGCCATCGTGCCCAAGCAGACTATCGGCAATGGCCGCGCCGAGATCGACGTGATCGAAGGCTATGTCGCCGAGTACCGCTTCGAAGGCGATACCGGGCGTATGCCTTCTGTGCTTACAGGCTTTGCCGATCAGATCGTCTCGTCCAAGCCCTTGCGGCTGGCGTCACTCGAGCGCTTCCTGCTGCTTGCCAACGATGTTCCAGGTTACACCGTGAAAAGCGTTTTCGAGCGCATGGAAGGCGCGCCCAGAGGCGCAACGCGTCTCGTCATCCATCTCGAATATAAGGCAGTTGGCGCGTCCGTTTCGGTTTCCAACCGCGGCTCCAAGGCATTCGGTCCTTACCGCGGCGAAGCCAACGCCATGATCAACAACCTGCTGGGCCAGGGCGATACGCTTCATCTGCGTGGGGTGTTGTCGTCCGATACCAAGGAGCTGCGCTACGGCTCTGCCCAGATGACGGTGCCGCTCAACAACAATGGCACGCGGCTTGTTCTCGAAGGCACGTACTCGGATGCGCATCCGGGGCTGTTTTTGCTGAACCTTATCCATTTCGTCACCAACGGCACGACGGCGCGCATTGGCATCGAGCATCCGCTGATCCGCGCGCGGAACCAGAATCTGGTGTTGGACTTCTATGCTACCGGGCAATGGCTCGACAGCAAGATTTTCTCTTTCACCAATTCGAGCGACCGGCTCTATCTCCTCAGCCCAGGCGCCACCTATTGGCGATATGACGACAAGGGCATGACCATGCTCTCGGCGCATTTCACGCAGGGACTGGACGTTTTCGATGCGACGACGTCGAACTCTCCTCTGCGCAGCCGCAGCGCAGGCAGCGGCGTGTTCAGCGCGCTCGACGTCAGCGCCTCGCGGTTGCAGGAATTGGGCAACGGCTTTGAAGGCCTGCTCTCGGCGTCCGCGCAATGGACCTCGCACGCCGTGCTGGCTTCGCAGGAATGCGGCTATGGCGGCGCGGTTATCGGCCGCGCCTTCGACGACAGCGAAATCATCGGCGACGAATGCGTGCTGGGCTCGGCCGAGCTTCGCTACAATTTGAGCAAGACCGGCCCGCTTGATGCGGTGCAGCTCTACGGCTTTGGCGATGCCGGCTATCTCGAGCGGCAAGGGCATCTGCTGCCGTTCGAAACCCGCAGCGACGCAGCCTATTCCGCCGGCGCCGGCATTCGCTGGCAATGGAACGAACATCTCTCGGGTTGGGTGGAATTCGCCCAGCCGATCTCGCGTGACGTGGCACAGGAAGGGAACCGAAATGGCCGCGTATTTTTTGCGGTCACCGGTAGTTTTTAGACTGCAGTAACGCCCAACGGTGAATACGCCGGGGCGATGGTGGGGACAAATGGGGTGGGACAAGGTGCTTAGTAAGCGCGCCCTGCGCGTTCGCAGGCTGCGTATTTTTGGCTCGAACATTGTCTATCGCAGCGATTTGATGATGGCCGTGCTGGTAGAGGCCGGCCACAGGCATTGGGATCTGCGCTGGCTTTATCTCAGGCGGCTCCAGACGGCGCTCTGTCTGGTGCTGATGGCGTCGTTCCTGTCGCAATCGGAAAGAGGCTTCAGTAATCCCGAAGGCGGCGATGTGGTTGGCGGCAGCGCCACTATCAGCACGCCATCGCCCACAACCGTGCAGGTGGATCAGCAAACCCAGATCGTCATCATCGACTGGTCGAGCTTTAATATCGCCAGCAACGAAATAACGCAGTTCATCCAGCCGGGCTCGACAGCGCTGGCCGTCAACCGCATCGGCGGCAACAGCCCATCCGCAATTCTCGGCAGCCTGTTGGCCAATGGCCGCATCGTTTTGATCAACGGCGACGGCATTGTCTTCGGGCCAAACGCGAAAATCGACACCGGCTCGTTCGTCGCCACCACAAGCGACGCCAGCAATGCGGACATTATGTCCGGCAAGGCCACCTTCAATAAAGCCGGCAACCCCAATGCCATGATCGTGAACGAAGGATCGATCAACGCGAAAAGCGGACTGGTGGGCCTGATCGCGCCGGCCGTGCGCAATGACGGCATCATCACGGCCAAGCTCGGCAGCGTCACTCTTGGCGCGTCCAACATCTTCGCGCTCGACTTCACCGGCGACGGCCTGATCTCGTTCCCGCTTGACGCCAATGTGGTCGCTCGCGCTATCGACTTTAGCGGCAAGCCGGTGGAGGCGCTCGTCGTCAACAACGGCAAGATAGAAGGCGCCACCGTGATGCTTACCGCGCGCGCGGCGCGCGATCTGGTGACCCATGTCATCAGCATGGGCGGCGCAATCGCGGCCACCTCCGTCCATCAGGATGGCGGCAATGTGGTGCTCGACGGCGGCGATGGCGGCGTGTCCGTCAGCGGCACGATCACGGCGACTGGCCAGACCGGCGGCAGTATTACGGTCAAGGGCGGCGACATTACGCTTTCGGGTGCAACGCTTGATGCCTCGGGCGCGCAGGGCGGCGGCACAATCAAGGTTGGCGATTGGTCCTCCAGCAGCGTTCATGTGGATTTGAAATCGAAACTTTCCGCATCCGCAACCGACAACGGCAATGGCGGAAACATCTCGGTGATTTCCGCCAACACGCAGTTCGCGGGTCAGGCCTACGCCATGGGCGGAGCCAATGGCGGCAATGGCGGGCTGGTGGAAACGTCGGGCCATACGCTCGATATTGACGGCGCGCTGATCAATACCTCGGCCGTGGCCGGCATTGCCGGCACCTGGCTGCTTGATCCCGATGATTTCATCATCAATGCGGCGCAGGCGGCCACCATTGTCGCCAATCTCGCCACCGGCAATGTGACCATCCAGACTACATTTGCGGGCAGTGGCGGCAATGGCGACATCTTCGTCAATTCGCCGATCGTATGGGCGAGCGCCAACAGCCTGACGCTCAGCGCCTACCGCAACATTGCCGTCAACGCCAATATTACCAATAGCGCTGGCGCCAACATCATTCTTCGCGCCGACAATTCGGCCACCGGCATCGGCACCGTGGCCTTCAGCGGCGGCATGATTTCGACCTCGGGCATCGTATCGATTTTCTACAACCCGTCTGGCAACAACAACAGCACGATCAACGCTTTCAGTTACACGAGCCCCACCAATTACAGCGGCAATGTTACGGGCGGCGCCACGCTCAATGCCTACATGCTGATCAATACGGTGTTTGACCTGCAGAACATGGAGAACAATCTCTCCGGCACTTACGCTCTGGGCGGCGATATCGATGCGAGCGCGACATCGTCATGGAATGCGGGCGCAGGATTCGTGCCGATCGGCACCGCGACCGGATTCCCAACGCCCAGCGGAACGCCCTTTACTGGCATGCTCTATGGCCAGAATTACGCCATCAGCAATCTCTTTATCAACCGCCCGGGTACGGATTATGTCGGCCTGTTCGGTTATGTGGGCGCGGGCGCGCTGATCCGTGATGTCGGCCTGATCAACGCCAGCATCACCGGCGGCGATGAATTTGTCGGCGGGCTGGTGGGCTATAACCAGTTCGGCACCATTGTTGGTTCCTATGTCACCGGCGCAGTCACGGGTTCCGCCAGCGGCGGCACTGATGTCGGTTATGTCGGCGGGCTGGTCGGATTAAACAAGGGCACCATCACGCAGTCTTATGCCGACGCGACCGTCAGCGGGCACAATTATGTCGGCGGCCTGGTCGGGTCCAACCATGGCACGGTACTCTATTCGTACGCGCTGGGTCATGTCAGCGGCAACGACTCTGTCGGCGGACTTGTCGGATATAATTGCGGCGGCTGCGGCGCCCCCGGTGTCATCAATCAGACTTACGCCACGGGCCTGGTCACCGGCGTCACCAATGTCGGTGCGCTGCTCGGTTTCAACGATGGTGGTACGGTCTCACAGTCCTATTGGGACTCCACGATCAATGCGATTCCTGGGCTTGGCGGCAATAGCGGCGGCTCGTTCAGCGCCTCAGGGCTTGCCACCGGCGCGTTCTATACGCTGTCGAACTTCGTCGGCTGGAGCTTCGGCACCGCGGTTAATGAGGCGGGATGCGCCGCCGGCACCGCCGCCTGCTGGATCTTGGTCGATGCCAACGGAACGCTGAACAACGCAAGCGGTGCTCCTGGCGCTACGCGGCCCTTCCTGCTCAGCGAATATTCCACCACCATCAGCAACAGCCATCAGCTGCAACTGATGGCGCTCAATCTCGCCGGCAGTTACACGCTGGGGCGCAACATCGATCTGGGCCCAGCACTCGCTTCCGCCAGCGGCATGTGGGGCCCAGCCGGCTTCGTGCCGATTGGGTTTGCCGCCGGCGATCCCGATCCCTTCACCGCGACGCCCTTCACCGGCAGCTTCGACGGGCAAAGCCACAGCATCAGCAATCTCACCATCAATCGCCCATCAAGCGACTATGTCGGCCTGTTCGGATATTCGACCAGCTCGATCAAAAACCTGACCCTGATCAACCCGCATGTCACCGGCAACTTTGCGGTTGGCTCGCTCGCCGGCTTCAGCAGCGGCATGGTGCAGAACGTTGCCGTCACCGGCGGCATCGTCAGCAGCAACCACTACTATATTGGCGGTCTTATCGGCTGGAACCGCGGCACGGTAACGAACGCGTCCTATGCCGGCACGGTTGCGGGCGGCGACGTTATCGGCGGCCTCATCGGCTGGAACGATTCCGGCACGGTGTCGAATTCGCATGCGACCGTGACGGTCACCGGCGGCAGTTATATGGGCGGCCTTGTTGGTTACAACGGCTCTCACACTGGAACCACGACAACGATCACCAACAGCTGGGCCAGCGGCACGGTCAGCGGCAGCAATTATGTTGGCGGTCTGGTCGGCTGGAACAATATGAGCGGCGTGATCAGCGGCTCGCACTCCAGCGCGAATGTCACCGGCGGCATCGAAGTGGGCGGACTTGTTGGCGTGAATTGCAGCGCGGTGATTGCGGGCTGTAACTCTTACCCAGGCGCGGCCGGAAGCATCTCGTCGTCCTATGCCAGCGGTACGGTCAGCGGCCTTTATGATATCGGCGGTCTGGTTGGTGACAATGGCGGCAGCATCACGCTCTCCTACGCCACTGGCGCGGTCAGCAACACCGTGAATCCCGATGTCACGCGCTCGGGCGCTGGCGGCTTGGCCGGTTACAACGAAATCGGCGCCAGCATCACGCAGTCCTACGCCAACGGCAATGTGTTCGGCGTCGGCTATCACATCGGCGGTCTTGCCGGTGTCAATGCGGGCACGATCTCGGACTCCCATGCCATAGGAATCGTGACAGGTCCGGCGACGGTTGACGTGATCGGCGGCTTGGTCGGCTGGAACAATGGCGGCACCATCACGAACTCCTATGCCAGCGGCGCCGTCACTGGGCGCAACTATGTCGGCGGCCTG
This sequence comes from uncultured Alphaproteobacteria bacterium, assembly GCA_963752395.1. Taxonomy (GTDB): domain Bacteria; phylum Pseudomonadota; class Alphaproteobacteria; order Micropepsales; family Micropepsaceae; genus CAVVXX01. The sequence continues at coordinate 109,756 of CAVVXX010000007.1, forward strand.
GTTGGCTACAACGCGGCACACATCAACGCGGTCTCCTCCATCAGCGGCAGCTACGCCAGCGGCACGGTCAACGGTAATCAATATGTCGGCGGCCTGGTGGGTTGGAACGGCTCTACCGACTTTTTGACAGCAACGGGCAGCATCACCAATTCCTATGCCACCGGCGATGTTATTGGGGTTGCCGATGTCGGCGGCCTCGTTGGTGTCAACAATCCGACCAGCGGCGTGATTACCTCGTCCCATGCCGAAGGCAATGTCAGCGGCGGCTCTGTCGTTGGCGGTCTGGTGGGATGGAACAACAACGGTACGGTGACGAACTCCTACGCCATCGGCGACGTCAGCGGGCAAAACTATATCGGCGGACTGATCGGCTACGCTCAGGGCGGCAGCCTCTCGGGCTTGCACGCCACCGGCGATGTCAGCGGCAATCAATATGTCGGCGGCCTTATCGGCTATGGCCTGAACACCTCCGTGGTGAACTCCTATGCCAATGGCGACGTCAACGGCGTCACCTGGGTTGGCGGGCTGATCGGCTGGACGGATGGCAGCGTCTCGGGTTCGCACGCCACCGGCGATGTCAGCGGCACGCAACTGGTCGGCGGGCTGATCGGCGAATTGGGCGACGCCTATGTCAGCGGCGGCGTGGGCTCGGGCAGTGTCACCAATTCCTATGCCACGGGCAAAGTTTCGGCCACGCAAAATTATGTCGGTGGCTTGATCGGGCAGAGCTGGGGCAGCGTGACCAATTCCTGGGCCAGCGGCGCGGTCAGCGGCGGCGACCGTGTCGGCGGATTGATCGGCGTAAACGAAATTTTCAGCTACACCGCGAATTCGTATGCCACCGGCAACGTCACTGGCACGGGCGCCGCCGGCAACGAATGGATCGGCGGGCTTGCGGGCGTCAACGCCGGCACCATCACGCTCTCCTATGCCACCGGCAATGTGTACGCGCCCAATTCGTATTATGTTGGTGGGTTGGTCGGATATAACTGGTGCTGCCGCCTCGGCTCGCACGCCGAAGTGAGCCTGTCCTACGCCACCGGCAACGTCACCGGCTTCCAGTCAGTGGGTGGCTTGATCGGGCAGAACAAATCCACCAATTCGAACACCGACACGATAGTCACGCAGTCCTATGCCACGGGCATTGTCACTGGCGCGCAAGATGTGGGCGGCCTCGTCGGCCAGAACAACAACGCCACCACCACGCAGTCCTATGCCACGGGCGCGGTCAGCGCCTCGACCTATAACCCCGGCGGCCTGGTCGGTTACAACGCGCCCGGGAGCGTCGTTTCCTATTCGTATGCGACGGGTAACGTCAGCCTGATCGGCAGCGCGCAATGGGCCGGCGGTTTCGTTGGCTGGAATAACGGTAGCATCATTCAGTCTTATTCCACCGGCCTGGTCAGCGGCCCAGCCGGACAATTCGTCGGCGGCTTTGCCGGTAATTCCGGATCCGGTTCGATCGTGCTGTCTTATTGGGATATGCAGACATCCGGCCATAACAATGGCCTTGGCACCGGGCCCGCCATGGCCGGCCTGATCGGTCAAACCACGGCGCAGCTCACCAATGGCGCGCTGCCCAACGGTTTCGATCCCGCGTTCTGGGGCCTCTTCACCAGCCATTCCTATCCCTGCCTGTTGTGGCAGGCCGCCTGTCTCCACGTGATCACCTATTCGGTCGCCGATTCATCGTCCACGTACGGCACGCTGGCAACGCTTGGCGCCATAACGCTCACCGGCGTGTTGGCCGGCGATACGGCCAACGTCATTGGGGTGACGACGATTTACGATTCGCTCAACAGCGCGGTGTCGCTGACCGATGCGCTCAATGCCGGCACTTATGCGGTGAAGGTGACGGGGCTCACCGGTTCCGCCGCCGGCAAGTACATCATTTCGTCGATGGGCAATCACAACGGCATTCTCACCATCAATCCGGCGCCGCTGATTGTGGCGGTGAATGATGCCAGCCAACTCTATGGCGACGCCAATCCGACGTTCTCGGCCACCGTCACAGGCTTGGTGCTGGGCCAGGATGCCAGCGTATTGGGTCTCAGCTTCTCGACGCTCGCGACAATCTTCTCCAATGTCGGCAATTACGCCATTACGCTGACGGGGATGACCAACTCCAATTACTATATCCAGAGCAGCAGCAATGGCATGCTGACCATCAACCCGGCGCCGCTGGTGGTGGCAGTGAATGATGCCAGCCGCCTTTATGGCGACGCCAATCCGGCCTTCGGCGCCACGGTAACCGGCCTCAAGCTCGGCCAGAACGACAGCGTGTTGGGCCTCAGTTTCTCGACCTTGGCGACGATATTCTCCGATGTCGGCAACTACGCCATCACGCTCAACGGAATCACCAATCCCAATTACTATATCCAGAGCAGCACCAACGGCATTCTGACGATAAACCCAGCGCCGCTGGTGGTGGCAGTGAATGATGCCAGCCGCCTTTATGGCGACGCCAATCCGGCCTTCGGCGCCACGGTAACCGGCCTCAAGCTCGGCCAGAACGACAGCGTGTTGGGCCTCAGCTTCTCGACCTTGGCGACGATATTCTCCGATGTCGGCAACTACGCCATCAGTGTGACGGGCCTCACTGACCACAATTACTACATCCAGAGCAGCACCAACGGCATTCTGACGATAAACCCAGCGCCGCTGGTGGTGGCAGTGAATGATGCCAGCCGCCTTTATGGCGACGCCAATCCGGCCTTCGGCGCCACGGTGACCGGCCTTAAGCTCGGTCAGAACGACAGCGTGCTGGGCCTCAGCTTCTCGACGCTAGCCACGATATTCTCCGACGTTGGCAATTACGCCGTCACGCTCACGGGCATCACCAACCACAACTACTACATCCAGAGCAGCACCAACGGTACGCTAACGATAAATCCCGCACCGCTAGTGGTCGCGGTGAACGATGCCAGCCGCCTCTATGGCGATGCCAACCCGGCGTTCAGCGCCACGGTGACCGGCCTCAAGCTCGGCCAGAACGACAGCGTACTTGGGCTCAGTTTCTCGACGCTGGCCACGATATTCTCCGATGTCGGCAATTACGCCATCACGCTCACGGGCATTACCAATCACAATTACTACATTCAAAGCAGCACCAACGGCACGTTGACGATCAACCCGGCGCCGCTAATCGTGGCTGTGAACGATGCCAGCCGTCTCTACGGCGATGCCAACCCGGCGTTCAGTGCCACCGTCACCGGCCTTAAGCTCGGCCAGAACGACAGCGTGCTGGGCCTCAGCTTTTCGACGCTGGCCACGATATTCTTCGATGTCGGCAATTACGCCATCACGCTCACGGGCATCACCAATCACAATTACTACATTCAAAGCAGCACCAACGGCACGTTGACGATCAACCCGGCGCCGCTAATCGTGGCTGTGAACGATGCCAGCCGTCTCTACGGCGATGATAATCCGGCGTTCAGCGCCACTGTCACCGGCCTCAAGCTCGGCCAAAATGACAGCGTGTTGGGTCTCAGCTTCTCGACTTTGGCAACCATATTCTCCGATGTGGGCACTTACGCCATCACCGTGTCGGGCATCACCAACCACAATTACTATGTTCAAAGCAGCAAGAACGGCACGCTGACCATAAATCCGGCGCCACTGACTGTGGCAGTGAACGACGCCAGCCGCCTTTATGGTGATGCCAACCCGGCATTCTCGGCAACGATTACCGGCTTTAAGCTCGGTCAGGATGCCAGCGTATTGTCCGGGCTTGTCTTCTCGACCTTGGCAACGCAAAGCTCGGATGTCGGCGCCTATGCCATCACCTCATCGGGTGGCACGGCGAAGAACTACTATATCGCCAGTCGCACCGGCGGCACGCTGACCATCAACCCGGCGCCGTTGGTGGTGGCCGTGAACGATGCCAGCCGTCTGTTCGACGATAACAACCCGGCATTCTCGGCCACCATCACCGGCTTCAAATTGGGTCAGGATGCCAGTGTGCTGGATGGGCTCGTTTTCACCACCTCCGCTACCCAACTCTCGCTGCCCGGCATGTATGCGATTGTGGCGATGGGCGGCACGGCCAGGAACTACATCATTGTCGCGCGCATCGACGGCACGCTGACGATCGAACCGCGCATTCCCGAAGATGCGCCGCAAGTCATGGCGACGCTGCGCTGCGGCGGGGATGCAGGCGAAGGCCAGGCCGGCAACAATGCCTCCTGCGATTTCGACCCGCATTTCAAAGGCTGGACGAAGGGCATCGACCTCGGCGGCCTGATGGAAACCAATAATGACAATATCGCTTGCGCCGTCGCGGGCGCCCTGATCGATTGCCACAAACGGGTCATGGTGCACTAGCGGGAAAGGCGGTCATGACGAGGTTCACGGTCTCGGTAGGCGCCTTTGTGCTGGGCGTGCTCGTCATTCTTGGCGTGCTCTATTTCCTGCACGGCGACAGCGAAAGCACGGCCCGCGTCTATGGCGACTGGCGGCTGAACTGCCCGCCGGCCAGCGCCGCGGTTTCGCGCTGCGCGCTGACGCAGGACATCATGCAATCGGGCACCGGCGTCACGCTGATCCATCTCGAGTTTGCCAAATTCGACGACGGGCAGCGCCTGACGATCGTCGTGCCGCATGGCGTACTGATAAAGCCAGGGCTTGGCTTCGGCATTGGCAAAGCGCCGTTGCGCATCCTGAAATACCTGACCTGCGACCGGGTGGGATGCGTGGTCTTGTTGCCGCTGGACGAAGACACATTGACGGCGCTGAAAGCGGGCGGCGACGGCCGCATCGTAATCGTGGCACGCAATGGCCAAGAGGCGGCATTTCCTTATTCGCTTAATGGATTTTCCGATGGCGCAGGTATGCTCGGGTGGGAATCATTCAAGCGCAGCTCATGGCTCGGACGGCTGCTCCCATGATGCACAAGCAACCATTGGGTCACAGCATGTTTAAATCGGACTGGTGCATTGTTCTTTTCGCCGCGTTGCTGTGTTTTACGGGCGCTTGGTTTCCCAGCGCCAGCGCCGCCGAAAATCCTGCCGAACCACGAGCACAGCCATCGCCGCCGCCCACCGACGTGAAAACTTATGGCGACTGGGTGGTGCGCTGTTTTCCGATCAAGGCGCCGGCTCAGTGCGACTTGTTCCAGGCCACGCTGGACAAGGCCACGCAGCGGCGCATCGTCAGCATCTCCATCGCCTACGCTCCCAGTACCAACTTCTACGCGGCGAAAATCATCGTGCCGTTAGAAGTCAGGCTTGATGCTGGAGTTCTGGTGACCGCCGACAAATTCACCAGCGCCGCCATGGCCTATACGCGCTGCGAGGATGACGGCTGTTATATGGAAGACCGGGTGGATACGGCGCTCATTAAAAATCTCAACGGCGCGAAGTCCGGAAGCATCATCGTCAAATCGGTTCCCGGCGGACGCGTGATATTGCCATTGTCGCTGCGCGGATTTTCCGATGCGCTTTCGGCGATGAAGTCTCTCGCCATCGAGAAAAATCAGTACCAATAGCTCGTTAAGTTTCTAAGTGGGTTTGGCGCAAATCGTGCAGCCAAGATATTGGCGGGCCGGAGGGATCAAGATTCTCGGCTTAACCGCTTGCTTTGTTTACAGAATTTCCTGTCTTCTCGTTAAATATGCCCCCAATTGTGCCCCCAAATAGGGAGCATTGAGCCAGCCAATCGCCAAACAGCGACACGGTTAAGCGGCTTCGACCCAGCGAATTTATATGTGGCTTATACGAATCCCACTGCTCAAGCCACCTCGAATTTATATGCCTTAGTCACGATGTTTCAGCCGCTGGCGCCGGACGGGGGCGCTGGCGGGAGAGTGTCATGTATAGCAATTACCGCTGCAGTCGCAGCATCGGGGTCTTATTTGCGATGCTACTCGCGGCGGTTCGGCCATGCCGATCCAGAGGATTGGGGCGGGCTGTTGGTGACTGGAACCGTGACCAGCAACTATATCTTCCGTGGCATCAGCAACAGCGCCGATACAGGCCATTCAGGGCTCAGTTCGAATACGATCATTCTAGCGGTCTGTACGTCGGCGCGTGGGCCTCGACCATCGATTTCAACGACGATCAGAAAACACCCGCCGAGGTGGACCTCTATGGCGGCTATCGCTTCGCCGTGGAGAAGTGGTCATTTGACGTCGGTGTCATGTATTACTCTTATCCGGAGACGCTTACTAACGCTTATCGTTTTTGGGAGTTTTACGGGAAAGCCAGCCATCCGCTTACCGATACTCTCAGCTGGAATGCGCAGGCGATCTATTCGCCGGACTTTTATGGCAACACCGGATCGGGACTTTATCTGCAGACCGGCGTGATCGATCAATTCACGCTCTGGCTCACCGCCGACGCCAATATCGCCCAGCAGTGGGCCGATAGGCTCAACAATTCCACTTTCGGCTTCCCCTACATGAACTGGAACGTAGGTGCTACGGCCACGTGGAAGCAGCTCGCTTTCGATGTGCGCTATTTGCAAAGCAATCTGAACGACAACCAGTGCGCCGCTTTCACCGGCAATGACAATTGGTGCGGCGCCGTTGTCGTCGCTACGCTCACCCTGAAACTTCCATAAAGTTGATTCACATGATGGACGTGATTTTTCTTGGAATAGGCGTGGCTTTCTTCGCGCTCGCCATTCTTTACGTACACGCCTGCGACCGGATGTGAGGGCAACATGCTGCTCGATTATGGTCTCGGCGCAATCGTGACAGTGGCGATCCTCGCCTATCTTGTTTACGCGCTCATCCGTCGGAGAAATTCTGATGACGATTAATGGTTGGGCGCAGATCTCTGTCTTCTGCTTGCTTGTCGTAGTTAGCGTAAAGCCGCTTGGCGGATACATGGCGCGCGTCTTCAATGGTGAACGTACGTTCCTGTACGTCACTGTTGCGTGCCGGTAGAGCGCGTTCTCTACCGCCTTTGCGGTGTGCATGAAAAGGAGGAGCAGCACTGGCTGACCTACACCATCGCCATGTTGAGCTTCAGCATTGTGAGTTTCATCGCGGTCTACGCCTTACAGCGGCTGCAGGGATACCTGCCGTTCAACCCTCAGCACATGGGCGCCGTCTCGTCCGACAGTTCGTTCAACACCGCCGTCAGCTTCACCACCAATACCAACTGGCAGGGTTACGGCGGCGAAACGACGATGAGTTACCTCACCCAGATGGCGGGGTTAACGGTGCAGAACTTCGTCTCGGCGGCGGTGGGCATCGTGCTGGCCATCGCGCTGATTCGCGGCTTTGCGCGGCGCGAGGCCAAGACCGTCGGCAATTTCTGGGTCGATCTCACACGCTGCACACTTTATGTGCTGCTGCCGCTTTCATTGTTGTTGCGCTCGTGCTGGCCTGGCAGGGATTGCCGCAAAATCTTGGCGTATATACCGACGCGACAACGCTAGAAGGCGTGCATCAGACTATTGCACAGGGCCCCGTCGCCTCGCAGCTCGCCATTAAGCAGCTCGGCACGAATGGTGGCGGATTTTTCAATGCCAATTCCGCGCATCCGTTCGAGAACCCAAACGCGATCACCAACCTGATCGAGCTGTGGGCGATCCTCGCGATCAGTGCCGCGCTCACCTACACCTTCGGCCGCATGGTCGGGAATGCGCGCCAGGGTTGGGCGATCTTTGCCGTCATGGCGCTCCTCTATCTCGCAGGGCAGGCGACGTCCTATTGAGCCGAAAGCCAAGGCAACCCGGCCTTCGCAGCGATGATATCGATAGGCGCGCCAGGCGCGCTTCAGGCGGGCGGCAATATGGAAGGCAAGGAAGTCCGTTTTGGCATCGCCAATTCAACGATCTGGGAAACCGCGACCACAGATGCTTCAAACGGCTGCGGTCAATTCCATGCACGATAGCTATACGCCGCTGGGCGGTCTGGTGGCGCTGGTCAACATTCAGCTTGGCGAAATCATATTCGGGGGCGTGGGCTCTGGATTCTATGGCATGCTGTTATTTGCCATCATCGCCGTGTTCATCGCAGGGCTGATGGTTGGCCGCACGCCGGAGTATCTCGGCAAGAAGCTTGAGGCCAAAGAAGTGAAGATGGCGATGCTCGCCATTCTCATTCTGCCGCTTTCCATTCTAGGCTTTACGGCGCTCGCTTCCGTGCTCGATGTCGGGCTTAGCAGCCGCAACGATATGGGCCCGCACGGCTTCAGCGAAATTCTCTACGCCTTCACCTCCGGCACCGGCAATAACGGCAGCGCCTTCGCCGGACTGAATGCCAACACGCCTTTCTACAACACCACCATCGGCCTCTCGATGTTGGTTGGCCGCTTCCTGGTCATCGTGCCGATGATGGCGGTGGCAGGGTCGCTGGCCGCCAAGAAGAGTCATTCCACCTTCGGCAGGAACCTTTCCCACGCATGGCGGGCTGTTCATCGGTTTGCTCACGGGTGTGATTGTCGTCATGGGCGGGCTCATCTTCTTTCCTGCGCTTGCACTTGGCCCACTGGTCGAACACTTCGCAATGCACGCGAACAAGCTTTACTGAGGCCAATGATGGACCTGTTAACACCCCGCCAAACTGGCATCGAAAAAGTCCGCAAGGGCATGCCCGTCGCGACATTGATGGATACCAAGATCATCGTGCCCGCGATCATGGGCGCATTCCGCAAGCTTCACCCGCGTCACATGATCAGCAATCCGGTCATGTTCGTGGTCGAGATCGTGGCGACGCTCACCACGTTTCTTTTCCTCCGTGACCTCGTTACGGGCGGCGAGGGCTTGATCTTCTCGTTTCAGATCAATCTCTGGCTCTGGTTCACGGTTCTGTTTGCGAACTTTGCCGAAGCTGTCGCCGAAGGCCGCGGCAAAGCGCAGGCCGCGACATTGCGCAAGGCCCGCACGAAACCAGCGCGAAACTGCTGGCGCGGGTGGCGAGTGGGCGGAAATACCCGCCACGAAATTGAAACAGGGCGATGTGGTGTTCGTGGAAACGGGTGATTTCATTCCAAGCGATGGCGATGTGATCGAAGGCGTGGCATCGGTGAACGAAGCTGCGATCACTGGCGAATCCGCGCCTGTCATCCGCGAATCTGGCGGCGATCGCTCAGCTGTTACAGGCGGCACGCAGGTTATCTCCGATTGGATCAAGGTCAAGATTACCGCCGCCTCGGGGCACACGTTCCTCGATCGTATGATTGCCTTGGTCGAGGGTGCTGAGCGCCAGAAAACGCCGAACGAAATCGCGCTGAATATCCTGCTTGCAGGCATGACTATCATGTTCGTCTTTGCCGTAGCCACGATACCGAGCTTTGCGATCTATGCGGGCGGCCATATTTCGGTGTTGGTGCTGGTCGCTTTGTTCGTGACCCTGATCCCCACCACAATCGGGGCCTTGCTTTCCGCCATTGGCATTGCCGGCATGGATCGCCTGGTGCGATTCAATGTCTTGGCGATGTCGGGCCGCGCCGTGGAAGCGGCTGGCGATGTTGATACGCTGCTTCTGGACAAGACTGGAACGATCACGCTTGGCAATCGCCAAGCTGCCGAGTTCATTCCGCTCCCTGGCATCACCGCACAAGAATTAGCAGACGCGGCTCAGCTCTCCTCGCTTTCCGATGAGACGCCGGAAGGCCGTTCCATCGTGGTATTGGCAAGAGAGAAATATGGCATTCGCGGCCGCGAACTCGCGCCGATAAATGCGAAGTTCATCCCCTTTTCGGCGAATACGCGCATCAGCGGCATCGATTCCGAAGGTACGTCTATTCGAAAAGGCGCGGTGGACGCCGTGCTGGCCTACGTCCAGTCAAGTACCGGTATGAGCCTCTCGCGCACGGGCGCCGCGGCCGCGGCCGTGGCTATGGAAACGATCAGTCCAAATATCGCACGCGATTTTCTCGCCATATCGGATCGCATCGCCAAATCGGGCGGAACACCGTTGGCCGTCGCCAAGGATGGCCGGCTGCTTGGCGTCATCCACCTGAAAGACATCGTCAAGGGCGGCATCCGCGAGCGTTTCGCCGCGCTTCGCAAGATGGGCATTCGCACCGTGATGATCACAGGCGACAATCCGCTTACCGCTGCCGCCATAGCAGCAGAAGTCTGGCGTGGATGACTTTCTTGCCCAGGCAACGCCCGAAACCAAGCTCAAGCTCATCCGGGACGAGCAGGCAAAAGGCAAGCTGGTCGCCATGTGCGGAGACGGCACCAACGATGCGCCGGCGCTGGCCCAAGCCGATGTCGGTGTTGCCATGAACACGGGCACCATGGCCGCACGCGAAGCCGGCAACATGGTGGACCTCGATTCCGATCCCGACCAAACTCATCGAGATCGTTGAAATCGGCAAGCAGCTTTTGATGACGCGGGGCGCGCTTACAACTTTCTCCGTTTCAAATGACGTGGCGAAATATTTCGCCATTATCCCAGCGATGTTTGTCGCGTTTTATCCTGAGCTTCAGGCGATGAACGTCATGCATCTGGCAACGCCACAAAGCGCCATTCTGTCAGCGATCATTTTCAATGCGCTGATCATCATCGGCCTGATCCCGCTGGCATTGCGCGGCGTGAAATATCGGCCGATGGGCGCGGCCAGCGTGCTCAAGAGAAATCTTCTTATCTACGGTCTCGGCGGCATCGCGGTGCCATTCGCCGGTATCAAGCTGATCGATATGGCCGTATCCGCTTTGGGTTTGGCATAGGAGAGTGCGATGTTTGCTCAATACCTACGTCCAGCGGTGATTATGATCGTGGCGATGACGCTTATCACTGGGCTCATTTATCCGCTGGCGGTCACCGGCATCGCGCAAGGAGTATTTCCGGCTCAGGCAAACGGCAGCCTCATCGCGCGCGATGGAAAAGTCATAGGCTCTGAACTTATCGGTCAGAATTTTACCAGCGACAAATATTTCCACGGCCGTCCATCGGCGGCGGGGCAGGGTTATGACGCGGGGATCTCATCCGGCTCCAATCTCGGTCCGACCTCACAGAAATTGCTCGACCGCGTCAAAGCCGACACCGCCAAGCTGCGCGCCGAAAACCCGAACACGCCGGTTCCTGTCGATCTGGTTACGGCCTCGGCAAGCGGCCTCGATCCCGACATCAGCCCCGCCGCCGCTCTTTTCCAGGTTCCCAGGGTAGCCAAAGCGCGTGGATTGCCCGAGGCGCGGGTCCGCGAGCTCGTTAATCGCGGCATCGAGGGCCGGGTGCTTGGCCTTATCGGAGAGGCGCACGTGAATGTGCTTAAGCTCAATCTCGCCCTTGATTCGCTGCGCTCATAGCCACGCTGCAAGCGCGCGTGGTTGGGCGTAGAGTTCAACCATGACCGATGACCGCCCCGACCGGGACAGACCATCGCCCGAGGCATTGCTCGAACAGGCGGCCAAGGAAGCGCGCGGCCGGCTGAAAGTTTTTCTCGGGGCGGCGCCCGGCGTCGGCAAGACCTACGAAATGCTCGTCCAGGGTCGCCAGCGCCGTCTCGATGGCGCGGACACAATCATCGGCGTCGTCGAAACGCATGGCCGCGTAGAAACCGATCTGCTCACCAAGGGCCTCGAGATCATTCCCAAAAAACGGGTGGGCTATAAAGGTCATGTTCTCGCCGAAATGGATCTGGACGCCATCTTGCAGCGCAAGCCGCAGCTCGTGCTTGTCGATGAACTTGCGCACACCAATGCGCCCGGCAGCCGCCATCCCAAGCGGTACATGGATGTCGAGGAACTGCTCGACAACGGCATCGATGTTTACACCACGCTAAACGTCCAGCACCTGGAGAGTTTGAACGATGTGGTTGCGCAAATTACGCATGTGCGCGTGCGTGAGACTATCCCTGACTTCATTCTCGATCATGCGGACGAGGTCGAGCTTGTCGATCTGACTCCGGAAGACCTCCTCCAGCGTCTCAAGGAAGGCAAGGTCTATATGCTGGAGCAGGCGGAGCGTGCCATCCGCAATTACTTCATGCCCGGCAATCTGACGGCGCTGCGTGAGCTGGCGCTCCGCCGAACGGCCGAGCGTGTTGACGAACAGATGCTGCACTACATGCGCGCGCACGCCATTGCCGGCCCCTGGGAAGCGGGTGAGCGCGTGCTGGTCTGCGTGAGCGAGCGGCCGGGCGCGGCGGCTCTGGTCCGCTATGGCAAGAGATTGGCCAACAGACTGCGCGCGACCTGGGCCGCGATCCATGTCGAAACATCGCGTACGCAACGCCTCACTGAATCCGAAAGGGATCGAGTGGCGCAAGCCATGCGATTGACCGAGCAGTTGGGCGGCGAAGCCATCACCTGGCCCGCGGCCGATGTCGCGTCGGGCGTGATCGATTACGCCAAGACCAACAATTTCACCCACATTGTCGTCGCCAAATCCCGGCGCTCGCAATTCGAAGACATGATTCAGGCATCAATCACCCATCGGATCATCCGGCATGCGGGCGACATCAGCGTCCATGTGATCGCGGAAGAACGCGCGGGCGATTTGGGCTCGGCGAAGGCCTCGGAAGTCGAAACTACCTGGGAAAACACCCGTTTCGAGTTGAAGGCGTATTTGGGCAGCTTTCTTATGGCGTCTTTGGCGCTCGGCATCGGCCTGGTGCTGCGGGACGCCATTGGCATTAGCAATGTCGCCCTTGTGTTCCTAACGGCCGTCCTCACCAGCGCAGTGACCTATGGACTTTTGCCATCGCTCTTTACCTGTGTTGTCAGCATGCTTGCATACAATTTTTTCTTCCTGCCGCCGCTGTTCACTTTTACCATCGCCAATCCCGAAAATGTGGTTGCGCTATTCTTCTTCCTCGTTGTCGCGGTTATCGCCAGTAATCTTGCTGCGCGTACGCGCGCCCAGGCCGTAACGGCAGCTTCACGCGCGAAGATTACCGAGAGCCTCTACTTATTCAGCCGTAAGCTCGCCGGCATCGTCTCGCTCGACGACCTGCTGTGGGCTACGGTGTATCAAATCGCCTCCACTTTGAAGCTGCGCGTGGTGTTGTTGCTTCCCGAGGGCGAGGGCATTGCCGTGCGCGCAGGATACCCGCCAGAAGACTCACTGGATGATGCCGATCTCGCGGCCGCGCGTTGGGCCTGGGAAAATGGACGCGCCGCGGGAAGGGGCGCCGATACGCTTCCCGGCGCGAAGCGTTTATTCATGCCATTGCGAACGTCGCGCGGTGTTGTCGGCATTGTGGGCCTCGATAGCGACCGTCCCGGTCTATTACTGTCACCTGAGCAACGGCGCTTGTTCGACACACTGGCCGACCAAGCAGCGCTTGCTGTCGAGCGCATCATGCTCGCCCAGGACGTGGATCATTCCCGCATTGCGGCCGAAACAGAACGGCTGCGCTCGGCGCTGCTCACATCGATTTCGCATGATCTGAGAACGCCGCTTGCCTCCATTCTGGGTTCGGCGACCAGTTTGAAGAATTACCCCGACAAGCTCGACGTGAAGGCGCAGCAGGAATTGGCGGGCACCATCCAGGAGGAGGCGGAACGTCTCAACCGTTTTATCGCCAATCTGCTGGACATGACACGGCTTGAATCCGGCGCCATCAAGCCGCGCAGCGATCTCGCCGATCTTGGCGATGTGGTGGGAAGTGCCTTGCAGCGCGCAGGCAAAGTTTTGGCTGGTCATCATGTCGAAATCGACCTCGATGCCGATCTGCCCATGCTCAAAATCGATCCCGTGCTGTTTGAGCAAGTGCTGTTCAATCTCCTGGACAATGCGGCAAAATATTCGGCGCACGGAACAAAAATTCAACTCAGGGCAGGCCGCGACAAAGGATTGGTGCGCCTCAGCGTCGGCGATGAAGGCGAGGGCATTCCGCCCAATGACATCGAACGCATCTTCGACAAGTTCTATCGCGTGCAGACAGCGGACCGGAAACGGGCAGGGACGGGCTTGGGCCTCGCTATTTGCCGGGGCTTTATCGAAGCTATGGGCGGCACCATCGTCGCCGGAAACCGGCTAGGCGCGCATGGAGCCATATTCACCATTACGCTTCCCGTTCCCGTCGACAGCGCGACCAAGGAAACAGTTGTTTGACATCGCTCACACCCTTTCGCGTTCTCGTCGTGGATGATGAACCGGCGATCCGCCGGTTCCTGCGCACGAGTCTTTCCGCACAGAATTATCAGGTCACCGATGCGGAAGATGCGGGTAGTGCGCTCGATGCAATCAAACGCAATACTTTCGATGTGCTCGTGCTGGACCTTGGGCTACCGGATCGTGACGGGCTGGAGGTCATCAAGGAATTGCGCAGCGCAGGGTCGATGCTGCCGATCATCGTGCTCTCAAGCCGCACAGACGAAGCAGGCAAGGTTAAGGCGCTGGATCTGGGCGCCGACGATTATGTCACCAAGCCATTCGGCATGGACGAGCTGGTGGCCCGCATCCGCGCGGCCCAGCGCCATCGTATGCAGCGCAAGGGTGAAGCGCCTATCTTTCACAGTGGCGATCTTACCGTCGATCTTGTGCGCCGCGTCGTTACCTTGCAAGGCAAAGAAGTAAAGTTGTCGCCGCGGGAATACGATGTGCTTAAACTCTTGGTGCAGCACGCAGGAAAAGTTCTCACACATAAATTCATCCTGCGCGAAGTATGGGGCAGCGAGACCGACGTGCAGTATTTGCGCATTTATATCCGTTCGCTGCGCCAGAAGATCGAAGCTGATCCCGAACGCCCTCAACACATTCTTACTGAACAGGGCGTAGGTTACCGGTTGCGCACGGTCGATTGAAAACGCCTAATCGCAGCGGCGCGAATGACGAGAGCAATTGGCGCGATATTCTCGAATACTTCGCACCGGCCGTTCAACTCGGCCTAACCGCGACTCCAAAGCGCCGTGACAACGTTGACACCTATGCCTATTTCGGCGAGCCGGGTTACACTTACTCTCTGAAGGAGGGCATCAACGACGGCTTCCTGACGCCTTTCAAAGTGAAGCAGATCGCCACCACGCTCGACGACTACGTCTATGCGCCGGATGACATGTTGATCGAGGGCGAAGTTGAGGAAGGAAAACGTTACCGCGAGCCAGAGTTCAATCGCACGATTGAAATCGAAGAGCGTGAACGATATCGCGTCAAACTTTTCATGAACCAGATCGACCAGCGCGAGAAAACGCTGGTGTTCTGCGCCACGCAAGCACACGCGGCGCTGGTGCGCGACCTCATAAACCAGATGAAGACGAGTAACGACCCGAACTATTGCGTGCGGGCAACTGCGGACGACGGCGAGCGCGGCGAGCGATGGCTTCGAACGTTTCAGGACAACGAGAAGATGATTTTGACAATCCTGACCACATCGCAAAAGCTCTCAACCGGCGTGGATGCACGCAATGTTCGCAACATTGTGCTCATGCGTCCCATCAAGACTATGATTGAGTTCAAGCAGATCATCGGCCGCGGCACACGATTGTTCGACGGCAAGGACTATTTCACGATCTATGATTTCGTGAAGGCCTACGAGCATTTCAACGATTCTGAGTGGGACGGCGAGCCGATGGAGCCTACAGTCGCTCAGCCGCGGGCGTCTCTGGACTCGGGAGAGGGAAAGAGGCTTCGAGCCGGAACCTCCACCGCCACCGCAAAAAATCAAGATCACGCTTGCAGACGGTAAGGAACGCACGATCCAGAGCATGATGGCGACCAGTTACTGGAGCCCGGACGGTAAGCCAATCTCTGCCAATCAGATGATCGAGAAGTTGTTTGGCGAGTTACCTCGGTTCTTCAAGGACGAGGATGAATTACGGCGGCTTTGGAGCAAACCCGGCACGCACAAAGCCTTGCTGTAGGCTCTAACCGAGAAAGGATTTGGTGGTGAGCAGCTTGCTGAGATCAGCCGCATGATCAACGCCGAGCAAAGTGATGTGTTCGATGTGCTTGCCTATATTGCATTTGCGTTAGCGCCGATGACGCGCCTAGAGAGAGTGGAGGCGCGCAAAGGCGAGATATTCGCGCGCTATGACGCACAGCTGCAGTCATTTCTGGATTTCGTGCTGAACCAATATGTTGCCCAAGGAGTTGGCGAACTCGATCAGGATAAGCTCGGCAGTTTACTTGAGTTGAAATATCACACAGTCGACGACGCGGCAGCCCGGCTGGGGAGCGTTCCCCGCATACGTGACGCATTCGTTGGATTTCAGCAGTATCTCTATCTCTATGCGGATCGCTAGGCTGTCATGAGGATTAGGGTTTTTCTGTCGCGATGCGCTCGACTGACTGTCAGTGATAACCCTTACTTGCCGGTCTCTATCGCGACCGCGCCCTTTCTCTACTGGTGATAATCCATACTTATCGCCACTTCACGCCTTGTACCGCGCGTAGCGGCAAATTATCGAACTTCTAGGTTTTGGAAAAAGGCGAACTACGTATACCGCCACCTGAGAAAGGCGCCGGTCTGAGCCCGGTGCGTGCGCTGTTTGCGCTCTCACGCGTCAACTTATGAGCTCACTTGGGCGCTAACCGACGGAAATGTCAATTCTATACGCGCGAGCACAAATATCGCGCAAGATTGCCTGACTAAGTGGCGGAGCCGGAGGGATTCGAACCCTCGATACGGCTTTTGACCGTATAACGGTTTAGCAAACCGCCGCCTTCAGCCTCTCGGCCACAGCTCCATTTGTAGGCCGTAGGTTTGGCCCACTGCCAAGTTTTGAGCCTTTTTCCGGGCTTTTCGCAAGCTTCAATAGTCCCGCGCATTCAAGCTCTTGCGAGTCCTGCCGAGTTGCGCGCAGGATTGGCCCCTGAAGGGCTGGCCGATGCCGCCCTGCTGCGCACTGGCGGCACGCCGCTGAGGCGCAGGCGCGCACCGGCTCCTTATATATAAGGAGAGAGCGCCATGCTGGTATCTCATATCCTCCGTCAAAAAGGCCGCGATGTGGTGACGGTTGCGCCCACCATCGCTTTGGCCGAAGTGGCTCACACTCTGGCCAAGCGCAAGATCGGCGCGGTTGTCGTATTGGGTGCGGGCGGCGAAGTCGCGGGCATTCTGTCCGAGCGGGATATCGTGGCGGCATTGGCGCGCGACGGTGCTCCAGCGCTTGGCCGCGCCGTAAACATTTATATGACGCATACGGTCGCTACTTGCGAAGAAAGCGACAGCATCGAAGCGATCATGGAAACCATGACGGTTGGACGCTTTCGTCATGTGCCGGTGGTGGCGAAAGGAAAGCTCGCCGGCATCGTTTCCATCGGCGACGTGGTGAAGACGCGTATCGAGGAAAGCGAGCGCGAAGCCAGTGCACTGAAACAATATATCGCCGCTGGTTGACCGGGTGCACCCAGGCAAAGCCCTTGCCGCAATGGAATGATTTCAGCTTTGCGCCAGCTTTTGCTGGCCCATGGCGGAAATGATAATCTAGATCAAGCTGTGCGAACCGAACTGACTATGGGGATTTTCATGACGCATCACGTCTCGCTCAAACTCGCTAGCGCCACATTCTTTGGCGCCATGCTTGCCGTGTTATTTCTCTCACCGGCGGCCAGGGCCGATACCTGCACGGAAATCAGCGGCGGCACCTGCAAATCGCATGGCACTTGCGATTCGTCGGACAGCAAAAAGCACTGCCTCGATACGCTGAAAAAAGACGGCTATCACTGTGAGTGCAGGCGAGGTAGCAATGACAGGCCGCATGAATCACGCGGGCCGAACATCAATTTCGGCATCAGTATCGGCGTCGGCCACAATGGCGGCATAGGCATCGATATCGGCAGCGGCGGATATTGTGACCGCTGGGGATGCATGGACAATTATTGGGATTACCCGGTGTTCTACGGGCCGGTGTTCTATGAAGGCGAATGGTTTGACGGCCCGGTTTATTACCGGAGGCATCACGGCGAATATCAGTATTGGATCCACGGCGGCTGGCACTACGACCAGTGGGAGGGCGAGCGGCCCGAATGGGCGCACGATTCGTATTACGGCGAAGTCTTAGGGCGCGACTATTACGAGTCGGATGAATTCCGCAATGGCGATCGCTGGCGCGGCCACCGCCATCACGAGCATGATGGCGATGAGCACGACGGCCATGATGGTGATCACGGTGATCACAACGGCGATCAGGGTGGGGACCATCACGGAGAACATGACGGAGATCACCACGACGGCGGCGATCATCACAGCAAGAACGATGATCACGACAAGTCGCACGATTCACATGGCGACAAAGACAAGGACAAGGACAAGGACAAGGACAAACACAAAGATTGGCCGCACTGAGCGTGAAAAATTGAGCGCTGAAGAATAAGAAACAGCGTCCGTCATTCTCTCTGTGTTCGCGAAAAAACGGCCGGCATTGCGCGAGCGGTGCTGGCCGTTCGATTTTTGTCCTTGTCCAAAGGGACCTAACCCATTGGTTTGCAACATTTTTTTAATTGTGGGTGGTGATGCAAGGGTTCGGACCATCTCCTGTGAGCGGCCCAAAAAGCCTCATAAAACCTAGTATTTAGGCCTTTACAGGCGGGTTCCTCGCGCCTATATACCGCCTCCCGCTTGCACGTTCTTGCGGGCGGTAAAGCACATTTGCCATACTGTAAGTTCGCCCCGCGAGGCGTTCTTTCTCTCGTGGTGACGGGCTTTGTCGCGTTGTTCGGCTCTTTGACATTGTGATTAGAGGAAGGGGAACGTGGGCGGCGGCTCGATCGCCAGCTCAGGCGCAAGCTCGGCGTGAATAGATTGAGCTTTGCTTAAGCTCGCGTTCTTCAGTCAAAACATGAATGAAGAGTCGAATGTCCGGCCGAAAGGCCGGGCATCAAACCTCGTCATGAAATGACGAACAACGCGTTCTAGCAGAGCTCTAAGGATCAAACTTGAGAGTTTGATCCTGGCTCAGAACGAACGCTGGCGGCAGGCCTAACACATGCAAGTCGAGCGCCCAGCAATAGGGAGCGGCGGACGGGTGAGTAACACGTGGGAACATGCCTTTCGGTACGGAATAACGCAGGGAAACTTGCGCTAATACCGTATACGCCCTCGAGAGGGAAAGATTTATCGCCGATAGATTGGCCCGCGTCGGATTAGCTAGTTGGTGAGGTAACGGCTCACCAAGGCAACGATCCGTAGCTGGTTTGAGAGAACGATCAGCCACACTGGGACTGAGACACGGCCCAGACTCCTACGGGAGGCAGCAGTGGGGAATCTTGGACAATGGGGGAAACCCTGATCCAGCCATGCCGCGTGAGTGATGAAGGCCTTCGGGTTGTAAAACTCTTTCGCGCGCGACGATAATGACGGTAGCGCGAGAAGAAGCTCCGGCTAACTTCGTGCCAGCAGCCGCGGTAATACGAAGGGGGCTAGCGTTGTTCGGAATTACTGGGCGTAAAGCGCGCGCAGGCGGCCTATGCAAGTCAGGGGTGAAATCCCAGAGCTCAACTCTGGAATTGCCTTTGAGACTGTGAGGCTTCGAGTACGGGAGAGGTGAGTGGAATTCCCAGTGTAGAGGTGAAATTCGTAGATATTGGGAAGAACACCGGTGGCGAAGGCGGCTCACTGGCCCGTTACTGACGCTCAGGCGCGACAGCGTGGGGATCAAACAGGATTAGATACCCTGGTAGTCCACGCCGTAAACGATGGATGCTAGCCGTTGGCAAGCTTGCTTGTCAGTGGCGCAGCTAACGCATTAAGCATCCCGCCTGGGGAGTACGGCCGCAAGGTTGAAACTCAAAGGAATTGACGGGGGCCCGCACAAGCGGTGGAGCATGTGGTTTAATTCGACGCAACGCGCAGAACCTTACCAGGCCTTGACATCCTGTGCTCGCCTCAGAGATGGGGTTTCCCCGCAAGGGGCGCAGAGACAGGTGCTGCATGGCTGTCGTCAGCTCGTGTCGTGAGATGTTGGGTTAAGTCCCGCAACGAGCGCAACCCTCGCCTTTAGTTGCCATCATTCAGTTGGGCACTCTAAAGGGACCGCCGGCGACAAGCCGGAGGAAGGTGGGGATGACGTCAAGTCCTCATGGCCCTTACGGCCTGGGCTACACACGTGCTACAATGGCGGTGACAGTGGGCAGCTAACGCGCGAGCGGCATGCTAATCCCAAAAAACCGTCCCAGTTCAGATTGCACTCTGCAACTCGGGTGCATGAAGGTGGAATCGCTAGTAATCGCAGAACAGCAGGCTGCGGTGAATACGTTCCCGGGCCTTGTACACACCGCCCGTCACACCATGGGAGTTGGTTCTACCTGAAGACGGTGCGCTAACCGCAAGGAGGCAGCCGGCCACGGTAGGGTCAGCGACTGGGGTGAAGTCGTAACAAGGTAGCCGTAGGGGAACCTGCGGCTGGATCACCTCCTTTCTAAGGATCGATCGTCTTCGATCAACGGACGATCTCG
>CAVVXX010000007.1:135000-151842 GCA_963752395.1 uncultured Alphaproteobacteria bacterium
CACACTCCATCCGGCATTCTTGAGCAGCGAAGTGATACGCCGGTAGCCATAACGGCCATACTGTGACGCCAAGGCAATAATGGCTTGCGTAAGCGCATCTTCATCGGCACGGACAAGGGCAGTGTAACGCTGGGTTCCACGTGGCTGGCCGACGAGCCGGCAGGCGGAGCGTTCCGAGAGTTTATACTTCTCCCGGACCCCCGCCACAGCCTGCCGGCGCCGTTCGGGGCTTACAAGTTTCCCGAGGAGATGTCCTTCAATACCTGCTTCTCAAGCGAGAGCTCTGCCACCAGGCGCTTAAGCCGGACATTCTCCTTCTCCAGCTCTTTCATCCGCTTCGCCTGATCAAGATCAAGCCCGCCGTACTCCTTGCGCCAGCGGTAATAACTTTGTTGCGATATCCCAGCTTCCCGGCACGCAACCGGCGCCGTCTTCCTGTGCCATCCCCACTTCAATCTGGCGAAGCACCGTCACAATCTGCTCCGCGCTGAACCGTTTCTTCGGCATGACCTGGTTCCTTTCCAAGACAGTTTCTATCAAACCGCCTGGTACAAAAAAGGCCAGTCAGGTCAATTTTGCGTCCCCTTCATCCCAAGACGCGCCACGATTTGCCGCGGTGGCATCGCACACAATGTGGAATTCGAGATCGATTACCGCTCAATACGAAGAAGCATTGCGTCCAATTTGTCGGCCAAGGCATCCGTTGGCTCTTTGCCATTATCCTTTAACTTGATGACGTCACAGAGTTCTGTCGCAGACAAGTTGAGGATCAACTTCCCCAACTCTCGCAAAGCCCCGCGAGCTGCTGCGAGGGCGTTGTCGTTTGCGCCTTTTCTCGAGACTATTATTGCTGTGCTCCGCATTGCAGGCGGAAATAGATATTTCTCTGTCGAATAGATTTGAACTTGAGTGATCGCCTCGGCGTAGTTCTTGAATTCAAATATTACATAGCGGGCTCTGAAATCGGAAATCAGAGAGGTCCAAAAGGATTCATTTGATCAAATCTTTGCTATCAAATCAAATCTATGTAGCCCCGGTGTCCGTGGCCGTCTGCTGGCGCCAGCCCGCCAAATGGTCGGAGAATGCGTATTCTAAGCATTCTCTGCATTTGGTTTCAAAAGCCTGTGCGCCGGCGGACCCAGAAGGAATTTCGTTGAGTTCAGTGCATAGCATTTTGCCTGCGTCACGGCCCGCGTAGCGGTTGGAATTACTTTGGGATGCGCAGGAAGTTTACGAATGTCGGGAATCTTAATATCTCTTTTAGGCAAAGGAGCCGAACGAGAGGCGCCACGCTTGGCGAGGGTTTCACCAAGAACAGCTTCAAATGTGACGGCGAGCTCCAGATATTCAGAAAATAGCCATGCCAAAACGTCATAGTCATAGAGAACCAGGTTTGGAAAAGCACCCAATTCCGCGAGTGTGAGGCTATCCACTCGACAGGACACAACAAGTAGGGCTCGGTCAGCTGAGGCGCCGGTACGTGCCGCCTCCGCTTGGTATGCGGCATTTCTCAGGACAGACCGACCGACCGCTTCACTTGAGTAGAGCTTGATTTCTACGACGGCCTGCGCCCAGTTGGGCTCGTGAGCAGGAGGTCGCATACGAGGTCGGGACCAGGAGAGATTTCGTTGGGCTGTAAACCCCTGCTTTCAAAGAGTTGGGCAACAAGCTCCTCAAAATCGTCGCGATAGGTCAGGCGCAGCCATTTAAAGATGATCTCCTAGTTACCGCTTTCACGATCGCAAAAAGTCAAAATTCAACATCAAGGGGCACTAAACCTATTCTGGCCCGGTCAATTATAATCGCAATGGAGACTTCATGTACTACACAGAAGACTCTCTTCGAATGCTGCGTTCAGAATACGGCTCTGTTGCTCCGAAATCTGACGCACTCTTCCGACGATGCCTACTCAAGACCTTCAAAGTGCACGAGCGCAAGAATTTACAAGACATGGGTTTTTGAGGCGCCTCAAAACGTTGGTGAGGTGCATGGAGAACGTCTTCGACACGCTGCCTCCTGAAAAGGGAAGAGCACCCACAGCTAATGAACTTATTGATTTGGCGATCAATATCCAGGCTTTCATATTCAACGTCTTCGGCAGCATAGATAACCTTGCGTGGATATGGGTTCATGAAAGAAATCTAACGAAGCCTGACGGATCCGCCTTGCCATTCTCCTGGGTGGGTCTTAGTCGCGGCAACAATTTCGTGCGCAACACATTTTCCAATGACTTTAGGGCTTATCTTGCGGAACTTGATCCCTGGTTCGTACACCTTGAAGGTTATCGTCACGCGCTAGCACACAGAGTGCCGCTTTATGTTCCGCCATATATCATTACGCCTGATCGGGAGGGCGCGTATAATGAGTTGTCGCGGAGAATGTCGGCAGCCATTGCACGACGTGATCTTGCTGAACATGCCCGCCTATCCGAAGAACAAGATGCTTTAGCGTCTTCAACCGTGGATTGCCCGATCTATTGAGGAAGCTCACAGCCACACGTCATCCACCCCCAAATGATCGCGGATTATAATACGGTAATCGAATTGGGTAATCGAGTGTTTCAAGAACTGGGCGCTTGATCGGCAAGCGCGAGGCTGACGAATTGAATAGATGCAAGACGAATTGAATAGATGCAATTGGATGGGATCATCCACGGACGATAGTCTTTCCGATAAGGCTCCGTTCTTCGAGTTCTTCAATGTGCCGACGCCCCGTCCGCCAGATGTAAATCCAGGTGTCGCTCCCTTTACCCAGGGGGAGGGGGAGGGGCCGAAAAGCAGAAAACGTATGGGTGGATAAGCGGCACGTGGGCCCTCGTCCTTCGACAAGCTCAGGACGAGGACGACTTACCTCATGCTGAGCTCGTCGAAGCATGAGGTTATCGGTTCCCGCGTCATCGCGAGCACTGCGAAACCTTCACTTCGCAGTTTTGGCCGCCGTCTTTGGTGCACTGGCTCAGGGCGTGAGAATTCGCGTCGCCCGCGCCATCGCCCAGTCCCCAATAGGCGGCCGTGCTGTTACTGGGCGCTGCCACCGATCCGCATTTGCGGTCGAACCACACCATCACTTCGCAATCATTGCCGTTCTTGCCGCAGTTCTCCATGGCGACGCTTTCGGCTTTGTCCTGATCGCCCCAGCCATAGGAATAGCCAAAGGCACCGCTCTTGCGGCCATAAGCGATGGCGCCAAACGCGGGCTTGGGCGGTTCGGGGTTTGTGCAAGTGGTCGTGTGCTGGGAACACTGGCCTTCGTAGTAATCGCTGCACTCTTCGTGACAGACTTGCGCCCGCGCCGGCGCGGCCGCGCTGAGCGCCAACAACGCACTCGCGCCAGCGAGAATGAGTTTGCCGGATATTTTACGCATGGCTTATTTCTCCTCCCATACGGCGGCATCGAGCGCCGCCTTTGCCTTCTCGTAAAGCGCCATCGCGCGCGTCTGATTTTCCGCCACGCAGACGACGCCGACCTTTCCGAATTCCGACAGCGCGCCGATCAGGTGGAACATGATGCCTTCCTGCGTGGTAGCATCGTAATGCAGCCCGTTCAGCACCGCGATGTCGATCAGGTCTTCCGGCATCAGGCCGGCATAACGCGGGCTCACCAGATTATCGGTGGCGTAATAGGCGCGGGAGCTCCCCTGCGGCGTGCGGAAGACGCCTGTGTGCGCGTCGTATTTGCCGTCGGTCAGGAATTGCAGCATCAGGAAGGGATGCGTGGTGCCGCCTTTGCGCAGATTGATCTCGATGGCGTAGTGCTTCCACGTGCTGCCCTCGCGCACCGAAATGAAGTCGATGGCGAAGCGCCCCCAGACGCCGCGTTTCTTCAGTGCCTCGGCGGCCTTGACCGCTTCGTTCTGGATGGCAAGGCCATAGGCTTCGTCGGCCGGGAAGGTGCAACCGAGATAAACCTGCCCGGTAGGGCCGCCCAGCACCTGGTCATGAGTCGAAAGAATTTCCAGTACGCCATTGGGGTTGGCGCGGAATTGCGCCGAGGGCGAGCGCTTCTCGGCGCCCTCGATGAAAACTTCGGCGACGCCTTTCATCTCCTTGAACTTGGCGGCGAAGGCGTCCCATTTCATATCCTTCGCTTCGCAGGCCAGTTTTGGCAACTGGTCTTTCACCCAGCCATTGATGCGCCCGCCATCGGGGCACCCATTGAAGGAAAACATCGCATTGCCTTCGCCGGAAAATCCTTCGTCGAGTTTCACCACTGCGCGCTTGAGCGCAGGGTTGCGGCCCTTGAGTTCGCACAGCGCTTCCACCAGGTCTTGCTCGCCGGTCAAGTCCTCGATGCCATCGGGCATGGGCACGCCCG
Organism: uncultured Alphaproteobacteria bacterium; assembly: GCA_963752395.1. Classification (GTDB taxonomy): domain Bacteria; phylum Pseudomonadota; class Alphaproteobacteria; order Micropepsales; family Micropepsaceae; genus CAVVXX01. Next base: position 139,315 of record CAVVXX010000007.1, read on the forward strand.
CTTCGCGGAAGATTTTCCGCCCGCCGCTTTTGGAACCCAGCGAAAGCAGTGTGGGATCGCAGCCGAAAATCGGCGCGCCCAATTCCACCGCCAGCGTGCGTTCGAGATGTGTGACGTTGAAACAGGCAAGATGCGCGAGTTCCGGATCGCCGATCGCCTCACGCACGCGTTCCAAGAGCCGCGGCCGCGCCAGCAGCTTGGCGCTGAGCGGGTGCGCGCTGCCATCGTCACAGGCAAACAAGGTCAAACGCGCTCGCGCATGGCGCGGCGGCACGCCCGCCAGAAGATGCAGGTAGTAATCGATGATCTCGTCGGGGATCGGCAGGCTGGTGAGATAAACCATTTTCGTGCGCGGCATGCGCAACAGCATCAGCATGCACAACAGGCGTTCTTCGTAATGTGGCCCGCCGCTAACCTTCGCCAGCACATCCTCGTCGAACGAGATGCTGGGCACCACGACAACGGTGCGCGGCAACAGCGGGTTGGGGAACACGGTCTCGAACTGCCTGGGCAGCCGCGCTTGGAGTGCGGCAAACGCGGCGCACTCCTCGGGCGAGCCCGGCGTAAAACGCAGATTCTGCCTTGCTTCCGCGTGCAGCGGTGCCGGATCGGTCAAGCGGCTGGCCCCATCATCGCGGGGCCAAGTCTAGCAGCCCACAACCGTCATGGTAATGTCTGTGCGTAGCGCACGCAGGAAAGGCGTAAGCAGACCGATGGCTGAGCAGCACTATACCGGCGGGTGTCATTGCAAGAAGGTGCGGTTCGAAGTGACGGCTGATATCGACAAGGCTATTTCTTGTAATTGCTCGATCTGCTCTGCGCGTGGTCTGCTTCTGACCTTCACTCCGGCGACGCAGTTCAAGCTGCTCTCGGGCGAAGACCAGACTGAGTATCAGTTCAACAAGAAAAAGATCCATCACCTGTTTTGCCCTGTGTGCGGCGTAAATCCTTCGCCACGGGCCACGACAAAAGCGGCGCGAAGACCTATGCCGTCAATATACGCTGTCTCGACAATGTGGATGTGGCCTCGCTTGAGCCCAGACCGTTCGATGGCAGAAGTTTGTGACACGCGTCCATTCTAGCATCACCAAATCATGGGAGAGCATCATGGCCAAGAAATCAGGTAGTGCGGTTTATCGCGTCACCGAAGTCATCGGTACCAGCAAGACATCATGGGAAGACGCTGCAAAGAATGCGGTTGCGACCGCCAGCAAATCTTTGCGTGATCTGCGCGTGGCTGAGGTGGGCAAGCTCGACGTCAAGGTTGAGAGAGGAAAGGTCGTAGCCTTTCGGGCGCGTGTCTCGCTCTCGTTCAAATACGAGGGCTAGCTCAGAACAGGAAGGCCGCTAATACCAACGTGCCGTTATAGCTCGCATGCACGGCCAACGGCGGCCATAGCGAACGGCTGAGTTGCGCCCATGTCGCGTTGACAAATCCCAATACCAGAATGATTCCGGTAAGCACCCAGCCCTCGCGCCCCGGGCGCGTGATAAAATGCAAGTGGACAAGCGCGAAAATCGCCGCGCTGACAAGAGTTGCCAATATTGCCGGCATCGTCTGCTGCAACCAAGAAAGCAGCAGTCCGCGGAAATACATTTCTTCAACAAACGGTATCAGCAACGCCACGACGGGAAACGCCACCAGCAGCTGGTCAAGTGAGCGGGGCACTATCGCGCGATCGGCCGGCGTGGAGTGAAATTCAATAATGTGATGTGCCGCCAGATAGCCCAGCAAGAAAATCACGCCGGCGCCGAATGCAAAGCCGACGATGGCAGCCAATTGAATCTGCGTCGATGAGACCTCGTTGGTGTAATTGGCCACAAGTGTTGCGCCGTGGCGGCGCATCAGGAAGCCAACCACGATAAGAAATGCGAAATAGAGTCCTGCCAGCAGAAGTTGGAAGAAGAAAGGTCGTTGCAGTTCGACGGATACGAAATGCTGTACATAGTCTGGCGTGTAGCCGAACTTCAGTGCGACAATCGCGCCGGTTAACGTTGCCGCTATGATAAGTAGGATCCAGACAAGAAAGCTGGCAAAGGGGACGAGCAAAGGCTCCCACCAGTTAATAGCGATGGCGCCGGCTGTCGCCGCCGGCTTGGGAGTAACAGCGGGCGGGCCAAGAGAATTTCTCAAATCGGCCATTTAGTACGAGGTCGTGGTCTTATTATTCTCCGAAGCCCACTTCTTCACCGCCGCCAAGGTGTTCTCAACATGATGCGTCGGATCAAGGTCGGTGTAGGTGTAAAGAATCGTGTGATCGGGCGCGATCACATAAGACGTGCGGTTAGCATATTCTGGTTTTTGCGGAAGCACTGCATCATAGCCCTTCATAATATGCTGGTCGGCATCAGCGGCCACAGGGAATTTGCTGCGGCATTCGCTTACCGAAAACCGGTTGAGCTTCTCTATATCGTCATGGCTGACGCCAATCACAGTCGCTCCTAGTGCCTTGAACTGATCGGTAGCGTCGGCAAAGAGATGCGCTTCCACGGTGCAGCCGCTGGTGAACGCCGCGGGATAGAAGTACAGCACCACTGGTCCCTTCTTCAGGGCGTCGTTCAGCGCGAATGTGAATTCCTTGCCGCCAAGTGAGGCTTGCGCAGTGAAATCGGGCGCCTTATCTCCGACATTGAGCGCAGCTTGAGCCGGCAACGCGAACAGGCTGACGAGAAAAATACTGGCGAGAAAACGTTTCATTTTGATCCCCTGGCTGACGTAAGAATGTTCCGCTGTGCCAGTCCCATACGCAAGAGGCAGCTGTTGCAACCCGCCCACAGCATAGAGTGAAGCAAACCCGGCTTTTGCCGTACACTTACCTTGTGGGGGCAAGCAATCTGCCCAGTTACAAACGGAGATTCGCCCCATATAATGCCCTGCTCGGCATTCGCGCGGGGGCGCGCCCTTTAGGAGGTGGCAATGGAAAGCAGTGTTTTTCTCGACACGGGCAAAGGCATTATTGCTGGCATCGTAGGAGCGCTCGCGCTTGCTTTGCTGATGTTCGCAAAAGACGCGATTGGTCTTGTGCCTGAAGTAAGCCTCCTCACGCCGCTGATGAAACTTGCTGGCACGACGTCGGTTCTGAATGGCTGGATCGTTTTCTTCGTTATCAATGCGCTCATCGTTGGCGCCGTATTTGCGGCGCTTGATGCGCATCTCGAACGTCCCGAAGGCTCCGAGGAATTGGCTCGCGGTGCGCTATTCGGGGTCGGCCTGTGGGTGCTGACGATGATTTTCCTGATGCCGATGTCGGGCGCCGGCGCTTTTGCCATGAATTATGGCATAACCGCGCCTGCCATTTTGTTCGCGGCGCAATTGATCCAGGGGATGGTGATGGGCGGTGTTTACGGCGCGCTGCGCCCCGAGCCTGTTCCAACCTGAAAATCTAGAATAATTTAGCTTTGTTATGATGCCGGCGCCCCGGCGATCCGGGCCGCTTGCTTGCGCGCCTTTTCGACCGCGGATTTTGCGGCGCCACTCACCGTGAACATTTCAAGTTCGTCGAGCTCACCCTCGGCAACTGGCATCAGAGCGAGATCGGTGTAGTCGCGCGCATGCGGGTCATGCCTGAGTTGACGGCGAAACAGCCCATAACGCAAGATCATCCGAAACGCGCGCGCATGTTTGATCGCGAGCTCGAGGAAATAGCGCGGATAAAACACCAGCGGGTTTTCGCGGGGCATCGTGGGCCTGCGGTCCTTGCGGTATTTGCGGCGCAGATACCCGCCCTCAAGTGGATGGATTTTCTCGATGGTGATGCAGCCGTAAAACCACAGCAGCATGAACATCAGCTTGCCGGCACTGATCCTCGAGGCAGTACCCCGGCGCATAACGGTCTTGATATGCTCGGGTGAATAATAAGTTTCCCATGCCTGGCGGTAGACACCTTCCCATTGCTTCTTCGTCATCGTTTGATGCGAGGTGCAAACATGCTCGAGATCATATTTGTTGAGGTCGGGATCGAGATGAACACCGGCTTGGAACAGTTTCTGGTGGTCCTCGGATCCTGGTAGCGGCGTCAAGCAAAAGAATTCCAAAAGATCGATTGGCAATTCGCGCTTGATGATCTCGACATCGCGGATCAGCGTCTCCGGCGTGTCATTAGGGAAGCCTAGGATGTAGCCGGCGCATGTCGTCACGCGCCAGCGTTTCCATTCGAGCAGCATTTTTCGGTACTCGGTGATCTTATTCTGCCGCTTTTTGGCGGCTAGCAGGCTGTCCGGATTGATGCTTTCCATGCCGATGAAAACGCGGGTGACGCCGGCGCGCCCTGCTTTCTCGATGAAGTTCGGAATCTTGTGGCAAAGCGTGTCGACCTGGATGACGAACTTGATGTCGAGATGCTCCTTCTCGCGCATCTGGATCAGGCGGTCGAAAATCGCCTCCCAATCCTTGTTGCGGGCAAAATTGTCGTCGGTGATGAAGAAGCGGTCGATGCCCTGCGCCAAATTACAGCGCACGATCTGTTCAACATCATCGGCAGTGCGCCTACGCGAGACACGACCCTGAACATTGATGATGGTGCAGAACGAACATTGAAACGGACAACCACGGCCTGCATCGAAGCTGGTCATGCGCCCGCCCGTGCGTTTGATGTTCGTCGCCGGCAAAAGCGGCATGGGCGTCGCCGAAATATTCGGCAGATCGTTCATGTAATTGTAGAGCGGCTTCAGGCTGCGCGTATATGCGTCCAGCAGCACATCATCCAGGCGACCTTCGGCTTCGCCCGCAAACAGCGAGATGCCAAGATCCATGGCTTCTTGCAGTTCGGGAGAAATGCCGGGAAGCATGGCAAGCGTGCCCGAAACATGAAATCCGCCGATGCAGACCTGAAGCCCAAGCGCGCGGAACTGACGTGCCAAATCCATCGCCCGCGGAAATTGGTTCGACTGCACCCCGACAAGGCCGATGAGGCCACCGCCCTCGCCGATTAGCTGCGCAATCTTTTTGGGCCGAATGCGAGTGTTGGTTTCGTCTAATGCCACAATATCGAGCTCGACGTTCTCGCCAAGCACATGCCGGTTGGCGCAATCCAGCGCGAGCCCGTAAAGAGCCGCCAGCGTGTTCGAAGGGATGGCCGAGCGCATCCACTGGATGACATAGCCGTCGTCGTCATAGTGCGACGGCTTGATCAGAACCAATGTGAACCGGCTTCGTGGCGCCGGAGCGAGCATTGGACCCCCCACTTTACGGCCAAAATGTTATTATGTTTGGCCATTACGCTAGTATGTACGCTTTGTAATGGTCAATGCTGAACCGCTAAGGCGTTGATGTCAAAGCCCTCAACACCATAAAAAGCGACTTTGCGGAAAGAAAATTATCGGCATGCGTACTATCGCCATCGATTTTGAAACTGCTAATCCGCAGCCTGGCAATGCCTGTGCACTTGGACTCGCATGGATCGAAGGTGGCCGCGTCACGCGCATTGAAGAGCGTTTGATCCGCCCGCGCGACATGCGTTTCACCTTCACCTGGGTGCACGGCATTACCGCAGCGGACGTGCGCAAGTCGCCGGAATTTCCCGAAGTCTTCGAGGAGTTCCTTCCCGAACTTAAAGGCGCGTTATTGCTTGCGCACAATGCGAGTTTTGATGCCGGCGTGATGCGGGGCTGTGTGCGTGCCTACGGCATGAAATCACCCAGGCTTTCCTATCTTTGCACACTAGGCATTGCGAGAAGCGTGTGGCCGGAACTTCGCTCCAAATCGCTCGACAGCATGGCGCGCCATCTGGGGCTTAGATTCCGCCATCACAATGCGGCCGAAGATGCGCGTGCGTGTGCCGAGGTCGCGCTTGCTGCCACACGCGTTGTGGGTGCGCTGGAAGTGGCCGATCTTCCCGCCCGTCTTGCTGTCTGGCGGGCGCCAACACGCGCTATCGCATAGGATTTCGCTGGTATTTTGCGCATTGTAGGGGTGGACAGGCGGGTAGCGATACCCTATATCCCGCGCTCTTTCGTAAGGCGCGTGCTTCCCGTGAAGGACATGACGCGGGGTGGAGCAGCCCGGTAGCTCGTCAGGCTCATAACCTGAAGGTCACAGGTTCAAATCCTGTCCCCGCAACCACCATCAGCGTGTGAAACTTAGGCCGGCAGTGTCCGGCCTAAGTCATTTTTTACGCGCGGAGTTCCAGCTGCGCATGCGGAACCTAAGCAGTAGAGAAAACTCAGTATGCGGAATGGGAACACGGGACGTGCGTTGGTAAGGACGAGCCGGTGAGCACGCTCGACAAGCCATACCCGCGAGGGGTGTTCTCTGCTTGATGAAGTTTTGGCGAAAACTTTAGCCATTGATTTTACTAGGTTTTTCGGAACACTCTGTTGCTCATATGACACCCTTCGTAACCTAAGAAAGCCCGCACATTTCTTTGGGGATTCGAAGGTTGACGCCCTTGCTCAGCGGGCCAAAAATCCCAGCAATCGCCAGCCGAAGCCCCATTTTGCGCCTTCGCGCTGCGCGGTGCCCATTGGGGGGACGTCATGAATAAGATTACCCGCCGGTTTTTATCCGGCGCTTCCTTCTTCGCGCTGGCGGTGGGATGCCAACAACGATCGCGCGAGCGGGAATAACCGTCAATACGGCTGCGCACGGTCCGGTTACGATCGCGCCGTTTACTGTGACGGCTCTACATCAGCATAGTGGCGCCCGGCGTTGTGCACGGCGACATTGACAACCAGGGCTTCATCATTGCTCAAGACGGGAATCGTGGCAATCGACGTGGGTGCTGGCGCCTCAGTGACCGGGGCCATCGTCAACGAACGATTCATCCTCGGGCACGATTATGGGATCGTCGACTTCGGGAATATAGGCGGGAATATTTCCAATACACACAGGTCGGCGGTGATGAATGTCGCAAACACAAATGCTACTGGCCTCGCTATCGGCGGCATCATTGCCGTATCGCCGGCCTGGGTGGCAGCGGCGTGGCTGGGGCGATCAACAATTCCGGTCGATCAACGTCATCGGCACGGGCGCCAGTGGCAAAGCGTTTGGCATCGCAGGACAATGCATCGGCACCGATCTCTTCCTCACCATCACAATAACGGCGGCTCGCTGCTCGTGGTCGATGCTTTCGAGGCGTCGGAAACACCACAGTACCGTAAATGCATTCGGTCATGTATGCCCGTGCGGACGGCGACTGCAGGCGCACCTCACGAATGCGGGTAAGATCACGGTCACCGCAGTTGGCTGGCGGCGGGAGCGCAGTTGCAGACGCTGTAGGTTTTTTTGCCACTAATATCGGCAACGCCCATGGCGCAACTATCAATTTCGTCGAGATCACCAATGCGGGCCGATCTAAGGTTATCGCAGCGGGAGCGGCGTCAACAAGTTATTGCGGGTGCGCAGCCGGCGGCTGGACTTCCTCGACGCGGTGGCGACTGCCGTCAGCAAGGTAAAGCTGTATTCGATAATACGTCTCTCGGCAGTATCACGGTCTCGGCCGATCGCCATGGACGGCGCGCGTGCTTTCGCGACGGCGTCGATTAACGAATTCGTTACGATGCGACTTGGGCCAGCGTTCGGCCGTAAAAACGATGGATGCGATGCATGTCCTGGCGCGTGCTTCCGGCGCAGACCCACAGCTTTTGTGGTGGTCGGTGCTTCAGCAGTTTGCGGTGGGGCGCGGTTCCCGGCGACCGTTTTCTTCCAATAGCGGAGACATCTCACGTCACCGCACTGCGCTTTCGGCAGCGGCAATGCCAGAGCCACAGGCGTCTATCAGATCGCGAGCGGCGCAGGCCCGCGACGCCGGCGAAATTTGCCAAGGCGACTTTCGCCAATGGCGGCCCATATCTTATATCTCGGCGCAGGCATGGGCGACATCGCGCAGGCCAATGCTACCGGCGTCGATCCAGACGCGTTCAATGCCGGATCGGGTAGGCGCGCCAACATTCACAATGCTGGCTCGATCACAGTTGTCGCCAGCGCTGTCGGCTGGACCAGCGCGCATGCGGTGGCCACGGGCCTCATTCAAACCATCGATCCGCCCGCCACCGCAACCGCCAACTTCACCAACACCTTGTTGGGCAGCTTCAAGGTCACAGCGAAGGCAAGCGCAGCAACTCACGCCACGGCAACGGCGAACGGCATCCAGCAGTTTGTCTCGGCTACACAGAAAGCAAACGCGCACGTCTACAACAGCGGCTTGATCGAAGTCACGGCGCAGGCCACGGCCCTGGCCTTTGCGACAGCCGTCGTAAACCATGGCGTTCAGCAATCCGCGCTCGGCGCTTCGCAAACGGCTCAGGCGCAAATCTTCAATTATGCGTCCGGCACAATCAGCATCGGCGCGCACGCGCTTGCCGACGGGCCATTCAACAACTTCGCCAACGCCAATATCACAGCAGGCATCCAGCAGCTGGCAAGTTCTGGCGTAGGAAATACACCCGAAGTTGCGCACGTTTCGCTCAGCAATCAGGGCAATATTAACATCTTTGCCGGGGCGACGGCCGAGAGCGGCATCAACACAAACACCGCCAACGCCACCATCACCGCCGGCATTTCGCAGTTCGCCAGAGCCGACAGTTCTGCGCTAGCATCCATTCTCAACGGCGGGGCTATCGGGATAACCGCGCACGGCATTGCGCACGGTTACACCAGCGCCAGCGCGCAAGCCAATGTGTTCAACGGCATTGTCCAGCAGGCGGCGCTTCTCGGAACCGATCAATTCGAAGCTCGCGCGCTCATAAACAACAGGACATCAGGCGAAATCGACATCAAGGCGTTCGCAACTGCCACTGTGACTGGCAACTTTTCTGCTGTCGCGACGGCCTACATCCAGTACGGCATCTCGCAGGTGGCCCACGGCACCAACCAGGCGCGGGCCAACATTACCAATTTAGGTAGCATCGATATCGTCGCCAAGGCGAATGCGACGGGCGCGTCTGCCTATGACGTGGCAAAAATCACCAGCGGTATTTATCAGCACGCATCCGGCTCTGGCGTGGGCGATACGGCAACGGACTACCTGGTCAATTTCGGCGGCGATATCAGCGTTTCGGCCAAGGCCGTTGCCCACGGTCAAAATCAAGCCACGGCATGGGGCACGCTTAACTACGGCATCGCGCAATATGCGCTGGGCGCCAACAACGCCTTTGCCAAACTGTCCAATGCCGGTGACATCCATCTCACCGCTTTTGCGCATGCCACTGCGACAAACAGCGCGCATGCTTACGCCGATATGGTCTTCGGCGTTTTCCAGTCAGCGCATGCCTTCCTCGATGCCAACGCAGCCGCGCGCGCAGTGGTCAACAACACATCTGGTGAGCTGGGCATTCTGGTGAGCGCCAGGGCGACTGCCTCGGGACCAGTCAGCGCGAACGCTCATCTCAGCAACTGGGGAATCTTCCAGTCCGTCGGCGGCGGAACCCAGGGTCACGCCACTATCGCCAATGGCGGCACGATTGACATCCTGGTCAAAGCGCATGCCGAAGGCGACGATGCCTACGCGCAAGCGCTAATTGGCAGCGGCACTTCTGCGGCCGGCATCGCGCAAATCGTGACCGCCACAAACTCGGCAGTGGCCTCCATCGGTAATTATCGCGGCGGCCAAATCGGCGTTACCGCGCAGGCAACCGCCATCAACACCGCAGCGGGCGCAGCTACTGCCAACGCGTGGGTATCGGCGCCCGGCATCTCGCAACTGGCGACGGGTGCGAAACACGCGCAAGTAGCCATTCACAACACGAGCGGCACTATCGCCATCAGGGCTATTGCGTCGGCTTCAGCGCCATCGGGTTTCGCGTCGGCAAATGCCTTCATTCAAACCGGCATTTGGCAGCGCGCTTTTACCGGCGCCACCGCTACGCCCTCTTTTGCCAAAGACGTACTGACCAACAATGGCGAGATCGACATTATCGCACGCGCCACTGCGAAGGGCGCTTCAACTGCGAACGCGCACGCCGCCATTTCCTACGGCATTTCACAGGTTGCCATTGGCGGCGATACGGCAAGCGATCAGCTCGTCAACGGCGGCCTTTTGAACATCAAGGCGCTCGCCCAGGCGACCGGGGATTTCGCGTCCGCTACGGCAAACATGTCGAATGCCGCGCTGTTCCAGCTGGCTTCTGCGGGCGACGATCATCTGCTGGCCGCCGCCAAGATCACCAACGCGAGTGGCGGCACGATCAAGTTGATCGACCGCGCCACGGCGAACGGCGACAGCTATGCGTTTGCTCATGCCAATTTCACCGGGCGGCATTTTTCAAAGTGCGCTCAACGCCAACACCGCATCGGCATTCCTTTCCAATGACGGCAAAATCCACATCAGCGCGACAGCGAAAGCCGATGCGTTTACGGCCAGCGCCTATGCCTATCTCGGATATGGCGTCTTCCAATATCGCCAGCGCCAACGGCACTACCGGCTCAAAAGCCACCGCGTCACTGATCAATTCCGGCAAGCTCGAGGTCATGGTTTTGGCCTCCGCTGTTGCACCGATCGCCACCGGCAATGCTTACGCCCAGGCGACGCTCGGCGGCTGGGGCATCTACCAGCAGGCGACGAATGCCGAAAACGTCAAAGCGGCCATCGACAATTCCGGCAACATCACGGTCGAGGCGCATGCGTTTGCATCGGCCGAGTTTGCCAAGTGCGGTTGCAAAGTTCGGCACCTCGCTGGGCGCCAGCGGCGTCGGCATTTTCCAATCGGCTTCGGCGCTTGAACAATACGTCGGTGGCGTCGGTGTCGCTGATCAACGGCAAGCACGGCGATATATTTATCGGCGCGCAAGCGACGGCGATTACCACGCTTGCCTATGGTCACGCATCCGCCAGCGCCACTATCTACAATACTGGTATTGTTCAGATGCACAGGGTGCCGGCGAGGAAAGCGTCAAGCTGACCAATCTGGGCGGCACGATCTCGATTTTTGCCGACGCCAAGGCGCAAGCCCATTGGAGCGCCAATGCAACCGCCAATGCATTGCTGCATGGCGGCATCGCTCAGCACGCATTTGTCAGCAGTGGCACCGCCTCCATCGCACTCAGCAATGCAGGCAACATAGCGATCGTGGCGAGCGCCCGTGCCTTTGGGTGGAACAACGCCAGAGCGTCCGCGGATCTCGCGCTTCGGCATTTCGCAAGCTGGCGGTTTCCGCTGCCACTGCCAATCTTGGTATCGTCAATTCCGGCAACATCACCGTCGCCGCAATTGCGAAAGCGCACGCCACCGAAGACGATGCCACCGTCAATGCCTATCTTGGCACAGGTATTTTCCAATCGGCCTTGGTGCACGGCGCAACGTTCTTGGCGAATGGTGGATCGGCCAACCTTCTCATCAGACAATAGCGGCAAGATTCTGATCGAAGCGTTCGCGCACGTAACCGGCCGTACCGGCGCATCGGCGACGGCTACAGTCGTGAACGGCATCGAGCAGTTTGCGCGTGATGGCGATATCGTCAGCGCCAAACTTACTGGCGCCGGCACGGTCAGCATGCTGGCGTCTGCCTTTGCAAGCGTATCTGACCCAAACACCGCTACAGTGCTTATGCCAAATTGGCCACGGCATCTTCAGAAGCTAATTATCTCTTCGCTGGCGAGCGGTTCGGCTCTGGCTTCGATCAGCATTGGTGGCGGCAAGGTGGAAGCCTATGCCAAGGCTGTTGGTGATACGGCGAAGGCTACCGGGCAAATTACCCAATACGGCATTTTTCAACAGGTGGATGGCCCGAGGATCACATCTCGTTCGTCAACAAACCGGTGATTTCTTTATCGGTGCCGTGGCTATTGCCCAAGCGGACGCAAGCACTGCCTTCGCCAAGGCCTATGTCGCTCACGGCATTTATCAGAACGGCTTCGGTGCAGGCGGTTTCGGCAACACCGTCGATGCGCACATAACCAACAAGGCGAGGTGCCACGCTCGACATCGTGGCAAGCGCGCAGGCCACTGGCATTAGCGGCGCGAATCGGCTTCGGCCAACAATCCCTATACGATCCACCAAAATGGTCGGTGGTGGCAACAACGACACCGTAAAGATCGACAATTCTGGCATCGTCAACATCGTGGCAATTGCCGATGCCAACGCGACCTCGGGCGAGGCCGACGCCAAAGCGTAGATCATCACCGGCGTCTACCAGCAGGCCCAAGCCAACGCCAGTGCCACGGCCTCGTTGGTCAACACAGGCAAGTTCGCAATCATCGCCAGCGCCTTCGCCAGTGGCACCAGCGGAGTGACGGCGGTTGCCAGCATTACGAATTACGGCATCTACCAGGCCGCAGGTCCGGCAATGCGGGCGTGGTGAACGTCGTCACTGAAGAATACGGGCGAGCTCAATATCGCCGCGCTTGCCCATGCCAAGGGCGATGCGCTCGCCACTGCCTATATCGCGACTGGCATCCACCAAAAAGCAAGGCCCCCCGGCTCAATTACCGCCACGGCGCAGATCACCAATGTGCCAATCAACGAAACGGCAACCGCCAAGATCAACATTCTCGCAAGCGCGACAGCCACCGGCGGCATCGCCACGGCCAATGCCACGATCGACAATTATGGCATATATCAGCACGCCCACAACGCCGATGTGGCCGAGGCGCT
>CAVVXX010000008.1:0-33877 GCA_963752395.1 uncultured Alphaproteobacteria bacterium
AAATCGCGGCGCACGACGAAATCGATCCCTGGGAATTGATTAGGTCATTGCGCTGGCGTGGCGCAGCGATCGCGCTGCCGCGCGTGGTGGAGAAAAACGGCCCGCTTGCATTTCATTCCTGGGATCAAAAACACGCGCCGGTCAAAGGCGCATATGAGGTGTTCGAAGCGTCGCCCGATTGGCCGCTGATCACGCCCGATGTGGTGCTGGTGCCGCTGCTGGCCTTCGATGCAGAGGGTTATCGGCTTGGTTATGGCGGCGGCTATTACGACCGCAGTCTGCGCGCGTTGCGCGATAGCAAATCGGTATTGGCCGTGGGCCTTGCCTTTGCGGGGCAGGAAATCAGCAATCTTCCCCATGATGCCAGCGACGAAAAACTGGATTGGCTAGTCACGGAAAAGGGCGCTAGGAAGTTTGCTTAGATGCGCATTCTTTTCCTGGGCGACATTATCGGCCGTGCCGGCCGCGACGTGGTGGCGGCGGAACTGTCTGCCTTGCGCGAAAGGCTTAAACTCGATTTCGTCATCGCCAACGCGGAGAACGCGGCCGGCGGCTTCGGCACCACGCGCGCGGTGGCGAACGATCTCTACGCCTGCGGCATCGATTGCCTGACCAGCGGCAATCACTGGATGGACCAGCGCGAAATCCTCACCTTTATCAATGACGAAGATCGCCTCCTGCGCCCGCGCAATTATCCGCCGGGCACGCCGGGGCGGGGCGCCTGCGTGTATCAGGCGAAGGACGGCGGGCGCATTCTCGTCGTCAACGTCATGGGCCGCGTGTTCATGGATGCGTTGGACGATCCGTTTGCTGGCGTCGATGCGGAACTGAACGCTTGCCCGTTGCGCGAAGGGGCCGACGCCATCGTGGTCGACATGCATGCGGAAGCGACGTCGGAAAAAATGGCGATGGGCCATTTCTGCGACGGGCGCGCGAGCCTTGTCGTCGGCACCCACAGCCATGTGCCGACGGCGGACGCGCAGATTTTTCCGGGCGGCACCGCCTATCAAACCGATGCCGGATGTTGCGGCGACTACAACTCGGTCATCGGCATGGATAAGGAAGAGCCCTTGCAGCGCTTTACCAGGAAAATGTCGTCGGGCCGCATGACGCCTGCGCTGGGTCCGGCGACCCTTTGCGGCGTGTTCCTGGAGACGGATGCCAAGACTGGCCTCGCCAAACGCGTCGAGCCCGTGCGCGTGGGCCCGAGGCTGAAACCGGCGCTGCCGGAATTAGGGCCTTGAATCGCACGCTCAGCCACGGCTATTTCACCGCCGTAACGTAACGGGCACGCTATGGCAGGCCATTCGCAGTTTAAGAACATCATGTTCCGGAAGAACCGGCAGGACGCGCAGAAGTCCAAGCTGTTCTCCAAGCTCGCGCGCGAACTCACCGTGTCGGCCAAGATGGGCATGCCCGACCCCCAGCACAATCCGCGCCTGCGCTCGGCCATTGCGGCGGCCAAGGCGCAAAGCATGTCGAAGGACGCCATTGAGCGCGCCATCAAAAAAAGCCAGGGCGGCGACGCCGAGAATTACGACGAGGTGCGCTACGAAGGTTATGGCCCGGGCGGCGTCGCCATCATCGTCGAAGCCCTGACCGACAACCGCAACCGCACGGCTTCGGACGTGCGCGCGAGCTTTTCCAAATATGGCGGCGCGATGGGCGAGGCGGGATCGGTGGCCTTCATGTTCAACCGCGTGGGCTCGATTGTGTATCCGGCGAAGGCCGGTTCCGCCGATGCCATGCTTGAGGCTGCCATAGAAGCCGGCGCCGATGAAGTGATCTCGGCTGGCGGCACCCACGAATTCCTTTGCAAGCAGGAAGATTTCGCCAGCGTACGTGATGCGCTGGATGCGAAACTTGGTGCGGCCCAGTCGGCGGCAATCGTCTGGCGGCCATTAAATAATAATGTGGCGGTGAGCGAAGAGCATGGCGCGAGCTTGCTGAAACTGCTCGATGTGCTCGACGACCATGACGACGTGCAAAACGTCTATGCCAATTACGAAATGTCCGACGCACTGATGGAAAAGCTCTCTGCTGCCTGATTCCCCCTGTTGCGCAGGCCCCGCCACATAACCGACACTGGCGTACCTGATTCGTTTTGGGCGGGCCTTGCATGATGTCCTTGCGTGTTTTGGGCTGCGATCCGGGCCTTGGCTGCACCGGCTGGGGCGTGATCGAGATCGCTGGCAGCAAGCTCACGCATATCGCCAATGGCGCAATTAAAACATCAGCTGGCGACACGCTGGGCGCGCGATTGGCCACTTTGCATTTGGCGCTGGCCGAAGTGATCGCTACGCACCGCCCCGATGCAGTGGCGGTAGAGCAGGCCTTCGTCGCCAAAGATCCCGCAGCCGCGTTGAAGCTCGGACACGCGCGCGCCATTGCGCTGCTGGCCGCCGCCGAAGCCGGAATTGAAATCGCCGAATACACGCCCAACCACGTCAAGAAATCCGTGGTGGGTGTTGGCCACGCCAGCAAGGATCAAATCCAGGCGATGGTGAAGCGCCTGCTTCCGGCCGTGCAGCTGAACGGCGCGGATAGCGCGGACGCACTGGCCGTCGCCATTGCGCACGCGCATCTTTCGCACACCAACACGCGCATTGCCGCCGCCATGGTAGCGCAATGATCGGCAAGCTCGCGGGCAAGGTGGACAGCGTTGGCATCGATCACGTCATTCTCGATGTGAACGGCGTAGGTTACCTCGTGCAGTGCCCGTCATCGACATTGTCGAAGATGACGGCGGGGGCGAGCGCGACGCTTTCCATCGAAACCAAAGTCAGCGATGAGGCCATCCGGCTTTACGGATTCTTGTCGGGCGAAGAGCGCGACTGGTTCCGCCTTCTGCAAACCGTGCAGGGCGTGGGTGCGCGCGTGGCGTTATCGCTGTTGAGCGCGCTTTCGGTGCGCGAGATCGAACGCGCGATTGTCTTGGGCGATAAGGCGGTTGTGGGGCGCGCGCAGAATGTCGGGCCGAAGCTGGCGCTACGTATCGTCACCGAATTGAAGGACAAGGCGCCATCGCTGTTGTTGAAGACACATGGCGAGGTAGGCAGCAATATTCATGTGCTGGCCCCGCGCACCGCCGAGTCCGAAGCCGTGGCGGCGCTCGTCAAGCTCGGCTACAGCCAAGGCATGGCGGCTGAAGCCGTGATGCGCGCGGGGCAGAGCGTTGGCGAAGCGCCGCTGGATTCGCTGATCCGTGAATCCCTGCGTCAGCTCGCGCGGTGAGATAGATGGCAACCGCAAAACCCAAAGCCGATCCCAACCGCCTGGTGACGCCCGAGCGCGGTGAAGACGACGGACTGGAAACCAGCCTGCGCCCCAAGCGCTTGGCTGACTTCGTGGGCCAGGCGAGCGCGTGCAAAAACCTGTCCGTATTCATGGAAGCGGCAAAGTCGCGCAATGAGCCGCTGGATCATGTGCTTTTCTCGGGTCCTCCGGGCTTGGGCAAAACCACGCTGGCGCAGATCGTGGCGCGCGAGCTTGGCGTGGCGTTTCGTGCGACGTCCGGCCCGGTGCTGGCGCGCGCGGGCGATCTCGCGGCGCTGCTAACAAACCTTGAACCCCGCGATGTTCTGTTCATCGACGAAATTCACCGACTCAATCCGGTCGTCGAGGAAATTCTTTATCCGGCGCTGGAAGATTTCGAGCTCGATCTCATCATCGGCGAAGGGCCTTCGGCGCGCTCGGTTAAGATACAGCTGGCGCCGTTTACTTTGGTGGGCGCCACCACGCGTTCGGGGCTTCTCACCACGCCGCTGCGCGAGCGCTTCGGCATTCCAGTGCGGCTCAATTTCTACGAGACGGAAGAGCTGGTGCAGATCGTGGTGCGCGGCGCGCGCGTGCTGGGGCTCACGCTCACCCCCGATGGCGCGCGTGAGATCGCCCAACGTTCGCGCGGCACGCCGCGCATCGCAGGGCGCTTGCTTAAACGCGTGCGCGATTTCGCCTCCGTCGCAGGCAAGGGCGAAGTCAATGCGAAAGTTGCCGATGAAGCGCTGGCGCGGCTTGAGGTCGACAAGCGCGGGCTTGACGCGTTCGACCGCCGTTATCTGAAACTGATCGCCGAAGGCTTTGGCGGAGGGCCGGTGGGCGTGGAAACGCTGGCGGCGGCATTGGGCGAACCGCGCGACGCTATCGAGGAAATCGTCGAGCCATTTCTCATCCAGCAAAGTTTCATCCAGCGCAGCCCGCGCGGGCGCGTGCTGACGGGGCTTGCTTACACACATATCGGCCTTCCGGCGCCCACACGCGCGCCCGATCAGCCGCCGCTCTTCGATGACGAAAACTGAACACTCGGCATCGAACGGCTGGTTCGACGGCCACACCCATGTGCTGCCCGTCCGTGTCTATTACGAGGACACCGATTTTTCCGGCGTGGTCTATCACGCGAAATACCTGCATTTCATGGAACGCGGCCGTTCCGAATTTCTGCGCGCGGCCGGCGTCCGCCATCAGGGCATGCTGAAGACCGAAGAACCTCTCGTCTGGGTGGTGCGGCGCATCGAGATCGAATATCTGAAGCCCGCGCGCGTCGATGACGAACTCACCGTGCGCACTAGCCCGCGCGAATTCACCGGTGCGCGCATGCACATTACGCAAGGCGTGTGGCGTGGGCGTGAACATTTGGTGAAAGCGGAGGTGGAAGTCTGCGTCATCACGCTCGATGGCAAACCCCGCCGCGTTCCCGAAGACTTGCGCAAGAAACTTGAGACCTATCTAAAATCCTAGCGCGCCAACGACGCTCTTCGCCTATAGTCGCGTCTTGTTTCTTTACAGGGGTACTTCATGCGTAAGTTTTCCTGGCTCGCGCCATTCGTTGTCATCGCAATTCTGGGCGCAGTGCCATCTCTCGCAGCAGACCAAGCCGCGGCTCCTGCCGAATATCTTGCGCCCGGCCAGGTGGACCTGACGGTTTTGGTGCCGCCGCCGCCCGCTCTCGATTCAGCGGCCGAAAAAAGCGACGAACAAGCGATATTGAATGCCCAGGGTCACCGCACCAAGTCCGAAATCGCGCGTGCCCTGTCGGAAGGAAATGTTTCTGTCTTCAACTTTGTTGATGTCTTGGGCCCCGATTTCACCAAGGACAAATCGCCGAAGCTCGCAGCGTTTTTTGCCCATGTGCGCAAATCCGCCGGCGCCTCGGTCACGGCCGCCAAATATTTCTGGCATCGCCCGCGCCCCTTCGAAATCAATGCGCGCATTCATCCCTTGCCCGCGCTGAAGGCGGATCTGCTCAATGATGACGGGCACACTTACAATCCGGCTTATCCGGGTGGTCATGCCACTTTTGGCGCAACGTGCGCGATTTTGCTGGCGCAAATGGTGCCGGAAAAGCGGCCCCTTCTGTTCGCACGCGGCTGGCAAATCGGCGATGACCGCATCATCGGTGGCGTTCACTACCCTTCAGACAGCGAAGCAGGGCGCATAGCTGCGGGCGTACTCGTTAATGCGATGATGCAGAACCCGCAATTTCAGAAGGATTTCGCCGAAGCCAAGGCCGAACTGCGCGGCGTGCTTGGCCTTGCGCCCTAAGGCATTGCCGGGCCAAAATTCGGCCATCTTTGAAGGGCTTGGTCCCACATAAGGATCTGTCATGAAGCTCATGCGTATTGCCGCCGTGGCGTTTACGGCGCTCATGTTCGTCATGCCGCTGGAGGCTGTGCACGCGCCCGCGTACGCGCAGATGCAGCGGCAGCAGCCCACCCATGGCCGTCCGCCATCGGCCGCACCCACCGGGCCCGGCGCAGAAAGCAGCACACTCGATGCACCGAACGGCGCGCCGACAGAAGGCGTGGATGCGACGCTCATCGGCCCGCAGTCCTCGGGCGCGGTGGAAAGCTTCTCGCCTGTCGCCCTATTCATGCACGCCGACATCGTGGTGAAGGGCGTGCTGATCTTGCTGCTGGCCGCATCGTTCTGGTCGTGGGTAATCATCATCGACAAGTGGCTGGCTTACGGCACCCTCAAACGAAAAGCCGACAAGTTCGAAAATAATTTCTGGTCGGGCCGTTCGCTCGACGATCTCTATGCCACCTATTCCAGCCGCGCCGATCATCCCATGGCGGCGTTGTTCGTGGCGGGCCTGCGCGAATGGAAGCGCTCCTTCGAGCAGGGAAACTTGCGCGAATCCGTCATTCCCGGCATCAAGGATCGCGTCGCCAAGGCGATGAATGTTTCCATCCAGCGCGAAATGGACAAGGCCGAGAACGGCCTGGGCTTTCTCGCCACTGTGGGCTCGACCGCGCCCTTCGTCGGCCTGTTCGGCACGGTCTGGGGCATCATGAATTCCTTCCGCGCCATCGCCGCCATGCACGACACCACGCTGGCAGTGGTCGCGCCCGGCATCGCGGAAGCTTTGTTCGCGACCGCACTTGGCCTGCTCGCCGCAATCCCAGCCGTCATCGCCTACAACAAATTCGCCAACGACATCGGGCGTTACACCGGCAGGCTCGAAGGTTTCGCTGATGAATTCTCGGCCTTTCTGTCGCGCCAGCTCGACGAAAGGGCGAAGTGATGGCGGTTGCGTTCAATGGGCGGAACGGACGGCGTCACCACAAGCGGGTGCGGCCGATTTCCGAAATCAACGTGACGCCCTTCGTGGATGTGATGCTGGTGCTGCTTATCGTCTTCATGGTGACAGCGCCGCTGCTGACCGTCGGCGTGCCGGTCGATCTGCCGAAGACGCGCGCGGCCGCGCTCAACCAGGACACCGAGCCTTTGGCCGTGACGATCCAAAAGAACAAGCAGGTCTATCTGCAGAACACGCCGGTCGGCGACGATGAGCTCGCGCCCAAGCTCGAGGCCATCGCCAAGAACGGCTACGACCAGCGCATTTTCGTGCGCGCCGATGCTTCCGTCGATTACGGCCGGGTGATGCAGGTGATGGGCCTGATCAACTCGGCGGGATTTCAAAAGGATCGGTCTGGTGACCGATACCGAAAAGAAAAAGCAACAGTGAAGGTGCAATGCGCCGAGGTGTTATCGGTTCGGCCACGCTTCATGTGGCAGTGATCGGCGCGACCTTGGTCGCCTGGCCGCACAGCCTCGATGTGTCGAGCGAGCCGCCGCTCGTGGTGCCAGTGGAACTCGTCACCATCGGCGAGGTGACCAACATCGCGCCGACAGTGAAGGAAGAACCGCCGAAGCCGCAGGATGAACCCCAGCAGGAAGCGGCCCTCGAAGACGTCACCCAGCCTCCACCACCCCAAGAAGAAGCCGAACCCGCGCCGTCCGAGCTCAATCCCGATACGGCCGAGAAGCTTGAGCCGTCACCCACGCCGCCCACACCCATGCCCCGCATGAAGCCACAGCCGGACAAGCAGAAGTTCAACGTCGATTCCGTGCTGGCGTTGCTCAACAAAGTCGCGCCGAAATCGAATGCGCCCGCCAATGCGAAACTGGCCGACCGCACCATGCGCGGCATCGGCGACCGCAACGCCATGACCATGGATTTGGAGGACGCGCTAAGGAACCAGATCGCGCAATGCTGGAGCCCGCCATTGGGTGCCCCGCGCGCGGATGAGCTGGTGGTCGATTTCGACCTATTGCTCAATCCCGACGGGACTGTCGCACGGCCGCCACAATTGGATGCAAACTCGGCCGCTGCCGCGGCAAGCGATGCCTATACGCGCGCGGCGGCGGAGGCGGCGCGGCGCGCAATATATAAATGCGCACCGTACAAATTGCCCGCCGAACGTTACGATCAATGGCGTGAGATCAACCCCTTCCACTTCGATCCGCGCCAAATGATGGGACAGGAGTAGCGCCATGATGATGAAACTGGGACTTGCTTGGGCAGGGGCTTTGCTGTTGGCAATGTTGGCGGTGGCGCCCGCATCGGCCGCCCTCAAGGTGGACGTGACGCAAGGCACTATCACGCCCTTGCCCATCGCCATCCCTAATTTCCTTGGCGACCCATCAACGGGTAGCAATATCGCGAGCGTGGTGCGCAACGATCTGGAACGCTCGGGCCTGTTCCGTCCTCTCGATCCGCTGTCCTATGTCGAAAAGATTTCCGACATCAACGTGCCGCCGCGCTTCGGCGACTGGCGCGCGATCCAAGCGCAAGGCCTGGTCACCGGCCAGGCGACCGTGCAATCGGACGGGCGGCTGAAAGTGGATTTCCGCCTGTGGGATATTTTCGGCGAGTCCCAAATGATCGGGCTGCAATATTCCACGACGCCCGATAATTGGCGGCGCATTGCACATCTGGTTTCGGATGCGATCTACGAACGCATCACCGGCGAGAAAGGTTATTTCGATACGCGCATTGTGTTCATCGCCGAGTCCGGCCCCAAGATAAACCGCCGTAAGCGCCTGGCGGTCGAAGACCAGGATGGCGCCAATCCGGTGTTCCTCACCCAGGGCGATTATCTGGTGCTGACGCCGCGCTTTAATCCGACGGCGCAGATGATCGCGTACATGTCCTATATCAACGGCCGCCCGCGCGTATATTTGTTCGATCTCGAAACCGGGCGGCAGGAAATGCTGGGTAACTTCCCCAACATGACCTTCAGCCCACGCTTCTCTCCCGATGGCCGCAAGGTCGCCATGGCGCTCGACAGCAACGGCAATTCCGACATCTACGCCATGGATTTGCAGACGCGCACCACGCAGCGCCTTACCAACGATCCCGGCATCGATACCGCGCCCTGCTATTCGCCGGATGGCCGGCAGATCACGTTTGAATCCAATCGCGGCGGCACGCAGCAGGTCTATGTGATGAATGCCGATGGCTCGAACCCGCACCGCATCAGTTTTAGTGCCGGGCGTGCCGGCACGCCGGTATGGAGCCCACGCGGCGATCTGATCGCGTTTACCAAGATTAGCTCTGGCGCCTTTCGCATCGGCGTGATGCGCCCCGATGGTTCCGGTGAACGCGTGCTTTCCACGGGCTGGCAGGACGAAGGCCCGACCTGGGCGCCCAATGGCCGGGTAATCATGTTCACACGGACGTCACCAACGGGCGCAGGAGGTTATGGTGGCGGTTCAACAGTTTGGTCGGTTGATGTGACAGGGCGCAATGAAAGACGCGTGCTAACTCCAGGCGACGCCTCGGATCCAGCATGGTCGCCCTTGATCCAGTAATGTTCCTCCCGTAACCTTTCTTGGCTTTCCGCGTCTTCGGTGCGACGCAAGGGCAATCGAGGGGGTCGAGAACGTAACCTGCGCTCGCCTGCGCACCGAGGCACGCGCGTCCGACGGAGTCGTATTCCCATGTCAAAATTTTCGACGAGTGCAAAACTGGCAGCAGTTTCCGTTTTGCTGCTGCTGACCGCATGCAGCACGAACAAGCCCGCTACCACGGGCCCAGGCATGACCTCCGAGAACATCATCCCCGGCAGCAAGCGCGATTTCGAGGTCAATGTCGGCGACCGCGTGTTCTTCGAATATAACAGCTCCGATCTTTCCGACACCGCGCGCGGCACGCTGCAGAAACAGGCGGCGTGGCTCGCCAAATATCCCTCGGTCACCCTTTCGGTCGAAGGCCATTGCGACGAACGCGGCACGCGCGAATATAACCTGGCGCTTGGCGCCCGCAGAGCCAGCACCGCCAAGGAATATCTGGTGAGCCTGGGCGTGCGCGCCAGCCGCATGGAAACGATCTCCTACGGCAAGGAAAAGCCGATGTGTGTCGAATCCAACGAAGGCTGCTGGGCGCAGAACCGCCGCGCGGTCTCGGTGATTTCGGGCGGCGTTTCGTCCTGACGCAAAAGGGTCTGGGCAGGTTACGAACAGGACGGGGCGCCTTCGGGCGCCCTTTCTCTTATAGATTGTCTGGCAGGCAGCCCCATTTTCGACCAAGTTTGACAGTCGAATGGAACTTCATCGCAACCCAAAGCGAGACGACACCATGACAGGATGGCGCAATGCCGCGTGCATTTCTGGCGCGCTTCTTATCGCAGGGCTGGGAGCTTTCCCGGCGCTGCCCGCAGCGGCTCAATCGAACGACGATGTGAGCGATTTGCGGGGCCGCGTCGAGCATATCGAGCGCGACCTGCGCGATTTGCAGCAGGAAGTTTATCGCAGCGGCCAGGGGCTGCCGCGCAGCAATGAGGGTCCGCCACCCGCAGGTGCCGCGCCATATTCGCAGCGCATCAACGATATCGAGGCGAGCTTGCGCCAGTTGACCGGCCAGCTCGAGGAATTGTCGCATCGCGTCAACGATCTGTCGCAGAAGATGGATCGCATGCAAAACGAAATGAATTATCAGGCCAATCAGAGCGCACAGCCAGGCGATGACCAAGGCAACGCGGCCCCGCAACTGGCGCCTGGCCCCAGCAATCTCGGCACGGTGCCGCAAGGCGCGGTCAACAATGTGCCGCAGCCGAAACCTGCGCCACCATCAAATGATCGCATCCAGTTGAAGCCGCCCGCCAGCACGGCCACCGGCCCGGTGAATGCCAGCGGCACCGGCGGGCCAGCGCCCGCGAAATTCAACGCAGCGATGGATTTGCTGGCGCGCGGCTCATACGACCAGGCGCGAAGCTCGTTCCGCTCGATAGCGGATCAATATCCCACCCATCAGCTGGCGCCGGAAGCTTTGTACTGGACGGGCGATATTTCGTATTCTGCCAAGAAGGATTATGGCGAGGCGGCGCGCAGCTTTGCCGAATTGCTGAAGAAATATCCCAAGGCGCCGCATGCGCCCGAAGCCATGTTGAAGCTCGGCCAGTCGCTTTTGGGGCTTGGCCAGAAGCAGGAAGGTTGTGCAACCCTTGCCGCGTTCCCGGCGAAATATCCCACGGCCGGCAAGCCGCTCCTTGCCAAGGCCAAATCGGACGCCAAGAAAGCCGGCTGCAAGTAGCACGCTTGAAGCGCGCTTTGCGGACGCGTTGGCTGAACTTGGCTGGGCGCCCCATGCGCACGCAGCACTTGCCGTTTCGGGTGGCGGGGATTCGCTGGCGCTGATGCATTTGTTTGCCGGTTGGGCGCGGGCGCAGAATGCGAAACCCCCAGTTGTGCTCATCGTCGATCATGGGCTGCGGCCTGAATCTTCCAAAGATGCCGCCAAGGCCACGCGCTGGGCGAAGCGGGCGGGACTCGAAGCGCACATTCTTCACTGGCAGGGGCGCAAGCCCAAGGCCGATATCGAGGCGCAGGCGCGAGAGGCGCGCTATCGCCTGATGGGCGAGTGGTGCCGTGCGCACGGAGTGGATGCATTGTTCGTCGCTCACACGCGCGAGGATCAGGCCGAAACATTTCTGCTGCGGCTGGCGCGTGGGAGCGGTGTGGACGGGCTTTCCTCCATGCAGCCGCGCGCGCCGTTTCCAGCGGCCGGATTCGCATCATTGAATTTGTTTCGCCCACTGCTCGACATGACGCGTGGTGAGTTGCGCGAATATCTGGGCGGGCGTGACCAGCCCTGGCTCGATGATCCGATGAATGCGGATCCGCGTTTCGCGCGTACGCGACTCCGCACCATTTTTCCTATTCTCGAGGCGGCCGGGCTTTCCGCCTCGCGCATTGCGGATGCAGCGAGGCATCTCGCCCGCGCCCGCGAAGCGCTGGATGCATCGGCGGCCGGGTTGATGGCGAAAGCCGTGTATTACGATACGGCGGGTTATGCGCTTATCGATGCGAAAGCTATTGCAAACGCACCCCGCGAGCTTGGGCTGCGCGCGCTCGGCAAAACCTTGATGGCGGTATCCGGCGAGAACTATCGCCCGCGCTTTGAACGGCTGGAACAGCTTTTCGATGCCATGCTGGCGCGCAAGATTTCCGGCGGGCGCACGTTGCATGGCTGTCGCATCGCGCCCGCGCCCAAGCCATGGCGCAAATTCGGCGAAGCCACGTTACTGGTCACCCGTGAGGCGCGGGCGGCAATGCGTTCACCCGATACGCTTTTGAAGTGCGGCGTTGATGCAATCTGGGACAACCGTTTCCGTATTGTGCTTACGGGGCAGGGATCATTTGGCCGCCTTCATCTCAGCGCGCTTGGCGAGCGACCGGAACTCACGGAAGTGCTGTCACACATCCCCGCGCCTGCGCGCGGCGCGCTTCCTGCAATCTGGCGGGGCAAGAGCCTGATCACGGTCCCTCATACCCGTCCGGGCGGGACAGGAACCAATGACGTTCATGTGGCTTTTCTGGCGGCGGAAGATGGCGCTGTCACAAGCTATTAACTGCCCGGAAAATGCCGGATTGCCGCCTTACCCTGGTTCTCTTAACGTCTTTATGACTGGCAGAATGATATGACAGTACCTATCTCTTACCGGGGTGCCCCACCCATCCGCCCCGTTGGAAAGGATTGCCGGTGACCAATTTCCGCAATCTCACGCTCTGGGTCGTGATCGCGCTCCTGCTCGTGCTGTTGTTCAACCTGTTCCAAAGCTCCGGTCAGCATGCCAGCGCCAGCGCCATTCCCTACAGCGATTTCTACGATCAGGTTGTCGGCGACCAGGTGAAATCGGTTTCCATCCAGGGCGATCAGATTACTGGCGAACTCAAAAGCGGACAGAAGTTCACCACCAGCGCATTGAAAAACGATTCCACGTTGACTGAGCAACTGCATGGCCATCACGTCAGCATCACGGTGCAGCCAGGCGAAGACGGCACGCCCACGCTGCTGAACGTCTTTATCAACTGGTTCCCGATGCTGCTCCTCATCGGCGTGTGGATTTTCTTCCTGCGCCAGATGCAGGCGGGCGGCGGTAAGGCGATGGGCTTCGGCAAATCGCGCGCCAAACTTCTCACCGAGCGCCAGGGCCGCGTGACCTTTGAAGACGTGGCCGGCGTCGATGAAGCCAAGGAAGATCTGAAAGAGATCGTCGATTTTTTACGCGATCCGCAAAAATTCCAGAAGCTCGGTGGGCGCATTCCCAAAGGCGTTCTGCTGGTGGGGCCGCCCGGCACCGGCAAGACTTTGCTCGCACGCGCTATTGCCGGCGAAGCCAACGTGCCTTTCTTCACGATTTCCGGTTCCGATTTCGTCGAGATGTTCGTGGGCGTGGGTGCGTCGCGCGTTCGCGACATGTTCGAGCAGGCGAAGAAGAACGCGCCCTGCATCGTCTTCATCGATGAAATCGACGCGGTCGGGCGTCATCGCGGCGCCGGTCTCGGCGGTGGCAATGACGAACGCGAGCAGACGCTGAACCAGTTGCTGGTCGAGATGGACGGCTTCGAAATGAACGAAGGCGTCATCCTGATCGCCGCCACCAACCGTCCCGACGTGCTCGACCCAGCACTTCTGCGCCCCGGCCGTTTTGACCGTCAGATCGTGGTGCCCAATCCCGATCTTTCGGGCCGTGAAAAAATTCTCAAAGTGCATATGCGCAAAGTGCCGATCGCGCCCGACGTGGACCCCCGCGTGATCGCGCGCGGCACGCCCGGCTTTTCGGGCGCCGATCTTGCCAATCTGGTCAACGAGGCGGCGCTTCTGGCCGCCCGGCGCGGCAGACGCGTCGTCGGCATGAGCGAATTCGAGGAAGCCAAGGACAAGGTGATGATGGGCTCCGAGCGGCGCAGCCTCGCCATGTCGGACGAGGAAAAAAAGCTCACCGCCTATCACGAAGGCGGCCACGCCCTTGTGGCGCTTAACGTCCAGGGCTCCGATCCCATTCATAAGGCCACCATCATCCCGCGCGGCCGCGCGCTCGGCATGGTGATGCGGCTCCCGGAACGCGACCAGCTTTCGCTCACGCGCCAGAAGATCAACGCCGATTTGGCCGTGGCCTTTGGCGGGCGCATCGCCGAAGAACTGATCTTCGGCTACGACAAGGTGACGACGGGCGCGCAATCCGACATCGAAATGGCGACCCGCATGGCGCGCGCCATGGTGACGCGCTTCGGTATGTCGGACGAATTGGGCCCAATCTCTTATGGCGAGAACCAGGAAGAAGTATTCCTGGGCCACAGTGTTTCGCGCACGCAAAGCGTTTCGGAAGCGACCGCGCAACGCATCGACAGCGAAGTGCGCCGCATCATCGAAGAATGTTATCAGCGCGCGAAAAAGATATTAACGGAACGTGTCGACGATCTGCACACGCTGGCGAAGGGCTTGCTGGAATACGAAACGCTAACCGGCGACGAGATCGTGGCGCTGTTGAAGGGCATTCGCCCTGTGCGCACACCGTACGAGGAGCCGCCGACCGAAGCGCGCCGGGCCACGGTGCCCACGGCAGGCCGTCCGCGCCCGGAACCCGGTATTGGCATTACTCCTGAACCGCAGCCTGGCACGTAAGCCGGCGGCGAGATGACGGTACCGGCGGAAACACGCCCGCAAATTTTCGGGATTGTGAACCTTACCGAGGATTCGTTCTCGGACGGCGGGCTTTATCTTTCGCCGCAGGCAGCACTTTCCCATGCGCACAAATTGATTGAAGGTGGCGCGCAAGTACTCGATCTGGGTGCCGCCTCCAGCAACCCCGACGCCAAGCAGGTTCCCGCGGACGTCGAGATTGCGCGGCTTGCACCCATTGTCAGCGCACTGAAAAAAGAAGGCCACAAAATTTCCATCGACAGTTTCGCGCCGGAAACGCAAGTCTGGGCGCTCGCGCAAAACGTCGATTACCTCAACGACACGCAAGGTTTTCCCGAAACGAAATTATATCCGGCGCTGGCACGGGCCAAGACGTACCTTGTCGTCATGCATGCGGTGCAGGGGCGGGACATTGCCATGCGGGTGGAAACCAATCCCGCCACCATCATGGAGCGCATCCATGATTTTTTCACGGCACGCATCGACGCGCTGACTTCAGCAGGCGTAGCGCGCGAACGCCTGATCCTCGATCCCGGCATGGGCTTTTTTCTGGGCGCCAATCCTGAAGTCTCGCTCGAGGTGCTGAAGCATTTGCCCGCGCTGAAAAAGGCGTTCGGCCTGCCCATCCTGATCTCGGTGTCGCGTAAATCTTTCTTACGGAAAGTGACAGGGCGCGACATCGTGGATGCGGGCCCGGCCACGTTGGCGGCTGAGCTTTACGCCGCGGCCCAGGGCGCCGACTTCATCCGTACCCATGAGGCCGCGCCCTTGCGGGACGCCCTAAAGGTCATGGCGGCCCTTAACGCCTGATGCTGTTTATGTGTTCTTGACCCGCTTTTGCTATTATTACGGCTCTGGGGACCCGGAAATTCCATGACCCGCACACTGTTTGGCACCGACGGCATTCGAGGGCTCGCGAACACGGCGCCGATGACGCCCGAGATCGCGCTCAAAGTCGGCATGGCGGCGGGGCGCATTTTCACCCGCGGCGATCACCGCCACCGCGTGGTGATCGGCAAGGACACGCGGCTGTCGGGCTACATGATCGAATCCGCGTTGACCGCGGGCTTCACCGCCGTGGGTATGGATGTGTTCTTGTTCGGCCCGGTGCCGACGCCGGCCGTGGCCATGCTGACGCCAAGCTTGCGCGCGGACTTGGGTGTTATGATTTCCGCCTCGCACAATCCCTATCACGACAACGGCATCAAATTATTCGGTCCCGATGGGCGCAAACTGTCGGACGAGCGTGAGCGTGAAATTGAATCGTTGATGCGCAGCGGCCTGGAAGAGGGGCTTGCGATTCCCGATAAGATCGGCCGCGCGCGCCGCGTCGATGACAGCCAAGCGCGTTACGTCGAATTCGCCAAGCGCACCTTCCCGAAGAATCTGCGGCTCGAAGGCAAGCGCATCGTCATCGATTGCGCCAATGGCGCGGCCTACAAGGTGGCGCCGTTAGTATTGTGGGAATTGGGCGCAGAAGTTATTTCGCTCGGCGTCGAGCCCAACGGCTTCAACATCAATCAGGATTGCGGCTCGACCGCGCCGCAGGCGATGCAGAGAAAAGTCGTCGAGATGCGCGCCGATTTCGGCATCGCACTGGATGGCGACGCCGACCGCGTGGTGATGAGCGACGAGAAGGGCCGCATTATCGACGGCGATCAAATTCTCGCACTGATCGCCCGCTCATGGTCGAAGAAAAACGTGCTCAAGGGTGGCGGCGTGGTTGGCACGGTGATGTCGAATATCGGGCTGGAACGTTATCTCGACGGCATGAAACTGAAGCTCGCGCGCGCGAAAGTCGGCGACCGCTATGTCCTCGAGCAGATGCGTGCCGGCGGCTTCAATGTCGGCGGTGAGCAGTCGGGCCATATCGTGCTGGCCGATTTTTCCACCACCGGCGACGGCCTGATCGCGGCACTGCAGGTTCTTGCGGTGCTCGAGGAAGAACATATTCCGGCCAGCGAAGCTGCACATCTGTTTGAGCCCGCGCCACAGATCATGGAAAACGTTCGCTTCAAGAATGGCTCGCCGCTGGAAGATAAAAAAGTCATGTCCCAGATCGGCATCTGCGAGGCGCAGCTCAAGGGCACGGGGCGGCTTCTCGTGCGCAAATCCGGCACCGAGCCCGTCATACGCATCATGGCGGAAGGCGACAACGAAAAACTGCTGCGCCAGGTGGTGCGCGACGTGGCGGCACTCATCAGGGACGCTGCTGTTTGATGGATAAGCCCGCCCGCGTGCTCATCATCGCGGGGTCGGATTCGGGCGGCGGCGCCGGCATCCAGGCCGACATCAAGACCGTAACCGCGCTAGGCGCTTACGCCATGACGGCCATTACCGCCGTCACAGTGCAAGACACTATGGGCGTCCACGGCGTGCACGCGGTGTCGGTTGCCATCATTCGCGATCAAATCGTGCGCGTGCTGGATGACATCGGCGCGGACGTCGTCAAGACCGGCATGCTGGTGAACGCCAATGTGGTCGACATGGTGGCGGATATATTGCGCGCGCGGGCCAAAGGAATTCCCGCCGTCATCGATCCGGTGATGATTGCCAAAGGTGGCGCAAAACTACTCGACGGCAACGCAGTTGCCGTTCTCAAGAAAAAACTATTGCCGCTAGCCACAGTAGTGACGCCCAATGCGCCGGAAGTGGCGGCACTCACCGGCCTCAAAGTCGAATCCGCCGACGATCTGGTGGCTGCTGGAAAAGCACTGCTCGTGCTTGGTGCGCATGCCGCGCTGGTCAAGGGTGGGCATCTGAAGGGTGAAACGATATCGGATGCTCTGGTGAGCAAAGATGGTGTGCAGCTTTATCGCTCCGCGCGCATCGCCGGTACATCCACGCACGGCACCGGCTGCACGCTGGCGTCGGCACTGGCGACCGGTCTCGCGCAAGGATTCACGCTGGAAGATGCGGTGGCCCGCGCACGCGCCTTCGTGCAAGCGGCGATCCGCACCGCGCCGGGCTTCGGCCACGGCAACGGCCCGCTCAATCACGGCCACGCCATTCCGTCTTACAAGGAATAAATAATAAAAAGTGTCATGGCCCGCGAATGCGGGCCACCCAGGTGGGTTCTCCGCCATTGTGGCCTTCATAACCTGGGTCACCCGCATTCGCGGGTGATGACATTTTATCTCCCGACGAACGGATCGCGCATCAGGATGGTGTCTTCGCGCTCGGGGCTGGTGGAAAGCATCGCCACATTGGCGCCGATCAGTTCCTCGATGCGGCGCACATACTTGATGGCATTGGCGGGAAGTTTCTTCCAGCTACGCGCGCCCCGCGTGGAATCGCTCCAGCCCTCCAGCGTTTCGTAAACCGGTTCCACGCGCGCCTGTTCATTGGCGTCGGCCGGCAAATAATCGAGCGCGCGGCCATCGAGCTTGTAGCCCGAGCAGATTTTGATTTCCTTGAAGCCGTCCAGAACGTCCAACTTGGTCAGCGCGATGCCGTCGATGCCGCCGGTGATCACAGTCTGGCGTACCAGCACGGCATCGAACCAGCCGCAGCGGCGCTTGCGCCCTGTCACGGTGCCGAACTCCGCCCCACGTTCGCCCAGGCGTTCGCCCGTGGCATCTTTCAATTCGGTGGGGAAGGGGCCTTCGCCCACGCGGGTGGTGTAGGCCTTCACGATGCCAAGCACATAACCAATGTCGCGTGGTGCCACGCCGGAACCGGCCGCCGCCTGACCGGCCACTGTGTTGGAAGATGTCACGTAAGGATAGGTGCCGTGGTCGATATCGAGCAGCACGGCCTGTGCGCCCTCGAACAGCACGCGCTTGCCGGCGCGCCGCGCCTCATCAAGGTGGCGCCAGGCAGAACCGGCATAGGGCAAGATTTTCGGCGCGATTTCTTTCAGTGCCGAAAGCAATTCACTGGCGTTGATTTCTTTCGCCTTCGCGCCGCGCCTCAGCGCGTTGTGATGGGCGAGCAACCGCTCGATCTTGGCGCCCAAAGTTGCAAAATCTTTCAGGTCCACCAGGCGAATGGCGCGGCGGCCGACTTTGTCTTCGTAAGCGGGGCCGATACCACGCTTGGTCGTGCCGATGCGGAGAAGACTGCTCGCTTCCTCGCGCGCGGCATCGAGCTCGCGGTGCAGCGGCAAGATCAGCGCGGCATTCTCGGCGACCACCAAACTCTCAGGCGCGATGGCGACGCCCAAACCCTTAAGTCGCGTCACTTCATCGACGAACGCCCATGGGTCCACCACCACGCCATTGCCGATGATCGAGTGCTTGCCCGGCCTGACCACGCCCGACGGCAACAGGCTCAGCTTATAGGTGACACCGTCGATGACCAGCGTGTGGCCGGCATTGTGGCCGCCCTGAAAGCGCACTACCACGTCGGCGCGCGCCGACAGCCAGTCGACAATCTTGCCCTTGCCCTCGTCGCCCCACTGGGCGCCGATCACTGCGACATTGCTCATTATTCCGTACCCGGATTACTTGTGCCGTGAGCTGGAATCGGCCACGGGCACGGTGGCCAGTTATAGCCCGAAGGCAAAGGCAAAGTCAGGCGTTATTAATGCGCGGCACAAGCATGGGCACGCGCCGCGCATAGGCGTCGTAGGCCTCGGTGCCTAGTTCGGTCCGCAAGAATTTCTCTTCGAGGCGCGCTTTCAGGTAATAGCTCACGCCGAGCACGAGTAGGCCCGCAAGCGATAATGCCGTGCCTTTGACCAGGACGGTTCCAAGCGCCGCGATCAGCAGGCCGGTATAGATCGGGTGGCGGACGATGGCATAGGGCCCGCTATCCACGACGCGGTGGCCTTCGCGCGTGACCACGCCGCCTGACCACAATCGGCCCAGATGCACGCGTGCCCACACCATGAACAGGAAACCAACGGCTGCCAGTGCCACGAAAACCCAATTTGCGCGGCTGCCTGCGTCCCACCAATAAAAGGGCTGCACGCGCCCCCGATGAGTGAACCCCAGTAGTAAAGCGAAACCGGCGACAGAGGCGAGAAGGAATGGTGTCACCCATGTTCTGCGCGAGCGTGCCGTCACGGGCGCAGTCCAAAGTGCGGCTATATGCCAGCCAAGAATCCACACACCCCACATGATGTAAACCGCAAGTTCGGGGTCGGGATAAATCATCGCTAGAACGCAAGCGCCTTGGCGTGCTTGACGAGCGCCAGCTCGCGGATGGCGGCAACAACGTTTTCCTCCATCGGGCCATCGATTTCCACCAATGCAATGGCATCGGCCCCGGGCGCGCTGCGGCCCAATGCGAACGAGGCGATGTTCACGCCGGCATTGCCGAGAAGGGTGCCAAGCTGGCCGATGAAACCCGGCTTGTCCTCGTTGACGACGTAAAGCGTGTGCGCCGCGAACTCGGCATCGAGATTGATGTCCTTCACCTGAATGAGCCGCGGACGGCCATCGGAAAATACTGTTCCAGCCACACGCCGCGTTGAGCCACCCTCGAGCGTGATGACGACTTTGATATAGCCTTCATAGATTCCCTGGCGCGGGCGCCGCGTCTCGCTCACTTTAATTCCGCGTTCCTTGGCGACAATCGGCGCATTGACCATGTTCACATGGGCAAGCGCGGGCCTGAGAATTCCCGCCAGCACCGCCTGGGTAAGTGCGCGCTGATTGAGCTCGGCGGCGGAGCCTTCGTAGAGAATTTCCACGGCAGGGATGCTGGTTTCGACAAGTTGGCCAACGAAGAGGCCAAGCTTTTCGGCAAGCGAAATCCACGGCCGGATTTTCTGCGCTTCTTCGGCCGATATCGACGGCATGTTGAGCGCGCTCGTCACCGCGCCCGTCAGTAGGTAATCGGAAATCTGCTCGGCCACCTGAAGCGCCACGTTTTCCTGCGCCTCCATGGTGGCGGCACCCAAATGCGGCGTCGCCACGACGTGTTCGTTGCCGAAAAGGATGTTCGATTTCGCTGGCTCTTCCTCGAACACGTCGAAGGCGGCGCCGGCCAGCTGTCCGCTGTCGAGCGCGGCCTTGACCGCGCGCTCGTCCACTAGCCCGCCGCGCGCGCAATTGATCAGCCGCGCGCCTTTTTTCATGCGAGCGATGGCGTCGGCCGAAATGATGTTGCGGGTTTCATTCGTCAGCGGTGTGTGTAGCGAGATGAAATCGGCGCGCGCCAGCAGATCGTTCAGTTCGACTTTCTCAACGCCGAGATCGGCCGCACGTTCGGGACTGAGATAGGGATCGAAGGCGATCACTTTCATCTTCAGGCCCTTAGCACGGTCGGCGACGATGGAACCGATATTGCCGCAGCCCACCAGGCCCAGCGTCTTGCCGTAGAGCTCGACGCCCCGGAAACGGTTCTTCTCCCATTTGCCTGCCTGCGTGGAGGCATTGGCTGCGGGAATATCGCGCGCTAGCGCCATCATCAGCGAGATGGCGTGCTCGGCCGTAGTGATCGAATTGCCGAAAGGCGTGTTCATGACGATGATGCCGGCCGCCGTCGCCGCACTCACATCGATATTGTCGACGCCGATGCCGGCGCGGCCCACCACCTTCAAGCGCTTGGCGGCTTTGAACACATCGGCGGTGACCTTGGTGGCCGAACGCACGGCCAAGCCATCGTAACCGCCGATGATGGCAAGCAGTTCCTCTTTCGCGAGGCCGATTTTGGTGTCGGCTTCGATCCCGCGCCCCCTGAAAATGGCAACGGCCGCTGGCGACAGCTTATCGGCGATGAGAACGCGGGGCTTGCTCATTTCAGTGCAGTTTGGCGGTGCGCACGTAGAACGGCTCGTAGCGCATCAACATGTCGCCCAGTGCCTTGCGCACTTCGTCCGCGCCGATTTGTATGGCGGCCAGGCGCGTGCCGTGCGGTAGTGGCGCCACCACGCGCTCGATTTCCTTTGCCAGCGGTTCCCATTCGCCCTCGTACTTCACGCCGACAATGGGATGAGGCGGCTCGTTCTTGCCCGCGATGGTCATTTGCGCCAGATAGGCGGCCTCGACGCCAGGCCGTGTTGCGAACAGGTTGGCCAGCGCTTCGGCAAGCCCGAGTGGAAACACAACTGGCTTGGAAATCAGCACGGTTCCTGCGGCCGGCGCCTTGACCGGGTCTTCCGAGCCCAGCATCTCGGCGATTTCTTCAGGCAACAATTCCTTGGCGTATTCGGAGCCCGGATTGAGCAGGAAATAGGCGCCTCGTGCGCTCTGGAAAAGCTCGCGCCCTTTGATGCCGAAATATTTCGGATGCTCTTTGGCATACTGGCCCATCCGTGAAGGCGAGGAAAAAATCGGATGATAGATGCGGTTCTTGAACTCTATCTGGGCCAGGCGAATTTCCTTTTTCGCGCCCGGACCGGCTTCTACGAGACCTAGGGCAAACAGCTCTGCATTCAGCAACAGACGATAGAATGCCGCCCACGCGGCCGGGCTCGAGGCGCCTTCCACCAGCGCGTATTCGAGACTGTTTTCAGGAGCGAAGGCCATTTATGCGTCCACTTTCATTTCAGCGAAGGTCCAATCTAGCCAGGGGGTGAGCGCCTCGATGTCGGCGCGCTCGACTGTGGGGCCGCACCAGATGCGCAGGCCGGCCGGCGCATTGCGGTGACTGTTCACGTCATAAGCGGCCTTTTCTTTTTCCAAAAGTCCCGTGAGTTTCTTGACGGTTGCCGCGCGCGCTTCGTCCGGCATCTTCATGAACCACGGGTCGGTGATTTTCAGGCAGACCGAAGTGTGCGAACGGAAACTTTCGTCGGTCGCCAGGAAATCCACCCATTTGCTTGCCTTTACCCAGCTTGCGAGGGCGTTGAAATTTGCGTCCGAGCGCGCGATGAGCGCCGGCAAGCCACCAATGGACTCCGCCCATTTCAGCGTGTCGAGATAATCCTCGACGCAGAGCATCGATGGCGTGTTCAGCGTCTCACCCTCGAAAACACCTTCCGTCAGTTTGCCGTTCTTGGTCAGGCGGAAAATTTTCGGCAGCGGCCAGTGCGGCGAATAGGCTTCCATCCGCGCCACGGCATTGGGCGATAGCACCAGCATGCCGTGGCCGCCTTCGCCGCCCAGGCATTTCTGCCATGAGAACGTCACCACATCGAGCTTGTCCCAGGGAAGTTCCATGGCATACGCGGCCGAGGTCGCATCGCAGATGGTGAGGCCGTCGCGTTTGGCTTCTATCCAGTCGCCGTTGGGCACGCGCACGCCCGACGTCGTGCCGTTCCACACAAACACTGCATCATGTTTAGGATTGGCCTGAGACAAATCGGCCAGCTCGCCGTAAGGCGCGCGGATAATGCGGCTGTCTTTGATTTTCAGCTGCTTGAAGACGTCGGTGATCCAGTCCTCGCCGAAACTTTCCCAGGCGAAGGCATCCACCGGCACCGGGCCCAGCAACTGCCACATCGCCATTTCCATGGCGCCAGTGTCGGACGCCGGCACCACGGCAATGCGATAATCGGCCGGCACTTGCAGCACGCGGCGCGTGGTCTCGATTGTCTCTTTGAGCTTGGCTTTGCCGGCGGCCGAACGGTGCAACCGCGAAAGTGCCGCGCCTTTAAGAGCTTCGGCTGACCAGCCCGGGCGCTTGGCGCAGGGGCCGGACGAAAAAAAAGGCCGTGCAGGGCGCACGGCCGGACGTGTTCCGGTCATTTCCATTCCTTTCAGAATGGTTGCGCTTCGTTGGGGAAGCGTGGCCCGCGCGCTCTATAGGGGATTTGCGGGGCCGGTGCAAATTTCGCGGAGATTAACCCGCATCGAGGGTGGCGGCGCGCTTGTCGGCAAGCGATTTTTTCATTGCTTTTTGCAGTTTCTCGAAAGCGCGCACTTCGATCTGGCGCACGCGCTCGCGGCTGATGTCGTATTTCTTTGACAGCTCTTCCAGCGTGGCCGGTTCATCCTGCAGCCGGCGTTCCTGAAGAATATCGCGCTCGCGTTCGGTCAACTCGTCCAGCGCCGCCGACAGCAGCGTGCGGCGCTCATCGAGCTCCTCGGTATCGGCAAGTTTGGTTTCCTGATCGAGCTCGTCATCGGCCAGCCAGTCCTGCCATTCCATATCGCCGTCGGCACCCATTGGCGCGTTGAGCGAGGAATCCGGCCCCGACATACGGCGGTTCATGTTGACGACTTCTTCTTCCGAAACGCCAAGCCGCTTGGCGATGGTCTCGACATGCTCGTGGCGTCATGTCGCCTTCTTCCAGCGCTTCGATCTGGCCTTTGGTGCGGCGCAGATTGAAGAAAAGTTTTTTCTGCGCGGCGGTGGTGCCCATCTTCACCAGGCTCCACGAGCGCAGGATGTATTCCTGGATCGACGCGCGTATCCACCACATGGCGTAAGTGGCGAGGCGGAAGCCTTTTTCGGGTTCGAAGCGTTTCACCGCCTGCATAAGCCCGACATTGCCTTCGGAAACGATTTCGGCAATCGGCAGGCCATAGCCGCGATAACCCATGGCGATTTTCGCTACCAAACGCAGATGGCTGGTCACCAGGCGGTGGGCGGCCTCGGGGTCCTGATGCTCGCGCCAGCGTTTGGCCAGCATGTATTCCTCCTGCGGGTCGAGCAGGGGAAATTTGCGGATCTCGGCCAGGTAATGGCTGAGACCGCCTTCATTGGCCAATGCGGGAAGCGCGCGGCTTGCCATTCCAACCCCTTCCAATACCTTGCCCAGACGATTGGGCGCCCGTAGCCGGACACCCTAAGCTGTTCTAACGCCTGTAGGACAAAGCCTATCCCCAAATGTGGTCGAAATGTGGGGTGGGTTGCGCGAATTTCAAGAGGCCAAAGACACTTAACGCGTATGTGACCCGAGGCCACGCAGGGCCTCTACCAGGTGGATAAAGTCCGCGGGCCAGGGGGCCTCGAAGCGCATTTTCTTCTGCAAGCTGGGGTGGAAAAAGCCCAGCACACCCGCATGCAGCGCTTGGCGCGGGAATGTTGCCGCCGCGGTGTACGCCGCTTCTTCGGCTGGCGTTTTGGCGCGCGGCATGGCCCGCGCACGGCCATACGTTGTATCGCCCACCAGAGGATGGCCGAGATGGGCGAGATGCACGCGGATCTGATGCGTGCGCCCCGTTTCCAGTTTGCATTCGATGAGCGCTGCGAACGGCCGTTCGTCGGAACCGAAACGCTCCAGCGTGCGATAACGCGTGCGCGCGGGCTTGCCGGTTTCGCGCAACACCGCAATCCGTTTGCGATCGAACGGGCTTCGCCCGAGATTGCCTTCGATAATGCCGTCGCTTTTCTTGGGCGCGCCCCAGACGATGGCGTTGTAGGTGCGCTCGGTGGCGTGCGCCGCGAATTGCTTGGCCAGGCTGTGCATGGCGCGCTCGTTCTTGGCGGCGACAAGAAGCCCGCTGGTGTCCTTGTCGAGGCGATGCACGATGCCGGGGCGCGCGACGCCGCCGACACCTTTGAGGCTTGCCCCGCAATGGGCGAGCAGCGCATTCACCAGCGTGCCGTCGGGATTGCCCGCGGCCGGGTGCACCACCAAACCCGCCGGCTTATCGATGACAATAAGATCATCGTCTTCATAGACGACGCTGAGCGGTATCGCCTGCGCTTCGGGCTCGGCTGGTGCCGGCGGCGGAATGAATACCTCGTAAATTTCGCCCGGTTTGACCCGCCTGTTGGCGTCTTTTATCGTCGCGCCGTTTTGCGTGACCGCACCTTGCGCCAAAAGCGCTTGCAGGCGCGAGCGCGAAAGTTCGGGCAGGGCGGCGGCAAGAAAACGATCAAGCCGCTCGCCCGTGTGGTCGTCGCCCACGGTGGCGTGGCGAAGGTCTTGTGAAAGCGCATCGGGCTTCATGACAGAGAACGAGAATACGATTTCCAAGCCCCCCGCAAGCCAGCGCCGCATGTTGGCGATCGTCATCATATTGGGCGTGCTGATCGTGCTGGCTTTTGGCGCGCTGGTGGGCGGTTTTGTGCTCAAGCTGATGGGCAGCGGCAAGCGCGCCGGGCCCTACGTGTCCGATGTGGCGATAGCGCCAGGCACCACTGTCATCGGTACCGAGCTCAACGACGGGAAAGTTGCGCTCAAGCTCAACACGCCCACGGGCGAGGAGATCGTCATTGTAGACGCCGCGACGGGTCATGAGCTTGGCCGCGTGCGCCTCAAGCCCAAACCGTGAAATTGGAAATACCAGAAAACCTAACCGCGAAAATTCTTGCCGCTGCCACGCGCGCTTATCCCGATGAATGTTGCGGGCTTGTGGAAGGCACGCGTATTGGAAACAACTGGCGCGTGTTGGCTATACATGAGACGAAGAATCTGGCCGACGAGCCCCGCAGGCATTTTCTCATTGATCCCGAAGCGCATTTCCGTTTGCTGCGTGCACTTCGCGATACAGGGCGTGAAATCATCGGCTGCTATCATTCGCATCCCGATGGCGAACCGGCGCCATCGGCCACGGATCGCGCCAACGCCGTCGAGGACGGGTTTCTCTGGCTGATCGCGGCAAGCGGCAAGCAAAATTCCTTGCGCGCTTATGTTTGCCAACGTGGCGAATTTCGTGAGCTGCAGATCAGCGCGCCTGCGTCAGGCGTCGCGCAGCCGGAATGACAGCGGCATTCCGAGCTTTTTGGAAACGCAGACGAACAGCATCAGCATCGCCGCGGCAAGACAGATCGCAAGCGCCGGTACCGACGCCTCGGGACCGAATTTGCCGCCAGTGAGAAGATCGGATCCCGTAATTTGCGCGTCGATCAGGCCCTTGAATTGTCCGCCCGAAACGGCCGCGCCGAAGATGCCGCCTTCGGTAAAGTTCCAGCCGAAGTGGAGCCCGATGGGAAACCACAGCGAGCCCGTCAGCGTGTAGGCCGCGCCCAGAAGTATGCCGGCCTCAAGCGCGATAGCGAGCGTGCTGAAGATTGTCGCGCCTGGATTGAAGGCGTGAATAAGCCCAAAGATCGCGCCCGAAACAACCAGCGCCACCACAGTACCGAAGCTGTTTTCCAGAATGCGATAGACAACGCCGCGAAAGACGATCTCTTCGCCGATCGCCGATGAAATCGATATGGCCAGCACGGGCACGATGCCGCTGACGGGATTGATGCCGGTGAAGGAAACAGCGCCCATGAGCCAGAGGATGGCGTAGACCGCGCTGAACAACACGAAGCCTACCAGTATGCCGTTGGCCGCCAAGGACGCGGCATTGGTGGAGCCAAGCTCGCTTGCCGCGCGCTTTTCCGTCCAGCGGATCAAGAGCCGGTAAGCAATGATCATCACGACGGAGGTTATGATCGCGCCGCTCAGCATGATCTGCCATTTGGGTATTTCGCTGAGCTTGTCGGCGGACATGAAAGTCAGAACCTGTCCGCCGGCATAAAGCACAAGCAGCACGATAAAAAGAATGACCAGCCGAGGCAGCATCCAGCTCCAGAAGCCGCGCCGCGCCGGTTTCGCGGCCGCGCTTGCGCCGGCCGTTTCGTTCGCCGTCATGGAAAACCCCGCAATTCCCCCGAGCCAAGTTTCTCATCCCGAACCAAAAGGTGCAACGCGTGCCGGAAAGCCATATCCTTGGGCGGGAAATGGGGAGTGAGCCATGAAGCGTTTAGCCCTGTTCGTCATCGCTGCGGTTTTGGCCTGCACCGGCGCTTGGGCAGCCGATGCGCAGCCTGCGGACGCCTGGCGCGACGTCGATCCAAACAATCTTGTGCTGATCGATGTGAAATATGGCGAGATCGCGGTCGAACTGGCACCCCAGTTCGCGCCCAAACATGCCGAGCGCCTGCGCAAATTGATCCGCGCGCATTTCTATGACGGGCTTTCTTTCTATCGCATGATCGACGGCTTCGTGGCGCAGGGCGGCATCGGCGAAGGCACGGCTTCCACAGGCTCTTACTCACCGGCGCAGTTGAAGAAATGGCCGGCCCTGAAGCGTGAGTTCGATCAAGCAATCGGCAAGAACACCGTGTTCACGCCGCTTGGCGATACCGATTTGTTTGCGCCGGAAGTGGGCTTTACCGACGGCTTTCCGGTGGCGCGCGACGTGAAAGAGGGGCGCATGTGGCCCGTGCATTGCCCGGGCACATTTGCTTTTGCGCGCGACAACGAACCCGATACCGCCACGACCGAGTTCTACATTGTCATCGGCACGCGTCCGCCGAGGCTTGAGCGCAATCTCAGCGCCTTTGGCCGCGTAATCGACGGCATGCAATATGTGCAGAAGCTCGAGCGCGGCGATCCGGCCGTGGAGAGCGGCGTGATCCAGGACAAATCCAAGCAGGACGCCATTATTCGCATGCGCCTGGCGGCGGATATTCCCGCGAGTGAGCGGCCGAAGTTTCAGGTGCTACGCACGGACAGCGAAGCCTTCACGAAGTTCATGGGCGAGAAGCGCAACATCGACAATCCGTTTTTCTTCCGCAAGCCGTTGCCCATCCTCGATATCTGCGCCGTGCAGGCGCCGGTGCGCCGCGTGGCCGCGCCTTGATCCGATCCGACCCTCAAGGCTATAAGCCCCGGTCTTCCGGCGGGCCCCCATCGTCTAGCGGTCAGGACGCGGCCCTCTCAAGGCTGAAACAGGGGTTCGATTCCCCTTGGGGGCGCCAGTGGAACTTTTTTTTGGATTTTAAGGGGCCGACGCCAATGCTGCACGCGACGCCGGATTTTCGCGGCTAATTAGATCATGCCGCTGATGGAATTCCTGCACTCCATAAACCCGCTTTATTCGCTGTCGGGATTCGTTGTCGGCTTTATCGTCGGCATGACCGGCGTCGGCGGTGGCGCGCTGATGACGCCGCTGCTGATTTTGCTGTTCGGCATTCATCCTTCGACCGCGGTGGGCACCGATCTGCTTTATGCTTCGGCTACCAAAGCCGGGGGCACTGTCGTTCACGGCTACCACAGAACCATAGATTGGCGCGTTGTTGGCCGCCTCGCTACGGGAAGCGTGCCGGCCACAGCGTTGACCATCGCCGTGCTTGCGTTGTTGGGCGTGCATGGTTCAGCTGCGAACCATCTCATAACAACTGTGCTGGGTTGCGTGCTTCTCGCCACCTCCGTGATCCTGGTGCTGCGCAAGCGCATCGTGGCAATTTATGGCTCCAGGCTGGAAGCGCTCGACCCGCGCAAAACCAGACGCCTCACCATTGCCACCGGCGCCGTTCTGGGCGTGTTGGTTTCCATTTCATCGGTTGGCGCGGGCGCGCTCGGTGTTACCGCGCTTCTTCTGCTCTATCCGAAATTGCCGACCGTGCGCATCGTGGGCTCCGACATCACGCATGCCGTGCCGCTGACGCTGGTGGCCGGCATGGGCCATTGGTGGCTGGGCTCGGTGGATTGGCCGCTTTTCGGCTCGTTGCTGGTAGGCTCGTTGCCCGGCATTGTGCTGGGATCCTTCACCTCCATACGCGTGCCCGACACGGTTCTGCGTTATTTGCTTGCCGTCGTTCTCTTGCTGGTAGCGGCCAAGCTGCTGCTTTTTTAGCGCGACTCCGGCTTGGCAGGGCGCGGCCAAGCCGCTATGTGTGAATTCTCCGCGGGAGCACTCGTCCTCATTCATGCGCCTTCTCAAGCTCATTCCCGATCACACGGAGATCAACTTCGTCGGCGTGCGGTATTTCGCTTTCGCCATCGACGGGTTGCTGTTGCTTGCCTCCATCGTCTCCATCTGGACGCAAGGCTTCAATCTCGGCATCGATTTCACCGGCGGCGTTTTGCTTGAAGTAAAAACCTCGCAGACGATCGATATCGGTACGCTGCGCACGACGGTGGACAATCTTCATTTTGCGCAGGCCGAAATCCAGTATTTCGGCGGCGGCGAATGCGAAACGCCCGCCAATTCCTGCGTGCTTATTCGTGTGCAACCGCAAAAGGGCGGCAATGAAGAGGCCGTGGCGAAAACCGTTCAGGGCGCACTCGGCAAGGATTATGTCTTCCGCCGCGTGGAGGTGGTGGGGCCCAAGGTCTCAGGCGAATTGTTCCGCGACGGCGTGATTGCCACCCTGCTGGCGGTCATGATGATCACTATCTACGTCACCGTTCGTTTCGAATGGCAGTTCGGCGTGGGCGCATTGATCGCCACCGGCCACGACGTCTTCGTCACCGCAGGCATGTTCTCGCTGCTGCACATGAATTTCGATCTGACTTCGGTGGCGGCGCTGCTTACGCTGGCCGGTTATTCGGTCAACGACACGGTGGTGGTGTTCGACCGCATCCGTGAAAACCGCCGGCGCTACAAACGCATGCCGCTGCCGGAGCTGATCAATCTCAGCACCAACCAGACATTGTCTCGAACGGTGCTGACCAGCGGCGCCACGGCCATATCCATCATCCCGCTTTTGATCTGGGGCGGACCGACTTTGTTCGAATTCACCGCCGCTATATTGTTCGGCATTGTCGTGGGCACGTTCTCTTCGATTTATGTGGCGTCGGCGCTGCTGCTGTATCTCCCCAACATTGTGCGCAATGAAGAGGCGGCGACAGCCACGCGATGAGCAGCGGCGGCTCGCCCGGCGCGGCAGTGCCGCCGAAGCGCACGTCGCAATTGCTGGACGATTTCGCGCGCGGGCTGAACCAGCCTTATGTCACGGTGGGCGAAATCATGACCGTGTTTGGCGAGCGCGGGCTTGGATTGTTGCTTGCCGTCTTCTCGCTGCCCAATGTCATCCCCACGGCGGTGCCAGGCGCCACGATCTTGTTCGGCTTGCCGTCCTTTGTCTTCGCCATTCAGCTGGCACTGGGCAACAAGAACTTCATCTTGCCAGGCATCCTTGCGCGCCGGCGCATCGAGACCAAAGGCTTCCAGAACAGCGCGGTCAGCATGGTGTCGGCGCTACGCTGGTTCGAGCGTCTGCTGAAGCCGCGCTTTATCTTTGTCACAAAGCCCAGCGCCGAGCGCTTCATCGGCGGCTTCTGCATCGTGCTGGCCATCGGCGCGGCCGCGCCCATCCCGTTCGGCCACAGCCTGCCGGCGCTGTCGCTCGTCATCATCGGCCTTGGCATTGTCGAAGCCGACGGCCTTGCCATCCTGCTGGGGCTGCTGCTCGGCCTGCTCGGCTTTATCGTCGCCGGGCTGGTTATCTCAGGGCTGGCCCGTAGCGTGCACTATCTTCGCCACAATCATGGCTTCCAGCTGCTGGTGCACCTTCTTAAGCCCTAGAGCGGCAGCCACTCACGCTCGCGCGAATAGGCAAGATAACCCGCATTGACGCCCGCGCGTAAGCCCAGCCCCGTGCGCATCGGCGCCAGCACGATATTGCCGTTCTGCTGGTAGTTCACGCCGATACCGGCCACGAAATAGAACGTGCCTTCGAGGCCCGGATAGCGCCGGAAGATCTGGTCTTGGTTGTCCAGGTTATAAACCAGCGTGAAATT
The DNA here is from genome assembly GCA_963752395.1 of uncultured Alphaproteobacteria bacterium. Taxonomy (GTDB): domain Bacteria; phylum Pseudomonadota; class Alphaproteobacteria; order Micropepsales; family Micropepsaceae; genus CAVVXX01. Next base: position 30,456 of record CAVVXX010000008.1, read on the forward strand.
CTTCGAGGCATTGCCGCCGAAATCGAAACCGACAGACGGCCCTTGCCAATACACCGTGATGGGTTCGCGGCCCTTCTGGAACAACTGCCCCTTGCCATAGCGCAAGCCCACGACAAACGCGCCCGAGCCTTCTTCGCCTTCGATATAGGCGTTGGGTTTGCCGAAGCGCGAAAAGACCGATTCAACCGCCTTGCCGGCATCCTTGGTGGTCATCTGGAAGAAATCGGAAACAAGGCCAACGATTTCGCCTTCTTCATAGGGGGCGCCGTTCTGTCCGCGCGTGGTGTCGGCGCTATTGTCCTCAGCGAAGCCGGGCCCGGCCGCCAGTGTCAGCACGGCGGCCGCAAAGATCGTTTGCACCAAAGATGCTTTCCGCATGGGTATCTCCTGTTCACTGCCCCCAGTGCCTGACGCGAATCCTAGCACAGACGGCGCGATGAACGAGGCGGGAATATCCGTTGGTTCCGTCATTTCTCGAGGGGCACGTGAATGAGAACGCGCATTCACGGCGTTGTCGCATTTTGTGCGGACGCGAAAGAACTGCTATGCGAACCCCATGAACGCGCCCGACGCCGAAAAGCCCAAAACCGCAAAGCGCATGCGGCGCGATGTGTGGATCACCGGCGCCATTCTGGGCGCGTTTTTCGGTGCGGCCGTGTGGTTCGCCTTTAAGGGCTGGAACATGGTGCCCGGCGAAATGAACGCCAGTGGCTACATCATCATGATTTTTGGACTTTTATTTCTGGTGCTGTTGGGCGGCGGGCTGATGGCGCTGCTCTTCTGGTCGCACCGCAAAGGCTACGACCGGTAATTATTTTTCGTCATTACTTGTTTGAAGGTCTACCGCGCGAAGACATTCTTCGGCGGGAACTGAAAACCTCGGCCAAACCTCCTGTGTCAAACAAAGACAAAAAAGAAACCAAAAGACAACCATGCTGCCAATTAATCAGCGTTTTCTCTTGTAGCAAAGCGCGGTAAGCTACGCGCGCAAATTCAAAAGGAAACCCGATGCTACGCTCATCCATACTCTGCGCGTCATTGGTCGCCTTGGTGGCATTGTCGCTGACCACCGCTGCTGTCGCGAGGAACGCGCCCAGCACACAAAGAATCATAATCACCAACCCCCATCCGGGACCGTCCCCTACGCCACAGCCTCGTCCTCGCCCCGGGCCTGGGTTCCACTAAGGCCATTGGTAATCTCGCGAGCCCAGTAGGGAGAGAAGGCAAGATGTTAGCAGCGCTGGAGCAATTCAGCGCCGTTTCTCTTTCATCGTATTCGCCACCATGCCCTTATCCACGCCCTGTTGAGCCGCGTTAGAATCGCCCTCGTGAGATGGAGAGGCGTGGATGATGTTGATGCGAGGGCTGGTCTTATCCAACACCCAGGGGGAGGGGGAAGGGCCGGAAAGCGAAAAACGAATAGTCACCCAAGATGTTGAGTTGGTTGGAAAAACGGATTCAGAGGCGGCGCAGTTGCGCGCGCAGGCCTTACGGCAATCCCCGCGCCACGAAATGCGGGTTGGCGAAGCCTTCGGCGACATTGCCGTAGATGAGCGGTGTATTGTCGAGCCGGGTAACACTTCCCCCGGCCGCCGCCAGCACTGCGTGGCCGGAGGCCGAGTCCCACTCCATGGTGCGGCCGTGGCGGGGATAGATGTCTGCCTCACCCGTCGCCACCAGACAGAACTTCAACGACGAGCCCATCGTGATGAAGGACGCGATTCTGTAATGCGCGAGATATTCTTCTGTCTTGTGGTCGCGATGGCTGCGGCTTGCCACCGCCACCATGCCGTCTTCGGGTGCCCGCCGCGCGTGAATGGGCTTGGCCTTCGCAAGATCGAGCGGCGCTCCTTGCGGCGCATGCACTTCAAATGCGCCAAACCCCAGCGCGCCATAGAACAACCGCCCCTTGTCAGGCGCATGCACCACGCCCGCGCGCGGGATGTTGTTCTCGATCAACGCGATGTTGACCGTGAACTCGCCATTATGCGCGAGAAATTCCTTGGTGCCGTCCAAGGGATCGACCAGGAAAAAACTTCTGCCCGGATTGGGCTTGTGCCCGGCTGAGATGGCTTCCTCGGCGATCACCACGGCATCGGGCATCAGTTTCGCCAGATGTTTTACGATCAGCGTTTCGGCTTCTTCATCTGCGATGGTCACCGGCGAGCGGTCGATCTTGCGCCGCGTTTCCACGCCCGCATCGTAATGGCGGAGAATCAGCTCGCCCGCCTCATGCGCAATTCCGGCCAGGGCGCGGGCAAAGGCCAATGGGGCCATGTGCGCGATATCTGCGGAATCCCGGGTCACTGGCGCTCCCTGTGCACAAATGCTTGGACGGGGATCATCTTTAAGCAATCCTTAAGGCGCTGTGTGGAGAGTAGCTATCTGGAAACCACGCGCGCGCAAGCATTTGAAAGGGCCGATCCATGAACGATCTCGACTTCGCTGCACTTTTGGTATCGCGGGTCTGCCATGACCTTGTGAGCCCGGTCGGCGCGGTGGTCAACGGCCTGGAAGTGCTTGAGGAAGAAACCGATACGGCCATGCGTACCGATGCGCTTAGGCTGGTGGCATCGAGCGCAGAGCAGGCCGCGGCGCGGCTTCAATTCGCAAGGCTTGCGTTTGGGGCGGCGGGTTCGGCAGGGGCCGAGCTCGATCTTTCCGAAGTCGCCCGCGTGGTGGCGGGCCTGCTCCGGGGCGGCAAAATCGACCTCGATTGGCGGGCTTCACAGGTCAACTGGCCCAAGGATTGGGCGAAACTGGTGATGAATACGGCCCTTGTCGCCGCCGACTGCCTGCCGCGCGGCGGGCGTGTGGTGGTCGAGGCCTCCAGTACCGGCTCCCCCAGTTTCCGCATCACGGCAACCGGCCAGACTGTGCGGCTTTCGGCAGAAGCCGAAAAAGCGCTGGTGGGCGAGGCCAACGGCAATATGGATGGGCGCTCGATACAGCCCTATTTGACCTATCGCCTGTCCCGAACTCTTAACGCCGGAATAACGGTTACGCCGGGCGAAGGCGAAATCCGCTTTTCCGCGGGTTAATTCCGCATCCGCTTTAACTGGCGTTTACCGCTATCGGGCACACTGTTCACCAATTGGGTGGATCCGAGGGAATGGCCATGAAGAAATGCCTTGTCGTCGACGATAGCCGCGTCATCCGCAAAGTGGCGCGCAAGATCCTCGAAGAGCTCAAATTCGAGATCGACGAGGCCGAAGACTGCGCTGCTGCGCTTGAGGCCTGCCGCGAGAAGATGCCTGATGCCATTCTGCTCGATTGGAGCATGCCGAATATGTCTGGTGTTGAATTCCTGCGTGCGTTGCGCCGGGAGAATGGCGGCACCAAGCCCGTGGTCGTGATGTGCACCAGCGAGAACGATGTCTCAGCGGTGACCGAAGCGGTAGGCGCCGGCGCCAACGAATATT
>CAVVXX010000009.1:0-61114 GCA_963752395.1 uncultured Alphaproteobacteria bacterium
GAAGGTCGAAGTGGTGACGCCCGAGGATTTCACCGGCGGCGTCATCGGCGATCTTCTGGGACGCCGCGGTCAGGTGCTGGGCCAGGACACACGCGGCAACGCGCAGGTCATCAACGCGATGGTGCCGCTCGCCAACATGTTCGGTTACATCAACCAACTGCGTTCGATGTCGCAGGGCCGCGCGCAATACTCCATGGAATTCGACCACTACGCGCAGGTGCCGCAATCGATCGCGGACGAAGTCAAAGCGAAATACGCTTAACCGCCCTCAAGTAGCGAAGCGGTAGGGCAAAGAAAGAAGTACGGAGAAAACAAATGGCCAAGGCAAAATTTGAGCGGACGAAGCCGCACTGCAATATCGGGACGATCGGTCACGTGGACCATGGCAAGACGACGCTGACGGCGGCGATCACCAAGGTTCTGGCGGAGACGGGCGGCGCCACGTTCACGGCCTATGACCAGATCGACAAGGCGCCCGAAGAGAAGGCGCGCGGCATTACGATTTCTACGGCCCATGTCGAATACGAGACCAAGAACCGCCATTACGCCCACGTCGATTGCCCGGGCCATGCCGACTACGTGAAGAACATGATCACGGGTGCGGCCCAGATGGATGGCGGGATTTTGGTGGTCTCGGCGGCCGACGGCCCCATGCCCCAGACGCGCGAGCATATTTTGCTGGCCCGCCAGGTCGGCGTGCCGGCGCTTGTGGTCTACATGAACAAGGTCGACATGGTGGACGATCCGGAGCTTCTTGATCTCGTCGAACTCGAAGTCCGCGAGCTGCTGTCCAGCTACCAGTTCCCCGGCGACAAGATCCCGATCATTCGCGGCAGCGCGCTGTTCGCCCTTGAAGGCAAGGATCCCAAGCTCGGCAAGGACATCGATTCTGGCCCTGATGAAGGCGGTGGACGAGAACATCCCCCAGCCCAACCGTCCCAAGGACAAGCCGTTCCTGATGCCGATCGAAGACGTGTTCTCGATCTCGGGCCGTGGCACCGTGGTCACCGGCCGTATCGAACGCGGCATTGTGAAGGTCGGCGAGGAAGTCGAGATCATCGGCATCAAGCCCACCACCAAGACGGTGGTGACGGGCGTCGAGATGTTTAGGAAGCTGCTCGATTCCGGCGAGGCCGGAGATAACGTTGGATGTCTTCTTCGTGGCGTCGAGCGCGAAGGCGTTGAGCGCGGCCAGGTGCTGGCGAAGCCCGGATCGGTGACGCCCCACACCAACTTCATGGCGGAAGCTTACATCCTGACCAAGGAAGAGGGTGGGCGTCACACGCCGTTCTTCGGCAATTACCGCCCGCAGTTCTACTTCCGCACCACCGACGTCACGGGGATCGTCAAGCTCCCCGAAGGCACCGAGATGGTGATGCCGGGCGACAATATGCTCGATGGAGGTCGAACTCATCGTCCCCATCGCCATGGAAGAAAAGCTTCGTTTCGCCATCCGCGAAGGCGGCCGCACTGTCGGCGCCGGCGTAGTCGCGAAAATTATTAAGTAGAAACAGAGAGCCGTAACCGGAGAAATCGATGCAAGGCCATAATATCCGTATACGGCTGAAAGCCTTCGACCACCGTATTCTCGACAACTCCACCAAGGAGATCGTGAACACGGCGAAGCGCACGGGCGCGCAGGTGCGCGGGCCGATCCCGCTGCCGACCCGCATCGAGCGCTTCACGGTCAACCGCTCGCCGCATGTCGACAAGAAAAGCCGCGAGCAGTTCGAAATCCGCACGCACAAGCGGCTCCTGGACATCATCGACCCGACGCCGCAGACGGTGGACGCGCTGATGAAGCTCGACCTCGCCGCCGGCGTCGACGTCGAGATCAAGCTCTAAGGATGAACGCGATTATGCGCACAGGCGTCATTACGCAGAAGCTGGGCATGACGCGCCTCTTCCTGGAGGATGGGCGGCATGTGCCCGTCACGGTGCTGAAGCTCGACAAATGCCAGGTCGTGGCGACGCGCACCAAAGACAAGGACGGCTACACCGCCGTGCAACTGGGCTCGGCTTCGTCAAAGCGAAAAGCATGACCAAGCCCGAGCGCGGTCATTTCGCCAAGGCCGAGGTCGAGCCCAAGCGCAAGCTCGCCGAATTCCGCGTCGATGAAAAGAACCTGCTGGAAGTGGGTGACGAGATATTCGCTTCGCCACTTCATGGCTGGCCAGAAGGTCGACGTCACCGGCATCACCATCGGCCGCGGCTTTACCGGCGCCATGAAGCGGTGGAATTTCCGCGGGCTTGAAGCGACCCACGGCGTCTCGATTTCGCACCGCTCTCTGGGCGGCACGGGCGGCCGCCAGGACCCAGGAAAAACCTTTAAGAACAAGAAGATGCACGGCCATTACGGCGTCGAGCGCGTGACTACGCAGAACGTGGAAGTCGCCAAGGTCGACGTCGAACGCGGCCTGATCATGGTGCGCGGCGCGGTGCCCGGCGCAAAGGGCGGCTGGGTGATGATCCGCGATGCCGTGAAGCACCGCGCCCCAAAGACGCTCCGATGCCGGCGTCGGTGAAGAAGCGTGAAACGAACGGCAAAGCCGCCGCACCCGCCGAAGCACCGGCGGAAGAAAAAAAGGCGGAGGGCTGCGCAATGAAAGCCAAAGTCGTCACCCTCGAAGCCAAAGCCGCCGGCGAGATCGATCTCAAGGACGAGATTTACGGGCTCGAGCCGCGCGCCGATATTGATCCAGCGCGTCGTCGTCTGGCAGCTGGCCAAGCGCCGCGCCGGCACGCACAAGACGCTCACGCGCGGCGAAGTCAACCGCACCACCAAGAAATGGTACAAGCAGAAGGGCACCGGCCAGGCCCGCCACGGCGCGCGTTCGGCGCCGCAATTCGTCGGCGGCGGCAAGGCGATGGGTCCGGTGGTGCGCAGCCACGAATTCGCTCTGCCGAAAAAAGTGCGCGCGCTCGGCCTGAGGCATGCGCTCTCTGCCAAGGCGAAGGATTCCAAAATCATCGTCGTCGACGAAGCCATTGCAAAAGAAATCAAGACAAACGCGCTGGCGAAACGGCTCGGCAAGCTCAGGGCCATGAATGCGCTGATCGTGGACGGCGCCTTCGACGAGAAATTCGCAATGTCGGCGCGCAACCTCGCGCAATGTCCGCTGGTGCCGGCATCGGGCCTCAACGTCTACGACGTGCTGCGCCGCGACACGCTGGTGCTGACAAAGGCGGCCGTGAAGGCGATCGAAGAGAGGTTCGGCATGAAAACGAATTACGACGTCATTCTTTCGCCGGTGATCACCGAAAAGGCGACCAAGTTGTCCGAAGTACAATCAGGTCGTCTTCCGCGTGCCGCTGTCGGCCACCAAGCCGCAGATCGCCAAGGCGGTCGAGGCGCTGTTCAAGGTCAAGGTGAAGGCGGTCAACACCGTGCGCGACCAAGGGCAAGATGAAGGTCCTGGCGCGGCCAGCCGCTAGAGAAGAAGCGACGTGAAGAAGGCGATCGTGACGCTGGCCGAGGGCTACCAGATCGACGTGACGACGGGCTTGTGAGGCTGAGATGGCACTAAAAACATACAAGCCCGACGACCCCCGGCCAGCGCCAATTGGTGCTGGTCGACCGCTCGGGTCTGCACAAGGGTCCGCCCGTTGAAGGCGCTGACCGAAGGCCAGAAGCGTCATGCCGGGCGCAACAACACCGGCCGCATCACCGTGCGCTGGCAAGGCGGCGGCCACAAGCAGACGCTATCGCATCATCGACTTCAAGCGCACCAAACACGACGATCCGGCCACCGTCCAACGCCTCGAATACGATCCCAACCGCACGTCCTTCATCGCGCTGATCAAATACAAGAGACGGCGAACTCGTCCTACATCATCGCGCCGCAGCGCCTCGCCGCCGGCGATACCGTGATTTCCGGCGACAAGGTCGACGTGAAGCCCGGCAACGCCATGCCGCTTGTCGGCCGATGCCGGTGGGCACCATCGTGCACAATATCGAGATGAAGCCGGGCAAGGGCGGCCAGATCGCGCGCGCCGCCGGGTCCTACGCGCAATATCTGGGCCGCGATGCGGGCTACGCGCTGCTGCGCCTCAATTCGAGACGAAGTCCGCCGCGTGCTGCTGGAATGCAAGGCGACGGTCGGTGCGGTGTCGAACCCCGATCACATGAACGAGGTGATCTCGGCAAGGCCGGCCGCAATGTGTGGCGGGCAAGCGCCCCTCCGTGCGCGGCACGGCGATGAACCCGATCGATCATCCGCATGGCGGCGGCGAAGGCCGCACCAAGGGCGGCCGTCATCCGGTGACGCCGTGGGGCAAGCCGACCAAGGGCGCGAAGACGCGCAAGAACAAGCGCACCACGCAGTACATTCGTGCGCTCGCGGCACGCCAAGAAACTGCAAGGGATAAGGACATGACACGTTCGGTTTGGAAAGGCCCGTTCGTCGACGGCTATCTGCTCAAGAAGGCGGAAGCCGCGCGCGGCACCGGCCGCAAGGACGTGATCAAGATTTGGTCGCGCCGTTCGACCATCCTGCCGCAATTCGTGGGCCTGACCTTCGGCGTCTACAACGGCCACAAGCACATTCCAGTGCTGGTCACCGAAGACATGGTCGGCCACAAATTCGGCGAGTTCTCGCCCACGCGCATGTTCCACGGCCACTCGGGCGACCAGAAAGCGACGATCACCGAAAGTGCAGCGCCTGCTGCCGCACCCAAAGGCCCAACGAAAGCACCGGGGGCCTGATGGGCAAGCAATCGCACCCCCGCACGCTTTCGGACACCCAGGCCCGCGCCGTGGGCGCGCAACATCCGCACGTCAGCCGCGCAAGCTCAACCTGGTGGCGCAATCCATCCGCGGCCAGAGGGCGGAAACCGCGCTCGCCACGCTCAACTTCTCGCCCAAGCGCATCGCGCGCGACGTGAAGAAGGTGCTGCAATCGGCCATCGCCAACGCCGAAAACAATCACGATCTCGACGTCGACGATCTGGTGGTGACCGAGGCCTATGTCGGCAAGAACCTCGATCTTGAAGCGCTTTCCATGCCCGCGCCCGCGGCCGCGGCGCGCCGGATCGAAAAGCCGTTCACCCAGATCACCATCGTGGTCGAAGAAAAAGCGCGAAACGCCTGTGGTCGCCGAAGGAAGAGCAAACCGAAGCCGAAGCCAAGGATAAGGCGGCACCAAAAGCCAAGGCCAAGCCGCGCCCGCCGAAACCGAAAGCCAAATCTGCGCCAAAGCGCAGGGAGAAAGCCTGATGGGTCAGAAGGTCAATCCGATCGGGCTTCGGCTCGGCATCAACCGCACCTGGGATTCGCGCTGGTACGCGAACAAGAAGGAGTACGGCAAGCTCCTCCAGGAAGACATCAAGATCCGCGACTACCTGTCGGACAAGCTCAAGCAGGCGGGCGTGTCGCGCATCTTCATCGAGCGCCCGCACAAGAAATGCCGCGTCACCATCCATTCGGCGCGTCCGGGCGTGGTGATCGGCAAGAAGGGCGCCGATATCGAAAAGCTGAAAGCCGATCTCGGCCAAATTCACCGACAGCGAGGTGCATCTGAACATCGTCGAAATCCGCAAGCCCGAAATCGACGCCAAGCTGGTCGCCGACAACATCGCCCAGCAGCTCGAACGCCGCGTCGCCTTCCGCCGCGCCATGAAGCGCGCCGTGCAGTCGGCGATGCGTCTCGGCGCCCAAGGCATCCGCATCAACTGCACCGGCCGTCTGGGCGGCGCCGAAATCGCCCGCATCGAATGGTATCGCGAGGGCCGCGTGCCGCTGCACACGCTGCGCGCCGACATCGATTACGGCGTCGTCGACCGCGAAGACCACCTACGGCACCTGCGGCGTGAAGGTGTGGATTTTCAAGGGCGAGATCATGGAGCACGATCCCATGGCCCAGGACAAGCGTCTGGATGAGGCGGCCGAGGCTCCGAGCCGCGGCGCGGCAGGCGCGCAGGCCCGACGCGAGCGGACCGGCATAGGTAAGGCCATGCTTCAACCGGCACGCACCAAATTCCGCAAGCAGCACAAGGGCCGCATCCACGGCGCGGCCAAGGGCGGCTATCACGCTGGCCTTCGGCGTATCGGCCTGAAGGCGACCGAGCCCGAACGCGTCACCGCGCGCCAGATCGAAGCCGCGCGCCGCGCGCTCACGCGCCACATGAAGCGCGCCGGCCGCGTGTGGATCCGCGTTTTCCCGGACGTGCCGGTGTCGAAGAAGCCCGCCGAAGTGCGCATGGGCTCGGGCAAGGGCGCGCCCGAATTCTGGGTGTGCAAGATCAAGCCGGGCCGCATCCTGTTCGAGGTGGACGGCGTCAGCCGCGCAACCGGCGAAGGAGGCGATGCGGCTGGCGGCCGGCAAACTGTCCGATCGCGACCAAATTCGTCGCGCGTCTGGCGGCGTGAGGATGGCCATGACCAAAGTCAGCGGACTTCGCGAGACGCAGCGCCGGACCAGCTGGCGGACCAGCTCGCTCAAGCTGAAGAAGGAGCAGTTCAATCTGCGCTTCCAGCGCGCCAGCGGTCAGTTGGAAAACACCAACCGCGTCGCGCGAAGTGCGCAGCGACATCGCGCGCATCCTGACGATCCTCGCCGAATGGGCGCGACGCAATCCGGCGATGGCGGCGCCGCGTCCGCGCGCGCGCCGAAAGAAAGAAGTGCGCCAAAGCCAGAACCAAGGCTGCGAAGCCGGCGAAGAGCGCGCACAAGCGCGCCGCAAAGAAGGAAATAGGAGCGAGTATGCCGAAGCGCGTGATTGCAGGGTGTGGTGGTGAGCGACAAAAACGCCAAGACCGTCGTGGTCGAGGTGGAGCGCCGCTTCATCCATCCGGTGATGGGCAAGACCGTGCGCCGGTCGAAGAAATATCACGCGCACGACGAGACAAGGCCTACAAGGCGGGCGACATCGTGCGCATCCGCGAATGCCGCCCGATTTCCAAGCTGAAGACGCTGGGAAGTCGTCGAGCGCGGCGGCGAGGAGAGCGCAAGTCATGATTCAGATGTCCACCGAACTGGACGTGGCCGACAATTCCGGCGCCCGGCGCGTCATGTGCATCAAGGTGCTGGGCGGTTCGCGGCGGCGCTATGCCGACGTCGGCGACACCATCGTGGTGAGCGTGAAAGAGGCGATCCCGCGCGGCCGCGTGAAGAAGGGCGAAGTGCTGAAGGCGGTCGTGGTGCGCACGGCGCATGGCGTGCGCCGTCCCGACGGCTCGCTGATCCGCTTCGACACCAACGCCGCCGTGCTGGTGCACGCCGCAGGGCGAACCCATCGGCACGCGCATCTTCGGGCCGGTCACCCGTGAACTGCGCGCGCAAGAACCACATGAAGATCATCTGCGCTCGCGCCGGAGGTGCTGTGATGGCCGCCAAGATCAAAAAGGGCGACCGCGTGATCGTCACTTCGGGCCGCGACAAGGGCAAGCGCGGCGAAGTGCTGCGCGTGTTCCCCGATGAAGCGCGCGTCGTCGTCGTCCGGCGTGAACATGGTCAAGCGCCACACAGCGCCAGACCGCAGCGCACCCAGGGCGGCATCATCTCGAAAGAAGCGCCGGTGCATTTGTCGAAGATCGCCCATATCGATCCCAAGACGGGCAAGCCTACGCGCGTCGGCTTCAAGGTGTTGAAGGACGGCCGCAAGGTGCGTTTCGCCAAGAAGTCCGGAGAGGTCATCGATGTCTGAGGACAGACAACGGCCGGAGAACCAAAGCCGAAAAGGCAAGCGCAAGCCCGACAAGGCGGCGAAGGCCGACAAGCCGGCCGCCGACAAGGCAAAGACCAAGGCCAAGAAGGCCGGCCAAGAAGGCGAGGCGCAGGCCGGGCACCGCGTGGCCGTGGGCGAAACCGCGCGCGACCCGAACTACGTGCCGCGCTTCAAGAAGCGCTACCCCGACGTCGTGCGCCCCGAGCTGATGAAGGAGTTCGGCTACAAGAACACGCTTCAGGCGCCGCGCCTCGACAAGATCGTGCTCAATATCGGCGCGGGCGAAGGGCCGCGGCCGACAAGAAGATCATGCAGTCGGCGCGTCAACGACCTCACCGCCATCGCCGGCCAGAAGGCGGTGATCGACGCGCGGCCAAGAAAGCCATCGCCAACTTCAAGATCCGCCGCGGCAATCCGGTGGGCGTGAAGGTCACGCTGCGCAAGGACCGCATGTACGAATTCCTCGACCGGCTCGTCACCATGGCGCTGCCGCGCGTGCGCGACTTCCGCGGCGTCTCGGGCAAGAGCTTCGACGGGCGCGGCAATTACGCGATCGGGCCTCAAGGAGCACATCGTGTTCCTCGAGATCGACTACGACAAGACCGAAACCGTGTGGGGCATGGACATCATCATCTGCACCACGGCGAAGACCGATGAGCGAAGCCAAGGCGCTTCTCAAAGGTTTCCAAATGCCGTTCATGAACTGAAGCGAAGGAACGAAAGCAAATGGCAAAGACGAGCCAGATCAACCGGAACAAGAAGCGCGAAAAGATGGTGGCGCAATACGCCCCCAAGCGCGCGGCGTTGAAGGCGAAGGCCGAGGACATGCGCGTGCCGCCCGAGGAGCGCTTTGCCGCGCGCATGAAGCTGGCGAAGCTGCCGCGCAACTCGTCGCCAAGCGCGCATCCATCATCGTTGCGAATTGAGCGGGCGTTCCAAGGGCTATTACCGCAAGCTGAAGGTCTCGCGCATCGCGCTCGCGCGATCTGGCGAATTTCGGCCAGGTTCCGGGCATGACCAAGGCGAGCTGGTAGGAGAGGCGCGATGGCGATCAACGATCCGATTGGCGATCTTCTGGCGCGGCTGAGAAACGGCCAGATGCGCGGGCTGGCGAAAATCACGGCGCCGGCCTCGAAGCTGCGCGCGCCGCGTGCTGGACGTGCTGAAGGCGGAAGGCTTCATCCGCGGCTACGCCGAGGTCGAATTCAAGAGCGGCAAGCAAGGAGTTCGAGATCGAGCTGAAATATCACGAGGGCCGCCCGGTGATCCGCGAGCTCACGCGCATCTCGACGCCGGGCCGCCGGGTCTACAATTCGGTGCGACGAGCTGAAACCGCATCGCGGCGGGCTTGGCATTTCGATCCTGTCGACGCCGCAGGGCGTGATGTGCGACAGCCGACGCGCGCGAAAAGAACGTCGGCGGCGAAGTTCTCTGTCAGGTGTTCTGAGAAGGAGAAAGACATGTCCCGTATCGGCAAAAAGCCCGTTGCGTCTGCCCAAGGGCGTCACCGCCTCGGTGGCGAACGGCACGGTTATCGGTCAAGGGGCCCAAGGGCGAACTGAAGCTCAAGCTCGTGGCCGACGTCGATGCTGCCGCTCGGCGAACGGCGGCATCACGGTCACGCCGCGCGAGACCGAACGCGCGCGCGCCATGTGGGGCCTGCAGCGCACGCTGGTGAACAACCTGGTGCGAAGGCGTGACCAAGGGCTTTTCCGAGCAAGCTCGAGATCAACGGCGTCGGTTACCGCGCGGCGGTGCAGGGCAAGAAGCTGCAACTCCAGCTCGGTTTCAGCCACGACGTGATTTATCCGATCCCGGCACGGCATCCAGATCGCTTGCGAAAAGCCGACGATGGTCGCGATCACCGGCATCGACAAGCAGCTGGTCGGCCAGGTGGCGGCGGAAATCCGCGGCTATCAGGCCGCCCGAGCCCTACAAGGGCAAGGGCGTGAAATACGCCGGCGAACGTATCCGCCGCAAAGAAGGCAAGAAGAAATAGTCATGGCGAAGGCGTAACGAAACTTGTTCGGACGCAGGCAAGCGCCGCGTGCGCTATCGCATCGCCCAGGTGGCGGGCGGCCGGCCGCGCCTTTCCGTGTATCCGTTCGGGCAGGCACATCTATGCCCAGTTGATCGACGACGCATCGCAAAAGACCATTGCTTCGGCCTCGTTCCAGCGAAACCGCCAAGGGTGAACGGCAAGGCCAAGACCTAGAACGTCGCCGCCGCCGCGGAAGTGGGCAAGCTGCATCGCCCAGCGCGCGCAAAGAAAAGGGCGTGAAGCAGGTCGTCTTCGACCGCGGCGGATATCTATATCATGGGCGCGTGAAGGCGCTCGCCGAAGCCGCCCGCGCGGGCGGTCTGGAATTCTGATGAGAGTTCTAAGGAGCGCAACGTGGCGCGTGAACGCCGCGAACGTGACCGCGAGGACCGCGAAGGCGAGCTCGATCGACAAGCTGGTGCATATCAACCGCGTCGCCAAGGTGGTGAAGGGCGGCAGGCGCTTCGGCTTTGCCGCGCTTGTCGTGGTCGGCGATCAGCGCGGCCGCGTTGGCTTCGGCCATGGCAAGGCGCGCGAAGTGCCGGAAGCCATCCGCAAGGCGACGGACGCGGCCAAGCGCAACATGATCCGCGTGCCGTTGAAGGACGGCCGCACGCTGCATCACGAAACCCACGGCCATCATGGCGCGGGCAAGGTCGTAGTGCGTCCGGCCGTGGCGGGCACCGGCATCATCGCCGGCGGTCCCATGCGCGCGGTGTTCGAAAGTCTCGGCGTGGGCGACGTGGTGGCGAAGAGCCTCGGCACCTCCAACCCCTACAACATGGTGCGCGCGACATTCGACGCTTTGAAGCGCCAGCAAACCCCGCGCCTGATCGCGCAGCGCCGCGGCAAGAGCGTGAGCGAAATCATCCAGCGCCGCGAAGGCCCCAAGGCAAAAGAAAAGGCGGCGAAGCCGCGGCTGGAGGCTGAACATGACGGCAGCAAAAGACAGCGCCAAAACACCCGCGAAAAAACCGCAGGCGAAAAAGCCCGCGGCTCCTGCCAAGGCGGCAGCGCCTGCGCCGGCTAAGAAACCGCAGGCCAAGGGTACTGCTGGAAAGACGGTCACCGTGCGTCAGATCAAAAGCGCCAATCGCAAGCCGGAAACGATTGCCGCGACGTTGCGCGGCCTGGGCTTGGGTAAGATCCGGCGCGAGCGCACGCTGGAAGATACGCCGGCCGTGCGCGGCATGATGCGCAAAGTTCCGAATCTGATCGAAGTCGTGGCTGGAGACGGATCATGAAGCTCAACCAAATTCGCAACCGGGCGGGCGCGCACAAGCGCAAGACGCGCGTGGGCCGTGGCTCCAGTTCCGGGCTCGGCAAGACCTCGGGGCGCGGCGTGAAGGGCCAGAAGGCACGCGCGGGTGCGCCAATTCACGGCTTCGAAGGCGGCCAGATGCCGCTGCACCTGCGCCTGCCGAAGCGCGGCTTCTACAATCACTTCGCCAACGATTTCGCCGAAGTGAATCTGGGGCGCATCCAGGCGGCAATCGATGCCGGCCGGCTCAAGGCGACCGACACAATCAACCAGGCGGTGCTGCACGCTGCCGGGCTGGTGAGACAGGCACGCGATGGCGTGCGCCTGCTCGGCCAGGGGGAACTCAAAGCCAAGCTCACATTTGAGGTTGCGGGCGCGTCGAAGCCTGCGGCGGAGGCGGTGAAAAAGGCGGGTGGGACTATCACCATGACCTTCAAGAAGCCCGCCTACATGAACAAGAAGGGCGAGCCTGGCAAACGGGTCCAGCGCCGTAAGAAAGCCGCCGAAAAGCGCGCCCAGACAAACGCCGGATGAGTACCTATATAATGGTGGCCATGTCGCGTCCGGGGAGTAGGTAATGCCCTCAGCAGCCGAACAATTAGCCGCAAATTTCAACTTCTCGGCCTTCGCCAAGGCGACGGAGCTGCGGCAGCGCATTATCTTCACGCTGATGGCGCTCGTCGTGGCGCGGCTAGGAACCTATATCCCGATGCCGGGCATCGACCCCACGCAATTGGCGCGCGAGCTGCAACAGCAGCAGGGCGGACTGCTCGACATGTTCAACATGCTGGCGGGCGGCGCCATCTCGCGCATGGCGATCTTTTCGCTCGGCATCATGCCGTACATTTCGTCGTCCATCATCATCCAGTTGATGACCACGGTTTCGCCGCAACTCGAAGCGTTGAAGAAGGAAGGCGAAGCAGGGCGCAAGCAGCTCAACCAATACACGCGCTACGGCACAGTGCTGCTGGCGGCGCTTCAGGCTTACGCCATCGCCATCGGGCTCGAGCACTGGGGCAATGTGGTAATGATGCCGGGTCTGTTTTTCCGCATGTCCACGGTCATCACGCTGACGGGCGGCACGATCTTCCTGATGTGGCTGGGCGAGCAGATCACCGCGCGCGGCGTCGGCAACGGTATCTCGCTCATCATCTTCGCCGGTATCGTGGCGCGCTTCCCGGCTTACATCACCCAAGCCTTCGAGGCCGGCCGCACCGGCGCCATCTCGCCCCTTACGCTGTTCATGATCGTGGCGGGTATTGTGGCGCTCATTACTTTGATCGTATTCATCGAGCGCGCGCAGCGCCGATTGCTGGTGCAATACCCCAAACGGCAACAGGGCAATCGCATCTTCGGCGGCGAGTCTTCGCACCTGCCGCTCAAGCTCAATGTCTCAGGCGTGATTCCGCCGATTTTTGCTTCCTCGTTGCTGCTTTTGCCGATGACGGCCGCCAACTTCAACGCGCAAAGCCTTCCCGACTGGCTGCAATCCATCGTCGTC
This sequence comes from uncultured Alphaproteobacteria bacterium, assembly GCA_963752395.1. Classification (GTDB taxonomy): domain Bacteria; phylum Pseudomonadota; class Alphaproteobacteria; order Micropepsales; family Micropepsaceae; genus CAVVXX01. The sequence continues at coordinate 12,469 of CAVVXX010000009.1, forward strand.
TTGCTGGGTCACGGCCAGCCGCTGTTCATGATGCTTTATGGCGGCGGCATCATCTTCTTTGCCTTTTTCTACACCGCGATCGTTTTCAATCCGGAAGACACCGCCGATAATCTGAAAAAATATGGCGGCTTCATTCCCGGCATTCGTCCCGGCAAGAAAACTGCGGAATATATCGACTATGTGCTAACGCGCATCACGGTGGTGGGCGCGATGTATCTCGCCTTTGTCTGCCTGGTGCCCGAGTTTGCCGATTCCTCGTCCGGCATCTTCTTCATGGGCGGCACATCGGTCCTGATCGTTGTAAGCGTCACCATGGACACGGTCGCGCAAATCCAGAGCCATCTCATCGCCCAGCAATATGAGGGCCTGATCAAGAAGGCCAAGCTCAAGGGCGCGCGCACAGGCGGGCGTTTATGAATCTGATCCTGTTCGGCCCGCCCGGGGCCGGAAAGGGCACGCAGGCGAAAATTATCGAGGCCGAATACGGCCTCAAGCAACTTTCCACCGGTGACATGTTACGAGCTGCAGCTGCTGCCGGCACGGATCTCGGAAAAAAGTGCAAGGCCATCATAGACCGTGGCGATCTGGTGCCGGACGATATCGTCATCGGCATCATCGCCGAACGCGTTGGCCAGCAGGATTGTGCCAAGGGTGCTATCTTCGACGGCTTTCCCAGAACAATTGCACAGGCAGAAGCGCTCGACCGCATGCTGGCCGGGCGCAAGCAGCAGATCGATGCCGTAATCGAGCTCAAAGTGAACGACGAGGCCATGGTGGGGCGGCTGGAACAGCGGGTGCGCGAAAACCCTGGTGCGGTGCGCGCCGACGACACGCCTGAAACGCTGCGCAAGCGGCTGGAGGTTTACCACCGCAGCACGGCGCCCTTACTCGATTACTACCGGCGCCTGGGAAAGCTAAAGACAGTGGATGGCATGGCGCCGATTGCCAAAGTTACCGCCGATATCCGGCTCGAGCTTGGCCGGTTAAGCACGCAAAAGAAGGGCCTGTTATCGCGCCTTTTCGGCGGATAATCTTGCGCAGTTAAAGCCGTTTGGGAGTCCAGCATGCCGACCGCTTCCGATGTCTCTGGTGCCATGTCAGCTGAAACGCAAAAACAGCAGGACGACGCGCTTGAGCGGCTACGTCATGCCGCCAAGAACGGAAATGCCGAAGCGATGAGCCTACTCGGGCGCCGCATGATTTCTGGGCGTGACGCTCCGCTCGATACAAAAGAAGGCGCAGCCTTGCTTGCCACGGCAATGGAACTGGGCGACGCCTCGGCCACGAGTGTGATGGCGACATTGTCAGGCGCTGGCGCGTGGGTGCCGCAGAGCTGGCCCAAGTCCTTGGAGCTATTGCAGCTCGCGGCCGAAAGAGGATCGATAGACGGCCGTAAACAGTTGATCATGCTGGCAAGCGACGTAACGCTCGCAGATAAGGCGCGCAAGGGCTCCCTCGACAAGGAGATCTGGCGGCGGTTGCGAGAAAGCATCGACCTTGAAAAATGGGTACTGCCGCCTCCGCCCGTGCAGATATGCGAGGCACCGCGCATCTATACGGCCTCCAATTTCACAACGCCTGAGGTATGCGACTGGCTGGTGAGCAGATGCCAGGGTCTCCTCCGGCCCTCGATGATGTTCGATGGCCAGAAGTCCAATTTCAACGCCACGCGCACCTGCAGCGACTTTGTTTTCGACATGGTGTCATCCGGCGTGATGCTAGTTCTGCTCCGCATAAAGATTTCGCTGGCGACAGGGCAGGCTGTCCCGCAAATGGAGCCGCCGCAGATCTTCCATTATGCGCTAGGCCAGGAGATCAAGCCCCACCATGATTTCCTCTATGACGGCGAGCACGCCTATGGCCATGAGGGGGGCTATGAGGGCGACCGTAAGGCTACGTTCCTGCTCTACCTGAATGACGATTATGAGGGAGGCGACCTGGAATTCGTCTACCCCAAGCTCAAGCACCGGGGCAAAAAGGGCGACGGGATCTTCTTCGCCAGTATGAAGGACGGAAAGCCCGATAAGCAGAGCCTGCACGGCGCACTGCCGATCACCAAGGGCGAAAAGTTCATCCTTTCGCAGTGGATACACGACCGCCCCTTCACCGCCTGAGGGCCTTTTGGGACAGCCCTTGAAATGGGGCCAAAAGTCCCTATTTTCCTATGGTTCGGCGGTTGACTGGCGATTGCGCATTCCTATAATCCGCGCCCTCGCGGCGGTGTTTCCCATCCGTTTCGGTTTGCGGGTCTTGCCCGGCCGGGTAAGGCGCCTAAGCCGTTCGCCGTATTGAGAGATTGAGGAGATCAGCGTGGCGCGCATTGCCGGTGTCAACATTCCCAGCAACAAGCATGTGGATATAGCGCTTCGCTACATCTACGGCATCGGCCCGACCAACGCGAAAGAGATCTGCAAAAAGGTCGGTATTGCTTTGAACCGCCGCGTCAGCGATCTGACCGAAGCCGAACAGATTCAAATCCGCGAAGTGATCGACCGCGACTATGTCGTCGAAGGCGATCTGCGACGCGAAATTTCGATGAACATCAAGCGGCTGACGGATCTTGGTTGCTATCGCGGGCTTCGTCACCGCAAAGGTCTGCCTGTGCGCGGCCAGCGCACCCATACCAATGCACGTACGCGCAAAGGCCCGGCGAAAGCCATCGCCGGCAAGAAGCGCGTGCTGGAAAAGAAGTAGGAGTTTCATAAATGGCGAAAGCCACCGCCCGCACGCGCAAGAAAGAGAAAAAGAACGTCGTCACCGGCGTGGCTCACGTCGCAGCGACGTTCAACAACACCATCATCACCATTACCGATGGTGCGGGCAACGCGGTGTCGTGGTCGTCGGCAGGCTCGCTGGGCTTCAAAGGCTCGCGCAAGTCGACGCCCTATGCCGCGCAGGTCGCGGCCGAAGACGCCGGCAAGAAGGCCATGGAACACGGAATGAAGACGCTGGAAGTCGAAGTGAGTGGGCCGGGCGCCGGACGCGAATCCGCGTTGCGTGCTTTGCAGGCCGTTGGATTGAACGTCACCGCCATCCGCGACGTGACGCCCATCCCGCACAATGGCTGCCGGGCGCCCAAAAGACGCCGCGTCTAAAAAGTTTTAGTTCGGAACTAGCAACCCGTCGCAAGCATAGGGCGTGGTCCGACACGTCCGGGAAACGATGAGGAAAAAATGTTTCAGAAGAACTGGCAAGAACTGATCAAACCGCAAAAGCTGCGCATCGACGCAGGCCACGAGCAAAACCGCACGGCCACCATCGTGGCCGAGCCGTTGGAGCGCGGTTTTGGCCTGACGCTTGGCAATGCGCTCAGGCGCGTATTGCTCTCCTCGCTGCAGGGTGCCGCCGTGACCTCGATCCAGATCGAGGGTGTGCTGCATGAATTCTCGTCCATTCCGGGCGTGCGCGAGGACGTCACCGACATCGTGCTCAATGTGAAGCAGATCGCGCTTCGCATGCATGCGGAAGGACCGAAGCGCCTTTCGCTACGCGCCGAAGGGCCGGGCGAAATCACCGCGGGGCAGATTGCCCCCATGGCGGATATCGAGATCCTTAATCCCGATCTCGTGCTCTGTACGCTGGACGAGGGCGTCAATTTCCGCATGGAGCTGACTGTCAACAACGGCAAAGGCTATGTGCCGGCCGACCGCAATCGGCCCGAAGACGCGCCCATCGGCCTGATGCCGGTGGACAGCCTGTTCAGCCCGGTGAAGAAGGTCTCCTACAAGGTCGAGAACACCCGCGAGGGCCAGATCCTCGACTACGACAAGCTCACCATGACTGTGGAAACCAACGGCGCCATCACGCCGGACAATGCGGTGGCCTATGCCGCGCGCATCCTGCAGGATCAGCTCCAGGTTTTCATCAACTTCGAAGAGCCGAAAGAGCGTGTCGCCGACGAAACCAAGCCGGAACTCGCCTTCAACCCCGTGCTACTCAAGAAGGTGGACGAGCTCGAGCTTTCGGTCCGTTCGGCCAACTGCCTGAAGAACGACAATATCGTTTATATCGGCGATCTCATTCAGAAATCGGAAGGCGAAATGCTGCGCACGCCGAATTTCGGCCGCAAGTCGCTGAACGAGATCAAGGCCGTGCTGGCGGAAATGGGCTTGCATCTCGGCATGGAAGTGCAGGGCTGGCCGCCTGAGAACATCGAAGAACTCGCCAAGCGTTACGAGGATCAGTACTAAGTCATGCGCCATCTGAATGCAGGACGTAAGCTCAATCGTACATCCGCGCATCGCAAGGCGATGTTCGCCAACATGGCGTGCGCGCTGATCAAGCACGAGCAGATCAAGACCACGCTGCCCAAAGCGAAAGAGCTTCGTCCGGTGGTGGAAAAACTGGTGACGCTGGCAAAGAACAATCCGAATGGCAGCTGCACGCGCAGCGCCAGGCGCTGTCTGCACTTCGCGACATGACCACGGTGCGCAAACTGTTCGACACGATCGGCCCGCGTTACGTGACGCGCCCGGGCGGCTATACGCGGGTGATGAAGGCAGGCTTCCGTTATGGCGACAATGCCGCGATGGCGGTGATCGAGTTCATCAACCGCGATGTTGCCGCCAAGGGTCTGGACTCCGGTCCCAAGGAAGGTGTCGAGGAAGCCGTCACCAAGGAAGAAAAGACCGAGGCAGAAGCCAAGGCAGCCAAGGTAGCCAAAGCCAAGCTGAAGGCCGAAAAGGCGGAAGCCAAAGCCAAGAAAGCCGCTATCGCCAAAGCGAAGCCGAAGAAGAAGGCGCTCGCACGCAAAACGGAACGCAAGAGCCGCGGCCGGGGATAGATATTGTCCTCACCCTTCGACAAGCTCAGGGTGAGGATACTGATTACGTCATGCTGAGCTTGTCGAAGCATGAGGTCAAAAAAGGGGCGGCCCGCAAGCCGCCCCTTCTGTCTTTCCGATTGTCTGATTTTCTTCAGCCCATAGCCTTCATGGATTTCGGCAGCATCAACGCAATCACGACGCCGCCCAGGATGTAACCGATCGTCGTCATCAGAATGGCTGCCGCTGTGTAATCGGCCGGGAAGCCATACCAGATGTGATACGAACCGTTGGTGGTTATCGACACCATGATGCCCGCCAATGTAGCGAAGCCCAGTCGCGGCCCCAGTCCCATGAGGTTCGTTTGCGAAAGCAGGAAGGCAAGGATCACCATCTCCACGATTTCGAGCACGAACTCACCGCCCAGCATGATCGGCGACATTGGGCGAACCTCGGCGTGATAAATTATCGTGCCTTCGGGGCCGGCCACGTTGGTTTCGCCGCGCGCCATTGCCATCGGGAACATGTACATTCCGTCATGATCGAGATTGGTTTTCAGCGCATCCTGAACGGCCTGCTCATTCTGGATCGTGCTGATACCGGTCATGCCCAGCGGCAACAAGTCGTGCGCCACCCACTGCCAGATAAACATGGCTACTGCGGCTAAGACGCCCGCCAATATTGTGCGTAAGCTCATGGAACTCCCCCCGTTTGAGTGCCGCCACAGTATAGCCAGATTCCGGGCAATAACGGGGTGTTTCCTGCTCTCAAAACCGGGGGTAGATAATAGGGTTCGGCTCAAGAAAGGTATGAAAGTCCATGCGGCCTGTATTTGTTGCTCTCCTGATCGGCGCCCTGACCAGCCCGGTCTCGGCGCAATCCGCGCCGGCCATGCGCGCTGTGCCGCAATCGCCGGCGCAGGTGCAGCTTTCCTTCGCGCCGGTGGTGGCGAAGGTGGCGCCCGCGGTGGTCAACGTCTATTCGCGCCGCGTCGTGCGCCAGGCGCTGTTCAACGATCCGTTCTTCCAGCAATTCTTCGGCGGCAGCGCCGATGCGCGACCGCGTGTCAGCAATCGCTGGGCTCGGGCGTGATCGTGCGCCCCGACGGCATCATCCTCACCAACAATCACGTCATCGAGCGGCGGCGCAGGACATCAAGGTGGCGCTGCCCGACCGGCGCGAATTTCGCGGCCAAGGTGGTCCTGGCCGATCCGCGCACCGATCTGGCCGTGCTCAAGCATCGACACCAAGGGCGAGAAGTTGCCGGCGCTGCCCTTCGGCGATTCGCGACAAGCATTCAGGTGGGCGATCTGGTGCTGGCCATCGGCGATCCCTTCGGCGTCGGCCAGACGGTAACCAGCGGCATCGTCTCGGCGCTGGCGCGCACCAGATGGCGGCGCTTCCGATTATCAGTTCTTCATTCAGACCGATGCGGCCATCAATCCGGGCAATTCGGGCGGCGCGCTGGTGACGATGGACGGGCGAGCTGATCGGCATCAATCCGCCGATCTTTTCGCCAATCGGGCGGCAATGTCGGCATCGGCTTCGCCATTCCCGTCCAACATGGCGCGTGCTGGTGGTCGATGGCGCGCTCGGCGGCGGCATCAAGCGCCCCTGGCTCGGCGCCGACGGCCAGGCGGTCACCGCCGACATCGCGCAGAGCCTCGGGCTTGGCGCGGCCCGAAGGCGTGGTGGTGTCCGAGGTCTATCCCGGCGGCCCCGCCGCAGCAGGCCGGCATCGCCAAGGGCGACGTCGTGCTCGTCGGTGGACGGTTTCGCGGTCGACGATCCCAAGGCGCTGCGCTACCGCGTGGCGACGCAAGCCGGCGACGCGGCGACCGTCAAGCTCATCGTCACTGGCGTCGGGCGCAGCACGCGACGTGGCGGTCAAGATCGCACTGCCGCCGGATGCGGGCGCGCGACGCGAGGCCGCCATCACCGGGACCAACCCGATGCAGGGCGCACGGTCGGCCAATCTCTCGCCTGCGCTGGCCGACGAGATGCAGATGGACATGTTGGCCAAGGGCGTGGTGGTGACGGGCGTGGCGCGGACGGTTCGCTGGCGGCGCGCTTTGGCTTTCAGCAGGGCGACATCATGCGCCAGATCAATGGCCAGACGCATCGCGAACGTGGCGGAGCTGAAACGCGCGCTGCATGCGGAGCAGGGATGGGAACTGTCCATCCAGCGCGGCAACCAGGTGCTGCAACTGTCGGTGCAAGTGAACGTGTCAGGCCGCTTGTCGCGAAGGCGGGAAGCAGCGGCCATGCGCGGGAGACTATCGATAACTCTCCCATGAGCGATCTGTTCGGCGCCGCCGGGTTGGAGAAGGATGCGCCGCGGCCTTTGGCCGACCGGCTGCGCCCGAAGGCGCTCGGCCGAAGTGGTGGGGCAGGATCATCTGCTCGGCGCCCGGCGCGCCCTTGGGCGGATGATCGCGGCCGGCGCGGCCGGCCTCGATGATTCTGTGGGGGCCGCCGGGCACCGGCAAGACCACGATCGCGCGGCTGCTTTCCGGCGTGTTCAAGCTCCATTTCGTGCAGCTCTCGGCCGTGTTCACCGGCGTCGCCGAATTGAAGAAGACGCTTCGAGGCCGCGCGCACGCGCCGCCGCACGGGGCAGGGGACGCTGCTGTTCATCGACGAAATCCACCGCTTCAACCGCAGCCAGCAGGACAGCTTCCTGCCCGTGATGGAAGACGGCACCATCGTGCTGGTCGGCGCCACCACGGAAAACCCGTCCTTCGAACTGAACGGCGCGCTGCTTTCGCGCGCGCAGGTGCTGGTGCTGCGGCGGCTCGACGACGACGATCTGGAAACGCTGCTTGAGCGCGCCGAAGAATATCTACGGCCGCGCGCTGCCGCTGACCGACTGACGCGCGCGCCAGCCTGCGCGCCATGGCCGATGGCGACGGGCGCTATCTGCTCAATCTCGCCGAAGAATTGGCCGACATGAAGCCGGCGGCGCCGCTCGATACGGCGGCGCTGATCGGCCGCGGTGCAGAAGCGCGCGCCGCTCTACGACAAGAGCCGCGAGGAGCATTACAATCTCATCTCGGCGCTGCACAAATCCATTCGCGGCTCCGATCCCGATGCGGCGCTCTATTGGCTGGCGCGGATGCTGGCGGGCGGCGAGAGCCCGCTCTATATCGTGCGGCGGCTGGTGCGCGCCTCCGTGGAGGACATCGGCCTTGCCGATCCCGAAGCGGTGCATCAGGCGCTGGCCGCGAAGGACGTGTACGATTTTCTGGGCAGCCCGAAGGCGAGCTGGCGCTGGCGCAAGCGGTGATCTATCTGGCCACCGCGCCCAAATCGAACGCCGTCTATACGGCGTTCGGCGCGGCCAAACGCGCGGCCGAAGAACACGGCTCGCTGATGCCGCCGACGCACATCCTGAACGCGCCGACGCAAGCTGATGCAGGAATTGGGCTACGGCAAGGGCTACGAATACGACCATCGGCCGGAGGAAGGCTTTTCCGGCCAGAATTATTTTCCCGACGGCATGGAGCGCGAGAAATTCTATCGCCCCGGCGACACTGGGCTTCGAAAAGGAAATCGCAAAAACGCCTCGCCTATTGGGCGAAGCTGCGCGAACAGAAGCAGAGCAGCTAGTCCAATTCCTTCTCCTGTTCCGCAAACCATTTCAGCACGTTCGCGCGCGCGCCATCCACCAGATGCACCCAGCGCCCGTGGCGGAACGTCTTGCGCCGGTTTGGCGGCCACCACATCTCCGTCGCTACAAGCAAGGTCCACGCGCCGCGCCGCGCCGCATGGTGCAACGTATGAACCTCGATCTGGAACGAGAAATTCGCTCCCCAATGCACATTGCGCTCGCGTACCCAGCGCACGCCTGCGACATCCCACTTATCGCAATCGCGATTGGGATTGGTCGCATGCACCACGCGGTTAAACAGATTGAAGAAATTGCTGTCGCCAAGGCGCATGGGTCACGGCTCCTCGCGCGCCACTTCTTCCACTTCGGCAACCACTTCCGGCGCTTCGATAGGCTTGAACTTGGGCTGGAACCAGGTTTGGGCGATCAGCGTCGGCACCACGGCGCTGCCGATCACGCCGGTAACAAGGATGGTGTATTGCGTCTGGTCGATGATGTGATTGGTGAGACCAAACAAAGCCGAGATGGTGCCGAAGGTAAGCCCGGTCGACATCATCAGCGTGGTGTACATGCCCTCGTTGCGCTCGAAGCGATGCAGCATCGTCAACGGTAAAATGCCAACGAATTTGGTCACCATCTTGATGGCGAGGAGAATGACGATCAGCCCTGCAGAGGCGACTACGGCGTGCCACTCCACCAGCGATCCAGCCTTAAGAAATAAAACGGCGTCAGAATCGAAAACGCGATGATGCGCATGCGGTGCGGAAGCTCGTGATTGGCCAAGAAAGGGGCGCCAGCGCCATGCCGATCAGATACGCGGGCAGCACCGCTTCGCTTCCAGCCGCGCTTGCCAGCCCGCCGAGCGACAACAAGCACCAGCGGTACGAATTTGGTCTGCGGTTCGCTTACGCGCTGCCCACGATTTTGAAAAACCATGGCGCAAAGCGCGGTAAAGCCACGACGACAATCGCGGTTGCCGCGCCAAAGAATGCCAGCCAATGTCGTAATGCGCAAAAACGATGCCGAGCGCCAAAACCGTGCCAGGTCGTTGATGAAACAGGCGGCGAGAATGATTTTTCCGATCTCCGTCTTGTTGAAGCCGGTTTCCACCATCACCGCATACACCACCGCCACCGACGTGGTGGATAACGCGATGCCGGCGATCTGCGCTTGCGGCCATGGCCAATGCAGCGACGAAAAATGCGTAAGCCAGAACGCCCGAGATAAGGCGCAAGAATCCTACCGATGCCGATGCTCATGCTGGACCAGAAATGCTTCTTCACCATGCGCGGGTCGATTTCGGTCGCCGGCAAGAAAGGTGAGCATGATGGCGCCGAAACCGGCGAGAAAATTGACCCAAGGCGTGAGCGTCAGAGTCCGAACAGGTTGCCCGCAATCGCGCCGACCACGATCTCGATCAGCGCCACCGAAATGGCGACCCGGATCGAGATGATCGAGGCCGCCAGCGCCAGCCCGAGCCACAGCCGCCGATAGCAGCCAGACATTTTCCATCACATCCTCCTTGATATGGATTGAGGAGGGCATGGCAAATGAAGTCTCAAGGGCATCACCCGGACGGGCACTCCCACCGCCACGTGTTCATGCGGTAGGAGTCATCAGCCATGAGGGCAGTTTCGGGGAACTCCATCCCCATCGAACTGGAATCAATTTAGATTTTCGCAGGCCAAGGGTCAATCGGGTGAGCGCATCCACCATACGCGTCGATGCCGAGGACAACCGGCTTGAGACTGGACCGCTGGTTCAGGCGCGCTTCCCGGCTCTGGGCCACGGGCATTTGGAAAAGCTGCTGCGCACCGGGCAGGTGCGCGTGGACGGCAAGCGCGCGAAAGCGGGCGACCGATTGAAGCCGGCCAAAGCATCCGCATTCCGCCGCAACTCAGAGCGATGCCGGGCTCAGTGCAGGCGCTACCACAACAAAAGGCGGATCAACGATACCGACCAGCAAGTTCATCAGAGCCTCGTCCTTCATGAAGACCCAACAGTGATCGTGCTCAATAAGCCAAGCGGGCTGGCGACCCAGGGCGGTTCCGGCATTACGCGCCATGTCGACGGCTTGCTCGCTGGGTTGCAAGGAAACAAACGGCAGACAACCGCGTCTTGTCCATCGCCTCGATCGCGATACGTCCGGCGTTTTAATTGTCGCGCGCACGCAGCCCGCGGCGGCGGCACTATCGAAATCCTTGCGCCAACGCGATGCGCAGAAAATTTATTGGGCGCTGACCAAGGGCGTTCCCAAGCCGCATCGCGGCGTCATCAAGCTGGCGCTTGCGAAAGAATCCGGTTTCGGCAAGGGGGGCAACGACGAACGCATGGCCACGGTCGAACGATAAAGAAGAAGGTGCGAAATCGGCCACCACGCATTACGCGGTGATCGAAACGGCGGCGGACGAATATGCCTGGGTTGCGCTCCGCCCCATCACCGGCCGCACCCATCAAATTCGCGCGCATCTGGCGCAATCGGCACGCCCATTGTCGGCGATTTCAAATATGGTGGTGACCGAGCCAAAGGCCGCGGCGAGCTGGAAGATCGCCTGCATCTGCATGCGCGCGCTATCGACATCGCGCATCCCGATGGCGGGCGGTTGAAAATCTTGGCGCCCCTGCCGCTCCATATGCAACGTGCCTGGAAACTGTTCGGATTTTCTGAGAAGACTGCGCCCGATCCCTTCCTCGAAAGCAAGAGAACACGATGACCCGTCCCGACTTCATCAAGAATTGGACCGAGATCGAACCGCGCGAGCCCGCGCGCCCGCCCGGCATTAATGAGGCCTTTGGCTGGCATAGCCCGTTTTCGCGCACGACCGGCCTCAGCCGCTTGCGCATCAACCACATTCGCTTGGGGCCCGGCATGCGCATGAACCCGCCGGGGGCCGCACGCGACGAAGAAGAGTTCGTCTATGTGATAGAAGGCGCGCCGGACATGTGGTGCGACGGCTATCTCTATCGCCTAGGCGAGGGCGAAGGCGTTGGCTTCAAGGACCGCACCGGCATTGCGCATTCGTTTCTCAACAACACGGACCAGGATGTTCGCCTGTTCACCATGGGCGAGGCTTCGCGCTATTCCTCGAAGATCGTGCAGCCGCTGGAGCTCGCGCAAAACGAAAACCTGCGCCGGATGGGCAAGCTTTGGGAAGACGCGCCTAAGCACCCGCGCGGGCCTCATGATGGACTTACCAACATGCGCCGCGGGCGGCCAAGCCCCGAAGGCTCAACCAAGACTACGCGCCCGGCATATGTCGCGCATTGGCAGGATAAGCAACGCAAAACCTGGAGTTATCCGGGCAGCAGCGAGACGCATGGGCTCCATTCAAAATTCGCCCGCGATTTCGGGCTGTCGCGCATCGGCGTGCATCATGAAGTGCTGCCGCCGGGCACCCGGACCTCATGGCCGCACGCCGAGCGCGACGAGGAGGAATTCGTTTTCGTGCTTGAGGGCGAGCCCGATGTCTGGATCGACGGAAATCTTTATCCGCTGAAGCCCGGCGACGGCGTTGGCTTCCCCGATCTCACTGGCATTGCTCATGTCTTCATGAACAACACGGATAAGCCGGTGCGATTAATCGTTGCGGGCGAGGCCTCGCGCGTGCACGCCAAGGTGTACTACCCGATGCATCCCAAGCGCAATCAGGAAATGGGCGAGAGACTGTGGGCCGATGCGCCGAAGCGCGCGTTGGGGCCACACGACGGCATGCCCAATGCTCTGCGTGAGAAAATGGCGAAAGGCGGAATGAAACCTGCCGCGTCACCAAAAGCGCCTGCGAAGTCTAAACCTGCCAAGACAAAGCCCAAGCCTAAGGGCAAGAAATAATTGGTCCAGCCCAACCCACGCAAATTTTATTCGGCGGTATCGATAGCAAAGCGGCCGGAGGGTTTTGCGGTTCTGCTCGACGGCAAGCCGGTGCGCACGCCGGCACGTGCAGATTTTGTGCTGCCGAATGAAATCCTTGCCAAAGAAATTGCCGAAGAGTGGCGCGCACAAGGCGAAACCTTGCAGCCAGACTCCATGCCGATGACGCGGCTTGCCAACACCGCACTCGACCGCATCGCGCCCCGGCGCGATGAAGCCATAGCGCAGATCATGCGCTTTGCCGAAAGCGACCTGGTTTGCTATCGCGCCGAACATCCGGCCGACTTGGCTGCGCGTCAGGCACGCGCCTGGGATCCGTTGCTCACATGGGTCAAGGATCGCCATCGCGCGCAACTGAAAACCGGCGCCGCCATCGCGCATGTGCCGCAAGAACCCAAAGCCCTTGCCGCCCTGGAACGCGCCATCGCGGCGTATGATGATTTTGCGTTGGCGGCGCTTCATGTCGCAGCCACCACCACGGGCTCGGTGGTGATCGCGCTTGCCTTCATGGATGGCCGCCTCGATGCCGAAGGGGCGTTTGCCGCTTCCCATCTCGACGAGGCCTATCAGGCCGAACAATGGGGCAGGGATGCCGAAGCGCAAACCAAGGCCGCCCGTGTAGCCGCGGAACTCATTGCCGCTGAACGCTTTTTAGCGCTTCTCAAGAAAAGTTGACGGGCCGTCACGCGGGGCTACAGTCCACCGGCTGCCCTTGAGTCCTTCCTTTGGAAGCAGAAGCCCAGACCAACGAAAAGCCAAAGCGCAAGCCGCGCGGCAAGCGCGAGGAAACCAAGGCGCAGAACCGCGCGGTCATTCTCGATGCCGCGCGCCGCGTCTTCGCCGAAATGGGTTTCGCCGCGGCCACGGTGCGCGACATTATTCGCGCGACGCCTTTGGCCTCCGGCACCTTCTACAATTATTTCAAGTCCAAGGAAGAAGTGTTCCAGGCCATCCATGACGAAACGGCGCTACGCATCCGTCCGCGCCTGCGCGAAGAACGCGCGCGAGCCGAAACCGTCGAGCAGTTCATATCCAGCACTTACCGCGCGCTGTTCGAATTCGTGGTGGAAGAACGCGCAAGCTTTGGCGCGAGCGGCGCCGAGATTTTGCGCGTGCGCATGGACACGCCGGAAATCGTCGCGGGCTTCGAGGAATTGCGCGAGGACATCGAGCGCGCGATGCAGCGTGGGTTCTTTCCCGCCGTCGACGCCAATTTCCTGATGGCGGCGATGGTGGGCGTGGCCTACGAAGTGGCGCAGGAAATGGTGCGGCGTAATCCGCCCGATGTGGCGGCCGCCACGGAATTCGCCACGGCACTATTCATGAACGGCATTGCGGGGCTGCCCGCGAAAGCAACAACTCCTGGGGGAGCAACATGAAAAAAATACTCGAGGAGCTGGAAAAGAAGCGCGCGGGCGCGCGGCTTGGCGGCGGTGAGGCACGCATCAAGGCGCAGCACGACAAAGGCAAGCTCACTGCGCGCGAACGTATCGAGTTGCTGCTCGACCCAAAATCGTTCGAGGAGTTCGACATGTTCGTCGAGCACCGCAACACCGATTTCGGCGCCGATAAAAACGTCATTCCGGGCGACGGCGTGGTGACGGGCTGGGGCACCATCAACGGCCGCATGGTCTATGTCTTCGCCAAGGATTTCACGGTGTTCGGCGGCTCGCTGTCCGAAACGCATGCGCAGAAGATCTGCAAAATCCAGGACATGGCGATGCAGAACGGCGCGCCCATCATCGGTCTGTTCGATGCCGGCGGCGCGCGCATTCAGGAAGGCGTGGCGAGCCTCGCCGGTTACGGCGAGGTGTTCAAGCGCAACGCGCTGGCGTCCGGCGTGGTGCCGCAGGTCAGCGTCATCATGGGGCCGTGCGCGGGCGGCGACGTCTATTCGCCGGCGATGACCGATTTCATCTTCATGGTGCGCGACACCAGTTACATGTTCATCACCGGCCCCGAAGTGGTGAAGACGGTGACGCAGGAAGACGTGACGCCCGAACAGCTTGGCGGCGCCAAGGTGCACACCACGAAGTCCGCGGTCGCCGATGGCGCCTATGAGAACGACATTATTTGCCTGGAACAGATGCGGCGCTTTTTCAATTTCCTGCCGCTCAGCAATCGCGACAAGCCGCCCCATTGGCCGAGCGAGGACGATCCCATCCGCTTCGAGCCCTCGCTCGACACGCTGATCCCCGCATCCGCCAACAAGCCATACGACATGAAAGAGCTGATCCACAAGGTGGTGGACGAGGGCGATTTTTTCGAAATCCAGGAAAATTTCGCCAAGAATTTGATCGTGGGCTTTGGCCGGCTGGAAGGCAGCACGGTCGGCTTCGTCGCCAACCAGCCCATGGTGCTGGCGGGCGTGCTGGACAGCGATGCCAGCCGCAAGGCCGCGCGCTTTGTCCGCTTCTGCGATTGCTTCTGCATTCCCATCGTGACGTTCGTCGACGTGCCGGGCTTCATGCCGGGCACGGCGCAGGAGCATGGCGGCATCATCAAGCACGGCGCCAAGCTGCTGTTCGCCTATCGCCGAGGCGACGTGCCCGAAGGTGACGGTGATCACGCGCAAGGCCTATGGCGGCGCCTATGACGTGATGGCGTCGAAGCACCTGCGCGCGGACGTGAACTACGCCTGGCCCACGGCCGAAATCGCGGTGATGGGCGCCAAGGGCGCGGTGGAAATCATCTTCCGCAAGGAAGCGGGCGACAAGGATAAGCTCGCCGAACGCACCAAGGAATATGAAGACCGCTTTTTGAACCCGTTTATCGCGGCCTCGCGCGGCTATATCGACGACGTGATCATGCCCGCATTCCACCCGCTGGCGCATCGCCCGCGCACTGCGGATGCTGCAGAACAAGCACGTCCCGCAGATCTGGAAGAAACACGACAATATTCCGTTGTGAGTGGAAAAGGAATGGGCTCTGAACAATTTCTAAAAGCTATTTCGAACGCTTTCTTTTCAGCGTTGAGCTATGGCAAGTCGGACGTATCAGTCGATTGCAAAGGAAGTGACCAAGGACGACGTGCATCACTTTGTAGTTGATGCGTGGCACCTAATTGAAAACGCAGAAAAAGCATCAGACAACGAGAGTGAACAAGAAGGATGGCAACTGGCTGGCGGTGATGGACTGATGCTCATTTGTGAAAATAGGCAATGAAGAAAAGCACGACATATCTTCGTACATATGTTGCCTCATAGCGAAGGAAATTGGCACGTTGCATAAAGTTGCTCCAGACGCCCCAGCCTAAAATCTTACGTTGCGTTTCACTTTACTGCGCAAGGGCAAAATCCAGCGATATTAAATAAGTGTTCGATTGTCGACGGCACATAAATCGCTTGTCAGGAATCAGTACAGGCTGCCTTGCCCGCTCCGCCTCTTCGCGCTTCGCAGCATCGGAGCATAACTTCCGCCAGGGGAAGGTAACAAGTACTCGAAAATCCTCATGCCATTTATCAAGTTGGGCATTAAAAACGGTGCGTATTTCCTATTCTTCCCCGACCAAGCCCACGCTTCGACTTCCACCTGTGCGCCGAGTGCCAGTGAAGCCGCGCCGAAGGCGGAGCGGGTGGGCAAACGATCCGGATTGAAATAGGTCAGATAGACCTTGTTGAAGTCGGCCCATTTCTTCATGCCGGCCAGCATCACGGTGCATTTGAAAACGTCGTCGAAACGAGAGCCCGTTCGCCTTCAGCACGCGGCCGATGTTCTCCATGGTCTGGCGCGCTTCGGCTTCCATTCCGCCCGGCACCAGCTCCATCTTGCCGGGAACATTTCCCAAACACCCCGAAAGATAAACCACATCGCCCACGCGCACGGCCTGGCTGAAGGGAAGCCCGGCCGCCTTCGCGCCCGGTGAATTGAGAAATTCCATCGCATTGTTCCCGGTTGTTTCCCGCGCCTCAGCATGCACAATCCGCCCCTTCTACATAAGGGGAGGCAAGTTCCATGCGTTCCGTGATGCCGTTTGCGTTTGCCGTTGCTCTGTTGGCCGCGCCCGCGCTGGCCGGCCCCTATCCGGGGCATCCGAAGACCACGCCCGACATCAACGCGGCCGATCTGTCGGCCCGCGACAAGGCGGTGGCCGACGATGCATTCCAGGGCCGCGGGCCCGGCACCAAGGTCGGCGAAATGGCGGCGCAATGGATCGCCGACGAGATGAAGCGCATCGGCCTCAAGCCCGGCAACAACGGCAGCTATTTCCAGCAAGTGCCGGCGGTCACCATCACGCTCGACCCCACGAAATCTTCGCTCAGTTTCGACACGGCCAAAGGCGCGCTCACGCCGAAATTCGCCGACGAAGTCGTTTTCTGGTCGCCGCAATTCGCCAAGCCGGAAGTGAAGGTCGAAAAATCGCCGCTGGTATTCGTCGGCTATGGCGTCGTCGCGCCCGAATATAACTGGAACGACTACGCCGGCATCGACGTGAAAGGGAAAGACCGTCGTCATCCTGATCAACGATCCCGGCAACGAAGCGGCCCAGCCCGACGCCAAATTCTTCAAGGGCAAGGCGATGACGTATTATGGCCGCTGGACTTACAAATACGAGGAAGCCGCGCGCCAGGGCGCAGCCGGCGCCATCATCGTGCACGAAACCGATTCCCGCCGCCTATGGCTGGCAGGTGGTGCGCAATTCCAACTCCGGCGCCGAAGTCGTGGCTCGACGAAACAGACCAGAACACCAGCATGGTGCCCATCCAGGGCTGGATCGCGTCTCGACACAGCGAAGGATTTGTTCGCGCGCGCGGGCCTCGATTATGAAAAGGAAAAAGTTGCGGCCAACACGCCGGGCTTCAAAGCCGTCGCGATGAAAGGCGAAACGCTAACGGCCGACGCGCAGTCCACCATCGAAGCACATGATGACGCGCAACGTCATCGGCGTGGTACAGGGCACCAAGCACCCCGACGATTACATTCTCTATACCGCGCATTGGGATCATTTCGGCGTCAAGCACGATGTGCCGGGCCGACGACAAGATCATGAACGGCGCGGTCGATAACGGCCTCGGCACGTCGAGCATTCTGGAATTCGGCGAGGCCTTCGCGCACGCCAAACCCCAGCGCTCCATCGCCTTCATCTCGGGACGCTGGAAGAGCAGGGGCTGCTGGGCTCGGAATATTTTGCCGAGCATCCGATGTGGCCGCTCAAGCATATCGTCGGCGGCATCAACCTCGACGCCAGCCTGCCCGAAGGCAAAGCCCACGACATGGTGCTGGTCGGCAGCGGCAATTCGGATTTGGAGGACCTGATGGCGGCGGAACTGAAGACAGCATGGCCATCGCGTCATCACGCCCGATCCCGAGCCAGAAAAGGGCGGCTTCTTCCGCTCCGATCATTTCAGCCTGGCCAAGGTCGGCGTGCCGATGCTGGATCCGGCCGGCGGTTACGATCTGATCAACGGCGGCACGGCGGCGGGGCAGGCGGTGCGCGACGATTACCGCACGCACCGTTATCATCAGCCCACGGATGAGTGGAACGCGAACTGGGATTTGTCGGGGCCGGTGGAAGATCTGAAAGTGTATTATGCAGTGGGCATGACGCTCGCCGATAGCGACACCTGGCCAAATTGGTATAAGGACAGCGAGTTCCGCGCGCTCCGCGATAAAACGATGGCAGGGAAGTAGCGTCGCGTTCCTCTTGGGAGCAGCGATTGGACACGGTTGATCTTTTCCAGCGCTTGGGGCTAGCGCTCGCCATCGGCTTGCTGATCGGCGTCGAGCGCGGCTGGGAAGAACGCAAAGGGGCGGCCGGCTCGCGCACTGCCGGCATCCGCACCTATTCGCTGATCGGTTTGCTGGGCGGCGTATGGGGCGTGATGACGCCTATCGTGGGGCCGGTGGCGCTTGGTCTCGCGGCCTTCGGCTTTTCTGGGGCGTTTGCGTTTTTCCAGTGGCGCGAGCAGGTGGCCAAGAACGATTTCTCGGTCACCAGTGTGGTGGTGGCGCTGCTCACGTTCGCGCTGGGCGTCTATGCGGTGATGGGCGACATGGCGGCCGCCGCGGCCGCTGCGGTTGTGATCACCGCGCTACTGTCATCGCGCCGCGTGCTGCACAATTTCTTGCGCCGCCTGACGTGGCCGGAATTGCGCTCGGCCATTGTGCTGCTCGCTATGACGGTGGTGCTGCTGCCGCTGCTGCCCGACCGCACAATCGATCCGTGGGATGCGCTCAATCCACATCTGTTGTGGCTGATGATCGTGCTGATCGGCGTGACATCCTTCATCGGCTATGTGGGTGTTCGCGTGGCGGGCGACAGGCTGGGCCTGCTTTACGCGGCGGCGGTGGGCGCGCTGGTATCTTCGACGGCAGTGACGCTCAACTATTCGCGGCTGGCGGCGAAAGCAAAAGCGGGCGTAACGGGCCCGATTACTACCGGCATCGCCGCCGCATGGACAGTATCGCTGTTGCGCATGACGGTGCTTGCCACAGTAATCGCGCCAAGCGTGGTGCAAACACTGGCCGTGCCGGTGTGTGCGGCCGCCATAGTTTTGATCTTGGCGTCAATGTTCTTCTACGAAAAGGAAGGCGCGCGCGGCAGCGGCTCGCAACTTGTTCTCGATAATCCGTTCGAGCCGCTGGTGATGCTGCGTTATGGCGCGCTGCTGGTGACGATCGTGTTTATCTCGAAGCTGCTGACGCAATCCTATGGCGAGGCGGGACTCATACCGCTCGCCGCCTTTTCGGGCCTTGCCGATGTCGATCCCATAACGCTCGCAACCGCCAAGATGGTGGGTGTCGAAATCACCAGCGCCCAGGCCGCGCTCGCCATATTGGCGGCCGCCGCCTCCAACCTGGCGATCCGCATGGGGCTGGCGTTCTGGCTGGGCGGGTTGCGTTTCGGTATGCCCCTGGCGGTCGCGGGCGTGCTGGCGTTTGCTGCGGGGGCGGGCGCCTATGCCACACAAAACGGCATGTTCTGGTAGAAGCAGTCCGCAGCGGCCGGGACGAGAGCGTGTTCAAAAAAATCCTGATTGCCAACCGTGGAGAAATTGCCTGCCGCGTGATCAAGACCGCGCGGCGGATGGGCATCGCCACGGTAGCGGTTCATTCCGAAGCTGATGCGGGTGCGCTTCACGTCGAGATGGCGGATGAAGCGGTAGCCATCGGTCCCGCGCCCGCCGCGCAATCCTATTTACTACCAGAGAAAATCATCGCCGCCTGCAAGCAAACAGGCGCGGAAGCAGTTCATCCCGGTTACGGGTTCCTGTCCGAGCGCGCGGGGTTCGTGGATGCGCTAACGAAGGCCAGCATCGTTTTCATCGGGCCGAACGCCAAGGCCATTGCCGCCATGGGCGACAAGATTGAAATCGAAGAAGTTGGCGCTGGCCGCGAAGGTTTCCACCGTGCCCGGTTACGTCGGCGAAATCCGCGACGAAAACCACGCGAAACAAATTGCCAAAGAGATCGGCTATCCGGTGATGGTGAAGGCCTCGGCCGGCGGCGGCGGCAAGGGGCTGCGCATCGTGTTCAAGGAAGCGGAACTGGCGCAGGCCATTCAATCCTCGCAGAACGAAGCGCGTGCTGCCTTCGGCGATGATCGGCTGTTCATCGAGAAATTCGTCACCGAACCGCGCCACATCGAAATTCAGGTAATGGGCGACAAGCACGGTACTGTCATCCATCTGAACGAACGCGAATGCTCCATCCAGCGCCGCCATCAGAAAGTGATCGAGGAAGCGCCGTCACCGTTGGTCGACGCCAAAATGCGCGCAGCGATGGGCGCGGAGGCGGTCAGCCTCGCCAAGGCAGTTGGCTACGACAGCGCAGGCACGGTAGAATTCATCGTCGACAAGGACAAGAATTTCTACTTTCTGGAAATGAACACGCGGCTGCAGGTCGAGCATCCGGTGACGGAACTCACCACCGGCCTCGATCTGGTGGAATTGATGATCCGCTCGGCCGCTGGCGAAAAGCTTCCGCTCAAGCAAAGCGATGTGAAGTTAGACGGCTGGGCGGTTGAAGCGCGCATTTACGCCGAGGACCCTTATCGCAATTTTCTGCCTTCGATTGGGCGCTTGGTTCGCTATGTGCCGCCCGTAGAGGGTACGCACGATGGCGTCACCATCCGCAATGACACAGGCGTCGCCGAAGGCGGCGAGATTTCAATCTATTACGACCCGATGATTGCCAAGCTGTGCACCCACGCGACCACGCGCGATGCCGCGATCGAGGGCATGGCCAATGCGTTGGATGCCTTCGACATCGAAGGCGTCGAGAACAACATCCCGTTTCTGACCGCGATCATGCACAATGCGCGCTTCCGCAAGGGCAAGCTCACCACCGGCTTCATCGCGGAAGAATATCCCGATGGCTTTCATGGCGCCGCGCTCGATAAAGACGGCGAGAAATTGTTCGCCTTGGCGGCACTTGGCGTGCATCTGACGCTGGCCGGGCGCGCCACGCGCATTTCCGATCAGTTCGACGGCCCGCCGAGCGTGGGCCGCGATTTTACCGTGACGCTGGGGGACACGAAACTCGAAGCGAAGGATGCGCGGCTCGAAGCCGGCCAACTGAAAGCCAAGCTGGGCGGGCGTACAAGCGAAGCACAAATTGCCTGGACACCGGGCCAGCATATTTTGCGCCTGCAAAGCGGTGGCAAGAGCGCGGCACATAAGTTTCGCCACAGACAGGGCGGTCTGCTGCTGGAGCACGGCGGCGCGCGCCTTGCTTGCACCGTGCGCACTTTGTTGGCGGCCGAGCTGGCTAACTACATGCCTGTGAAGCGCGCGGCCGACATGTCGAAATTCCTGCTCTGTCCGATGCCGGGTCTGGTGGTCTCAGTCAATGTGGCCACGGGGCAGGAGGTTAAGGCGGGCGAAATACTGGCAGTCGTCGAGGCCATGAAAATGGAAAACGTGTTGCGTGCCGAACGCGACGGCACGGTGAAAACCATCCGCGCCAAGAAAGGCGACAGCCTGGCCGTCGACGACGTTATTCTGGAATTCGCATGAGCGGCGAGATCACCACAATGCGCTTAGTGATCGGCGGCCGGGTGCAGGGCGTGGGCTTCCGCGTCTTTGCCATGCGCGAGGCTGGCGCGCTCGGCCTCAAAGGCTGGGTGCGCAATCGCAGCGACGGCACGGTCGAGGCCGTGGTTTCCGGCGCAGACGACAAGGTCAAAACATTTATTACCAAATGCACGCGCGGGCCCGCCGCCGCGCGCGTCACCCATATAGATATGGAAAGTGTCGAACCGCCCGAAGAAGCGGGGTTCGTTTCGAAACCCACTCTCTGATGGTTATTTCCGGTTTTTCAGCAGCGCCATCCATACAGAAACCGCAAAGCTGATCATGCCAAGCAATGTTAGCACTTCACCCACGATCAGTTCGGGAATGTAGGGCGAATTCATATCCTCGCCGCCCTGAATGAAAATCACCAGAAACGGAATCAGGACAACCATCCCAAGATTGGCGAGAATGAATGTGGCCCAAGCGAACTTGGGCGGCACGGTATCGCGCGCCAGCGCGTAGAAGGCGCCGTAGATCGACATGCCCACCCAGCCCAGCAGGTTCCAGTGCGCATGCGCGGGCAGCATCGAGTGATCGCCGGTCTCGCCCATATGCATGCCCCACAGCATGCCGCATATGGCGTAGATAACAGCGACTGCGAAAAACCAGAGTGAAACGCGTGGCATGTGATGTCCCCCGGCAAAATCCTTCTGCAGTATCGCGGGTCGTAAAAAGAATTTCCACCCTCCCTCAAGGGGAGGGGGGATTATTTCTCGAAGATTTCCGGGAATGTAGATTCAAGGGCTGTATCCACATCCTTCATTGCCGTTCGCGCGCCAAGATCGGCAAGGCTGGTGACACCGAACGTGCCATCGGCGCGCACGCCGCAGGGCACGATGCCGCTGAAATGCGAAAGATCGGGATTCACATTGATGGCGATGCCGTGAAACGTCACCCAGCGCCGTACGCGCACGCCGATGGCGGCAATCTTGTCTTCTCGGCCACCCTCACGCGCCACCCAGATACCGATACGGTCTTTGCGCCGTTCACCCTTCACATCGAAACGCGCGAGCGTGGCGATGATCCATTCTTCCAGATCGTGCACGAATACGCGCACATCCGGCTTGCGACGTTTCAAATTCAGCATCACATAGGCCACGCGCTGGCCCGGCCCGTGATAGGTGTATTCGCCGCCGCGCCCGGTTTTGAAAACCGGAAAGCGCGCATCCAGCAGGTCGCCAGACTTGGCGCTCGTGCCCGCGGTGTAGATCGGCGGGTGTTCCAGCAGCCACACGCGTTCCGGCCCTTGGTCCTTCGCGATGGCGTCGGCCCATGTTTCCATCTGCGCAACCGCATCGGCATAGCCAACGGGCTCCGTGCTCGTGCTCCATTCGACGTGGGCCAAAGGCGTTTTCAAGGCTGCCCGCATGACTTAATTGAAGCCCGGAAACGCCGCCTTCACAAGCGCATGGCCCTTTGCTATCCCAGCCGCCTAGGTACGCGGTCGTGGCGGAATGGTAGACGCACTAGCTTGAGGTGCTAGCGGGGCAACCCGTGGAAGTTCAACTCTTCTCGACCGCACCAGCCTTCGCCCGCTTCGCGGGCTACGGCTGGCAGGCCACCCAATACTAAGGCAAGCATGATCCCCAATTCCTATCTCCAGCTCGATTTCGGCCTTGGCGAGACCGCCGACATGCTGCGCAATTCCGTGCGCAGTTTCACCTCGGACAAGATCGCGCCACGCGCCGACGAGATCGACCGCAGCAACACCTTCCCGCGCGATCTGTGGCCGCAGCTTGGCGCGCTCGGCCTGCACGGCATCACAGTCGATGAAAAATGGGGCGGCGCGGGGCAGGGCTATCTCGAGCATTGCGTGGCGATGGAAGAGGTGAGCCGCGGCTCGGCGAGTGTCGGCCTGTCTTACGGCGCGCATTCCAATCTTTGCGTGAACCAGATTTTCCGTAACGGCAACGACGATCAGAAAAAGCGCTATCTGCCGAAGCTGATTTCCGGCGATCACGTCGGCGCGTTGGCGATGAGTGAAGCCGGTTCCGGTTCCGACGTCGTCTCGATGCGGCTCAAGGCCGAAAAGCGCGGGACCAAATACGTTCTCAACGGCACCAAGATGTGGATCACCAACGCGCCCGAAGCTGATGTGCTGGTGGTCTATGCCAAGACCGATCCCAGCGCGGGCCCGAAAGGCATCACCACCTTCCTGATCGAGAAGGGCTTCAAGGGTTTCAAGGTGGCGCAGAAGCTCGACAAGCTCGGCATGCGCGGGTCGCGACACCGCCGAACTTGTTTTCGACAACTGCGAAGTGCCGGAAGAAAACATCATGGGCAAGCCGGGCGACGGCGTGCGCATCCTGATGAGCGGCCTCGATTACGAGCGCGCTGTGCTGGCGGCGGGCTCGCTCGGCATTATGCAGGCCTGCCTCGACGTGGTGGTGCCGTATCTGCACGACCGCAAACAGTTCGGCCAGGCCATCGGCGAATTCCAGCTGATGCAGGGCAAGCTCGCCGATATGTACGTCACGCTGTCGGCCGCGCGCGCTTATGTCTATGCCGTGGCGCGGGCGTGTGACCGTGGCGAGAAGGTGCGCAAAGATGCGGCGGGCGCCATTCTGTATGCCGGCGAGAAGGGCACCTGGATGGCGCTGCAGGCGATACAGTGCCTGGGCGGCAATGGCTATATCAACGAATTTCCCACGGGGCGCCTGTTGCGCGATGCCAAACTCTATGAAATCGGCGCCGGCACCAGTGAAATCCGCCGCTGGCTGATCGGCCGCGAGCTGTTCGACGAAACGGCCTGACACCCTATATATGTAAGACCTGAGATTAGGAGTTCCGCATGACCACCGACGTCGTCATTCTTTCGGCCGCGCGCACGCCGATGGGATCGTTCCAGGGCGAGCTGGCGAGTTTTTCTTCGCCCCAGCTTGGCGCGGCCGTGATTCGCGAAGCGGTTGCCCGCGCCGGCGTCAAACCAGACGACATCGACGAAGCCCTGATGGGCTGCGTGCTGCCGGCCGGCCTCGGCCAGGCGCCCGCGCGCCAGGCCGCGCGCTATGGCGGGCTGCCGGACAAGGTCACTGCGACCACTGTCAACAAGGTCTGCGGTTCGGGCATGAAGGCGGTGATGATCGCGGCCGACCAGCTGGCGCTGGGCCGCGCCGCCATCTCGGTCGCAGGCGGCATGGAGAGCATGACCAACGCGCCCTATCTGCTGCCCGGCGTGCGCAAGGGCCTGCGCCTCGGCCATGGCGAGGTGAAGGACCACATGTTCCTCGATGGGCTGGAAGACGCCTATGAGGGCAAGCTGATGGGCACCTATGCCGAGGACACCGCGCGCCATTACCAGTTCACCCGCGAGGCGCAGGATGCTTTCGCCACCGAGTCGTTGAAACGCGCCAAGCGCGCGCAAGACGACGGCTCGTTCAGTGCCGAAATCGTGGCGGTGACCGTGAAAGGCAAGGGCGGCGACACGCTGGTTGCGCTGGACGAGCAGCCGCGCAAAGCCGACCCCGCGAAAATCCCGACGTTGAAACCGGCCTTCGCCAAAGACGGCACGGTGACGGCCGCAAATTCTTCATCCATTTCCGATGGCGCGGCGGCGTTGGTGCTGGCGCGCGCCGATGCGGCGGCGAAAGCGGGCGCGAAACCGCGCGCGCGGATTGTGGCGCAGGCAAGCCATGCGGGCGAGCCGCGCTGGTTCACCACCGCGCCCGTGGGCGCCATTCAGAAAGTGCTGAAGCTCGCCAACTGGACGAAGGAAGACGTCGAGCTGTGGGAGATCAACGAGGCCTTTGCCAACGTCACCATGGTCGCCATGCGCGACCTGGGCCTCGATCACGCCAAGGTCAACGTCAATGGCGGCGCCTGCGCGCTCGGCCACCCCATCGGTTGTTCCGGCGCGCGGCTTATCGTGACGCTGCTGCACGCGCTGGAGAAGCGCAACCTCAAGCGCGGCGTCGCTGCCCTCTGCATCGGCGGCGGCGAAGCAACGGCAGTGGCAATAGAGCGGATTTAGGTAAAACAGTGCACATAGGGGGACACGATATGTATCGCGTAGTCATTGGCCTAATCGTGGCCGCCTCATTTCTTGAAGCAAACTGTGTCACGGCAGGAACGCAACATGTCACCGATGAGACATTAGCGATTAAACTCGGGCGGAAAGCATGTGTAACACAAACCGTGGGGCGTTTTGACCTTGATAAAACTGCTCCCATCTCGGTTTGGCACGCAACTCGTGAGGGTGATCACTGGCAGGTTTGGTTATGCGCGCTTAGAAACCCAGCGATCTGCCCTATTTTTAAGATCACAATCACAACCGAGACTGGCGTGCCGTCTGACTGCTTGCGACGCATTGACTAACCGTAACAGTGCCGGATTTCATAGTGGCTTGCATGGGCTGCGCTGACGGCCTTCAATTAGCACTGCGATTCCGGGCGGGTCATGACAGTTCTCACCACAGGCATCGAAGCCAAAGACAAACGTTTCCGCGAAAATGCGGAGGTGAAAACTTAGCCCCTGATTTCACCTCCCCCTGCGCGGGGAGGTCGATCCGGCGAAGCGCATTAGCGCGAAGCCGGATCGGGTGGGGAGCTGATTGGCTGGCTTCCCCCCACCCGGCTCGCTACGCTCGCCGACCTCCCCGCGTTGGGGGAGGTAAAATCGAATAGCGAATCGTTTCGGGGTATGAATTGACCGTTCTCACCACTGGAATAGAAGCCAAGGACAAGCGTTTCCGCGATAATGCGGAGGCGATGGGCAAGCTAGTCACCGAGCTGAAGAGCCGCATGGCGGCGGCCGCGCTGGGTGGCGACGAGCGCTCGCGCAAGCGCCATACCGACCGCAAGAAAATGCTGCCGCGCGAGCGGGTCGAAAAGCTGCTCGATCCCGGCACGCCGTTCCTCGAGCTTTCGCCGCTCGCCGCCTATGGCATGTATGACGGCGATATTCATGCCGCCGGCATCATCACCGGAGTGGGGCGCGTTTCGGGCCGCGAATGCGTCATCGTTTGCAACGACGCCACCATCAAGGGCGGCACCTATTATCCGATGACGGTGAAGAAGCATCTGCGCGCGCAGGAGATCGCGCGCGAGAACCGGCTGCCGTGCATCTATCTGGTGGACTCGGGCGGCGCCAATCTGCCCAACCAGGCGGAAATCTTCCCCGACCGCGAACATTTCGGCCGCATCTTTTTCAACCAGGCCACCATGTCGGCGGCCGGCATTCCGCAGATCGCGGTGGTGATGGGCTCATGCACCGCGGGCGGCGCCTATGTGCCGGCCATGTCGGACGAAAGCATCATTGTCAAAGGGCAGGGCACCATCTTCCTGGGCGGCCCGCCGCTGGTGAAGGCGGCGACGGGCGAGGAAGTCACCGCCGAAGAACTGGGCGGCGCCGATGTGCATGCTCGAAACAATCCGGCGTCACCGATCATTACGCGCAGAACGACGCGCATGCGCTCGAGATCGCGCGCCGCATCGTGGCCACGCTGAACTGGCAGAAGAAGCCGGACATCCCCATCGCCGCCCCCCGCCCGCCGAAATTCGACATCGCCGAGCTCGACGGTATCGTGCCGCAATCGCTATCCGTGCAGTACGACGTGCGCGAGGTGATCGCGCGCCTCGTCGATGCCTCCGAGCTCGACGAATTCAAGAAACTCTACGGCACCACGGTCGTCACCGGGTTCGCGCGCATAGAGGGCATGCCGGTCGGCATTATCGCCAATAACGGCATCCTGTTTTCGAAATCGCGCTCAAGGCCACGCACTTCATCGAGCTCTGTTGCCAGCGCCGCGTCCCGCTGCTGTTCTTGCAAAACATTTCGGGCTTCATGGTGGGCAAGAAATACGAGGCGGGTGGCATCGCCAAGGATGGCGCCAAGCTGGTGACCGCGGTGGCCTGCGCGGCAGTGCCCAAGATCACGCTGATCATCGGCGGCAGCTTACGGCGCCGGCAATTACGGCATGTGCGGCCGCGCCTATGGCCCACGCTTCCTGTTTTCCTGGCCCAACAGCCGCATCTCGGTGATGGGCGGCGAGCAGGCGGCCTCCGTGCTTGCCACGGTGAAGCGCGAGGGGATGGAGACCAAGGGCCAGAAATGGTCCAAGGCCGAAGAAGACGCTTTCAAGACACCCATCCGCGAGCGCTACGAAGAAGAAGGAAATCCTTATTTTGCTACGGCCCGGCTGTGGGATGACGGCATCATCGCGCCCCAAGATAGCCGCCGGGTGCTGGCGCTGGCCCTTTCCGTATGCCTCAATGCGCCCATACCGGAGACCAGTTTCGGGATATTCCGGATGTAATGGGTTGGGGCAACGGAGGGAGACAATGGATTATTTCCATCAATTCCTTGGGTATGTGCGCGAGGGATTTAACGAGGTCAACTATATACAGGGCCTGATCATTGCGCTGTTCGCGGCATTTGTGATGCCGCGTTGGAGCCGTCTTTGGTTCATCGCTTTGGGCGCGACAGTGGTTCACATCCTGGCCGACATGATGTTGCCGGTCATTGTCAATCACGCCGAGTTCCAGCTGCCGCAGTTCGTCGAAGAACCATTCTGGCATCATGTATTGGCGCTCTATCTCGGCTATCTGGTGGCAGTGGCTTTCTTCTTCTTCGTCAAGAAGGCCGTCATCAGAGGCGGTCACTAGTTGCCGGAGGTCGGCGAATACCGGGTATTCTTCACCCGCTCGCCGGTGTTTGGCGGCATGGGCTGTGTGGGATGCCTGTTCGTCCTCTTCATCATGGGCGGCATATTGGGCGTGCTGGTGTTCGGCTGGCGGCAACTTCTGGGGATGTAAGGCGGCGCCGGGGTTTTTGCCCCGGCCCGCTCTTCCCGCGTGGGCCGGGCACGCGTAACTTCGGGCTTTGCTAAGAAGGCCCCCATGACAACCAAAACCACAGCCGGCAAAGAAGACCTCAGGCCCCTCGAAGAGCAGGTTCTGCTCGACACCACGCGCGAAGGTGTCGCCGTGGTCACGCTCAACCGGCCCGACTTGCACAACGCCTTCAACGCCGAGGTGATCGAGCGGCTGTCGGACATTTTCGCCGATCTCGCCAAGCAGGACGGCGTGCGCTTGGTGTTGATCGACGGCGCAGGCAAATCGTTTTCGGCGGGTGCGGATCTGGAATGGATGCAGGCCGCCGCCGATTACACCGAGCATGAGAATTACAAAGACGCGATGGATATGGCCGAGATGTTCCATCGCCTGCGTTCGCTGCCGCAGCCAAGCATCGCGCTGGTGCATGGTCCGGCGCTGGGCGGCGGGCTGGGGCTGGTGGCGGCAGCCGATATCGCCATCGCCACCAATGATGCGCTGTTCGGCCTCACCGAAGTGCGGCTGGGGTTGGTGCCGGCAGTGATCTCGCCCTATGTGATCGAGGCGATGGGCCCGCGCGCGGCGCGGCGTTATTTTTTGACGGGCGAAAAATTCGGTCCCGACGAAGCCATGCGGCTTGGCCTCGTGCACATGGTGGTGAACGGGAAGCAGGAGCTTTCGCAAGCAGCCGAGAAATTGGTTTCGGCCATCCTTGAATGCGCGCCGGGGGCCATCGCGCGCGCGAAGAAACTGATCGGCGCCAACAGCCGCGAGTTTCCCGATCACGAATTGCGTGCGGCGACAGCACGCTTCATCGCAGAAGCGCGGGCGAGTGCCGAAGGCAAGGAAGGCATCACGGCCTTTCTCACCAAGCGCAAGCCCAACTGGGCGCGATGAAAAGCGCCTAGCGCCCGCATGTTCAAATCCCTCCTCATTGCCAACCGTGGCGAGATTGCGGTGCGCGTCATGCGCACGGCAAAGCGCATGGGTGTTCGCACGATTGCGGTCTATTCCGATGCCGATGCGAACGCGCTGCATGTGGCGATGGCAGATCAGGCCGTGCGCATTGGCCCCGCGCCGGCGAAGGAAAGCTATCTCGATATCGCCGTCATCATCGCCGCGGCGCGCCAAGCGACAGGCGCCGATGCCATTCATCCGGGCTACGGCTTTCTTTCCGAGAACGCCGAATTCGCCGAGGCCTGCGCCAAGGCAAGGATCATTTTCGTCGGCCCGCCAGCCCGCGGCCATCCGCGCCATGGGGTTGAAGGATCGCGCCAAGGCGTTGATGGAAAAAGCCGGCGTCCCGTTGTGCCCGGTTATCTTGGCGAGATCAGTCGCCGGAGCACGCTTGCGAAAGAGGCCAAGCGAAGATCGGCTATCCCGTGCTGATCAAGGCGGTGGCGGGCGGCGGCGGCAAGGGCATGCGCCGGGTGGACAAAGCGGCCGAATTTGCCGGCGGCGCTGGAGGGCGCGCAAGCGCGAGGCCAAGGCCGCCTTCGGCGACGACCGTGTGCTGATCGAGAAATACGTCACCCGCCGCGCCATATCGAGATGCAGGTGTTCGCGGACGCCACGGCAACGCGGTGCATCTGTTCGAGCGCGACTGCTCGCTGCAGCGCCGCCATCAGAAAGTGATCGAGGAAGCGCCCGCGCCGGGCATGCCGGAGGCCATGCGCAAGGCGATGGGCGAGGCGGCGGTGAAGGCGGCCAAGGCGCGTCGGCTAATGTCGGGCGCCGGCACGGTCGAATTCATCGCCGATGCCAGCGACGGGCTGAAAGCCGACCGCTTCTGGTTCATGGAAATGAACACGCGCCTTCAAGTCGAGCATCCGGTTACGGAAGTGATCACCGGCCTCGATCTGGTCGAATGGCAGTTGCGCGTGGCGGCGGGCGAGAAACTGCCCAAGGCACAAAAGGAAATCACCATTCCGGCCATGCCATCGAGGCGCGGCTCTATGCCGAAGACCCGCAAAAGGGATTTCTGCCTTCGATCGGAACGCTGGAGCGCCTGCGCCTGCCCACGGACGATGCGCATGTCCGCGTCGACACCGGCGTGCGCGAAGGCGATGCGGTGACGCACATTCTACGATCCGATGATCGCCAAGGTGATCGCGCACGGCAAAACGCGCGAAAGCGCCGCACGCGCATCTGGCCAATGCACTGTCGCGTGCCGAGATCGCGGGCGCCCGCACCAATGCGATGCTTCCTGATCGAGGCGCTGCGCCATCCAGATTTTCTTGCCGGCAAGATCGATACCGGGTTTATCGCCGGCCATCCCGAACTCATTCCCGAAGCCAAGCCGCAAACCGCAGACGTGCTCGCGCTCGCTGCATTGTTTGTGGTGAAGGAACGCGCCATGGCGACGGCAGCGCTGGAACACGACCCTTGGAATATTGGCGATGCATTTCGCCTCGGTAGCGAAGGCCGCGAGGTGATGGAGTTCCAATCGCGGGACACAAAAGCAGCCGTGACTATCGTGTACCGGCGGGCAGGCGGTTACTGGATCGAAACCGGCAAGACCATCTTTGAAGGCGATGGCGAGCTTGGCGCCGATGGCGCTTTGACTGCCATACTCAACGGCAAGGAGATAGCGGCCACGGTGGTTCGCACGGCATCAGGCGTTGCCGTGATGATGGGTGGCCATACGCATATTCTGGCGCCGCTCGATGCGCTGGCGCACGCCGATGAACATGCGGGCGATACGGACGCCGTGCGCGCACCCATGCCGGGCAGGGTGGTACAACTGCTGGTGAAGAAGGGCGATCATGTGAAACGGGGCGGGGCCATTGCTGTGTTGGAGGCCATGAAGATGGAACACACGCTGGCGGCGCCCGCCGATGTGACGATTACCTCCGTTTCTGTGGGCCAAGGCGATCAGGTTGTTGAAGGCGCCATCATCGCCAAGTTAAAACCGCAGGCATGACGTTGCATCTCATCAAGCTATGCGTCGGCGCAGATTCCATTGCCGATCTGGCCGAATGGCAGGACAAGAAGCTCGTCGTTCTTAAGCGCAAGCGCAAACCGCTCGAACTCATCCATGTCACGCGCATGTGGCCCAAGCGCGAGGAAGAGTTGCTGAAAGGCGGCTCGCTTTATTGGGTGATCAAGGGTCAGATCGCTGTGCGCCAGCGCTTGCTGGAATTGCGCGAGGTGATCAAGAATGGCTCACCGCATTGCGCGCTGGTGCTCGACCCGAAACTGGTGCCGACCGAACGCCGCTTCCATCGTCCGTTCCAGGGCTGGCGATACTTCGATCCCAAGAACGCCCCGCGCGATCTCACGCGTGCCCGCGGCGCCGCCATGCCGGAAGAATTGCAGGCTGAGCTGGTGAACCTGGGGCTGCTCTAACCCCCTCACCCGCTCGCTAACGCTCGCAACCCTCTCCCCCAAAGGGGGAGAGGGTCGAGGGCGAATTGCAAAAGCCCGGCAGGGCTTTTGCCGCCCGAGGGTGAGGGGGCTTACACCGCCAAATTATCAATCAGCCGCGTTTTGCCGACATACGCTGCGGCCAAAACGCGGGCAGGGCGTTCCAGCGCGCGGATGGCATGTAAAGTTTCCGCATCGCGCACGGCGACGTAGTCCACGCGCGCGAAACCGGCATCCAACAATTTCGCCGCGCCTTCGCTTTCCGCTGTATCGATGGCCGTGCCTGACTTCACGCGCGCGGTCACATCTTTCAGCACCAGATTTAACTTGCCTGCGATCTTGCGTTCGTCGGCGCTGAGATACGCGTTACGCGACGACAGCGCCAAGCCGTCCTCCTCGCGCACCGTTGGCACGCCTATGATTTCGATATTCATGTTCCGCTCGCGCACCATTTGCTTCACCACCAGCAGCTGCTGATAATCTTTCTCGCCGAACATGGCGACATCGGGCTGGCAGTGCTGGAACAGCCTGGCCACCGCCGTGGCTACGCCCATGAAATGGCCGGGGCGGAAATCGCTTTCCAGCCCGGCACTCGGGCCGCCTACGATAATGCCGCCCTTGGCGCCTTCAGGGTACATGTCGCTGACTTCTGGCGCATAGATAAGGTCGGCTGCATCGCCCAGCTTGGCGCGGTCGCCCTCCAGATCGCGCGGGTAGCGGCTGAAATCTTCGTTCGGCCCGAACTGGGTGGGGTTGACGAAAATGCTCACCGCCACGCGGGCGGCATGCGGGCGGGCGGCGCGCACCAGCGACAAATGGCCCTCGTGCAACGCGCCCATTGTGGGCACCAGCGCCACGCGCGCGTTGGCCGCGCGCCAGGTGGCGACTATCGTCTTGAGTTCGGCGGCCTTGGTCACTATGGGAACAGTCATGGCGGGAGTTATGCCTTGGCTTCCGCGCCCGCGCTAGGATCGGATCATGCCCGCCGACAGTTTTCGCCAAGCCATTTCCCAGGCCTATCTCGCCGACGAAGACGCCCTCGTCGACAGCCTGATCGCCAAGGCGAAGATGACGCCGGCGGAAGCCGCCGCCACGCAAGCGCTGGCCCACGATCTGGTGACGCGGCTGCGCGCGGGCCACCGGGGCCGCACCGGCATCGATGCCTTCATGCAGGAATACGCGCTGTCGAGCGAAGAGGGCGTGGTGCTGATGTGCCTGGCTGAGGCACTGCTGCGCGTGCCCGATTCCGAAACCGCCGACAAGCTAATCGCCGACAAGATCGGTGGCGCGCAATGGAAGCGCCACGCCGGCCAATCGGAGTCGTTGTTCGTCAATGCCTCCACCTGGGCGTTGATGCTGACCGGCAACATCGTGCGCCTCGACGAAACCGCGAAATGGGATTTCGACGACATCTGGAAGAAATTGGTGTCGCGCTCTGGCGAACCGGTAATCCGCCAGGCGGTCACTTATGCGATGCGCATTTTGGGCCGCCAGTTTGTGCTGGGGCGCACCATCGATGAAGCGTTGAAAGAAGCAAAACCGCTCACGCAGAAGGGCTATCGCTTTTCTTTCGATATGCTGGGCGAGGCGGCCTACACGCGCGCCGACGCCGCGCGCTATTACGAATCCTATCGCAACGCGCTGGGTGCGATTGCACGCGCCTGGCCCGACGACCGCAAGCCGGTGTTCGAACGCAACAGCATTTCGGTCAAGCTGACCGCGTTGCATCCGCGCTATGAATACATAAAGCGCGAACGCGTAATGAGGGAATTGCTGCCGCAGTTGGTGAAGCTCGCCGCCGATGCGCGCGCCGCCAATGTCGGCTTTACCGTCGATGCCGAGGAGGCCGAGCGCCACGACCTTATGCTCGATGTCTTCGAGGCCTTGGGCGAGGCGCAACCGCTCAAGAATTGGGACGGGTTGGGTCTGGCAGTTCAGGGCTATTCCAAGCGCGCGCTGCCGACCATCGCCTGGCTTGGCGATCTGGCGAAACGCCAGAACCGCCGCATTCCCGTGCGCCTGGTGAAAGGCGCTTATTGGGACAGCGAGATCAAGCGCGGCCAGGAAATGGGTATTCCCGATTATCCCGTGTTCACGCGCAAGACCGGCACCGATACGTCTTATCTTGCTTGCGCGCGGGCGCTGTTTGCAGCGCCCGAGTATCTATCCGCAATTCGCCACGCACAACGCGCACACGCTTTCGGCCATTCGCGTGTTGCGGGGAGCGGTCTCGATTTCGAATATCAGCGCCTGCACGGCATGGGCGAAGCGTTGTACGAGCTATACATGGATGTGGTGAAGCCCACCCACGTCGGCGCGGCCACGCGCATCTATGCGCCGGTCGGCAGCCATGAGGATCTGCTGGCCTATCTGGTGCGCGACTGTTGGAAAACGGCGCCAACACGTCATTCGTCAATCGCCTGGCCGACGACGAAAGCGCCGATGGAGGAGATCGTCGCCGATCCTGTTGCAGCGCGCTGGCGCATAACAAGCCCAAGCGCAATCCCGCGCATCGCAAACCCGTGGACGTGTTTCCCGACCGCAAGAATTCATCCGGATTTCTCCTTGAGCGACCCGGTCAAGGCGATTACCCACCATGGCGGAGATGCATGCGAGCCTGGAGAAAGCCGCAAACCGCAAACCCGATTGTCGACGGCGCCGAGCGCCAGCGCCCCGCGCATGCACGTGTTCGATCCCGCCGACCGCAAGCGCAAGATCGGCGAGGTGGCCGAAGTCGACTGACGAAGATGTCAGCGCGGCCATTATCAGCGCCTCGCGGGCGCAGCATGGCTGGGATGTGCTGGGCGGCGAGAAGCGCGCGGCTATTCTGGAACGTGCGGCCGATCTGTTCGAGCAGAACCGCCCGCATCTGATGGCGCTGGCCGTGCGCGAGGCCGGCAAAACGTTGCCCAATGCGCTTGGCGAAGTGCGCGAGGCGGTCGATTTCCTGCGCTATTACGCGGTGCAGGCGCGCGAGCAATTTCGAAGGCGCCATCCGCTTGCCGGGGCCAACCGGCGAATACAATGAACTCTCGCTGCATGGCCGCGGCGTATTCTGCCTGCATCGCGCCGTGGAATTTCCCGCTGGCGATTTTCACCGGCCAGGTCGCGGGCGCGCTCGCGGCCGGCAATGCCGTGCTGGCCAAGCCCGCCGAACAGACGCCGCTGATCGCCGCAGCCGCCGTGCGGCTGCTGCATCAGGCCGGCGTTCCGGGCGAGGTGCTGCATCTGCTGCCCGGCGACGGTTCGACGATCGGCCGATCGTGCTTTCGCGACCCGCGGCTTGCCGGCGTCGCCTTCACCGGCTCGACCGAAACGGCGGTCGTCGATCAATCGCGCGCTTGCCGCGCGCGACGGCGCGATTGCCGGCCGTTGATCGCCGAGACCGGCGGCATGAACGCGATGATCGTGGATTCGACCGCGCTGCCCGAACAGGTGGCGCGCGATGTGCTCGCCTCGGCGTTCGACAGCGCGGGCCAGCGCTGCTCGTGCTTGCGCGTGCTGTTCGTGCAGGACGATGTCGCGGACAAGATGCTGGATCATGATCCTGGGCGCGATGGACGAACTCAAGCATCGGCGATCCGTTCGAGCTCGCACCGATATCGGTCCGGTGATCGACGAGGCAGCGCGCGGCGATCTTGCAGGCGCATGCCGACACGGATGACCAAGGAAGCCAAGCTGCTGCGCAAGCTGCTCGCTCGAGTCCGACTCTCGACAACGGCGTGTTCTTCCCGCCGCATGCTTTCGAGATCGACTCCATCGCGCAGCTCAAGCGCGAAGTGTTCGGGCCGGTGCTGCATATCGTGCGCTATCGACGGCGGCAAGCTCGACAAGGTCTGCGAGGCGATCAACGCGACCGGCTATGGGCTGACGCTCGGCGTTCACAGCCGCATCGAGGAGACCGCCGATTTCGTCCGCGAGCGCATGCACGCGTCGGCAACATCTACGTCAATCGCAACCAGATCGGCGCGGTGGTGGGCGCGCAGCCGTTCGGCGGCGAAGGGCTTGTCCGGCACCGGGCCCAAGGCCGGCGGGCCGCATTATCTCGCAGCGTTTCGCGGTCGAACGCACTTACACTGTGAACACGGCGGCCGCTGGCGGCAATGCGGCGCTGCTGACGCTCGGCGAAGCCTGACGCGAGTTGCGCTCGAACATCTCAGAATGCGATTCGTGACGGAGGCTCGATTCGAGCCGGGGAGCAGATGATGCCGCATTCCGTGATCGCGCTGGACCGCAAGCCCGCACAGGCCGAGCCGCCGCCAGGCGCGTCGATCGCGGCGCACTATGTCATCGTCTTCGGCAACGAAAAAGGCGGCACCGGCAAAACCACTACCGCCATGCATGTGGCCGTGGCGCTTCTCAAGCTGGGCAAGAAGGTGGCGGCCATCGATCTCGACAGCCGTCAGCGCACCATCGGCGCGCTATATCGAAAACCGCGCGGCCTTCATGGAGCGCACCAGGCATCAGCTCTGCCATGCCGATGCGTCAAGGTTGTCAAGCGCCGGACCGCGAACAGCGACGAGATGCGTGCAGTTCGGCGAAGCGCTCGCCGAAGCGCGTGCCGAAGCGCAATTCATCATCATCGACACGCCGGGCAGCGATACGCCGCTTTCGCGGCTTGGTCATGCGGCGGCCGACACGCTGGTCACGCCGATGAACGACAGTTTCTTGGATTTCGACCTGCTGGCGAAGCTCGACGCCGAAACGCTCGAGATCAACGGCCCCAGCCTTTACACCGAATTCGTCTGGGATTGCCGCAAGCGCCGCCTGATGTCGCGCCAGCCCGCGCATCGATTGGGTGGTGATGCGCAACCGCATCTCCTCGGTCGAAGCGCGCAACAAGCGCCGCGTCGCCAACGCTGTCGACAGCCTGTCCAAGCGCATCGGTTTTCGCGTGGCGCCGGGCTTTTCCGAGCGCGTGATTTTCCGTGAGCTGTTTCCGCATGGGGCTGACGCTGTTGGACCTGCCGCTCCCGGGCGTGAATGTGCCGCTGACCATGTCTCACGTGGCGGCGCGCCAGGAAATCCGCGAGCTCCTCAATATGCTGCAACTGCCGGGAATGGACCGCACTACCGCCAAGTTGTGAGCGTGGCCTCCTCATGCTGAGGAGCCGGCCGCCATCCTTCGAGACGCTCGCTTTGCTCGCTCCTCAGGATGAGGCGGCCGGCGTCTCGAAGCATGAGGTCTGCCTCCACCTGTGATAGAACGCCCTTATGGGCGCGCTCATTGCCGGACTTGCTGTCCTCATATTGCTATTGATCCTGGCGCAGGGATTTGTCGCCGCCGATCCGAAATCGCTCGCCAGGGGCTTGCGCATAACGTGTGGCGTTTTGCTTTCTTTGCTTGCTGCGGGTCTTGCCATTACGGGACGCATCTTCTTCGCCATTATTGCCGGCAGCATCGCCTTCGCCATTTTCACCGGCGGGCCGATGCCGTGGACGCGTTATCGGGCGCGAGCCAGCGCCAGTGCCGGCGGTTCGCCGCCGCGGTCCAGAAGCGGCGCTATGTCCCGCGACGAAGCCTTGAAGGTTCTTGGGCTTACGGAAGGCGCCAGCAACGATGAAATCCGCGCCGCACATCACCGCCTGATCAAGCAAACGCATCCCGACAAAGGCGGCTCGAGTTACCTCGCCGCCAAGATCAACGAGGCCAAGGACGTGTTGTTGGGAGATTAAGCTTAGTTGCTGACAACCGCCGCGAAGCAGGTCTGGCCGCGCTCGGTCATGCGGCGGCACACTTCGCGTGCTTCGTTTTCGGCGAATGGGCCGAACCGCGCGCGGAACAGCGTCTGCCCGTCCACGGAATCGAACGGCAGCACCGTGCGCTTGGCGCGGCCAAGAATGTCCATCGACCGCTCGGCATAAAGCGCCAGCTGCGTCTTCGCCGAGTTCGCATCGCCAAAAGCGCCGATCTGCACTGACCAGCGCTTGGCATTGACGGCGTCCGCGGGGTGATGAGCCGCCTGCACGGGCACGGAAGCGCCGCCGATATCGCCTTCTCCGGTATCAGGCGCGGGCTTGCGCGCGGGCGCCGTCAATTTCGGCTGCTCAATCGGCACCAGCGAAGCCACGACCATCTGAGGTCTTTCCAGCCGCGGCTTGGGGGTGGGTTCAATGGCCGCAATTTGCGTCCGCGGCAATGCCGGTTTCGATGTTGGCACCGGGGGCGTGAACTCAAGGTTGCGTGAGGCCGGCGTGTAAAGCGGGGCCGATGACACCGGCGTCGTGGTGATGGCAGTACCATAGGCCTGTGACGGCAGCGGGATCGGCGCATTATTGCTGGCGATAGCGTTCGGATGCGCGCCGTTATTTGCCGCGACAGGAGCGCCCGCATTGTCGCGCGCGGTCATCGCTTCTGCCGCATCTTCGTCGTCGGTGGCGGGCAGCGGAGTGTCATCCTCATCGAATCCATTGACCTTCAAATTCAGCGATTTGGTTTGGTCGAATTCGGAGGACGCCAGCATGGTGCGATTCTTGGTCAGCGTCGGGCCCTGCCATGGCACATTGGCCTGCGCCAACAGGTTCGGGTGCTGATGCGAACGATCAAGCGTCGAGGCCAGCAACTCCATCATTTCATTGTCGCGCCCACGCGCCGTCCTGCCGCCCATCACCACGCCGATGATGTGCTTGCCTTCGCGCACCAGCGAGCTCACCAAATTGAACCCCGATGCGTTGGTGTATCCGGTCTTGATGCCGTCGACGCCATCGAAGCGATAGAGAAGATTGTCATGCGTCTGATAGAGGCGGCCCTGGAAGGTGAAAGAGGGTGTCGCAAAATAATGATAGTACTGTGGGAAGTCGTAGGCGACGTGCCGTCCCAATATCGCCAGATCGCGCGCCGTGGTTTTTTGTCCTGGATTGGGCAAGCCCGAGGCATTGCGGAAGGTCGTCTCATTCATGCCAAGCGCATGGGCTTTACGCGTCATCAGTCTTGCAAATTCTTCTTCCGTGCCGCCGATGGCTTCGCCGATGGCCACTGCCACGTCGTTGGCCGAGCGCACCACGATCGCCTTGATGGCCACTTCGACGCTGATCGATTCACCCGGTGTCAGCCCAAGCTTGGTGGGCCTTTGGTCTGAGGCGTGTTGCGAGGCGGTGATCATGCTGTCGAGCGAAATCTTGCCCTGCTTCAGCTGCTCGAACAGCAGATAGAGCGTCATCATCTTGGTCAGTGACGCGGGATAGCGGAGCGCCGTGGCGTTGCGCGAAAATAGAACCTTGCCGGTGGTGCCGTCGATGACGACAGCAGCATCTCGTGGCGGTTGCGGCTTGGAGTAATGGTGATGATTGCTGCGAGCGTGGCTATGGCCATGGCTACGGCTTCGCGCATCAGCCGTCGATGCCAGGGCGGTAATTAACAGCGCCAGGCTAGTAAAAAAGAACACGCGTGAGGCGGCGCTAAGCCGACACATTGAACAAGCCCCCGTAACTGCACGCACCGGCGGTGGATAAACACACCAAATTGTGGTGCGCGCCGCAAGCGGAAACGAGCGATGTACTTTAAAAACCTTGCATTTACGAGCGGTTAACAAAGTCTTTCCATTCAACCGCAAGCATTGTTGGAGTGATTCTAAGCGTCTTTTCAGGCTTATTTTGACACTTTTGTGCGGTGCACCATTTTCTCTTGACATCACCCTATAACCCTCCATATAGGCCACATGCTGCATTGCAGCATTGATATTGCACCGCCGAAGCAGGGGTGCCTGAAGGAGAGAGAAAATGGCCACGAAGACGAAGACCGGCGCCCATGGCGCCATGAAGGACGGAGCCCAGACCATGCAGGAAGGCTTCGAAAAGGCGGCGAAGGGTTATGAGCAGTTCGCAGCTTTCGGCAAGGACGCGGTCGAGGCGTGGCTTAAGTCGGCCAACGTCGCCGGCAAGGGCATGAGCACGATTCATGACCAGTTCTATGCCTTTTCGCGCGATCTCATTGAGAACAGCGTTGCCACCACGAAGGCCGTGCTTGCCTCGAAGAACGTTCATGAAGCGGTCGAGATCCAGTCGGATTTCGCGCGCACCGCGTTCGAGACCTATGTCGAGAAGATGACAAAGTTCGGCGACATCGCGATGAACGTCGCGAAAGAAGCCGCCGAGCCGATCCAGGCGCACACCACCGCGTTCGTCGAGATGGTGCAGAACAAGCGCGCAGCCTAACTTAACCTTCGATTGCAAAGGCCCCGGTGCCCCCCGCACCGGGGCCTTTTTCTTTACACGGACTACGCATAGCCTAGCACTGCAAAGGTTTAACCGCTTTGCGCTAGGCTAAGGGGCGATGGGGGCTTCGGATCACCGCATCAGCATGGCCGGCAACGGCAAGGGTCCGGTGCGCGATAACGGCACCGGCACCAGCGTCGTCACCAAAACGCGGCCCAAGACCAAGAAGCCGTCGCTCTACAAGGTTCTGATCCTTAACGATGACTACACGCCGATGGAATTCGTCGTGCATGTACTTGAGCGGTTTTTTGCCAAGCCGCGCGACGAAGCCATCCAGATCATGATGCACGTCCACCGCCACGGCGTGGGAGTTTGCGGCGTATACACCTTCGAGGTGGCGGAGACCAAAGTGACGCAAGTCATCGAATTGGCGCGCCGCCATCAGCATCCTTTACAATGCACGATGGAAAAGGAGTAACGTAGGCGCATGCCATCGTTGTCGCGTAGCCTGGAACAAGCATTGCATCGCGCCATAAGACTGGCGAGCGAGCGGCGCCATGAATACGCGACGCTGGAACATCTGTTGCTGGCGCTGGTCGACGACGCCGATGCGACGCAGGTGATGAAGGCCTGCAATGTCGATATCGACAACCTGCGTTCCGGCCTGATGAAATATGTCGACGAAGACTTGGCGACGCTGGTCATCGACGACGGCGAAGATGCCAAGCCCACCACCGGCTTTCAGCGCGTGGTGCAGCGGGCCGTGCTGCATGTGCAGAATTCGGGGCGCGACGAAGTGACCGGCGCCAATGTTCTGGTGGCCTTGTTCTCCGAACGCGAGAGCCACGCAGTTTATTTTCTCCAGGAACAGAACATGTCGCGGCTCGACGCCGTGAATTACATCAGCCACGGCATCGCCAAGCGGCCGGGCATGACGCAGGCCAAGCACGTGCGCGGCGCCGATGAAGACGAGGCCGACGAGAAAGTCGTCAAGCAGGGCACCGAAGCGCTGGAAGCCTATTGCGTCAACTTGAACGACAAGGCGCGCAAGGGCCGCATCGATCCGCTTATTGGCCGCGAGCCGGAAGTCGAGCGCACGATCCAGATCCTTTGCCGCCGCCAGAAGAACAACCCGCTGTTCGTGGGCGATCCGGGCGTCGGCAAGACGGCCATTGCCGAAGGCCTCGCCCGCAAGATCGTCAAGGGCGAAGTGCCGAGCGTATTGAAAGACTGCACCATCTACGCGCTCGACATGGGCTCGTTGATCGCAGGGACCCGTTATCGCGGCGATTTCGAGGAGCGCGTGAAATCGGTGGTCAAGGAACTGGAAGGGCAGAAGGGCGCCATCCTGTTCATCGACGAAATTCATACCGTGATCGGCGCGGGCGCCACATCGGGAGGCGCAATGGATGCCTCCAACCTGCTCAAGCCTGCGTTGCAGGCGGGCACGCTGCGCTGCATCGGCTCGACGACCTACAAGGAGTACCGCCAGTACTTCGAAAAAGATCGCGCCCTGGTGCGGAGATTCCAGAAGATCGATGTGGCCGAGCCCAC
Source organism: uncultured Alphaproteobacteria bacterium (assembly GCA_963752395.1). GTDB lineage: Bacteria > Pseudomonadota > Alphaproteobacteria > Micropepsales > Micropepsaceae > CAVVXX01. The sequence goes on from CAVVXX010000009.1 coordinate 53,567, forward strand.
TGTGCCGGACACGATCAAGATTCTGAAAGGGCTGAAGCCCTATTTCGAGGAATATCACAAGGTCCGTTACACCAGCGACGCCATCAAGGCCGCGGTGGAGCTGGCGGCCAAATACATCAATGACCGCAAGCTGCCCGACAAAGCCATCGATGTGATCGACGAAGTGGGCGCGTCGCAGATGTTGCTTTCCGAAAGCCGCCGCAAAAAAGTTATCGGCGTGAAGGATGTGGAAGAGGTCATCGCCAAGATGGCGCGCATTCCGCCGAAATCCGTGTCGAAAGACGACGCGGAGGCGCTGCGCAGTCTGGAAGACGATCTGAAGCGCGTAGTCTATGGCCAGGACGCAGCCATTCACGCGTTGGCGTCCGCCATCAAGCTGTCGCGCGCCGGATTGCGCCAGGCGGAACGCCCCATCGGCTGTTATCTGTTCTCAGGGCCGACCGGCGTCGGCAAGACCGAAGTCGCGCGTCAGCTCGCCCGCATCATGGGCGTGGAGTTGTTGCGCTTCGATATGTCGGAATACATGGAGCGCCATTCCATCAGCCGCCTGATCGGCGCGCCGCCGGGTTATGTCGGCTTCGACCAGGGCGGGCTTTTGACCGACGGCATCGACCAGCATCCCCATTCGGTGCTGCTGCTGGACGAAATCGAAAAGGCGCATCTCGACCTGTTCAACATTCTTTTGCAGGTGATGGATCACGGCAAGCTTACCGACCACAACGGCAAGAAAATCGATTTCCGCAATGTGGTCCTCATAATGACCACCAATGCCGGCGCGCAGGACGCCGCCAAGGAATCCATCGGCTTCGGCCGCGGCAAACGCGAAGGCGAGGACGAAGAGGCGATCAAGCGCTTGTTCACACCGGAATTCCGCAACCGCCTGGACGCCACGATTTCGTTCGCCGCGCTGGGGCGCGACACCATCGACCGCGTGGTGGAAAAGTTCGTGCTGGAACTTGAAGCCCAGCTCACCGACCGCGACGTGACGTTCGAGCTGACGCCCGAGGCCACGCGCTGGCTTGGCGAAAAGGGCTATGACGATGCTTTTGGCGCGCGGCCTCTCGCGCGCGTGATCCAGGACAACATCAAGAAGCCGCTGGCCGACGAGATTCTCTTCGGCAAGCTGAAAGACGGCGGCACGGTGCGCGTGCTGCTGGACCGCGAGAACGACGAGCTCGCCTTCGAATTCATCACCAACGACGAAGCCCGCCCCAAAGCCCCGCCATCCAATGGCGGCAAGCGCAAGCCGAAGGAACGGGTTTAGCGAGAATAAGGATGCCAGCCCTCGCCATGGATTCCACTGTCCAAGGCTCCTAACGAATGCCCATTCGAGACATACACTGCCCCGCAATACGAGCAGCGTTCACCGCCGGAATTTCGGTCAATGATGTCTCCGGCCGAACCAGAAATTTTGGCAATTTGTTCTGGAGAGAGGGGATGTTGTCTACTTTGGAACCCGCCAGAGCATTTTTCTGGACAAATGATCGGTGACTTGGCCATCTTTTCAACCCTTTGCTTCTTAGTTTCTAATTCAGCGCCACCTTAATTTTCTCAGCAATCTCTCTCAGCTTGTCCGGGTTTTCCATTTGGCGTGCGTGCAACTTCAAATCAATTCCGCCCGAACGCGGAATGATATGGAAGTGAACATGAAACACGCTTTGGCCGGCGGCGGCTCCGTTTAATTGCGCCACCATCAGGCCGGGAACGCCAAGTCCTTTCTTCACCGCCTTCGCCACTTTCTGCGTGGTCTTCACCAGCGCGGCAGCACCTTCCGGCGACAGGTCGTAAATGTTCTCGGCGTTCTCTTTGGGGATGACCAGCACATGCCCATCGGCCTGGGGCATCACATCCATGAAGGCGAGCGTGTGAGCGTCCTCATAAACCTTCACGCTCGGAATTTCGCCGCGCAGGATTTTCGCGAACACATTGTTGGGATCGTAGGGCATGGAAGTCCTCATGCTTCGACAGGCTCAGCATGAGGATAAAACTAAAGCCTCACCCTGAGCTTGTCGAAGGGTGAGGCCAGTAACTCATCAAGTTCGTTATCGCGCATTCATTTTACCTCCCCCAACGCGGGGAGGTCGGCGAACGAAGTGAGCCGGGTGGGGGGATAGCAGGCAACGCCCCCCACCCGATCTGTTTCGCTTCGCTCAACAGATCGACCTCCCCGCGTAGGGGGAGGTAAACATTATCTTTTCTTAAACGGCGCCATGGACGCCAATTCTTTCATCTCTTCGGCCACTGCGCCACGCTCGTGCGTCAGATAATCTCCCACCGCGCGGCGCAGGCCCGCATGGGCGATGTAATGCGCGGAATAAGTGGGCGAGGGTAGGTAGCCGCGCATCAGCTTATGTGGCCCCTGCGCGCCGGCTTCGACGCGGGTTAGCCCGCGCGCAATGGCAAATTCGATGGCCTGATAATAGCAGGCCTCGAAATGCAGAAAGTCCACGAACTCGGTAGCGCCCCAGTTGCGGCCATAGAGCACGCCGCCGCCGAAAAAATTCAGCGCGCCTGCGATTGTCCGCCCAGCGCGTTTTGCCACGACCAGCAAAATCTGTTCGCCCATGGCTCCCGCCACGCGGCTAAAGAATTCGCGCGTGAGATAGGGGCTGCCCCATTTGCGGCTGCCGGTGTCGATATAGGCGCTAAAGAAATCGTCCCACGCAGCTTCGGTCAGATCGCGCCCCGTCAGCCAATCGAAAGTAACGCCTTCGGTGCGCACTGCGTCGCGTTCCTTGCGGATGGTTTTGCGCTTGGCAGCGGTGAGGTCGCCAAGAAATTCATCGAACGATTTGTAACCTCGATTATGCCAATGGAATTGCTGATCGCGGCGTTGCAGGAAACCGTTCTCGCCGGCTAAGGTCCATTCCTCTTCGGTCAGAAACGTAATGTGCAGCGACGACGCATCGAGTTGTTTCACCGCCGATGCGGCCGCGCCCAATAACAGCTTGCCGCACTCGTTTTGACTTTCACCGCGCGCAACCAACAGCCTCGGCCCAGTCACCGGTGTGAAGGGCACGCTTGCCTGAAGCTTGGGATAATAATTGCCGCCCGCGCGCGCGAAGGCCTCGGCCCAGGCGTGATCGAAAACATATTCGCCGTACGAATGCGATTTCAGATAAAGCGGCATCAGGCCGACGGCCGCCGGCCCGCGCTCCAGCAGCAGATGCACCGGCTGCCAGCCGGTTTCGGCGCATGCCGATCCGGATTCTTCAACCGCCGCAAAAAACGCATGCCGCGTGAAAGGATGTGGCGATGCCTCGGCTGCCGGATTGGCGAGCCTGTCCCAGGTTGTCTCGCCAATCTCTGCGGCGCTGCCGCCAAGCCGGGCAGAAATTTCCTTACGCGTCACGCCACCTCGAAAATCGCGTCCACCTCGACCGCAACATTGCGCGGCAGTGAGCCGGCGCCTACCGCCGCGCGCGCGTGGCGCCCGGCATCGCCCAACACTTCCACCAGCAAATCGGAAGCGCCATTGATGATTTCCGGGTGCTGGGAAAACCCCGGCACCGCGTTCACGAAGCCCGTCACTTTCACGCAGCGCTTCACGCGATCGAGGTCGCCGTCGAGCGCCGCCTTCAGCACCGCAAGAATATTGATGGCGCAAAGCCGCGCCGCCTGGCGCCCTTCATCGACGCCGAAATCCTTGCCGACGATGCCGACATATTCCAGCCCCTTTGGCCCCATGGTGATCTGGCCCGCGATGAACACCAGAGGCCCCGTGCGCACCCACGGCACATAATTGGCGGCCGGTGTCGGCGCCGCCGGCAAGGTGATACCCAGTTCCTTCAATCGCGCGTCGATGCGTCCGCTCATGTGGTCTCCCCAATCCGCGTGACCCTAGCGTGCGCAAGCTTTTCGCGCGAGGCCCCTCGCATCGGCCGCGCGAATAGGGTTAGGCTGAGCCCATGCCGGGACATCTCGACACAGCGCTGCCCAACCCCGCACGTGACGGCTTCTTCATGCCGGCGGAGTGGGAGACGCACAAACGCACCTGGATGTGTTGGCCCTCGCGCGCCGAACCGTTCGGCGGCGCGGAAGGGTTGCTGCGCGCCAAGCAGGCCTATGCGCGCGTGGCGCGCGTGATCTCGTCTTTCGAGCCGGTGATCATGGCCGCGCGGCATGAGGAAGCGGCCGAAGCCAAGCTCGCCACCGGCGGCAAGGCGGATGTGTTCGAAGTGCCGCTCGACGATGGCTGGGCGCGCGATTTCGGCCCGACATTCCTCAAGAACCGCAACGGCGGGCTAGCCGGCGTGCATTGGCGTTTCAACGCCTGGGGCAACAAATATCAGCCTCATTCGAATGACGCGGCGTTCGCTGCGCGCGTGTTGAAGGTGGCTGACGCGGCCATCTACGATGCGTCCATCATCTGCGAAGGCGGCGCTATTCATTCCGACGGCAAGGGCACGCTGCTGACCACCGAGCAATGCTTGCTCAACCCAAACCGCAATCCCGGCATGACGCGCGAGCGGATCGAGGAGCATCTGGCGCTCTATCTGGGGGCGCGCAAGGTGATCTGGCTGGGCGACGGATTTTCCGACGACGAAACCGATGGCCATGTCGATAACATTGCCTGTTTTGCCGCACCCGGTCACGTGATCATCGGCATGCCGGCCTCGCGCGCGCATCCCGATTACGCGCCTGCGCACGAAGCGTTGAGACGCCTGCAATCCGCCACCGATGCCGGCGGCAAGAAGCTCGAGATCATCGAGCTGCCGCAGCCGCGCGAGCAGCGCATGGACTGGAACGGCAGAATTTTGCAGGCTAGTTACGTGAACTTCTATCTGCCCAATGGCGCCATCGTCATGCCGGCCTTCAATGATCCCAATGATGAACCAGCGCGAGCCATATTAGCGGGTTGCTTCCCGGGGCGCGACATCATGCAGATCGATGCCCTCGATATCGTGCAGGGCGGCGGCGGCATTCACTGCATCACACAGCAGGAGCCGCTAGTTTGATGCGAACGTTCTGCTCATATTTCTCTCCCCCTGTTGTTACGGGGGGAGTGCCGCCGAAGGCGGCGAGCGGGGCGACATCGGCGCTTCCCCCCTCCGGCGCTGCGCGCCACCTCCCCCGTAACAACGGGGGAGGAAAATTGGGTTCTAGTTTCTGATGGCAAACGTCACGCTTGCCGCCACGCAGTTTGCCTGCACCTGGGATCGCGCGGCCAACGTGGCCAAGGCGAAGAAGATCGCGCGCGATGCGGCCAAGGCAGGCGCCAATGTCGTGCTGCTGCACGAACTGTTCGAGACGCCCTATTTCTGTCAGGAGCAATCGGCCGATCACTTCGCGCTGGCGCAAGCTTTCGAAAACAACCCGTTGCTTGGCGAAATGTCGGCGCTCGCAAAAGAACTCGGCGTCGTCATGCCCGTGAGTTTTTTCGAGAAGGCTGCAAACGCGCATTTCAATTCGCTGGCGATGATCGATGCCGATGGAAAAATCCTCGGCCGTTACCGCAAATCGCATATTCCAGACGGGCCGGGCTATCAGGAAAAATTCTATTTCAATCCTGGCGATACCGGCTTCAAGGTGTGGCGCACGCGGTTCGGGAATCTCGGCGCGGCCATCTGCTGGGACCAGTGGTTTCCTGAGGCCGCGCGCATCATGGCGCTCAAAGGCGCGGACGCGCTGTTCTATCCCACCACCATCGGCAGCGAGCCGCCGCCGGCGCCGCCGGTCGAGTCCCGCGATCATTGGCGCCGCACCATGCAGGGCCACGCCGCGTCCAATTACATGCCGTTGGTGGCGTCGAACCGCATCGGCAAGGAAAAAGGAGGGGCGGGCGAGATGACGTTCTACGGCTCGTCCTTCATCGCCGGACCGACCGGAGAAATCATGGCCGAACTCGCGCGTGAAGAAGGCTTCGTTACCGCCAAGTTCGATTTTGTGGCAATCGCCAAGGCACGCGCCTCATGGGGCCTGTTCCGCGACCGCCGCCCGGATCTTTACAAGCCACTCACTGGAAACGACGGTGAATAGTAGAAATTATTCCACCGTACACGGATATTCACAGGCTTGTTGAGGCCGGGGGCTCCTCAAACCGGTGACAGCGCGACTAAGATTCGCTCGCGCCGTCAACGATTCGTGCGTCTTCCTACTGCGGGTCCCGTCATGACGACTGGGGCGGTGCCCCAGAAAGTAGACCCAAAATGGTTGACACGCGCAAAGTAGGACGAAGCGCCGTGACAGGACGCTTCATCCCGATTTGGTTGGCTAAACTTCAGAAAAGTACTTCTGAAGTGGAAACGATCAAAGTGAACAGACCAAAGCCAAAACCGCAAGGTAAGTAACTTAATCTGAACTCAGAGGACGGCAGTGCAGAAGCTGCCGTCCTTTCGTTATTGAACTGAATCAAGAGTTCGAACTCTCGAGTTCAAATTCCAACCGCCTCTGTTACCAGAATTTCGTCAATCGACTAGAGCATCACGGCAATTAGCTTTCAGGCCTCCTATCCCATAAACGCGTACGACGCCAAAGCCTGAAATAGCACCGCGAGACCCGTTGAAATAGCAGCGCCACAATTCAGCCACGAGAAAAATGGTGCCCATCGATTGAAGCGAGCAACTTGAGGACTATCGCCCCAATATCCAACTGGTGCGACTGGTCCAAAAGCCGAGGCAAACCAAAGAAGCGCGGAAAGTATTCCAAAACTCAATCCTAGATGTGCCATCATTATTCTAGCCTCCAAATTATTTAAGTTGGTTATTTAAGTCGGATCAATCACTCTTCCTTAGTCCCGCCCGGCAACATCGCACGCGCCTGGTGCACATGTGTGGGCTTGATCCCTTCGTCCGCGCAGAACATCGTTAGCAGCGCGTCATCCGAGAGCAGAAAGTCCAACACCGCACCCAATAGCTCCGGGTCGGCCGCGCGCTCGCGCAGCTCATCCGGTCCCAACCCCGATCCGGCGAGGAAACGCCCCAGTGCATCGGGGTCGCCCGCAAGCCAGGTAAGGCCTTTTAAACCAAGGGTTTCGGCGTGTTCGCGTTGCATCGCTAATCGGGCGTTAAGACATCCAATCTACAAATGTGTGCCTGCGCGGGGCAGGTCTAGACCCACCTTTCTGTGTGGCGGGCAGTGGAGTTTCAAGCATGGATACGGCGGCGAAAAAAGTGCCGGCCAAAACGGTGCTGATCGTGGAGGATAACGAGCTCAATATGAAGCTCTTCCACGACCTGCTGGAGGCCCATGGCTACAACATCCTCCAGACCAAGGACGGCATGGAGGCCCTCGACCTCGCGCGCAAGTATCGTCCCGACCTTATTCTCATGGACATTCAACTGCCGGAAGTTTCCGGGCTTGAAGTCACCAAATGGCTCAAGGAAGACGAGACGCTGAAATCCATCCCCGTAGTGGCGGTCACCGCTTTCGCCATGAAGGGCGATGAAGAGATCATCCGCCAGGGCGGGTGCGAAGCCTATATTTCGAAACCGATTTCGGTGACCAGTTTCCTCGACACTGTGCGCCGCTTTATCGGTTGAGGCTGATATGACAGCGCGCGTCCTGGTCGTTGACGATATTCTTTCCAACGTCAAGCTGCTCGAAGCA
>CAVVXX010000010.1:0-296945 GCA_963752395.1 uncultured Alphaproteobacteria bacterium
CTTCTTCCTCATTTGCTGAACAGTCGTATTGCTCAATTCATTTCCCTCTGGCCATTCGTTGACGATTTTTTGCGTGGCAACTGTGTTGAGCGCGGCATGGCCAATGCTGGCGCCACTCTGGTTTGTATTCGCCGCTTATCTTGCGCTGACGCGCGCAATGCTTACCTCGCATTTCCTGAGTGATGTGATGATCGGCGCAGCGCTTGGCCTCGTCGTCGCGCGCGAGACCTTGCTGCTGGTATTCCCTGCCTAGACTCCCGCGTGGTTCTAGCGCCGCGCGCGGAAGAATTCGGTGAGCAGCGAACCCGCTTTGGCATTTTCCACGCGGCTGACTTCCGGCCGGTGATGACACGTCGGCTGCGCAAAGAAGCGCGAGCCATGCAGCACTGCGCCGCCCTTGGGATCTTCCGCCGCGAACACAAGCCGCGCTGTGCGCGCGAACGAAATTGCGCCCGCGCACATGGCACAGGGCTCGAGCGTCACATACAGCGCGGTGCCAGTGAGCCGTTCGTTTTTGAGCGCCACCGCTCCTGCCCTCAGCACCAGCATTTCGGCATGGGCGGTGGGATGCACGCGCTTCTCGATCACGCGATTGCCATCCCTCGCCAGCACGGCGCCATCGGCGGAGACCAGCACCGCGCCTATGGGCACTTCGCCACGCGCAGCGGCTGCCTCGGCTTCGGCCAGCGCAGGCAACCTCCAGCATGGCAGTGTCGTTGATCATAACGCAGGCATGGCTTGAAGCAGATCGTCAGTAACAGTGAGCTTGAACACGGGTTCGCCGCCTGGCACTTCGTCCGCCATCGCATCGTGCATCAGCGCGGAAGCTTGGGATCGGCGGGCGTCTTATCGTCGAAAAAGCTTTGCCATGCGGCTTCGCTGGGCCACATCGCATAGGCGATAAAGTGGCCATCCGCCGCGCGATGGAGCCGCGAGCCATAGCTGCCATAGCGCTTGACGATAGCCTCGGTCGCGCGACGCCAGCCGTCGCGGAACTGTGCGTCCTTGCCGGGCTTCACCTGCCACCAATACATCACCACGAACATGGCACGCTCCCTGCGCTTGCAACGCTCTCTCGATCAAAGTACCCCGAAAGCGAGGCGAAACCGAAGGGCTTTTCCCACTTTCTGGCGGGCGAAGACGCAAACGAAACGGCGGCCGTGGGCGAACGCATCGCCAAGGTGATCGCGCGCGCCGGCGTGTGTTCGCGCCGCGACGCCGAAAAGCTGATCGCCGAGGGCCGCGTCGCGATCGACGGCGTGAAAATGAGATCGCCCGCGCTGAACGTGCCGCGCCGGCGCAGCGATCACCGTTGACGGCGCGGCGCATGCCCGGCGGCCGACACCGACGCGGCTGTGGCGCTATCACAAGCCGGCGGGGCTGGTGACCTCGCACCGCGATCCCGAAGGACGGCCCACCGTGTTCGCGCCTGCCGCGGAGCATCCCGCGCGTGGTTTCGGTGGGCCGGCTCGACATCAATTCGGAAGGGCTGCTGCTGCTCACCAACGACGGCGAGCTCGCGCGGAGGCTCGAACTGCCGGCGCAGGGCTGGATCCGGCGCTATCGCGCTGCGCGTGTTCGGCAACGTCACGCAGGCCGATCTCGACAAGCTCGCCAAGGGCGTCACCATCGACGGCGTGCGCTACGGCGAGGTGAAGGCCGAACTCGAGCGCGCCAAGGGCCACAACGCCTGGGCAACGATCGCGCTGAAGGAAGGCAAGAACCGCGAGGTGAAGCGGCTGATGGAGCATCTGGGCTTCAAGGTGTCGCGGCTGATCCGCGTGAGCTTCGGGCCGTTTCATCTTGGGCATCTGGCGGAAGGCGCGGTGGACGAAATTCCCGGCAAGGTCTGGCGCGAACAATTGGGCATGCCAAAAGCGAAGCGGCGTTAGCGCTGTCCGCGAGTGTCGGAACCGCTTCCTCTCCTGCGGATCCTGATGGATGATGATTTCGGCGCCGGGAAATGCTTTCACCAGTGACTGTTCCACTTCGTCGCTCACTGCATGCGCCTGCGTAAGGCCGATTCCCGGATCCATCTCAACATGCAACTGGATAAAGCTCACCGTTCCCGCCGCGCGTGTCCGGAAATCGTGAATGCCGCGCACATTGGGATGGCGCAGCACTACGGTTTTTATCCGTTCGCGCGCCTCGTCCGGCAGTTCGTGGTCCATCAGCTGGTCGTAGGATTGGCGGAAGACATGCCAGGCGCTCCAAGTCACCGGCAATGGCAAGCCCGATGAGCGGGTCGGCGATAAACCAGCCCAGCCGCGTCGACAGCAGGATGCCGACAATCACTCCAAGATTGGTGAGCAAATCGCCCCAATAATGCATGCTGTCGGCGGCAATCGCCACCGAACGCGTGCGGCGCACGACATAGCGCTGAAACCACACCAGCCCGAACGTCGCAACAATCGAAAACACCATCACACCGATGCCGATGAGCTCATGCTCGAGCGGATGCGGCGACACCAGATGATCAATCAATTCAAACACCAGAAACGTGGCCGACCCGCCAATGAAAGCCGCTTGCAACAACCCTGCCAGCGGTTCCGCCTTGGCGTGTCCGAAACGGTGATCATGGTCCGCCGGAGTGAGTGCGTGGCGCACGGCTACAAGATTGACGCCGGAGGTGAAAACATCCGTGGCCGAATCGGCGAGCGCGGCTAGAATGGCGATGGACCCGGTCATCCAATAGGCGACAATTTTCAGGATTAGCAACACGGTCGCGGTGGTCACAGAGGCGATCGCGGCAGCATTCATCATGCGCCCGCTAGTCGATTTTGGCAGCTGCGGCCCATGTAGCGATGTGGAGGAATGCATCGGCTCGGCGCGAATTTTCTCGGGTGTGCTCACGGATAAAGTTTCTCTGTGCGCCAGGGTGCTTTCAGCGTGTCACGGCGGTAGACCAGCCTGTCATGCAGCCGGAACGGCCGGTTGCGCCAGAATTCGATTTCCAGTGGTCGCACGCGAAAGCCTGACCAATGCGGTGGGCGCGGCACGGATGACAACGCGAACTTGGCAGCAAACCGCGCGACTTCTTTCTCCAACGCGAAGCGCCCCTCCAGCCGGCGCGATTGCGCAGACGCCCAAGCGCCGATCTGGCTGTCTTTGGCGCGTGTAGCGAAATAGGCGTCCGCTTCGGCATCGCTCACAGGCAGCACAGACCCGCGCACGCGCACCTGGCGGCCTAGCGACTTCCAGTAAAAGCACAAGGCCGCCTGCGCGTTGGCTTTCAACTCGTCGCCTTTGGCGCTTTCGGTGTTGGTGTAAAAGACAAAACCATCGTGATCCGCGTGTTTGAGCAGCACCATGCGCACATTGGGGCGCCCGCGCGCGTCCGCGGTGGCAAGAGCCACGGCATCAGGGTCGTTGGGTTCCTTGGCGCGCGCGTCCTTGAACCACGCCTCGAACAGCGCGATGGGGTCGGCGGCCACTTCCAGTTCGGACTGTGACTCGGGCTTGTTGTCCACGTCACGTTCCCTTCATGCAAGTCCGATAGCACCTTCGGTCAAACGCTGGAAGTACGCGCCCTTCATGTCTCGCCTTCGCGCTATCGCGGGGATTTGCTACCGTGCCGGGAATGAAAATTACCACCCTTCTCACAGCCTTTGCGTTTCTCGTGCTGATCACGCCGGCCGGTGCCGTGCCGGGCGATCAGGCCACTTTCAACCAGGGCGTCGCCGCCTATGACGCGGGGCAATACGAGGATGCCTATAAAATTTTTCACGACCTTGCCGAAAAGGACGATCTGGCCGCCATGCGCAACGTGGCGCTGATGCTGCGAAACGGCAAAGGCGTCGAGAAGGATCCCGACAGAGCGCTCGACTGGTATGAACGCGCGGCGGAGGCGGGCCTTGTCACTGCGAAGTCTTGATCTTGGCGTCATGCTGCTGGATGGCGAAGCGGGCAAGCCAGATCCCAAGGCCGCGCTGCCCTGGCTGATGTTGGCCGCAGCGGCTGGCCATCCCACAGCGCAATTCCGATTGGGCGAGATGTATGAAAAGGGTACCAAGTTCATGTCACCCGATATCGAAGCGGCGAAGCTGCTTTACGGCGCGGCGGCGGCGCACCGCCAGCGCGGTGCTGCCGCCCGTCTTGCGGCGCTGCTGGGGCTGACGGAACCACCGCCAGAAGCGACGGACGCAACGCCAGCAACCGACAGGGTCGAAGTGTCTTCGGTAAAAGCCCCGAAACAGGCACACAAATTGCCCCCGCCCCGGCTGCGCGCAACGACAGCGCCAGCAGCCACGCCACCACCTGAGCCAGCGCCTAACGCTGCTGCTCCAGAGCAGACGCCCACGGCACCACCTGTCCAGACACCGGCACCCAATGAAAGCACAAGACACAAGACCTTCGAGGGACCGCCACTCAAGCCTTCGCCTTGAAGTATGTTTCGGTGCGCTTCCTATATAATGACGTGACCAAGGAGCTTTGGCTTGCGCGATCCCTATGACGTGTTGGGCGTTGCCCGCAAAGCCAGCGAAGCGGAAATCAAGAAAGCGTTCCGCACGCTGGCCAAGAAGCATCACCCTGACAAGCATGCCAATGACCCGGCGGCCGTAAAGCGGTTTCAGGAAATCAACAACGCCTATGATCTGCTGGGCGATAAAGAAAAGCGCGCGCAATACGATCGCGGAGAAATCGACGCCGCGGGTCAGCCCAAAGGTTTCGGCGCAGGCTTCAATCCGGGTGCGGGCGGATTTCGCAGTGGCGCTCGGCCCGGCGGCGGGGCGCGCGAATTCCGTTTCAACGTCGGCGACGAAGAAGGCATCAATATCGACGACCTGCTTGGCGGAATATTCGGCGGCGGCGGCGGGCAACCGCGCGGCCGCGGCCGTGCACAACCGCGCCGCGGACAGGACCTGCAACTGCAAACCACGGTTTCGTTTCAGGAGGCAGCACTCGGCGGCACGCGCCGTGTCGTGCTGCCCGAAGGCCGCGAACTGGAAGTGAAAATTCCGCCGGGCCTAAAAGACGGCCAAACCATTCGCCTGCGCGGACAAGGCACGCCTGGCGAGCGCGGCGCGGTCGCAGGCGATCTGCTCATCACCGTCAGTGTGGCGCCGCACCCCTACCTCACGCGCGAGGGCAACGACATCCGCATGGACTTGCCAATCACGCTCAAGGAAGCAGTGCTTGGCGCAAAAGTGGATGTGCCCACACTGACCGGCCATGTCTCGGTGACGGTGCCGGCCAATTCCAACACCGGCAATGTGCTGCGACTCAAGGGCAAGGGCGTGCAAGTGCCGGGAAACCCAGGCGACCTTTATATTCGCCTGGCAGTGACGCTTCCCGAACACACCGATGCCGAGCTGCAATCCTTCGCCAAACGCTGGGATGCGGCTTACGACCCCCGGTCAAAGCTTCGTTAATTCCCCCATCCGATATGAACAGGAAACGGCCTCGGCAGTTTTCGGCGGGCGCGCAACTTGGCATAATGAGGAAGGCGCGGACGTCATAACCGCGCGCGCCATCGGAGGGTGGAGATGGGGGAGTATGCCGGGCTAGCCGCCATTATTGCGGGCGCGCTGATCCTGTCGGTTGTTCTCTACAACCGGCAAGCCCGCCAAAAACGCGATGAATTCATCGCCAATCTCGAAAAGCTTGAATCCAAAAGTTACGACGACCTGCGCAAGGATTACAAAAAGGCCGTGCGCGCCATTGAAAACAGCTGGCGCGGCACGGTAGTCATCGACGTCATTCACGACATCAGCGAAAGCCTTACGGGCCGCGACAAGCTTCCGGTGCGCATTTCGTACGAACAGGCGTTTGAAATCGCCGAGCGCATCCGTGCCGCAAAAGGACATTCCATCGCCGTCATTCTTCACACGCTGGGCGGTTATGCGTTCCCCAGCGAAATGATCGCGCTGGCGCTGAAGAACTTTAAAGGCCGCAAGACCGCCTACGTGCCCTACGTCGCCATGTCGGGCGGAACGGCGATCGCACTCGCCACGGATGAGATTTACATGGGACCGGATGCAGCGCTGGGGCCCATCGACGCGCAGTATCATGGCTTCCCCGCCGATGCTTATGCCCGCCTGATAAAAGAGAAATCGAAAGACCGCATCGATGACAGCACGCTTCTCATCTCTTACATCGTGGAACAGCGCGAAAAGGATGCCCGCGACCGCGCCTTCGAGCTGATGAACCCCAGGCACATCAAGGACAAGAATGACCCCAAGAAAGTCATCAATGCGCTGATGGACGAATCCAAGCATCATGGCTCGAGGATCTCCGCGGACGCGGCCGAAAAGCTCGGCATCAGGGTCGCCAGGAATTGCCCGAAAGAGGTTTACACGCTGGTGGATTTGCGGCTGCGAATGCTGAAGAAGGTCGAGGAAAAGGCGGCGGAAGAGCGCGGTCTGCTCGACCAAAGTGCTACGCCCCCTGCCGGTTGAACGGACTGCGGCTTGCTATCAGCGTTCGGCTTGGCGACAGTGTTAACGAGTCACAACCGGCACCTTCCTTGACCAGCAAAAGCCCGGCTTCGGCCCTCGATCAATTCGAAAAGAAAACCAAATCAGACACGGTGTTCCTGGGCCACCCTGCGGGACTCGGCTGGCTTTCGGCATCCGAGTTCTGGGAGCGTTTTTCCTATTACGGCATGCAGACGCTGCTGGTGCTTTATCTCACGCACTATCTGCTGCTCCCAGGCAATATTGAGCAGGTGTGGGGCTTCGACGCGTTTCGCAGGCTGATCGCCTGGGTTTATGGCCAACAGTCGCAGATGGCGCTCGCCTCTAACACCGCACAGCTCTATGCGGGCCTCGTCTATGTCACGCCGCTTGCCGGCGGCTTTCTCGCTGACCGGGTGATCGGCCGCACCAAGACAGTAACGGCCGGGGCGATCCTGATGGTGATTGGCACGTTCCTGTTGGTGCTGAATGAGACCTTCCTGCTGGCGCTTGCCTTCCTTCTGGCGGGCGTGGGCTGCTTCAAAGGCAACATCGCAAGTCAGGTCGGCGATCTCTATTCACGCGACGATCCGCGCCGCGCAGACGGATTCCAGATTTATTTCCTCGGCATCCAGCTCGCGGTCATCATCTCGCCCTTCATCTGCGGCACACTGGGCCAGAAAGTAGATTGGCATTTGGGCTTTGTCGCCGCAGGCATTGGTATGGTGCTGGGGCTGGCGATTTATCTCTATGGCCGGCGCACCTTTCCGCCCGAACCCATCCGCAAAACTGGCGCCAAGGAAAAGCGCCCGCCGTTAACGGCGCGCGACTGGAAGGTGGTGATCCTGCTGGTGGCGCTGCTTCCCGTGCTGGCAGTCTCAATCATCGGCAACCAGGAAATCTTCGATGCATATCTCGTCTGGGGCGAGAAAAATTTCCAGACCATGTTCTATGGCTTCAATATGCCGATCACATGGATCGTATCGCTGGATGCCTTCGTCAGCACTGTCACGCTCATCGCGGTCATCGCCTTCTGGCGCTGGTACGGCAAGCGCTGGAAGGAACCCGATGAGATCACCAAGATCATCATCGGCATCGCGATCAGCACCCTGGCGCCGCTGGTGTTGGCGGGATGCGCCGCAGTGGTGGCCGACACGCATCAACCCGTGCCGCTGTTCTGGGCCCTTGGCTTTCACATTCTGAACGACATCGGTTTCGCCATGGTGCTGCCGGTGGGACTGGCGTTCTATTCGCGCGCGGCACCCAAAGGCCTCGGTGGCATCATGATCGCCGTCTATTACGTCCACCTGTTCTTCGGCAACATGCTGGTGGGCTATTTAGGCGGGTTGCTAGGCACGATGCCGGACACGGATTTCTGGCTGCTGCATGTGGGATTGATGGCAGGCTCCGCCGTGGTGCTGTTGGTGGTGCGCATGCTCTTCGGCCAGTTGCTCGCGCCCACCTATCAGGAACCCGCCCACTCCAAACCCTGATAAACGGCTACTGGAGTTGCTGCCCGCCCCTCGCTATAGGATGACGGAGTTATCAGGGGAATTGAGACATGGCGGCGGCAGGACTCATGGCGGGCAAGCGCGGGCTCATCATGGGCGTCGCCAACGATAAGTCCATCGCCTGGGGCATCGCCCAGGCGCTGCATGGCGCGGGCGCCGAGCTCGCCTTCACCTATCAGGGCGACGTGTTCAAAAAGCGCGTGATGCCGTTGGTCGAGCCGATGAAGCCCGCGGCACTCATCGATTGCGATGTCCGAAACCTGAATCCCTCGACGCAGCTTTTGCGGAGCTCGCGCGCAAATGGGATCGGCTGGATTTCGTCGTCCATGCGGTCGCCTTCTCCGACAAGGAGCAGCTCAAGGGCCGCTACGTCGACACCACGGCCGAAAATTTTGCCATGACGATGAACATCTCCTGCTACTCGTTCACGGCCGTGGCGCAGCGCGCGGAAAAGATGATGCCGCAGGGCGGCTCGCTCGTGACCCTTACCTATCACGGCGCCGAGAGCGTCATGCCGCATTACAATGTCATGGGCGTGGCCAAGGCGGCGCTGGAAGCTAGCGTGCGCTACATGGCCGAAGATCTCGGCAAGAAGAACATCCGCGTCAACGCGATTTCGGCGGGGCCGATCAGGACGCTGGCAGCGTCGGGTATCGGCGATTTCCGCTACATCCTGAAATGGAACGAGCTCAACGCGCCACTGCGGCGCACGGTCACCACCAGCGAAGTTGGCGATGCGGCGCTGTTTCTGCTTTCCGATTTGGGGCGCGGCATCACCGGCGAAGTCATGCATGTCGATGCCGGCTATCACGTCGTCGGCATGAAGGCGGAGGACGCGCCGGACATCTCCGTGCAAAAGCCCGATGTCACATAACAGTTTCGGTCATCTTTTCCGCGTCACTACCTTCGGCGAAAGCCACGGGCCGGCTTTGGGTTGCGTGGTGGATGGCTGCCCGCCCGGAATTCCTCTGGTCGAGGCCGATATCCAGGCCGATCTCGACCGCCGCCGTCCGGGCCAATCGAAATTTGTCAGCCAGCGCAAGGAAGCAGACCGTGTGCGCATTCTCTCCGGCGTGTTCCTGGACGAGCGCATGGACAAGCAACTGACCGCCGGCACGCCGATCGCGCTTCTGATCGAAAATACCGACGCGCGGCCGAAGGATTACGACGGCTTCCGCGACAAGTTCCGCCCCGGCCACGCCGATTACACCTATTGGGCCAAATACGGCGTGCGCGATTATCGCGGCGGCGGACGGCAGAGCGCGCGCGAAACCGCGTCGCGCGTGGCGGCCGGCGCAATTGCACGGAAAATTTTGCATCAGCTGTTTCCGGCCGCACGCGTGCGTGGCGCGCTGGTGCAGATGGGCAAGCATCACAATCGACCGCGCGCGGTGGGACTGGGACGAGGTTTCGCGCAATCCGTTCTTCTCGCCCGATGCGGGCGTTGTCGACCAATGGAGCGAATACCTGGAGGGCCTGCGCAAGAACCGCTCGTCCTGCGGCGCTATCGTCGAAATGATCGCGGAAGGAATTCCTGCTGGCTTGGGTGCGCCGGTTTACGGCAAGCTCGATGCGGAATTGGCTGCGGCGCTGATGAGCATCAATGCTGTCAAAGGCGTCGAGATCGGCGCAGGTATGGGCGCGGCGGAACTCACAGCCGACGAAGACGTGGACGAGATGCGCGCGGGTTCCAGTGGCAAACCGAAATTCCTATCCAATCAGGCGGGCGGAATCTTGGGCGGCATTTCCAGCGGGCAGCCGATTATCGCGCGCTTTGCTGTGAAGCCCACCTCATCGATGCCGAGCGAACGCAAGACAATCGATACCGATGGCCACGACACCACCATCGTCACCAAGGGCCGTCATGATCCGTGCGTCGGCATTCGCGCCGTGCCGGTTGGCGAAGCGATGGTGGCCTGCGTCCTCGCCGACCACGCGCTGCGCCATCGCGGGCAGGTCGGAAAGTTCTAGCCCCTCGCCGCCCATATACTCGCGGGTGATACGATATTATGCTGCGGGCGCGGGGTTCCGGGCGTAACCGTGAAGGCGATTGTCAAGAATAGCCACGGCATTGGCGTGGAAAACGTGGCGCCGCCGCAGATTGGCGCGCCCGATGACGTGCTCATTCGCGTGAGCCTGGCCGGGCTCTGCCGCACCGACATCAACGTGGCGGAAGGCAGCGTCAAATCGAAAATCCCGCTAGTTCTCGGCCATGAATTTTCCGGCGTCGTCGAGAAAGTGGGCGCAGAGGTCGCTGCGCTGAAAGCGGGCGACCGCGTGGCGGTAATGCCCCTCTTTGCCAAGAACGGCGATGCGCTCAAAAACGGAATGCCGAGTTACTGCTCAAGCACGATGCTGGGCATCGACCGCGACGGCGCGTTCGGTGAGTTCGTAGTGGTGCCTGCCAATTCCGTCTATCGCATGCCCAAGAACATGTCGTTCATGGCCGGCGCCTATATGGAGCCGGTTGCCGCATCCATGGCTGTGCTGAACGCCGACCTCCATCCGGGCCAAAAGGGCCTCATCTACGGCGACAACCGCATCTCACGCCTGACCGAGCGCGTGCTGAAGGCCAAAGGCTTCAACGACATCAGCGTGTGCGGCCATGACGGTGCGTTTCCCGACAACAGTTTCGACTTCATCGTCGAGACGCTGGCCACCACCGAAACCATGCGGAACATGGTGCGCATGCTGAAGCCTGGCGGGCTCATCGTGCTGAAAAGCCGCCAGCACACGCCGGTGGAAATCAACATCAATACGCTGGTGATGAAGGACATCCGCTTGCAGGCCGTAAGTTATGGCGGCTTCAAGGACAGCATCGATTTCGTGGCCAGCGGCAAACTGAAAATCGACGATCTGTTGGGCGAAGTTTATCCGCTGGAAAAGTGGAAAGAGGTTTTCGCGGGATCCCATAAAAGCGAATCCCTTAAGGTCTTCTTCGCCCCAAATGGCAAGGTTTAGGCGCGCTCGAACGCCCCAGCCAGCTCGACATGCGGCGACCAGATGAACTGGTCGATGGGCGTCACCCGCAACAGCTTGTAACCGCCATTGCACAATATCCGCGCGTCACGGGCGAAGCTCGCCACATTGCACGACGCATAGATCACGCGCTGAACCTTTGAATTGGCAAGCGCTTCGGATTGCGCTTTGGCGCCGGGGCGCGGCGGATCAAGCACCACCGCGTCGAACTTTTGAAGTTCATGCGCGAGCAATGGTCGCCGGAACAGATCGCGTGTTTCTGTGGTGACGTTGGCCCCCACCCCTCCCGTACGCGCGGCGGCGTCAAGCGCTTCGATCATCGCATCACCGATATCGACGGCATGAACGCGGTGCTCCAGTGCGAAAATTAGGGCAAACGTGCCGCAGCCCGCAAACAGATCGGCTACGCGCTTTGCGCCTACCACGGCCTCGGCCACGAACTTCTGGAGAATGCGCTCGCCTTCGGCGCTTGGTTGCAGAAACGGTTCGACAGGTAACGCCACCTCGAACTTGCCTACGCGCAGCATGGGTTGAACTTGCTGCGCAACGATCTCGCCATTCCATGCCAACCGCGCGAGTTTGAGCGTGTTGGAGAATTCCGAAAGCGCCAGGAGAAAATCGGGCGAACGCGCGCGCTTCAATTTCAGCGACAGATCGATGCCAGTGTCTGTTGTCGTCACCAAGAGCTCGGCAGATTCAATAGGGGCCAGCACCTTGCCGAGCGCCGCACGCATGGGCGCGATCAACTTTTGTAGCGCTGGCACAAGAATGTGGCATTCGTGAATGTTGACGAGTTTGCGGCTGTTGGGCTCGTAGAAACCCATTTGCACGCCGCCCGCACCGCCACGCGCTTTAAAGGTCGCTCGCCGGCGCGTGGCAGGCACTACCGAAACAATCTCGCCCACTTGCGCGTTGTCGAAACCGCGCTGGGCAAGTGTGGTTATGATCTGCTCGCGCTTCCAGGCGAGATAGGCATCGCGCGCCACATGCTGGAGTGCACAACCGCCGCAAACACCAAAATGCCGGCACGGCGGCGTAACGCGGTCTTTGCCAGGCGCGAGAATTTGGAGAACCCGCCCGCGGCCATCTTCGCGCGCAATAAGAGCGACATCGCCCGGCACTGTGTAGGGCACGAATAGGCCATCGGCTGTGACGCCGTCGCCGCCATGCGCAAGGCGCACGATTTCGGCGCGTTCACCATTGGCAGATTCCACGTTCAGGCGATCATTTCCGCGGCGGCGTCTTTCTCGCGGCCCAATGCGCCAAGTGCCGTGGCGACGATTGCCTTGGCATCGAGGCCGGCAGCTTCATACATGCGTTCCGGCGTGTCCTGATCAAGAAAGCGGTCTGGCAGCACCATGGGGCGCAGTTTCAGTCCGCGGTCGAGCAGTCCGTCCCACGCCAAATAATGCAGCACATGATCGCCGAAGCCGCCGATGGAACCTTCCTCGATGGTGAGCAGCACTTCGTGGTTTAGCGCGAGACGCTTGATCATTTGCGTATCGAGCGGCTTGGCAAAGCGCGCATCGGCTACGGTCGCCGATAACCCGTAAGCCGATAACCTGTCGGCCGCCTTCAAGCATTCACCCAGCCGCGCGCCGAAATTCAAAATCGCAACGGAGCTGCCTTCGCGGATGATGCGGCCCTTGCCGATTTCCAACGGCGTGCCGTGCTTGGGCAGCGCAAGCCCCTTCCCTTCGCCACGCGGATAACGGAAGGCGCTCGGCCGGTCGTCAATGCGCGCCGCCGTCGCCACCATATTCACCAGTTCTACTTCGTCCGCCGCGGCCATCACCACGAAACCGGGCAATGTGGCCAGATAGGCCACGTCGAACGATCCCGCATGGGTCGGGCCATCCGCGCCCACCAACCCCGCGCGGTCCATGGCAAAACGCACGGGCAGCTTTTGTATCGCCACGTCGTGCACAACCTGGTCATAGGCGCGCTGCAAGAAGGTCGAATAAATCGCAGCGAAGGGCCGGAAACCTTCCGCCGCCAGCCCCGCCGCGAATGTCACCGCATGCTGCTCGGCGATGCCGACATCGAAGCAGCGTTCGGGGAACTTTTTAGCGAAAAGATCGAGGCCGGTGCCGGCAGGCATTGCTGCCGTGATCGCGACAATGCGGTTGTCGCGTTCGGCTTCCGCAATCAGCGCCTCGGCAAACACTTTGGTGTAGCTCGGTGGCGCGGCCACTTTCTTCTGCTCGCCCGTCAATACGTTGAACTTGGATACGCCGTGATATTTGTCGGCGCTGGCCTCGGCTGGCGCGTAACCTTTGCCCTTCTTGGTCACGACGTGAACGAGCACCGGCCCCTTGCCAGCATCGCGCACGTTTTCCAACACCGGGATCAGGTGGTCGAGATTGTGGCCGTCGATGGGGCCCACATAATAAAAGCCCAACTCCTCGAACAGCGTGCCGCCCATCCAGAAGCCGCGTCCATATTCTTCAACACGTTTGGCGGCGCGGAACATGAACCCCGGCAAATGCTCGGCGATGCGCTTCACCCATGCGCGAAAGCCGCGATAGGTGCGGCTAGAGACGAGCCGCGCGAGATAGGCGCTCATGGCGCCCACCGGCGGCGCGATGGACATGTCGTTGTCGTTCAGGATGACGATCAGGCGCTCGCCCCGCGCGCCGGCATTGTTCATCGCCTCATAGGCCATGCCCGCGCTCATCGAGCCGTCGCCGATGACGCAGATGACGTGGTGCTTTTCACCCTTGAGGTCGCGGGCGACCGCAAAGCCTAGTCCCGCCGAAATCGAGGTCGCGGCGTGGGCCGCGCCAAACGGGTCGTATTCGCTTTCGGCGCGCTTGGTGAAACCGGAAAGCCCACCGCCCTGGCGCAGCGTGCGCATGCGCGCGCGGCGGCCCGTCAAAATCTTATGCGGATAGGCCTGATGGCCCACGTCCCAGATGAGCTTATCGCGCGGCGCGTCGAACACGTGATGCAGCGCCACCGTAAGCTCGACCACGCCAAGCCCCGCGCCCAGATGCCCGCCCGTCACAGAGACGACGTCGATCAGTTCCTGGCGCAACTCGCCCGCCAGCTGCTTCAATTCCTCCCGCTTGAGCGGGCGGAGATCAGCCGGGGTGTCGATCTGGTCGAGCAAAGGCGTTTGGGGTGTGCTTATCACGCAATTTCCCGCTGCATTCGGGCGAATTTAAGCCCGCCGCGTGACGGCAAAACGCGCGGCCGCGCGCAAAAGGTCGGCCTTCTCGTCAAACAAATCAAGGTGGCGCGGCGCCTGGCTGGCCAAGGCTTCCGCCTGCGCGCGGGCGCGCTCGACACCTAACGAGGAAACAACCGTGGCTTTGGCGCGCGCTTTATCCTTGCCGGCCAGTTTACCCATTTCCTTGGGGTCGCCTTCAAGGTCCAAAAGATCGTCGGCAATCTGGAAGGCAAGGCCCAGGTCCAGCCCAAATGCAACCAGCGACGCGCGCGCACTCGCGCGAGGCTTTGCCCATGATGGCGCCGGCCTCGCAGCAGAAAGTAATAAGCGCCGCCGTCTTCATGCGCTGCAACCGGGTAACTTCGGGCAGCGGCGGTGCTTGCCCTTCGAAGGCAAGATCCATCATCTGGCCGCCAATCATGCCGGCGTGACCGGCGGCATTGGCCAGCCGCGAGATCAGCTCACAGCGCACCCAGGGATCGCCATGCGATTCCGGCGAAGCCAACAACCCGAATGCGAAGGTCAACAATGCGTCGCCGGCAAGAATGGCGGTCGCTTCGTCGAAGGCCATATGTAAGGACGGCTTGCCGCGGCGCATCGCGTCGTCGTCCATGGCCGGAAGGTCGTCATGGGCCAACGAATAAGAATGCAGGCATTCGACGGCCGCTGCCACCCGTCCAAGCGCGCGTCGATCCACGCTGAATAGCCGCCCGCTCTGCAACACCAAAAACGCGCGCAAGCGCTTGCCGCCACCAAGGGTTGCGTAGCGCATGGCTTCGATGACCCGGGCCTCTGGCCCTGCCGACTGGGGCAGCAACGCGTCCAGCGTGTTCTCGATGAAAGCCGCAGCTTCCGCGAGAGCCGGTTCGATGGGCGCGACCAGGGGGGTCATTGGCGCCTAGCCAAGGTCCACGGGTTCCGTGCCCTTGGCGCCATCGGGGCCGAGGACGATTTTTTCCAGCCGGGCTTCCGCGCTCTTCAGCTTCTTCTCGCAATGAGCCTTCAGGGCTGTGCCGCGCTCGTAAAGAGCAATGGAATCCTCGAGATCGACCTCGCCCTGCTCCAGCCGGCCGACAATGCTTTCGAGTTCACGCAAAGCGGCCTCGAAGCTCAGGCTTTCGATTGCGGGTGAGTCGGTCTTGGCCTTGCCAGCCATGGGATAACCCCTTGCTTTACTTAGGCTTCCATCAACGCCTTTACATGGGCGCGCGAGGCGGAAGCCAGCGCATCGAGGTCATAACCTCCCTCCAGCGCCGAAACAACGCGGCCACTGCATAGGCGCGCAGCGAGTGCACAGAGTTCTTTTGTTACCCAGCTAAAATCTTCGTCCTCCAGCTCAATATTTGCCAATGGATCGGCGCGGTGCGCATCGAATCCGGCGGAGATAAAAATGAATTCCGGGCGAAATTTATCCAGCGCAGGAAGCACAGAATCGCTGATAGATGCTCGGAATTCGCGTGATCCTGCGCCCGGCGACAGCGGGCAATTGAGAATATTTCCGACACCTTTTTCCCTCGCAAAGCCCGTTCCCGGATAGAGCGGCATCTGATGCGTGGAGGCATAAAAAAGATTCGCATCTGTTGCGAAGGCCGCTTGCGTACCGTTGCCGTGATGGACGTCGAAATCGACCACGGCTACGCGCTTTAATCCGTATACGGATCGAGCATATTGCGCGCCGACCACAATATTATTGAACATACAAAATCCCATGGCCTGATTGGGTTCTGCGTGATGTCCGGGCGGGCGAACGGCACAGAAAGCATTCTTCACCGCGCCCTGCATTACCAGATTTACTCCGTGTACGGCTGATCCCGCCGCGCGCAACGCCGCGTCACCGGAACCGGGCGACAAAACCGTGTCCGCATCGACCACCGCATAGCCTTGCGTGGGCACCAACTCGAGCATCGCCACGATGTAATTTTTTGCATGCACCAAAGCGAGCTCGGCGAGCTCGGCACGCGGCGCCTCCTCGCGCTGGAGTCCGCTAAATTGCTGGCTTCCAAGCGCATCAAGCACGGCTTTAAGGCGCTCAACGCGCTCTGGATGGCCCGGCGGCGGCGAATGCTCAAGACATGCCGGATGCGTGATGAGCGCAGTTGTCATCGTGAACAGACCTGAAATGCCTGCAAAATCATACTCTTAATATTTCCTGCAGGGATCCATTCTTTGCATTGCCCCTCATGGACGGTGAAAAGCCACTCAAATCGCGCCACCTGACGCTGGCGAGGAATTCCTTACCGGCGCTTTAACCAGTTCACCATTCTTCGTCCGGCTTTCGCAGTCAGACGCAGGCATTTCCCATTACCTGTTTTAGGTTTGCCACCGCTCATTGCTCATGAGCTGTGGACAGCTTCGCACATTCATGACAATTCGTCACCTAATTGGGTGCATGAAAGACACAGAGAGATGCCTAACATCAAACTTCCATGAATTCCGCTTTGACCTGACGCAAAATCATACCTTAGTTTGTCTGCAAATTGGTCGATCCGGGGGGGCGGCCGGTTCTCCTCCCCTCTTGATAGGCCAGCAGCCATGAAAGCTCGCATTTGCGCGCTGGTTGGTTGGACGTCGTGACCGCGACCAAACCAAGGGGGTTTAAAGTGTTCAAATCGATCCATTCGGCCCGCAATCTGCGCGCCGCTCTGCTCACCGGCGCTGCTACTGCAA
Organism: uncultured Alphaproteobacteria bacterium; assembly: GCA_963752395.1. Lineage (GTDB taxonomy): Bacteria > Pseudomonadota > Alphaproteobacteria > Micropepsales > Micropepsaceae > CAVVXX01. Next base: position 16,725 of record CAVVXX010000010.1, read on the forward strand.
CGGTGTTTGCCTTCGTCGGACCAGCAATCGCGCAAGAAGGTGGCGCAGAAACCGTCGTCGTTACGGGATCGCGCATTCCGCAAGCCGGCCTGGTGTCGGTATCGCCCGTCAGCACGGTAGGCCAGCAGGAAATCAAATATGAGGGCACGACGAATGTCGAAACCCTCTTGAACAACCTGCCCCAGACATTCGCGGAATTTACTTCGCACAATTCCAACGGCTCGACAGGTACCGCGACAGTCAATCTGCGCGGCCTTGGCTCGGTCAAGAACCCTCGTCCTTGTCGATGGCCGGCGCTTGATGCCGGGCGACCCGTTCGTACCAATCGCAGACCTGAACACGATCCCCTCTGCGATGGTCGAACGCGTTGAAGTTCTCACCGGCGGCGCCTCGGCGGTGTACGGCTCCGATGCTCTTGCCGGCGTGGTGAACTTCATCATGCGGCATGACTTTGAAGGCGTCGAAGTGGACGGCACCTGGTCGATCAACAATGCCGATAACACCGATGGCACGGTTCGCGCCCTACAAGCTAAGGTCGGCTTTCCCCAAGCTCCGGAAAACACCTGGGATGGCCAATCGGTCGACACCACGGTGATCATCGGCGCCAATACGGACAATGGCCGCGGAAACGTCACGGCTTATGTCGGTTACCGTAGGATCTCTCCGGTTCTTCAATCAGAACGCGACTACTCGGCGTGCTCCTTAACGGCGACCCCAACTGCAGCTGCGACCGCTCATAAGTGTGCGGGCTCAAGCAACAAGAACCGCTGGATCTCAATCGACAATCTTTATGCCTATTACGGCGATCCCACGACGTGCGGTGGCGCGGCCTTCTGCGGCGGCACGCCATACGACTTCTTCGAGCGCGGTGATGGCACTGCGGGAAGCGGAACCTTTGTGCACTATGGCTCTGTTGGCTCGGGTGAAAAGACCTTTAACTACGGGCCGTTAAATTACATCCAGCGTCCAGACACGAAATGGACGGGTGGCTACTTCGCGCACTATGAAGTCAACAAGTGGTTGGACGTCTATTCGGACTTCATGTTCACGGATGACCACACCAATGCGCAGATTGCACCATCTGCGGTCTTCCTTGGCACCGGCGTGCATGGCGGCCTTGTGCAGGTAGACTGTGCGAACCCGCTGATGACCTCCCAGGAAAGGCACGAACTGTGCGGTCATAACGCGCTTGACGCTCTCGGCACGCCGTGCGTCGTTTCTGGCGACACCGGTAATTGCAATCTCGTTCCAAATGAAGCGACACTGGAAATCGGCCGCCGTGATATCGAAGGCGGCAATCGTAACGCCGATCTCAGGCACACCTCTTACCGCGCCACAGTCGGCATCAGGGGTGATCTGGGCGACAGCTGGCATTACGATGTGTATGGCCAATATGGCTACACCATCTACAGCCAGGTCTACAGCAACGAATTCTCCGTTACGCGCGTGCAGAATGCGCTGGAAGTCCATAATGTAGGTGGTGTTCCTACTTGCGATGCCGCGGCAGCGGGTATCGACGGAGCTTGTGTTCCACTCGACATCTTCAACGGTATTGGCTCCATAACGCCGCAAATGTTGCAGTATGTTACGGCCCAGGGCTTCCAGAGCGGTTCTACGGAAGAAAGAATTCTGAGCGGTTCATTGACAGGTGATCTTGGCTCCATTGGCATGCAATCGCCTTGGGCGAAAGATGCCTTTGCGGTCGCGTTGGGCGCCGAATACCGCGATGACGCCATCGAACTTAAAACCAGCCGCGACTTCCAGGCGAACCCCTGTTCGCCGGCATTCTGCGGCGACCTTTATGGGCAAGGCGGCCGTACACTTCCTGTGCCGCTCTCTTCGATCAACGTAAGCGAATTGTTCGGCGAATTGCGGATCCCGCTCGTGCAGGATGCACCTTTTGCCAAATTGCTGCAGTTCACCGCCGCCTATCGTTATTCGAACTACAGCCTTTCCGGCAGCACCAACACCTATGAGTTGGCCGGCGAATGGCAGCCGATCGATGACTTCCGTCTGCGCGGCAGCTACCAGCGTGCAGTCCGCGCTCCGAACGTGCTTGAGCTGTTCTCACCTGCGAATGTCGTACTGTTCGGCGGCCAGGATCCTTGTGCTACCCCTGCGAGTGCAGGTGTGGCTGCCAATTGTTCCAGTTCACATGCCAATCCGGGCGCAGATGTTCCCAATCCGGGCGCTAGCGTTCTTGCTTGCATTTCTTCTCAGTGCAGTATGGCGGTTGGCGGTAACACCGCAGTCAAGCCGGAAACCTCGGATACCTGGTCGGGCGGTATCGTTTTGACTCCGACATTTGCTCCAGGCTTCTCACTCACAATCGACTACTTCCATATCAAGGTGGACGGTCTGATTGGCACTGTTGGCGCGCAAACCACGCTAAACAGCTGCTACATCAACAACGATGCGTCGGCTTGCGACAAAGTTCATCGCAACGCCCTGCATCAGGTGTGGGGTTCCGGGTGGGTGGATAACTTCAACCAGAATACGGGTTATCTCAAGACTGATGGCTGGGACTTCGACGCCAATTACCAGGCTGACTTGGCCGACTGGAACATGGGCAACAACGGCTCACTGGCATTCTCTTTCCAGGGTACGCTACTGAGTTCGTTGGTAACAGAGCCCCTTCCGGGCCTGAACGCATACGACTGTAAAGGGTACTTTGGTGTTACATGCGGCACACCAAATCCAGAATGGCGCCATAAGTTCCGTGTGACGTGGTCATCGCCCTGGGATGTCGACCTGTCCGCACAGTGGCGGCATATTTCCGGCGTCGCTCTGGACATCGACTCCACCAATCCGGATATCGGTGGCGGGCCGGCAACGTGTCCACACGGCGGCATTCATGGCGTGTGCGATGCAATCGACGCAAATATCCCTGCCTACGATTATTTCGACATCACTGCCGTATGGCACGTGTGGGAGAACGTCGAGCTTAGGGCTGGCGTGAACAACGTCTTCGACAAGAACCCGCCGATCCTAGACAGCAATACTTTCGGCATCTCCTCGCCACCGTTCGGTAACGGCAACACATACCCGGGCGTGTATGACCCGCTTGGCCGCATGATCTTCGTCGGCGGTACGGTGAAGCTCTAAGACTAGTCCTCGCTTTTTCTAGATGGACGGCGGCCCAAAAGGCCGCCGTTCTTTTTTTGGGCGCTCTATGCCGCATAGGCCACGCCGTTATTTGAGCGGCTCAACCTGCTAGTCACATGAGCGCTATGGTCTTCCCCCGGGAAAATGCTAGGACGCAAAGCGCTACGGCGTGCCGTGGCGCCTTAAGTAGTTATGATAGAAGCATTGAAAAAGGTAGGAAGCTGGAATGGCGATTGGCACAAACCGGGGCTTTGGCGAAACGGAGAGGCGCATCCTTGCGGAGGTGTCTGCGGCCGTCGACACCCTGAATTTCGGCCACGCATACCAAGTCGCGACCGAGGCGCTTAATCGCGGAATGCGCCATCCGGCGCTCTTTAATGCCCGCGGCCTCACGCTTCATGCTGCAGGACGCCTGCCGGAGGCCATTGAGGAATTCCGCCGCGCCTTGGTCTATTTGCCGAATGACGTGACCATTCTTAATGCAATCGGCATGTGCCAGATGTCGCTTGACCGCGCTTCCGAGGCTCTCAAATCGTTCGACGCCGCGTCGGCTGCTAATCCGAACCACGCCCAAACCTTTTATCGCAAAGGGCTCACATTCTCGATGCTGGGCGATCACGATGCGGCACAGGCGGCCTTTGAGCGCGCGGTTAGGCTGGATCCAAATTACGCCGAGGCACTTGGAAGCCTTGCCTCTGTTTATGCTCGCAAGAGAGAGGGCGAAAAGGCCCGTGTGCTGGCCGAACGCGCGCTTCAACTCAGGCCCAACGAGCCCACATCCGTCTATGCTTTGGCGATCGTTGATATTACGGAAAAGCGATTTGAACAGGCAGAGCAGCGCCTGCGAACGCTACTCGCCGAGGGAAAGCTGGCCGCACATGCTCACTCCGCACTTCTTGGCCAACTGGGTGACGCACTAGATGGGCAAGGGCGTTACGCCGAAGCGTTCGCCATTTATACGGAAGAAAATGATGATCTGCGGAAGCGTCATGCCGGACAAATCGCCAAGGGCCGCGCTGCCGAGGCCGCGCAACACCTGATTGCCTATTTCAACTCGGCCTCGCCCGAACGATGGAGGCCCGTAGATAACGGAAGCCTCGATCCGGAAGGCCCGGCCGAGCACATCTTTCTTCTAGGCTTCATGCGATCGGGAACGACGCTTCTTGAACAGGTCCTGGCAAGTAATCCGCTGATTGTTGCCTTCGAGGAAAAAGGGCTTCTCAATCCTACGAGTGAGACATATTTGACAAGTAACGAGGGCCTGGATTTGCTTGCGGCACTCAAGGGTCCCGCCTTGGCGAAAGAACGTGAGAAATATTGGGCGCGGGCTCGAAGTATCCGCTCGGATCTCAAAGGCAAGATCTTTGTCGATAAACAGCCGCTCAACACGGTCAAGTTGCCGCTTATCTCCAAACTATTTCCGAAGGCAAAGGTGCTGTTAGCACTGCGCGACCCGCGCGATGTTGTCTTCAGCTGTTTTCGCCGGCACTTTCGAACCAGCACTACGATGTATGAATTCCTTACGCTTGAGGATGCGTCCAGGTTTTACACTTCCGTCATGCGGCTTGCAGAGTTATGCGGACAAAAATTGCCGTTGAATGTGTTTGAGCACCGTTACGAGGATATGGTTCAGGATTTCGATAGCCGTGTCCATGCACTCTGCGATTTTATCGGCGCCGAATGGACCGAGACCATGCGTGAATTCGACAAGCAAGCGCCTTATGTTGATCTCCGTTCGCCCAGCGCCACGCAAGTACGCCGACCTCTCTACAGCGAAGGAATAGGCCAATGGCGCCGGTATGCGAAGGAACTCGCGCCTATTCTTCCTATTTTGCAGCCATGGGTAGAGAAGTTCGGTTATCCGCGGGATTGAGCTCGTTGCGGTCTGAACCCGTATCACAGCCTGGAGCCGAGGGTGAGTGAACCGCCGGAAAAGTCCGACCGATCCGATGCCGAGCTTCTGCTGGATCTCGAAAAAGCGCTCAAGGCGCAGGACTGGCCGCGGGCAATTGACATCGCTCGCTATGCCCTGGCTGCGGGGCTTCAACATCCGCTCACGCTGAACGTGCGGGCCTTCTGGCTGGAACAACAAGGGCGCTACAACGAAGCCTTGAACGATCTTCTGCTGGCGTCCCAACTCGCTCCGCAGGATGCAGGCATTCTCAATGCACTTGGGCTTTGCCTATCCAATCTAGGCCGGCTGGATGAAGCGGTAGTGGCTTTCGATAAGGCGATCGAAGTGCAGGCCAATTTCGCACCCGCTTATCTCAACCGTGGCTTGGCGTGCGAACAACTTGGCAATTTGTTAGCGGCAGGGCGGGACTATCAACGTGCCTATGAGCTCAATCCTCAAGACCCTGAGCCGCTTTCCTGCCTCGCAACACTGGCTGCTCGCCGGGCAGACTGGAGCGAGACCCGCTCACTTACTGCACGGGTTCTAGCCGTGTACCCGCAACATCCAGGCGCACTAATCGCTCAGGCTTCGGCCGATCTTGGGGAAGGTGCGCTGGCTGAGGCCGAAGCCACGCTGAAGGCTTGCATGGCCAACCCGAATGTTCCGCCCCTTGGCCACGCGCGCGCGCAGGCTCTGCTTGGCGATGTCTTAGATGCTGGAGACCGCGTGAATGAGGCCTTTGCGGCGTACACAGATTCCAAGCGTGTCATGCGGGCGGCTTATGGGACCAGATTCGAGGTGCCCGGTGTCGAAACCATGCCGCAATATCTGGGCTGGCTGACCAAATATTTTGACGAAGCTCCCGCCGAGCGCTGGGGACCAGGTGAGGAATTGACTGCAAGTGAGGACGAGCCGCTTATCCATGTCTTCTTGGTTGGTTTTCCGCGCTCGGGCACAACACTTCTTGAGAACGTGCTGGCAAGCCATCCTGGCATCGTCACCATGGAGGAGCGGCCTCCGCTTGTAGACGTAGCCCGCGATCTCATCTCCACTCCAAAGAATTTTGATCGCCTGGCGAACCTCAACCCGCAAAGGCTTGATGGGTACCGGCAGGCGTATTGGCATCAGGTCAGTAGCTTCGGCATCAAGGCGGCTGGCAAGGTTTTCATCGACAAAAATCCCATGTACAGCGTCAATTTACCCTTGGTGGTAAAACTGTTCCCACGCGCCAAAGTGCTGTTCGCTTATCGCGACCCGCGCGACACGGTGTGGAGCTGTTTCAGGCGCCAATTCCGCATGAATCCGTCGACCTATCAGTTTCTGACGCCTGAAAGCGCGGCAAATTTTTACGCTGCGGTCATGCGCCTCTGCGATATCTACCGTACCAAGCTGCCGCTCGCACTGCACATGTTGCGCTACGAAGATCTGGTGGAATCCTTCGAACCACAAATGCGGGCCATTTGCACCTTCATTGGCATCGAGTGGCAGGATGCAATGCGCGATTTCGCTCGAAGCGAGAAGGCGCAATCCATCGCCACAGCAAGCGCCGGTCAGATAAAACGCGGGCTGTTTCGAGAAGGCATTGGCCAATGGCGCAGATACGCCAGGCAGCTCGCTCCCATACTTCCTGTCTTAAAACCCTGGGTCGAAAAGTACGGATATCCGCCGGACTGAGCGGTTAGTCCGACGGCCGCGCTTCGGCCTCGCCGTAATATTCGCTTTCCGCTAGCCGCATGGCAGTAATCAATTCTCGTTCCGCCTGGGTAAGGCCGGGGTTCCATACATCGAAGATCAGCACCACGCGCAGCTTATCGCTTTTGTTCCATGCTTCGTGCTCGATCGTATCGTCGAAAACGAACGCTTCTCCTTCTTTCCATTCCCGCGTTTCGTTGCCAACCCTGAAATAACACTTGCCTGGAACGATAAGCGGCAGGTGTACGATTGACCGCACATTGGTGACACCACTATGCGGCGGAATATGCGCGCCTGGCTGCAGCGCAGAGAAGAATCCACTCGGCGAATAACCCGCCAGCTTGGGCAACGGAAGTGCTTCAAGCGCGGCAGCTGTCTTGGGACACATGCCGCAGTGCTCGTCGTCTCGTTTGCCATCCTTCCAAAGAAAATACGCGCTCCATCGTTCCGAATTGTGAAGGTCCGCCCACTGGTTTAACGGCACGCCCGCCGGATGATCGACATAAGGTACGAACCCTTTGTTCTTCTCGCGCAATAGCGCCAACAATTCCTCACGGATGACGTCGGTCTGCGCTTCGATAGTCTTGAGCCACGGAAACAGCTCGCGATCAAAAAACTGGATCGCCGGCAGACGCGGAAAATTCAGGAATGAAGGTTGGTGAATGAAGATCTTCTTCGTGCCGATCTTTGCGTCTTTGCATTCTTCGAAGCGATCCAGTTTTTCTGTCCGATGCTGCTGTTGAATTGATCCCAGGCGTTCATCAAGAAACGCTGCCAGCTCGACCGCATTTTCCTTTATCACTTCGCGCGCGTGTGCGATGGGCGCTCGCACGCTGGGCGGCAATTGATCGTCCGGTGGAATTATTCTCAGCACGCTGGTATAGACTTGTGCGGCCGACCGGCGCTGACCGGCACGTTCGAAAAGCATCCCTTTGGAAAGCAGTGCAGGGTAGAAATAAGGATCGATAATCAGCGCTTGTATCAATGCTTCCGCTTCTGCATTCGCGTCCCCCATGGCACGGAAGACAAAAGAAAGATTGAGCGGAATTCCCGGCTCTCTGGGCGCCCCCTTTGCCGCACGTTCAAACAGCTCGCGCGCCGCCTTTAGATCCTTGCGATAAAGCTCATGCTGACCAAGATAGAACAGTGCTTTGGGATGATCGGGCGTGAGTGCCAGCACCTGGCCCCAAAGGCGCGCGGCCTCGTCCATGCGGCCCGCCATGGCCGCGCGGTCAGCGCCTTGCATCAAGTCGTTAACGCGGGTGTTGCCGCCCATATCGATGGTGGTCATGGCGCGATGGCGGAAATTTCGCAGGAATTATGGCAAGCGCCAACAAAGGGGGCAAGCAGCGCACTGGCATCTATTTTCCCGTATGCTATGGCAAGGGCGAACCAACTTGCGATGCCATGGTGAACGGAGACAGACCACGCGCTGATACTCTGGGGGTTGAGCTGCCAGTCCACCTCGACCCTGCTCGCGCGTTTGCGCGCGCGGAATCTTTGGTGCGCGAAGGCCGCATGGCGGAAGCCGAAACGATCTACCGTGCGCTGTTGCGAATAATGCCTAGCCACCCCGCAATCCTTGGCAATCTTGTCGCAACCGTTAAGGCGCGCGGCGATCTGGTGGAGGCGGAAAACCTGTTGCGCCAAGCCATCGTTTTGGCGCCAGGCGAGCCTACCTTCCATAACAATCTTGGTAATCTGCTCCGTACCAACGAAAAATTGACTGAAGCCGAGGCCAGTTATCGTCAAGCTCTTGCGCTAAAAGAGAATTTTCCGGAAGCCCATTACAACCTCGGGGTAACACTTGACGAGTTGATGCGCCCAGACGATGCGTTGGCTTCCTTTCGCCAGGCTGTCGCGCTCAGGCCATCCTATGTGCAAGCGCTGACTCAGATCGGAGCGATCGGCTATCGCAATGGCAGATTCGAGAACGCGCTTGTCGAACTCGACAGGGCGGTTGCCGCGCAGCCGGATTATTTTGATGCCCATTATTATCGCGGCTGCGTGCTGGCAAAGTTAAGCCGCCTCGACGAGGCGTTTGCAGCTTTTGCACGTGCAGCATCGCTAAGGCCGGAAAATTTAGAAGTTGGTCTGGCAAAGGCGAATGCGTTGCGTGAGGCCGGCAGAACCGACGAAACACTGGCGGTGCTCTGGCAGCTTGTCGAACAGCAGCCCCAACGTGTGGCAACGCATGACGAGATAAACAGTCTCGCATGGGCGTTTGGGCGCAAGGACCTGTTCCTGAAATCCTTTGCCTATGCGCGTGAGCGCACGGGCGACCATCCCGAGCTGCTGCTGCATGAAGCCGCATTCCATTACCGCACGAATGAAAACGAAGAGGCGGAGCGGCTGCTTAAAAGAGCCCATGATATCGCGCCAGAACGGGGAGATGTCGCTGGGATGCTGGGGCGCGTGCTGGCGCAGCAAAAAAAATTCGAAGAAAGCTACTCGTATTTCTCTGCCGCGGTGAAATCCGAACCAGGAAACATGCAGCATCGGCAGGAATTCGGCTTTGCCTTATTGAACGACCGCCAAGGGAAAGAAGCCTTGCGCATCTTCGAGGAGGCGCGCGCGCTACAACCGATCGATCAACTGACCCTTGCCGGCCTATCGCTTGCGTATCGCGAGACAGGCGACAGCAAGTATCGCGAGCTCATCCATTTCGAGAATCATGTGCGTGTTTATGAAATCACGCTGCCGCAAGGTTTCCCTGATGCCAGGTCTTTTAACCAGGCGCTTGCCGAAGAGCTGAAAAGAGTTCACACCAGCAAAATCGAGCCCATCGACCAAAGCCTGCGCGGCGGCACCCAGACGATAGGCGAACTTTTCGCTTCCACGCTGCCGGTCATCCAGCTGGTGCGCGACGGCATCAGCGAAGCCGTCACAAACTTCATCCGGGCCATGCCCAATGATCCGAACCATCCCCTGTTCCAACGCAAGAGCGAACAGTTCGCTTACAACGGCTCATGGTCCTGCCAGCTTCGTTCCAGCGGTTACCATGCCAATCACGTTCACCCGAAGGGTTGGATCAGCTCCGCCTATTACGTGCATTTGCCGGATGAGATCGAAGACGACGCGCATCATCAGGGGTGGTTGAAATTCGGCGAGTTGAATCTGGCCCTGGGCGAGCGCGACCGGCCCGAACAACATGTGCGGCCGATTGTCGGCAAGCTGGTGCTATTCCCGTCCTATTATTGGCACGGCACCGTGCCCTTCACCTCGAAGGACGACCGGCTTGGCATCGCCTTTGACGTGATTCCGCTAAGCACTCCAAGCGGTACCTAGCGCGAATCCTGTTCTGGCAATCCCATGGCGCGCAGCTGGGCGTGGCCATCCGACGCCGCCTGCAACGCGCTGATCAATGCCTTCACCGGTGCTGCATGCAGCAGCGTGTTCAAGCCCTGCAACGCCTTGATGCTGGTTTTCGTCTCACCGAACGCATTGAAGAACGTAGCCCACCAACCCCTTGGTTTGGGATACATCACGAACGCCACATTAGTATCTTCTGCGATACCTGCGAGCTTCTTTGCCGCGCTCACCGCCGTCCAGAAGCCGCCAAGCTCGTCCACCAGCCCACGCTCCTTGGCATCGGCGCCGGTCCATACACGCCCCCTCGCAACCTGCTGAACGGTTGCCAGCGGCAGCTTGCGCCCTACGGCCACTTTGTTGGTGAAGTCGTTATAAATCATGTCCACCTGCTTATCGAGCTTGGCCAGCTGCTCCTGGTTCCATGGCTCGATGCCTGATCCGAATAAGGCGTTTTTCCCGATGCCAATTTCCTTGGCCTCGAGGCCCAGCAGTTCGAGCGATTTGCCGATTGCAAGTTTGCCTGCAAACACGCCAATAGAACCGGTGAGCGTACTGGGCTCCGCCACAATGCGATCGGCGGCAAGAGAAATGTAGTAACCGCCTGATGCCGCCACCGAGCCCATGCTGACCACCACGGGCTTTCCGGCGGCATGCGCCTTTTTCAGCGCGTCCAGAATCTGGTCCGCGGCTATGGCCGAGCCGCCAGGCAAATCCACGCGCAGCAAAATCGCCCTAATACTGTTGTCCTTGGCGGCATCGCGAATGGATTTGGCAAAATCGTCGCTGGCAATGATGACCTCGCTGCCAAAAGGCGATCCTTCCGTTCTGCCTTCCACGATATCGCCGGCAGCATGGATGAGTGCGATCTTCGGCCCGCCCATAATGGCTTGCAGCTGGCGCTTGACCTTGGCGAACTTGGCAAATGAGACGATCTTGGCCCCTTCGCCCGCGCGGTCGAGCGCGTGCTGGCGTGCGTCGTCGTCATAGCCGATGGTATTGATAAGCCCCTTCGCCTGTACCTCGCTCACTACCGTGGGGCTGTTATCCAAAAATGCCGTCAACGCGCTGCGGTCCATCTTGCGGTCGGCCGCCATGTCAGCGGTTGCGGTGTCGTACCAGGACTGCAGTACGCGCGTTGTCGCCTCGCGATGGGCGGCCGTGTAATCCTTCTCAGTGAAAACGTCCGCCGCGTTCTTGTATTCATAGCGCTTGGCGAATTGCGGTACCGCGTCGATCTTGTCGAAAAACCCTTTCAGGAACACCGTGCCACCAGCCGTGCCCGCCGGGAAAAACGAGCTTGCAGGTTGCATCCAGATTTCGTCGGCGGCAGCGGCCAGGACATAATCGCCAAGCTCGCCGGAATCAAAGCTCTGAGAATGGGCAATGACAAATTTCCCGGAGGCGCGGAAATGCTTCAGCGCATCGCGCAGCTCCTCCGCTTTGGGAATGGAAAGTGTGCCGGCGCCTACCCGCAGGAAAACCCCTGCCACGCGCGTATCGCGCTCGGCCGCCTCGAGGCCCAGAACCACATCCATGATCGAAAGGCGGCTCGAGTCGAGATCGAACGGACCGGAAGAAACCTTGTCCTCGATGGGCTGGCGCAAATCGAGCTCAAGCACAATGCGCTTGCCTAGGCCGTCGCCCTGGAGAAGACCGATGACGAAGAGCGCCGCAAACAGCAGCACGAAAAACACCACCACTTTGGCGATGCCGTTGAGTGTTCCTTTCAAGATCATCCAGAACCAATTCAGCACTGCGAACATGAGTCTTCCCCTGGCAAGATTGGATGGCGCACGCGCGTTACCGCTGGGCCACGCCATTTATACGCGCAAGGGCTTAACGAACGCCAATGCGTAGTGTCTTCATAACATATTGATATTAATGGGATTATTAAATCAAAGTCATTGCGTCAAGCGATTGGGATAACGGGCTCCATTTTGTCGTCACAAGGGGCGCGCTCCGCATGTCCCGATGCATCGCCACATGCCTTGGCACAACGGCAATCTAAAATCGCATTATCAAGACTATACGCAACGGCCGATTTGACGCTGCGCCCCTATAGCTTGAAAGGCTAACCATGATCGGTTTGAATTTATCGCAGGAGAACCCGCATGGCCGTGACGCCATCCAACGATATCAAGCTTGGCACACCCGCCCCTGGGTTTGCGCTTCCTGATGCGAGAGGGAAAATTCACCGGCTTGAGGATTTCGCGAGCAAGCCCGCGCTCCTGGTCGCCTTCATCTGCAACCACTGCCCTTTTGTGAAACACATCCGGCGCGAGCTTGCGGCATTCGCCCGTGATTACGCGGCAAAGAGTTCTTGCAATCGCCGCCATCAATTCGAATGACGAGACCAAATATCCCGATGACTCGCTTGCCAATATGGGAAAAGAAGCAATAACGCAGGGCTATATTTTCCCCTATGTGCAGGACAAAACGCAGGACGTGGCGAAAGCCTATCACGCCGCCTGCACACCTGATTTCTTTCTCTTCGACGGCGAGCGCAAACTTTTCTATCACGGCCAATTCGATGCCAGCCGTCCCAGCAATGGACTGCCGGTGACAGGCGCGGATTTGCGCAATGCCGTGGACTTGCTGCTAAAGAACGAAGCGCCGCCGGCAAAACAAACCCCTTCAATCGGCTGCAACATCAAATGGCGCGCTGGTGCGGAACCCGCCTGGTTCGGCTGATCATGTTAAGGGAACCGCGCTGCTTCAGTCGCAGGTATTGACGGCGATCTCGACGCGCCGGTTTTTCTGGCGCCCCTGCGGGTTGTCTTTTCCGTCCGGCATGGTGTTGGGCGCCACCGGCCGTTTCTCTCCGTAACCTTTGATCTCGCTATCGGCGGGAATGAAATTATGCGCCATCAGCCAGTCGCGAACCGTTTTCGCGCGCGCCAGCGACAGCGTGTCGTTATAGCCGTCGCTGCCCACGGAATCCGTGTGGCCTTCGACCGTAACCTTGTGCTGGCCGGCCTTGGCGATTTCGGGGCCCGCCGCGTAGAGGGTTTCCGCAGCATCGCTTCTGAGATCGGATTTGTTGAAATCGAACAGCGCGTCGGCAACGACCGAGATGCGGCGCAGGCATGGCGCATCTTCCGATTTCACTGCCTGAACACCCTTCGGTATCTGGATATCGCCTGGTTTTTGCCATGGGCCTGCCGGCTGCTGAATCTCGCCCGGTGTTTGCCAGGCGCCCCTGGGCTGTTGAACCTGATAGCTGTTGTTGGCCGGCGTTTTGCTCTCTTCCGCTTTCACCGCGAGGGCAAAAATCACGCAGGACGCGGCGATACTTAAGACGCGATGGAAGGCCATGTGCTCAACCCGATTTGCTACCCCCGAGGCAGCCTAGCTCCAGGCACGTTTAGAGCCAGTTACGAGGATCCCCGCAGATTCTGCTGTGAGCGCGGCAAGGACGTAACACCCCCTCAGGGAGAGGGAATCGGGGTCACCCCCCAGCACCAGCCTCTGTTATCCATGCAAACGGGCTTCAGGGCGGGATTTTTGCTGTGGCCTATCCCCGAAATTGCAACCAACGGAAAGATTGTCCGCCTAGGCAATCCTTGATAAAAATCCAAGCAAATAAGGGTGTTTCAACGTAGCTTGGGGAGGTCCGGTCTATTCAGGACTGGGCACCGCGGGGGAAGGGGCGTAGCTCGCCGTGAAGCAGCGCGAATTCTCGCCGATGCAGCGTTGTGCGCAGCATCGGTTCTCGCTCTTGTGGCTGACGCTTGCGCTCGCCGGCGGATTTGCTTTCGCGCTCAATTCAACAGCGACATTGGCGCAGCCATTACCTGCGCCCGAGCCCGGACATGATCGTCCGCTGCCGGAAGTGCGGCCGCAGCCCGATGTGGATTTCACCATCGAAAGCCCGCACCGCTCGCCGGTGCCGCGCGCGGTCGACGAAATTCATTTCCAGCTGAAAGACATTCATGTCGTCGGCGCCACCACGCTGCCGCCGGCCGGGTTTCGCCCGCTTTACGAAAAGCTTCTCGGCAAGGACGTTACGCTTTCCGACATTCTCGATGTGGCCGACGCGATCGAGGACCGCTATCGCAAAGCCGGTTACCCGCTGACGCGCGCTTATGTGCCGCCGCAACGCGTGGATGACGGTATCTTCACCATCAATGTCGTCGAAGGTTACGTGGCCAGCATTTCGGTCGAAGGCGGCGACACCGGCACCGGAACGCGCATCAAGAATTATCTGGGCCCGGTTCTATCGGTTAAGCCGCTGACCCTGCCGTCGCTCGAGCGCGGCATGCTGCTTGCCAACGATCTTCCCGGCGTTTCCGCCACCGGCGTGTTGCGCCCCTCGCCCGACACGCCCGGCGCATCCGATCTTGCCGTCACTGTTGATCAACCTTGGATCACCGGCGGCCTTGCCGTGGACAATCGCGGCTCGGACTTCACCGGCATTTGGACATTCACCGGCGACTTCGCGATCAATCGCCTGTGGGATATCGGCGATCAACTCTCGGGAAGCTTCTCAACCACCACCGACATCAACGAGCGCAGAACCGGCCAGCTGCGTTATCGTCATCCCATCGGCGACGACGGCATGATTGTGAGCGTGTTTGGCGCCATGACGCACGGCGTGCCTGGCTCGTTCCTTTCGCTGTTTAACACCGTCACGGATTCCTGGGCAGCGGGCCCCAGGGTAAGCTTCCCGCTCCTGCGCACGCGTGCGGAATCGCTGATCATCGACGGCGGTTTCACTGTGCAGGACGCCAGGATCAAGATCCTCGGCATTCCCTTCAGCCACGATCAGTGGCGCGTACTCGATCTTGGCATGAGTTACACGCGCAACGACGTGCTGGGCGGCACCTGGCTCGCCACCTTCGACGTGGCACAGGGACTATCGATTTTGGGCGCCACCGAGAACGGCTCGCCCAACCTGTCCCGTTCTGGCGCGCATACCGACTTCACCAAGCTTACCGGCGGCATGCGCTACAGCCACACGATGGGTGGCGGCTTTAGCGTCGCCTTGGCCGCGCAAGGCCAGTATTCCTTTGATCCGCTGATCGCCGGCGAGCAGATCACTTTTGGCGGCACCCAGATCGGACGTGGTTACGACCCCGGCGCCATAACCGGCGATCACGGCCTCGGCGGCTCGGCCGAGCTGCGCTACAGTGCCCGCGTGCCGCAATGGTCGATAGAGGCGGTTCAGCCCTACCTCTTTTACGATGCGGCCAAGATTTGGAACATCAACGTTCCGGGCGCGCTAGATTTCGATCTGGCGTCCACGGGAGCCGGCATCCGTATCTGGTTCCCGTACAATATTGCGACGGACGTAGAAGTCGCGCGCACGCTGAATGCGGTTCCGGGCAGCGACAACGGACACAAGACAACGAAAGTTTTGTTCAATGCGGCAGTCAGGTTCTAACCGAGGGTCAGTGCGATGAAGTACGCCGGATCCAAAACCATGCGCAGCCTTCTGCTGGCGCTGAGTTGTGTGGGCTTACTGCTCGCCACCGACACGCCGACGGCCTTTGCCGATGGCGCGACGGGCGGCACCATCGTTGTGGGCAAAGGCACGATCGGCACCTCGGGCGACACCACCACCATTACGCAGACCAGCAAGAAACTGCTCATCAACTGGGACAGCTTTTCGATTCCGGCCGGCAGCAGCGTCGTTTTCGACCAGCCAGGCAGCCTCTCCATCGCGCTCAACCGCGTGCTCGGCAACGATCCTTCCAGCATCTACGGCAATCTGCTTGCCAATGGCCGCGTCTGGATCATCAACGGCAACGGCATCCTGTTCGGCCACGGCTCCATGATCGACGTAGGCGGGCTGATCGCCACCACCGCCGACATCAGCGACAAGCACTTCAAGAAGGGCAAATTTGTCTTCGACAGGCCCTCGGCAAATCCGAACGCGAGCGTGGTCAACGAAGGCACCATCACGACGTCGAGTGGCGGCTCGGTGGTTCTTTCCGCGCCCGTCGTCGTCAATGACGGGTTGATCGAAGCCGATCTTGGCCACGTCGTGCTGGGCGGCGCGGATGCGTTCTCCGTCGATTTCAGCGGCGACAACCTGATCCGCTACCAGATCCTGACGCCGGTGCAACACGCGCCGGCCGACGGCAAGGCACTCGTCACCAACACCGGCACCATCAAAGCCGATGGCGGCACGGTGGTGCTGACAGCACGCGCTGCACGCAACGTCGTCGATAACGTCATCAACACCACCGGCATCATCGAGGCTAACAGCGTCTCGAACCAGAACGGCGTGATCGTTCTGGACGGTGGCGACGGCACTGTGAATGTCGGCGGCACAGTCGATGTCTCCGGCAAGGGCGCGGGCGAGACCGGCGGCACGGTCAGCATGACGGGCGGCACGGTCAATATCGCCGACGGCGCCAAGATCGACGCTTCGGGTTATGCCGGCGGCGGAACCGTGAACATCGGCGGCGAGGCGCACGGCAAGGGCGCGCTCGCGCACGCCGGGAACGTCAATGTCGGCAACGCCACCATCACGGCGGACGCCATCAACAGCGGCAATGGCGGCAGCGTGGTGCTGTTTTCGGATGCCTCGACCATTTTTAATGGCAGCATCAGCGCCAAGGGCGGCGTCAATGGCGGCAACGGCGGCTTTATCGAAACGTCCGGCCATAACCTCGGCGTTGGAACCAATGCTAAGGTCAATACGCTGGCGCCCAAGGGTGTCACAGGCAACTGGCTGCTCGATCCGGACGAAATCTACATAGAGACCAATCCGGCGGATGACGGACTGGGCTGCGCTCTAACAATTTGTTCGATAGATCCAGGCACGATTACGAACGCGCTGGATTCTACCAACGTCACACTCAGCGCGGCATCTTACATCGAGGTCGATGACGCCATCGATTACACCAGCTCAAATACGCTGAGCCTGCTTTCGGAAGGTGATATCGGTGTATTTGCCGACATTCAGAACCACGGCACGGGCGATATTAATCTGGTCGCCGGCTGGGACGGCACAACTGGCGTCGCCGATATCCTTACGACGCCTGGCGCCTATGGCAACGATTGTGAAAGTGAATGCGGTTACATCGACATCGGGAACTACCTTGGTGATCCCGCAGTCGGTAGCGCAGGCGGCACGACCACGGTTGCCGCGGCATATCTCTATATCAATGGTGAATTCGATAGCGCGCAGCTGGGCTACAGGGGTGAAGGCGGCGGCGACATCGTAGTCCGCCTGACCGACGATCTCGTGATGACGAGTGGAGATAGCTCCGGCCTGTTCGCGCAAATCGGCAATGGGGACGGCCTGTCCGGCGGCGACAGTGGCGAAGCGAGTGGCAACATCGACATTCAGGTCCAGGACGGCTTCTATGAGAATTACGGCGCTGGCGGTCCGATTTGGATCGGCAATGTCGCGAGCGAAGGGTTAGGCGAGACCGGCAATGTTTCGCTCATCATGGGTTACGGTTATGTCTCGGGCGACTACATGATCGCCGACCTCGATGGCGGCAATTTCACGGTTGGATGGACGCAAGTAGAGGGCACAATAAACTGGTACGGCCTCGATTATGACAGCCCGAATACGCTTTCCATTCTGTCGAACACCGACATCACCTTTTATGACTCCGTCCAAAATCACGGCGACGGCGCGATCAACATCGTCGCCGGCTGGGACACCGGGGTTGTTACGCCGGACGAAGTGGCTGCGGCTACCAATGGGGCGGCTGGCGATGTGGCAGCGCTCTTCACCGGTAATACCGAGGCTTACGGCCAGTACGGCAATGTTCTGATCGGCGGCGTTGATGCTGGCTGCGACGGCCAATGCGGCGACGGTAATGTTGCGATCGGCAGCGCCGGCGGCACGACGTCCGTGTTCACAGACGATCTAACGATCGAGGCTGACAACGGCTATGCCCAGCTCGGCTATCGCGGCCCCAATGGCGGCGACATTTACGTCTACGCCAATGGCGATATCACGCTGAGCGCGCAGTCCGGCAACTCCGATTACTACGCGCTGATCGGCAATGGCAGCCTTTCGAATGATTTCGAAGGCGATGTGACAGGCGACATCTATCTGTGGGCGCAAGGCAATCTGCAATTCAACGTCTGTAGCGACGACTGCACCGAGCCCGGCACGATCTGGATCGGTAATTCCGCCTCGCCAGGTTACATGGAATCGGGAAATCTGACTGTCATCGCGACGGACCAGAACGACGATTGCAACGACAATTGCGATAACGTCACTGATTTTGGCGACATGATTGTGGCTGCACTCGGCTCATCCGATGTTCCGGGCAGCGGCGGCAACGTCACAATCGGGTTCACCGACCCGGCTCACCAAGACCACGATGCTTTACAGATCGACAATCAGTTCTTTTATGACAGTCCGAACAATCTGACGATCATGTCGGGCATCAGCATCGGCATAATCGGCGGCCAGCTTCAGAACGCCGGCACGGGCGACATCACCCTGATCGCGGGATGGAACACGGATGCCATCTCGCCGCTGGATATTTTCGATGCCGTGGCGGCGGGTGATCCCCTGGTCGCGCTCTTCCTTGAGACCCCCGATTCCTTCGGCCAGACCAATTTCGATGATCCAAATAACGGTAGCATCCTGATTGGCTGCTTGATCGATGACGTGGAATGCGGTGGCGGCAACTCTTCGGTCGGCAGCGCGGGCGGCGTCACAACGGTGTTAACCAACAACTTCTTCATCGAAGCCAAAAACGGTTTTGCACAGCTCGGCTACAGCGGTGGCAACGGCAGCGGCAACATTTACGTCAATGCACTCGGCGATGTGACCCTCTCTGGCAGCCAGGACGCTGAATGCCTCGGCTGCTACGCGCAAATCGGCAATGGCGGCTACGAATACTCGGCAAGTAACAGCGGCGACATCTCGGTTTACGCGGGTGGCGACGTCTCGGTTACCGGCGGCGCAGCTGATGATGGTGGCTATGCGCAGATCGGCAATGGCGGCGAATTGGGTAGCGGCAGCGACACGGGCGACATTATCGTCGATGCCGATGGCACCGTAACCCTGACTGGCGGCACAGGCATTGACATCGTCGCTGGCGATTATGCGCAGATCGGCAATGGTGGCGCCTATACCAATGAATTCGGCGACGGTTTCACAGAAGGCGGCGATATTTCCGTCACTGGCTCCAGCGTCACCGTTTCCGGCGGTGACAACGACTATGCACAGATCGGCAATGGCGGCTTCTGGGCTGGTTACGGCCTGGTAGGCGACGCCACATATTCCGGCGATATCACTGTTACCGCCACGGATGGCGACGTTACGCTTTCTGGCGGCAATTACCTCGCCTACGCGCAGATCGGTAATGGCGGCGGCGAGGTCAACTTCAACGCCGGCGCTGACGCCAGTGCCACGATTTCCGGAGACATCATCGTCACCGCCGAAAACGACGGTGAAGTCACCATGACCGGCGGCGGGGGCATCGAGGCTTACGTCCAGATCGGCAATGGCGGTTACGCCATGAATTCGGGTGGCGCCGCCAATCCTGCAAACTTCACAGTCACCGGCGACATCAACGTGTCCGATCTGACCATGACCGGCGGCGACGGATCCTTCGCCTACGCCCAGATCGGCGATGGCGATGCCACCGGCACCGGCATCGGCACCGTTCCAGGCGACAACAGCAACATCACTATCAACGGCCATAACCCGGCGAGCAATGCAGATGGCACGCTCACCGACGGTCCCAATGGCGGCATCGCGCTGATTGGCAACAAGACAAACGAGGCTTCTCCGCCGCCGCCGCCACCACCGCCACCACCGCCGCCGCCACCACCGCCGCCGCCGCCGCCACCGCCGCCGCCGCCGCCACCGCCACCGCCGCCACCGCCGCCGCCGCCGCCGCCGCCACCGCCACCGCCGCCGCCACCGCCGCCGCCGCCACCGCCGCCGCCGCCACCGCCGCCGCCACCACCGCCGCCGCCGCCGCCGCCGCCACCGCCACCGCCACCGCCGACGACGGATCCGACGACTGGAGGCACATTATCGACGCTCAGCACGCCGCCACTGCCGCCCGCGCAGCCGCCGCTTGGGGATTTACCCTTCACGGACGATCAGGGCAACACGGTTATCGCCACTGTCGAAATCACCCAAGGCCCGCTCGGCGAGATGACCGACAACAGCGGCACCGGTAGCGGGGATTCCGCCACGGCGTCGGACGGCGTCGCCAAATCCATCGGCGAACTCGCTGAACGGCAACCACAAGAGCAACTCGACAACACTGATGGCCGGCCTCTTGCGCCAGACCAACCCCGCCCAAGGTGCCAACGCACCGCACGGCGTGCCGCCGGCCGATCAGGATTATTCCAGCTGGGGCAACGAGGCCTTCTGGCAATGACCCTGAGGCTCCGCCACGTTCTTGCCGGCCTTGCCACGATGGCGCTTGCGGGCAATGCGGTTGCCGCGCCTGCCAATGCGCCGGCGCAAAAAAACCTGGGCCAGAACTTAGCAGGCGAAGCCTGCCATACCTCGGGCACGGCCGCCTCAGGCCAGCCGCTCGACATTAAATGCGGATCGTCCACCGACATCGCCGGGCGCTTGCGCGTGGCCAATCTCTCGGTCGCGTTGCCCGTGGATCAAGCCGCGCGCCGCGAAGCGGTGCTGCGTGATGCCAAGGCGATGCCTGGCGGACTTGGCGCCAACGAACAGGTCAGCTGCGATGCCGGCCAATGGCTTTCGAACGACAGCGCGCTGTTGATTTGCACGCTCAACAGCAACAGCTGGCCGCGCATCATGGTGGTCTCGGCGTCCGGCCGCACCTTATTTAAAGCGGAAGGCTTTCCCGCCCTCTTGCCGGTGCTGCAAACGGCGATAGCAAATGTTTCAGGCCGCGCCGTGTCGCAAGCCGATACGGATGCCGCTGTACACATGCTTGAAGCAAAACTGCCCAAGGAAGTGGTGCATTCCAGCGGCGCCGATTTCGCCAGCTACAAGCAATTCGTCGAGCTTGGCCGGCTCTATGGCGGCAGCAACAATTTCGCAGGCGCGGAAAAAGCCTATCGCCAAGCGTTGGAAATCGAAACCCGCCTGTTCGGCCCGAACGCGGTCACGGTCGGCGAAACCATCGCGGAGCTCGCGCTGCAGGTCAGCAATCAGGGCCGCTTTCAGGAAGCAGCCGAACTCTTTCACCGCGCCGGCCCGCTGATCGAAGGCTCGTCCAGCGCCTCGGCCCGCGCGCGGCTGGCGTCCTATCTCGCGCTTGACGCGGCCAACCAGCGCCACTTCGCCGATGCGCTGAAATTCGCGCGCGAAGCCACGGCCCAGCGCCGCGACGAAATCGCCGCACAAACGGGCGGTGAAAGTGCCGATGCGGCCCTCGCCGGCACCGGCGTCAGCCGTGGCGAGCTCGCGCATTCGCTGCGCATCGAAGCTGAAATGGCAATGCGACTCGACGATACCGCCGGGGCGCGCGCCGCCGCCGAAGAAGCGCTGTGGATTGTCAGCCAGGAACCCGGCCTGCCGCTGTGGTGGCGGCCCGACGTGGTCTCGCTGATGGCCGAGATCAACGAGCGCGACGGCCGCGTCGTCGCCGCCGAACGCGATTACAAGGACGCGCTCGAGCTCGACAAAAAATTGTTCGGTGACACAGCGCCGACCGCGATTGCGGCGCTCAAGCTCGGGCGGTTCTATGCCGGCCAGCAGGTTTATCCTGCGTCCGTTGCATCGTTCCGCACGGCGTTCGCCATTCTGGCGAAAGACCGTATCGCGCGTTCGCAGGTCGTGCCCGATCAGATCGTTCCCTTTATTGCTGCGGCCGACGGGCTGGCCAGCAGCCATCCCGAGCAGCGCGCGGGCCTCGACGCCGAGATGTTCCGCGCCAGTCAGTTGGTGAATTCCGGCATCGCCGACCAGACCATCGCACGCGCCGCCGCCCGCCAGGCGGCCGGCAACCCCGAGCTTGCTGCCCTCGTGCGCGAAGCGCAGGACGCGCAACGTGCGCGCGACAATGCCCGCATCGATCTCGCCGCCGAGTTCGCCAAGCCCAACGACGAACGCAATGCCGACTACGAACACAAACTGTCTGACGCCGTCAAAGCCGCTTCGGCCCGCGCCGATGCAGCCGCCGCCAAAGTGCAGCAGGCATACCCGGATTACGCGCGGCTGGCCGAACCGGGCCCGGCCGAACTTGCCGACATGCAGAGGGAACTGCAGCCGGGCGAGGCGTTCCTTTCTTATTTGATCGGTTACAAGGGCAGCTATGCGTTGCTGGTTACGAGTCAGGGGCTGAAGGCCTATAAGCTCGATGTCGGTACGACCAAGCTTGCGGAAGACATTGCCGATCTGCGCCGCGCCTTCACGCCGCGCTTGGGCGCGGCTTTCGGATTTCAGCCTGAAATCGTCCGCGGCGCTTTACCGCCAGCTGATGGGCCCGCTCGATGGCGATCTCAACGGCGTCGATCATCTGATCGTGGCCTCCAATGGCGATCTGGCTAGCCTGCCGCTGTCGTTGCTGGTCACCAATGACAACAGCCGTTCCTATACCGATGCCGCATGGCTGATCCGGCGCACGGCGCTGAGTGACGTGCCCAGCCCACGCGCCTTCCTATCGCTGCGTGACGCGCGCCTGCATCACACACCGGCATCGCGGCCCTTCCTCGGCCTGGGCGATCCCACCTATACCGGCGCACGCAGCGCCAAAGGCAATGCGCTCGACATGCTGGCCGGCGAATGCCGCCAAAGCGGGCCGATGCCGCCCGACATGCTGCGCGCGCTGCCGCCCCTGCACGATACGGCGGCCGAGGTGCGCGAGGTGGCAAGCGAACTGGGCGGCGGCGGCACGATCTTGCTTGGCGCCGAAGCCACGGAAACCAATCTGCGTGTCGCATCAGCTGGATCAATATGCGGTGCTGTACTTCGCCACCCACGGCTTGCTGCCGGGCGAACTTCGCTGCCAGTCCGAGCCCGGCCTGGTGCTTTCGCCGCCCGCGCACGCGGTGAACTCGACCAGCGCCGATGGCCTTCTTGAATCGCGGCGAGATCGCCGGTCTCAAGCTCAACGCCGACCTCGTCGTCCTCTCCGCCTGCAACACGGCGGCGGCCGGTGGCACGCGGTTTGGCGGCGGCGCGCTGGAAGGACTCTCGGAAGCATTCTTCAATGCCGGCGCCCGCGCCGTGCTGGCCAGCCATTGGGAAGTGCCCTCGGCGTCAACCAAAAAACTGATGACCGGCGTGTTCGAACGGGTCGGCCGCGACCGTCAGCGCGGGCTTGCCGAGGCTTTGCGCCAATCGCAGCTGGCGTTGATTTCCCAACCTGGGACAGCGCATCCTTTCCACTGGGCCGCCTTTACCGTTATCGGTGACGGGGCTGGCGGTTCCACCCATTCTGCGCAAGAAGCTCTCAAAGGAGGGCGGTCATGAACCTCACAAAACGACTAAGCTTCGCAATTCTCGGCGCGACACTTTTGGGCTCGGCCTTCGCGGTTCCAGCCTATGCGGTTGATCTCGTGGTCGCCGAAGCCCGTGGCATCGGCTATCACCCCGGCCAAACTCTGGACGCCGCACAACCGCTGGTGCTCAAGGAAGGTCAGCATGTCACGCTGATCGCGCCCAATGGCGCCACGCTGAAACTGGATGGCCCCTATAACAAGGCGCCCGCTTCCGATCCCGATCAGGGCATGAACCTGCAAACCAAGCTGGCGGCCCTCGTCACGCAACGCCAGGCGCGCTTGGGCGAAGTCGGTACCACACGCGGCACTGCACCGGTGAAGCTGCCCGATCCCTGGCTTCTCGACGCCACGCATACCGGCAATGTCTGCCTGCTCGACGGGCATCAGGCCGTGTTCTATCGCGCCGACGCCGCGCGCGAGGCCACGCTCGCCGTGATGCCAAGCGACCGCAGTTGGAAGGCCAAGACACAATGGCCGGCCGGGCATGAACGCCTGCCGGTTTCGGCAACCGACGTGCCATTGCATGGCGGCGCCACCTATTTCGTCTTGCTCAATAACAACGAGACGGCGATGACGGTGAAATCGGTGCCGGCGGTTCTTTCCAACGATTCGATGCGCGCATCCTGGATGGCGGAAAAGGGTTGCGAGGCACAAGCGGAGGCTCTGCTTCAACACCGGCAATGATCTCTCGTCTCATTGACCGGCTAACGAAGCTTCTTCAGAATCGCCGAACCTTTTCTTCCTTCGCTGTTCCAGCAGCGGTGGCCGTTTTGGCCGCCGGGCTGGCTATGGCGGCGATCGATAATCTTGCTCTCCTCACCAGTGCCGACGAATTCATTGACGATTGGGAAGTGGCGGCGCTGGCCCCGCCCGAGCCGCAGGATCCCGATATCGTTATCGCGGCGATCAACGAAGATACGCTGGGCCAGTTTCCCTATCGCTCGCCCGTCGACCGCGAATTCATCGCCAATCTGCTGACGACATTAGCCGCGCGCGGGCCCAAGGCCATCGGCGTCGACCTTCTTTTCGATCAGCCGACAGAGGCCGCCAAGGACGATCACCTGAAGCGCGTTTTGGACGAACTCAAAGTCCCGCTCGTGGTGGCTTATACCCAGTCAACAGGCGTGGTGAACGAGAAGCAAAGCTCGTTCCTCGACGATTTCGTGCCACCGCGCGCGCGTGGGCTTGCGACACTGGCCACCGATCAGCTGGATGAGGTGCGTTGGGTCTTTCCCGGCGCGGCCGACAAGGGCGGACATTATCTTCCCAGCTTCACGCGTGCGCTTGCGGCAGCGGCAGGCGTCAAAACCGAGCCCAAGCAAATTCCTATCGCCTGGCATGGCAAGCCATCGGATGATGTGGCTGCTTTTCCTGAATACCCGGCGCATGTGGTGCAGTTCCTTCCGGCCGCCTGGTTCAAGAACAAGATCGTTCTCATCGGCAGCGATATCACCCTGA
This sequence comes from uncultured Alphaproteobacteria bacterium, assembly GCA_963752395.1. Taxonomy (GTDB): domain Bacteria; phylum Pseudomonadota; class Alphaproteobacteria; order Micropepsales; family Micropepsaceae; genus CAVVXX01. The sequence goes on from CAVVXX010000010.1 coordinate 41,554, forward strand.
TCGACCGCCACCGCACGCCCTACACCACTATTTATTCAGGCGGCGAAGGCATGTTGCCCGGTATCGTCATTCAGGCCCATGCCCTATCTCAACTGCTGCATGGGCGCACTACGCCGCGCGTACCGTGGTGGCTCGATCTGCTCATCGCGTTGGGTGCCGCCGCCATTGGCGGCGTGCTCGGCATGATCACCATGCCGCTGTCGCGGCGCGTGGGGTTGGGCTTCGTCTCAGCCTTGGCCATTTGGGCCGGTGGCTTTGCGCTCTTCCATTACAGCGGCGTGATGATCGGGCTGATTGCGCCCACACTGTCGCTCGCCGTCGCTCTCTGGGCGATGGAAGCGCTGACCGGTCACGAAGCGCGGCGCCAGCGCGAATTCATCCAGGGCGCCTTCTCGCGCTACGTCTCGCCCAAGGTGGTGGAACGCCTGATCGACGACCCCACCAAAATGTCGCTGGAAGGCGAACGCCGGGTGATGAGCTATGTCTTCACCGATATCGCCGGCTTCACCACCATGTCCGAGCAGCTGGAAATCAAGGATCTGGCGCGGTTGTTGAATGCCTATCTCGACGGCATCACCGAGATCGTGCTCAAGCTCGACGGCATGGTGGACAAATATATCGGCGATGCCGTGTTCGCCATTTTCAATGCGCCGGTCGATGTACCCGACCATGCCGAACGTGCGGTGCGCTGCGCGCTGGAGGTGGACGAATTCTGCGAGTCATTCCGGCGCAAAGAGAACGCCAACGGCATTCCACTCGGTATCACGCGCATTGGTGTGCATACGGGGCCGGCCGTCATCGGCAATTTCGGCTCGCGCAAGCGGTTCACCTATACCGCCGAAGGCGACGCGGTGAACACGGCTTCGCGCCTCGAAGGCATCAACAAGCATTTCGGCACCCGCATCAGCGTTAGCGAGGATACGCGCGCCCAATGCCGCAACATCCACTTTAGGCCCATCGCTTCCGTCGTGCTCAAGGGCAAGACCGAAGCGATCAAGGTGTGGGAGCCCCTGCCCCACGGCCACGCCACGCACGCATTTATTGAACGCTACGCCCATGCCTTCGCCAAGCTCGAAGAGAATTCGCCCGAGGCGTCAGAGCTTTTCACCAAGTTGAAGCATGAGATGCCCGATGATCCCTGCGTCGATCTTCACCTGGAGCGCTTGCGCAAGGGCCACCGCGGTATCGAAATTGTAATGACCGAGAAATAGAGCAGCTAAAAAGCCAGCCCGCTCGCCAGCAGCGCGACGATGACGATATACGTCAATTGATGAACCAGCTGATCGGCTCCGAATATTCTCCAATATTGCGCATCGGCATAGGTCCATTTCATGCGCCGGTCGACCATCTCCTTCACCCAGTCGGTGTGGTAGTGAACGACGAATTCCGCCACCACAAAAACGACTATTGTGGCGGGTGATTGGGTGAACAAAAGAAGTGCAGGGATGGATGCAAGGCCATGAAGACCCGCGTGCAGAATACCGCCGGGATGGCCATAGTACCCTTTGTTGCTGAACTGGTAGCGGGTCTGCAAAATGTAGTCGCAGACGAAATGCTTTAGCTCGAAGGCCATAAAGCCCAGCAAGACCAGAGCCACTTCATGGCTCATCGCACTATCCCTCCCGCTGCAGATTCGCCCAGCCAAAAAATATCATAGATACTTGCGACTAAGCGAGGGCCCAAAGCGGAGAAAACCCATGCAACTGATCGCCCATGTGATCGACGGCCATCAGATCGACATTCAGCCGGCGCCCGTCGAACGCAGCTGGATGGAGGCGACGGATCACCGCTACGCCTATCGCTGCTTGCCGCTCAACATAGCTAACGCGCATGGCTGGGAAATTCTCTGTCCCGCCGGGTTCACAGCCATCTGGGACGGCGGCAAGGGGCTCGATGCCATTTCAGTTCATCCCGATCCGGGCACTATCCCGCCCGCAATCAGCCATTTCGGTACGGGCGTGCTGACGTTTCATGTGCCGTGCCTGTTTCGCACCGATCCCGGTTACGATTTGATGGTGCAAGGGCCGGTCAATCGCCCGAAGGATGCCATCGCGCCGCTATCGGGCATCGTCGAAACCGATTGGGCGCCGTTCAGCTTCACCATGAACTGGATGTTCACGCGGCCTCAAGCCGTCATCCGCTTCGAAAAGGGTGAGCCCTATTGCCAGATCTTTCCGTTGAAGCGCGGCGAGGTGGAAGTCGTGGAGCCGAAACTGATGCTGCTTTCCGAAAACCCGGAACTGAAACAACAGCACGAAGCGTGGAGCGCGAGCCGCAATCGTTTCAATCAGGAGCTCAACCGGGAAGGCTCCGAAGCGCAAACCGAAAAATGGCAGAAGCTTTATTATCGCGGGCTAGATCCGGCGGGCCAGCGCGCAGGCGCCGACGATCATCGCACGCGGGTGAAGCTGAAACCCTTCGTGCGGTCGAAAAAGGCGGGTTGAAACTGGCAGGTTAGTGGTGCCCAGGGCCGGAATTGAACCAGCGACACACGGATTTTCAGTCCGCTGCTCTACCGACTGAGCTACCTGGGCTTAAAGCAATTGGCCGGAACGCGGGTTTTAGAAGAGCCCCCCTCGCCTGTAAAGCCGCGCTATTGCGCGGCTTCGCCGACATGCATCCGGCGTGCATGGAGCGCGGAAAGCTTGCCCACGGTGTCCTGCGCATGGCCCAGAACAGGCGCCATAATGGCTTCATTCTTGCGCCACTTCTCCGGGCTGGGCGGCGTCAAAGTGTAGCGCGACAGCTTGAGCGGGCCTGCCGCCAGCGCGCGCATGCGATCGCCGAAGGGAACGCCGGCAAATGCGCAAAGCCGCGCCAGCGTGCCCGCGGGATCGGCAACCGCATCTTCATAACGCACCGTGCACCAATCGTCCTCAGGCAGTGCCGAAAGATCCTGCATGATGGTTTCGTTGGTGTCGCGCCACTGCCGCATGGCGATTTCACCTAAATCCTTGCCATTGAGTTCGCGCCAGCCGGGGATCAGCAGCATCGACCACGGCATGCCCTTCCAGCCCGGTAGATCGCGATAGGTAACGAAACGCCCGGAGCGCCAAGCCTCGATAATGGCGCTGATGTTCGCCTTCGCATCGCGTTGCAGGAAGATGAACTTTGCATCGGGAAAGATGGCCTTGAAGAACGGAATGCGCAGTGCGTTCTTGGGCGTTTTTTCCAGAAAGCGGACGGCAGACGGCCTGGCATTTCCCAAATCATCATAACGCCTGCCGTCGGCCGAGCGCAGGCTTGCCGCATAATTCGCCAGCAGTTGCTTACGTGTGTTTGCCGTTGCGTCTGTGGCCAGCAAGCGGTTGGACTGGAAATCGCGGCTGCGCGGATTAAGCATCGGTATCCGTTCGACATGGCCGTGACCCTCGTCGCCCAAGGTCCAGAAGGCCTGGTTGACCGCCAGCATCTCGAACAGCATCGTGCTGCCCGACCGCGGCGCCGAGACGATGAAAACTGGTCGATCGAAAAGGCGTTGGCTGCTATCCGCTAAAGACGAACTCATCTTGGCATCGACAGGCTTGGCTTGCGCCAAAGGCGCTTGCACCATTGCCGTGCAGGTCGACGTTATGCCTTCTGCCACCGAGCAGCCGTTACTCGCCATCGTTACGTCGGCGCCAATCGACCGTATATTTTTCAGCATGCCCTGCACCAGGCCGCGGAAGCGCGGAAGCCCTTCCGCGCTTGGGCCATAGAGATGCCATACCATGCGCCATTCGCGCCGCATTTCGATAATGAGCGCTTCAATGCGTGCCATCGCCGCCCGGTTGTTCCCGGATGCTTCTTCCATGTCGGCGACGATGCGCGACATCGCAAAATCTACTTCGCCCGGCGACATTGCGGCTTCGCCTACATAAGTTTCGAACGACAGCGCGGGCTTGGCGCCCTCTTGATATGGAATAAAGCGCGCTTCCTCCTGCTCGCGATAGGGCCGCGCCATCTCCCAGAACGCGGAACTGCCATAGGTATCGAAAGTCAGATGAATGCGGCGCACAGGCGTCTTATTCTCGACCTTATGCTTCAGCCAATTGTCAAAAGTCCACGCCTCGCCCGCCGCCATGTGAACGTCTTCGTCGCCGCAGTGAAACCGCACATCGGGATGCGTCACGATGGGAATATGCACGCGCGTATGGGTGCGCCAATAATACTGGTTGTCGAAATGCAGCGGCACGCCGTCACCAGGTTCAAGCCGCATCAGGCGCGCGCGGCCAAGCAGCGTTTGAAACTGACCGAGCACCTGCTGAAGATAGGGCGAGCGCTGCAAGTGCTCGGTGGGTAGCATCGGCGGTTCGAAGCGGTTGCCAACGATGCCATCGGTGGCGATCAGTGGCAGCGCAGTGTTGCCTTTATAGTCCTGCGGGTGGCCAAGCCAGCTTTCTTCCGTAAAGGCATTGACCTCCGCCTGCAGCCGCGCGGTGTCGAAGCGAAACGGGAATTTGTAAAACGCTTGTTTCAGATGCATGAACCGGAACCCTGTTTCTCCAAGCAGTGAACGTGCAGGGCAATATTAACTTAACCCCTGCCCCTGCCCAACAATTCATAGAGAAGCGGTAAAAGCCCAAAACCAGCTTGTACCCGACGCTACGCTAATGCGGCTTGGTGGCCTCATCTTCTTCGTCATCTGTGGCGGGCTCAACGGGGCGGCCGGGAATGGCGTAAGCGCCTTTGAGCCAGCGCGCGAGGTCGGCGTCGGTGCAGCGCTTGGAGCAAAACGCCTTGAACTCTTCGACTGCGGGCTTGCCGCAGATCGGGCATTTGCGTGACTTGGATTTTCTGTGCGGCTGTTTCATCGCCAACAATTCTAACACACATAGCCGCAGGATTTCAGCAGCGCCATTGTCTCGAACAGCGGCAGGCCCACCACATTGGTATAGGAGCCGTTGAGAAAACGCACGAAAGCGCCGGCGCGGCCCTGAATGGCATAGCCGCCGGCCTTGCCCTGCCCTTCACCGGATTTGACGTAAGCCTCGATTTCATCCGCGCTGAGTTTTTTGAATGCCACACGCGTGGCAACAATTCGTGTGCGCAATTTCCCATCGGCCTCACGCGCCGCAAGTGCGGTGTAAACCATGTGACGGCGCCCGGAGAGCATAACCAGACACTCTCTCACTTCCGCTGCGTCTTTGGCTTGCGGCAGAATGCGACGGCCGCAGGCGACCACCGTGTCTGCCGCTAATACAAGATTATGGGGTTCAAGCTCCGCCACCGCTTCTGCTTTGGCGGATGCAATGCGCAACGCGTAAATGCGCGGCAGTTCGTTCTTGTGTGGCTTCTCGTCAATCTCGGCGGCCATGATTTTGTCCGGCGTTACGCCGACTTGGGTGAGCAGCTCGCGCCGTCGCGGGCTCGCGCTTGCAAGCACCAGCCGCGGTGGCGTTTTCATGAGGTTATTTGAAGCGGTAGGTAATGCGCCCTTTGCTGAGATCGTAGGGCGTCATCTCGACCAGTATCTTGTCGCCAACGAGCACGCGAATGCGGTTCTTGCGCATCTTGCCGGCGGTGTGGGCGATGATCTCGTGCCCGTTCTCAAGCTTCACGCGAAAGGTCGCGTTGGGCAGCAATTCCGAGACGGTGCCCGGAAATTCGAGAAGTTCTTCCTTGGCCATGCAACTCCTTGTTTCCGGCCACTATTCGTGGCGGGAGAATGCACTGGAACGCACGAAAATCAAGCCGCCCGCACGTTATCTTTTCAGGTGTAGCACGCAGATAAGCGTGAATAAGCGCCGCGCGGTGTCGAAATCCATCTCGACCTTGCCCTTCAGCCGCTCACTGAGCAGCCGGGCGCCATCGTCATGCAGGCCACGGCGGCCCATATCGATGGCCTCGATCTGCGCGCCGCGCCCAGCGCGCATGGCGGCGTAATAGCTTTCGCAGACGAGGAAATAATCCTTCACCACGCGCCGGAAGGGGGTTAGCGACAATACGATGTGCCCATGCTCGCTGCCGTCGGCAAGCTTGACATCGAAGACTAGCCGGTTCTCGGCGATAGCAAGCACAAGATGGTACGGCCCACCCAGCGAGCCCTTCGGTTGAAAATGATTTTGCGCCAGCAGGTCGTGAATGGCGATTTCGCGTTCGCGTTCGATCTCGCGCGTGCGCTTGACCAGCGTGCGCTCGTCCAGCGCGATGTTGCAGATGCAAAATGTATCTGTTGAAAGCGCAGTCTTCACTTTCCGGCGTCCGGTCCTGGATCATGTTTGGGCCTGGCCACGGCCGGCCACGGCCCGCTCATGTCGCGCAAAGTGGCATCGATGCATTCAACTTCCAACCTGATCGCGCCGCCGCCCGCGAACAGCAACTCGATGGTACCCGCGCCGTCCTGCTTGGGAACAAACTGAATGGCCAGCAACTCGACCACTGCATCGGGATCGTCATGGCGGAGCTTGTGAGATTGCGCGCGCAGCACGCCGTCGAAATGCAGCCCTGCGCGCACGCGCAAATCCTTGCCCTTGGCGTCGACGCAATCTTCCCAGCAAAAGCGGTTGAAGAGGCCCGCGAACCGCCGCGCGCGTGGCAGATATACAAGATCGCCCAAATGCGCCACGGCATCCTGCAAATGCGCCGAGATGATTTTCAGATCCTCCTCATCTTCGGCGAGGAGCCCCGGCCCCATTCCCGCTCATGCTTTCAGCCGTTCGATATCGGCGCCGCAGGCACCCAGCTTTTCCTCGATGTGCTCGAAGCCGCGGTCGAGATGATAGACGCGGTTCACCACCGTTTCGCCCTCGCGCGGCCAAGCCCGCCAGCACCAGACTGACAGAGGCGCGCAAATCGGTCGCCATCACCGGCGCGCCTTTCAATTCGCTGACGCCGGTGACGACGGCGGTATCGCCTTCGACCTTGATGTCGGCGCCCATGCGCAACAGTTCCGGTACATGCATGAAGCGGTTCTCGAAAATCGTCTCGTGGATATGCGACGTGCCATCCGCCGTCGCCATCAGCGCCATGTATTGCGCCTGCAGATCGGTGGGAAAGCCCGGAAACGGCTGCGGTCATCGACGTCGGTAGCAAAGGGGCGCGCGCCGTTGCGCGCTACCATCAGGCCGCGATTGGTGGTCGGTCGATCTCGCGCGCCGGAACGTTCCAGGAGCGGCACCAGCGCGCCGATCAGCTCGCGCCGCGTGCCCAGTAGCTCCACCTCGCCGCCGGCGATGGCCGCGGCAATGGCATAGGTGCCGGTCTCGATGCGGTCGGGCAGCACGGAGTGCGTCGCGCCGCCCCAGTTCGCTTTACGCCTTCGACAACGATGCTGCGAGGTGCCGAGGCCGGAAATCTTCGCGCCCATGGCGATGAGGCAGTGGCCGAGATCCTCGATCTCGGGCTCGCGCGCGGCGTTGCCGAGAACGGTTTCGCCCTCGGCCAGCGCCGCCGCCATCAACAGATTTTCGGTGGCGCCCACCGACACGTAGGGAAATTCGAATGCCGCGCCCTTAAGCCCGCGCGGCGCGCGCGCCAGCACATAGCCCTCGGTCAAGTTCGATCTCGGCGCCCATGGCTTCAAGGCCCTTCAGATGAAGATCGACCGGGCGCGCGCCGATGGCGCAACCGCCGGGCAGCGAAACCTTCGCGTCGCGTGCGCGCGCCAGAAGCGGTCCCAGCACCAGAAAGCTCGCGCGCATTTTGCGCACCACGTCGTACGGCGCGACCGTTTCCAGCCGTCGGCGCCGGCGTGCAGCCTGAGCGTGCCGCCCTGCCCCATCCCGGTGCTCTGCGTCCAATCCACGCGCACGCCAAGCACGCGCAACAGCTCGGCCATGAACGCGACGTCGGCGAGGTTGGGCACGTTGGTGAGTGTAAGCGGCGCTTCGGTCAGAAGGCACGCCGCCATCAAAGGCAGCGCGGCGTTCTTGGCGCCGCTGATGGGGATTTCGCCCTTCAGGCGCTTGCCACCCGCAATGCGAATGCGATCCATGACGGTCTTTTTAGCCCCTGTAACTCGGCGGTAACAGCAACGACGCCCGCAACGCTAAACGCGTTTCGTGGCCTCTTCGCGGCGCAAGGACGGCCCTTCCGTGCTCTTGCCCTCAGGCATGCTTACTTCGGCTTTTGCAAGCGCTCTGGCCCGCGCTTTGCGCCGCTTGAGGTTCTCGCGCAGGGCGGCCGCAAGCCGCTCCTCGCGCGTGGCGGGGGCCCTTTTCATGGCCAAATGCCGCTCTTCCGCATGTGTGTCCCTTGGGCTATAGCAGCCATCCTTCGGGTGGGGCTGGCGGCCTTAACCCTAGCAGTGCCGCAGTAGCGTAGTGGTAGCGCAACCCCTTGGTAAGGGGTAGGTCGACAGTTCAATTCTGTCCTGCGGCACCATCCTCACCGCCGATCGAATAGGCTAAGCTCTCTATCTGGTGGGGTTGTGGTGAGGTTCCCATGTCGGGTGCCAATTGGGGGGAGTAAGTCATGCCTGAAGCTTTAGCCAATCTCGATATGGCCATGATCATGCCGCTGGTGGCATTGATCTTCGGCCTGCTGATTTTGTTCGTGCCGCGGATGCTGAATTTCCTGGTTGCGGTCTATCTGATCTTCGTGGGCGTGATCGGCCTGTGGCCGCATCTGTTCCCACCCGCGGCAGGCTCTTAAGCGGCGGAAATTCGAACTACCGCGCGGCAGCAAGTTTGGCAGGCGCGGGGGCGGCAGCCCCCCGCGCGATGCGTTCCTGCGCCATGCGGTCGGCGATGACGTTGGTAGGCGCGCTCTCTGCGTCCGCACGCGTGAAAATGCGCGTCAGCGTGGGCGCAATCCCGCGCGTGCGGGTTTCGATCTCAGCGTCGCTCCAGCCCAGAATTTGCCCAGCCACGCAGATCACGCCGCCGCCATTGACGATGTAATCCGGCGCATACAATACGCCGCGTTCGCGTAGCATGGCGCCGTGTTTATCGCGCGCGAGTTGATTATTGGCAGCGCCCGCGATCACTTTCGCTTTCAACGCTCGGCACGGTCGTATCGTCGAGAATGGCCCCCAACGCGCAAGGTGCCAGTACATCGCATTCGGCAGTGACAATCTCGCCTGGCGCAACGGCCTTGGCACCATATGAATCCACTGCCTGACGTATGTGCGGTTCATGCACATCGGCGACGACAAGCGAAGCGCCTTCGGCGTGAAGCTGTTGCGCCAGCCGCATTCCCACTTTGCCCAGGCCCTGGATCGCAACTCTGAGGCCTTTCAACTGATCGGTCTTGAGCCGGTGTTTCACTGCCGCTTTCAGGCCAAGAAACACACCGAGCGCCGTCATTGGCGCAGAATCGCCGCCGGATTTTCCCGGCTGATCGAAGCCCGCCGCATATTTCGTCGCGCGCGCAATAATCGGCAGATCGGCCTGCTTCATGCCGACATCCATGGCGGTGATGTAGCGCCCGCCTAGATTTTCCACCGCGCGGCCAAAGGCCAAAAGTTTGGCTTCGGTCTTGTCTTTGGCGGGATCGCCCATCACCACGGCCTTGCCGCCACCGAAAGGAATCTCGGCCATCGCGTTTTTATAACTCATGCCGCGCGAGAGCCGCAGCACGTCGGTCAGCGCCACTTCTTCGTTGAGATAAGGATACATCCGGCAACCGCCGCACGCTGGCCCGATCGCGGTGGAATGAATGGCAATGATGGATTTTAGCCCGGAACTTTTATCGTCGAAAAACGCAACCGTTTCGTGGTGGTCGAAATCGACCGACTCGAACACGCTCATCTGTCGCCTCTGGTTGATGGGTTACGCGAGTATTTGATTTGGCGGCGGACTGTACTCCCGCCTGCGGGCAATGGGTTGTCCTTTTATGGGTGGATTGCGCAATGCAACACCTCATATGAATGCTGCCCCGCAATATCGTAAGCTCTCCCTACCCAGGCCTTCGCAGTCGCGGTAACCTAGAGCGAATCCAGATTGGGGGAAGGAGGTTGCGATGTTGCCGACGCTGGAAACATTGCGCGCGAACTACCCCGAGATCCGACCCGACTGGACCATCGACCAGAAATGGGAGACTTATAGCGAGGCCGAGCACGGCACATGGCGCACGCTGTTCCGCCGCATGGAGAAAATTCTCCCTGGCCGCGCCTGCGACGAATTCATCAGCGGATTGAAGGCGCTCAAGTTGAACGACGCGCGCATCCCCAATCTCGAACGGGTGAGCGACGATCTGGAAAAAATGACCGGCTGGCGCGTGGTGGCGGTGCCGTCGCTGGTGCCGGACGATGTGTTCTTCGAGCATCTTGCCAACAAGCGTTTCCCGGCTGGGCGTTTTATCCGCCGCCAGGATCAGCTCGATTACATCGAAGAGCCCGACATCTTTCACGACTTCTTTGGTCATGTCCCAATGCTGGCGCATCCCGTGTTCGGCGATTACATGCAGGCCTATGGCCAGGGCGGCCAGCGCGCGCTCAGCGAATTCGGCATGCTGAAGCAGCTGGCGCGGCTTTATTGGTATACGGTGGAATTCGGCCTCATCAACAATCCGGGCGGCATGCGGATTTACGGATCCGGCATCGTCTCATCCAGTGCGGAATCGGTTTACTCGCTTGAGAACCCTTCGCCCAACCGCATCGCGTTTCAGTTGGAACGCGTCATGCGCACCGATTACCGCATCGACGATTTTCAGGAGAGTTATTTTGTGATCGGGTCCTTCGATCAGCTGTTCAAGGACACTTATCAGGATTTCGGCCCGCTCTATGCTCAGCTTAAATCTGGCCCTAGCTACAAGCCGGGCGACATCCTGCCCACCGACCGCGTGCTTCATCGCGGCACGCACACTTACGTCGGCGGCAGCCACGCGGCTTAAGCGCTATTTCGGCATACGGCGCGGGCGGGGCAGCAATTCGCCGCCGCAATTAGGACATTTGCCCTGCATCGCTTCTGTGCAGGCCGCACAGAAGGTGCACTCATAGCTGCAAATGCGGGCACTCGCGGATTCTGGCGGCAGCGCCGCATGGCAGCGCTCGCAACCATCGCGCATTTCCAGTGCCATCAGCTGCCGTATTTCACCGAGCAGCCATACGACGTGGTTTGCGGCACGCTTATGGGCACGCCCGCTTTCATCTCGGCCAAAGCCTGGCGGACATAGTTTTTCGCGCCCGGCACTGAATCCCAGTTCGAAGTCGGCTGGTCGTCGATGGCGCCCTGGTAAACCAGCTTCTGCAATGCATCGATGATGAACATGTGCGGCGTGGTCTTGGCGCTATAGAGCATGCCGATAGTACCCGCGGGATCGAGCAGCACCGCGGTCGGATGCGCGCCGCGCTCTTTGACGATGGCGTTGGCTTCGGGCCCCGTCACATAGCCTTGCTTGCCCGGCGCGGACGAAATCACGCTCAACCAAACCACGCCCTGCGCCGTCGCATCGGCCTGCAGCTTCTGCATATTGCCGGTGCCATACTGCTTGCCGACAAAGTGACACTGATTGTTGTTCCACTCGAGCACCACAATCTTGCCGGCGTAATCGCTAAGCTTGTGCGTGACGCCGTTGGAATCGGTGCCGGTGAATTGCGGCGCTGGCGCGCCGGTCCTCGCGGCTTGCGCCGGCGCGACTGCAAGCGCGAAAGCCGCTGCCAAAATCATCATGGAAGAAATACGCATGGTCCAAGCCTCCTACGCCGTTACTTTCCGTTGTCTATTGCCGATTGGATGACATCTTCCGTAAGGATTTGCGGAAGCACAACCGGTTCTTTGAGGGGCGGAAAATACAGATAAAGCGGCACGCCTGTGCGCCCATTGGCGGCCAGCAGCGCTGTTACTTCCGCGTCACGATTTGTCCAGTCTGCTACCAGATAGGCAACGTTATTGCGCGCGAATAAATCCACGATACTTTGCCGGCCAAACGTGAGCCGCTCGTTCACCAGACAAGTGATGCACCAGGCGGCCGTTGCATTGACGAAAACGGGGCGGCCTTCGGCCCGAAAGCTTGCCAATTTCGCCGCGTTATAGGGTTGCGAGGGCAATGCGCTGAACTGCTGCGGGCTTGCATGTTTGCCCGTGTCCGCCATCGGCAGCAGGTACGCCGTAGCGGCCAGCCCTAGCACGACGGCAATCCAGGCAAGGGTGCGCCCCCAAGTGCGCGCCCTCTTCGCCTCGCCAAACGCCCACAGCGCAAACGCAAGCGCCAGCGCCGCCGCCAACAACGCGGCCACGCCATCGAGGCCGGCCTCTATACTCAACACCCAGGCAAGCCAGATCGCGGTCGCGTACATGGGGAAAGCGAGCAATTCGCGCAGCGTTTCCATCCAGGCGCCGGGCTTCGGCAACAAGCGCAGCAGACCCGGCGAGAAACCCAGCGCCACGAATGGCGCGGCAAAGCCCAAAGCGAGCGCGATGAAGACGCCAAGCGCCACTCCAGCGGGTTCAGTCAGCGCAAAGCCCATCGCCGCACCCATGAAGGGCGCGGTGCAGGGCGCGGCAACCACCACAGCAAGTACGCCGGTGAAGAAGCTGCCGATAAGGCCGCCATGGCGCACCAAATGCTCGCCGAAACCGGTGATGCTTTCGCCGATATCGAACACGCCCGAGAAATTGAGCCCCACCGCGAATATCAGCAGCGCGAAAGCCGCGACCACTACGGGATCCTGAAGCTGGAAACCCCAACCCACGCTCTCGCCGCCCGCACGCAACACGATGAGAAGCCCGCCAAGTGCGGCAAAGCTCAACACCACACCCGCAGCGTAAGCGAGCGCTTCGTTGTGCGCGGATTCCGACGCGCCGCCTTTGCGTGCCAGCGCCAGTGCCTTGATCGACAGCACCGGCAAGACGCAGGGCATGAGATTGAGAATGAGCCCGCCCAGAAATGCGAACAGCAATGCTTCCAAAACCCCAATGCCCGCTGCGGCAGCTGGAGCGGCTGCAGGCGTCACATTTTGCGCGCTCAGCGAAACCGCGCGCTCAACGCCATAGCCATCGATGAAAACCAGCACGCCGCTTATTGGCCCGGCGGCCGCACGCTTTGCAACATCCGTCAACTTCCAGCCGGGCTTCGCAACGAGCTCGACGCCGCCATCCAGTTGGTGCAATTCCTGCTTGTCGGCGTTTGTCAAATAGCCGTCATTATCCGGATAAAAGAACGCATTACTGGGGTGCGTCGCAGCCAACAGCGGCGACGGCACACTCAACGTGAATACGGCATCATTCACGCGATAATTTGCAGGCGCATGCAATTCTTCGGGCAAACGCATACGCGCGCGCGCAAACAAACTTGCCGTGTCGGGATCGGATGGTGGCGACGCGGCGGCCACCTTCAAATCGATAACGAGCTTTGCCTCTTCGGGAATGCACACTTCGGCACAGACGAGCCATTCCGCATCGGCGGTAATATGCACGGTGTCGCCCGGCTTTGCGTCAGGTGGCGCGGTCAGCGTCGAGAGCAGCGCGACCTCGTTCTCATAGCCGTAATCCATCAGTGGTCCGACCGGCAGCCGCTTTGGATACGGCCACTCGATCGGCCCCGCTTTCCAGCCCGCGGGCAAGTGCCAGGTAATCGTAGTGGGCTCGCCGGAATCGCCGGGGTTGCGCCAATAGGTGTGCCAGCGGTCGCGAATGATTTCGCGCAACGCCACCGTTACCTCGCCTCCCGGCGCCACGCTCGGGTGTTCGGAAATCAGGCTCGCCTGCACCTTGGGATCGCTATTGATGGGCGCAGCATGCGCAAGCCCACCTCGGCAAATATGCCAAAGGCAAAGGCGACGTATAGGGAAATGCGCGATGCTGGCGTCATATACCTGCCGTATAACGTGTGGACAGGCCCTGCGGAAGCGCGAACGCCCAGCCCTCGCGCGCTTGTGAGCGCTCGCGCCCATCCCAGCAATGGTTTATCGAGCAGGCATGCGACAAGGAAGCCCATCATGCGCGTGACGGCAGGCCGGTTCGGGGGCCGCGCGTTGGTGGCGCCCGCCGACGCGCGCGTGCGCCCCACCTCGGATAAGGTTCGCCAGGCCATCTTCAACATTCTGGCCCATAAGGATTTCGGCGTGGGCTTCGCGCTTGAAGGCGCGCGAGTGATCGATCTGTTCGCGGGTACTGGCGCCATGGGGATCGAAGCGCTGTCGCGGGGCGCGCGATATTGCCTGTTCATCGACGATCACAGCGAAAGCCGCGCGCTCATCCGGCAGAATGTCGAAGTGCTTGGCTTGACTGGCGTCACCAAAATTTGGCGGCGCGATGCAACCGATTTGGGCAAGCGCAGCATGGACCAACCTTTCACCCTTGCCTTTCTCGATCCGCCTTATCGCAAGAACCTGATTGCGCCAGCGCTGGCCTCGTTGCGCGATGGCGGCTGGCTTGCGCACGACGCCATCATCGTTGCGGAAACTGCGGAAGACGAAACGGTTCCCGCAACTGACGGATTTGCGATCCTCGACGACCGCCTCTATGGAGACACGCGCGTGACGATCTTGCGCACGGGCTAGCGCCGGCCGAATAGTCGTTCGATATCGGCGAGCTTAAGCTCCACATGCGTAGGCCGGCCGTGGTTGCATTGGCCGGTATGTGGTGTGGCTTCCATCTCGCGCAACAGTGCGTTCATTTCCTCGGCGTTAAGACGGCGCCCCGCGCGCACGCTCATGTGGCAGGCGATGGTGGCCGCGACGTGGTCCAGCCGCTCTTTCAGCGACAGCGCCGCGTCGCTTTCGGCCAGTTCGTCGGCCAGATCGCGGATCAATTGCTTGGCGTCGAGTTCGCCCAACAGCGCGGGTGTTTCGCGCACCAGAACCGTGCCAGGCCCAAAGCTTTCGACGATGAGGCCGAGCTGTGCCAGCGCCTCGCCGTGCGCCAAGAGGCGCGTGGCAGCCCCCTCGTCCAGTTCCACCACTTCGGGGATGAGCAATGGCTGGCGCTTGACCTGGCCTGTTTCCATGGCGTGTTTCATGCGCTCCAGCACCACGCGCTCATGCGCCGCGTGCTGATCGATGAACATAATGCCGTCAGGCGTCTGAGCCACGATATAGGTTTCGTGCAACTGCGCGCGCGCCATTCCCAAAGGATGCACGCCGGTATCTTCCGCCGCAGGTTCCGGCGATTCTGCGCGCGCTGGCGAGGATGCGAGCGCGCCCAATGACAGCGGCGCCTGAAACTGCCGCGCGTGATCGGCGGCGCCATAGCCTGGCGCGTGGCTGTGCGGCTCGGGCCTGCGAAAGGCTGCGATGGCAGCCGTCGAAACCGTATTGGCCGCGCGGTGGCCGGCGCCATGCAGCGCGGATTTCAGCGCGGTTACGATGAGCGCCCGCACCAGGCCCGGATCGCGGAAGCGCACTTCGCCTTTGGCGGGATGAACGTTGACATCGACCAGAACCGGGTCGCATTCCACGAAGAGCGCCAGCGCCGCAAAGCGGTCATGCGGCATGAATTCGGCATAGGCCCCGCGCACCGCGCCCACCAACAGCCGGTCGCGCACCGGCCTGCCATTGACGAACAGAAACTGCATCTGCGCATTGACGCGGTTGTAAGTGGGAAGCCCGGCAAAGCCGGACACGCGCACGCCTTCGCGCGCGGCATCTACGCCCACGGAATTCTCGCCGAAGTCGCGGCCCATGATGCGCGCCAGCCGCTTCAACCGGCCATCGAACAGCGCCTCTTCCGCGGGCAAGCGCAAGACCTCGCGCCCGTCGTCGGTGAGGCTGAAGGCGACATCGGGCCGCGTCATGGCGAGGCGCTTGACCACATCCAGCACGGCGAGCGACTCCGAACGCACGGATTTCAAAAATTTCAGCCGCGCCGGCGTGGCGAAGAAAAGGTCGCGCACTTCGGCGCGCGTGCCGCTTTGGCCAGCGCTTAAAAATCCCGCGGGCGACGGCCCCTCGACCACACTGCCTTCGACGCGGATGGTTTGCCCCTCGCCCGCGTGCGTGCGGCTGGTCAGCGCCAGCCGCGCCACCGCGCCGATGGATGGCAATGCTTCACCGCGGAATCCCAGCGTCTCGATATGGGTGAGATCGTCGCCGCCATCGGCGGCAAGCGGCAATTTGGAAGTAGCGTGGCGTTCGATAGCCAAGCACAATTCTTCTGCATCCATGCCCTCGCCATTGTCCTCGACCAGGATCAACGACGCGCCGCCATCGCCGATGGTGACGGCAATGCGCGTGGCGCCGGCGTCGAGCGCGTTCTCGACCAGCTCTTTCACCGCACTGGCGGGGCGCTCCACCACTTCGCCGGCGGCAATGCGATTGACCGTGCCCTCATCGAGGCGGCGGATGCGCGCGCGGGAGCGCACTGTCCGTTCGGCGTGGGCCGCCGTCATCGCTTCATTCCTTGCAGATAAGCGCGCGCCAAGGTCTTGCCCTCTTCCACCGCGGGCTGATCGAACGGATCGATTCGCATCAGCCGCCCCATGATGATCGTCTCCAGCATGAAATGCATGAAGAGGGCGCCCATCGCAGCCTCATTTATCTGTGGGACATGAATGCGGCGCACCGGCCGCCCTCGCGTGGCCAGCGTTTCTGCGGTGGCACGCGCTTCGGCCGCCACCAGATCGCCCATGTGCCGCCCCGCCAGGTAGGAAAGACCCAGGCCCTCGGCGTCCGGCTTGGGCGCCACTGGTCCCAGCCCCGCCGTGTCGGTTGTGATGAATGTGAAGAGCGAGGCGCCAGGGCCATCGAGAAACAACTGCAACTGGCTGTGCTGATCGACGGGGCCGAGCGCCGCCACCGGCGTCGAGCCCTGCCCTTTCTTGCCCAGGCTTTCGGCCCATAGCTGCCGCCACCACGCGCCGAAATTTTCAAGCCGGTCGGCGTAGGACCACAATACGGTCTCGCGCAGCTTTCCCGCTTGCGCGAGTGCGAAATGCAGCGCCGCGCCGGAAACGGCGTCGTCGGCATTGGCCAGCGCCGCGCGCGCGCCCGCGCGCACGGCGTTCGCCTCGAGACCCATCAACAGCGCGGGCAGCAATCCCACGATGCTCAGTACAGAATAGCGCCCGCCAATGCCGGTCGGATGATCGAGCACAGGACAATCGATGGCTTCGGCAAATCGGCGAAGCGGATTGGCCCCCGGCTGCGTCACGACAAGGAAGCGCTCCTTGATGTGCCGGTCGTGGTGCTGCTTCATCATCTCGGCGGCGGCAAGCGCCTGCATCATTGTCTCGGGCGTGGAACCGGATTTGGAAATCACCAGTAAGTGTGTGGTCTTGGGATCGCAGACCGCCAACGCGTCGGCGAAGGTTTGCGCGTCAAGATTGTCGAACGAAAAAACCCGCGGCATCGCCATGCGCCCGAACGGCACCAGGCCAGCCAGCGCCTGTGAGCCCAGGCTCGAACCGCCCGTGCCTAAAATGAAAATATCGGTTGCGTGCCGCTTGAAGGCTTCCGCGGCCTCGGCTGCTTGCGTGACGTCATCCTCGCGGTCGAGAATGGTGAGCAGTTCCGGCTTTGCATCGCGTAACTTGGCAAGCGCCTGCTTGGCCTCGACCAACGCCGCCTCATAGGCCGCGCGCGCGGGCGCACCCGCGCCCGAAAGCGCCAATTCAAGCGATATTGTGTAAGGCAACGACGGCGATGCCATGCGACTCAGATCCTGCCTATAGGACCAGCTTAGGCGTGAACCCGCGCCCTGCGCGAGTTTGGAACTTGCTCAGGGTGTGGGGGGCTTGTCGATTTGCGGTTGGAGTTCGGGTTTCACAGGCGCCGCTCGCCGCGCGCCAGGCGCGGGCTTCTGCGGCGTGCCGGCGATGATGATGGTAAGGCGCGCGGGATCAAAATATTTCTTCGCCGCTGCATTCACTTGCGCAAGCGTCACTGCATCGATCAAGGCATTGCGGTGCACGACATAGTCGGCATCCAGCCCCGCGCGCTGAAAGCCATTCAGTGTCGCAGATATCTTTACATTGGAATCGAAATTGAGCGGGAACGAGCCGGTCAAATAGGTCTTGGCATCCATAAGCTCTTTCTCGGTCGCACCTTCCTTGGCGAAACGGGCCATCACCGCTTTCGCGACATCGAGGGCGGGGCCGATAGTGGTCTTGTCGCTTGCCACTTCGCCCACAATGATGCCGGCCGCCTTGTAATCAGCCAATGAAGTTGAGATCCCATAAGTGAGCCCGCGCTTGTCGCGCACTTCATCCATCAAGCGCGAAGAAAACCCGCCGCCGCCCAAAATATAATTCGCGACATAGCTCGGAATGAAATCAGGATCGTTGCGCTGCGGTCCCGGTATGCCGAACACGGCCGAGGGCTGCGGCACATCCATGGAAATAATGTGTTCGCCAGGCGCGCCCACAGTGTCGGGGTGGGGCGTTGGCGGCGGTGCGTCGGGCGGGAGCGGGCCGAAGGTCGCGTCAATCAGCTTGGCAAGCACTTCCGGCGTAATGTCGCCTGCCACCGCTACCTTGGCCTTGCCGCGCACCAGATGGCCGGCGGCGAAGGCTTTGATATCGGCAATTGAGATGGCCTTCAGGCCCTCGGCCGATCCGTCATCGTCATGCGCATAGGGATGCGTGCCGAAATAAGCCTTGAACCACGCCTTGGCCGCAATCGTGCCAGGATCTTCCTCGTCTTCCTTTAGGCTGGCGAGAATTGCAAAGCGCATGCGCTCGACGGCTTCCGGATCGAACCGCGGATGCGAAAGCGCCAGCCCGAGAAGGCGGAATGCTTCGTTCACATTCGCACTCAACGCCTTCACCGAGACAGTCAGAAAATCGCGATCGGCGGAGACGCCGAAATGTATGGCGCGCGATTCCAGCGCTTGCTTGAAGGCGGTGGCTTTCATGTCGCCCGCGCCTTCGTCGAGCAACGAAGCCGTCATGGCCGACAGACCTTCCTTACCAGCAGGGTCGTAAGCCGATCCCGCCGGAAGCGAGACGGAGATCGCCACCATCGGCAGCGAATGCTCTTCCGACAGCCAGACATCCATGCCTGGCGGCGCGGGCAGTGTTTTGACGGTGACGGCGTTCGCCGCAGCCGGAACAGCCAGCGCGAAAACAAACGCGAGCGCAAAACGCCGCATCATGGCCCCGCCTTTGGCAGCAGCCAGCCGGTGACCGATTGCTCTTTGTGCAAGTAGTTTTGCGCCGCCTTGCGCACATCGTCCACGCGCACGGCCTGAATGCGCTTCGGCCAATCCTCGACATCCTTGATAGTGAGACCGATGGACAGCGCCACGCCGTAAGTATGCGCCATCGCGCCCTGGCTATCGCGCGAATAAATCGCGTTGGCGACCAACTTGGTTTTGGCGCGCGCGAATTCGTCATTGGCCGGTGGCGCGGCCATCATCGCGCTTATCACGTCGTCCGCCGCTTTCTCCAATTGATCGAGCGAGACGCCGTCGCGCGGATAGGCGGCGATGCCGAATTGCGTCGCGTCGCGCGAAAAGCCGTCATACCAGGCGCCGGCACTGACCGCGAGTTTCTTGTCCACCACAAGCGATTGATAAAGCCGGCTTGTCGGCCCGCCACCCATGATCTCGGCCAGCACATCCAGCGACTCCGCCTCGCCGGGCTTCGCCTGGACGTAACTCGGCGTGCGGTAGAACCGCATAAACACAGGAAGGTGCACGTCCTTGTGCGTCATCGTCAGCTGCGTTTCTGCGGTGCGTGGCGGTTCAACCGCATCGGCGCGGGGCGTAATAGCATGCGCGGGCAGATTGCCGAATTTTTCCTGGGCGAGCGCCAGCACTTCATTGGGCTCGACATCGCCCGCCACAATCAGGGTCGCATTATTGGGCGCATAGTGATGCGTGTAGTAATCGATCGCTTGCGCACGGCCGATATGGCGAATTTCATCCGCCCAGCCGATCACCGGCCGGCCATAGGGATGCGAAAGATTAAGTGCTGCCGACATCTGCTCCTGCAATAGGGCGGCCGGGCTGCTTTCGATACGCGAGCGGCGTTCTTCCAGCACCACCTCGCGCTCGGTGCGGACATTGTTCTCGGAGAGATCGAGATTGACCATGCGGTCGGCTTCCAACCCCATCACCAAGGGCAGCCGGTCTTTGGCGATGCGCTCGTAAAACGCGGTGAAATCATGCGTGGTGAAGGCATTGTCCTGCCCGCCATTGCGCGCAACCGTCTTGGACAGCTCGCCTTCAGGGACCGCCTTGGTGCCCTTAAACATCAGATGCTCGAAGAAATGCGCGAGGCCTGAAAGGCCCATCGGATCGTCGGCGCCGCCGACGCGATACCACAGCATCTGCGTGACCACCGGCGCGCGGTGATCGGGGATCACCACCACCTGCAATCCGTTTTGCAGTTTGAATTGCGACGCTCTGACCTCAGCCGCGGACGGAGAAGCGTATGCGGCAACGAGTATGAACGCCGCGGCGAGCATGCGAAGGACTGACAAAGAATATTCCTTACTGACTAGCCGGACTCTGTGCCGGTTTCTGCGTGGGCTCGCCCGAAGCATCGCTCTTGCGCAAGCGGTCGGCCTCGGCCTTGGCGTCGACGGGCGTACCGCTGTCGGTGGGCGCCTGCCAGAACAATACGGAGTCGGCGAAGCCGCCGCCCTGCTCGTCATAGCCCGCTTCGGCAGCGATGCGCTGGCGGATGGAATTATCGGCATTGGCAGCCCCCGCATAGGCCAGCAGTAATTTTTCACCGTCGCTGAAGCTTCCTTCGATCGTCGCCGCCACTGCTGCGGGGTTGTTGGGATAAAGACTGGCGCGCGCCTGATCGGAAGGATCCGGCAAATTGGCCTGGCGCGAGCCGGGCTTAGGCGGGCGTAGATTGTAATCGGGCGGCATGATCAGCGGCGCCTTCGGCATGACTGCGAATTCATCGGGCGAAAGCTTCGAGCCGCCAACTGCGTCCTTGACGTCGCTGCATCCGGCAAGTGCGCCGACGGACAAAAGCGCTACGGCCAATTTCCATGTCTTCATGGTTCAACTCCTGGCTTTCGGGTCTCGCCGCCGGGGCGGACAAAGGCGTCAGCAAGCAATGCGATGACGCCGATTGTAATCGCTGCGTCGGCGACATTGAACACATACCAGTCGCGGCCGAAAGCATGAAAGTGGAAAAAATCGGCCACCGCGCCGTACATGATTCTGTCGATCACATTACCGATGGCGCCGCCGATCACGAGACCAAGCCCAAAAGCCGGGAAAACCCTCTCTGCCCGGGTCAGCCACCAGCCAAGTGCTGCAATGGCCACGAAAGAGAAGAGGGTTAAAAGCAGCGTTCCCAAAAGGCCCTGGGACTGGAACAGGCCGTAAGAAATGCCCCGGTTCCACACCATGACGAGGTCGAAAAACGGCAGCACCTGAACGTGCTCGCCGGGCGCCATATCGTAGAAGCCGAACCCGTAAAGCATCAGCGCCTTCGACGCCTGATCGGCGATGAGCGCGCCTGCAGCAGCCACAATGCCCCAGCGCAGCGGTGTCGTTCTCATTGCTTGCACGAGGCGCACTCCACATTAGCTTCCCCCTCACCCTCGGGCGGCAAAAGCCCTGGCGGGCTTTTGCTGATCGCCCTCGACCCTCTCCCCCTTTGGGGGAGAGGGAGCGAGCGACAGCGAGCCGGTGAGGGGGCGTGCAACACGATTAGCCGCCAACCGCTGCGATGCAGCGGCGGCAAAGATCGGGATGGACTTTGTCTTGGCCCACTTCTTCCAGCACCATCCAGCAGCGCGCGCATTTTTCGCCTTGCGCTTTTTCGAAGACGGCGGCGGCGCCCGCAACGTCCGGCAAGCGGAACGCATTTTCAGGCGTAGCAGCTTTCTTCACATGCGCAACCGATGTGATGGTGAGTTCCGACAGCGGCGCGTTTTTAAAGAGCGCCATATCGGCGTCGTTCTCGACATAGAGCGTGGGTGCGGCTTCGAGGCTTGCGCCGATAACTTTGTCGCGCCGTGCAATTTCAAGCGCGCCGGTGACGACGCGGCGTAATGCACGCACGCGTTCCCACTTTAGCAACAACTTGTCGTCGGTCCAATCTTTCGGTGTGGCCGGCGCGGTATGCAGATGCACGCTCTCTTTATCGCCAAAACGCATCACCCAGGCCTCTTCCATCGTGAAGCACAATATCGGCGACAGCCAGACGACAAGACGGCGGAACAATTCGTCCAACACAGTGCGCGCGGCGCGGCGGCGCGCAGACGACTTCGCATCGCAATAGAGAACGTCCTTGCGGATATCGAAATAGAACGCCGACAGATCATTGGTGGCAAAATTGAACAGCATGGAATAGACGCGGGTGAAATCGAAGGCGTCATAGCCTGCGCGCATCTCGCCATCGAGCTGCGCCAGCCGCGCCAGAATAAAGCGTTCGAGTTCCGGCATCTTGTCGTGGCCGATGCGTTCCGCGTCGTCGAATTCGGCCAGATTGGCGAGCAAAAACCGGATGGTGTTGCGCAACCGGCGATAGCCGTCGACGTTCGCCTGGATGATCTCCTGTCCGATGCGCAGGTCTTCGGTGAAATCCGAATTCGCCGCCCACAGGCGCAAAATCTCGGCGCCGTTCTTTTCTGCGATGGTTTGTGGCGCCACCACATTGCCGAGCGACTTCGACATTTTGCGGCCCTGCTCGTCCAGCACGAAGCCGTGCGTCAGCACGCCTTTGTAGGGCGCTAGCCCTCGCGTGCCGCAGGATTCCAACAGCGACGACTGAAACCAGCCGCGATGCTGGTCGGAACCCTCGAGATAAAGATCGGCCTGATTGGCCTTGGGCCAGGCGGGGTTGATCGGCTCTTCCACCGTGAACACATGCGTCGAGCCGGAATCGAACCACACGTCCAGAATGTCCGTCACCTGATCGTAGTCGGCCTCCTTATATTCGGGGCCGAGGAAGCGCGAAGGGGCCGAGTTGAACCAGGCATCCGCGCCTTCTTTCGCGAAGGCGTCACGGATGCGCGCGTTGACCTTGGCGTCGCGCAGCAAGGTCATGCCGTCCGATTTTTTCACGAACACGGCGAGCGGCACGCCCCAGGCGCGCTGGCGCGACAGCACCCAGTCGGGCCTCCCCTCCACCATCGCGCCGATGCGGTTGGCGCCTTGCGGTGGATACCAGCGGGTTTCGTGGATCGCTTTCATCGCGAGCTCGCGTAATGTCTTGCCGCCCGAACCTTCAAAGGGTTTGTCCATGCCCGCGAACCATTGCGGCGTGGCGCGAAAAATTACCGGTGCTTTCGAGCGCCAAGAATGCGGATATTGATGGCGCAACGTGCCTTTGGCCAGCAGCGCGCCGGCCGCGATCAATTCCTTGATCACCGCGCCATTGGCCTCGCCGTCTTTGCCATCGGGGGTGAGGATGCGCTTGCCGATCAGTGACGGCAGTTTCACCTCCTCGGTGAATTTGCCTTCTTCGTCCACGGTGTTGGGAATTTCCAGATTGTGCGCGCGGCCTAAATTGAAATCATCCTCGCCATGGCCGGGCGCGGTGTGCACAAAGCCAGTGCCTTCATCGGCCGTAACGTGATCGCCCGGCAGCAGCCGGACACCAAAATCGTAGCCTCTGTCTCGCAATGGATGCGCGCATGCTACGCCATCTGGGTTCACCTCATGAGTACGTTTTAACGTTGCTTTCGCATGCTGCGCTACGCGATCCGCTAACTCATCAGCGATAACAATCTTCTCTCCGACTACCGCGAGTGATCCTTCAGAAATAGCATACAATTTCATAAACCCCATATTTAATCTCCTTGGAATACGCGATGGCTCGGTTTCCTGGAATTGTCCATGGCGTCGTGGTCCAGATGATTACGCTTGCACGTGATAGCTCCGAGCGAAGACGTCCATCTACAGTGGTGGATACGATGATCGGAAATTCACATAGATCGCGGGAGATGATTTCTCCTGATACTCGACTTCCGCTTCCGCCAGCGCGGTTTTCTCGATCGGCGACCACATCACCGGGCGGAAGCCGCGATAGAGCAATCCGTTCATGACGAACTTATGCAGCTCGCCGACGATGGCGGCCTCGGCCTTGTAATCCATCGTCGTGTAGGGCCGCGCCCAGTCGCCGGTGCAGCCCAGCCGTTTGATCTGCTCACGCTGCACGCCCAGCCAATGCTCGGCGAAGGCGCGGCAATCTCGGCGCAACTGATCCTTGGGCACGCTGTCCTTGGCGACGCCTTTTGCGCGGTATTGTTCTTCCACTTTCCATTCGATGGGCAGCCCGTGACAGTCCCAGCCCGGAATGTAGGGCGCGTCCTTGCCCAGCATGTTCTGCGAGCGGACGACGAAATCTTTCAGGATGTGATTGAGCGCGGTGCCGGCATGGATGTCGCCGTTCGCGTAAATCGGCCCGTCATGCAGGATGAATTGCGGCTTGTCTTTGGCGGCCTCGCGCTGGCGCGCGTAGATGCCCATCGCCTCCCAGCGCGCGAGCCATTTGGGTTCGGCCTCGGCCAGCCCCGCCTTCATCGGGAACTCGGTGGCCGGCAGGAACAGCGTGGCGCGGTAATCGGGTTTGACCGGGGAATCCGTGGACATAAAAGGGATGTAACAGGGGCCCGGTTAGCGGTCCAGCATAGGTGGGACTTCGCCCGCTTTGGCTAGCAGACGCCTGGCCTCCAGCTCGTCTTTCGCCATCTGCGCTTTGAGCGCGTCCACATTTTCGAACTTCTGTTCGGGACGAAGATAAGCGATCAGCGAAACCGCCAGGTGCTTGCCGTAAAGATCGCCGGCGAAATCGAACAGGTGCACTTCCAGCAGTGGCTTTTTGATTTCGAACATGGGCCGGATACCGAAACTCGCCACGCCATCAAGTGTACGCTTTTCATCCACGGTCGCGCGCACGGCGTAAATGCCAAAGGCCGGTTCCAGCGTGTGCTCCAATTTCAAATTCGCCGTGGGATAGCCGATGTTGCGCCCGCGGCCATCGCCGGTCGCCACGTGGCCCTCGACCGTCCACCAATGGCCTAGCAGGCGCGCCGCCTCTTCGGGCTTGCCCGACTTCAACGCCTCGCGAATGCGGGTAGAGGAAATTTTCTGCGCGTCACCACCTGACGCAAGATCGAACACGGTTACGCCGAAGCCTTCCATCTCACCCATATAAGATAGTACGCCGGCGTCGCCCGCGCGGCCCTTACCGAAACGAAAATCCGCGCCCACCACCACATGCGCAGCGGCAAGCTCTTTTTTCAAAACTTCCAGCACGAAATCCTGCGCGCTCAGTTGCGACAGCTCGCGATTGAAGTGGAGCACGATCAGGATATCGACACCCTGCTGCGACAGCAGATGCGCCTTGGCGCGGAACGGCGTGAGACGAAACGGCGGCGCGTCGGGCTTAAAGAATTCTTGCGGCTGCGGCTCGAACACGACGGCCGCAAGCTGCTTGCCGGATTCCCTCGCGATACGCTTCGCCTCGGCGATCAGCGCCTGATGCCCGCGATGCACGCCATCGAAATTGCCGAGCGCCACGACCGCGCCTCTCGTCTCGGGCGACAGATTGCGGTGGTGGCGCAGGATGCGCATGCGCTGGTTCACCCGCGGCTAGCGGGCGCCATGACCTGTGCCTCGCCCTGCACGACCACGGTATCGTGCACCTTGCACACGCAATCGAGCGTGACGCGGCGCTTCTCGGGCACCACCTCGCGCACGGTGCAGGTGGCCGTCACCGTGTCGCCGATGCGCACCGGGGCGCGGAATTGCAGGTTGAGGCCAAGCGCGATGCAACCAGGCCCCGGCAACTTGATACCGAGCACGGTGGAAACCAGGCTGACGCTCATCATGCCGTGCACGACGCGGCCTTTGAAAATGGTGGTCTGGGCGAAGGCTTCGTCGAAATGAACCGGGTTCATGTCACCCGACAGTGCGCCAAAGGCCGCCACGTCGGCCTCGCTGAATGCCTTGGAATAACTTGCGCTCATACCGGGCTTGATCTGGTCGATCGTGTAGCCGCCAGAATGGATTGTGTTGCTCATCGTTCCCCCGGTTGTCCGTATGAAGCTGTCTTATCGGGCGTGCGCGCCTGCGGCAAGCAGGCTTACCAGCGCAGCGCCTCGATCGCGTACCTCGCAGTCACGCCCTTGGCGTTAAGCAGTTTGGTGATCGCGGCAACATTGCGCTTGTCGGAAATTTCGGCGGCAAAAACGCCGTCCATCACAAAGAGCGCGTCGAGGTTGGCGGTGTTGGCGCCTTTGATGTCGGTTTCCAGCCCGTCGCCCACCACCAGCGGGCGCATTGCGCGGCCGACATCGCGCGCACGCGTCAGCGCCGCCGCATAGATCGGCAGATGCGGCTTGCCGTAATATTCGATCTTTCCGCCCATCTGCTCGTAGAGCCGCGCCAGCGCGCCCGCGCAATAAATAAGCTTCTCGCCACGCTGCACCACGATGTCGGGATTGACGCAAAGAAGCGTCAGCTTGCGCGCGATCAGTGGGGCGAAACGCGCGCGGTAATCTTCCGGTTTTTCTTTCTCATCGTCATAGAAGCCGGTGCATAGCACCAGTTCCGCCTCGCTTGCGCCAACCATGCTGACATTCAGCCCTTGATAAACGCTGTGATCGCGCTCAGGCCCAATGTGAAGCAACCTGAGTGTGTGCGCCCGCGTGCGCTTTTCCAGTTCGGCACGCGTGACGGCGCCTGAGGTGACGATGTCGTCATAGGCCACCTGCGGCACGCCCATTTTGTCGAGTTGCTTCTTTACTTCGCCGGCAAGGCGCGGAGCATTGGAAAAAAGAATGACCGGCTTGCCCATTTCGCGAAAGCGGATGCAGGCTTCCCAAGCGGCCGGTTGCGCCTGCTTGCCATTGTGCAGCACGCCCCATACGTCGCAGATAAGCGAATCGTAATCGGTTGCGATTTCGCTCAGACCTCTGATCAGGCGAAGGGGTGCTGGCATCTAGGAAGCGAGCCGCAACACCTCATCCGCGCCCTTGAAGGGAAGTTTCTGCGCCTCCGCCACCGCCTTGTAGGTGAGGGCGCCCTTATAGACATTCAGCCCCGCGCGCAAATGCGGGTTCTGCATCATGGCGCGCTCGGGGCCAAGCTCGGCCAGCGCGATGGTGAAAGGCAGCGTGGCGTTGTTGAGCGCGAAGGTGGAGGTGCGCGCCACCGCGCCAGGCATATTGGCGACACAGTAATGCACCACGTCATGCACCTTATATGTGGGCTGTGCGTGGGTGGTGGCGTGCGAGGTTTCGGCGCAGCCGCCCTGATCGATGGCGACATCGACAATGACCGAGCCCTTCTTCATATGCTTGACCATTTTTTCGGTGATGAGCTTGGGGGCTTCGGCGCCCGGCAGCAGCACAGCGCCGATAACGAGATCGGCCTGAATAACCTGATCCTCGATGGCGTCGATGGTGGAATAAATCGTGTTCAGCATGACGCCGAAACGGAAATCGAGCTCGTTCAGGCGTGAAAGCGAAACATCCAGAATGGTGACATGGGCTTCAAGTCCCATCGCCATGCGCGCGGCATTGGTGCCGACCACGCCGCCGCCCAGCACCACCACCTTCGCCGCCGGCACGCCCGGCACGCCGCCCAGCAACATGCCGCGCCCGCCCGCCTCCATTTCCAGACAGCGCGCGCCCGCCTGTATCGACATGCGCCCCGCAACTTCGCTCATCGGCGCCAGCAACGGCAGCCCGCCGCGCGCATCGGTCACCGTCTCGTAAGCGATGCCGATGGCGCCGGAGGCCAGCAGCGCTTTGGTCTGATGAGGATCGGGCGCCAGATGAAGATAAGTGAACAGCGTCTGGCCGGGCTTGAGGCGCTTGATCTCGACCGCCTGCGGCTCCTTCACCTTCACGATCATGTCGGCGCCGGCAAACACTTCATCGGCATTGGGAAGAATGCTGGCACCCACGCGCTTGTAATGCTCGTCGGTTAATCCAATCGCCTCGCCCGCATTGGTCTCGATGAAAACCTGATGGCCGCGGCTGGTGAGCTCGCGCGCGGCAGAAGGCGTCAGCCCCACACGGTATTCGTGGACCTTTATTTCCTTGGGCACACCGATGCGCATCTTGACCTCCGCCTGCCATGGCCCGGCCTGGGGCCGGACGGCACCCAATACGATATGTACGGGGCACGCGGGAGGGCCAGAAGCGGAATTTTTCGGGATAATTTGCGCTGGTAAGCGGTTTCTTGCGCGGGGCTTGGCCCAAAAGCAATGAACCCGGCACGCTTATCGCGCGCCGGGTACAAATGCTTGGCACATAAGATTTCGCGACTTACAGCACGCGCACGATCTTGCGGCTGCCCGGCACGACATAGGTCTTACCGAAGCGGTCGTAACACATCGTGGCTTTGATCAGGACCTGACGGCCGTAATCATTATAGCCGTACTTGGTCACCGGAAAGCACGCATTGGCATTCCACCGCGCACGCATGAAGGGGCGATAGCGCGCGCGATCCGCATACCACACGCCGAAGTTCGATGGCGTGCGAGCATTGATCCGCTTGTGCTTGCCACTGTTCATATACAGCCCAAACGAATCCGGGCCGACATAGACGCCGAGATTTTCGCGCGCAGCCGCCTGGCCGGCGCCGGCAAGTGCGGCGCTTGCAAGCGTGGTGGCGACAAGCGCGGCTTTGATCATGGTTCTCATGTTTTCCTCCACATAGGTTTCAGAGCTTCACAACACTGCCGCCAGATTTCCATTTGGGCTTTGAACCCGAATTGAATGCGCAATTCAGATTCCGTTCAGGCGCGCGCAAAACAAAAGAAAAGCGCGCGGCCCCGTTGGAGGTCGCGCGCTTGTGATCGTAATTGCGGCTTTGCTTAGTGGTGGTGATGTCCACCGCTGTGATGGCCGGACCAGTGTCCGCCACTGTGATGGCCGGACCAACCGCCGCGGCCGCCCCAATGGCCGCTACGGCCCCATCCGCCATTGCGCCAGCTACCGTTGTACCAGAACTGATGATGGCCGCCGTAGAAGCGATGTCGGTAGTGACCGCCGCCAAGCCAGACGCCGTCTATGAAGACGGGACCGTCATAGTAGCCGTAGTCGCAATACGGGCTGTAACCCGGATACGGGCAGTACCCGGGCCGTAATAACCGGGAACGCCGATGCCGATGCCGACCGAAACGCGTGCTTCAGCCGGTGCGGTAGCCGTCATGGCGACACCCGCCAGAACGAGCGCGCCCAATGCCGCCTTTGTAAGTGCTTTCATGGATTGACTCCTTGCTCCTCTGCCCCACCGTCCAGGCGGATTCTGGAGGCCGGCGCATGAACCTCGGATGAACGAAAATTTCAGGATGACGTCATACCGGGCGCATTCATCTAGGGCTTGTTGACGACTTTCAGCCCTTCCATCTCGGCCATGCGGCGCACGGCGGGACGTGCCGCCATTTCATCGCCCCAACGGGAGAAAGACGGATTGGCAGCGGGCGCGATGAAGCCCGCACCCCGCCCCCAGGCGAAGAACACATAAAGATGCAGATCGGCGATGGAGAATTCGTCGCCCGCGGCATATTTGCTGGCTGTGAGGCGGCGCTCGATATCGATGAAGCCCGAGCGCAAAAACGTCATGCCGGCGGTTTTTACCGCCTGGAAGTAATCCGGGTTCTGGCCGACAAAACGCATCGGGCGCCGCGTCTGCTGGAAAGCGATGTGCATCGAGCTAGCGAGCCACGACAGCCATTCGATAACGCGCGCCTGCGACTCGGGATCTTCCGGCCACAATTTCGCGTCGGGATAGCTCCGCGCGATATAAAGCAGGATCGCCGCACCCTCGGTCAGCACGCGGCCGTCTTCCAGCACCAGCGTAGGCACCCGCCCGCGCGGATTGATCGCGAGATATTCGGGCTTGCGCTGCTCGTTCTCGGAAAGCTTGATCACGCGCGGATCGTATTTGGCGCCGGCTTCTTCGAGCGCGATATGCGACGACATCGAGGCGGCGCCGGGCGAATAATAGAACGTAAGGGCCATGAGTGTTCTCCGAAAATTGGCGTAACGTCTGAGGGGCCGCGTGTTATCGCAATGCCATATAGGCCGGAAGCTGTCCCGCCCATGAAGCTTTTGAGAGGAAGACCGCGCCGCCAAGCTTAAGAAACGGCATGTAGTCGGTCCACCCCGTAAGCTTGACGAAAACAAAGTGAATGGCGGGCGCGGCCAGGAACGCGATCACCGCGTAAATCAGCCCGCGCAGGAAATCGAGGTGATAGACCAGCGGCGGCACCAGAAGCGTGATCGCCAGCGGCGCCGCATAATAGACGTACCAGGGCATGCCCCAATCCGAACCGTATTTGCCGATCAGGATCGCAGCCGCCGAAACCAGCGTCGCCACTATCAGCGCGTGCCCGATTGGCGCATGACCCCAAGCCCGCAACCGGGTCACGCCCAGGATGATCGCCGCCAGCACCAGCGTGGAGGCGATGATATAGACGACGATATGTAACGTGCTGTCGGTCATGGCAGGCAATTCAGCCTATGGGCCACCATATGCCAAGGCTAGCACAGCCCAGCCCGCGTGCTGCAAAAACTTCCCGATAACTAACGCCTGCCGACGGTGCGATTAAGAAAATCCACCAGCTGTTGCATCCGGCTGGTTTCCGCTTTGGGCGAAAAACTGTGATCTTCACCATCGAACGTAACCAATGTGACATTGGTCTTGCCGGCGGCCACCAGCCTGTCGCGCAGACGTTGAGATTTTTTGTACGACCACACATTGTCGCTGGTGCCGTGCGTGATGAAGATCGGTCCCGCGTAATTTTCCAGCGGAATGGGCTTGCCCGTATCGGACGGGCCGCTACCGAGTTTCCACGCGGATTTGTTCAGTCCGTAGAGTTGGAATTTTTCGTCCACTGGCTTCGGGCCGCAAGTATTACTCCACGTACGCTTCTCCACGGGATCGCGAAAGGTGCAGGTCTTGCCGCCGCAGCTCCAACATCTGGAATCGAACCAGTCCCAATTCGACTGGCCGGTATAGACGTCGGTGGCTGCGTGAAGCGCCAGAGCGTCAGGCATGCCGGGCCCGGGCTCCGCGGTCGCCGCCACGGAGGACGCCAATTCCGCACCACGCGAAAATCCGTAAAGCGCGACCCTTTTGCCCTTCACGTAATCGGACGCCCGCAGCCAAGCGATGGCGTCGTTGACCTGTTTGGCGTCCACGTCGCCGAGCGTCGCGCGCAATTCGGTGAGGTAACGGTTGCAGTCGAAATAGCAGAGCGCAAGCGCGGCAAAACCGCTCGCCGCAAGTTCGGCAGCCTGCACATGATAACCCTCGTCAGAGCCCCCTTCACTGCCGTGAAGAACAACAACGCCCGGATGCGTGCGGCCGTCGTTGGGAATGTAAAGCAGCGAGCCCTTGAACGGCGTATCGAGCACAGCAACAGCTAAGCCCTTCGCCGATGCAGACGGCACGAACGCTACGCACGCAACGATGCAGCAGGCCATTGCGGCCAGACAGATGGACTTCATGGAGCCCTCCCTCATGGTGACGCGATAATGGGCCTGAATGGCTGCTTCGGCCTGTCAAAGCTCCGTGAACACGCCCCTTGACGTTGGCACCCCGCCCCCCTATCTCCAGCCTAGGGCTTGGCACTCCCCCATGCGGAGTGCTGCCCTACCGTGTAACCCATTGATTTATCAGGAACTTGGAGGAGCTACGTACTCATGAGATTCCGTCCCCTTGGCGACCGCGTGGTCGTCCGCCGCATCAAGGAGGAAACAAAGACCGCCGGCGGCATCATCATCCCCGATACCGCCAAGGAAAAGCCGCAGGAAGGCGAAATCATCGCCGTCGGCCCCGGCGCCCTCGACGACAACGGCAAGCGCGTCGCTCCCGAAGTCAAGACCGGCGACCGCATCCTGTTCGGCAAATGGTCGGGCACCGAAGTGAAGATCGATGGCGAAGAACTCCTGATCATGAAGGAGTCCGACATCATGGGCATCATCGAAGGCCGTTCCAAGTCCTCGAAGAAAGCCGCCTAACGCCACTACACCACACTTCAGGAGACAAATAACATGGCTGCGAAAGACGTAAAATTCGGCGCCGACGCGCGCGAGCGGATGCTGCGCGGCGTCGACATTCTGGCCGACGCGGTGAAGGTCACGCTGGGCCCCAAGGGCCGCAACGTCGTCATCGAGAAGAGCTTCGGCGCCCCGCGCATCGACCAAGGACGGCGTCACGGTCGCCAAGGAAATCGAGCTGCACGACAAGTTCGAGAACATGGGCGCGCAGATGGTGCGCGAAGTCGCCTCCGAAGACCAACGACAAGGCCGGCGACGGCACCACGACCGCGACCGTGCTGGCCCAGGCCATCGTGCGCGAAGGTGCCAAGTCGGTCGCCGCCGGCATGAACCCGATGGACCTGAAGCGCGGCATCGACAAGGCGGTCGAAGCCGTCGTCGACGACCTCAAGAAGCGCTCCAAGAAGGTCAAGTCCAACGCCGAAATCGCCCAGGTCGGCACCATTTCCGCCAATGGCGACAAGCACCGTCGGCAAGATGATCGCCGAAGCCATGGACAAGGTCGGCAACGAAGGCGTGATCACGGTCGAGGAAGCCAAGACCCTCGAAACCGAGCTCGAAGTCGTCGAAGGCATGCAGTTCGACCGCGGCTACATCTCGCCCTACTTCATCACCAACGCCGAGAAGATGGTGGCCGAGCTGGAAGACCCCTACATCCTGCTCCACGAGAAGAAGCTCTCCAGCGCTGCAGCCCATGCTGCCGGTGCTGGAAGCGGTGGTGCAGTCGGGCCGTCCGCTGCTCATCATCGCCGAAGAAGTCGAAGGCGAAGCGCTGGCCACCCTCGTGGTCAACAAGCTGCGCGGCGGCCTGAAGGTCGCGGCGGTGAAGGCGCCGGGCTTCGGCGATCGCCGCAAGGCGATGCTGGAAGACATCGCCATCCTCACGGGCGGCCAGGTGATCAGCGAAGATCTCGGCATCAAGCTCGAGAACGTGAAGCTCGACATGCTGGGCACCGCCAAGAAGGTGCGCATCACCAAGGACAACACCACCATCATCGACGGCTCCGGCAAGAAGGCCGACATCGAGGCCCGCGTCGAGCCAGATCAAGCGCAGATCGAGGAAACCACCTCCGACTACGACAAGGAAAAGCTGCAGGAACGTCTGGCGAAGCTGGCCGGCGGCGTTGCGGTCATCCGCGTCGGCGGCGCGACCGAGGTCGAAGTGAAGGAGAAGAAGGACCGCGTCGACGACGCGCTCAACGCCACCCGGGCGGCGGTCGAGGAAGGCATTGTTCCCGGCGGCGGCGCGGCGCTGCTCTATGCCTCCAAGGCGCTCAAGGACCTGACCGGCGACAATGACGACCAGACGGCGGGCATCGCCATCGTGCGCCGGGCGATGCAGGCGCCGATGCGCCAGATCGTCGAGAACGCGGGCGTCGAAGGCTCGATCGTGGTCGGCAAGCTGCTGGAGCAGAAGTCGCACACCTTCGGCTTCGACGCGCAGACGGAGAAGTATGTCGACATGTCGAGGCCGGCATCATCGACCCGACCAAAGTCGTGCGCACCGCGCTGCAGGACGCGGCGTCGGTCGCCGGCCTGCTGATCACCACCGAAGCGATGGTCGCCGACCGCCGAAGAAGGACAGCGGCGGCGCCGGGCGGCATGCCCGGCGGCGGCATGGGCGGCATGGGCGATATGGACTTCTAAGGTCGCCTATGTTCGCGAATTGAATACGGAAAGGGCAGGAGCTCACTCCGGCCCTTTTTGTTAGCCCCCAACGGAAAAGTTGTTATTTTTGAAGGCGGAGGGAATTCGGAGTTTGATCAATGGGTTACGCGTACTTTGTTTCCCGAATTACAAGCCGCGGCGAACCTTATTTCCGGAACGAACAAGAGCAAGGTCCGCGCCTTGCATGAAATTCTTGAGCGTGCCGCTCAAAAGGGACAACTTCCATTTCAATTTTTCTCTATCACTGACAGAGACAGTAACGCTGGTGGGATGCCTAAGCAGGCTAGCAATAATTACACGTGGAACGTTTATCACATCGAAAATTATTTTTTAGAGCCAAAATACATTTCGCGGGTGCTCGTTGCCCTGGGGGGCAAGAATCCGCCTTCTGAAGGTGCAATCTATGATGAATTGCGCGAATGTGCTCGTGAAACCCTTCCCCAACTTGTTAGACATGAGCTAGCGGAAATTGCCAACGATGCGCTAATCGGCGCTATTGATACTGGTACTGATCCAAAGGCCGACAATTTAGTAGCTCTATTGGACGTAGCAATTGAACGTTCGATAACTCGGATTCAGGAACAGAAGGTAAATGTTTTGAGCGTTGATAATCTGACAAAGAAAAGGGATGAAATTCTGACGCGTTACCAGGAAAGCCTAGCGAATGGGTCCTGGATATCTACGTTTCGCGGCCGAGACGTACTTAGCCGTTTTGCAGGAAAGCGCGCTTCAAATATACCGTATAAATCATTTCGCAATCTCATTGTTTCCCAAATGAGGGATGCTGGATTTCGGCCGCAAGGTATGGAAGTGGTAATAAAACAAATTCTGTCCAAATGACCTTGCTTGACTCTTCAATTTTATTGAACTAACTTCAATTTTATTACATGGCCAAAACGGACGAGCAAACCCGCTGGACGGAAGGCCTGGAGCCGGAAGAGCTGGCTTTCATCCGCCGCTTTGTCCTCCTGTCGGCTCGCTCAAGGATTTGGCCACGGAATACGGCGTCTCGTACCCCACGCTGCGCGCGCGCCTCGACACGCTGATCGAGAAGATACGCGCACGCCACAAGGAGAAGCAGGTGAGCGAACTGAGGCGCGTGGTGCGCGAACTTGCCCGCGAAGGCACCATCGATCTCACGCACGCGCGGAAAATCCTCGCCGCCGGCCAGAAGGACGTGAAAGAGCTCGAACAGAAGGCGAAGGAGAAGGACTAATCCAAACCTGTCATCGCCCGCAAATGCGGGCGACCCAGGCTATGAAGCTACCGACCTCGGCCGGTAACGCACCAACTGGATGGCCCGCATTGGCGGGCCATGACAAGTGAGGGTTAGGCGCGAGGACGTGAAGGATATCGAACAGAAGGCGAAGGAGAAGGACTAATCCAAACCTGCTATCGCCCGCAAATGCGGGCGACCCGGGTTATGAAAGCTACCGACCTCGGCCGGTAACGCACCACCTAGATGGCCCGCATTGGCGGGCCATGACAAGTGAGGGTTGGGCCAGAAGGACGTGAAAGAGCTCGAACAGAAGGCGAAGGAGAAGGCGCCATCTTAGTTTCCTCCCCCGTTGTTACGGGGGAGGTCGATCTGCCGAAGCGCGAGCGCGTAGGCAGATCGGGTGGGGGGAAAGGGCATCGCCCCCCTCCCCGCCCTTCGGGCGGTACTCCCCCCCGTAACAACAGGGGGAGAAAACAAAGGGATTACGCTCGTATCTCCCCGTAACAACGGGGGAGGACAACACAAAAGAGACAACTGGATGGCCCGGCGTGCTTTGCACGCCATAGATTGAACGCGCGGCGCAGCCGCGCGAGTTGCGGGCCATGACAAATAAAGCTAGGCGCTCTCGCCCCGCGGCCTTCGCCGCGCTTCGACAATTGGGGGTTGGTCCACAGCCTCGCCACGACGCAAAAAATATTTTTCCACATGAACGGCATTTGCTAGAGGAAAAATTTCTCCTTGCCACACATATGCTTGGCACATGAACGAACGAAGTTCGGCGCGGTCCCGGCCGCGCGCCCCGCGACAAAAACGGTTCCTGCCCCTTGAAATGCGTGACGCTCCTCACCATCTGCACGCTTACATCCGAAAAGCTGCGCCTGAACGGGCCGCCCCTGCGGCGGCTGAACGCGTGCGTTCGCCAACGCGAATGCGCGCCCAGGCGCAGGCTGGAAACGCGCCCAATTCAACACCAGACGGGACGGGATACGCAAAAACGAATGCGTGGCCTGCGGGCGCGGGCACGCCCGCTTGAAGCTTTTGTGACACGCAATCCGGCGGCCATGCCTGCGTCAGCGCCAGCGGCTTATAAGCGGGCCGGCGCGTGTTATGCTGAGCCATCTTCAAGGGAAGAATGTCATGAAGAAAATTCTGTTGGCCGTAGCCTGCGTCGCTGGGCTCGGCATGGCCACCGCCGCCGACGCAGAGGGCGCGGCGTCGCGCGCGGACGCAGCGCTTAAAGCCAAATTGATCGATATGGAAACCAAAGCCTGGGTCGCCTGGAAAGCGCGCGACGGAAAATATTACGACCGGTTTTTGTCCGAAGATCATATGGATATTCATTCGGGCGGGCCGGTCGGCAAGAAAGACGTGGTCGATTTCGTCGGCAGCCCGGTTTGCGTCGTGGCGAGCTATAAATTGGGCGACATGCAGTACACGCGCATTTCGCCGGATACGGCGGCGCTGGTCTATCGCGTCGCGCAGGATTCGAAGTGCAATGACGCCGTCGTTCCCAGCCCGACCTGGATCACTTCGATTTACGTCAAAAGGGGAAAGCGGTGGCTCAATTTCCTCTTTGAATCTGCGCCGGCACGGACATAAATGGAGGATAAGCGCATGAAGGTTCTGATGGC
The DNA here is from genome assembly GCA_963752395.1 of uncultured Alphaproteobacteria bacterium. Lineage (GTDB taxonomy): Bacteria > Pseudomonadota > Alphaproteobacteria > Micropepsales > Micropepsaceae > CAVVXX01. Next base: position 77,810 of record CAVVXX010000010.1, read on the forward strand.
CGCGGTCTGTGTTGCAACGTTGGGCTTTGCCGCACCAGCGATGGCGCAAAGTCAGGTCTGCCCGCCCGGCATGAATGCCGGCACCTGCCTCGACAACGCCTATCGCGCCATCGACGATCTTCAGGCCCGCGTGCGCGCGCTGGAAGAGCGCGTCAACGGCGCGCCGGCAGCGCCGCCTATGGCATCCGCGCCGCCCCCGCGCATGGAAACGGAAGAGGAGCGCATGAGCCGCGCAGCCGCGCGCCCCCGCGCACCCTCCAAGCCCGACAAGAATGGCTGCATGGGCGGGCAGATCTTCATCAACGAAGAATGCCACTGCCCCATCACCAAGCCGTTCTGGGACGGCGAGGTGTGCGCGGGCCCCTGATGCGCGGTCAGCGGCGATGAAGCGCCGCTCAAGAACGCAGGAAGGTGTCGAACTGTCCTTCCATGGTTTTCCAGCGCTCGAGGCTGAAGTCGAGCAGCGCCCAGGTTCCGCCGGGGACGACATCGATGTCGTATTCGCCGAAGATGGCACCATCGGGCGTGAGATAGGCGCGCACGTAACGCTTCTTGTTGTTCCAATCGTTGATTTGCGTCACGGGAACATTGCTCATGCCGGTCCAGTTCGCCGAATACTGCACCGAACGGCAGGCGCCATGGTCGCATGCGTAGAGATAGATATTGAACTTGAGATTGTTGGCTGAGGCAGCGACGTAATCCATCTTCGCCGTGTTGTCGCGCTTGATGGCGGCTGTGAGCCCATGGCCCTTCAGCCAGTTCACCACATCGGCATTGGTGAGGCCGGCCGCCGGCAAATCCTTCGCCGCCGCCGGAACAGCCCCCAACGTCAAAGCCAGAACCAGAAATGCCGCACCTGCGGCAACTGCATGTCGCATGGTATTCGCCCCCTAGCGCCCCAAAACGTCAGGGATGCTAGCGCAAGCGGCGGCTCCGGTCACGGCTGGTTACCTAGGGTTATCCAGCTTCCCGGAAATCTTGGGGCGCACGGCTTGGCCCGCGCCCGCCCGCCCCCTAGCATGGGTCTGGGCTAACCGGTTGGGGAGTATCATGCATCGCATTTCGACATTCGCCATTGCGTTTTTATCCGTCGCATTCCTGTCGGCGTTCGCCGCCATGCCACCTGCGGCGAAAACGCCAGCAGCGGCTGCCGTGGAAACAGCGCCTGACGTCACTGCGCAATCGCTTCTGGGCGCGGATGTGAAAGGCGAGAACTGGGAAGTGGCGCCGGCTGTGCGCAGCGACGGATTCCTGCGCCTGTTCTCGGTCAAAACGCCTTACGGCGATTTCCAGGTCAACGGCGTGCGCCGCATGAAGGAACGCATCAACGAACTCCGCGCTCTGCAGGTGCTGGATAAGATGTCGCGCACCAAGGCGTTCGGCGATGCGCTGGCGAAGGCCGGCATGGCGCCCATCCGTTTCGGGCGCGATCTGATCCTCGACCCCGTGGAAACCACCGGCAATCTCGTCTCGGGCGTGGGCAAGATGTTCAACAACATCGCCTCCAACGTCAGCCACCGCAGCGCGAGCCGCGATCCCCTGCTGGAAAGCGTGAGCGGCATTACCAAGGCCGAACGCGATCTTGCCATCGATCTTAATGTCGACCCGTACACGGATTTCACGCCTCTGCGCAAAGGGCTGGAAGACGTGGCACATGCCATCGCGGCGGGCGATCTGACTGTCACCGCGGCAATCTCGGCGATTCCAGGAGGCGCCGGCATCGCAGTGGGCGCAACATCGACTGCCTCTACTGTTGCTGCCTCCATCGCCGACAAGACGTCGATCGAGATCGCCATGCTGGTGACCAAGAAGCTGCAGGGTCTGGGCGTCGACGACGCAACGATAAAAACCTTTGTCGCAAACACTCTCTTTACGCCCGCCGATGAATACGCCATCGCCGATGCGCTGGAGACCTTGCATGCTGACAATTCAACGGCTTTCATCGTCCGCGCCAATGCGGCGGGCAGTGTCGACGTAGCCAAGTTCACCCGTTATCGGGCCGAGCTATTGGCGAAAGAAAGCGCGCGTCTTGGCACACTCAAGGATTTCGTCATCGTCTCTGACATCGCAATCAATCGCGATGCGAAAGGCAGGTTGGTGGCCGCCTTCCCGTTCGATGGCGTCTATTGGACCGATGCAGTGTCGAAGAGCCTGACGCGGCTAAGTACCGACGACAAAAGCGTGAACCGGCCGCGCGCCATCGCCAGCACGGGTGCGCTGTCACGCATGGCAACGGCCGAGTTGAAAAAACTTGCCTGGGCAACAATGAAACTGAACTGACCGGCCATTTCCCCTGCGTTCGGGGCCATGAACCAATCGGTGGGGCTGGAAGCAATTCCAGCCCCATTCATTTGAAGTCAACTGGCGTGTTCGGGCTTACGTGGGAATCCAGGCAACTCCACTGCAATCGGCGGCACCAACAGCAACATATCGCCAAACGGCGGTTGCAGCATCTCGGTTAAATAGCGCGCAACGCCCTGCTGCAAACGGAAAGGCACTTCGGCCCAGGTGACGTTGAGCATGCCAAGCTTTCGGTACATCTGGATACCGCGATCGGTGCGGCGGTCGGCCAAACGTGAAGCAAGGTTGCCATGACCCACACAGACTATCGCGGGGAGCCTGCCATCATACCAGATGGCGTAGACACCACTGCCCTTCGCGTGGAAGAGGTCGAACGTTTCGAACGAATACCACTGGCCGGTGTGGCTTTTCACCCAGTGGACATTCAGCATCTTGCCCACCACCAAAACTATATTTCATAAACTGATTATGCGCGCATTTTACGTGTTCAGTACTTCAACAAACACAACACGGTTGAGAGCCGGTTACCTTTACTCGTCAATCCTTACAAATATCGCCGTCCGCTCGAACCAAGAAAAAGGGCCGGGTTGCGCCCGGCCCTTTCATACTGAAGGCCTAAAAACTCAGTATTGGGTCTTAGGTTTCTGTTCCGGTGCTTCGGCGAACTGCCCGAGCGCGCACACTGTGCCTGAATTCACCAGCTGAATGCCCTGACCTGCGCACACTTCATTCGTGGTGCGCGAGACATAGCTGAACCCGTGCAGATTTAACCCACGGCATTGCGCCGGCAATGTGTTGACCCAGGTTTTACCGTCCTTCATGTGGAAAGTGATTGAGCGCTCGTCAGGCGCAACATTGGTCTTAAAGATGGAGTACGTCGGAAGACAGGTGTTGCCTTCCGCGGCCGGCGAAGACAACGCCGGATTCGCGGATGCCGAGCCAATCGCAAATGTTGCAATGGCGGCGGCAATAACAATGGCTCTCATAAGGAACCTCCCAAGTGCAGCGCCCCTCGCTGTTCGTGCATTGTCGCTCAACCAGACCTAGCAATTCAATCGTGAATTCCACACGCCCCGTCAGGAGCATACTTGAATAATCTTTGGCTTAGCCCGCCACTCCCCTGGATGAACTGGGATCCCCATTTTCCGTTCCGTGGCAAAATCTGATAGGTTGCTGCCACTTTTTGGGGAGGTGGGGATGGCTTTCGCTAAACGTATCGTCTTTTTTGCGGCAATCTTTTCGGTGGCACTGAATGCGCAGACTTTTGCGCAGGGCAATGCTGCCACTGCACCAGCAGCTACGGCGGCGCCCGCTGCTGTGCCTGCACCGGCTCCGCCAGACGCCCCTGCCGCAACAACACCGGCATCTACGGTAGCGTCCCCGGCTGCGGCCGCAACAGCAGGCGCCGATACCCCCAAGCCCGAAATTATTCCGGTACCCCCGGAAGCCCAGGTTTCCGCGGATGGCAAATTCGATCCTGATGCCGCGACGAAAGCTTATCTCGCTACCATCAAGGGCGAAGCGCGCAAAAAATCGGACGAATATTTCGAGGGTGGCTATGTGCTGCAGGCAGTCGATTTCGGCTATGCGCTGATTGTCGCCGGCATGCTGTTGTTCGGGCGTTTCTCGGCGCGCATGCGCAACTTCGCGACGCGCATCACCCGCTCGCGTTTCCTGCAAGTGCCGATCTACGCCATTCAGTACTTCATTGTGACGGCGATACTGACATTCCCGCTCACGGTCTATGAAGAGTTCACTCGTGAGCATAAATACGACCTCTCCAACCAGGATTTCATGGGCTGGTTCAGCGATTGGATAAAATTGTTCGGTGTCAGCACGCTGATATTGATCGTCGTCATCACCATTATCTACGCCTTCATGCGCTGGACAAAAGACAATTGGTGGAAATGGGGAACGCTGATTGCCATTATTTTTGCCGCCTTCACCAGCATGATCGCGCCGGTTTATGTGGCACCGCTAATCAACGACTACAAGCCGTTGGCGGAAGGCCAAATCAAGGAGCAAATCCTCTCTATGGCTCGCGCGAACGGCGTGCCGGCAACCAATGTGTGGGAATTCAACGCTTCGAAACAGTCAAAGCGTGTCTCCGCTAACGTATCGGGTTTGCTCGGCACCACCCGCGTGTCTCTGAACGACAATCTCATAAACCGCAGCACGTCCGCGGAAATCCGTGCCGTTATGGGCCACGAGCTCGGCCACTATGTACTTGGACATACTTATACCGGCCTATCCTGGTTCCTGATTGTGTTTTTTGTGGCCTTCGGGTTTGCCAATTGGGGGTTCAAGAAACTCACCAAGATGTTCGGTAAAAGCTGGGATGTGCAGTCGATCGAGGACCCAGCCGGCATGCCGGTTATCTTTGCATTGATCAGCTTCATCTTTTTCGTAGGCACACCAGTGCTTAATACCATGTCGCGCAGCATCGAAGGTCAGGCCGACATATTCGGTCTCAATGCCGCGCGCGAGCCGGACGGCTTCGCGCAAGCAACGCTGAAACTTTCCGAATACCGCAAGCTCGAGCCGACCGCCCTGGAAGAGATCGTGTTCTACGATCATCCCTCCGGGCGCACACGCATTTCGCAGGCAATGCACTGGAAGGCCGAGCACCTGCACGACGCCGATATGGTGGAAAAGCTGCAGCACCCTGGGGAGTGAGCTGAGCGGGGTTTATCGCCCGAGCAGCTTGCGAATTTCGAGCTCAAGTTGAGCGCGTTTGACGGAGATTTGCGCCGGGCGGTCCTTGACCCAAGCCGCGCGCGACTCCACCGATTTGGCGAGCTCGGCTCCAAGCACCAAATCCTTCAGCGTCACTTCACCTTTGGCGCGCTCGTCGCTGCCTTCGATGACAGCGATGGCCGCACCCCGTTTGTCGGCGTATTTCAGCTGATCGCCGAACTTCTTGGTTCCAACATAGGCTTCTGCGCGAATGCCGGCGTTGCGAAGTTCGCCGGCCATTTTGAAACTGCCCTGCAGATCGTCAAGCATCAATACGACGACAAGCGGAGACGTTGTTGTCATATCTTTTCCTTTCAGGGCGGAAAGGAGCCGCGAAACACCAATCGAAACACCTGTGGCCGGAACCTGCTGGCCGGTAAAGCGCGCGACCAAATCGTCATAGCGTCCGCCGCCGGCGAGCGAACCAACTACGACGGTCTCGCCCGCCGCGTTCGTGACCGGAAACTGAGGCTGCGCCTCGAACACGAGGCCCGTGTAGTAATCGAGGCCGCGAACTATTCCGGGGTCATAACGCACTCGGTCCTGGCCATAACCGCAGGCGCGTACTAGTTCGAGTACCTCGCTAAACTCGCGGCCACTTTCTTCGGCACTCGTTCCCCACATACTAGCGGCCCGCACTGCACCACTCGGTGCCGGCTCAATCAGAGTGAGTACCCGCGAGATCTGTGCCGACGTTAGTTCTGCGCCCTTGGTGAAATCACCAGATTCATCTTTACGGCCTTTGTCCAATAGCGCACGCACGCCATCGATACCCAGCCGATCGAGTTTGTCGATGACACGCAGCACGGTCCCGCGCTTTGATGCATCGATTTCAGCGGACTCCAAAACAGCATCGAGCAATTTTCTGCTGTTCACTTTCATCATGTATTCGCCACGCTTTAGGCCGAATGCTTCCAGCGCATCACACGTCATCATGATGAGTTCGGCGTCGGCGGCGGGCGATGCAGAACCAACCGTATCGGCATCGAACTGAGTGAACTCGCGATAACGCCCGGGACCCGGCTTCTCATTGCGCCAAACCGTGCCTACCTGAAAGCGGCGAAACGGCTTTGGCAGCTCCTGGAAATTCTCTGCCACATAACGCGCAAGCGGAGCCGTCAAATCGTAGCGCAGCGCCAGCCATTGCTTATCGTCATCGGCCAGCGAAAACACGCCCTCGTTCGGCCGATCCTGGTCGGGCAGGAATTTGCCCAGCGCGTCGGCATATTCGAACGAAGGCGTCTCCAGCGCATCAAATCCATACGACTCGAAAACGCCGCGAATGACGTCAAGCATCCGCCGTTCGGCCGCGATCTCATCTGGACCACGGTCGCGAAAGCCGCGCGGAATGCGCGCTTTGGGGCGGAATTTCTTGTCTTCGCTCATAGCATGCGCCTTCACAAACGCTGGCTTGATAGCAGAGGAGCGCCGGATGCGCGAGCAAGCGTGTGATTTTGGGAGGATGGTACAGCTGGGTGGGCTCGAACCACCGACCTACGGATCCACAATCCGGCGCTCTACCAACTGAGCTACAGCTGCCCATGTGAAGGGGCCGAAACCTATGAGCCGCCTCCGATAAATGCAAGCTGCCTCGGCATTTGCGGGCGCCTGGCCCGCGCCAATTTGGCCGGATGAATGAAACACGCTAACAGGGCGACATGAGCGCCGAGCTTGGCAGAGCAGCCCCCAAGTCCGCAGCCTTCGCGCGGCTGAACGCATTGGATGTCTCGGCGTTGCTGCTGGCGTTGCTGTTGGCGATTCCTCTTATCTCGGTGTGCCTCAGCCTGTTCGCGGGCGCGAGCGCCACCGTGGCGCATCTCGCGGCGACGGTTTTGCCCGACTACGTTTTCAACACTCTCGCGCTTGGTGCGCTGGTTGTGGTCGGCGTGTTGATCGTAGGCGTGCCCGCGGCATGGCTCACCGCCATGTGCGATTTTCCTGGCAAGCGTGTTCTTGAAGCGGCGCTTGTGTTGCCACTGGCAGCGCCCGCCTATGTGCTGGCCTATGCCTACACCGATCTGCTGGATTCCTACGGCCCAGTACAGAATGCGATGCGTTCCGCCTTCGACTGGCAGGTAGGCGATTACTGGTTCCCAGATATTCGTTCGCTGCCGGGTGCGGCGCTCATGCTCGTGCTGGTGCTATATCCCTATGTATACCTGCTGGCGCGCGCTCGTTTTCTTACTGAATCAGCAACTGCGCTTGATGCCGCGCGATCGTTGGGACGTGGACCCTGGCGTTCGTTTCTCACCGTGTCGCTGCCACTGGCGCGGCCAGCACTTGCTGCCGGCGCCACGCTGGCGTTGATGGAAGCCTTCGCGGATTACGGCACGGTTTCCTATTTCGGTGTGCAAGTGTTCACCACCGGCATCTATCGCGCCTGGTTTTCCTTCGGTGACCCGACGGCGGCTGCGCAACTGGCGGCATTCCTCATCGGCTTTGTGGCGCTGGCACTATGTTTAGAAGGCTTTGCGCGCGGCGGCGCGCGCTATCACGAAACGGGGCGACGCGACCGCAGACCAACGGCGTTCAAGCTACCGCCAGCGAAAGCAGCGGGCGCTATCGTACTTTGCCTACTGCCGCCATTCTTCGGATTCGCGGTGCCGGCATTGGCGCTTTTGCATCTCCTCGTCCAGGCAGGCGGACCATCACGCGAATTCTGGCACCATTTGGTCAACAGCGTGACATTGGCGTCGCTTGCAGGTGTGATTGCAACCCTTGTCGCCATCGTGCTGGGCTTTGCACGCCACGAACGCCCGCGCGGTCCTGTGGCCAGAGCCGTCGATTTCGTGGGCCTTGGCTATGCCGCACCCGGTGCAGTCATTGCTGTGGGCGTGCTTATTCCCTTCGCCGCCTTCGACAACGCACTCGATGCGGCAGCCCGTTCACACCTAGGTGTTTCCACTGGGCTGCTGCTCACCGGCAGTATCGCCGCGTTGTTGTTTGCCTATCTGGTGCGTTTCCTTGCTGTTGCTTTGCAAAGCGTGAATGCGGGGCTTGCACGCATAACACCGTCTGTGGGCGGCGCCGCGCGCATGCTGGCGCGTGGAAATTGGGACGCGTTGTGGCGCGTTCACATGCCGATGATTGCACCAAGCGCTCTTACGGCCGCACTGATCGTATTCGTAGACGTGATGAAGGAATTGCCGGCGACACTCATGTTGCGGCCCTTCAACTTCGACACTTTGGCGGTTGCCGCCAACAATTATGCGGCCGATGAACGCCTTGGCTTTGCTGCCGCGCCCGCGCTCGCCATTGTGGCCGTGGGGATCATTCCCTGCATCCTTCTTATTCGTGGCATTAAGGCATCCGCGCATGGGCGCGAGGTGACGCCGGCACCGCTGCCTTAGCGCCAACCATCATTGTCAAAAATTACCTGGGCCTTGGCCTGGTTCACGCCATAGAGAGAAACATTTATGGGGTCGATTTTGAAATGCCCCAAAGCCACTGCTGCTGGGTCCGGCTTCACCGAGGCAACTGCCGGAAATTCATAATTTGCCTTGGTGAAAATATTCTGCGCCGCATCGCTGGCGAGATATTCAAGAAATTTTACCGCGGCCTTTTGGTGCGGCGCGAATCTCAGCATGCCGCCGCCTGAAATGTTGACATGCGCGCCAGCGCCATCCTGATCCGGCCAAACCAGCGTGAGCGCTTTTGCCGCTTCGCGCTCGGCAGCCAATGGAGAATTTTGCAACCGCAAAAAATAATAATGATTGGCGATAGTAATACCGCACTCCCCGCTTGCCACTTCTTTCAACAGCGACGTGTCGTTGCCCGCCGGTTGCCGGGCGAAGTTGGTGACCACGCCTTTCACCCACGCGTCGGCTTTTGCCTCACCCCAATGCGCTATCAACGCCGCCAGCAATGACAGATTATATACAGCCGAACTCGAACGCATGCAGACTTTGCCTTTGAGCTGCGGCGAAGCCAGATCGGCGTAATGCTGCACGAGTTTGGGATCGACTTTCCCGGCATTGGCAAAAATTACTCGTGCACGCGTCGAAAATCCGAACCAGAGGTTTTTCGGATCGCGTAGATTTGCCGGGATACGCTCATCCAGATATTTCGAGTTCGCGGGTTTGAAAATCCCGACCTTCTCGGCCAGCCACAGATTACCCGCGTCGACGGTCAGGTAAATATCTGCTGGGCTGTTGGCGCCTTCCGCTTTAAGTCTCGCCAGCAGTTCGGGCCCATTGCCTTCGATCAGATTGACCGGAATTCCAGTAGCCTCGCGAAAGCCGTCATATAACAGCGCATCGGAATCGTAATGCCGCGCGGAATAGATATTCACCTCTTCCGCCGCGCGCGCGGGCGCAAGGCCGGTAATAATCACGCAGGCCAGGGCAGCGGCCATGAACGGGGTCTTGCGGAGCATGGGCAGACTCTTAATGTGTGGCGCCCGCGCTGGCAAAGAGGAAGAAGCCCAGGCCTTTCATGACGACACTGACATTGAAACCCGGATCGGCGCCTTTGTCATTTTGGCGCAAAGTCATGGAAGGCAAGGACACACTCACTCTCGATGCTGGCGCCTGGCCGGCGGTTGACGCATCACGCGCGGCAATTGAGCGTACGCTGCAATCGGACCGCACTGTCTATGGGGTCAACACAGGGTTCGGCAAACTTGCCCATACACGCATTGCCGGTGACAAGCTTCGCCTTCTGCAACGCAATCTGGTGTTGAGCCATGCAGCGGGCGTGGGCGAAGCCTTGCCGGACGCAATTGTTCGTCTTGTGCTCGCGCTAAAAATTGCCAGCCTTGCGCGCGGTCATTCGGGTGTGCGGCGCGTTATCATCGAACGGCTGATCGATCTTCTCAACAAGAACGTGCTGCCGGAAATCCCGGCCCAAGGTTCGGTGGGCGCATCGGGCGACCTTGCGCCGCTGGCGCATCTTTCAGCCGTTCTCATAGGCGAAGGGTTTGCGCGCGTGAATGGCAAGCGCCTCCCCGGCAAAGAAGCGCTCATTCAAGCTGGACTAGCGCCCATAGAACTCGAATCCAAAGAGGGCCTGGCGCTCCTTAACGGCACGCAGGTTTCCACGGCGTTGGCGCTTTCCGGATTGTTTGCTGCGGAAGCCAATCTCGAAGCAGCTTTGATTGCAGGCGCTTTAACCACCGACGCCATCAAGGGTAGCGACGTGCCGTTCGATGCGCGCATTCATGCTGTGCGCGGACAGCCGGGGCAAATCGAGGTGGCGGCCATCCTGCGTACGTTGATGAAGGGCAGCGCCATTCGCCAATCCCATCTCGATTGCGAGCGCGTACAGGATCCTTATTCCATCCGTTGCCAACCACAGGTGATCGGACCATGTCTCGACCTCATACGCTACGCCTCCCGCGTGTTCGAGATTGAAGCCAACGCAGTCACCGACAATCCGCTTGTTTTTGCCGAAGATGGCGCCGTGTTGTCCGGCGGAAATTTTCACGCCGAGCCGGTGGCGTTGGCAGCGGACACACTCGCGCTCGCCATTGCGGAAATCGGCGCATTGTCCGAGCGCAAAATAGCGCTTCTGATCGATTCAACGCTAAGCGGCCTACCGCCATTTCTCACGCGCGACGGCGGCGTTAATTCCGGTTTCATGGTGGCTCATGTCACAGCGGCCGCGCTCGCTTCAGAGAACAAATCTTTGGCTCATCCTGCCTCGGTGGATTCACTTCCAACTTCCGCCAATCAGGAAGACTTCGTCTCCATGGCCACGTTCGCTGCACGCAGGCTTGGGCCGATGAATGCGAACACGGCCAATATTGTCGCCATAGAATTGCTTGCCGCAACCGAAGGCATCGGTTTCCATCGTCCGCTGAAAAGTTCGGACGCCCTAGAGCGCGCCATCGCAACCATTCGTGTCCGAATTCCCCCTTTTGAAGCCGACCGCTTTTTTGCGCCCGCAATCGAAGCAGCGGCTGCGCTGGTTCGCGAACGCGCTTTCCAGCCGTTGCTGGCAGGCCAGCTTTCTCTAACCTGAGCGTGATATGGCACAGCCAGTCATTGACTTAATATCCAGTGTCGCCAAGCTTGACGATGCGAATCACGCGCCAACGCGCACGCGCGCGCCGGAGCCCAGTTTCTCATGCTGTCTTATGCGATCCGCCGCGTATTGGGGGCCATACCCACTCTTCTGATCATCATCACGCTTGCCTTCTTCATGATGCATCTGGCGCCGGGTGGCCCATTCGACAGCGAACGCCGGTTGCCGCCGGAAATCGAAAAAAACATCGAGGCTGCCTATGATTTGGACAAGCCGGTTTATCAACAATATCTGATTTACCTAGGGCGGCTCGTGCATGGCGATTTCGGGCCATCCTATAAAAACAAGGATTTTACTGTCACACAGCTGATCGCAGTCGGCCTGCCGGTCAGCATGCGGCTCGGGATATCGGCCATCATTATCGCGATATTGTTCGGCATGACGCTGGGTATCGCTGCCGCGCTAAATCAGAACCGCGTCGGCGACTATACCGTGATGGCAGTCGCCATGGCCGGCATTACGATTCCAACCTTTGTCACAGCACCGCTACTTACCCTCGTCTTCGGAGTTTATGGCCTGCATATTTTTGGCGCAGACATAACGCTTCCTGTTGGCGGCTGGGAAGGTGGCAAGCTCGCTAACATGATCCTGCCGGTGACGGTGCTTGCTTTGCCGCAGATCGCTATCATTTCGCGCCTGATGCGCGGCAGCATGATCGAAGTGTTGCATTCGAATTATGTGCGCACGGCGCGTGCCAAGGGCTTGCCATCCCACCTCGTGGTGATGCGCCACGCGTTGCGTGCAGCCATGTTGCCGCTAGTGAGTTACCTCGGCCCTGCCATCGCAGACATCGTGACCGGCTCGCTTGTTGTCGAGCAGATATTCGGCTTGCCCGGTGTCGGACGCTACTTTGTGCAGGGTGCGCTCAACCGCGATTATACACTGGTGATGGGCGTCGTGATTTTCTATGCCGCCATCATCATCGTGCTGAACCTGATCGCGGATCTTTTGTATCGCGTCCTCGATCCACGCGTGAGCTTCGACCGATGACCCATGCCGCAACAGCCGATCTGATGCAGAAAGCGCAGGGCATCAAAGGCCGCAGCCTTTGGGTCGACGCGCGCCGCCGACTGTTTCGCAACAAGGCCGCGCTCGTCAGCATGGTGCTACTCGGTATCATTACGCTGATGGCGATATTTGCACCGCTGCTTTCGCCCTATGCTTATGATTTTCAGGATTACAACATCGTTTCCTGCGGACCGGACTGGTGGCACAGCAGTGAAATTGTTTGTCATGCTGGCGGCAGCCACTGGTTCGGGACGGATTCGCTGGGACGTGATCTTTTCGTTCGCACGTTATACGGCGCGCGCGTGTCTCTGGCCGTTGGCCTAGTGGCCAGCCTGGTGAGCCTGTTAATCGGAGTGGTGTATGGCGCAACCGCTGGTTTCGCCGGCGGACGCATCGACGAGCTTATGATGCGTTTCGTCGACATACTTTATTCCCTGCCTTTTATTTTTTTCGTCATCATTTTGATGGTGATCTTCAACCGCAATTTCATCCTGCTATTTGTCGCCATTGGCGCAGTGCAGTGGCTGACAATGGCGCGAATTGTGCGCGGACAGACATTATCGCTGAAGCGGATGGAATTCATCGAGGCGGCGCGTGCGTCTGGCGTTGGCACATTTGGCATTATCCGCCGCCACATCATCCCTAATGTGGTGGGACCCGTAATCATTTACATGACGCTCTCCGTTCCGGCCGTGATTTTGGCAGAAAGTTTTCTCTCGTTTCTCGGTCTCGGCATTCAGGAGCCGCTTACCTCCTGGGGCGTGCTCATCGCAGAAGGCGCAAATGAAATGGAGATTGCGCCCTGGATGCTGATCTTTCCTGCAGCATTCATGGCTGTGACGCTGTTCTGCTTCAACTTTATTGGGGACGGGCTGAGAGACGCCCTTGACCCAAAGGATCGCTAACTATGGCCGATGCCGTTTTCACGCTGAAGAATTTCGATGTCCGGTTTGGTGTCCCGGAGGGCGAAGTCTATGCGGTGCAACGCGTGGGATTCGACGTGCGTGAAGGCGAATGTCTTGGCGTGGTTGGCGAGTCAGGCTCGGGCAAAAGTCAAATGTTCATGGGCGCCCTTGGGTTGCTAGCGCGCAATGGCCGCGCAACGGGTAGTGTACGCTATCGCGGCCAGGAAATCCTTGGCCTGCCTGAGCGAAAGCTCAACAGAATTCGCGGCGCTAAAATCTCGATGATCTTTCAGGATCCGCTCACCTCACTCACGCCGCACATGCATATCGGTGGCCAAATCGTTGAGACACTGCGGACACACCTGAAGATTGGCTATAGCGAGGCTGAACGCCGCACGTACGAAATGCTTGAGCTCGTTCGCATCCCGGAAGCTGCGCGCCGCATGCGGCAGTATCCGCACGAGCTTTCCGGCGGTATGCGCCAGCGCGTTATGATTGCGATGGCAACGGTGTGCGGACCAGACCTGCTAATCGCCGACGAGCCAACGACGGCGCTTGATGTCACCGTACAAGCGCAAATTCTCGAAATCATGCGCGACCTGCGCAAACGGCTGAAAACCTCCGTCGTCATCATTAGTCACGATATGGGCGTCATTGCCTCAATGTGCGACCGCGTACTGGTCATGCGTGAGGGAGAATTCGTGGAGACCGGAACAGCCGAGGATATTTTCTACCGCCCCAAACACGACTATACGCGGATGCTGCTTGAATCCATGCCCCGTTTGGACGAGCCGGACAGCGCGCGGCGGCCCATGGTGGCGCCGCTTGCCGATCGCGAAAGCCGCCCCACTATTCTGTCTGTGCAGAATGCGAAGGTGTATTTTCCTGTCCGCACAAGTGGGTTGATCTTCCCAAAATACAAGCAATTGCGCGCCATCGATGGCGTGAGTTTTGAACTCAAGCAAGGCGAGACGTTAGGCGTCGTTGGCGAATCCGGTTGCGGCAAGTCGACCCTTGCCCGCGCACTGCTAAGGCTCCTGCCGGCAACGGCAGGAACCGTGCTGTGGTGTGGGACAAATTTAGACAAGACTACGGAAGCCGAGCTGCGGCACCTGCGAAAAGACCTGCAAATCGTGTTTCAAGACCCCCTCGCAAGTCTAGATCCGCGCATGACTGTCGGCGAGAGCATAGCCGAGCCACTACGCACGCTGCGCTCCGACCTGGGTGGCGCCGAAATCACCCGGCTAGTGGCAGCAGTAATGGGAAAAGTGGGCCTCGATCCAAAGTCGATCAACCGTTATCCGCACGAATTCTCGGGCGGGCAGAACCAGCGTGTCGGCGTGGCGCGGGCTGTCGTACTTCAACCAAAGCTCGTCATTTGCGACGAAGCTGTGAGCGCGCTCGATGTTTCCATACAGGCGCAAATCATCGGGCTAATAATCGGATTGCAGAAACAATTGGAAATGTCGTTGATATTCATCAGCCACGATCTCTCTGTTGTGCGCCAAGTATCGCACCGCGTGATGGTTCTTTATCTGGGACGTATCGTGGAACTGGCGGATCGCCATACGATCTATCTGGACCCGCGCCATCCCTATACAAAAGCGCTGATCTCCGCCGTCCTCACTCCCGACCCCAAACTCGAACGTTCCAGGCCGAAGATACAGCTCGCGGGCGATTTGCCGTCGCCCTTGGACTTACGCGCGGCACTTACGTTTCTTAAATCGAAGATGATCGACGACCCCGACGCGGAGCAATACGTGCCGAAACTTATGGAGGTCGCACCCGACCATTTTGTCGCCGAGCACGATCCTCTGCCCGCGTCTATTTCAGCCGTTTCACCTTAAACAGTTGATTACTGTCATTGATCTTGAAGTTGTAACTTCCTAGCAGCCCGCGAGAAATGACAATTTTGTTGTCCTTTGCTTCTTTCAGGAAATGAGCCACGCCGCTATCGCTGTCGAGCTGGCGCCACACTTGTCCGTTGTCGAGAAAAACAATGAACTTACCGAAGGGCGTCTTGGCATAGTCGGTTACGCCTGCGCTGATACTTTCCAACGCCTGGCCCTCTTCCGCTGCTTGTGGCATCTGGTTCTTGCCGAACTCTTCCGGCGTCGTCGGTCCTTCGGGCGAGCTGAAAACGCCGCCGAAATCGAAACCGAAGAGGGACATCTTGTCCTCGTCCGTGCGCTCGGAGGGTTTCTTTATCGTTGCCAGCGTTTCGCGCAGCTGCGGGGCGAGCTTGTCGTAGCAGGCAAGCCGCTCCGTTGAATTGGTCATATCTGCGCATTTGGCGAGCAGATCAAGCATGTCGCGCGACGACGTCGCCCATGCCTGCCCGCTTGAGACAGCGGTGAGCAATCCTGCCACCACCAACACTGGGCGGAAGTTCATGTCCTGTTCATCCGATCCTTGCTGAACTGCTGGCATCAGGCCGCCTGCAAGCCGCTGAACTTATAGGCCAGGCTTGGGTTTGGCGCGAGAGCCGGCTAACCGAAATATTCACCATTCGCGTGCTATGACGGTGTACCCGGGGAATTGGCATAAGGAGTTCCTGATGGCCCTTCGCGCTTTGCTGGCCTTTGCAATGATTGCCTTGTTTGCAGGCACCAATGCTGCCAACGCGGAGATGGTACTGAAGCGCGGCAATGGCGGCGAGCCAAAAAGCCTCGACCCACATTACGCCGACCTTACAATGGAAACTAACATCATCGGCGACATGCTGATGGGGCTCACCACCGAGGACGCCCGCGGTAATGCCATTCCGGGTGCTGCTACGAGCTGGGACGTTTCGCCGGACGGCAAGACCTGGACTTTTCACATACGCAATCACCTTTGGTCCGACGGCGTGCAAGTCACAGCGCAGGATTTCCTGTTCGCCTGGCAGCGCATACTCGATCCGAAACTGGCCGCGCCTTATGCCTATCAGCTTTGGGTCGTCAAGAACGCGAAAGCCATCAGCGATGGGCAAATGCCGCCAAGCGCGCTCGGTGTAAGCGTGAAGGACGACAAGACATTAGTCGTACAACTTGAGCACCCCGCACCTTATCTGCCCGAACTGCTGACGCATCTGGCAGCCTATCCCGTCCCGCAACACGTCTTGCGTGTGAAAGGCAATGCCTGGTCTAGGGTCGGCAACTATGTCGCGAATGGGCCATACGTCGCGTCGGAATGGGTGCCCAACGATCACGTCACACTGATCAAGAACCCCAAATTCTACGACGCCACGCATGTGCGCATCGATCGAGTTGAATATTATCCGACCAATGACGCGGTTGCCGCCATCAAGTGGGTGCGCGGCGGCGTGATCGACACGCAGAACCCGTTTCCGGCGATACTGATCGACTGGCTACGCGCCAACATGCCCAATGCGTTGCAGATGATCCCTTATCTTTCGGTTTACTATGTCAATTTCAACATGACGCGTAAGCCTTTCGATGATGTGCGCGTTCGCGAGGCCATGAATTTTGCTTACGACCGCGAGACAGTGACCAACAAGATAATCAAGTTGGGTGAACCGCCTGCGTACAGCATTGTGCCACCCAACACAGCGAACTATCCCGGCGGCGCAACGATGGCCTTCAAGTCCATGCCTTATGCCGAGCGAATTAAGCGCGCACAGGCGCTCATGCAAGCGGCGGGTTACGGGCCCAACCACCGTTTGAACGTAACTTACGCTACAACGACCAATACCGACAGCAAACGCATGGCTGCGGCATTCCAGTCCATGCTGCGCGCGATCTATGTCGACGCCAACATCGTTCAGTCCGAAGTGCAGGTGCACTACAAGAAGCTGGAGACTGGCGATTTCGATCTGGCATACGCGAACTGGGTTGCCGACTTCAACGATGCGACCAACTTCCTCGACCTGCTTCGCTGCGGTAATGGCGACAACTGGGGAAACAATTACGCGCATTACTGCAACAAGGACTATGATGCACTGCTTGATAAGGCCAACCAGCAGACCGACCTCAAGACGCGCGGTGAATTGCTCAGGCAAGCAGAGGACATTGCGCTCAAGGATTATGCTTGGATTCCGGCTCGCTTCTCCAACACGCTCGATATCGTGCAGCCCTATGTAAAAGGCTGGATCTCCAACGCACGCGAAATCAACCGCACGCGCTGGCTCTGGATCGAAAGGCAAACCGCAGCGAGATAAGCGGCTTGCGCGAGGCCGCCCTTCTCGGGCACGTTGCGCGCCAAGCGACCCCGTAGCTCAGGTGGATAGAGCGGCGGTTTCCTAAACCGTAGGTCGGTGGTTCGAATCCTCCCGGGGTCGCCACCCGTTTCATTTCGCAAGCTGACCTTCCTTTGCCCGCGACCATGGGAAAACGATCTTGCGGTCGGGCGCGATGGTTTTCTTCTTCTTGCCCTTATAGCGAAACCCCGTCAGCAGATCGCCGATAAAAGCGAGGCGGGCGCGCTTCTTGTCGTTGGCGATAACCACGCGCCAGGGCGCGGCCTCGTGGCTGGTGCGGCGGAACATTTCGTCGCGCGCTTTGGTGTAGTCATCCCACTTCTCAAGCGCATGTTCGTCAACCGGCGAGCTTTTCCACGCCTTGAGTGGATCCTTGTGCCGGTCAGCCAGCCGTTCCTTCTGCTCGGAGCGAGAAATATCGAGGTAATATTTACGGATGTTGAGGCCCGCGCGCGCCAGCATCTTCTCGAAATCAACTACGGACTCGAAAAAGACCTCGACGTCCTTCTTGCTGCAGAAACCCATCACCGGCTCGACGCCGGCGCGGTTGTACCAGGAGCGGTTGAACACCACGAACTCGCCCGCGCTGGGCAAATGCGGCACGAAGCGCTGGAAATACCATTCACCTTCGACATAAGCCGATGGCTTTCCCGGCGCATGCACGCGCGTCTCGCGCGGGCTCATGTGTTCGATTAGCCGCTTGATGGTGCCGTCCTTGCCCGCGCCGTCGCGGCCTTCGATGATCACCAGCACGCGCGTGCCATCGGCGATCAGCTCGCGTTGCAGCTTCACCAGTTGAACCTGCAAATCGTAGAGCTTGCGCTTGTAGTGGTGGTCCTCGCCGTTCTTGTCTTTGCTCATGGGGCGCATCCTAGCAGGGGGATAAGTGGAGCGCAGTTTGCCCTTCCGGCATGATAGGCGCGGATCTGGCCCAGGTATTCAGCCGGTTTCTGGGATATTCGTTTTTCACTTTTCGCTTCCTCCCCCTCCCCTTGGTGTTGGATAAGCCATCAGCAAGGCGTCAAGGATGGTCATGCGTTACTGGGCCAATTTGGACTTCACGGTACCACTTGCGTCCGCTCTTAAGTTCAGCGTCCCGTTGCGAAGTTGATGGGTACAGCACCGAAGTCGTGACGACGATACCCGCCTTTTGAAAGGGCGCCGCGACGGCATTTGCCCGCTGCAATGCGATCCGGCTATTCGCGGCTTTACCCCGCCCCAACAAATTAGCCCATCCAACAATGTTCACGGCCCGCGCGCCGGCTTGTTGATACGCCCACAGGATCGCAGAGATCGCCACGGCGGTATTTTCATTCAAATCCGTTTTACCGGCATCAAATTCAACCGGAGGAAAAGCATTTAGGCCCACCAAGACTTTTACCCGCCAATCTTTCAGCTGCTTCTGCAATCTTACTTGCCCGGCGCGAAGTTTTTCTAGCCGAGCCACATCCGGTGCTTTGGTCCGAACGACAGCTTCCTTGGTAGAGAAATTCACCGCCGTATCCAGAATGGATACGCCCATTTCGGAGGCGATGATGCTGCCAGTGGCAGGCGTCCTTTCCCGCAGCTCCTGTTCCGTGGCGGTAACGGACTTTGCCAACAGTTGTTCAACCGCTTGTTGGTCCAGCGGACGCTTGGTGTCCATTCTCACAAGGGAAAGAACAAGTTCGATAGGCCTTCCCAGTCGCCGCTCAAGCAATTTTTGCAGCTCGCTATCCGTGTTCGGCTTAATTGTATTCGTCAGCACCAGTGCATGCACCTGGATTGGCGCGTCTTTCGGAAAGCTGAGGCTGAACTCGTAGATGTGGTCCGCATCTTGGCGGAAATATTCGTGAAGCGTGCTGCGCGCACGCGCCGTGAGCAGCGTCTCATTCGCGATCTGCTGAAGTGAAAAACCCAGCGGGATCGACAGCAATGCGAACACCACAAAGATGCTGACCGTCTGCCAAAACGTGTGCTGGGGAGAATTGTGGGTGCCAAAGCCGAAGAACTTCGCCACCACGCTAGCCGTCAGCGCGATGGCCAAGAGATTGGTCAAAAATAGGCCGGCGGCGCCGCTAAAAATCGCCCAATTTTGAATTGCAATTCCATAGCCGGTCACGGCCAACGGCGGCATCAAAGCGGTGGCGATCGCAGCGCCAACCAGTGTTTCTCCCTTCTGGTGGGTTACTGCGTAACTGCCGGCTAGCGCAGAGAATATCGCCACCAGCAAATCGAAAAAATTCGGGCGTGTGCGGGAAAGAATTTCAGGCGTAGCTGCATTGAGGGGCGACAGCCAGACAATAAGTGCAGCCAGCGTGACGGCCAGGCATACGCCCACAATAATTGCTTTCAGGCTGCGTACGGCCGTGCGCTGATCCAATACCGTGAGCGAGAACCCGAACAGAAGTATGGGATCCATAAGCGGCGAGATAAGCATCGCACCGATAACCACGGCAGGCGAAGACAACAGCAAACCCAACATCGCGATGCCGCAAGACAGCGCAGTCATCACGCCGTAACGAACGGACATCCCGCCCTCTTCGTCAAGATGCGCGAGCACCGCGCTGTGATCGACCGAGCGGATCGAAAATCGCTGTATTTTTTTTACTTGATCCAGAATCCAAATTTTGTCCGGCATGGCTTTCGCGGAATTACTTTCTTCGTGCCCGCCAATTCTAGAGCAATTGGCGCAGGCGGGGATAAAGCAGTCCGTTTTATTGGAAACGCCAGCGAACAGGCACGGATAAGCAGTCCAGCCTTGTAGGTAGGACTAGCCCGTGCGCAGCGGCTACGCCTTCATCTCCGGCCGGGAGATTCGCGCAACCCCGTGAACTGGCTCTCCAACAGCGCAAATCCGCCAAAAAGGAGCGCTGTATAAAACAGATCGCCCATCACCGTGTTGGTAAAGAACGGCAGCGCCGCGGTGAAGCAGGCGATCAGGCCTTCGGCAGTCGTGGGATACATTCCGCTGAAAGCCCATACGCCAAGATTGGTGAGCGCGAAGAAAAGAACCGAGCTGGTCAACGCTGCGCCCGCAATCGGCAACACCGTGCGGTGCTTTTGCAACCACAGGCCGATGCAGACGATAAGCGCGAAACTGAGATAGACGACTTCCATACCGCGATAAAAACCGCCCAGCGCCATATCGCTAATAAACAGCGCCGTTAATGGCACAAGAAAAGCGAGCCATTTATCCGAGAAATAAGCGCCGCCAAAAAGCGCAATAGCGGCGATGGAGGTCATGTTGGGCGGATGCGGCATCAGGCGCGTCAGCGCCGCTGCAAAGACCATGAAAATCAACACCATCAAACGGGGCTTCATCACCACTACCTCCTATGCATGCGGCCTAATCAAAAATCTCTCGCAAGTCTACAGATTCCCAGAGGTCCAAACCAGAGCACGCTTTTCGTTTGCATTCAGATCTCCAACACCATGCCATCTACCGCCACTTCTTCGTTAGCGTCCGAGAGATGAGCAAGCATTTCAGGCCCCATATGGGTGAGCAGCACCCTTTTGGCCCCTATGCGTGCGAGATTTATCGACAGCGTGGAATAATCCAGATGATACCTGATCTTCTTCTCGAACGAGAGCGCCTCAACAATGAGGAGGTCTGCACCACGGCCTGCGGCAATCAAATTGTCCGTCCATTCCGTATCGCCACTGTAGACGATGAGCTTTCCCTCGCACTGAACGCGCAAAGCAAAAGGAGGGGCTCCACATTCGTGTGTAACGAGATGGGGCGTGACCGCAATGCCGTTGATCGCGAAGACTTTGCCCGGCGTCATTTCATGGATGTCGATTGAAAACTTTCGTTCGACTTTTGACGAACCCGGGAAAAAAACCTCCATTGCCTGCGTTAGGCGTTCGCGGAAACCGGGCGGTCCGACGAGTGCCAGCGGAGCAGTGCGACGGCTGTAGAACTGCGCATCCAAAATAAGGAAGGGCAGGCCACCAAAATGATCGCCATGGAGATGCGACACAAACACCGTACCAATTTTATTTGGCTCGACGCCGAACCGTCGCATAGCGATGAGGCTCGAGGCCCCACAATCGATCAGGAACGCGCCGTGTACCGCCTCAACAAAATAGCACGTGTTGAAGCGACCTCCGCTGCCAAAGGCATCTCCACAACCCAGGATGTGAAGCTTCATTGCTTCCTCCTAATTGCCAAGCTTTACCCTAACCCCCGCAAAGGCGCCGAAGCCCTGCGTGCGAAAGCCAAAGACTTCCTCATAGTGTTGATCGAGCGCGTTTTCGATCCGCGCAGTCAGCGCGACCGCCGGACAAATTTCGTACGAGCCCGTGATGTGAACAAGTGTGTAGCCATCGAGCGTCACAGGCATGGTGAAAGGCGGCGCGTTGAGGAACGCGGTGTCGGACTGCCTGCCGTGGTAGTCGACACCCAGATCGAGAAGCGCTCGGTCATCGCCGAAGCGCCAGTCGAGATTTGCAGAGGCGATGTGATGCGGCCGCCGTATCTCATCCATGCCGTTTTCTTTCGCGTCGAGATAGGTATAAGCCAAGTCGAGCGCGAGGCCACGGCCCAGATCAGCATGGCCGAAAATCTCCAAGCCCTGGCGCTGGCTCTGACCGCTCGCATTGCGCGCGGTGTTGGGGAAAACCGAGAAATCGGTGAAGATTTCGTCTTGCAGATCGGCATGGAAATAGGTGGCGTCGATCAACACACCATTTGCGGGCCGCCATTCGAGACCCACATCGAAGCCCAGCGACTTCTCGGGCTTCAGGTCGGGATTGCCCACAAATGAGGGCGCCGGGAAAAATCCGAACAGCTCGAAGAAATCCGGATTCTTCACGCCCGTTCCGGCGCTGGCATGCAAGCGCCATGCGGGATCGAGCCGCCCACTGACCGTCGCGCGCCATGTCGTCGTGTCGGCGAAAGCCTCATTCCAGTCGTGGCGCGCGCCCAGCGAGACGAACATAGCGTCATTGAGCCGATCCAATACTCGCCAGCCACGCCGCTATGCGTCTCATGCTGGCTCTGGCTGGCAGAGGGCAAATCCAGCCGTAACGAGTCGAATGTGTCACGCGCAGTGTCGGCCAGCAGGGTCAGGCGCTGATTTGGCCCCGGCTCCAGCGGATATTGGCTTGCAAGTCGAAACGGTTCTCGCCGCCTTTGGTGCGATCATTGAAGCGACGTCGAACGGCGCGCCGAAGGCGCTGGTGTAATCATTCACTTCGGTGCGCGTGAACGATGCCCCCGCGATAGCCTCCACCATGCCGCCAAACAAATCGGCCGTGGCTTGCGCGCGGCCATAGGTCGCCGAAAGTCGCTGTAATCGCCGGCGTCGAGTGGAATGGAGAAGGTACCGAGAAAGTCGGTGGCTTCGATGTCTGTGCGCGTGTCAACGTGATGCAGCGCGGCAGTGAAGTGGATCCGTGTCGCTGAGATCGGCCTTGGCGCGAAACGCCGATGCTGGTGTTGCGATAGCCGTCATTCTCGTGCCATTGTGCGCAATGTTGATGCCGTTGGTATCCATCCAGGCACCATCGAAGATTGCGCCATAATGGTCGTCACCGGCATTGATGAGGCCAGTAACTTCCTTGGTTCCGAACGAGCCGTATTCGGCGCGCCCGCTGGCGTCGAAACCCTTCATGCGGCGCCACGGTGACGATGTTCACCACACCCGCCAGCGCATCAGCGCCCCACAGCGCCGATTGGGGTCCGCGCAGGACTTCGACACGGCCAATGGCCGCGGTTAACAAGTGCGCGAAGTTGAATCCTTCACTCGACGCGGCCGGATCGTTGACGCGGGCGCCATCGATCAGCACCAGCGCGTGACCCGCCTCCGCGCCGCGAATGCGAATTTGCGACACCGAGCCTACGGTGCCGGTGCGGCTGACCTCGACGCCAGGCACGGCGCAGTGCATCGTAGATCTGATCGATGTCACGCGCGCGCAACGTGTCGCCCATCAACACCGTGATAGCGCTGCCGGATTGATCGGCCGCAACGGGCACACGGCTTGCCGTCACGGTGACGGTTTCAGCCTGATCGGCGCGCGCGCCGGAAACGGATAGGATTGAGGAAACCAGAACTGCGGCTGCGATACGCGATAAACATGTGAACCTCCTTGCCAGCGTTGGGACAAAGAGGCCGGGAACGCGCGCGAACGTTTTACATCAAAAAGCCATCATGACTTCCACCCGCGTCCTAGCCCCATGGCCGTCGCCGCAGCGGAAAGTTCCGCACCGACGACGCACCCCGGGCGCCGGATGGACGACGCGCGCTGGCAGGTCTCCTGGCTCACGGGTCTTTGCGCGACTTCCGCCTTCCCGGCCGTTAGTTTTGGCCAGTGGCACGATGAAGCCGCGCTCGCCGTTTACAGTTGCGGGGGCAGCCGCGGATTAGGAGAAGCTCTCCAACCGCGTTCCCTCTTGGCCCCTTCTCGGGGAACCAGCGCGTGATCCGAACTGTACTGCGCACGTAAGCATTCGCAAGCGTGTCAGCCAAGTGCTTGAATAGCTTTGGATTACGGCGGTGCGCGTTTTCAAATTACCGTGAGAACCGGATGTGTCGTTGACAGGGGTAACGCGCGCGTCCATGAGCAAGCCACCCCTTCAGGAGTGAAATCATGCGTATTGTCTATGCCGCCATGGCGCTCGTAGCGCTGCTGACCACACAAGTTCTTGCGAGCCCAGCCGACAGCGTGCTCGACGCCAACAAAGCCGCCAGCGGCGGCAAAGCCTGGGACAACAAGGCCACGCTCAAAACCGAGTACGCGTTTTCCGGCATGGGCATGACAGGCAAAACCAGGTCGATAGCCGACCTTAAGACCGGCAATCACGCCGACAATTACACGATCGGTCCGGCCAGCGGCGGCAATGGCTATGACGGCAAGAACGCCTGGGCGAAAGACCCATCAGGCATGGTCACCATGCAAGGCGGCGACAGCCTTAAGGACGCCATCAACGAAGCCTATCGCTACGCCAATATGTGGTGGCGCGCAGACCGCGGCGGCGCTGTGGTCGCTTCCGGAGGGCAGAAGACCGACGGCGGGCAAACCTTTGACGTCGTCACCATTACGCCCAAGGGCGGCAAGAGCTTCGACCTGTGGCTCGACGCCAGGACGCATCTGATCGCGCGCGAATTCGACAAGCAGGGCGCGCAGACGATCACGTCGACCTTCTCCGATTACAGCGACATCGATGGTGTGAAGATGCCCGGCAAAGTCGTCATCGATAATGGCAGCGGCGCGAAATACATTCAGACCATCACGCTGACCAAGGCGGAGTTCGCGGGCCCGCAGGACAATTCGACCTATGCGCCACCCAAGGTAACGGTCAGCGATTACTCAATCGCCGGCGGCGCCAAGGAAGCCAAGCTGCCGATCAGGCTTCTCAACAATCACATCTATGCCGACGTGACGGTGAACGGCAAAGGTCCCTACACCTTCATCTTCGACACCGGTGGCGCCAATCTTGTGACGCCCGCCGTCGCTAAGGAGCTTGGCCTCAAGACCGAAGGCCACATGGACGCGCATGGCGCCGGCGAAGGCATCATGGAAGCGGGCCTCACCAAGGTTCAGGAACTCAAGGTCGGCGACGCGTCGCTCAAGGATCAGGTGTTCATCGTGCTGCCGCTCGACGCCTTGTCGGATGTCGAAGGCTTGAAAGAAAAAGGCATGGTGGGTTTCGAAACATTCCGCCGCTTCGTCACCCGCATCGACTACATGGGCAAGACGCTCACGCTGATCGACCCTAAGCACTTCGATCCCAAGGATGCCGGCACACCAGTGAAGTTCGTCTTCAAGCAGAGCATTCCGGAGGTGCAAGGCACATTCGAGGGCGTTCCAGGCATCTTCGACATCGATACTGGCAGCCGCGTCGAACTCACGCTGACCAAAGGCTTTGTCGAGAAGAACGGCATTCGCGCCAAACATCCCAAGGGCATCGAGGGCGTGGATGGCTGGGGGGTGGGTGGGCCTTCGCGCGGTTACGTCACGCGCGGGTCCATGCTGACCATCGGCGACGTGAAAGTGCCGAATATCGTGACCACAATGGCCACCCAGAGCAAAGGCGCGTTCGCGGGCGCCGAGTATTCCGGCAATATCGGCAGCGGCATCCTGAAGCGCTTCATTGTCACTTTCGATTACGAACATCAGACCATGTATCTGAAGCCAGCCACACTACCGCTGACAGATGTGGGAACGTTCGATCGCTCCGGCATGTGGATCAACGACAGCCAGGGCGGCTTCAAGATCGTCGATGTGACAGCGAAAGGCCCCGCCGAAGAAGCTGGCCTCAAGGCCGGCGACGTCATCGTTTCGATTGACGGAAAACTCGCCGGCGAGACCACTCTGTCCGATCTTCGCCAGCGCCTGCGCAACGATCCGGCCGGCACCAAGGTGAAGCTCGGCATGCTGAATGGAAAATATGTGACGATCACGCTGCGCGATCAGATCTAGTTCGCGTTACCGAAAAGCGCCCCGCTTCGGCGACGGAGCGGGGCGTTTCCTATTTATGCGTATCCGAGTGTGTCCTTCACAGCCTTGGCAGCGGCCGTAATCGCCTCGCGCGAAAGTGGCAGGAAATTCGGCATGCTGAAGAAAGCGTGGATCATCGTTGGATAATCCACATGAGCGACCTTTACGCCAGCCGCTTTCAGTTTTTCGGCATATGCCCAACCGCCATCGCGCAAGGGATCGCAGCCGGCTGTTACGATGCAAGTGGGCGGCAAGCCGGAAACATCCGTCGCCGACATTGGAATGAGGCGCGGATCGCTGGGGTCGGGTCCCGGCGCGTAGTGTTTCATGAACCAGGCGATGGTCGGCAGATCGAGAAAAAATCCCTGCGCGTAAGTGCGCGTAGAGTCCGAATTCATGTCGGCCGACAATGCGGGGTAGATCAAGAGCTGGAAGGCGGGCTTTGGCGCGCCCTTCTGTTTTGCCAGCAGCACGGTTGCCGCCGCCAGATTGCCGCCCGCGGAATCGCCGGCGACGGCAATGCGATTTGCATCGATACCAAGCGCCGACGCATTGCTTTCCACCCATTTTAGTGCGGCGAGGCAATCGTCAACGGCGGCGGGAAACACATGCTCGGGCGCAAGGCGATAGTCTACGGAAATAACACGGCAGCCACTTTCATTCGCTAGCGCACGGCATAACGGATCGTAACAATCGAGATCGCCTAGCACAAAACCGCCGCCATGATAAAAAACGATGGCCGGAAGCGCGTCCCCGCCCGCCGCTACCGGTGTGTAGATGCGTGCACGCAAGGGACCCGCGGGCCCCGAAAATTCCTTGTCCTCGATTTTGCCAATGGGAATATCAGCCGGGCTTCCCATCAGGCAGAGTGCGCGAAACGCCGCGCGCGCATCCGGAACCGTCATAGACCAGAAGCGGAAATCCGCCAGCTGCGGCATCTTCTCGAACAATGCCTTGACCGTTGGGTCTAACGGCATCTGCTGCTCCTCGGGTGGGGAAGCTCTAATTTTGCGGGTTGCCCGTGTGGGACGCAAGAGTGATTCAGTGGATGGCGATTGGCGCGCGGGGGTCGAAGCGGCGTAGTGCGATATCGCCAAGTATCGCATGCAGCGCGCGCCAAAGGGCTGCGCGTTCGAGCAGCCCGTCGGCTTCGAACGAAGCGACCGCCCGCCCCGCCACGCAATAGGCGGTCTCGCCATATTCGTCTGCAAGCTCGGCGGCCAAACGGCAGGTATCTTCGGCGTTCATGTCATCCCGCTCATGCATAGGCCCGCGATTACAGCCGCTGATGGTAACGGGAGTGTTAAGAACCGGGCCAGGCGCCTCCGCGCCAGAAGAATATTCGGCTTCTAGCAAGCATTAGCGCGGTTCAGGAGCTCTTCCCATCATGCGCGCTTCGGAAGGCAAGGCCTGCCAGCAAGATCAGAAGAAGGACGGCGAACAGCCTGATATTAGCGGCCAGAGATCCAAATACGCTCGTGCTGCGCACAGAAACTGCCGCAGTCAAATCCAAGCCTTCACCGGCAAAGCTGTTGCGCCTCGCTTGCACACGTCCGGCCGGGTCCGCGACAAAGGAAACGCCATTGGCGATGCGCGCCAATGTCAGTCCATTTTCGACCGCACGATAACGCGCCATGTTCGCGTGTAGGTCCTGGATCTCCCGCCAGTCGTTAACCGGGTTGATAAGCAAATCGACGCTACGCATTTGAGCTTGACGCACGAACGCTGGAAAATCCGCATCATGGCAGATGATAACGCCGATGCGCCCAAATGGCGTGTCGATTGACAGCAATTTTGCGGCGCCCACTTTCACAAAACTTGCTTCTGAACCAACAACAGGGTGCGCCTTATCGAATATCCAAATCACGCCTTCGGCCGGAGCTATGGCCGCCACCCAATTCTCGAAATGCTTTCTGGGACTAACGGGATCGAACGTGCCGTAGGCCGCAAAAAGATAAATTCCTTTTTCGTGAGCCAACGCGGCGAGATCATGCAGAAAACGGCTTTCATCGGGCTTAAGAATTCGTGCCGCGGCTTCGGACCACGCGACGATTTTCGCGCCACGGTCTGCGGCTTGCTGCGTGCGCACGCTGAGGTCGCCATTAAGCGCATCAGCGGCTGCCAGTGCTTCCTTGGATAGCACGTGCTTGCCGTCACCCATAAGCCGCAGGAGCGCGTGGTCTAGCTTCGGGTCGGACGACAGGCCGGCCAAGGTTACGACCGACTTAGGTGCACCAAACAAATCCTCGCGCACAAGAGGAAGCACCGAAAGGGCAGACAGCGCGACAGCTACGCCAATGGCGACCGTAGCCAACCGGCGGGTTTGATTCTGCGGCTGTGCCCATGGCCAGGCAAGAATTGAGGCCAACCATGCAAGCCCGAACGTCACCAAGCCGATGCCGCCATATGCCGCTAGCTGGGCTATGCCACTTGCTAAATCCTGGGTATAGGCGAGCGAAGACCAACTTCCGTAAGGCGTAAACGCCTCGATCAAAGCCTCAACGACCACATACGCAGAAGGGAAGACGAGTGTGAAAAGAAACGGCCGCTGGGATGCGCCAAACATGCGATGCATCACATAGGGAAGAAAATGGGCGAGGCCATAAATGGCTGCGACGGCAAAATACAACATCCCTGGCAAAGGTATGACCCCGACCCAGATAAACCAGTGCGCGAGAACGAAAAGCGGCGCCAACACCGCAAGGCGCAGCATGGGTCGTTCGCCATCGAGAAAAACCAGAATGAGAGAAGCGCTTGCTACAGTCGCGAACGGCGCGATGATATGGCCGTTCGAGACGAGCAGTAACGCCAGCCCAAGTGCCAAACAAATTAGGCGGCTCATTGGATTACCTCCTTCGAAAGCCCTTCAAAAATCATTGGGCTCGTTGCGGCAAATACATTGCGCGGCCCATCCGCGCCTTTGGCCAGTGCAACTTCGCGAGAGACATTCACCGTCCTCAACAATTGAACGATGCCGTGAACGCGCGTCCACAATAGAAGTGAGACAAGAGCGGGATCCGCGGCTTTCAAAGCGCCGGAACTCCATGGCTTCTCGCACGCATTGTACGAGCAGCGTGTAACCAACGCCTCCCGAGAACCGGTCTAATGGACGCGGGCCGGCTTTCGAAGGCGTGAATAGCGCGTCGAAGTCGCCGGGGTTTGATGCGGCGAAGCGGATATAAGCCTCGCCAAGGCGCGTGAGCCGTTCGATTGAGCCTACGGGTAAGGAAGCAATCTCCCGCCACAATGACTGCTCAAAGCGTTCGATGGCGGCCATCGTGATTTCTTCGATAAGCGCGTCCTTATCGGGAAAATGCCGGTATACCGCTGCCGGCGAGACGCCGGCGTCTTTCGCCACTTTGCGCAATGTTACATCGTCGGCATTACCGCGCAGCAAGCGCTTTTGCGCAGCGTCGATAAGGCGGCGGCGGGTACCCAATGTCTTCGATGAACTCATGCATAACCCATGTTTGCTATCAGTGAACAATGTTCACATAACATGCCTCTGCCGGCGGCGAAAGCAAGGTGAGGGGTTGAGATTATTTCCTGGCGAGAAAGGCGGTTTCTTCGGGCGTGGAGCTGCGCCCTAGCGCCTGATTGCGCGCGGGGAAACGGCCAAAGCGCATGATCAGATCGCGATGGCCGATGGCAAAAGGATAATTGCGGCTGTCCTTGCCCACGCGCTCGGCGATGAAAGCGACGGAACGGTTCTGGTCCTCCAGATTTTCGGAATGCATGTAGGGCAGATAGAAGAACGGGCGGATCGTCACCGGAACTTCAAGATCGAATTTGTGGCGAACAGCACGGTCTGCAGCCGCGCGCGCTAGCGCGTCAGTTGAAAAGGCTTCAGCTTTGCCCCGAAACATATTGCGGGAGAATTGGTCGAACAGAATGACAAGCGCTAGCGCGCCGCTTGCACTTGTCTTCCAGTCTTCCAGTTTCCCATCGCGCGCGGCGCGCCAGGTTTCTTGGAAACGCTCGCGTATGCGCGCGTCGAGTGCGGCATCGGTGGCGAACCACAGCTTGGGATCGGTTTCCTTGAACCAAAAATCAAGAACGTCGCGTGGAGCCGCGATCATGTCTGAACGGAAACTACGTCGCCCAAGCGAATGGTACCGCCGCTCAGCACATTGCAGCACACGCCGCCGCGCCAGTCCGGCGTCAGCGCCGCTTTCAATCCCATATGCGCCTTGTCCATCACGTGGCAGGGCTTGGTTTCCTTGGTGACCTGCAACACCACTTCGCCCACGCGAAGTCGCGCGCCTTCCGGCGGCACCGGCAAACCCTCGACATAAAGATTGGCGCGCCGTGCAACCCAGGGAAGTTTCGCGCCTGCTTCCTTGCAGGCCGCTTCCCAGCCTTCGCGGAACAGTATGGTCACCTGGCGGTCGGTATTGGCACCCCGCGCATCGCCTTCGATGCCCTTTGCCACCGTTACCGGCACGGCCGTCATTTCCTCCAACGGCGCCAGTTTTTCGTGGGTCCTCGCTATACCGATCAGGCGTCCCATCAGAACTACACTTTCTTTCTGTAATACTATATATGATCCCCCTTGCGTGACGGTGGAGGTTTCCCTGCAGGACAAGCGGGTTCTTCTTATCATCGGCGGCGGCATCGCCGCTTACAAGAGTTTGGAACTGATCCGCCGCCTGCGTGAACAGGGCGCTGGCGTGCGCGTGATCCTGACTAAGGCGGGCGGCGAGTTCGTCACCGCGCTGTCGGCGGCAAGCCTGTCCGGCGACAAGGTCTATCAGGATCTCTTCAGCCTCACCGACGAATCCGAAATGGGGCACATCGAGCTGTCGCGCTCGGCCGACATGATTGTGGTGGCGCCAGCGACCGCTGACCTGATGGCGAAGCTTGCGAACGGCCAGGCCAATGATCTGGCATCCACCGCGCTCCTTGCCACCGACAAGCCGGTATTAATGGCGCCCGCCATGAATGTGCGCATGTGGAGCCACGCCGCGACGCAAGCGAACTTCGCCACGCTGAAATCGCGCGGCATTTATTTCGTGGGCCCAAATGAAGGCGAAATGGCCTGCGGCGAATTCGGGCCAGGGCGCATGGCCGAGCCCATGGAAATTTTATCCGCCGCCAAAGCGCTGCTGCGCGACGGTGCCAAGGGAATGCTCGACGGCTTCAAGGCGCTGGTGACGGCGGGGCCGACATATGAACCCATCGACCCCGTGCGCTTTCTCGCCAACCGTTCGTCGGGCAAGCAGGGCTACGCCATCGCCGAAGCGTTGAGCGATGCCGGCGCGCAGACCATTCTGGTTTCCGGACCGGCGGAACTGGCGGCGCCGCCCCGCGTCAAACTGATCAAGGTAGAGACTGCGCGTGAAATGATGGCAGCGTGCGAGGCGGCCCTGCCCGTTGACGTTGCTGTGTGCACGGCCGCCGTTGCCGATTGGCGGCCCGATCCCGCCGCCAACGCGAAAATGAAAAAGCGCGACGATGGCAGCGTGCCGTCGCTGAAGCTGGTTGAGAATCCGGACATTCTTTCCGCGCTGGCGCATCACCAAAGCAAACGGCCTTCATTGGTCATAGGCTTCGCCGCCGAGACCGACGACATCAAGGCCAACGCCGCAGCCAAGCGCCTGCGCAAAGGATGCGACTGGATTTTGGCTAACGATGTCGGCGCCGGCTCCAGCGTGATGGGCGGCGATCACAACCGCATTCATTTGCTGACTGCGAACGGCGAAGAGTCCTGGCCGGAGCTTTCCAAGGCCGAAGTTGCGCGCCGCCTTGCCAAGCGCATCGCTGCGGCGCTGGGGAAACAGGCGGCATGAAAGTTTCCATCCAGCGTCTCGCGCATGCGCGCGACTTGCCTTTGCCTGCCTATGCCACGGCGGGTTCGGCGGGCCTCGACCTGCTGGCGGCCATCGGCAACGAAATTGTGCTGGCTCCGGGCGGCCACGCGGCAGTGCCCGCCGGTATCGCCATCGCGCTGCCCGAAGGGTTCGAGGCCCAGGTGCGCCCGCGTTCCGGTATGGCATTGAAGCATGGCATCACGGTGTTGAACGCACCCGGCACCATCGACAGCGATTACCGCGGCGAAGTCGCCGCCATTCTGGTGAATTTGAGCAACACACCGTTTCGCATCACGCGCGGCATGAAAATCGCGCAACTTGTGGTGGCGCGCCATGAACGCGTGGAATGGAACGAAACCGCGCTCGACGACACTGCGCGGGGGCGCGGTGGTTTTGGTTCAACGGGATTTGGCACTTAGTATTTTGCTTAGGGGGTAAACATGCTTCGGCTTTCGCGTAAAACGCTGCTTGCTTTAGAGGCTGTGATCGAAATCGCTTACACGTCACATAGCGATCCCGTGCAGGCCAAAGAAATCACCGCGCGCCAGGGCGTGCCGCAGCGCTATCTCGAACAGGTAATGCAGCAGCTGGTGCGCGCGGGCATTCTCAAGGGCGTGCGGGGTCCCCGCGGCGGCTATCGTTTGGCGCGCGAGCGCAGGCAGATCAGCGTTGGCGACGTGGTGCGTGTGGCACAGAGTCTCGACGAGAATGGCGAGGTGTTCGATGGCGGCTCCGAGCTTGGCCGCGTGGTGGTGATGCCGCTGCTGGTCTCGCTGCAGGACAGCGTAATGGCGCGGCTAAACGAAATTACCATCGAGGATATTTGTGACCGCGCACGCGACCGCGGCCTCGATTGCGGCGCCGGCGCCCCCGACTTCGCGCTTTAGACCGCGGCCAGCCTGTCAGGATAATCGGTGATCAGCGCGTCGGCGTCCGCTGCCGCAAACGCGCGCATTTCGTCCGGCGTGTTCACCGTCCACACGCCGACTTTCAAACCTAGCGCGTGGGCCAGAGAAATGTTCTCCCTCGTCGCGTCGAAACGCGATGGGCTCCAGCCCTGCCCGCCCTCAGATTTGATTGTGTTGAGCACAGTCGCAACATCTTCCTTCCGTTCAGGTGGCGGCAATGTGGTGAACCAGCATTCGATATTGGGTTCGAGTTTTATCGCGTGCCTGAGCGCCACCCAGTCGAAGCCGCACAAAACCGCGCGGTTCAGAAAATTCGCTTCTTTCAATATGGCGATGGTTGCTTCAGCAACCGCCTCAGGCGGCGCGGACTCGGTCCTGTCGCGGAAGTTCGTCTTGATCTCGACCATCAGGCGAAAATCTTTTTTCGCAGTCACAACGTCCAACACTTCGCTTAACAACGGAATGTGCTCGCCGTCATGGGGCGTGAGCTCGGTATGCTTGCGCGCGTAATCCGAGCCGGGTTTCGGTCTGCCGATATCGAAGGCGCGCAATTCGCCGAATGTCATGTCTTTGATCAGCGCACCAGGCGCCGCAAGCCACTGCCCGTCCGCCCTGCGGCAGATTTCCGGCTTCAGACGAAAATCATGAAACACTATCAGCTTGCCGTCGCACGTTAGCTGCACATCCAGTTCCGCTCCATCGAAGCCATGCGCCACCGCATTACCGAACGCGAACAGCGTGTTCTCGGGCCAAAGCCCAGCGCCGCCGCGATGCGCAATGTAGAGCGTCATAATTTTATCTTGTCATGGCCCGCGAATGCGGGCCACCCAGGTGAAAAAGAACAAACTGGATGGCCCGAATAAATCGGGCCATGACAATTGGGCTATGTTGACTTACGCACGGGGCACGGGTACCCACGGCGTCCCGCGGGGCATGAGGCCACGCGCCTTACGAGTGAGCCGATAGATGAAGAGGGTTTTCTACATCGAATCGCCGGCGCCGGTTGGCGCCGCGGGCGTGCTTTGCATACCCAAAGCTCGCAGGGAAACTGCGGATTAGCCTGACGCTGATCTGACTTATCCACCCTCCGAGCCGGCAAACGCTCTGGAGGGTTTTTTGTATCCCCAACACCCAAAGCGTCGCTGGCCCGGGCATACTGAAAAGCCTGTGTCATGACCGAAGTCGTACCTTTCGAACTCACGCCCACGCCGGAAGTCCCGGCGCAAGTCCGCGCGCATGAAAAACCCGCCCGCACGTGGGGGCAGGAAGCGCGCGCGCTCGCCCATCTGGCATGGCCGATCGTGCTGACGCAGCTGGCGCAGATGGCGGTCCTCACCACCGACGTCATCATGCTGGGCGCCTATAGCAAAGATGCGCTAGCCAGCGCCGCCATCGGCTTGCCGCTGTTCTACGCCGTGTGGATGCCGGGCTTCGGCCTTGCCATAGCGGTGTCGCCCATGATCGCGCACATTCTGGGCGCTCAACCGCGCAACCGTGCCGGCGTGCGCCATTGCGTGCGCATGGGGCTGTGGGCGGCCGCCATCATGACGCCGCCCAGCCTCTTCGCGCTTGGTTTTGCGACACCTGTGCTCCTCGCACTGGGTGAGCCGCACGCACTTGCTATCGCCGCGGGGCCGTTCGTGCGCATTCTGAGCTTCGGCATTCCGTTCTCGTTCGGGTTCAACGTGCTCAGGAGCTATTCGAACGCGCTGAGCCACACGCGCGCGCCGCTGATAGTTGGCCTCCTCACCATCGCGTTCAACGCGGCGGGCGATTACGCGCTGATCTTCGGTCATTTCGGCGCGCCCGAGCTTGGACTGCGCGGCGCGGCATACGCCAGCATGTCGTCCTATGTCTTCAGTTTCGCAGCGATGGTGGCGGTCGTGCTGGCTTCGCCCGCCTTGCGCGTCTATCGCATCTTCCGCCGTTTCTTCCGGCCCGACTGGGCGAAGCTGCGGGAGGTTTTCCGCCTCGGCATTCCCATCGGCCTCACCATCATCGCCGAAGGCCTGTTCTTCAACGCAGGGACCTTGGTGATGGGTACGCTCGGCGCGGCCGTCGTCGCGGCGCATTCCATTGCGCTGAATGTGCCGTCCGTCACGTTCATGGTGCCGTTGGGCATTGGCACGGCGGCGACAGTGCGCGTAGGCCTCGCCATGGGCGCGCGCGATATGAAGGGCATGCAGCGCGCCGGCCTCTCTGCGCTCGCCATGAGCACGATTTTCATGACGTTGGCCGGCATCGTTCTGGCGATTTTCCCGAGTACGATAGCGACGCTCTATGTCGCAGATACGGCAGCGAACGCCGAAGTGATCCGCAACGCAGTCACCTTCCTGCGCGTGGCGGCGGCGTTTCAGTTGTTGGATGGTCTGCAAGTGACCGCCGCACTTATCCTGCGCGGCATGAAGGACGCCACCGTGCCGATGTGGATCGCTGGCGCCTGCTATTGGCTGATAGGCTTCCCGGCGGCGCTTGGCCTCGTCTTCTGGCTGGGCCTTGGCGGGCTTGGGGTTTGGCTGGCTTTTGCGCTGGCTTTGGCCAGCGCGGCCGTACTGCTGCTGCTGCGATTTGGTTACCTATCGGGTTTGTTACCACGCCGCCTCTTGGGGCGCGGAGCGATGCCTGTATGATGTGGAACTCAAATTGCCTTTGGGAGAGGCCCATGCTTCGCATTTGTCTTGCCGCGCTTGCAGGTACGATGTCGCTGCTGATCGGCGGCGCATCATTCGCCATGGATGCGATTTTGGATTCCGCGCTCGACAAGGGTGGCGCGGTTATCCACGCGGTGAAACCGGGCGATGCCTTCGACATCGTCGGCGATTGCCTCGACATGGCGCGTAGTTCGCGCGATGTGCGCGTGGTGCTCCAGCTCGCGGGCAAGACCGACAAAGCCAGCATGGGCTACCGCGAAGTGCTGGCCACCGAGCAGCACTTGAGCAAAACCGTGCTGCAAGTCCGCGTGCCGGAAATGCCCGAGATGGCCAACCACACCTTCCGCGTGAAGGTGTTCGTGCTGGATAGCGCGACACCCGGCACATGCGAGGCCGGCCAAATCCGCATCGGGTGAATTTTTCCTGCTTTTCTTGGGATATAGGCGAGATGGGAATTGGAGCGTCACGTTTCAAGGGGCGGGTGCTGTCCTAAATAGGGCGCAAGTGTCCTAGTTTGAGGGCGTTGGTGGCTGTGATGCATCGGGCGCTACGCGCCAAACAACTTTAGCGACCCAAGGCACTTCAATTGGCTCGCCCTTACTCAACGCCGGTTTATAGCGCCAATGCAGCGCACAAAAACCAGCCGCAAAGTCGAGTTCATTATTTCCGCTAATTCTTTGATAGCGATCTGCTTCACGCGCCCACCCTTGGTTATAAGAAAAGCCAACGTGGTCGTGCCTTCTATGCCCTTTCGCTGTAAATCTTTCGGGTAATACTTGTCGCATGTATGTGGGATGCCGACCGGCGGCGGCGCGTCTCGCGAGACCTCTTGCGCAAAAGCAGGGCCGCTAAGCAAAAGGCCAAGGACCACCCAATCGCGCATAAAGTGAACCTGTCCTAAGTGAGCGGAAATTGTTTCGTGTTTCAATTTCTCAGTGCCTCTAAAGCAGTGCCACGGCCGCGATGAGGCCGACGACGCCGACCGCGGCCCATAACGTCAGATAACCCTGCCGCACGCGTTGTGCCTGGGCCGCCGCGATTTCGCGCGCGGTGTCGGGGTGCAACCGCAGACCACCCTCCGCTAGCATGGCCGCCACGGCATCGGCGTTGCGCAAAAGCTGCGGCAGATGCTGGGCCAGCTTGCCGATGGTGGTCATGCCTTCGGCCGCTTCGCGCAGGCGCGCTTCGGGCCCCAAGCGGTTCACCATCCACTGCTCCACCACGGGGCGCGCGGCGTCCCACACATCCATGTCGGGATAAAGCGCGCGCGCCACGCCCTCCACCACCATCATGGTCTTCTGCATCAGGATGAGCTGCGGCTGCATCTGCATGTCGAAGCGGCGCGTTGTGTCGAACAGCTGTTCCAGCATGCGCGCCATGGACACCTCGCCCATGGTGCGGCCGAACACCGGCTCGCCGATGGCGCGCAAGGCTTGCGCGAAAGTCTCGACGCTGTGCGTGGGCGAAACGAAGCCCATTTCGAAATGCACTTCGGCGACGCGGGTATAATCGCGGCCGATAAAGCCCATCAGCGTTTCCGCCATGAATCGGCGAAGTGCGGGCGTCAGCCGCCCCATGATGCCGAAATCGACGGCGACGATGCGCCCCTCAGCATCCACGAACAGATTGCCGGGATGCATGTCGGCGTGGAAAAAGCCGTCGCGCAGCGCTTGGGTCAGGAACGTCTGGATCACGGCGAAGGCGATGCGCTTGGGATCGTGGCCGGCCGCGATCAGCGTGGCCGCATCACGCAACGGCGTGCCTTTCACCCATTCGGTGGTGAGCGTGCGCGCGGCGGTGCGCGACCAATCGACGGCAGGCACGCGGAAATCTTTTTCCTCGCGCATATTGTTGGCGAGCTCGGCGGCGGCGGCCGCCTCCATGCGCAAATCGAGTTCGATGGCGACCGACGCCGCCAGCGTTTCCACCAGCGAGCTAAGCCGCAGCCGCCGCGCTTCGGCAGAGAATTTTTCCGCGAGCGGCCGCCGCAAAACGGAAGGCGTCGAAATCGCGGGCGAATTCGTTTTCGATGCCGGGGCGCAGCACCTTGACTGCGACCTGCATGGACGCCGCACCAGCGGTGACCGCCTTGTGCACCTGGGCGATGGAGGCCGCCGCCACGGGGGGACCAAGTTCGGCAAAAAATTCGGCGATGGGCTTGCCGAGATCGGCGGCGATGGCGGCGCGCGCCTGTTCGTCCGGGAACGGCGGCAAGCGGTCCTGAAGCGCTTCCAGCCCACGCGTGACATCGGGGCCAAGAATATCGGGCCGCGTGGCGAGCAACTGGCCGAGCTTGATGGCGCTGGGACCGATCTGCTGAAACGCCAGCGCGAGCCGCTCGCCCGGTTGCAGGTCGGCATAGGATTTTTTCGCGCCGCCAAACACAATCCACGCGCCTGCGCGTAACGACGCCGGCACCTGCGCCTTGTATTCGTGCGGGATCAGCGCGTCGTGCTGGGCGAGAATTCGCCCCGCGCGCATCAGCCGGTTGAGGTTGGTCAAACTGCGCAGCATGCTTCGGACTTTCGCGCGAACGATGTCCCCTCACCCTTCCCTCTCCCCCGTAGTGGGAGAGGGTGCGAGCGTAGCGAGCCGGTGAGGGGGAAGAACATCGAATTCATACCTTCCACCCCGAATGCATGGCGGCGATGCCGCCGGAGAGATTGCGGAACTTTACCTCCGCGAAGCCTGCCGCCTCGATCATCTTGGCGAACGGTTTCTGCGCAGGAAAGCGGCGGATGCTTTCGGCGAGATACTGATACGCCTCGCGGTCGCGCGCGATGAGATGGCCCAATCGCGGCAACACGGCGAAGGAATAGCGATCATAGATCACATCGATGCCGGGCGCGGGCTTCGAGAATTCGAGGCAAAGAAACCGCCCGCCCGGTTTCAGTACGCGATAGGCCTCGCTCAGCACCTTGTCGATATGCGTCACGTTGCGGATACCGAAAGCGATTGCGAACGCGTCGGCCATATTCTCCGGCAATGGCAATGCCTCGGCATCGCCGTTGAGCCAGGTGATATTCGCCCTCCCGCGTTTGCCTGCGCGCCGTTTGCCCTGCGCCAGCATTTCGACGTTGATATCGCAGACGATGATCTTGGCGCCCGGCGCGTGCGCGGCGATGCGAAACGCGATGTCGCCCGTGCCGCCGGCCGCATCCACCACGGTCCAGTGGCCCTGCGGGTTCAACCAATCAACAGCCGCGTCCTTCCACAGCCGGTGGATGCCGCCCGACATCAAATCGTTCATCAGATCGTAGCGCCGCGCCACCGAAGAAAAGACGCCGCGCACCAGGCCGGACTTTTCGTCCTCCGGCACCTCGCGGTAGCCGAAACTTGCGGTGCGTTTTTTGGCGGCCGTCATGGGTGGAGAATACCCTCTTCCCTCTCCATTGAGCTACGGCAAGGGCATTTAGTGATTAAGCCAACCTTGTCATTCCCGGCCGAGCGACCAAAGGTCGCGAGGGGAAGGGAATCCAGGTAGAGGTTTTCGGCAAGACTTACTACCTGGATCCCCTTCCCTCGCCGCGCTTATACGCGGCTCGCCGGGGATGACAGTGAGGATTGATGCCTGAATTGCCCGAAGTCGAAACCGTGCGAATGGGCCTTCTGCCTGTGCTGGAAGGCAAGCGCTTTACCCACGTCGAAACGCGGCGCGGCGATCTGCGCGTGCCCTTCCCGAAGGATTTCGCCAAGCGCCTCACTGGGCGGAACGTCAAACGGCTGTGGCGGCGGGCGAAATATCTGCTGGGCGATTTGGACGGCGGCGAGACGCTGGTGGTCCATCTCGGCATGAGCGGCAACATGAGCGTTTATGCTGAGGGGCGCGAACGCAAGCTCGGCAATTATCTTTATGCGCCGGCGCCGGGCGCGGCCGGCCAGGGCAAGCACGATCATGTGGTGATGCAAACAGATGCGCCGGCGATGATCGTGTTCACCGATCACCGCCGCTTCGGTCTGATGACGCTGATCGGGACGGACAAGCTTGATCAGCATCCTTTGTTCAAGGGCATTGGCATCGAACCGTTATCCGATGAATTCGACGTGGCCTTTTTGAACGCCGCGTTGAAAGGAAAGCGCACGCCGATCAAGGCGGCGCTGCTGGATCAGCGTGTCGTCGCAGGCCTTGGCAATATCTATGTCTGCGAGGCGCTGTTCCGCGCCGGCATTTCACCCAAACGTTTGGCCGCGAAAGTTGCAGGCGTGCGCGCGGAGCCGCTGGTGACGGCGATCAAGGCGGTACTGAAGGACGCCATAAAAGCGGGCGGCTCCTCCTTGCGCGATCACAAACGCGTCGATGGCGAGCTTGGCTATTTTCAGCATCACTTCGCCGTCTATGACCGCGAAGGGAAGAAGTGCCCCAAGCGCGGCTGTAAAGGCACGGTGAAGCGCATCGTGCAGTCGGGGCGCTCCACCTTCTATTGCCTTTCTTGTCAAAAATAGAAATCGATTGTCATCGCCCGCAAATGCGGGCGACCCAGGTGGGTTCCGAGCGGTGTCACCTGGGTGGCACGCACTAGGCGGGCCATGACAAGTTGATGTGTGTTTCGTGCGAAAATGGAGCCATGGCAAAGATTCGCATCACATCTGAAATTGCCATCGACGAAGCCGAGCTTGAAGAAAGTTTCGTGCTGGCATCGGGTCCCGGCGGGCAGAACGTCAACAAGGTGGCGAGCGCGGTGCAACTTCGCTTCAATGTGGGCCGCTCGCTATCGCTGCCGTGGGAAGTGAAACAAAGGCTGGGCGCGCTGGCCGGGCGGCGGTTGACCAAGGACGGCGTGCTGGTGCTGGAAGCGAGCCGCTTCCGCGATCAAACACGCAACCGCGCCGATGCGCGCGAGCGGCTGGTTCAGCTCATCCGACAAGCGGCGATCAGGCCCAAGAAGCGCAAACCCACCAAGCCATCGCGGGCAAGCAAGGAACGCCGCATCGAGCGCAAAAAGGCGCGTTCGAAGCTGAAGCGTCTGCGCGGCAAACGGCTTGAGGACTGACAATCTGGGTGTTGCTTTTGTTAGCGCCGCGCGCCACGGATGCGCACGCGATTGGAGGCCGCCATGAGCTATCAGAACATCCTGGTGAAAACCGAAGGAACGGTGGGGGTCATCGCCCTCAACCGGCCCAAGGCGCTGAACGCGCTCAACGGCCAGCTGATGGACGAGCTGACGGCGGCGCTCAACGCCTTCGAGGCCGATCCCTTTGTGCGCTGCATTATCCTGACCGGCTCGGAAAAGGCCTTCGCCGCCGGCGCCGATATCACCGAGATGGCGTCCAAGGGCTACATGGACGTCTATAAGGAAGACTTCATCACCCGGAACTGGGAAGGCGTGACCCGCATCCGCAAGCCGGTGATCGCGGCGGTGGCGGGCTATGCGCTGGGCGGGGGCTGCGAGCTCGCCATGATGTGCGATTTCATCATCGCGGCCGACAACGCCAAATTCGGCCAGCCCGAGATCAACCTTGGCGTCATGCCGGGCGCGGGCGGCAGCCAGCGCCTGACGCGATTTGTCGGCAAATCGAAATCCATGGATATGTGCCTGACGGGCCGCATGATGGACGCGGCTGAGGCCGAGCGTTCGGGCCTTGTCTCACGCGTGGTGCCGGCCGCAGACCTGATGGCCGAAACGCTGAAGATCGCCCAGAAAATCGCCGAAATGTCGCTGCCGTCCGTGATGATGATCAAGGAAGCGGTCAACCGCGCCTATGAAACCACGTTGTCCGAAGGTGTGCGCTTCGAGCGGCGCGTGTTCCATTCGCTGTTCGCAACCGAAGATCAGAAAGAAGGCATGAAAGCCTTCGTGGAAAAGCGAAAGCCCGACTTCAAGGACCGCTAAAGGCGCGCCATTGACCCCTTGAGGCCCGCGGGTTATAGCCCCGGCCCTTGTTCCATAAGCCTTTAAGCGAGTGTCCATGCCGAAAATTGCTTCCGCCAAGAAACGCGTCCGCCAGATTGCACGCCGCACTTTGGTCAATAAGAACCGGAAAAGCCGGATCCGTAACGCCGTACGCAGCGTCGAGGAAGCCGTGGCCGCTGGCGACAAGAAGGCGGCACAGGCCGCTTTGAAGATCGCCGAGCCCGAGATCATGCGCGGCGTCAGCAAAAAAATTATCCATAAAAGGACTGGTTCGAGGCAGGTGTCCCGCCTCTCAGCCCGGGTAAAGGCGCTAAGCGCCTAATATCTCTTGGTATTTTCATAACTCCATTTTATTCCGTATGCGTTCTATTGGGCTTTGTCTGGCGAATATTGTGTAGTCCCCAGCGACAAAAATCCGTAAGGAAAGCTTCGCCGTTCTGTCGCCAGAGCTTCATCTAAGCCCCTGAATCCTCTCGATTCCTTTTGTCTGTATACGTGTAGAACCCCAGTTTCTAGGCGGCTTTCAGGCGATGTCGCCACACCGCCTACAAAATCGCTAACCATATTCGAATCACCCTTGCGCCACCTGAACAGGCCTGTGTAGAGTTTTTTTGACCGGGGCAGCGCTCAAACAACTGGCGGCACCGGATGGCTTTCTGAAAGGATTCAGTAAGTCTTAGATGAGGCAGTTGTCGGCGTAGTTCAAGTTTTCACCAAGTAAACCTTAAATATTAAGTGTTATCAAAGACTTGTGGCGGAAACCTGTTCTTCCGCCTGTTGGTAAATTTTTCTCAAGCGCCGGCAGGAAGCGCTTCGGATGACCAGATGGAGTCGTGGCAATCGCCCCTTAGGGGCAATCACAAGGAGGCGCCTGGGTGACAACACAACCGGCCTAGCCCGCCGTAAAGGGCCTAAAGGGGAGCAGTAAGGGGGAATGTTGGCGCGCAAAAGAGCGCTGGCGGCATAAGGGGAAGCGGATATGAGTTTGGCGACGCAGGAACGGGAACCGACCTGGCAGGAAATTTGGGCGAGCACGCGCGATCAGTTGCGCATTGAATTGGGCCAAGGCGTTTTTGATACCTGGATCGGACCATTGTCGCTTCGTGACGCCGCCGACGGGCATGTGCGCCTTACCGCCCCTCGTCGCCTGGTGCGCGATTATGTGGCCGTGAATTACGCGCCCCGTCTTGAACGCGCCTTTGCCGCCCAAAACAAATCCTTCACCAGCCTTGAGATCATGGTCTCGGCGGTCGAGCCGCGCATTGGCGGTGCGGCCCTCGGCAATGGGGAAGCGACGCTGTCGCCTGTGCGCAAGCTGCAGCCAACAGTTCCGGCCAACACCCAGACTGCGGCTGGTGCTTCGGTCGCGGGCTTGTGGGACCGCGAGCCGGACGGCCAGCAGAGCTTCGACAATTTCGTCATCGGCCCATCCAACGAATTCGCCTTCAAGATGGCGCGCCGTCTGGCCGAAGGAAAAGACGCCGATATCGGCATTCTCTACCTCCATGGCGGGTTCGGCTTCGGCAAGACGCATCTCTTGAACGCCATTTCGCTGGAAATCCGCAAATCCCGTGGGGGCCGCGCGCTGTTCCTCCGGGCCGAAGATTTCATGGTTCGCTTCATCGGCGCCGTGCGTGACCGCGAGACGCTCAACTTCAAGGAAGCGCTGCGCGGCGCGGAACTTCTGCTGATCGACGATCTGCAGCACATCTGTGGCAAGCCTGCGACGGTGAGCGAGTTCCTGCACACACTGAACGCCTTCACCGATTTCAAGCGCAAGATCGTGATTGCGGCCGACCGCGCGCCGGCAGCCCTCGAAGGCCTGCCTGACGATGTGCGTTCGCGCCTGCAAGGTGCCGTAATCATCGAGCTGGCCAAGCCCGACGCGGCCACCCGGCTCGCCATCCTGAAAGCGCACGCGGCCGAACTTGAACGCAAATGCGCCCGCGCGGCCGTGCCCATGCCGGTGCTTGAGCATATGGCTAATCAGCTTGACGTCAGCCCGCGTGAACTGATTGGCGTGCTGAAAAGAATGGCGACTTATGCCGATCTTAGCGGCAAGCCGGTGACCATCGAGACCGCGGACGAAGCCATTGCCAGCCGCACTGCGCCCGGCGATAGGCGCATCACGGTCGAGGAAATCCAGCGCAAGACGGCCGAATTCTACAAGCTCGATTTGCGCGAGCTGCATTCCCCGCGTCGCGCGCGCCGGGTGGCGCGGCCCCGCCAGGTCGCAATGTATCTGGCGCGCGAGCTGACCAGCCGTTCGCTGCCTGACATTGGGCGGCGGTTTGGCGGGCGCGACCACACGACTGTGCTGCATGCCTGCCGGCGCATCGAAGAGCTTTGCCGGGCCGATCCGATGTTCCAGCAGGAAGTCGATTTCCTGCGCAAAGTGCTGGGGCGCGCGCAGCGAATGTGAGGGGTTTTCCACGCCCATTTTGGGGCAGCGTTCTCACCCTCCGCAAACCCCTGATTTTGCCAGGCCTTCCGCGCCGATTTGGCACGGGGGAAGAGTCGCTTGCACGGGCAATTCTGGGTATTCTTCGCGCTGCGGAATCGCTACCTAAAAAGGCGCGTTGGCCGCGGCCAAAATGGGCCCCCAAGGGCCACTTCGGGCGGGTTAGTCCAAGCCTCTCAACAGCGAGATTGCATGAAGATCAACGTCGAACGCGGTGCGTTTCTCAAGGCCCTCGGCCACGTGCAAAGCGTGGTGGAGCGGCGCAATACAATTCCCATTTTGTCGAATGTGCTGATCGAAGCGGCCAAGGGCAAACTCAAACTCACCGCCACCGATCTCGATATCGAGATTGTCGAGACCATGCCGTCCGATGTGCTGCGCAA
This sequence comes from uncultured Alphaproteobacteria bacterium, assembly GCA_963752395.1. GTDB lineage: Bacteria > Pseudomonadota > Alphaproteobacteria > Micropepsales > Micropepsaceae > CAVVXX01. The sequence continues at coordinate 121,471 of CAVVXX010000010.1, forward strand.
TGGCGCGGCCACTGCGCCCGCGCATATGCTCTACGACATCGTGCGCAAGATGCCGGAAGGCGCGCAGGTTCAGGCGGAACTTGTTTCGGGCGATGCCAGCCGCCTTACCGTTTCGGCGGGCGCCGTGCGTTTCGAGCTTGCCTGCCTGCCCAAGGAAGATTTTCCGCAAATGTCTGCGGGCGCGTTGCCGCACCGCTTTCACATGGAAGCGGCTGACCTGATCGGCATGATCGAGAAAACACGTTTCGCGATTTCGACCGAAGAGACGCGGTTCTATCTAAACGGCATTTATGTGCACGCGGCTCCCGAGACCAAAAAGCCGACGCTGCGCGCGGTGGCGACCGACGGTCATAGGCTCGCGCGTTATGAATTGCCGCTGCCGGGTGGCGCGGAAAAAATGCCGGGCGTCATCGTGCCGCGCAAAACGGTCGCGGAACTTCGTCGCCTGCTGGACGACGCAGAAGGTTCCATCGAAGTGGCGCTCTCCGACAACAAGATCCAGTTCACTTTCGGCGGCGTAGAGTTGACATCCAAACTGATCGACGGCGCTTTCCCCGATTACCAGCGGGTGATCCCGTCCGGCAACGACAAGGTGCTGTCACTCGACGCCAAGGAATTTTCGGCCGCTGTCGACCGCGTCTCGACCATTTCTGCCGACAAGACGCGTGCGGTGAAACTCAATCTCGACAAGGACCGCGTGGTGTTGAGCGTGGTGAACCCGGAATCCGGCACCGCCACGGAAGAAGTGCCCGCCAATTACCGGGCGGGAGCGCTCGAGGTCGGCTTCAACGCGCGTTATTTGCTCGACATCACCGGCCAAATCACCGGCAAGGACGTGCGCTTCACGCTGGCCGATGCCGGATCGCCGACGCTGATCCAAGACGCCGAGGACGAACGCACGCTTTACGTCCTCATGCCGATGCGGGTGTGAGATCTTGAAACAGGGTGCAAGCGTGATGCGTAGAGCCGGAAGCGGCGGCGAAGTCTATTACGCGGTGGCGCCAGAAGCCTCGGCCGCGTTGGCACTAACCAAGCTCAGTCTGACCAATTTCCGTTCCTATGAAGACGCGGCCCTCGTGGTGGAGGCCGCACCCGTCGTGCTGGCGGGCGCCAACGGCACCGGTAAGACCAACCTGCTGGAAGCCATTTCGTTGCTATCGCCGGGGCGCGGGCTTCGGGGCGCCAAGCTATCCGAAATCCAGCGCAAGGCGCCGGAACCCGTTCGCAATGCGCTCTGGGCCGTGGCGGCGACGCTGACGCGCCCCGGCGGCCAATGGGAAATCGGCACCGGGCTGGCACCCACGGCGCCCGAAGCACGCGAAAAGCGCTTGATCCATTTGAATGGCGCTGCCGCCGACACCGCCGACATGGCGGAACTTCTGCCCATGATGTGGCTGACGCCCGTGATGGACCGGCTGTTTCTCGAAGGCGCCAGCGGGCGGCGCAAATTTCTCGATCGCCTAGTGTTCGGCCTTCACAGCGGCCACGCGCGCAACGTGACGCGCTACGAGCGCGCCATGCGCGAGCGCCTGCGCGTACTCACCGAAGGCCCGCGCGATGCGGCGTGGCTCGACGGGCTGGAAGAGACCATGGCAGCGGAAGGTGCTGCCGTGACGGAGGCGCGCAACGAGACAATCGAAAAACTGAACGGCGAACTCGCCGCGCGTGGGGTGGCGGGTGCATTTCCGTGCGCGCATCTGGGGCTGGAAGATGGCAGCGACGGAATTGGCGCCGACGCGGAAGCTTTGCAAAGGGCTTTCGCCGCCACTCGCGCACGCGACGCAGAATCTGGGCGCACGAACACAGGCGCTCATCTCGCGGACTTGCTGGTACGCCACACCGCCAAACGTACGGACGCGCGTGACTGCTCCACCGGCGAACAGAAGGCGTTGCTCATTTCCATCGTGCTGGCGAATGCTTGGCTGCTAAAACGCAAGACGGAAGGCATCGCCCCTATCCTGCTGCTGGACGAAATCGCCGCACATCTCGACATCAAGCGCCGCGCGGCGCTGTTCGAGGAAATCCTGGCATTGGGCACGCAAGCCTGGATGACCGGCACAGACATGAGCCTGTTCGAACCGCTGGGCGCGCATGCCAGCCGCTTCTCGGTCGTCTCCGGCCAATTCGTGCGGGCGGAAAAGCCATGACGCCGTCCAAACCGCAAAAGGCCGCCGCTTACGACGCCGAGTTGATCAAGGTCCTCAAGGGCCTCGACGCTGTGCGCAAGCGGCCAGGCATGTATATCGGCGACACTGACGACGGCTCGGGCCTGCACCACATGGTCTACGAGGTCGTCGACAATTCCATCGACGAAACGCTGGCCGGGTTTGCAGACCGCATCGAGGTGGAGCTGAACGCCGACGGCTCGTGCACCGTGCGCGACAATGGCCGCGGCATTCCCGTAGGCATCCACAAGGAAGAAAAAGTTTCCGCGGCTCAGGTCATCATGACCCAGCTGCATGCGGGCGGAAAGTTCGAGCAAAGCGCCTACAAGGTTTCGGGCGGCCTGCACGGCGTCGGCGTTTCGGTGGTCAACGCGCTTTCCGAGTGGCTGGATTTGCGCGTCTGGCGCGACAACAAAGAATATTACATGCGCTTCCACGACGGCGATCCGGTGGCGCCGCTGAAAGTGGTGGGCGAGGTCAAGGACAAGCGCGGCACCGAGGTCACCTTCCTGCCCTCGACCAAAACCTTCACCAAGACCGAATTCGATTATGCGACGCTCGAGCACCGCCTGCGCGAGCTGGCATTCCTCAATTCGGGCCTCACCATCGTGCTGGCCGACAAACGCGGCGTGGAGAAAAAGGAAACCACGCTGCACTACGAAGGCGGGCTGGAAGCCTTCGTGAAATATCTCGATCGCGCCAAGACGGGGTTGATCCCCGCGCCTATCATGCTGAAGGCCGAGCGCGACACCATCATCGTCGAGGCCGCGCTGTCGTGGAACGACGGCTATCACGAGAACATGTTGTGCTTCACCAACAACATCCCGCAGCGCGACGGGGGCACGCATCTGGCGGGCTTCCGGGCGGCGCTCACCCGTGTAGTGACCAAATACGCCGACAGCATGGCCAGCGCGCGCAAAGAGAAATTACCCGTGACCGGCGAAGATTGCCGTGAGGGGTTGACCTGCGTGCTGTCGCTTAAAGTGCCCGACCCAAAATTCAGCTCGCAGACCAAAGACAAACTCGTTTCGTCGGAAGTGCGGCCGGCGGTTGAATTAGCCGTGCTGGACCAGTTGGGCCATTGGTTCGAAACGCATCCCCAGGAAGCCCGCGCGCTCGTCGGCAAGGTAATTGAGGCCGCCGCCGCCCGCGAAGCCGCGCGCAAGGCGCGCGAACTCACGCGCCGCAAGGGCGCGCTCGACGGCATGTCGTTGCCCGGCAAGCTCGCCGATTGCCAGGAACGCGATCCCGCCAAATGCGAGATCTTCATCGTCGAGGGCGACAGCGCCGGCGGCAGCGCCAAGCAGGGCCGCAACCGCGCCAATCAGGCGGTGCTGCCACTGCGCGGCAAAATTCTCAACGTCGAGCGCGCACGCTTCGACAAGATGCTGGGCAGCGCCGAAATCGCCACTCTCATCACCGCGCTCGGCACCGGCATCGGCACGGAAGAATTCAATCCCGACAAACTGCGCTACCACAAGATCATCATCATGACTGACGCCGACGTGGACGGAGCCCATATCCGCACGTTGCTGCTCACCTTCTTCTACCGGCAGATGCCGATTTTGATCGAGCGCGGCCATCTCTACATCGCCCAGCCCCCGCTTTACCGCGTCGCGCGCGGCAAGGCGACGCGTTACCTCAAGGACGAGCGCGAGCTGGAAGCCTCGTTGATCGAGGAAGGCGCGAAAGACGCCGTGTTTGTACTCCACAATAGCGAGGAGCGCGCGGGCGCAGATCTGATGGCGCTGATCGAGAAGGCGCGCGCTGTGCGCGCGGCGCTGGACGGCTTCCCGCACCATTACTCGCGCTTCGTGCTGGAACAGGCGGCGATCGCGGGCGCGCTCAACCCCGACATCCTCTCCGACAAAAAGATGGCGGCGGAAGCGGCCAACTACATCGCCAAGCGCCTCGACATGTTGTCCGACGAAACCGAGCGCGGCTGGGTTGGCGAAGCCACGCCTGACGGTGGCCTCAAATTCGTGCGCGAAGTGCGCGGCGTGAAGGAAGCGGTCGCCATCGACGGCGCGCTGATCGCGAGCGCCGATGCGCGCAAGCTGGACCGCTTGGCGCCCGAGCTGCAGGCGGCCTATCTCAAAAGCGGTTTCCTGCGCCGCAAGGACGACACGCGCGAAGTGCGCGCGCCGACGCAGTTGCTCGAGGCCATCCTTGCCTGGGGCCGCCAGGGCGTGGCGCTACAGCGTTACAAAGGCTTGGGCGAAATGAACCCGAACCAGCTGTGGGAAACTACGCTCGACGAGAATGCCCGCACGCTGTTGCAGGTGAAGGTCGAACACGCCGACGAAGCCAACACGCTGTTTGACAAGCTGATGGGCGACAATGTCGAACCCCGGCGCGAATTCATTCAGGACAATGCGCTCAACGTGGCGAATTTGGACGTCTAGGGCGTCAACGAAGTTCCCTGATCTCAAAACTATCGAGCCGCTCGCTCGTTCCGCGCATCCAGCGCACGGAAATCGGTTTGCGTGCCGAGAGGAGCTGATCCCAAATTTTTGGATTGTACTGGCTGACCTCTAACCCATTGATAGATATAATCTTATCGCCGGGCTGCATCCCGCTTTGCGCCGCAGCCATGCCTGGAATGATGTTGGTTGCCGTGCCTGTTCCATCGAACTTCGGCATGAAACCGGGGCCAAGGTTGCCTTCGATCGTCATGACCGTACCGGTGAATAACGGTTGAAACGTGACGGTCATTTTTTCCATGTCGAATTCAAAATTGAATTTTTGCAGAAAATCGTCACCGACGTCGGAGAGCGGAAGGTCATCGTTGAGCCCGATAACCGCGCCTTCGATGGTTAGCGGTCCAAAATGAAGCGGCTGGGCAAGCGTTGTTACCCGCGTTGCCTGCTCGTTCGCACCGTTCAAGACAGTGTCCGCAGGAACAGGAGGATGGGTGTAGGCTACACCCGGAATGTCTTCGCTGCGCACTTCTAAACCGAACGCGTCGTCGCCCGTGTCGATCAGCGTGCTGATTGTGACATTTCCCGTTGTGAGCGCGATTGCCGGCAAGGTGTGATTAAGCACATAGGGGACTTCGAAACTGTTGGGGAGCGGAATGCGCTCGGCACTCACCAGCAATTGCCGGCTTCCCAGTTTGAATAAAAGATGATTTTTGCCGAAAGCCCTGAAACCGAATACGCCATCCACGTGATAATTATCATCGCTCACAGCCCAAAGATCGTTGATCTCAAGATCGCCGACTTTTACGCGCTTGATGCGCCCAATGTCGCGCTCGCCGTTACGATCGAACACGACCGGAACATGTGCCGCCAGCATCACTTTTTTGCTCACCACAGTGTATGAACCACCGGTATCAAACAAGAAGGTGAATGGGCCTTTGCCATTCACATACACGCGCATGTATGGGCACCTGTAGAAACCATGATAATCGGTGCCTTCCAGCGTGATCTTAACAACTTTCTGTTTGAGCGTGACGGAGCCAGGTGTCGTGAAAAGCATGGCGCGAACTTCCGGGGTCAAATCTTTGCCGAAAGAAGGCCCAAGCGCGGTCATGTAACCGGCAAGCGCCAAACTGGCAGCGAACAAAACGGCACGCCCGGCGAACCAATTTCGGCAAGCGATGAAATGCTGCATTGTTGCCACCTCCAGAACACTGAATCTTATGCACGCATTCTCTATAACGGATTGTGGTGCATTGATGACAACGCCGCCAGGTAAATGGCAGAAATCAGTTTGCAGATGGCAAATACGGAGGGGGCTCGGCAAAGTCGAGCGAGGGGCGATACTGTTTCCTCCACCCGATCCGGCTTCGCTTCTTTAGGTCGGATCGACATCCCCTCTAACAACGGGAGAGGAAAATTTCGGTTTACACATGCGCCTTGACCAGCCAGCAGGCGGCAGGTGGCGCGATGCCGTCCTTGCTCTCGAATTTCTTGTATGCGTTTTCGACCGCGGCGCGGATCTTGTCGCGCGTCTTGTCATCCAGATCGCGCGCGGCCTTGGCCAGCGGGCCGATATTCATGGCTTCCTCGGCGGCTGATTTCACCGTGCTGCCCATATACATTTTGGCGTCGAGCTTCTCGATGGCGACATCCTTAAGCCCGCTACGCACCAATATGGTCTTCACCCGCGCCGCATCGGCAAAGGCGAAAGGCCCCGGCGCCAGCGGATCGGCCTGTTCCTGCGGCGGCAACAGCGGCAGCGCCGCCTGAAACGGCACGTTGGCCCAGTCGTTTTCCTTCATCGCCCGCCAGCAGACGAACACCAGCCGTGCGCCATGTTGCATGGCGTGACGGATATTGGTGAAGCCCACCACTGGGTCATCGAAGAACATGACGCCGAAACGCGAAAAGATCAGATCGAATTTGAACTGGGCGAAATTGTGCACGCTGGCGTCGGCCTCGATGAACGTCACATGCGAATGGTTCTTGTGCGCGCGGGCGCGTGCCAGTTCCAGCATGGGATTGGAGATGTCGATGCCGACCACCTTGCCCTTTTCACCCACAATCTTTTCCAGCATGAAGCTGGTGGTGCCGCAGCCGCAGCCGAGATCGAGCACGCGCTCGCCCGCTTTCGGCGTGGCAAAATCGAACAGCGCGCCGGTGATGCCCTTCAGGTTCTCGTCGATTTTTTCCTGGAGCGAGGCCCAGCGCTCGCCCACAGGCCCATTCCAGTAATCGAATTGTTCGGTGTTCGGAATTGCGGTTGCCATATCGGTGTTTCCTATGTGGCTGATTAGTGCGGCATACGCGCGAGTTCGGCGGAGCGCATTTCGGCGTAGGCAGTACTCGCGCGTTCTTTGACGCTGGCGGATTTGAGCTGCCCGCAGGCCGCCATGATATCGCGCCCGCGCGGCGTGCGCACGGGGCTGGCATAGCCCGCGCGGTTCACGACCTCGGCGAATTTCTCGATCTGTTCCCACTCCGAGCATTCGTATGGCGCGCCCGGCCAGGGATTGAATGGGATGAGATTGATCTTGGCAGGAATCTTGGCGAGCAGCTTCACCAGCGCGCGCGCATCGGCCAATGAATCGTTGACGCCTTTCAGCATCACATACTCGAAGGTGATGCGCCGCGCGTTGGACAGCCCAGGATAATTCCGGCAGGCCTGCATCAATTCCTTGATCGGGTATTTTTTATTCAGCGGCACCAGCACGTCACGCAATTCATCGCGCGCGGCGTGCAGCGAAATGGCCAGCATGGAGCCGATTTCCTCCCCCGCCTTCGGGATCATGGGGGCGACGCCAGCCGTCGAGAGCGTGATGCGGCGTTTGGACAGCGCCAGGCCATCGCCATCGGCGACGAGGGCCATCGCCGCCTTGACGTTGTCGTAGTTATAAAGCGGCTCGCCCATGCCCATCAGCACCACATTGGTGATACGCCGGCCATGCGCGGTAGAGGGCCAATCCTCCAGTGCGTCGCGTGCCACCATCACCTGCCCCACGATTTCGCCGGCCGTGAGATTGCGCACCAGCTTCTGCGTGCCGGTATGACAAAAGCGGCAGTTCAGCGTGCAACCGACCTGGCTCGAAATGCATAGCGTGCCGCGATCTTCTTCCGGAATGAAAACAGTCTCGAATTCCACGCCGGGCCCTGCGCGCAGCAACCATTTGCGCGTGCCGTCTTCGGAAATCTGTTCCGTCACCACTTCGGGGCGCGCGAGACTAAAACGTTCCGCCATTTGCCTGCGAAAATCTTTGGCGAGGTTGCTCATCGAGTCGAAATCGCGGCGCCCGCGCACATAAATCCAGTTCCATAACTGGTTGGCGCGCATGCGGGCGGGCTTCGGCTCGAGGCCCGTGGCTTCCAATGCGGTTCTCAGTTCTGCCTGACTGAGACCGATCAGGGAATTTGTCATAGCCATCCGATATTACACATTTGCCGTGTGCGACGGCGAATTCGCCTCCCCCCTTGTGGGGAGGCCGATCCATGAGCGCAGCGAACGGATCGGGTGGGGGACAGAGGCTGCCACCCGCCCCCACCCGCTCGCGCTGACGCGCTCGCGACCTCCCCACAAAGGGGGAGGTGAAATTATCACTTGCAGGTGGCTTTCACTTTGTCGAGCGCGGCGCTGATGCCGGCAAGCGAATAGGTATCGCGCGTCAGTGTGCCGCGCGAACTGGTGCCGGTGATGATCATGTTCTGCCCACGCTGCATGGCGTCGATCAGGCGCTTTTCGTCGTCCGCGCTTCCCATCCAGGCGCCGCCATCGGTGCCGTCGTTCTTGGTGAAGAATTCGAATTTGTCCGAACCTATCTGCGCACCAACCTTGCTGTCTTCCTTATAGGGGTAGCCCGGCACCACGGAAGGCTCGTTGCTCACGCCGTGTTTGGGCCAGGTGGAGATCAGAAAGAAAATGGGGTCGCGCTTGGCGTTTTTCGGCTCGCTCGACTTGGGCTGTGCCAGCGCGTAACAGACCCGATCCTTACCGCCGCCTGAACTGTAAACCGACCAGTCCTTGAACGAACCGATGGCGGACGGGTCAGCCTGTGCGGGCGCAGAAATGAGCGCCGCCAACAACAGCGCGGCGGTCGAAAAAAGCGAAATCCTGAACGTCATTGTGACAACCATTCCTGGATCGAGGGGCCCTATCCTTATGGCCCAATTCGGGCAGCAATTTGAAGGGCAAAGCGCCCGATTAAAGGTTACTTGGCCGGTTTCCGCCGCATCACGGGCGCGCCCCAGCGGTGAACAGGCGGAATATCTGCCCCCGTTTCAATTGCCGGCCCGCCGGGCCTTACCGGGCGCTCACGGAAACGGCCGTGGCTGATCAGCCGGTCATACATCAGGATCGCACCCGCCATGCCGACATTGATGGAAAAGCGCGTGGGGATTTTCACCACATGCTGGCAGCGCGCGAGCACGGGCGCCGAGACCGACATGCGCTCGGCGCCGAAGACATAGGCCGTGCGCAAGGGGTGGCGGAAGGATGGTAATGCCACGGCGTCGTCGGTGATTTCGACACCCACCAGCTGGCAGCCCTGCGGCAGGCGGAAATCCTCCACCGATTTGAATTGATAGACCGGCAGATGGCCCGCCGCCGACGAAGTATCCGATATGGCGTCGGCAAGCTTGACCTGCGCATTGATGGTGAAAAAGAAACTGGCGCCAAAGGCATGTGCCGAACGCAGCAGACTGCCAAGGTTCATCGCCTTGGAAATCCCGTCCACGCCAATGGCGAAATACCCGCGCATTTGCCCCCATTCGTCATGGCCGGGCTTGACCCGGCCATCCATCAATACAAAGAGTCATCCGGCGCATAGACATGCGCCCGATGGATGGCCGCCTCAAGGGCGGTCATGACGAGTTTAACTCAACGGAATCGTTTACGCTCTTCTTCATATGCCCAATCCAATCCTGATCGAAGTAACGCGTGGGCCGCTGGTCGAAAGCGTGCATCGCGGCGCGGTCGCAGTCAGCGACGCGAGCGGCAAGCTTCGGCTTCCGCTGGGCGACGTGGCGAGCCCCGTCTATCCGCGTTCTTCGCTCAAGCCGGTTCAGGCAATACCGCTGGTCGAATCGGGCGCGGCCGATGCGTTCGGTCTCGGCGACGAAGAAATCGCGTTGGCCTGCGCCTCACATTCCGGCGAGCCGATGCATACCGATCGCGTGGCCGCCTGGCTAAACAAGATCGGATGCACGGCAGATGATCTTGCCTGTGGCACGCATCCGGTGCGTTACGAGCCGGTGATGGAAGCGTTGATCCGCGCGCACGAAAGGCCCACGCGTATTCACAACAATTGTTCGGGCAAGCACACGGGATTTTTGACGGTGGCGAAGCACATGGGCGCGCCAACCAAAGGCTATGAAAAGGTGGACCATCCCGTGCAGCGCGCCGTTGTGGAGGCATTGAAAGATCTGGCCGGCATGGAAGGCGAACTTCCATGGGGCGTGGATGGTTGTTGCGCGCCAAATTTTGCCTTGCCGCTTGCCAATCTCGCGCGCGCCATGGCGCAAATCGCCAACCCGCAAGGGCTTCCGCCCAAGCGCGCGGCGGCGGCAAAGCGCATTCTTCATGCGATGACGGCGCATCCCGAACTGGTGGCGGGAACGGGGCGCACCTGCACCGCGCTGATGCGCGAAGGCAACGGCAAACTTGCGGTCAAGACCGGCGCGGAAGGCGTTTATGTCGCCATCCTGCCGGATATGGGTCTTGGCATCGCGCTCAAGATCGACGACGGCACGACGCGCGCCGCCGAAGCCGCCATCGCCCAGATGTTGCTCAATCTCGGCACGGCTCAAGCGGGCAGCGAAGCAAGCCGGATCGCGCGCGCGCCCGTCAACAACACGCGCGGGCAAAGCGTGGGCGAACGCCGGCCAACAGAGGCGCTGCTTAAACTGCGTTAGTCCGGCTTTGGCGGCGGCACATCCGAAGGCTCGACGCTTTTGATGATGCAGTTCTGCGTGATGCCGCCCTGGTTATAGACAATCGAGTCACCCGCGGTCACGCACATGGCCGAAGTGAGCTGCTTCACCGCGACGGTCTGCGTAAAATTCAGGCTGGGGCATTTGATAGCCAGCGTGATCCTGTAGTGGTCGTTCGGGCCCTGGCGGACAATCAGCGTCTGGTTGTCGGACACCGTGTAGCTTTTGAAGCTCTCGGGGCGCAGGCAGTTGGCATTGGCAAGCGTAGTGCTTGCGGTCAGCAATACGGCCGCAGTGGCCGCTAGCGCCGTTGTGGCAATCCTCATGGCTGTTTTCCTTGCGTGACGAAACGCCCCTCTTCGAACATTATAGCCTTTCTCTCGCCGCCAATCATGAATGCACATTCATGTTACAGGCCCCGTGAAGGCCTTGCGCGCCGCGCGGCTCGACCCCATCTTCGCAGGCCCACACGGAGGATCGCCAAATGTCCCTACTCGGTTGGATTGTCTTCGGGCTGATTTGCGGCTTCATCGCCAGCAAGATCGTCAACAAGGAAGGCGAAGGCTGCATGATCAACATCGCGCTGGGCCTAGTGGGCGCGGTGGTAGGCGGCACGCTGTTCTCGCTATTGGGCGAGCAGATGTTCTGGCAGTTCAATCTGTGGTCAATGTTCGTCGCCATCATCGGCGCGGTGGTGGTGTTGGTGATTTACCACGCCATCACGGGGCGGCGGACTTTCCGGTAATCGCGTTACTCTGCAGCGGGTTTGTGGATGTAAATCTCGCCACCCTGTTCCTTGAATTCGCGCGATTTCCTCTCCATTGCGGTGCGGATTTCTGCGGTGGACATTGAATCATTCTGACCACGCGCGGCGTCGCGGACCTCCTGAGAAATTTTCATCGAGCAGAATTTCGGCCCGCACATGGAACAGAAATGCGCGACCTTCGCGCCCTCGGCGGGCAGCGTTTCGTCGTGGAAGGCTTCCGCCGTTTCGGGATCGAGCGCCAGCGCAAACTGATCGCGCCAGCGGAACTCGAAACGTGCCTTGCTCATGGCGTCGTCCCAAAGCCGCGCCGCCGGATGGCCCTTGGCGAGGTCGGCCGCGTGCGCCGCAATGCGATAGGCGATGACACCTTCCTTGACGTCGTCGCGGTCGGGCAGGCCCAGATGTTCCTTCGGCGTCACGTAGCAAAGCATCGCCGTGCCGAACCAGCCGATCATGGCGGCGCCGATGGCCGACGTAATGTGGTCGTAGCCGGGCGCGATGTCGGTGGCGAGCGGGCCCAGCGTGTAGAACGGCGCCTCGTCGCAGGCTGCCAACTGGCGGTCCATGTTCTCCTTGATCTTGTGCATCGGCACATGGCCCGGGCCCTCGATCATCACCTGCACATTGTGGCGTTGGGCAATCTTGTTCAACTCGCCCAAAGTTTCCAGCTCGGCAAATTGCGCCGCGTCGTTGGCATCCGCGGTTGAGCCCGGGCGCAACCCGTCGCCCAATGAGAATGACACGTCGTACTGCGCCAACAGTTCGCAAATCTCCTCGAAATGCGTGTAAAGGAAATTTTCCTTGTGATGGGACAGGCACCATTTGGCCAAGATGGAACCGCCGCGCGACACAATGCCGGTGACGCGGTCAACGGTCAGCGGAATGTGCGCGAGGCGCACGCCCGCGTGCACGGTGAAATAGTCCACGCCCTGCTCGCATTGCTCGATCAGCGTGTCGCGGTAAATCTCCCAGGTCAGTTCCTCCGCCACGCCGCCCACTTTTTCCAGCGCCTGATAGATCGGCACCGTGCCGATGGGCACCGGCGCGTTGCGCACGATCCATTCGCGGATGGTGTGGATGTGGCGCCCCGTCGAAAGGTCCATCACCGTGTCGGCGCCCCAGCGGATGGCCCAGATGAGCTTCTCCACTTCCTCGGCGGCGCCCGAGGCGACGATGGAATTGCCGATATTGGCGTTGACCTTGGTGAGGAAATTGCGGCCGATGATCATCGGCTCGGATTCCGGGTGATTGATATTGGCCGGAATGATGGCGCGCCCGCGCGCCACTTCGGCGCGCACGAATTCGGGCGTGACTTCCTGCGGGATTTGCGCGCCGAACGAATTGCCGTTCGCGAGTTGAGAACGACCTAAGTTCTCGCGGATCGCTATGTATTCCATTTCCTTGGTGACGATTCCGGCGCGGGCATATTCCAGCTGCGTCACGCGCCTGCCCGCTTTCGCCCTTAAGGGCTTCAGCGCGGCTCTGTCGAATTGCGGCACGGAGAGCTTTTCGTTCGGCTTCAGCCCGTCGTCTTCGGGGCGGCGCGCACGGCCCGTATATTCCTCAACATCGCCACGCGCCAGAATCCATTCGCGCCTGAGCGCGGGCAGGCCTTTTTCGATATCGATATGGGCTTCGTCTCGTGTAAGGCCCCGACGTATCGTAAAGCAGCATGGGCTTTTCGCCGCCTGACAGCGCCACTTCGCGAAATGGCACGCCGCTGACAAAAATTTTCTGCGAGCCGGGTAGCGGCCCTCGCGTCACCACTTCGTTCGTTACGGGTTCAGGATTCTGGACGGGTTTGTTCATCTGCCTCTCCCTACGCCGGTGTGAACCGGATCAGGTTCGAAGGGACTCGGTTATGCGATCTCAGCCCTGCATCGCTACGCAGGGCGCCCCTGGGATGGGGCACACTAACACCCGCGTCATCGCCCGCAAATGCGGGCGACCCAGGTGACACTGGAGAAAATGGTGCAGAACCCAACTGGGTGGCCCGCATTCGCGGGCCATGACACTTTTGGTTTGCATCAAGATGAAGCGAACTGGCGGAACTCTTCGATCACAGACTTTACCGCCGCGGCCACAAGCTTGCCGCCCGCTTCGACATTGGCCTGGCTGGGATCGGAGCCTATGCGGCCGTCGGGAAATTGCGCCCGGTAATCCGCGGCGTCGCGAATGCTGCCCAGCGGCGCGATCTTGGGCGACATCGCCACACGCTTCTGCGCTTCGGGATAACCGAAATAGGTGACCGAGACTTCCGACGGCGTGGCGTGATGGCCTTCGCCTGTCGGGAACAACTGCTTGATTTCGTCCTGCACGCCGGGCAGCTCCCACCAATTTCGCAGATTGCAGCGCAGCCTGGGCGCATTAGCACCTGCGCCATTGAAACTGATGCCATGATACATTTCGGAGAACGCGGCATTGATGGTGTGAATATTGCCGCCGTGGCCGTTCAGCCAATAAAGATGCGTGAAGCCGTGGCGCGTAAGGCTCTCGGCCCATTCCGTCATCACCATAATCATGGTGGACGGCTTCAGCGTCATCGTTCCGGGAAACGCCATGTGATGCTGCGCCTGACCGACGTTGAAGGTGGGCGCGACCAGAATGCCCGCCTCGTCGCCCGCGCGCTTGGCGATGATCTCGGGGCACAGCGCATCGGTGCCGAGCAATCCGTTCGGTCCATGCTGCTCGGTCGAGCCGACGGGAATGAGAATGGCCTTGGATTTCTCCAGATATTTTTCGACTTCAGGCCATGAGGAAAGATGCAATTGCATTAGGTTATCAATCCTTCCAACTTCTCCAACGCCTTCTTCCATGTCGTGCGTTCTTTTTCGACGTCGGATTTCTTCGCCATCTTGTTTACTTGAACATTGATCTGCGATTTGCCCGCACCCTTGGCGTAAAACCCGATCTCAAGCCGCGCGCCGTCACGCCATGCCCCACGAAAATACTTGTCCTTAGTCTGGGACGATGGCTTGAAGGAGGACGTAGGAAACCATTTCTTGCGCTTGGCGTCGTCAGCCACCGCGGCATAAAGTTTTGACAACGGCACATCGATCGTTTTCGACACGCTGACCGAATATCCTTCCGTCTTCTTGTGCTTATCACGCAAGCCTCGCGCGCGCTCGTATTCCACCGTCACCATCTGCGCCCACCAGCCCGGCACCTTATCTTTGTCATAAAGCAGGTTGGCGATGTCCTTGTGCGGCAGTTTGGCGGCCTCGGCCTTGTCCAAGAGCTTGAACCAGCCATACCAGTCCATGCCGGTTTTCGCCTTGACGGCGTCGTCGCTCATGGATGGGATGTGGTCGCGTTTCGTGCCTGCCATCGCTGCCTCCTGGTCCGCCCGCATCATATTCGCAAACCCGTCTGCTTGAAGAGTGGTTTATCAACGGCCAATATCCGGCCATGAATAAAGAGGCCCCCATGTCCGAAACGGTCTTTCCGGTGTCGGAGGAATGGAAATCCCGCGCGTTCATCACCGCGGACAAATACGAGAAGTATTACGCGGAATCGGTGAAAGACCCGGACGGCTTCTGGGCCCACGAAGCGCAGACCATCCAATGGATGAAGCCGTTCACGAAAGTGAAAAACGCCTCGTTCGGGCCGGGCAAGGTTTCCATCAAATGGTTCGAGGACGGCACGTTGAATATTTCGGCAAACTGCCTCGACCGCCATCTGGAAAAGCGGGCCAAGCAGACCGCCATCATCTGGGAAGGCGATGATCCCGCCAAGTCGCGCCACATCACCTATGAGGAACTGCACCGCGAAGTCTGCCGCTTCGCCAATGTGCTGAGGGCGAACGGCGCCAAAAAGGGCGACCGCATCACCATCTACCTGCCGATGATCCCGGAAGTTGCCTACGCCATGCTGGCTTGCGCGCGCATCGGCGCGGTGCATTCCGTGATCTTTGCCGGCTTCTCGCCAGATTCCATCGCGGGCCGCATCAAGGATTGCAAAAGCACACTGGTCATTACCGCCGACGAAGGCATACGCGGCGGCAAAACCATTCCGCTGAAAATGAATATCGATCTAGCGTTGACCGAATGCGAGGTGAAGCGCGTGATCGTGGTCCGGCACACCGGCAAGCATGAGCAGATGCACAAGGGCCGCGACGTCTGGTATCACGAAGAAGCCGCCAAAGTGACGGCCGATTGCCCGCCCGAGGAAATGAGCGCGGAAGATCCGCTGTTCATTCTTTACACCTCAGGCTCGACTGGAAAACCGAAAGGCGTGCTGCACACCAGCGGCGGTTATCTGGTATATGCGGCATCCACGCACAAATATGTTTTCGATTATCACGACGGCGATATTTACTGGTGTACGGCGGATGTCGGCTGGGTGACAGGTCACAGCTATATCGTCTATGGGCCGCTGGCCAACGGCGCCACCACGCTGATGTTCGAAGGCGTGCCGAATTACCCCAGCACCTCGCGCTTTTGGGAAGTCGTGGACAAGCACAAGGTCAACATATTCTACACGGCTCCTACCGCCATCCGTGCGCTGATGCGCGATGGCGAAGAGCCGGTGAAGAAAACCAGCCGCGCCTCGTTGCGGTTGCTGGGTTCGGTAGGCGAGCCGATCAATCCGGAAGCCTGGCTGTGGTATTACCATGTGGTCGGCGACGGGCGTTGCCCCATCGTCGACACCTGGTGGCAGACGGAGACTGGCGGCATTTTGATTTCACCGCTACCCGGCGCCACCGCGCTCAAGCCCGGCTCGGCCACCAAGCCGCTGTTCGGCATTGTGCCCGAAATCGTCGACGAGAAAGGCAACGTGCTGGAAGGACCTGCAACCGGCAATCTGCTGATTACCCAGCCATGGCCAGGCATAATGCGCACGGTTTATGGTGACCATCAGCGCTTCATCGACACCTATTTCAAAGCCTATCCCGGAAAATATTTCACCGGCGACGGCTGCCGACGCGATGAGGACGGTTATTACTGGATCACCGGCCGCGTGGACGACGTGATCAATGTCGCCGGCCACCGCCTGGGCACGGCCGAAATCGAATCGGCGCTGGTGGAAGATCATCGCGTGGCCGAAGCCGCAGTGGTGGGTTTCCCGCACGACATCAAAGGCACGGGTATTTATGCCTATGTCACGTTGAAGCTAGGCCTTACTGGCTCTCCCGCGCTTGCCGAAGAGCTCAAGCAACATGTGGCGAAACATTTAAGCCCCATCGCCAAGCCCGATGTAATTCAGTTTGCGCCAAGCCTGCCCAAGACACGCTCGGGCAAGATCATGCGGCGCATTTTGCGAAAGATCGCCGAGGGCGATATTTCCAATCTCGGCGACACGACCACGCTGGCGGACCCCAGTGTGGTCGATGATCTGGTGAAGAACCGGAATAAGCCTGCCTAGGTGCGAGCGTATTCCTCCATCGCCTTCGCCATGGCGATGTCTTTCTCGGTAACGCCGCCGGCGTCATGCGTGGCAAGCGTCACGTCCACCGTTTTGTAGACGTTGAACCATTCCGGGTGATGGTCCATTTTCTCAGCCAGCAGAGCCACGCGCGCCATGAAGCCGAACGCCTGGTTGAAATCCTTGAACACGAATTTTCGGGCGATTGCATCCCGGCTCTGAACCTCGCGCCACTCGCGCAATTCAGCCACTGCCTTCTTTCTTTCCGCGCCTTCCAGTTTTTTCATGGGTCTACCCTCGTTTGACTCAATTATACTCGCGCGCATGGTGAGAAAACACTCCAGTGGTATGGATCGACAGGCCCCATCGCTTGACGACATTGAGCAGCTCGCGCGTGAGGCGTTCGCAGACCTACCCAAACAGTGCCGCAAATTGTGCGGCGAACTGGTGTTTATGGTGCAGGATTTTCCCGACGAAGACGTCATGCGCGACATGAAGCTGGAAAGCGAATTCGAAATTCTTGGTCTCTTCCAGGGGCCCGACCTCTCCACCCGCGAAAGTGGTTACAACGCCCCACAACAAACCATGATCTTCCTCTACCGCCACCCCATTCTCGATTATTGGGCCGAAAGCGACGACACGCTCGGCGAGATTGTGCGCCACGTGCTCATTCACGAGATCGGCCATCACTTCGGACTGTCCGACGCTGAGATGCATGCCATCGAAGAAGACGGTTGAAATGGATTGGTTCTGCGCCAGGCGCGGGACGATACAAACCAAGAATGCCCAGGGTGATCAAAGGACTCCCGAATCAATTATGGCCGAACAAAGGCGCGTCATTCTTGCGCCCAGCCACAAAGCAGCCACAATGTGGGATCGATAATTTGCCTGTGTAACGGGGAGAAACTCAGATGCGTCTCGGAATTCTTGCAATCGTTTCCGGCGTCGCGTTGTCGCTCTCTGCGGCTGCTTTTGCCTCAGAGGCACAAACTGAAAACGCGCAACAGGCGTCGGCTTCGAACGACGAGCAAAAAATCGTCTGCCACTACCAAACCCACCAAGGCATTGTGCTTGCCAAGCCCATCTGTGCATCACAATACGCGTGGGACAAGGAACGCCGCCGTCAGCAACGCGAGCTTGCTGATTACCAAATCCGCGCCGATTCGATGCCGATAAGATGAGGTTTTGATGGGCTAGCGGGATCGGTTGTCGCAAGGCGGCCGCTCCTGCCCGCCCGTCATCACTTCCCTAGAGAATAAACACGCTCGTGACGATATATCGAGCCGCTGGAACCCAGCAGGCTCGAAAACAGCACAAAGTGATCAATCTTGAATGGCCCGCTGGCGAACAGCGCGTGGTCTGTAAGAAAATCCATCACGCGCCCGCGCGGGGCGGCTTTGAGCCGCGCCAGCGTCACATGCGGGGTGAATTTGCGTCGCTCGGGCTCCAGGCCAAATCGTTGCAGCGCGGTTTCGATCTTGCGTTGCAGATGAAAAATGGCGTCATTCGAACGCGCCCCTACCCATAGCGCACGCGGGTTCTTGCCGCCAAATTCGCCGGCGCCAGCCAATTCCATTGCGAAATCCGGTGCGTGTATGCCGGACAGCGCATCGTCGATGCCATGCGCTACCGGCTCATCCACCTCGCCGATGAAGCGCAAAGTGAGATGCATCTGCTCGGGCGCCGCCCAGCGCGCACCGGGCACACCTGATTGCAACCGGGTTAGCATCACACGGACCTGTTCCGGGATTTCGAGCGCGACGAATAGCCGGATCATGGTTCAGGCCGTGAAGGGCAAACGTTTGCGAAAAATCCCAACGATCGAAACATAAGCCAGCGCGCCACAAATGGTGGCGGCGAGAAAGATTATCTCCGCACGGAGATGCGCCGGCGCGAAGTTAAGCCCTAGCCAATATCCGGCGAGACACCCCACGCCCGTGGCGACAGCGGCAGAGAATACGGGCAGAATCGCGCGCGTCAAATCGGACGTGACAACCAGCAAATGACGGCGATGGGCCAGAAACAGGAGCATGGCGAGATTGATCCAGGCGGCCAGCGACGTGCCAAGCGCGATGCCGACCGCGCCGAACGCCAGCCCCCAAACCAGGATCACTTTCAACATCACATTGGCGGCGACGGAAATCAGCGTGGCGCGCACGGGCGTGGCCGTGTCGCCGCGCGCGTAAAACGATGGCGTCACGCAGCGCATCAGCACGAAGGCGGGCAGCCCCGTGCCGTAGGCAATCAACGCCGCCGCCGATTGATCGGCCGATTGCACGCCAAACGCGCCATGCGCAAACAGCGCGCGCATCAATGTTTCGGGAATGGTGAAAAACGCAGCAATACAAGGCAGCGTTAGCAGCAATCCAAGAACCACCGCGCGGTTCTGCGCATGATTGGCGCCGGAAATATCGCCACGCGCAATGCGCGCCGACATGTCGGGCAGCAAGATCGTGCCGAGCGCCACGCCGATAATGCCCATTGGCAGCTGGTTGACGCGGTCGGCGTAATAGAGCGCGGTCAAATCGCCGGAAGGCAAAAAGCTGGCAATAATCGTATCGACGAACAGGCTGATCTGCACGCTGCCCGAGCCGATAGTGGCCGCACCCAGCGCGCGCAGGAATTCGCCCATCTGCGGCGTCCAGCGTGGGAGGGTGAATTTCAGCCACAGCCCATGGCGGCTGGCGGCCCAGATCAGAAACAGCAATTGCAAAATGCCGGCAGCGAGCACGCCATAGGCCGCGGCATGTTCGGGTGTCGGGAAATAACTCGCGTAAGCCAGCGTCGCGATCATGGCGAGGCTGAGAAACACGGGGGCGGCAGCGGCAGCGCTGAACTTCAAAATTGCGTTCAGCATGGCGGAAAGCTGCGTCACGATAGCGATGCAAAGAAGGTAGGGAAACGTAATCCGCGTGAGCTCGATGGCAAGGCTCATCTGTTCGGGGTTTTTGCCGAAACCCGGCGCCAGCACCATGATCACCCAGTGCATGCCGAAGAACGCCACCACCAACAGCACAATTTGCGTCACCAACTGCCAGGCAAATACGTCGTTGGCGAAAGCGGCGGCCGCCGAACTCGCATGCACATTGCCTTCGCGCGTGGCAGTTGCCGCATAACGCGGCAGGAAAGCCGCGTTGAACGCACCTTCCGCAAAGATGGCGCGAAAATGATTAGGCAGCCGGAACGCGACCAAGAATGCATCCGACATCGGCCCAGCACCCAGCACAGCCGCCATCATCACGTCGCGGCCAAAGCCGGTGAGACGCGATAGCGCGGTGAAACCGCTGACGGAAAGAAGGCGCCGGATCACGGCAGTTTGATTCTCATTGGGAATCGCCGCGTGGATCGTGGGGCGAGAGTGGCGGGCGTGCCAGTTCGGGTCAACCGGCGGTTTATCCGGCCAAGCCTTGATATACGGGCTTGCGAAGCCGATATTACAGATAGTCCCCTTCGCCCAGAATTCCAGGAGGTACCTCTATGGCCGAATTTGACAACCGCGTGCAGCAAAGCACCCGCGCCGCGACCACGGCCGAAATCGATGTGGGCCTCAGGGCCTACATGCTCAAGGTTTACAACTACATGCTGATGGCGCTGGCGCTGACCGGCGCCACGGCCTGGGTGATTGCGAATACCAGCCTCGCCTCGCTGTTTTTCGCCATGGACCCCGCAACACATGCTTTTGGCCTGACGGTGCTGGGCATGGTGGGCGTGTTCGCGCCGCTGGCTTTCGTGCTGTTCCTGAGCTTTCGCATCCAAACAATGAGCCTTGCCACCGCCCAGATCACGTTCTGGCTTTACGCCGCCGTGATGGGCATCTCGATCGCCTCGATCCTGTTCGCCTTTACCGGCGAAAGTGTGGCGCGCGTATTCTTTATTACCGCGGCCACCTTCGGCGCTATGAGCCTGTGGGGCTACACCACCAAGGCCGATCTTTCCGGCATGGGCTCGTTTTTGTTTATGGGTCTGATCGGCATCATCATCGCTTCGGTGGTGAACATGTTCATCGGCTCCACCATGGTGCAATGGGTGGTGTCGATCATCGGCGTGATCGTGTTCGTGGGCCTTACCGCCTATGATACGCAACGCATCAAGGAAAGCTATTCCGCAGGCGACGACGGCACGATCGCCGGCAAGAAAGCCGTGATGGGCGCGCTGCGCCTCTATCTCGACTTCATCAATCTCTTCCTCATGCTGATGCAATTGCTCGGCAACCGCCGGTAACACAGCTGCAGAAATGCGAAAGGCCCCGGAGCGATCCGGGGCCTTTTTCATTCCGCTGCGTGGATGGCCTTAATCAGTTTGCGGTCGAAGACATGCAGCACGTTCGCCAGTTCATGCGCGCGTTTCAGCACATGGCCGCTGGAAGCGATGACGGCGAACTGGCCTTGGCGGTTGCGCAATTTCGGGCGCTTCTCGATCACGTAAAGCGGCGCTTCGCTGGCGCGCCGGAAGATGGAGAACACGGCTGCGTCTTCCAGAAAATCGATGGCGTAATCACGCCATTCGCCGGCGATCACCATGCGGCCATAGATATTGAGAATACGATCGAGCTCGCTGCGCTCGAAGCGCACGGCCGCGGAACTCCATTCATGGGAGGAATAACCGCCCCAGGAAGTATTCCGTGTAGCGGGGCGGCCCTCCACACGGACGAACGCTATCGGTTCGTCGACCATCGGGTGAAGCATGGTACGGAAAGGGGCGTACGGCAAGAGGGCGAAATTAGCGTTTGCGCACCATCATTAAGCCGTCGCCCACGGTGGCCAGCGCCATGTCCACGCGCCTGTCCCCATGAATCTTCTTGTTGAGCGCTCGGATGGCCCGCGTGTCGGGGCTTTGCTCTTTCGGGTTGGCGACGCGGCCATACCACAGCGAATTGTCGATCAGGATCAGCCCGCCCTTACGCATGAGTTTCAGCACGCGCTCGTAATAGCGGCCGTAATTTTTCTTGTCGGCATCGATGAACGCCATGTCGAACGGTTTCTCGCGCGCCACGATCATGGCATCGAGTGTTTTCACTGCGGGGCCGATGCGCGTTTCGATTTTTTTCTCGACGCCCGCCGCTTTCCAGTATTTGCGCGCCTTGCGCAGATACTCGTCACTGATATCGAGACAAACCACCTTGCCAGTTTTGGGCAACGCCAACGCAACCGAAAGCCCGCTGTAGCCCGTAAAGCTGCCGATCTCGAGATAACGCCTGGCGCCAATGAATTTCACCAGCACGCCCATCACCGCGCCCTGCTCAGGAGAGATCTGCATTTCGGCAAGCGGCATTTTCGCCGTGTCGCGCCGGCATCGCCTGAGCACAGGATGCTCGCGCACGCCCACTCGCGCGAGATAGGCCCGAACCTCTTTGCCGACGCCGATTGCACTGCTCATCTTGGGATTTCCTCATAAAAACGTGCGTTGGGGCCACGAAATTGCCCCATTCGGGTCACGTGTGCGCCCATTTGAGCTTCCATCTTTACGGCGTCGGCTGGCTAGTCTGAAAGCCTTGACCGGGAGACAGAACCCAGCCCCCCAGCCCCTGCCGGTTACGGCGTTGCTGGTCAGCCGACTTCCCCACCCAATAGATTGCTCTTTCGGCGTCTCTCCGCCGCCGAAGGACCGTTCTATGACCGAATGGTAAGGAACGGCCCCTTGCGGTGGGCGGCCGATTTTTCTAAGTCAAACCTGCATTTCACCCGCCTCCCCCCACACCATGATCGAGATCGAGGGACTGACAAAGCATTTCGGCCCGATTGTGGCCGTCGATGGGATCACCCTCTCGGTCGCTAAAGGCGATGTGCTGGGCCTCTTGGGCCCCAATGGCGCGGGCAAATCCACCACCATGAAAATGATCGCGGGCTTCCTCGCGCCCGACGCCGGCCATGTACGTATTTGCGGCCGCGACATCGAGCGCGAAACCACGGCGGCGCAGGCCTTGATCGGCTACCTGCCGGAAGGCGCGCCTGCTTATGGTGACATGACGCCACGGCATTTCCTGGCCTTCATCGCTGCCGTACGCGGCTTTAGGGGCGCCGAGGCAAAACACCGCGCCAAGGTCGCCGCCGCCAAGACCGAATTGGAACCGGTGCTGGATCAACCCATCGAAACTTTGTCCAAGGGCTTCAAGCGGCGCGTGGGTCTCGCCCAAACCATCCTGCACGATCCACCGGTGTTGATCATGGACGAGCCCACCGACGGTCTCGATCCCAACCAGAAACACAGCGTGCGCACTCTCTTGCGCGCCATGGCTAAGGAAAAAGCCATCATTATTTCCACCCATCTGTTGGAAGAAGTTGAGGCAGTCTGTACGCGGGCCGTGATCATCGATCGCGGGCGCATCATCATCGACAGCACGCCGGCCAAACTGCGCGAACGTGGGCCGCTAGACGATGTGTTTCGCTCGCTAACTACGTCGGACGCCGCACGTGCGAAAGAGGCCCTCGCATGAAAATGATGCTGGCCATTTTCCGGCGCGAATTCGCGGCCTATTTCGCTACGCCGCTGGCCTATGTGTTTATCGTCATCTTCCTGTTCGTGATGGGCGCCTTCACCTTTTATATCGGGCGCTTCTACGAAGGCGGCAGCGCCGATCTTTCCGTCTTCTTCGGCTATCACCCCTGGCTGTATTTGTTTCTGGTGCCCGCCATCGGCATGAGGCTTTGGGCGGAAGAAAGCCGCACCGGCACGATGGAATTGCTGCTGACGCTGCCAGTGCCGCTGTGGGCGACAGTGCTGGGAAAATTTTTGGCGGCATGGGCTTTTACCGGTGTAGCGCTCGCCCTCACCTTTCCCATCTGGATCACCGTCAATTATCTGGGCGATCCAGACAATGGCGTCATTCTTGCTGGTTATATCGGCAGCTTCCTGATGGCGGGCGGTTATCTCGCCATCGCGGCAGCGATCTCAGCGACCACCTCGCACCAGGTGATTGCCTTTGTGGTCAGCGTCGTGGTCTGTTTCCTGTTCACGGTGTCGGGCGCCTCGCTGGTGCTGGATTTCTTCAAAGCCTGGGCGCCGATCGAACTGGTCAATGCCATTTCGTCGTTCAGTTTCCTCACCCACTTCTCGGCGATCTCGAGCGGCGTGATCGACATGCGCGACGTGGTCTATTTTATCACCCTGATCGCGCTGTTCCTTACGATAAACGTGGCGCTTGTCGACATGAAGAAAGCGGGCTGAGACGATGAAACCGCTTTCCCGCAGGACCTACGCGATCGCCACCATGGTGCTGGCCGCCATCGTGTTCGTGGCCGCCAATATCGTCTCCGACACCTGGCTGCGCACAGCGCGGATCGATCTTACCGAGGGCGGGCTGTACACGGTGTCGCAAGGCACGCGCGCGGTGCTGGCCAAGATTCCCGAACCGATCACGCTGCGCTTTTTCTATTCGCGCGAGGTCGCCGCGGATTACGCCCAAGTGCGCGCCTATGCTTCCCGCGTGCGCGATCTGTTGCAGGAATATTCTACGCTGGCGCATGGCAAGCTGAACGTCGAGGAAATCGATCCCATCCCCTACACGCCGACCGAGGACGAAGCGCAGGCCTTCAATCTCACCGCTGTGCCAACGCAGGAAGGCGATCAGATCTATTTCGGGTTGGCCGGCACCAATAGCATCGACGGGCAGCTCACCATTCCCTTCTTCAACCAGAACCGCGAGCAATATCTCGAATACGACCTCAGCTCTTTCATCTATCAGCTGTCGACGCCGATAAAGCCCAAGCTCGGCATCATCACCAGCCTGCCGCTGGATACGGGCGCAGGTGGCATGGCGGCGATGATGCAAGGCCGAGCCCAGCCCTTCGCCATCTATCAGCAGCTGCGCCAATCCTTCGACGTGCAAATGCTCGATCAGGACATCGATCGCGTGCCTGCGGGAATATCGACGCTGTTGATCGTTCACCCCAAGCCGCTCAACGACAAGACCCTATACGCCATCGACCAGTTCGTGCTGCATGGCGGGCACGCCATTGTCTTCGTCGATCCGCTGTCCGAAATGTCCAATGCCAATCCCTATGCGGAGACCGGCTCGAAATCTGCGGCCACATCGGATCTTGAACCGCTCTTGAAGACCTGGGGCGTCGGTTACGATTCCAGCAAAGTTATTGCCGATGGCGCCCGCGCCCAGCGCGTGCGTCTGGGCCAGGATGCGTCGCAACTCGCCGATTATATCGTCTGGCTGCGGCTGAGTTCGGACAATCCGGACGGCAGCGATTTTAGCCCGACAGATCCCGTCACCGCCAATTTAAAATTGATGAATATCGCCACCGCGGGCGCGCTGAAACCGTTGAAGGGCGCGACCACCTTGTTCACGCCGCTGATCCGAAGCTCGGCCGTTTCGCAATTGATGGATACGTCGCAAGTGCGGATCATGACGCAGCCGCAGGATCTCTTGCGCGCCTTCGAGCCCACCGACGAAAAATTCTTCATCGGCGCGCGCATCTCGGGCCCTGCCAAGTCCGCTTTCCCGCAAGGCGCGCCAAGTGCGGCCACGGCCCCGGGCGCTACACCGCCCGCGCCGCTGCCCCCGCACCTCGCCTCGGCCAAGAACATCGATGTGATCGTCGTGGCCGACAGCGACCTGTTCGATGATCGCTTCTGGGTGCAGATGCAGACCGTGCTGGGGCAGACCATGGCGGTGCCGAATGCGGACAATGCAGCCTTCGTGGTCAATGCCGTCGAGAATATGATGGGCTCGTCCGATCTCATTTCCCTGCGAACGCGCGCGCGTTCGGACCGGCCGTTCACAGTCGTTGAAGCGTTGCAGCGTGATGCTGAGAAACGTTACCGCGCCGAAGCCGAAGCCTTGCAGCAGAAAGTCGCAGATGCCGAAAGCCGCCTGCGCCAGCTCCAGGGCGGCAGCGACAACCCAAATGCAAAGCCAGGAGAGCAGCAAGCTAAAATCGGGATGCTGACGCCCGCGCAGCAGGCTGAAATCGAAAAATTCCGCCGCCAGCTGATCGAAAGCCGCGCGGCCCTCCGCGGAGTGCAGGCGGATCTGCGCAAGGATGTCGAAACGCTTGGCGCGCGGCTTGCCTTCATCAATATCGCGTTGGTGCCCATTCTGGTTGCGGCCTTCGCCATCGGCCTTGCCTGGCTGCGGCGCCGCCGCCGCGAACGCGTGAGAGGATTGTGACCATGGGCACGCTTGCCGATCCGCGCCGGCGCAACCTCGTCATTCTGGGTGTACTCACTGCTTTGTTCGTGGCACTGGCCATGATCGCGCTGATGCAGCGCGCGCACGAACGCGCGCCGAAATTCGAGCCGCATCTCCTGTTCCCGGATCTGAAAAATCACCTGAGCGAACTCGGCGCCATTCGCATTAAATCGAAATCGGGCAACGTCACCATCAAGTATGATAAGGCCAAAGGCTGGGAGGTGGCGGAAGGCGGCTATCCCGCGAGCGAAGAACAGGTGCGCCAGACTGCCATCGCCATGGCCGAGCTTGAGGCCGTTGAGCCCAAGACCTCGCAGCCCGAATGGCTGGGCTATATCGGACTTGATGGCGTGGGCGCCAAAGGCTCAGCGACCGGGATCACGTTGCTGGACCGCGCCGGTCATACGCTGGCGGCGCTCCTCATGGGCAAGTCGGACGAGATCGCCGACATCACCGGGCGCACCGGCGTCTATGTACGCAAGCCCGGCGACAATCAAACCTGGCTCGCGCGCGGCTATCTGGTGCCCAAAGCTTCCGTTGGGGACTGGCTGGAGAAGCGCGTGCTCAATGTGGCGCGCGACCGGATCAAGGAAACCTCGGTGACGCCGTTGCAGGGCGAGCCCTACACCGTCATGCGCGACAAGAAAGAAGACCCCGATTTCAAGATCGCCGACATGCCGGAGGGGCGCGAACTTTCTTTCCCGGGCGCCGCAGACAGCATCGGCGCGGCCATCGTCGGGTTCACCTTCGATGAGGTGCAGCCCGCGGCCCAATTCGATTTCAATAATGCCGCGCGCATCAACACCACAACGTTCGACGGCCTGACGGTTGCCGTGAAAGTCATCCAGGAAAGCGGCGCCTATTGGGCGACCATACTGGCAGCCGGCACCACGCCCGCCGCGCAAACCGAAGCGGCCGCGATCAACGCGCGCACCTCCGGCTGGGCCTACAAGCTGCCCGGATTTAGCGGGCAGACTTTCATGACGGCGCTGGAAACCCTGCTGAAACCAGTGGGCGGCGATAAGCCGGAGCAGCCAGCACCCGAAGAGCAGCCTTCACCTTAGGCGGTGAAGAAGTCGCGCGCGGCCCCGCGCTGCGATACAAGCGCGCCGCATGGCCGAAGAAATCCCATCCCTGAAAAATCTCTGGTACATGGCGGCGCTGTCGCGCTCGTTGGCACCGGGCGCCATGCGCCGCGAGATGCTGTGCGGCGAGCCGGTGCTGCTGGGGCGGACGCGCGAAGGCAAGGTGTTTGCGCTCCGCGATATCTGCCCGCATCGCGCGGCGCCCTTGTCGGCAGGGCGCATTCGCGAAGGCGAAGTGGAATGCCCATATCATGGGTGGCGATTCCGGCCGGACGGCATGTGCGCGGCCATTCCTTCCATGCTGCAAGACCAGAACATGGATGTGAACCGCATACGCGTGCAGTCCTACCCGGCCCGCGAGCAGGATGGATTGATTTGGGTTTATTCCGCCGCCGATGCGAAATCGGACGCAGTACCTGTGCTGGAACCGCCGAAGATTCCCATTCGCAACGGTAACGGAAATGCCAAGCCACGCTTCGTTGAGGCGCAAATGTTTCCCTGCGAGGCCGATCACGCCGTGGTCGGCCTGATGGACCCGGCGCATGGGCCCTTCGTGCATAATTCCTGGTGGTGGCGCAGCGAAAGCTCGATCCACACCAAGGAAAAGCGCCATGTGCCGTCCACGCGTGGCTTCACCATGGCGGCGCATAAGCCGTCGTCGAACTCATTCGGCTACAAAATACTTGGCGGCGATATCTCAACCGAAATCCGCTTCGAGTTGCCGGGTTTGCGCTTCGAGCATATCCGCGCCGGGCGCAACGAAGTGCTGGGCTTCACCGCCGTCACACCGAAAGACGACACACACACGCTGGTGACGCAGGTGTTTTACTGGACGGCAGGCTGGATGAACCTGGTCCGCCCCTTGTTCCGGCCTTTCGCGCGCGCCTTCCTGGCGCAAGACCGAAAAATCGTGGAA
The DNA here is from genome assembly GCA_963752395.1 of uncultured Alphaproteobacteria bacterium. Taxonomy (GTDB): domain Bacteria; phylum Pseudomonadota; class Alphaproteobacteria; order Micropepsales; family Micropepsaceae; genus CAVVXX01. The sequence goes on from CAVVXX010000010.1 coordinate 149,251, forward strand.
ATCCAAAACGAAGGGCTGAAGTTCTCGCCGCCGCAAATGCTGATACAGGACGCCGATGTGCCAGCCATCTGGTACTACCGCCTCAAGAAGGCATGGGCAGAATCGGTGACCTCTGGCACGCCGTTCGAAAATCCTGTGCAAGAGCGCACGCTGCGGTGGCGCAGCTAAATCGCGGCGTTTACGCGGGGTTGCCCTCTGCATGCGATCGCCGCTAGACAATCCCCTTAGCCTGCAACTTGGCCGGTCACATGGCGCGCGAATCTCCCGCGCGCCCATTTGCGCGCGAGCGGACATGCCCAAACGCACCGACATCCACACGGTCCTGATTATCGGCGCGGGGCCTATCGTCATCGGCCAGGCCTGCGAATTCGATTATTCCGGCGCGCAGGCGTGCAAGGCGTTGCGCGCCGAGGGCTATCGCGTGGTGCTGGTCAATTCCAATCCCGCCACCATCATGACCGACCCGGGCTTGGCCGATGCGACCTATATCGAGCCGATCACGCCCGAGTTCGTCGAAAAAATCATCGTCCGCGAGAAGGCGAACGTGCCGCCGGGCAAAGTGTTTGCGCTGCTGCCCACCATGGGCGGACAGACCGCGCTCAACACGGCGCTCAGCTTGCGCAAGAACGGCGCGCTGGCGCGGCACAATGTCGAGCTGATCGGCGCCAGCGGCGACGCCATCGACAAGGCCGAAGACCGCGAGCTGTTTCGCCAGGCGATGATCAAGATCGGCCTCGACGTGCCGCGCGGACTGACGCTGAAAGGCTATCTGCGCCACAAGAAGGACGCCTCCGGCAACTTCGTCTACGACAACCAGAAAAATCCGGTGATGGAGCTGACGCAGGAGGCGCTCATGCGCGCACTGCATGCGCTGGAGCATGTCGGGCTGCCCGCCGTCATCCGGCCCTCCTTCACGCTGGGCGGCACGGGCGGCGGCATCGCCTATAACCGCGACGAGTTCTTCGAAGTTGTGGAGCGCGGGCTCGACGCCTCGCCCACCAACGAAGTGCTGATCGAGGAATCGCTGATCGGCTGGAAAGAATTCGAGATGGAGGTGGTGCGTGACCGCGCCGACAACGCCATCATCATCTGCTCGATCGAGAATGTCGACCCGATGGGCGTGCATACCGGCGATTCCATCACGGTGGCGCCCGCGCTCACGCTGACCGACAAGGAATATCAGCGCATGCGCACGGCCTCGATTGCCGTGTTGCGCGAGATCGGCGTCGAAACCGGCGGATCGAACGTGCAATTCGCCATCAATCCGGCCGACGGCCGCATGGTATCATCGAAATGAATCCACGCGTGTCGCGTTCTTCGGCGCTGGCGTCGAAGGCGACCGGCTTCCCCATCGCCAAAGTGGCCGCGAAGCTGGCAGTAGGCTACACGCTCGATGAACTCACCAACGACATCACGCGGGTGACGCCGGCTTCGTTCGAGCCCACCATCGATTACGTGGTCACCAAGATCCCGCGCTTCGCTTTCGAGAAATTTCCCGACGCTCGAGCCCTTGCTCACCACCTCGATGAAATCGGTGGGCGAAGCCATGGCCATCGGCCGCACGTTTGCAGAGTCATTGCAGAAAGCTCTTCGCTCGCTGGAAACCGGATTGACGGGATTGGACGAAATCGAAATCCCCGGCTTGGGACAGCGCGAAGATGCCAATGCCATACGTGCGGCCTTGGGCCGCGCGACGCCGGATCGTCTGCTGCGTGGCGGCGCAAGCGTTGCGGCTTGGCATGGCGGAAGACGAACTCACGCGTATCACCGGTTACGATCCGTGGTTTATTTCCGAAATCGCGGAAATCGTCGCGCGCCGAAGAACATGTCCGCGATCACGGCCTCCCGCGCGAGGCGGAAGACTTGCGCCGCTTGAAAGCGATGGGCTTTTCCGATGCGCGGCTGGCGAAACTTGACGCGGCAAAAGGAAACAGACGTGGCCGCAGCGCGCGCGAAACTGGGCGTGCATCCCGTTTACAAACGCATCGACACCTGTGCCGCCGAATTCGCAGCCCTCACCCCTTATATGTATTCGACCTATGAGGCATCCATCGGCGGCGCACGCCGAAGGCGAAGCGAAACCCACCGACAAGAAGAAAATCATCATTCTCGGCGGCGGACCAAACCGCATCGGCCAGGGCATCGAATTCGACTATTGCTGCTGCCATGCGGCTTTCGCGCTGACGGCGCAGGGTTTCGAAACCATCATGGTCAACTGCAATCCGGAAACCGTGTCGACCGATTACGACACCTCCGACCGGCTCTATTTCGAGCCTCTCACCGGCGAAGACGTGCTGGAAATCATCCACACCGAGCAATCGAAGGGCATGCTTGCCGGCGTCATCGTGCAATTCGGCGGGCAGACGCCGCTGAAGCTGGCCGTACCGCTGGGCGACGCCGGCGTGCCGATCTTCGGCACCTCGCCTGACGCCATCGACCTGGCCGAAGACCGCAAACGCTTCCAGCAACTGCTCAACCAGCTGGAGTTGAAACAACCCACCAGCCTCACCGCCAGCACGCTGGACGAGGCCATAAAGGCCGCCGAAACGCATCGGCTATCCGGTGCTGGTGCGGCCCTCTTACGTGCTGGGCGGCCGCGCCATGCGGATCGTCTATCCCGATCCGACCTCGCGCTCGCCCGAACGCGAAATCGCCAGCGCGCGTGAGCAAGTCAAGGAAGCGCTGGCCGCCGCAGGTGGCAACCCCGTTCTGATCGACAAGTTCCTGCATCACGCCATCGAAGTGGACGTCGACGCCATCGCCGATGCCAAAGGTGACGTCTTCATCGCCGGCATCATGGAGCACATCGAAGAAGCCGGCGTGCATTCCGGCGATTCGGCCTGCGCCATCCCGCCCCATTCTCTGCCAAAAGCGATCATCGCCGAAATCGAGCGCCAAACCATCGCCATGGCGCGCGCGCTGAAAGTTTGCGGGCTGATGAACGTGCAATACGCAGTGCAAGGCAACGACATCTATGTGCTGGAAGTAAATCCGCGCGCCTCGCGCACCGTGCCATTCGTCGCCAAGGCCATCGGTCTTCCGGTTGCAGCCATTGCCGCGCGCGTGATGGCCGGCGAAACACTGGCGTCGTTCAAACTCGAACGCCCGATAACGGATCACATCGCGGTCAAAGAATCGGTGATGCCCTTCGCGCGTTTCCCTGGCATCGATGTCATTCTTGGTCCCGAAATGCGTTCCACCGGCGAAGTGATGGGCCTCGACACCGATTTCGGCCGCGCCTTCGCCAAAAGCCAGATCGGCTGCGGTACGCATTTGCCGCTGACCGGCACCGTGTTCGTTTCGATCAAGAACGCCGATAAGCATCTGACCACCGAACCCGTATCGCAACTTGTCGCTATGGGATTCGACATTGTCGCCACGGGCGGCACGGCAAAATTTCTTCAGGCTGCCGGTCTTCCCGTGCGCGTCATCAACAAGGTGCTGGAGGGCCGCCCGCATATCGTCGACGCCATGAAGGACGGCGAAATCGCCCTTGTCTTCAACACCACTGAGGGCGCCCAGTCACTGGCTGACTCCCTTTCCATCCGGCGCACGGCGCTGCAGATGAAAATTCCCTACTACACCACCATAGCGGGCGCAGTAGCGGCCACCCAGGCCATAGCTTCGCTGAAATCTGGCTCTCTTGAAGTCGCCCCCCTCCAGTCTTATTCTTATGGGGGTCGCGGGCGGGATAGTGCCGCCGCGCCGGAGGCACTAGCCAAACCTTAAGCGTAAAGGCTTCAGTATTGGGACCCGGCCGAGCGCGTAATCCGCGGTCTGCCGGTGGTAAAATTTACTGTCGCTAGGGTACGGATTGAACAGATGACGACGATGGAACGCATTCCGATGACGGCCGCGGGCTACAAGGCCCTCGAGGACGAGATCATGCATTTGAAAAGCGTGGAACGCCCCGCCGTCATCCAGCAGATTTCCGAAGCGCGCCTACACGGCGACCTTTCGGAAAACGCCGAATATCACGCCGCCAAGGAACGCCAGGCCTTCATCGAAGGCCGGGTGATGGATTTGGAGGATAGGCTCGGCCGCGCCGAGGTGATCGATGTCTCGCGCCTATCCGGCAAGACGGTGACCTTCGGCGCCGTCGTCACATTGGAAGATGAAGATACCGGCGCCAAGGTGAAATATCAGATCGTCGGCGATTTTGAATCCGATGCGAAGAAGGGAAGGATTTCGATTTCCTCGCCGATCGCACGTGCACTTATCGGCAAGAGCGCGGGCGACACGGTGGAAGTCGCAGCCCCCGGCGGCCCGCGGAGTTATGAGATTTTAAAAGTCGAATGGCACTAAGTTCGCGCTAATCCATGTGCTCGATGTCCATATCCTTGGCGAGCAACGACCACGGATGGCGGCGCTCTTCGTAGACCGAGAATTTCGGCGGCGGGAATGTTGGATCGGCGAACGTACCGACACTGATCGCCACTGTGTCGGGCTGCGACTGCGCGATCCAGTATACGGTCGAGCCGCAGACAGGGCAGAAATAGAGATCGGCCTTGCCGCCGCTATCGCCTGCGCGCGTGTATTTCGTGGCCTTGCCTTCAAGCTTCACCTGCCCACGCGGCCAGCGCGCCTGCACGCCGAAAATGCTGCCCGTGCGCCGCTGGCATTCCAGGCAGTGGCACATGGAGCGGCGCACCGGCTCGCCTTCGACAGTTGCCTTGAGCTGTCCACAACAACAGGCGGCATGGCGAATGGTCATGATTTTTCTCGCTTGCCTCACCCTTCGACAAGCTCAGGGTGAGGCCGTTCTTTAGGACCCTCATGCTGAGCCTGTCGAAGCATGAGGACCGCAACTATACCGGCTTTGCTTTGGGTGTCATGGCACTATACTAGCGGCGACATTTCCGGGATTGAGCCGCGAGCATGCCCACCATTGCCCTCGTCGATGACGACAAGAACATCATCGCTTCGGTCAGCATGTTGCTGGAGCAGGAGGGCTATCACGTCCGCTCCTACACCGACGGCGCCTCGGCGCTGACCGCGCTCACCGCCACGCCCCCCGATCTTGCCATCCTCGACATCAAGATGCCGCGCATGGACGGCATGGAACTGTTGCGCCGCCTGCGCCAAGCCCATGAATTGCCGGTGATCTTTCTCACCTCGAAGGACGAAGAGATCGACGAGCTGATGGGCCTCAATGCGGGCGCCGACGATTACATCCGCAAACCGTTCTCGCAGCGCCTGCTGCTGGAGCGCGTGAAGGCGGTGCTTCGCCGCGGTGAGGCCAAGAAAGGTTCGCCGCCCGCAGCCGAACAGGCGAAACAAACACTCGTTCGCGGCAAGCTCACGCTCGATCCCATGCGCCACGATTGCCTGTGGGACGGTAAGCCCGTGCGCCTCACGGTGACGGAATTCCTGATCCTGCAATGCCTCGCGCAACGTCCGGGCTTCGTCAAAAGCCGCGACAATCTGATGGACGCAGCTTACGACGATCAGGTTTATGTCGACGACCGCACCATCGACAGCCACATCAAGCGCCTGCGCAAGAAGTTCAAGGCCATCGACGACGATTTCGATTCGATCGAGACGCTGTACGGCGTGGGCTATCGCTACAAAGAGGCGTGAGCGTGCCGGATCTGGCGGGCATAGGCGCGCCCAGAAAACCCTTCGATACCTGGCCGCTGCCGAGACGCAGCCGGTTCTCGGCGCTGACGCGGCGCATCTTCTTCTTCAACCTGTTTGCGCTACTTATCCTGATCGGCGGCGTCATCTGGGTGCAGGCGAGCCGCGCCGGCTTGGTGGACGAGCGCATTTCCGGCATCCGTGAGCAGGCGCTGATCGTGGCGGGCGCGCTCGCAGAATACGCAGCCGATCCCGATACGCACACGCTCAACGTCTCTATTGCCGAGCCCCTGCTCTCGCGCCTTATCGCGCCGACGCAGTTGCGCGCGCGCGTCTACGGCAGCGATGGCCAGCTGCGCATCGACACGCGCAATTTGCTGGCACGCAACGTCGTCACCACCGTTGAGCTGCCGCCGCCAGACACTTTTGACGACATCCTGCAATTCCTCACCCGCGTCTATGACGGCGCCATGGGCGTGCGGCCGCTGTCGCGGCTGGACCCGTATTTCGAGGCGGGCAAAAACGGCCGCGTCTATCAGGAAGTGAACAGCGCATTGGCCGGCAACACCGACGGCACCGTGCGCGTGAACGAGCAGGACAAGCTGGTGGTTTCGGTGGCGGTGCCGATCAAGCGTTTCGTCACTCTGTACGGTGTGTTAATGCTCACCACCGAATCCGGCGACATCGACAACATCCTCAAGGCAGAGCGCCGTGCGTTGTTGGAAGTGTTTCTGGTGGCGTTCACTGCGCTGTTGTTTTCCTCACTCTACCTCGCGGGTTTCATCGCCGAGCCGGTGCGTAGACTCGCGGCCGCAGCCGAGCGCGTGCGGCGCGGGCGCACGGGGCGCGAGGAAATCCCGCCCATCGAAGGCCACAAGGACGAGATCGGCGAACTGGCCGAAAGCTTGGCCGCCATGACACGCGCGCTTTACGACCGTATAGATGCCAATGAAAGCTTCGCCGCCGACGTCGCGCACGAAATCAAGAACCCGCTGACCTCGCTGAAATCCGCAGTCGAGATGATGATGCGCACCAAGGACCCGGAGGCGCGCGAACGCCTGGTGGCCGTGGTGCGCAACGACGTGCAGCGGATCGACCGGCTGATCACCGATATTTCCGACGCCTCGCGTCTCGATGCCGAATTATCCCGCGAAAAATCAGATTACGTCGATATAGGCCACCTGCTGGAAACCGTGGTCGATATCTATACCGGCATGGAATTACCGCGTGCCATTGGCGTGAGTTTCACGCTTGACCTCGATGGCCGCACGCGTGCGCTGGTGCAGGGGCTAGACGAAAGATTGGGCCAAGTCTTCCGCAATCTGATCGACAATGCGATTTCCTTCAGCCCGCAAAACGGCGTGGTGCGCGTGGTGGGGGAAGTTTCGGGCGCGCTGTTTCGGGCGTCTGTCGAGGACGACGGCCCCGGCATGCCCGCCGACGTTCTCGAGCATGTCTTCGACCGCTTTTACACCGAGCGGCCGCCCGAACATGGCTTCGGCAGGAATTCGGGCCTCGGCCTCGCCATTGCGCGCCAGATCGTGGCGAGCCATGGCGGACGCATCTGGGCCGAGAACCGCACCGATGAAATGGGCAAGCGCCTGGGCGCGCGCTTTGTCGTCGAGCTCCCGCTGGCGCGTGACCCTCTATGAGCGAAACCATACGCGCGCTGGTGCACGCCACAACCATCATGCTGGCAGGCGCGGCAAAGCCGTTTAGCGGCCCCGCACATGCCGCCGTGTTGATCATGGGTCCGCCCGGCAGCGGCAAATCCGATCTGGCGCTGCGGCTGATCGAGCGTGGCGCGCGTCTTATTTCGGACGACCAGACAGCGTTGTTCGTGATGAATGGCCGCCTGTTCGCCGAAGCGCCGCCGCCCATCAAGGGCATGCTGGAAATGCGTGGGCTTGGCGTGATCACGCTGGAAGCCGTGGGCCCATCGCCACTCGGCCTTGCGGTCGAAATCGATCCCGCACACGACATTGCACGCATGCCTGAGCCCGCCTATTACGCGCCGCCAACATCGCTTGGCACGGCCACACGCGTGCCGCTGATACGGCTCAAACCTTTCGAGGCTTCGGCACCGACAAAAGTCGTGGCGGCGGCAAGCGCGCTGGAAATCGCGCAGCCTAATCCGCTTGGAGAAAAGTAGATGATTGGCATTGTCGTCGTCACGCATAACGGTCTGGCGCAAGAGATGGCTGCCGCGACCGAGCTTATTGTCGGTGCGCAAGAGCAACTTCGCACCGTCGGTATCGGCCCCGATGACGATGTGGACCAGCGCAAACAGGAAATCGCTGCAGCAATAAAAGCCGTGGATGCAGGACGCGGCGTCGTTCTTGTTACCGACATGTTCGGCGGCACTCCATGCAATCTCGCGCTGACTTTTCTCAAGCGCGGTAAAGTGGAAGTTCTCGCCGGCGCCAGTCTGCCCAGCCTGATCAAACTCGTCAGCGTGCGCGCCAAAAGCCCTCTCGATGAAGCCGTGCGCTTGGCAATCGAGTCGGGCCGCAAGTATATGCGCGCGGGCTCTGCCGAACTTCCCGAAGGCAAGTGACGTGGCATTACCCAATACCGTTACGGCGAAAATCGTCAACAAGCGCGGACTGCACGCGCGCGCCTCGGCCAAATTCGTCGAAGCCGCGTGCAAGTATCAATGCGAGATCACGGTGAGCCGTGAGGGCACCACCGTATCGGGCCGCTCCATCATGGGGCTGATGATGCTGGCGGGCTCCCAGGGTGCTGAGCTTGAGATCGCAGCCCGAGGCACCGACGCCGAGCAGGCGCTTGCGGCCCTAGCAGCGCTCATTGCCGCAGGCTTTCACGAAGATTAGATCGGGGAACCGATTGCATCGGCCCCTTGCGCTGTCGCACAATCCGGCCAACGAAAACACGCCTTGGGGATTTTCCTGATGAAGGATTGGATGCGCGGCCGTGTGCCGCTTGTGGCCGCGGCTGTGGCTGTATTGGTGGTCGTGCTTGGCGCGGTCTATCTCGTCCCGTTTGGGAAGAAGGAAGCCAAAACCGGGGACAACCAGAATGTCGTCACGGCATGGCCGGCCGATCCGTTCCCCAGCACCTATAAAGCCTTGCCCTCGGCGCCAACACTTATTCGCAACGCGACAATTCTCACCGGCACTGGCGAAGAAATCAACGGCGGCTCGATACTGATCGAAAACGGCAAGATCGCAGCGGTGGGTTCCGACATCGGCGTGCCGGCAGGCGCTACCGTCATCGACGGCAAGGGCAAGTTCGTGACGCCCGGTATTATCGATATCCATTCCCATCTTGGCGACTATCCGGTGCCGAGCGTGTCTTCGACGCAGGACGGCAATGAGGCGACCAAGCCCACCACGCCGGAAGTGCGCGCAGAAAATTCCATTTGGCCGCAGGACGCCGGGTTCACGCGCGCGCTGGCGGGCGGTGTCACAGCGCTGGAAATACTCCCCGGCTCCGCCAACCTGATCGGCGGCCGCTCGCAGGTGGTGAAAAACGTTTGGGCGCGCACCGTGCAGGAAATGAAATTTCCTGGTGCGCCATACGACCTGAAGATGGCCTGCGGCGAAAACCCCAAGCGCGTCTATGGTGACAAGAGCGGCCCGCAAACACGAATGGGGAACATGGCGGGCTACCGAGAAGCATTTGCCAAGGCCGCCGAATACGAACGCAAATGGAAAAAATATTGGGGCGACAAGAAAGCCGGCAAGGATGCCGACATGCCAGACCGCGATATCGGTTTGGAGACACTGGCCCAAGTTCTTGAAAAGCAAATCTGGGTGCAGATGCATTGCTACCGCGCCGACGAAATGGCGTTTATGATCGATATCGCCAAGGAATTCGGTTTCAAGATCGCGGCCTTTCATCACGCGGTCGAGGCCTACAAGATCGCCGATCTGCTGCGTGACAACGACATCTGCGCGGTGATGTGGGCCGATTGGTGGGGCTTCAAGCTGGAAGCCTATGACGCCATCCAGGAAAATATCCCGCTGGTGGATGCCGCCGGCGCCTGCGCCATCATTCATTCGGACTCACCCATTTACATTCAGCGCCTCAATCAGGATGTGGGCCTCGCCATGGCGGCGGGGCGGCGCATAGGCCTCGATATCCCGCGGGGGAAAGCCGTGCGCTGGATGACGTCGAACCCGGCCAAGGCGCTCAACATTCTCGACAAGGTCGGCACGCTGGAAAAAGGCAAGATGGCCGACGTGGTGCTTTGGACCGGCGATCCGTTCAGCGTCTATAGCCACGCCGAGAAGGTCTATATCGACGGCTGGCTGGCTTATGACCGCGACGATCCCAAGCGATCCCCGCGTTCCGATTTCGAGTTAGGACAAATGGGCGAAGGCAGCACCGGGGGAGCAGGACAATGAGGAACAACACCGCACTCGCGATCCTCGCGGCGCTTCTTCTCCTTGCGGGCGATGCGTCCGCGCAGCCCGCCGCTACAGGCGCACCCGCTACGGCCGCGCCTCAAACGGCGGTGGTATCTCCGGCCGCACAACTACCCGCCAACGCGCAGCACGTTACCCCGGCACCCGCTATCACCCCTGCGCCGGGCGGACCCGTGCCCATTCTCATTCGCGGCGGCACGGTGCACACCATGACCGCCCAAGGCGTGTTGCAGGGTTCTGATGTGCTTATCAATGGCGGCAAAATCGCAGCCGTTGGCCCAGGCATCACGCCCCCGCCAGGCACTCAAATTATCGAAGCCAATGGCCGGCCTGTGACGCCCGGCCTGATGGCGTCGTTCACGCAGCTCGGCATTCTTGAAATCGATCTCGAGCACACCACCAATGATACGACTGCCGACGGCACCATTGCCACGGCCGCCTTCGACGTGACGGACGCGCTCAATCCAAACTCGACGCTTATTCCGGTGGCGCGCGTAGGCGGCGTCACGCGCGCTGTGGTGGCGCCCAATTTCGCCGGCAGCGGCTTTGCCGGTCAGGCCGCGGTGATTCAGCTCGGTCTCGACCCCAACATGGTGGTGAAGCCCCACGTCGGCATGTTCGTGCAGCTTGAGCCGGGCCAGGGCGACAAGAGCCCTGACCGGCCGGTGATCTGGGCCTCGTTCCGCGAAACTATCGCCGATGCGCGCGAATATCTCGCCAAGCAGACGCAGTTCCATGCGCCTGGCGGTAGCCGCGATCAGCGCACGGTGCGCATCGATCTCGATGCCCTTGCGCCAGTGTTGCGTGGCGAAGAGCCAATCGTCGCCTATATCAATCGCGCCTCCGACATTCGTCAGCTTCTCGCTTTCACCAAGCAGCAGAATCTCAAGCTCGTCATTCTCGGAGGTGCCGAAGCCTGGGTGATGGCCGGTGAGCTGGCGCAGGCCCAGGTGCCCGTTCTGGTGGACGCCACTGCAAACCTGCCGGACAGTTTTGCCGATCTTGGCGCGACGCTCGCCAATGCGGCGCGGCTCGATAAGGCCGGCGTGAAAGTGGCCTTTTTGCCACCCTCTGACGAGCCTTCGCACAATGCGCGGCGCGTCGGCCAGATCGCCGGCAACGCAGTCGCCAACGGCATGGATTACGAACACGCGCTGGCTGCTATCACACGCAATCCGGCCGAGATATGGGGCATTGCCGGCGAATACGGCACACTTGAGTCCGGCAAGGATGCTGACGTGGTGCTATGGGATGGCGATCCGCTGGATGTGTTTGCCGCGCCAACGGCCGTGTTCATCAATGGCCAAAGGATGCCGATGGAAACGCGCCAGACCAAACTGCGCGACCGTTATCGCGACCTAACCCGGAAGGACATTCCGTTCGGCTATCGCTCAGTGATTTGCCCTCGTCCTGAGTTCGATTGCAGGACGGGCCCTCTCTCCCGCTCCTATTGCAAGTGAAGCGAGCCGCAGTATTTGCAGTGGCGTTTCGCTTAAAGCCTTGATCTGACTCTGCTTTGTTGTGCGGATTAATTTCCCGAGCATTGATGCTTAACTGAGTTTTAACCACATTCTCTAGGCCGACTCGCCGAACACCCGTATCATGTTGATTCGACAACGATTCGTCGCGTTTCACGCGCGGCGCAGGGGCGGCCGGCATGGGTCCCAACACGGGGCGGCACAGACATCGGCCAGGGGGCAAGTGGCGGCGCGGATCAGTCTTGATCGGGCTGGCGATGGTGCTTGTGCCTAAGGCTGCGCTTGCAGCAGGCGGTGTTCTGCAATCCGACATTTCGCTCATGCTCATTGTGGTCGCGGCGGGCGCGTTGGCGCTGGCAGGCGCGTTGTGGGCGTTGGCCGAGCGCAACGCGGCACGGGGATTGCGGCGGGCGCTAAAGCTTTCGGGTGCAAGAGCACGCGCCGCCGTAACTGCGCGCGATGCCTTGCTGATTGCCGAACGCGAATCGCTAGTCGCCTGGGGGCGCGACGGCGAGGCGCTCAGTTTCGGCGGCGGCGGCGCTCTGCTGGAGGCCTGCCTGTCGGGGCCCGAGGCCTTGGCTCTTTCTGTGGCGCTCGACGCCTTGTCGGATGCCGGCACGCCTTTCGCGCTCAATGCGCGCACGCCCGACAATCGCAGCATCGGTGTTCGCGGACGCGCGGCCGGAGCCTACGCCGCCGTCTATCTCGACAGTGAAACGCTGGCTGCGACCGACGAACCTGATTTTCGCGGTCTGCTCGACGCGCTGCCGCTGCCGGTTTGGGTGCGGGACAATCATCTGGGCTTGCGCTGGGCCAACCGTGCCTTTGTGGCGGCTTCAGGCGCGGCATCGCTCGGCGAGGCGTTGCAAAAGGATATCGCCTTCGAGCGATCCGAGCGCGACCTGGCCAGCGCTGCGCGCACGGAGAACGAGTCCGTAGAGGCCAAGCGCTACGCGGTGGTAAACGGCCAGCGCCGCGCGCTTGCTTTCACGCTGGCGCCGCTCAAGAGCGGCGATGTCGCGGGCGCCGCCATCGACATCACCGCGACCGCCGAAGCGGAAGCACGCCTGCAACAGCATATCGACGCGAATGCCGACACTTTGGATCGCCTCGCTACGGCGGTCGCCATCTTCGGGCCTGACCGCAAGCTTGCCTTTTACAACCGCGCCTATGTGAAGCTGTGGGATTTGTCCGATAACTGGCTGGAAACGCACCCTAGCGATGGCGAAATCCTTGACCGCCTGCGCGAACTGCGCCGCCTGCCCGAGCAGCGCGATTACCAGGCCTGGAAACGCGACCGGTTGAAGCTTTACGAGCGCGTGGCCGAGCACCCCGAAGAGCTGTGGCCGTTGCCCGGCGGCAAGACGCTGCGCGTGGTGGCGCAGCCGCATCCCTTTGGCGGGCTCATCTTCCTGTATGAGGATGTAAGCGACCAGCTGCGCCTCGAAAGCTCCTACAACACGCTCACCAAAGTGCAGAAGGCAACGCTGGACACGCTTCAGGAAGGCGTTGCCGTGTTCAGCCCCGACGGCAAGCTCAAGCTCTACAACGTCGCCTTCGCGAGCATCTGGCACTTCACGCCGGAAGAGCTCGTAGACGAGCCGCATCTGAAACGCATAGCCGAGGCTTGCGCTGCGCGTTTCGGCCAGGACCGCGCTTGGGAGATCGTCGGCAACGGCGTCACGACGGCCGCGCCCGAGCGACGGCGCGAATGGGGCGAGGTCGAGCGTTCCGACGGCGCCATCATCTCGCTGTCGTTGTCACCCCTGCCCGATGGGGCCACGCTGGCAAGCTTTGTCGACGTCACCGACCGCTTCCGCATTGAAACGGCGCTGCGCGAGCGCAACGAAGCGCTGGAAGCGGCCGACCGGCTCAAATCGGAATTCGTCAAGCGCGTGTCCTACGAATTGCGAACGCCGCTCAATTCCATTCTGGGTTTCTCGGAAATGCTCAAGAGCTGGCACGCCGGGCGCGCTCAACACGGTGCAGAACGATTACATGGATGCGGTGGTGAAGGCCTCCACCGCGCTGCGCGACTTGATCAACGACCTGCTGGATCTCTCGCAAATCGAAGCCGGTGCCATGGCGCTCGATCTGGAAAAAACCGATCTCTTCATTTTGCTCTCCGGCGTGGCCGAGCACGCGCGGGAATGGGCGGCAAAAGCGGGGTTGGCACTTGAACTCCATTGCCGTGAAGACGCGGGCCTCTTCGTTGCCGATCCGCGCCGTGTGCGACAAATCTTGTTCAACCTTCTCTCCAATGCGTTCAAATACACGCCGCGCGGCGGCACCATCACACTGGGCGGCCAGATCAAGGGCGAAGATGTGCAGATTTTCGTCGCCGATACGGGCCCCGGCATCCCCACTGAAGTAAAGGCATCGGCCTTTGAAAGCTTTGCCGCCAAGAACGCGCCGGCCGCGCGAGGTGGCGCGGGGCTAGGCCTCGCACTGGTTAATCGCTTCGTCGAATTGCATGGCGGCTGGGTCGAGCTGGAATCCGCCTCCGGCCAAGGCACGCGCGTGACCTGCCATCTGCCGCGACAAGTGAAGCGCCCGCGCGAATTGCCCAAGGAAGCGACGCCCGCGCGTGCGTGAATTCGCGCTCTTTACAGCGCTCTGGCGGAGCATTTAATTACTCCTCAAAGACGCGCAGACGCGCAGGAGTTATTGGATGGCCTCGGGCGGCGTTCTCGATCTTGATGTCATTCGCAAAGCGCGGCTTCAGCGCGAGCCCTACGAATATATTTTGAGCGACCACTTCGTGCGTGCCGGCGCCATTGCCGATGTGCAGAAAAGTTTTCCCGATTTGCGTACGGCGGGATTTCATCCGGTCGACGACATGAATTTGACGGGCGCGTTTGGCGACATGATCAACGAGATGAAAGGCCCGGGATTGGCTTCGGCGTTGTCAGATGCCTTTGGCACGGATTTCACCAAATACCCGCGCTTCATCACCGTGCGCAAAGTTTCGGCAGTCCACGAAGGGCGCATACACTGCGACAGCGAGAGCAAGATTATGAGCTTGCTGCTCTATCTGAACGATGGCTGGTCGAGCCCGGACGGCCGTCTGCGCGTGTTGCGGAGTTCAGAACAGTTTCGATGATTACGTGACTGAGATCGATCCCAAGACGGGAACGATTTTCGCCTTCATGCGCTCGGATCATTCCTGGCACGGCCACAAACCCTTTGTAGGTGAACGCCGCGTAGTACAGATCGCCTGGCTGCGCAGCGCCGACGACGCCGCGCGCAAAACCAAGCGCCATCGCCTGTCGGGCTTTTTCAAAAACCTGCTGTCCAAGCCTGAGCGCGTGAACTGACGTTCAGTGCTGGCTTTTGGGCGTGCGGACGACAAGGCCGTCCAGCTCGGGCGTCACTTTGAGTTGACACGACAGCCGGCTGGTTTCTTTTAACGGCGCCGCCGCGAAATCGAGCATGCTTTGCTCCATCTCCTCGCGCGCCGGCAATTTCGCTGCCCACGGCGGATCGACATAAACGTGGCAGGTGGCACAGGCACAGGCGCCGCCGCAATCGGCGTCGATACCCGGAATACGGTTCTTCACCGCGCCTTCCATGACGCTCCAGCCCGCGGGCACCTCGACGGTGTGTGTTTTGCCGTTGTCTTCGATGTAAGTGATCTTCGGCATCCCATTTCTCGTCATGGCCGCCCTTGAGGCGGCCATCCAGTGGGCCGCGAACCCTGCGCGCAATGACTTTCTCTTAGAAGTTGGATGGCCGGGTCAAGCCCAGCCATGGGGAGGGGAAAGAAGGCGTCAACCGAACGACTTGATCGACACTTTCGGGTCGGCCAGCCGCTCCGCCGACACGGGCTTGCCCGCTGCGATCAGCTTGCGACCCACAATATAATCCTGCGCGGCATTGATGGCCTCGACGGCCACCACTTTGCCCCCGCGCAAATGAAACACCGCGAATTTGCGCGTGGCGGGGTCGCCCCGCAGCACGGTGGCATCGCCCGGGCGAGCAAGGCCCGCGATCTGAAGCTTAAGATCATATTGGTCGGACCAGAACCACGGCACATCGCGATAGGCCTGCGGCTTTCCGGCTAGACCGGCTGCCGCTGCCTTCGCCTGATCGACGGCGTTCTGCACCGATTCCAGTCGCACGCGCGCGCCATCCAAATAGGGAAGATTGGTGCAATCGCCGGCGGCGAAAATATCGGGGTCCGAGGTGCGCGCGAATTCATCCACCACGATGCCGTCGTCGCAGGTTAGCCCCGCCTGCTCGGCCAACTCGGAATTGGGCACCACGCCCACGCCAATCAAGACCACATCGGCAAGGATGCGCTCGCCACCCGCATGCACGGCGGCAACATAGCCCTGGCCTTCCAGCCCGTCTGCTTTCGCGCCCACCATGATGCGCACACCGTGGGCCGCATGAACTTCCTCGTAGAATGCCGAAACTAGCGGCGACACCGTACGCGACATTACGCGATCGGCAGCTTCCACCACCGTGACCGCGGCGCCATGAGTGGCCGCCACCGCCGCCACTTCAAGGCCGATATAGCCGCCGCCGATAACCACCAGCTTCGCCCCCGAAACCAGCCGTGGCCGCAGCGCGTCCACATCGTCGATGTCGCGGAGGTAATGCACGCCCTCGAGCCGCTTGCCGGGATAATCGATCAACCGCGGGCGGGCGCCCGTGGCAAGCAGCAACCTGTCATAGGGCAACGTGGTGTCGTCACTGAAGCGCACGCGCTTGGCGCGGCGGTCGATCGCGGTGACACCCAGGCCCAGCTGCATCTCGCAAGCATCGGCATAAAAACTTTCGGGCTTGAGAAACAGCCGCTCGCGCTCGAAATCTCCCGAAAGATAGGCTTTCGACAAAGGCGGGCGCTGATAGGGCGGATAGGGCTCGGCGCCCACCATCACGATGGCGCCCCGGTAGCCATGGTCGCGCAGGGAGGCCACGGCCTGCACGCCCGCCTGGCCAGCCCCCACGACGATAATGCGTTCCGCTTTGCGCCCGAACATAGCCATTATCCAACCACTTCCCCTTACCACTATAGTGTCGAAGCGGGGGCGAAAAAGACAGTGCGTTGAGCGTTTGCGGCCCTTAGGGATAAAACCTCGGCCCAGCGCGGGAGCGGCAATGACGGTCAGTCTCAAGGATGAAGCGGCAACGGCAGCGCTTGGCGCGGCCATCGCGCGTGGGCTGAAGGCGGGCGATGCCGTGCTCTTGGAAGGCGAACTCGGCGCCGGCAAGACCACACTCGCGCGCGGAATTTTGCGTGCACTTGGTGTTAGCGAATATGTGCCGAGCCCGAGTTTCACATTGGTGCAGGCTTACGAGACACCCGGTCTCACCGTGCGGCATTTCGATCTATACAGGGTAACCAAGGCGAATGAGTTGAACGAGCTTGGCATCGACGACGCGCTCACCGATGGCGCAGTGCTGATCGAATGGCCGGAACGCGCGCGCGAACACATGCCGGAAAATGCGTTGGAAATTCATTTGTCCGCCCTTGGCGAGACCACGCGCGAAGCAAAACTTTCCGGGCCGGCGCGCTGGCGCGACGTTTTAGGTGCGAGCGCGTGAACAAGACTTCGCCCGCACGCGCCGAGGCCATGGCGTCCTTTCTCAAGGATGCGGGATGGGGCGCCGCCAAGCAGGCGCCATTACCGGGTGATGCTTCCACGCGGCGTTACATCCGGCTACATCATGATGACCGCACAGCGATGCTGATGGACCAACCGCAAAGTGCCGAAGCGCCCGTGGCCGCCGCCGATGCATCGCCGGAACAACGCCGAGCACTTGGCTATAACGCGACCGCGCGGCTCGCCGGTGCTGATTGCGGGCGGTTTGTGGCGGTGGCGAATTATTTACGTGGCCGCGGGCTAGCAGCGCCTGAGATTTACGCGAGTGACACCAAGCAAGGCTTCGTGTTGTTGGAAGACTTAGGAAACGGGCTTTATGTCGACGAACTCGCCAACGGTGCAGATGAAACAGCACTTTACGCCGCCGCCATCGATGCGTTGATTACCCTACATGCGGAACCCGCACCCAGATTACTAGCAGGAGCAAAATCGCTCTTTGCTTATGACGAGACGGCGCTTCTCGCCGAAACAGATCTGATGACCGAATGGTATCTTCCGGCGGCGCTCGGCCGGCCTGCCCGCGACGATGAAGTGCATCAGCATCGCGCGCTGTGGCGCGATGCGCTGGCATCTTTCACCAAACCTGCCGTTTTCGTGCATCGCGATTACCACGTGCACAATCTTTTCTGGCTACCCGCGCGTAATGGTGTGGCACGCGTCGGCCTGATCGATTTCCAGGATGCACTGGCGGGGGGCCAGGCCTATGACCTGATCTCGCTGTTGGAGGATGCGCGCCGCGAAGTAACGTCCGAGCTCTCCGACGCCATGACTGCGCGTTATCTGGTGCGCCGCCGCGAGCATGGCGTGACGGTGGACGAAGCCCAATTCCGTGCCGAAGCTGCCGTGCTAGCCGCCCAGCGCAATGCCAAGATCATCGGCATATTCGCCCGCCTTTGGAAACGCGATAACAAGCCGCGTTATCTCGGTTATCTCCCGCGCGTCTGGCGCTATATGGAGCGCGATCTCGCGCACCCAGCGCTGGCCCCGCTCCAGGCGTGGTATGACCGCACGATCCCACGAGAAGCGCGCATGAAAATCATCGAGGGGAAATGAGCGCCAAGCCCGCAACCGCGAAAGCTTCCGCCCCGGCGGTGGCCGGACCTACGCGCGCGATGATTTTGGCGGCGGGCCTCGGCACGCGCATGCGGCCTTTGTCGGAAACCAAGCCAAAGCCGCTGATCGAGGTGATGGGCAAAGCGCTGATCGATCACGCCATCGACCGGCTGAAGGCGGCTGGCGTCACGCGCATCGTCGTCAATGTGCATTACAAAGCCGATCAGCTGAAAGCCCATCTCGCCAAGCGCAAAGACGTGGAAATCCGCATCAGCGAGGAAACCGACAACCTGCTCGATACCGGTGGGGGAATCGCCAAGGCACTGCCCAATTTCGAAGGCCAACCGTTCTTCACCCACAATTCCGATTCCATGTGGATGGAAGGCATGGGCAGCGCGCTTGAAGCGCTGAAGGCGCGGTGGAATGCGAAAGACATGGATGCGCTGATGCTGCTAGCGCCGGCCGTCACGGCCATCGGCTACGAAGGCCGCGGCGATTTCGACATGGATCCGTGGGGGCGCCTCACGCGCCGCGATGAGCAGCGAATTGCACCCTTCATCTGGACCGGCGTGCAGATCGTGCATCCCCGTCTTTTCGATGGCGCGCCAACCGGCAAGTTTTCGATTAATCCGCTGTGGGACAAAGCCATCGAACGCGGGCGGCTTTTCGGCATGCGGCTTGACGGCGTGTGGATTCATGTCGGCGCGCCGGAAGGCTTCCACGACGCGGAAAATTTCCTGCGCAATCTGCAAAGAACGCGCTGACGCATGGCCCCGGCTAAGGGCACGATCTTCTCCATTCCTGCGGGCGTTCCTTTCGCGCGCGAGCTGGCGAAAGGTGTGGTCGCGCGCACTGGCGGAGATCCGTTGAAACTCGCCGATGCATTGATCTTTGTGCCGACACGGCGCGCCGCGCGCACTTTGCGCGATTCTTTTGTCGAAGCGCAGGCGGGCGCGGCCTTGGGTCCCCGCATCCGTGCGCTCGGTGACGTGAGCGAAGAAGAGTTCGCCTTCGATTCTTCCACAGACGATTTGGAATTGCCGCCCGCCATCGCGCCGTTGCGGCGGCGCTTACTGTTGGCGACCCTCGTACAACGCTGGCAGGAACGCCGCGGCGAACAAACGGGCCTGGCGCAGGCCGTAGCCTATGCCAACGAACTCGCGAATTTTCTCGATGAAGCGCACACGCAAGGTGTCGATCTGGCCCAACTCGAAGGATTGGTGACGGGCGCGCTCGCCAGCCATTGGCAGGAGGTGGTCGAGTTTTTGAAAATCGTCACCGCGCAATGGCCGGGCGTGCTTGCAGACGAAGACGCGATGGAACCGGCATTGCGCCGCGATGAGATGCTCCAGCGCATCGCGCAACGCCTGAAAACGAATCCACCGGCTGGCCTCGTGATCGCGGCGGGTTCGACGGGCTCAATTCCGGCAACTGCCGAGCTTCTCAAAATCATCGCCTGGCTTCCAACAGGTGCGGTCGTTCTGCCCGGGCTCGACACAGCGCTAGACGAAGAAAGCTGGACGAATATTCAGGACGAGCCGGGCCATCCGCAATTCGGCATGCGCCAATTGCTTACGCGGCTGGGCGTCGAGCGCGGGCAGGTCAAGCTCTGGGGCGAGCCGGAGCCGCGCGCGCCGCGTGTGCGATTTATTAGCGAAGCCTTGCGCCCGCCGCCAACCACCGATGCCTGGCGCAACCTTGCTGAGAATGAAAAGAGCTTCTTTGCTCATGCGCTGGATGGGTTCGCGTTGGTCGAAGCCGCCACGCCGCGCGAGGAAGCACTCGTCATCGCCTGCGCCCTGCGCCAAACACTCGTAACGCCAGCGCGCACGGCAGCACTTGTCACGCCAGACCGTGGACTGGCGCGCCGGGTTGCCGCCGAGCTCGCGCGCTGGGATATCGCAATCGACGATTCCGCGGGGCAGCCGCTGTCGCGCACTGTGCCCGGCGCGTTCTTGGCCAGCCTCGCGCGTGCGGCGGCCGAGCAATTCGCGCCGGTGCCTTTGCTGGCATTACTTAAGCATCCGCTATGTGCCGGCGGCATGACCCGCACCGATTCCCTCGCCCACGCGCGCGAACTGGAAATGCTGGCGCTGCATGGCTTGCGCCCCTGCCCCGGACTGGATGGAATTACGACCGCGCTAAAAGCATCCCCTGCCCTCGCCAAATGGTTTGCGGCTCTCGCGCAGGTGTTGCAGCCATTGGCTGACATCATGGCGAAGCGAGGTGCGAATGTGGGCGATATCGCGCACGCGCATGGCCTTGCCGCCGAAGCGCTTGCGGCTACCCAACCCGGCAACGGGCCAAACAATCTTTGGCGCGGCGACGCCGGCGAGGCCGCTGCGCGACTGATGGGCGAGCTTTGGGAGCTTGGAGACGACATCGCCTGCGGCGATGGTGCCGCTTACGCCGAATTGTTCCGCGAGCTTGCGGAAGCCAAAGCCGTGCGCCCTACATTCGGCAAGCACCCGCGGCTTGCCATTCTTGGGCCGTTGGAAGCGCGCCTGCTGTATTTCGATCTGGTCATTCTTGGCGGGCTCAACGAAGGCACCTGGCCCAGTGAAGCCGCCACCGATCCCTGGCTGTCGCGGCCGTTGCGCGCCAAGCTTGGGCTCGAGCCGCCGGAGCGGCGCATCGGCCTCTCTGCGCACGACTTCGCTTCGCTTTCGGCGAACAGCGAAGTTCTGCTCACCCGCGCGCTCAAGCAGGACGGCGCGCCGACCGTCGCCTCGCGCTGGCTGTTGCGCGTGAAGCAGCTGGCCAAGGGCATCGATCTCGAAGCGAAGCTGGAACCCGCCGATCCTCTGCTCGCCTGGGCGCGCATGCTGGATGACGCCCCGCGCACGCCATTGGCCGCGCGCCCTGCGCCCACGCCGCCCGTGGCGGCACGCCCGCGCGCGCTCAGCGTCACCGAAATCGAAACCTGGCAGCGCGATCCTTATGCGATCTACGCCAAGCGCGTATTGCGCCTGAAACCGCTCAACGACATCGATATGGAGGCCGGTCCCGCCGAACGCGGCAATGCCATTCATATGGCGCTGGAGCGTTTCCTCACCGAATATCCGAAGGCGCTGCCCGCCAATGCGGTCGCACTGCTGCTCGCCATAGGCGACGAAGAGTTCGCTCGCGCCGGCGCATCGTCTTCGGTGCTAGCGCTGTGGCGGCCGCGTTTCAAGCGCGCGGCGCACTGGTTCATTGATTACGAAGCCACGCGGCGCCCGCAAATCCTGCGCAGTGCTGTCGAACAAACCGCCAAGCTGGAACTCAAATCGCCAGGCGGGACGTTCACGCTCACCGGCCGCGCCGACCGTATCGATCTGTTCGACGATGGCGCAGCCACCGTCGTCGATTACAAAACCGGGCGCATGCCCGGACATAAAGAGGTCGATACGCTCCTGAGCCCGCAATTGCCGCTGGAGGCTGCCATGTTATTAGGCGGCAACTTCACCGGGTTAAAAGCGAAAACCATTCGCGAGCTTCTTTATATCCAACTTACCGGCGGCGAGCCGCCCGCCAAGGAACGCGCCATCAAGGTCGTGCCCGACGCCAAAGCGGCGGAAGCGCTGGAGCTCTTGCGCAAACTGATTGCGGATTACGGCAAGCCATCGACGCCATATCCATCTCGCGTGCGGCCGTTCAACGAAAAAGACGTGGGCGATTACGATCATCTGGCACGCGTGCGCGAATGGTCGGTCTATGGCGAGGGTGGCGAATGAACGCGCGCGATCCAGCCCACCGCGCCGCCGATCCCGGCATTTCGGCCTGGGTTTCGGCCAATGCCGGCGCCGGTAAAACCCATGTGCTGACCGACCGCGTAACGCGGCTGCTGCTGGAAGGCGCCGCGCCATCGCGCATTCTCTGCCTCACTTACACTAAGGCCGCTGCCGCCGAGATGGCGTCGCGCCTATTCGAGCGGCTTGGCGCTTGGGCGTTGCATTCAGATGAAAAACTTATCGGCGAATTAAAAAAGATTGGCGCCAGCGACGTCGGCGAAGTACAACTGAAGAAAGCGCGGCAGCTGTTTGCCCGTGCGCTGGAAACGCCGGGCGGTTTGAAAATTCAAACCATCCATTCGTTCTGCCAGCACGTGCTGGCGCGTTTTCCGGTCGAGGCGAATATCCCCGCGCGCTTCCAGGTGCTGGACGAACGCAGCTCGAACGAGCTTATGGCAGCCGCGCGCAACGCGGTGCTGGCGCGCGCCGGTTCCGAAAGCGTGCTCGGCGAAGCCATTGCAGTGCTTGCCACGCGCGCGCCCGACCGGCGCTTTGCCGAAATTCTAGATGTCGCCGTCGGCGCCCAACGCGGCAAATTGCGCGACGTACTGGTGAAGCATGGCGATGACGAACAACGCCTGTTCGCGGCGGTGCGTGCAACGTTGGGGGTGGCCAAGGATATTGAGCCTGACGAATTGACCGCCCGCTTCTGCGCCGATGTGGCGAAAGAAAGCGTTCAGCTCAAGCGCACGGCGAGCTGGTTGTTGAATGGCTCCACCAACGACATCAAGCAAGGCGAACGCCTTACCGATTTCATCAATAGCGGCATGAGCCCTCGCGCGCTGGAAAAGCTGGGTGAGGTTTTCCTCACCGGCGACGGTGAGCCGCGCAAGACGCTCGTTACGGTAAAGACCGCGCAGGCGAAACCCGACCTTGCCGAATACCTCGAAAAACTTTGCGAGCGTTTTCTTGCATTTGAAAACACCCGCAAAGCGGCGACCATTGCAATGCTAACCGAAGCGCTGGTCAAGGTCGCGGATGCGGTGCTCGACGCTTACGACCGCGGGAAACGCGCGCGCGCGGCGCTCGATTATGACGACCTGACGCGGCACACGCTTGACCTGCTGGAAAACAAGGATGCCGCGGCCTGGGTGCTCTACAAGCTCGATGGCGGGCTTGACCACATTCTGGTGGACGAGGCTCAGGACACCAGTCCGGAGCAATGGCGCATCGTCGGCAAGCTGGTCGAGGATTTTTTCGCCGGGCGCGGCACGCGTGAAAGCGAGGGCGAACTCCGCACGCTGTTCACGGTGGGCGACGAGAAGCAATCGATCTTCAGTTTCCAGGGCGCCGATCCAAAAGCCTTTGTCGACAATGTGCACGAGATTGAAACCCGCGCCAAAGGCGCCGCCTTCGAATTCGAGCGGGTTGAACTCGCCATTTCGCGGCGTGGCGCGCGCGCCGTGCTCGATTTCGTGGACCAGGTGTTCGAAAGCGAGGCCGCGCGCGACGGCCTGACCTCCGATGGCAGCAAGCCGCACCACATTCCGCACCGTAAAGATGTCGTCGGTCGCGTCGAAGTGTGGCCCACGATCAAACCTCCGCAGGGTGAAGATATTGACGGGTGGGAACCTGGCCGTGCGGTCGATGCGCCGAAGCCTGGCGCCGCAAGGCTTCTTGCCCAGCGCGTTGCCGCGCGCATCGCCCATTGGCTGGAAACCAAGCCGGTGCTTCCTGCCACAGGCAAAACGGCCCAGCCGGGCGACATCATGATTTTGGTGCGCCGGCGCGCGGCCTTCGCCGAAGAGATGATCCGGGCGCTGATGGAGCGCGGCATCGATGTGGCGGGCGCCGACCGCATGAAGCTGGCCGACCAGATAGCCATCGCCGATCTGGTGGCGCTGGGACGTTTCGTGCTGCTTCCCGGCGACGATCTGAATTTGGCGGCGCTGCTGAAATCACCACTGATCGGGTTCAGAGAAGACGATCTGTTCGATCTGGCATACGGCCGTGATGGGGAGCTATGGCCAACCTTGGTCAAACGCCACGAAGAGCGTCCCATCTTCCACCAAGGCTATGACGTGCTGTCACAGGCGCTGAAACAAGCCGATCGCGTGCCGCCTTTTGAGTTCTATTCACAGGCACTATCACGCGGGGTACGAAAAACGCTGGTGGCGCGGCTGGGCGCGGAAGCGGCTGATGCCATCGATGAATTTCTGGCATTGGCCCTCATGCACGAAAGCGCGCATCCACCATCCCTGGAAAGTTTCCTCGACTGGTTCGGCCGTGGCGCGTCCGACGTAAAACGCGACATGGAACAAGGAGGAAGCACCGTGCGGGTGATGACCGTCCATGGCGCCAAGGGCTTGCAGGCGCCCATCGTCATCGTGCCCGACACCACGCAAATTCCCAATCATGCGGCCAATGCCGGGCTGTTGTTCACGGGCGACTGCGTGTTCTTCGGCGTGAACAAGGATCTGGAAACGCCTGCCGTCACACGCGCAAAAGAAGCCGCGCACGCGGCCGAGATGCGCGAATACCGCCGCCTCCTCTATGTGGCGCTGACGCGGGCGCAGGATTGGCTGGTGGTTTGCGGCTATGAAACCAAGCACGGCGTGAACAACGAGTCCTGGTATCCGTTTGCTGAAATGGCCGCGCGCAAGATCGGCCGTGAAGAAACAGATGAAAGCAGCCAAACTATTTTGGCCATTGGCGCGGACATAAAATCTTTTTCCACTGGCAAAGCTGCTGCCGAAAAAAGCAAAACAAATTTGCCCACGTTCCTGAATGCGGCCGCAGCAGCAGAACGCCAGGGTCACCGCGTCCTCCAACCTTCGCAAGCTGTGGGCGCTGAGGAACCGGCTGTCTTTTCGCCTTTCGATGATCAGGGCTACCGTTTCCGCCGTGGGCTGTTGGTGCATTCGCTTCTGGCAGCTCTTCCCGATGTCGCGCCTAATGCGCGGGAACAGGCGGCGTTACAATTTCTAACGCGGCGCGGTGTGGATGAGGCCAAAGCTCGCGCGTGGGTAGCTGAAGCGATCGCCGTTCTCAACCACGCCGATTTCGCAGCTCTGTTCACTCCCACGAGCCGGGCCGAAGTGCCCATTTCGGTCGAGCTGCCGGAACTGGGCGCGGGCACCCGCGTCAGCGGCCAGATCGACCGCCTGACTGTGACGGCGGATTCCGTCCTCGTCGCCGATTACAAAACCAACCGGCCGCCGCCTAAGCGAGTAGAAGACGTGGCCCCCCTCTATCGTGCCCAGATGGCGCTCTATCGCGCGGCACTGGCAAAAATTTATCCCGGAAAGAGAATCGAATGCGCGCTGGTGTGGACCGACGGTCCCAGCCTGATGCAACTGCCGAGTGCCCTTCTCGATGCCGAAATCGCGCGAATTACGTCGCGTATCTGTGGGGTAAAGGGGCTCCTTGACCACCGGCGGGGTGGTTCCTACATTTCAATTAGTTCGAGAGAATCTGCATGAGGGAAAACGGCGTTGATCAAAGTCACGGATGGCGATTTCCAGTCCAAAGTGCTGGATTCGAAGACCCCGGTTGTCGTGGATTTCTGGGCGGAATGGTGCGGCCCCTGCAAGATGATAGGGCCCTCGCTGGAGGAACTCGCCACCGAGCTCAATGGCAAGTTGATCATCGCCAAACTCAACATCGATGAAAACCCGCAGACGCCGATCAAATACGGCGTGCGCGGCATTCCGACGCTGATGATCTTCCGCGACGGGCAAGTGGCGGCGACCAAGGTGGGCGCACTGCCCAAGACCAAGATCAAGGAATGGATCGACGCCTCGGTGGCGCCTGTCGCCTAGCTGTTTTCGGCCAGGACGTATCCCGCGAGATAAAGTGAGCCGCAGATAAGTACGCGCGGAGGCCCTTCCGCCTCACGTGCATGCGCCCAGCCGCCTACCTGCATCATGGCGTCGTCGAGACTGTCAGCTGGCGTCGCGTCGAGACCGGCTTCGCGCGCGGCGTCGTATAGCGCGCCCGCACCGAGACTCGCTTCCTCGCCCGGGATGGCGACCGTCGAGACATGGCGTGCGAGCCCACGAAACGCCGACATAAACCCGCGCGCATCTTTGGTACGCAACATTCCGCAGATGAGATAAAGCGGTTTCGGCGCGCGCTCTTCCAAATCCGCCATGCTTTGCGCAAGCGCCGCGGCCGCTTGCGGATTGTGCCCGCCGTCGAGCCAGATTTCTGCGCCCTTTGGCGCGCCGTCAATCAACGGCCCATCCAGCAGCCTTTGCATGCGCGCGGGCCATTCGACGGCGCGCAAACCCCGTTCGATCGCAGCCTCGCGCGACCAGTGCTTGCTGACGCATCGAAGTGCTGCGATGGCGACAGCAGCGTTGGCGATCTGGTGGCGGCCTGGAAGTTTCGGCAGCGGCAAATCGAGCAGGCCATTGTCATCCTGATAAACCAACCTTCCATGTTCCTCATGGGCGTTGAAATCCTCGCCGAAAATAAACAGCGGCGCGCCGAGCCTGTCGGCAGTGCGCGCGATCACCTCACGCGCTTCCGGCGCCTGCGGTCCCACAATGCAGGGCACGCCAGGCTTGATGATACCGGCCTTCTCGGCCGCGATGCCGGCCAGCGAGGTACCCAGAAATTCCTGGTGATCCAACGCCACGGGCGTGATGCAGGTCACGGCAGGTATGTCGATCACATTGGTCGCGTCGTATTTGCCGCCAAGGCCCACTTCCAAAACCAACACGTCCGCGGGGTGTCGCGCGAAAGCGAGTATCGCTGCCGCCGTGGTGATTTCGAAGAACGTTATCGGCTGACCGTCATTGGCGCGCTCGCATTCCTCGAGAATGGTGGAAAGCTCGTCTTCCGAAATCAGCGTACCTGCAATGCGAATGCGTTCGTGAAAGCGCACCAGATGCGGTGAGGTGTAGGCATGCACGCGATAGCCATTGGCCTCCATCATCGCGCGCGCATAAGCGCAGACCGAACCCTTACCGTTGGTGCCAGCGACATGGACCACCGGGGGCAGCTTCTTTTCCGGATGGCCGAGCGCCGCCAGCAGCCGCTGGATGCGGTCCAGCACCAGATCGATGCGTTTGGGGTGTAGCGTCAGCAGCCGTTCGAGAACGGCATCGCTCGGGCGCGCGGGCAGGTTCATGCCGATGGCTTATAGGAGATGGCGCTTGGCGTTTCGGCGGGGTGGCCATTGACGGCGGCCGGCGGTTGCGGCGGCGGTGCCGGCCTCTTCAGCATCAGATAAAGGATGCGCGACAGCGTATTTTTCAAGTGGTGGCGGTGGACGATCATGTCGATCATGCCGTGGTCAAGCAGGTATTCTGCGCGCTGGAAGCCGTCGGGCAGGCGCTCTCGAATGGTCTGCTCGATGACGCGCAGGCCGGAAAAGCCAATTAGTGCGCCCGGTTCCGCGATCTGCACGTCGCCCAGCATGGCGTAAGACGCGCTGACGCCACCGGTGGTAGGATCGGTGAGCACAACGACATAGGGCAATTTCGCGTCGCGCAGCATGTCCACGCCAACCGTGGTGCGCGGTAACTGCATCAACGACAGCACGCCTTCCTGCATGCGCGCGCCGCCCGACGAAACAATCAGCACGAAGGGAAGTTTTTCCGTGACCGCCGTGCGCATGGCATTGAGCAACGCTTCGGCGGTGGCCAAGCCCAGTGAGCCGCCCATGAAATCGAACGATTGCACCGCCAGCATCACCGGCAGGCCGTCGATGGTGCCGCGCGCGGCGACCAGCGCATCCTCTTGGCCCGTTTTGGCTCGCGCGTCTTTCAGCCGGTCGGTGTAACGCTTGTCGTCGCGGAAGCGCAGCGGGTCCTGCGGCACGTCGGGGTTCGCCAAAATATCGGCGTCGCCATCCAAGAGCGCGGCCAGCCGCTCTTCCGCGCCGATCCGCATGTGGTAGCCGCATTGCGGGCAGACGTTTTGCGCGATCAAAAGATCGCGGTGGAAAATCATTTCGCCGCAGCCGGGGCATTTGCGCCAGAGATTGTCGGGCGTCGAGGTCGTGGTCCCCCGCGCCATCAGGCCTTTGATCCTGGGGCGGACGAAATTGGTGATCCAATTCATGGGGCGAAGTCTAGCACTAAGCCCTCGCCCCGTGCACAGCTTTGGCAAGGGTTCCGCAGAAGCCCAGAACATCGTCAACAAGGGCCATGCGGGGCTTTTTCGCTGCCTGGGCATCGGCCACGCGCGCGACGATGGCCGAGCCGATGACGGCGGCGTCAGCAATGCGCGCGATATCGGCCGCCTGTTCCGGCGTCTTGATGCCGAAGCCTACCGCAATGGGTAGTTGGGTGGCGCTCTTTAGTCGCGCGACCGCGTTTTTCACATCGTTGCTGCTGAAGCTTTTGGTGCCAGTAACGCCGGCAATAGAGACATAATAAAGGTAGCCGCTGGCGCCATCGAGCACGGTCTTCAGACGCGTGTCGTCGGTAGTCGGGGCGGCAAGGCGCACGATGTCGATGCCCGATTTTTTTGCTGGTGTGCGAAGCACAGTGTCTTCTTCCGGAGGCAGATCGACGACGATAAGCCCATCGACACCCGCTTGCGCAGCATCCATGGCAAATCGTTCGGCACCATAAGCATGAATGGGATTGTAATAACCCATCAACACGACGGGCGTTGCTTTGTCATGCACGCGAAAACGTTGCACAAGCGCCAACGTGCCGTGCAGAGTCATTCCAGTTTTCAATGCGCGTAACGACGACGTCTGAATCGCCGGCCCGTCCGCCATCGGATCGGAGAACGGCATGCCGAGCTCTATGATATCGGCGCCAGTTTTCGGCAGGGCCTCCATAATGGCGAGCGAGGTTTCCGTATCGGGATCGCCGGCAGTGATAAAAGGAATGAAACCCGCGCGGTTCCGCGCCTTAAGTTCAGCAAAGCGCACAGATAAACGGCTCATAGTTTCTCGCCGAGCGCGCGCGCCACAGTGAACACATCTTTGTCGCCACGTCCCGACAAGCCGAGAATGGCGATCTTGTCCTTTGCCATTTTGGGCGCCACGCGCATGAGATGGGCCAACGCATGCGCGGGCTCGAGCGCGGGGATGATGCCTTCGAGCTTGCTGAGTGTTTTAAAGGCTTCCAGCGCTTCCCGGTCGGTGGCCGAGAAATATTTCACCCGACCCTGCTCTTTCAGCCAGGAATGCTCGGGCCCCACGCCGGGGTAATCGAGTCCCGCAGAAATCGAATGCGCCTCCTGCACCTGGCCATCCTTGTCTTGCAACAAATATGATCGCGCGCCGTGCAGCACGCCTGGTGCGCCCTTGCTGAGTGTTGCCGCGTGATGCGCGGTCTCTACGCCCTCGCCCGCTGCTTCGACGCCATGAATTTCCAGATTGTCGTCGAGGAACGGATGAAACAATCCGATGGCGTTGGAACCGCCGCCGACACATGCCACCAGCAGATCAGGCAAACGCTTTTCGGCTTCCAGAATTTGTGCGCGCGCCTCATTACCGATCACCGCCTGAAAATCGCGCACCATGACAGGATAAGGATGCGGGCCGGCCACTGAGCCGATGATATAAAACGTGTCCGCCACATTCGCCACCCAATCGCGCAGCGCCTCGTTCATCGCATCTTTCAGCGTTCGCGAACCGGAACTGACGGGCCGCACTTCCGCGCCCAGCAATTTCATGCGGAAGACGTTGGGCTTCTGCCGCTCGATATCCACCTCGCCCATGTAGATCACGCAAGGCAGGCCGAAACGTGCAGCCACCGTGGCGGTGGCAACGCCGTGCTGTCCGGCGCCGGTTTCGGCGATGATGCGTTTCTTGCCCATGCGGCGCGCTAGCAGGATTTGTCCGATGCAGTTATTGATCTTGTGCGCGCCGGTGTGGTTGAGGTCTTCGCGCTTCAAATAAATCTTCGCGCCACCCAGATGCGTGGTCAGTCTTTCGGCGAAATAGAGTTGGCTCGGCCGCCCGACATAATGCTTGAGCAAGCCGTTCATTTCGGCCTGAAAACGGGGATCGTCCTTGGCCGCGTCGTAGGCTTTTTCCAGTTCGAGCACGAGCGGCACTAGCGTCTCGGCCACAAAGCGCCCGCCGAAGGCGCCGAAATGGCCAGTGGCGTCCGGCCCGCCGCGATAGGAATTGGACGGCAGGTTGCTCATGCCGCGCCCTTTTCCGAGATTGCCGCACGCGCGGCTTTGACGAAGGCCGTGATCTTGTCGGGGCTCTTCTGTCCTGGCGCATCTTCAACGCCAGAAGAAACATCCACCATGCGCGCGCCCGAGACGGCAATCGCGCGCGCGACATTGTCCGGCGTCAACCCGCCCGCCAACAACCAAGGCAATTTGAATTTCGCGCCTGCAAGCAATTTCCAATCGAACGCCGTGCCGTGCCCTCCGGCACGATTAACGGTCCCGGGGGCCTTGGCATCGAACAGCAAGTAATCGGCCGCATTCTCGTAAGCACGTGCGGCGTCAACATCGGCCTCATCGGCTATGGCTACCGACTTGATGACGGGGAGTTTGAACCGCACACGCAGATGACCAGCGCGCGTTGGCGTTTCCTTGCCATGAAGCTGGATAAGATCGGGTTTCGCACTTGAAATGGCTCCCGCCATTTCGGCATCGCCGGCGTCGGCAAACAACGCCACGATGCGCGTGCGCCCGCGCATCTGCGCGGCCAGTGCCCGCCCCTGCTCGAAACTTAAGTGACGCGGGCTTCTGGCATGAAACACAAGGCCAGCGAAATCCGCACCGGAAACAAGCGCCGCATTAGCCGCTTCGCGCGAAGTGATCCCACAGATTTTGACCTGTACGCCCATGGCCCTGTCTATCACCCGCGTGATGCCGGGAAATCAAGCGCGCTTGGCGGGAGCACGGCCTTGCAGACTGGCAAACATCGCGCGCGCGGCCGCCGCAGGATCGGCGGCTTCCGTGATCGGCCGCCCGATAACCAAGATGTTCGCGCCCGCCTGCATGGCCTGGCGCGGCGTCAGCACGCGTTGCTGGTCGCCCTTGTCCGTGCCTTTCATGCGCATGCCGGGCGTGACGATTAAAAAATTCGGCCCGCAGGCCTTGCGCACGGCGGCAGCTTCAAGTGCGCTGCATACTACGCCATCGAGCTTGCAATCGCGGCAGAGTTTGGCGAGCCGTACCACCTGCTCGAGCGGCGTACCCTGAACCCCGATGGCCGCGAAATCGGCCGGCGCCAAACTGGTGAGCACGGTAACCCCGATCACGCGCGGGCGCGGTTTCACGGTCGCTGCCGCCTGCATGGCCGCGCGCAACATGGCGGGACCGCCTGCAGCATGCACATTGATCATGCCAACACCCAGGCGCGCCATTGCCCGCACGGCGCCTGCAACAGTATTGGGGATGTCGTGGAACTTCACATCGGCAAAAACCGGGATGCCGGCTTTTACCACCGCACTCACACCCCGGGGCCCGTTGGCCGAAATGAATTCCAAGCCGATCTTTAGCCCGCCGACATAGGGCCGCACGGCCTTGATTAGTGCAGCAGCGCGTTTCGGGTCCGGCGTGTCGATGGCCACGCAGATAGGATTACGAGGGGCTTTGGTCATGCAGCTTCTTTGGGTTTATCGCGCGGGTCGATATGCACGAGCGCCTTCAATTCTTTCTGCTCGCGCTCAGGTTGCGGGCGCGAACGCTTGCGCCGGCTGATGAGCGCGGCCAACCCGCCAATCAGCACACCCAGCATCAGCGTGAAGAACAGCAACAGGAACAGTGGCATCTGGATGACAAACGCAGGGTGCGTGTCCGAAAACGGATCTAGGCTCAACGGCACCATCTCGCGATTGGCGACGGCCAAAGCCGCTGCAATCACGATCACCGGAACCAGCAAGAAATAGGTCGATAATCTCAACGTTTACCGGAGCTATCGTTCAGCCTCTCGCGCAATTCCTTGCCCGTGCGGAAGAACGGAACCCGCTTCTCCTCCACATCGACCGGCGCCCCAGTGCGCGGGTTGCGCCCTTGGCGGGCGGGCCGCACCTTAACTGAGAAAGCGCCAAAGCCCCGCAACTCCACGCGGTCACCCTTGGCAAGAGCCGCCGAAATTTCATCCAGCACCGTCGAGACCACTCTCTCGACGTCGCGATGATAGAGATGCGGATAGCGCACAGCCAGGCGCGCCACCAATTCAGATTTTATCATCCCCCTACCCCTGCCTGGACCCACGCCCCCGCAAGTCCATAGGGTTAACCTGCCAAAGCTGGCTCCCGCGGTCAACCTTAAGCCCCTAAGGAGAAAGGGATTTTACCGGCTGCTGCGGCGCGAAAACCACTCTAGCCGGGGGCTTCAAGTCAGGCTTCTTCGCCTTCTTTGTCGCCGCCGTCCTTATCCTTGGCCTTGGATTTCGCCTTGGCCTTGGTCTTGGCGGGAGCCTTTTCCTTTTTATCGCCCCGGGCACGCGTCAATGCCGCGCCCAAAATGTCGCCTAGTGAAGCGCCGGAGTCGGACGAGCCATACTGCTCAACCGCCTCTTTTTCTTCGGCCACTTCGCGCGCCTTGATCGATAACCCAATCTTGCGCCCTGCCTTGTCGGCCGAAGTCACCAACGCGTCCACCTTCTGGCCTTTAGAAAACCGGTCGGGCCTCTGATCGTTGCGGTCGCGCGCGAGATCACCACGCCGAATAAAGACATGCACGCCGTCGGCAAGCTGAACGTCGATGCCCTTGTCGCCCACTTCGGTGACGGTGACGGTGACGACGTCGCCCTTCTTGATCGCGGCAACGCCTTCCATAGGATCGCTCGACAGCTGCTTCACGCCGAGGCTCACGCGTTCCTTCTCGGCATCGATATCCAAGACCTTGACCTTGATGGTCTGGCCCTTGGCGTATTCCTTGACCACTTCCTCGCCTGGCTTATCCCAGGACAGGTCAGACAAATGCACCATGCCGTCGATTTCGCCGGGCAGGCCGATGAACAGGCCGAACTCGGTGATGTTCTTGATCTCGCCTTCTAGAATTTCACCGGTCTTATGCGCGTCGGCGAATTGCTTCCACGGATTGTCGAGGCACTGCTTGAGGCCGAGACTGATGCGGCGCTTGTTGGAATCGACTTCCAGCACCATCACGTCCACTTCCTGGCCTGGCGCCACGATCTTGCTGGGGTGCACATTTTTCTTCACCCAGCTCATTTCCGAGACATGCACCAAGCCTTCCACGCCTGGTTCCAGTTCGACGAAGGCGCCGTAATCGGTGACATTGGTGACCTTGCCCTTGAAGCGCGTGCCCACCGGATATTTGGTGGCGACGCCTTCCCACGGATCGGTTTGCAGCTGCTTCATGCCGAGCGAAATGCGCTGCGTTTCGTGATTGATTTTGATGATCTGCACTTTGACGGTCTGGCCGACTTGCAGGACTTCGGTGGGATGGCTGACGCGCCGCCAAGCGATGTCGGTGACGTGCAGCAAGCCGTCCACGCCGCCCAAATCCACGAAGGCGCCATAATCCGTGATGTTCTTGACCACGCCTTCGACCACCTGACCTTCGGTCAGCGAAGCCACCAGCTCGGTACGTTCTTCCGCGCGCTTTTCTTCCAGTACAGCGCGGCGCGACACCACGATGTTGCCGCGGCGGCGATCCATTTTCAGGATCTGGAAGTTCTGAGGCATGTTCATGAGTGGGCCGACATCGCGCACTGGGCGCACATCGACCTGGCTGCCGGGAAGAAATGCCACCGCACCATCGAGATCGACGGTGAAGCCACCCTTCACGCGTCCGAAGATCACGCCCGTCACGCGGCCGCCATCCTGAAACGCCTTGTCGAGCCTGACCCAGCTCTCCTCGCGCCGCGCCTTGTCACGCGACAGCACCGCTTCGCCCAGCGCGTTTTCCACGCGCTCGATGAAGACCTCGACTTCGTCGCCGATTTTCACCTGTGTCGGCTGTCCCACCATTGTGAATTCCTTGAGCGGCACCCGGCCCTCGGTCTTGAGGCCGACATCGACCACCACGAAGTCGTTCTCGACGCCGACGATGATGCCCTTGACCACGGACCCTTCGGCGGGTGCGCGGGTAAGAAAGCTCTCTTCGAGCATGGCCGCGAAATCTTCGCGGGATGGGGTGCTGATACTTTCGGCGGCTGCGGCGGCTTTGACCATGAATGCTCCTCAAAACGATACACGCGCGAAGAAACGCGTGACTGCGTTTCCCGGTCAGACCGGGAGGTTAGGGTTGTCGAAAATCCGCGAGGCTTTCTCAGCGGGACCGCCGGGCTCCTTCAGCCCCTGGGGCGGGCCGCGAGCGCTTTCCTGACCTTGGGTTCTACCAGGGCAAGGGCCGCCGCGAATGCGGCGTCTATAGCCAAATTGCTGGTGTCCAGCAAGTCGGCATCGGGGGCCTTACGCAGTGGGGAAATCGGGCGTGCCTTATCCGCCGCATCGCGGGCGTTGAGCTCGGCCAACACGTCGGTTTCGTTGCGTTCTATGCCCAGCGCCTTCAGCTCCAGCCAGCGGCGGCGTGCGCGAACGGGCGGATCGGCATCGATGAACAGCTTGGCCTCCGCATCGGGGCAGATGACGGTAGTGATATCGCGGCCGTCGATAACGACGCCCGGGCCGTCGCCGGGCGGGCGCGTCGAGAAATCACGCTGGAATTGCAGCAGCGCCGTGCGCACCGGTTTCATCGCAGCTACCTGTGAGGCAGCGCGGCCTACCACGTCGCTGCGAATTTTGGGATCGCCCGCACGGGTGAGATCGATGCTGGCGGCGGCACGCGCTGCATCGGCTTCACTGGCAGGGTTGCCGTGGCTTTCCAGCACGCCCAGTGCGACCAGACGATAGAGCGCGCCTGAATCCAGATGGGCGAACCCGAAATGACGCGCCAGCATGCGGGCAAGCGTGCCCTTGCCGCAGGCGGCCGTGCCATCGACTGCAATAACAACAGGCTTGGTCATTGGGGCGGACCAATGAAAGAGCCTAGCTCGCGCATAAGCATTTCAAAATTGGGAAACGAGGTTGCGATCATCGAACCATCATCGATACCCACGGGACTTTTGGAGGCAAGGCCCATGACCAGAAAGCTCATGGCAATCCTGTGATCCATTTGGGCAGCCACTGTGGCGCCGCCGGGAACACCGGATGGCCCACAGCCGTGAACGATCAGGCCATCTTTCAATTCTTCTACTTTCACGCCGCAGGCTTTCAGGCCCGCAGCAATCGCCGCCAGCCGGTCACTTTCCTTGATGCGCAATTCCTGCAAGCCCCGCATCACTGTGCGGCCTTCGGCAAAAGCTGCCGCCACCGCAAGGATTGGATATTCGTCGATCATGCTGGGCGCGCGTTCGGGCGGCACTTCCATGCCCTTCAACATTGACGTCCGCACGCGCAAATCTCCGACGTGCTCGCCTCCAGCGTCGCGCGCATTTGTGATTTCGATACTCGCGCCCATTTCGTGTAACGTTTCGATCAGGCCAATGCGACGCGGGTTCAGTATGACGTTTTCTAGAACGATATCCGATCCAGGCATGAGCAACGCTGCCACCAGCGGAAACGCCGCCGATGACGGATCGCCCGGAACGGAAATTGCTGCGGGTTTCAGTTCCGCTTCACCCATAATGGATACCGCTTCGCCGCCAGGAATTTTTTCTACGCGCACATCCGTGCCGAAGGCGCACAACATGCGCTCGGTGTGATCGCGCGTGGGCGCACGCTCGATAATGGTGCTGCGCCCCGGCACATTGAGCGCGGCCAACAGGATTGCCGATTTTACCTGCGCCGATGCGACGGGCAGCATGTATTCCACCGGCATGGGATCGCGCGCGCCCGTCAACGTCAGCGGCAGCAGGGCGCCATTGCGCCCGCTCCATTCCATGCCGAACAGCGAGAGCGGCTCCAGCACGCGCTTCATCGGGCGACGCTGAAGCGAGGGATCGCCGGTAAAGCTGGCAGTGATCGCCGTGGTCGCCACCGCGCCCATGACGAGGCGGCAACCGGTGCCGGAATTGCCGAAATCGAGCTCGCCCTCGGGTTCGGCAAATCCGCCGATGCCCACGCCATGCACATGCCATCTGCCATCGCCGCCGCGGGTCACTTCCGCGCCCAATTTTCGCAGGACTTCAGCGGTGCGCAGCACATCGTCGGCTT
The DNA here is from genome assembly GCA_963752395.1 of uncultured Alphaproteobacteria bacterium. Taxonomy (GTDB): domain Bacteria; phylum Pseudomonadota; class Alphaproteobacteria; order Micropepsales; family Micropepsaceae; genus CAVVXX01. Next base: position 185,141 of record CAVVXX010000010.1, read on the forward strand.
CGAGAAGGCCCCCAATACGCGTCTCGCCCACAGCCATAGCACCCAAAATCAGCGCGCGATGTGAGATGGATTTGTCGCCGGGAACGGCAGCTCGGCCTTTCAATGCGCCCCCGCCCCTCGCTACCAGGGGGCGCAAGCCCGGCGGTGTTGCCCCAGCGGTCATCGGCGTTTTTCGTGTATCCATTGGGCCTTAGGGAACTCTGCGGCGAGCTTTGACAGGTCGGCGTGATCGTGGCAAACCGACCGCCCTTCTAACCAAACTTCATGCGGGAATGAGAACCTTGGTCAAGCCGGATCTCGGGATAAAACGCGTCTGCCCCAGCTGTGGGGCGCGCTTCTATGATTTGCAAAAGCGGCCCATTGAATGCCCGAAATGCGCATTCACCTTCGAGCCGGAAGCGCTTTTGAAACAGCGCCGGCCGCGCCCGGTCGATACGCCAGTGGCACAGCCGGTAGCTGCTGCAGCGGAGCCTGAAGAGGCCGAGGAAGTCGAGGAGGCGGAGGCCGAGCCCGTCGCCGAGGCCGAAGAAGCGGAAGTTGTCGCCGAGGTCGAGGAAGAAGAAGCCATAGAGCCCGAGGTAGAAACGCCGGAACCCACGCCGGCGCCAGCCGAAAGCACAGTAGAACCGGTTGAAGAGTTCGAGGAAGAAGTCGAGGAAGAAGAGACGCAAGACGACAATCTTCTCGAAGAAGTCGAGGAAGAAGAGGACGACGTCTCCGGCATCATCGATGCCGACATCGAAAAAGAAGAGCCGTAAGCAACGGCGTAGATGGGGCCATAGCTCAGTTGGGAGAGCGCTTGAATGGCATTCAAGAGGTCAGCGGTTCGATCCCGCTTGGCTCCACCACCTAGCTTTTCTTAATGAGCGCAGCGAATTTAGAAAAGCTGGTGTCCGCCGTAGCCTTAGCGAAGGCGGACTGATCTACGCAGCTATTGCTAGGCAAGCTTTCTTCGCGGCAGAGTTTGACTAGCTTCCTGCACGTGAATTGACACAGCAGGAATTAGTCCGCGCAAAGAATTGCCGAGATAGACGATATCAGCGCTGTCGAGATCTTGGGCATAGAGGACGCCCTCTTCGCAATGCGCCGATGGATCATCGAGCAGTGCGCGGCGCAAGCAGCCATCCAGCAGGCCGCATGAAAGCGGCGGCGTGACCAGGCGGTCGCCGAAACGGACAAAGACATTGCTCCGGCTGCCTTCAGTGATTTCATCACGCTCGTTGAGGAAAATTACTTCGTCGCAGCCAAAGCGTTCGCGCAGCGCCACATGTTCGGAGTCATAGAGCTCGCGCCAGCTCGTCTTGTGCCGCAACAGCGTGTCGCCACTTTGCACACGGTAGTCAGAGATCGCGTAGGTCCAAACTTGCGTGGTATTGTCCGCTGGCAGCGGCGAAGATTCGCATAGAAAAGCCCCGCTTTCCGATAGCTCAAGCCGCACCTTCTTAGAAGTAGTGCCTGCGCTCACGGCTTCGCGCAACATTTTCCAGGCGGACGCCTCGTCAAAGGCGATCCCTAAGGCCCGTGCAGACATCGCCATGCGTTGAAGGTGGCGCGGCCCGTTCACGAACCCATCGTCTAGCGTATAACGCAGCGTCTCGATCAGCGAAATCGGCCGGTGGCTTTCCGTAAAGTAGTGCGCCTTGAGCATGCATTCGGTATGTTCGGATTCGAGAGTCGAATCCGCAACCAGCCCGCCGCCAACACCAAGCTCACCTTCGCCATTTGCAATCGTGATGGTGCGGATGGCGACATTGAACTGCACCGCGCCATCAGGCGAGAATGCGCCCGCAGCCCCGCAATAAAGTCCTCGCGCGTCACGCTCGAGCTCATGAATGATTTCCATAGCGCGTATTTTCGGAGCACCCGTCACCGAGCCGCAGGGAAACAACGCCTTGATGATTTGCCCGGGCGTCGTGCCTGGCCGCAATTTCGCGCGCACGGTGGAAACCATCTGGTGCACGGTGGGATAGGTCTCGACCGTGAACATCTCCTCGGCCCGCACTGACCCCGTTTGCGCCACGCGGCCAAGATCGTTGCGGATCAGATCGACGATCATCAGATTTTCGGCGTGGTCTTTTTCACTGGTTCGCAACGTGGAAAGAGCGCGCATGTCGGTGCAGCATCGCACCCCCGTGCTGCTGTGCCCTTCATCGGTTTGGCGGTAATCGCGCCTTGCTCAACGCTGAAAAACAACTCGGGCGAGAGGCTGAGGCAGGCGCGCTCTCCATCTTCGATATAGGCGCCATGACCTGCGCCCGCGCGCGGCCGCAATTTCAGATACAGCGCCAGCGGATCGCCCGCGAAGGCAAAGCGCCCGCGAAATGTCAGATTGGCCTGATAGACATCGCCTGCGCAAATGTAATCCTGCACGGCATTGAAGCCGCGCTTATAAGAGCCCGGCGTTTCATCGAAGTGCAGCGGGCCGGCATAGGCGCGGCCCTGAACACGCTCGGCCAACCTAGTTTCTGCCGCACTTCCGGCGATTTTCTCACGCGAACGAAAAAGCCCGAACCACAGCAGCGGCACGCGCCGCGCGGGTGGCATCAGTGGCAGCAAACGCGGCTCTAATGCATAACCAAGCTCGTATGAGAAATACCCGGCCACATACAGGCCCTGCGCCAACGCGCGTTCGATGGCATCAAATGCGGCCGGCACTTCACCGGGTTCATGGGCGGCGACAATTCCTGAATGCCCGGTGAACAGCGTCACATGTTCGTGACCCGGCCTCGCGTCGTCGAGTGCGACAAAGGGCGTTTGCCTCAGCATCGGCCATTCCTGCCGCGCACGACTTGGTGAGGCAAGCGCATGCCAGGGGCCTGCCTTGAATGCCCACATAAAATCCCCACATTTCAGGTGTTGGATGACGCTCGTTGGAGGTTATCCAACGTGGACCGGCTGCCGGAGGAAGGGGCCGAAACAGCGGCCACCAGCCGTAGGAGGCTGCCATGACGATGAATTCTTCGGATGAATTCGGCGACAAGCGGATCGATCTCACTCTGGTTGCTGCTGCTCGCCTTGCTTACATCAAGCCGATGGAGGTCGCCGAGGCGCGTGCGCTCGGCATTGTTCCGCGCGGGATCAAGTTGCCCAAAGACGCGATGCTCTACGCTATCCATGCGGCGGACGGCACACGTCTGGCGGTCATGGACAATCGGGATGCGGCTTATGGCGCCGCTGTGGAGAACGAGCTGGTGCCGGTGAGCGTCCATTGACGCCCGCGTTTCACGCAGCCTGGCTGGCGCTAGCGATGGGGTCGGTAAGAAGCGCGTAAAGCGCAGCCGGCTGCGAGGCAGCGCGGAGTTTCTCGCAAACGGCCTGATTGCGCAGCAGCCTTGAGACACGCGCCAGCGCCTTCAGGTGGTCGGCGCCCGCGCCATCTGGCGCCAGCAGCAGGAAAACCAAATCCACCGGCTGATCGTCCATCGCGTCGTAATCGATAGGCGCATCGAGCCGCGCAAACATGCCGGTCATGCGCTCAATGCCGGCAAAGCGGCCATGCGGAATGGCGATACCTTGCCCCATGCCGGTCGAACCTAACCGCTCGCGTTCGTTCAGCGTCTCGAAGATGCGCCGTTCCGGCAGGCCAGTAAGTACCGCCGCTCGCGCGGAGATATCCTGCAAAAGCTGTTTCTTGCTGACGGCCTTGAGGTGAGGCACGACCGCCTCGGGTGAAAGCAAATCCTTGATTTCCATGTCGCCCTATTGCCGTTTGGTGGCGCGCTTCGGCGCTTTCGGCCGCTCGTGATGATTTTCAGCCGGCGCTTGTAGCGCCGCAGCTGTTTTTCCAGATGCTCCAGCGCCTGATCGAACGCCGCATGCAGATCGTTACCCGCTGCATGGCTCTTGAGCATGACGCCGGCGCTCAAGTGCACGGTGCAATCGGCGCGATATCCAGAGCCTTCATGCGCGAAAACCACGTGCCCCTCTGCTTCTCTGTTGAAATGCTTCTCGATTGCGGCCGTCAGGCGCTCACGCACAAGCTCAGGCAAGGCCTCACCGATTGCGATCTGTTTGCCGGAAACGCGAATTTGCATGTGTTCTGCCGTGGGTTTTGGCTTGCTACTATGGCTCGAAGCCAATGTCCGCCGCGGCCGTGTGCCCTCGTTCGCGAAAGGCGGCGGACCATATGTCCAGGGTCTTACCCCTGTCAACGTCCGAATTCAGTCCCGATTGAGCTGCCGCAAACGGCGGCGTTCTATCGAGGATGGGATGTGCATCGCCTCACGATACTTCGCCACCGTGCGGCGGGCAATGTTAACGCCGTCCGCCCCCAGCAATATGACAATACGGTCGTCGGAGAGGATCTCATCCGCATCCTCTTTCTCAATCATTTCGCGGATGCGGTCGCGCACGGCTTCCGCAGAATGCGCCTCGCCGCCATCAGCCGAAGCGATGGAAGCGGTAAAGAAATATTTCAGTTCGAACAGCCCGCGCGGCGTGGCGATGTATTTGTTCGAGGTCACGCGGCTGACTGTCGATTCATGCATGGCAATGGCATCGGCAATGGCGCGCAAATTCAGCGGCCGCAAATGGCGCACGCCGTGGGCCAGAAACGCATCCTGCTGGCGTGTGATCTCGCTTGCCACTTTCAGGATGGTGCGCGCGCGCTGATCGAGGCTTTTGATCAGCCAATTGGCGTTGGTGAAACATTCGGCGATATAGGCGCGCTCTTCGTTCGTGCGCGCGGTCTTGTTTACCGTTGCGAAGTAGCGCGCATTCACCAGCACGCGCGGCAAGGTGTCGGTGTTGAGCTCGACGTTCCAACCGCCATCAGAGCTTTCGCGTACATAGACGTCGGGCACTACCGCTTGTACGGGGGCTTGATCGAAGGAATGGCCGGGCTTGGGCGTGAGCGCGCGGATTTCGGCGATCATCTCGGCAATGTCGTCAGTGGCCAACCCGCACAGCGTAGCCAACGCATTAAAGTCGCGCTTCGCCACCAGATCGAGCCGCGTCAACATTGCCTGCATTGCGGGATCGAGCCGGTCGCAGTCCTTGAGCTGCAACGCTAGGCATTCCGCAATATCGCGCGCGAACACACCGGGCGGATCGAATTCCTGGAGCACTGCCAGCGTGGCCTCAATGTCATCGCGCGTGGCGCCGAGGCGCGTCGCGATCTCGTCGAGATCGGCGCGCAAATATCCGCCTTCGTCCAGGCCTTCGATGAGCACCGCAGCAATCATTTGCTGCGCGGGCGTCAGCGCTGCTACGCCCAGCTGGCTGGTGAGATGTTCTCTTAGCGTGATCTGCGAAGCCACGGTATTTTCCAGGCCACTCTCGCCGTCACCCATGCGTGCGCCTGCGCCTGTGCGCGTCCAGTCGGTCATGGGCGCCGCAGGCATATCTGCCGCCGGCGCTTGCGTGGCCGGTTCGTCGTTGTCCAGAGTCCGCGCTGAATTCTTCGCGCTCCATGGCCTGATCGAGCGGCGCGTCTGCTGCCGCCTCCGTCACACTCGCGCTTTCTGCAGGCTGACGCTCGCCTTCGGCGCTGTCGTCGCGTTCGAGCAGTGGATTACGCTCTAATTCGGCCTCGACATATTCGGCGAGTTCAAGATTGGATAATTGCAGCAGCTTGATCGCCTGCTGCAATTGCGGCGTCATGACAAGCGACTGACCTTGGCGTAACTCGAGCCGTTGCGTCAGTGCCATAACTATACGTCCTTACAGAGAGAAGCGTTCGCCGAGATAGACCCGGCGCACGTCCTTGTTGCCGACGATATCGGAGGGCGTTCCTTCCATCAGCATCTGGCCTTCATGGATGATGTAGGCGCGGTCGATGATTTCGAGCGCCTCGCGCACATTGTGATCGGTGATGAGCACGCCGATGCCGCGATCCTTGAGATGCCTGACGAGCGAACGGATATCATTGATAGCGATGGGGTCGATGCCTGCCAGCGGCTCGTCGAGCAGCATGTAAGCCGGATGTGTGGCCAGAGCGCGTGCAATTTCCACGCGCCTGCGTTCGCCGCCCGACAACGCGATGGCCGGTGTGTGCCGCACATGGCTGATGGAAAATTCCGCCAGCAGGCTTTCCACAATCGCGTTGCAATGGCCGGAGTCGGGTTCGACCAGCTCGGCCGCCGCGCGGATATTCTGTTCCGCCGTCATGCCGCGAAAGATAGATGCTTCCTGTGGGAGATAACCGATGCCGAGCCGCGCGCGCCGGTACATCGGCAGATTGGTGACATCGTGGCCGTCCAGCTCGATGGTGCCGTAGTCCGCCTGAATAAGACCGGTTATCATGTAGAAGCAGGTGGTCTTGCCGGCACCATTGGGTCCCAACAGACCGACCACTTCACCGCGCTTCAAATTTATCGTTACCCCTCGTACTACAGGCCGCTTGCGAAAACTTTTGCCGATACGATTGGCAGCCAAGCCCTGAAAGCCCTCGACGAGCGTCGGCCTTGGCTTGTCTTTAGCCTTGCGCGCGTCCGGCGTTTGGGCGGCTTCGCTCATGCGCTTAGTTGTGCCTTGTGGGCTTTAACAATGCGTGAACCTGCGGCGGGGTCATTAATTACCAGGTGCTGGTTTGTTGCCGGCGGGCGGCTTTGGCTTGGTAACCGTTTCACCTGAGACGCTCTTGGATTCGAAAAGCCCCTGCACCCGGTTGTTGAACTGGCCGGTGGAGGAAAGCCTAGCCTGATTCGTGTTCAGGTTTACGTCGAGCCTGGTGCCGTGCATCACGTTCTGGTCCTTGGTCAACACCACATCGCGCCCCGTGAGCGTGACAATATGCGCGTTCACATCATAGGTGCCGAAATCGCCTATGGCGCTGCCCGAGGGTGAATTGAACACGATGTTGCCACGCGCTTCCAGGCGCGAGGGCTTGCCGTCGGCGGCGATGATTTTCACCTCATCCGCGCGCATCTTCAGCGTGTCCTGGGTTATGACAACGTGGCCGCTATAAATTCCGACATTGGCTTTCATGTCTGCGGAGAGCATGTCGGAATTCACATTGATCGGTTTCGAGGTGTCGGTCTTGAGCGCGGCTGCAGGCGCCGATGTGTCCGTAGTCACCGGCGCGGGCGCCACATCCGCGGCGTACGCGGCGCTTGCCGCGCCGAGAAGGAGCAATGCCAGAACCGGCGCCTTCATCGTGGTTTTCCCCCCGACTGATAGAATACGCTATGCACATTGCCCTTGAAATAGAGCTGCTTTGTGTCGCGGTGGATTTCGAAGCCATCGGCGGAAAGCGTGCCGATAGGGCCCTGGGCTTCGACCGACTGCGAGCCGTGCACGACACCGGTTTTGAGATCGATTTGCGCCACGGGGGCGTGCGCCTCATAGCCATTGTCGGAAAAGATGCTGATATTGCCCTCCAGGTTGAGTAGGCGATTTTCGGTGTCGACGGTTCCTGAATCGGATTTGATGTTGATCCAGGTGCCATCCCTCAAGGTGACGTCGGCCTCGACCTTCTTCAGCATGGCGCGTTTGGAACTGGCCGTATCCTGAATGGCGCTATCGGCGGTGACGGTGAAAGGCTGCCCGCTGTCGTCGGTGCCGGTGAGTCGCGGATGCATCATGCCGAGATCGTTTTCGAGCTTGCCGACACGTGAGAACGTCATGGCAAAACGCGAAGCTTCCCCGGGCTGCAATGCGTAGGCGAGTACAGCGGCGGTGATAATCGCCGCCGTTATCGGCAGCGCCCGTTTCATGATCTGGACAAAGCGGCTGTAGCGTTGCGCCTCGTTGATAGTATCGCGCGGCGCAGTACCCCAACCGGCGCGCCGTGTTAGCGCTTCGACGCTGGCCTTTGCTTCCGTTTTCTTCGCCTTCTTCCGGCGCTGGGCCACTTAACGCAATCCTGCCCGCAGACAATCGTGGATATGGAGAAGGCCAACGGGCTTGCGTCCATTTTGCTCGGGATCAAGCACGAACAGGCTGGTGATGTTGGCCTCGTTCATCAGCGAGAGCGCCTCGGCCACGAGAATATCGGGCGCGATGGTCTTGGGATTTTTGGTCATTACGCTTTCGGCCTTGCGGTGGAGCAGTTCGTCATCGAGATGGCGGCGCACATCGCCATCGGTGATGATGCCGACGAGTTCGCCATTGCCGTCGACCACGCCGACGACACCGGCAAATCCATAACGGCGCGCGGTCATGGTGATCATGACTTCCGGCATAGGCGTGCCAGGCTTCACCAACGGAATTTCTGCTCCCGTATGCATGATGTCCGACACGCGGATGAGCTGACGCCCGAGCGAGCCGCCTGGGTGACGGTCGCGATATTGATCGGTGGAAAAGCCTTTGCGCTCCATAAGTGCCACGGCCAACGCATCGCCCAATGCGAGCATCAAGGTGGTGGATGTCGTGGGCGCCAAGCCCATCGGGCACGCCTCCTGAGCGCGCGGCAGCACCAGAGCCACATCGCACGCTTTCAGGAGCGTCAAATCCGCGCGGCTCGCCATGCCGATCAGCGGAATGCCGAAACGCTTGGCATAGGTAATGAGATCGGAAAGCTCTGCCGTCTCGCCGGAATAAGACAACATCAAAAGCGCGTCTTGCGTCGTAAGTGCGCCCAGATCGCCGTGACTGGCTTCGGCGGGATGCACGAATTGCGCCGGCGTTCCGGTAGAGGAAAACGTCGCTGCGATTTTGTGGCCGACATGGCCGCTTTTGCCCATGCCGCTCACCACCACGCGGCCGCGCACCGCAGCCAGCACATCGACCGCACGCGTGAACGTGCTGTCGAGGCCATCGGAAAGTGATGCCAACGCCTCACCGGCAAAGCGCAACACCCGGCGGGCGGCCTTCAGGTCGGCGGCTTCGCGCTCGGCATCGCTTTGAACGAGTGAGGGCTTACGAACGGACATCACAACGGCTCATCGGCCAGGGGCTCATCGCAGGGGTTATGGCCTGGCTGCGCTTTAGCCCGCGTTACCACGCGGCTCAAACGAAAAACACCAAGCATCAAACCAGATTATGGGCGTGGCTCAAGGGCTTATCAAGGTGCAGGTAGCCCCACCGTTAATGCGCGAAAATATCCGTGTCGGCCCAACCCGCGAGATCGAGCCCTGCACGCGCCGGCAGGAAGTTGAAACAGGCCTGCGCCAGCTGCATGCGCCCCTCGCGCACCAGCATGACATCGAGCGCGGTTTTGAGCCGGTGCAGATAGGCGACATCGTTCGCGGCATAGGCTAGCTGCTGCTCGCTCAGTTTCTCCGCGCCCCAATCGGAACTTTGCTGCTGCTTGGAAAGATCGACGTCGAGCAACTCTTTCACCAGATCCTTGAGCCCGTGCTTGTCGGTGTAAGTGCGCGCGAGCTTCGACGCCGTGCGCGTGCAATAGACGGGCGCCGCAAGCACGCCGAGATAACGCCGTATCATGCTTAGGTCGAAGCGTGCGAAGTGATAAATTTTCAGCACCTTGCGGTCGCGCAGCAGCTTCTTGAGATTGGGCGCCTGATAGGCGCCGCGCGCGAATTGCACCACATGCGTCTGGCCTTCGGCGCCGCAAAGCTGCACCAGGCACAACCGGTCGCGATTGGGATTGAGCCCCAGCGCTTCCGTGTCCACCGCGATAGATGCGCCGAGGTCGAGACCTTCCGGCAGATCGCCTTTATGTAGATTGATTTTCATTGTGTTGCTTTCGTTATGGCTCGCCAAGCCGAAGCTGATGCCATTGCACCAGTCCGCCTTCGCCCGTTGGGCTACGGCGGACACTGCTTCGCCCACGCTGCGGTTTCGTGTGGCTGCGCCACGCGAAGCCCGCAGGGCGAAGCGTGGTGCCCAGAAGAGGACTCGAACCTCCACGCCTTGCAGCGCTAGTACCTGAAACTAGTGCGTCTACCAATTCCGCCATCTGGGCCCAGGGCAATGATAAGCAAAATCCCTATAGGGCGGGCATGTTTATGAGGGGGCTTCCGGCCTGTCAACGCGAAGGCCCGGCGCGGCGTTGCGGCGTCTATCGAATCCCGATTCTTTCCGCTAATGAAGGCTGGAAATATCGGCCCACTACGCATGAACACGCCCAACCCAAACACACGGCTTGTCACCGTTTTCGGCGGCTCGGGTTTTCTCGGCCGTAACGTGGTGCGCGCGCTGGCCAAGGACGGCTGGCGCATTCGCGTGGCCGTGCGCCGCCCCGAACGCGCCAATTTCCTGATGCCCGCTGGGCGCGTGGGCCAGATCCAGATTGTCAAATGCAACGTGCGCGACGAAGACAATGTGCGCGAGGCGCTGAAGCACGCCAACGCCGTCATCAATCTGGTGGGCATTATCGCGCAAACCGGCCGCCAGCGTTTCAAGGCGCTGCACGTCGAGGCCGCCGAACGCGTGGCGCGAGTGGCGCGCGAAGCCGGCATTGCGACGCTCCTGCATGTTTCGGCTTTGGGCGCCAGCGAAGACGAGCCCTCGCAATATTTCCGCACCTGCGCCGAAGGCCAGGCGCGCGTGCGTGAAGCGCATCCGGGCGCCATCATCGTGCGCCCCTCGCTTCTGTTCGGGCCAGATGACGATTTCTTCAACAAATTCGCCTGGCTCGCGCGCATGCTGCTGGTGTTGCCGCTGATCGGTGGCGGACACACGCCGTTTCAGCCGGTGTTCGCGGGCGACGTTGCAGCCGCGATCGCCAAGCTGATCGACGATCCTTCGGCCGCTGGAAAAGATTACGAATTCGGCGGGCCGGAGGTTCTGACGTTCAAGCAATTGTTGCAACTAATCCTGAAAGAGACCCACCGCAAGCGGCTGCTCATACCCATTCCGTTTTTCATCGCACGCATTCAGGGCGCCATCCTGCAATTCCTGCCGATGAAACTGCTCACGCTGGATCAGGTGCGCATGCTGGAAACCGATTGCACAGTGAGGAGCAGCCTGCCCGGCCTGAAAGAACTTGGCATCATGCCCACGGCCATCGAGGCCATCGTGCCGTCTTATCTCTGGCGCTTCCGCAAGACAGGCGAGTTCGAAATCGCGGCCGGCTAAAGATAACATCAGCCCGAAGATCGCCAGCCCCAACCCAATGCGGTACCAGCCGAACGGGGCTAGGCCGTAATAGCCAATGAAGGTGATGAAGGTTTTCACCACGCCGAAAGCGACGATGAACGACGTCACGAAACCAACCGCAATCGTGACGCCCGCATCGAAATTCAGCAGCGACCAATTCTTGTAAAGATCGAACACTGTGGCGCCCAGCATGGTCGGCACCGCAAGATAGAACGTAAATTCGGCGGCGGCCTTGCGCTCGATGCCAAGCAGCTCGCCGCCCAAAATTGTCGCGCCCGAACGCGACACGCCGGGAATAAGCGCAAGGCACTGGCACAGGCCGATCTGAAAGCATTTCCATATCGGCAGATGATCGCTGTCGCGATAACCGGGGCGCGGTGCGATGCGTTCGAGAATCAAAATCAAAATCCCGCCCAGCAACAACGTCGTAGCGATCACGATGGGCGCGATGGCCGGATCGAACAACACGCGCTTGATAAAGCCGTGCAACGAAGCGCCAACGACAGCCGCCGGCAAAAACGCGACAATGATCCCCCAGGCGAACTGCCGCGCGCGTGAATCACTGGGCAGGCCAACCAGCACGTTCCAGAATTTGCGCCAATAGACCGCCACCACGGACAGGATGGCGCCGAACTGGATGACGATGGTGAACACGTCACCGGGCGGTTTGAAGCCCAGCACGTTCTGCGCCAACAGCAGATGAGCAGTGGACGATACCGGCAGGAATTCGGTCAGACCCTCGATCAGGCCAAGAAGAATGGCGTCGATAATGTCGTGCATGCGCTAGGCCCGCTCTCGCTGGGCGACTATGGACGTTTCTGTTCGCGGCGACAATGTTACCCTGCCCTCGTGATAGTATCCGACCGGATGACCCAACAGGCTCGCGATCCCGTTTGCGGGATGAGCGTAAACCCCGCCAGCGCCAAGGGCGGACGCGTTACTTACCGCGGCAAGGATTATTTTTTTTGTTCGCACGGATGTGCGGCCAAATTCTGCGCGGCGCCGGAAAAATATTTAACAGATACCCCCCAGCCGAAAAAGCCAACGCCATCGGACGTCATCTACACCTGCCCGATGCATCCGCAGATCAGGCAGCAGGGCCCCGGCTTCTGCCCCATCTGCGGCATGGCGCTGGAACCAGCTGCACCCGGCGCCGAGGCCGACGAGACAGAGCTCCACAACATGACGCGGAGATTCTGGATTGGGCTTACACTTGCGCTTCCCGTGTTCGCTTCGGCGATGGGACGCGAGATGCTGCATGTCTCGCCGCAAACACAAGCGCTCCTGCAATGGCTGGAATTCGCGTTCAGCACGCCCGTCGTTCTGTGGGCGGCGGCGCCGTTCTTCGTTCGCGGCTGGGCTGGCTTTCGCAACCTGCACCCCAACATGTTCTCGCTCATCGCCCTTGGCGTGACGGCAGCTTATGGGTCGAGTACGGCAACAATGATCCTGGGGCTGAACGCCACTACGCCGGTTTATTTCGAAGCCGCCGCAGTCATCGTCGTGCTGGTGTTGCTGGGGCAAGTGTTCGAGCTGCGTGCGCGCACCCGCACTGGCGCGGCCGTACGCGCACTGCTTGACCTGGCGCCAAAGCAGGTGCGCCGCCGCACTCCTACGGGCGAAGAAACAGTTCCCTTGAGGGTAGTCGCCAAGGGCGACGTGTTGATCGTCCGACCTGGAGAATCCGTGCCGGTGGATGGAGTTGTGGTGGAAGGCGAGAGCGCGGTCGATGAATTCATGCTCACGGGCGAATCCCTTCCCGTCACCAAAGCACCCGATGCGAAAGTCACAGGCGGCACGTTGAATGGCCAAGGCATGCTCGTCATGCGCGCCGAGCGCGTGGGCGCCGACACAATGCTGGCCAAGATCGTGGCGCTCGTCGCCGAGGCGCAGCGCAGCCGCGCGCCGACCCAGGCGCTGGCCGATGCCGTTGCAGCGTGGTTCGTGCCGACGGTCATCGCCGTCGCCATCGCAGCCTTCGCCGCCTGGTATTTTTTCGGCCCCGCGCCGTCGTTTGGATTTGCGCTGCTTGCCGCCGTGGCCGTGCTCATCATCGCCTGCCCCTGCGCCCTTGGGTTGGCCACGCCGATGTCGGTGATGGTGTCGGTGGGCAAAGGCGCCCAAGCAGGCGTGCTGGTGCGCGACGCGCAATCGCTGGAACGCCTGGCCTCCGCCGATTCGCTTGTCATCGATAAAACGGGAACCGTCACTGAGGGCAAACCGAAAGTTATCGCGATCCGGGCGGCAGAAGGCGCGACTGAGAATGATGTGCTTGCACTCGCGGCCGCGCTCGAAGCCAAAAGCGCGCATCCCCTTGCCCAGGCCATCGAGTTGGCGGCCAAAGAACGGGCCCTGACTTTGCCTGTGATCGAGAAATTCGAAAGTGTCACAGGCCAAGGGCTTAAGGGGATATCGGGCGGCAAGATCGTGCTGGTTGGCCGCCCCGAGTTACTGGTGAGCAACGGCATCGATCCGGCGCCGTTGAAAGGCGCCGCCGAAACCTTGCGCGGTGAAGGCGCAACCGCCGTGTTCGTCGTGCGCGATGGCCGACTGCTTGGCATTGTTGCGGCGAAGGACCCGTTGCGCGCGAAGGCGCGCGAGCTTCTGACCGAGTTGCGCAAGGACGGCATGACCATCACGCTGGCGACAGGCGATGCGGAAACGACCGCCCGCGCAGTCGCCAAAGAAGCCGGCCTCGACAATGTCGCCGCGGCGCAAACGCCGCAATCGAAAGCCGAGCTGGTGCGTAAGCTTCACGCCGATGGCCACGTCGTGGCATTTGCCGGCGACGGCGTGAACGATGCGCCGGCGCTTGCCGCGGCCGATGTCTCTATCGCCATGGGCACAGGCTCGGACGCCGCCATTGAAGCGGCCGGCCTTACGCTTCTCAAAGGCGATCTTTCCGCGCTGTTGCGGGCGCGCCGACTCGCGCGTGCGGCCGTGGCCAATATGAAACAGAATCTGTTTTTTGCTTTCGTCTACAACGCGATAGGAATTCCGGTCGCGGCCGGCGTGCTCTACCCCTTCACGGGCGTGTTGCTCTCGCCCATGATCGCGGCCGCGGCGATGAGCCTTTCTTCCGTCTCTGTCATCGCCAATGCGTTGAGGTTGCGAAGCGTCAAAATATGACTCCCGATATTCCTGAAAAGCCCGACCGCATGGCGGCGATAGATGACGCCTTGCGCAAATTTTTCTGGACACTGTGGAACCGCCACGATGGCAAGACGCCATGGCTGCGGCGCACATTGGTTTCGGCTTTCATTGGTCTGTTCTGTTTGCCGGTTTTCGTCATCATGATTTACCGCTTTGTACCGCCGCCCTTCACGCCGCTGATGATAGGCACCGTGATCGAAGATGGCGTGATCCATCAGAACTGGGTGGCGCTGGAAGAAATCTCGCCTCAACTGGTGAAGGCCGTGGTCGCCGCCGAGGACGAGCAGTTTTGCTCTCACAATGGCTTTGACTGGAAAGAGATCGATCAGGCCATGAAGCACAATGAACGCGGCGGCCGCTTGCGCGGGGCCAGTACCATCAGCCAGCAGACAGCGAAGAACCTGTTCCTACCGCCCGCCCGCAACTGGTTGCGCAAAGGCGTCGAGGCATACCTCACCGTTCTGATCGAAGCGCTGTGGCCCAAGCGGCACATCATGGAGATGTATCTCAACATCGTCGAATGGGGGCATGACCGTTTCGGCGCCGAGGCCGCGGCGCGGGGCTATTACGGCAAACCGGCCGCGCGGCTTAGTGCGCTGGAGGCCGCCCATCTCGCGGCCGTGCTGCCGAGCCCGGATCGCTGGCGCGTGGGCAGCGCCGGCCCCTATGTCAGCAGCCGCGCCAGTCAACTCATCTGGCGCATGGCCAGCGTTAGCCGCGACGCGCTCGACGCCTGCGTCTATCGCTAGCGCGTGCCTTTCACTAGATTGCCGCGATGCGCCGCCTTGTTCACATCACGCTGTCTCCCGCCTGCCGCGTGGCGCGGCTTGTGCTGGGCGAAAAGCGGCTCGCTTGCGATCTGGTTCCGGCCGAGGATCCGCTGGCGCATTTGCCGGTCTTCGTCGATCTCGACGGCAAGATGATCGCGGGGTTGTGGGCCATCATCGATCATCTGGAAGGCGCGCATCCCGAGCACCCACTGGTGCCCGATGACCCCGACGAGCGCAGCGAGACGTTGCGCCTGCTCGATTGGGCAATGACGAATTTCAACGAGCTGGTCACCAAGCGCATCGTCTTCGAGAAGGGAACGCAATCACAGACTGGCGCGCTGGTGCGCCGCGCGCCCAATATGGAAACCGTGCGCATGGGGCGCGATGCCTTGCGCGCAGGGCTGGCCGAACTGGCGCCGCTGGCTGAAGCGCGTGGCTTCCTGGCAGGGCGCGATCTCAGTCTCGCCGATCTGGGCCTCGCCGCGCATCTTTCGGCGCTGGATTATTTCGGCGAAGTGCCCTGGGCCGAAATTCCCGCCATCACAGAATGGTATACACGGCTGAAATCGCGGCCTTCGTTCCGCCCGCTGCTTTCGGACCGCGTGCCCGGTCAACCGCCGGCCTTGCATTATGCGGAGCTCGACTTCTGACGCCCGCATGCGCGAAGCCATCCGTGCGCACGCGCGCGCGGAAGGCTTCGACGCGGTCGGTTTCACATGTGCTGTGGCGCCCGAAGGCGCGGGCGATGGACTGAAGAATTATCTCGCGCGCGGCCATCATGGCGACATGGGCTGGATGGAAGGTACTGCCAAGCGCCGCGCCGATCCCGACAAGACTGTGGCGCGGAAGCCAAGAGCATCATCGCGCTTGGCGTGAGTTACGCGCCTGCGCGCGATCCATTGGCGCAGCTGGCGCGGCACAGAGCGCGGAACCATCTCCTGTTTATGCGCAGGGCGATGATTATCACGACGTGCTCAAGAAGCGGCTGAAGAGTTTCGCCTCCTGGATCGCGCGCGAATATGGCGGCGAGGTAAAAATCTTCGTCGATACCGCGCCGGTGATGGAAAAGCCGCTGGCGCAGGCGGCGGCGCTTGGGCTGGCAAGGCAAGCACACCAATCTGGTCAGCCGCGACTTCGGCTCGTGGCTGTTTCTTGGCTCCGTGTTCACCACGCTGGAACTAGAACCCGACGCGGCGGAAGAAGACCATTGCGGCACTTGTAGCCGCTGCCTCGACATCTGCCCGACCAAGGCGTTCCCCGCGCCTTATAAAATCGACGCGCGGCGCTGCATTTCCTATCTCACTATCGAGCACAAGGGACATATTGCGGAAGAATTCCGCAGCGCAATCGGCAACCGCATCTATGGCTGCGACGACTGCCTTGCCGTTTGTCCCTGGAACAAATTTGCCCAGGCCTCGCACGAAGCGGCTTTCACGCCGCGCACCGAATTGACCGCGCCTTTGCTCAAGGAATTCGCTTTGCTGGACGACGCCACGTTCCGCGAAATCTTTCGCGGCTCGGCGATCAAACGCGTGGGCCGCGACCGCTTCGTGCGTAATGTGCTGATCGCAATCGGCAATTCCAAAGACAAGACGCTTTCGCCTGTAGCCGAAGCACGCCTCGATGACGAATCCCCACTGGTGCGCGCCATGGCGGTGTGGGCGTTGAAACAATTATTATCGAAATCCTCGTTTGCAGACCTTTGTTCGAATCATTTGCCACATGAGGGCGACAAAGACGTTGTTCGGGAATGGCGCGCTTAGCGTCCCCCCTCACCCTTCCCTCTCCCCCAATGGGGGAGAGGGTTACTGAGGGTTGGTGAGCGTGAGCGAGCCTTACCCGAAGTGAGGTGAGGGGGCGCGCCCGACAGCCGATAGATATATTTATGGAGATAAGCCTAGGTGGTGCTGGCAGCGTCACACTTCAAGGGCCCGGCAAAAATATTTTCGTTCATTTTGGCGGCGGGTTGTTCATCGATGCGTCGAGGCCGGAAAGATATTGCTTCGCCGTAGCCGCCGCTGCACTTCCCGGTGCCGCCGTCAACGCCTGCTGCCAGTCGGCGCGGGCGCCGATCTTGTCGCCCGCTGCAAGCTTCATTGCGCCGCGCTCGACCAGCGCATCGGGAAAAATCGGATTGATGGCCAGCGCCGCCTCGATGTCGGCCCTGGCTTCATCCTTACGGCCCTGCGCCGCACGCGCGCTCGCTCGCAGCACCAGGATTTCGGGGTTGGAGCGGTTCAGCGCATAAGCCTGCGTGAGATCCGTTTCCGCCCCCGTCCAATTCTTACGCAGGCCGCGCGCGCCGGCGCGATCGATCAGGATGTCGGCGTCATTGGGCGTGAGCGCGAGCGCCGAGGTGAACGAGCCTTCCGCGTTCTGCGGCTGGCCCGCCATCAGCCAGGCATTGCCGGCTTGGTCGTAAAGCGTGGCGCGGTTCCGGGCGTCCCCCGCCTGCCCCTGCGCCAGCCGGTCGAGCCGCGCCGCAGCTTCCGCCGGCCGCTTAAGTGCGATCAGTGCCAGTGCCGCGCAATGCTCGGCTGCGGCGCCCCCGCCCCGCTCGGCCCAGGTCAGCGCACGCGACAGCGCGCCGTCCGGGTTGGCCGCAATAGAGGCGACACATTGGCTGTATTGCTCGCCGGCCGCGCGCGCGGGCAGCGACAGCAGCACTACCAGGACCACGCCTGCGAAACCGGGTTTGGCAACATTCCCCATGGCCGCCAGCAGAGCGCGGGTCGAAGGGCGACGCAAGTTAACGTCACGCGCAGTCAACCCCTTCCGCGCGCGCCACAAATAGGCGATTGTTCCGCACACCCCCTCACCCATTGCCGCAGCCCGTGACCAAAGCCACCCGCCACGAACACCATGCCGCGTCCAAGCCTGCCGTATTGCAGGTGATACCGGCGCTGGATGCAGGCGGGTCGGAGCGCACCACCATCGAGATCACCCAGGCACTGACGCGTGGCGGCTTCCGCGCGCTGGTGGCGAGCGAAGGCGGGCGGCTGGAAAAGGAACTTACCGCCGCCGGCGGCGAGTTGATCCGCTTGCCCATGGAGACCAAGCGGCCGGGCAAGATGATGGCCAACGCGAAGCGGCTGACCAAAATCATCCGCGAGCATAACATCGCGCTGGTTCATGCGCGCAGCCGCGCCGCCGCATGGAGCGCGTTCTATGCCGCCAGGCGCACGCACGTTCCCTTTCTCGCCACTTTTCACGGTATCTACAAAGCCAAAGGTCCGCTCAAGCGCTTGTACAACACGGTGATGTTGCGCGGCGATGCAGTCATCGCCAATTCGGAATGGACTGCGCGCCACATTAGCGACACCTATCGCACCAAGCCCAAGCGGCTGGCCATCATTCCCCGCGGCGTCGATCTCGACCGTTTCGATCCTGGCGGCGTAACGCCGGATCGCATTGTGCGTTTGCGCGCGGCTTGGGCGCGCGAGGGCGAGCGCGTGGTGCTGTTGCCCGGCCGCCTTACGCGATGGAAAGGGCAGCTTACTTTTATCGAGGCGCTGGGCCAGTTGCGCCGCGCGGGCCATCTTGAAGGCGTGCGCGGGGTGATTGCCGGTGACGCACAGGGACGCGAGTCCTATGTCGCCGAACTCATCACCGCGATGGCGGACAAGGGCTTAACCGATTGCGTCACCATTCCCGGGCATATCACCGACATGGCGGCCGCTTATTTGGCCGCCGACATTGTGGTTTCGGCGTCGACCGACCCGGAAGCCTTTGGCCGCGCCGCCGCCGAAGCCGCCGCTATGGGCCGGCCGGTGATCGCCACCGATCACGGCGGCGCGCGCGAGACGGTGGTCCCGGGCGAGACGGGATTGCTGGTGCCGCCCGGCGACGCCAAGGCATTGGCCGATGCCATTGCCGACCTGCTCGACCGCAGCGAAGACGAGCTCGACGAAATGGGCCGCAAGGGCCGCGCCCACATCGCCACGCGCTACACGGTGGACCGCATGTGCGCCGATACGCTGGCGCTCTATCGCGACCTGATCCGCAAAAAGTGAGCGTTCGCTTGACTTTCTACGGGGTGCCGAAGATGGTCCGGCACTAAGTGTTTCGAAGCTATGCCCGATAAATCCGCCATGTCCGCGCTGAAATCCGACCAAATGAACATCACCCTGCCTGACGGCAAGGTGCTGAAGCTCGCGCGCGGCGTAAGCGGCGAAGCGATTGCCGCGTCCATCGGCCCAGGCCTTGCCAAAGCCGCGCTCGCCATCGAAGTCGATGGCGCGCTGTGGGACATCTACCGCCCCATCGAGGCGGACGCGCGCGTGCGCATCATCACCAAGAAAGACGCGGAAGCGCTGGAAATGATCCGCCACGATGCGGCGCATATTCTCGCCATGGCGGTGCAAGAACTTTATCCCGGCACCAAGATCACCATCGGCCCGGTGATCGAGGATGGATTTTATTACGACCTCGATCCGCCCAAGCCGTTCCAGCCGGAAGATTTGCCCAAGATCGAAAAACGCATGCACGAGCTGGTGGCGGAAGATTTGAAAACGCGCCGCGAAGTGTGGCCGCGCGACAAGGCGACGAAGCACTACGATAAGGCGAACGAGCCCTACAAGGTGGAGCTGATCCGCGACCTGCCGCCGGAACAGGATGTCAGCGTCTATTACCACGGCGATCATTGGCACGATCTCTGCCGCGGGCCGCATTTCGCGTCGAGCGGTAAAATCGGCCAGGCGTTCAAGCTGACCAAGATCGCGGGCGCATATTGGCGCGGCGATTCCAAACGCCCGATGCTGCAACGGATTTACGGCACCGCATGGCGCGACGAAAAAGAATTGGAAGCGTATCTGCACCGGCTGGAAGAAGCCGAGAAGCGCGACCACCGCAAGCTTGGCAAGGAGCTTGAGCTTTTCACCTTCTCGCCCGATGTCGGCGCGGGCCTGCCGCTGTGGATGCCGAAGGGCATGGTGATCCGGCAGGAACTGGAATTCCTCGCACTGCAGGAAGAACGCAAGGAAGGTTATGTGCGTGTGGCGACGCCGCACATCACCAAGGAAACGCTGTATTACCGTTCGCGCCACCTGCCCTATTACAAGGAGAGCATGTATTCGCCGCTCGATATCGACGGCGAGAATTATTATTTGCGGCCGATGAATTGCCCGCACCATCACATGATCTATCTGGCGACGCAGCATTCCTATCGCGAACTGCCGCTCCGCCTCGCCGAATACGGGCAGGATTATCGTTATGAGGCATCCGGCGGATTGTCGGGACTGATGCGCGTGCGCGGCTTCTGCATGAACGATGCTCATATCTATTGCCGCTACGACCAGGCGAAGGACGAATTCCTGCGCGTGATCAGGCTGCACACGCGCTACTACGATCTGATGGGCATCAAGGATTATTACATGCGCCTGTCGCTGCCCGATCTGAACAAGCTCGACAAATATGTCGACGAACCCGAAAAGTGGCTGGCCGCGCTCAAGATCATCCGCGAGGCGATGGACGAGTCCGGTTACAAGTATATCGAGGGCGAAGGCGAAGCCGCTTTCTATGGGCCGAAGATCGATTTCATGATCAAGAGCGTCATCGGCACCGAATACGCCATCTCAACGAACCAGCTCGATTTCCTGGCGACGCAGACCTTCGGCCTCAGCTACATCGGCGAAGACGGCGCGGAGCACCCGCTATACGTCATTCACCGCGCGCCATTGGGCACGCACGAGCGCTTCACTGCCTTTCTGATCGAGCATTACGCGGGCGCTTTCCCGGTGTGGCTCGCGCCCATTCAGGCGCGCATCATTCCCATCACAGAGCGCGTCAACGACTATGCGCACAAGGTTCGCGAGCAGCTGTTCCAGGCGCCGGTGGTCAACGGCACAGGGGGCCTGCGCGTGGACATCGATCTTTCCAATGAACGCATGCAGCGAAAGATTTTCGACGCACAAACGCAAAAAATCCCTTACATGCTGGTGGTTGGCGACCGCGAGGCCGAACAGGGAACGGTGGCTGTGCGCCATCGTTCCGGCAAGGATTTGGGGCCGATGGAGCTCGAAAAATTCCTAGCCCGTATCAAAAATGAAGCCCAATCCCGCCACGATGAAGCCGTTTAGCCTCTTGCCTGATGGCGGTGTTTCATATTCTGATAGCAGCCGTTCCTGGCGTGCTGGGGCTTTGCCCACGCGCAACATCAAAGGGGATCACATCCGCGGGAATTGAACCGAAACCGAAATCGCGGGCCGTGCATCAACCCCGCGATACGCATGTGCTTTGTCTTGAACCAAAAGGAGAGACGTCATAGTTCGCAGAGTATCGTCACAACAAACGCCGCCGCCCGCCAAAGGCGGCCCGCGCGTCAACGAAGAGATCGCTTCCCGCACCATCCTGCTTATCGGGTCAAAAGGCGAAAAACACGGCGAGATAGGCATCGAGGAAGCCTTGGCGATGGCCGAGGAAGAAGGCTTCGACCTGGTCGAAGTGTCGCCCGGCGTGAAGCCGCCCGTGGTCAAGATGATGGACTACGGCAAATACAAATACGAACAGCAGAAGAAGGCCGCCGAGGCGCGCAAGCACCAGAAGGTCATCGAGATCAAAGAGATCAAGATGCGCCCCACCATCGATAAGCACGATTACGACGTGAAGATGCGCGCGATCAAGCGCTTCTTCGATGAAGGCGACAAGGTGAAGGTGACGCTGCGCTTCCGCGGCCGCGAGATGGCGCACCAGCATCTCGGCATGGAACTGCTGGGCCGGATTCAGAAAGAGCTCGATCCCATAGCCAAGATCGAATCCTATCCGCGCATCGAAGGCCGCCAGATCATGATGGTGCTGGCGCCGCGGTGATCTGTTGCGCCTACCCACTAGTTGTCATGGCCCGCGAATGCGGGCCACCCAGGTGACAACTCTCCAACTTCTCAGGACTTGATAACCTGGGTCACCCGCATTCGCGGGTGATGACACTTTTGTTTTCATATGGTGCTGCGGCGGTGAGGTCAGAACGTTTTACGGACCTGAACATAAAGTCGCGGCTGCGACTTAATCGAACGCTCTATGATCTCAGCTAGAGGAAATGTATCGCGCGGGCCGGCGTAATCGAAACGCTTGTCGTCGAAGACAAAGGGTATGATGTTCGCGAGCTCGAAATGGAAACTCCAATCGGGCGTCGGCTTGTAGTCCCACCATGCCGAGACATAAGGCGGCACGACGTTGCGGTGACGCACTTCCGTTAGGCGGAAATAATGTTCGTCCCAAGCGTTGTAATAGAAGATCGACCAGGTCGAGTTCAGGCTGGGTATGTCCTGCGACAACGTCCATTCGATGTCCTGGGGACGTTGGCCTGAGATGACGCGGTCTTTGCCCGTTACAGGATCGGGCACGCTGCTCGCGCGCCAGATATTGGTCGCCTTGATGAGGCCGTTGGGCAGGCCGAGCCTGTCGAGCGGCAGGGTCAATTCGATGTCGAACTGGTTGTTGGTGCCGGTGCCGATATTGCCCGGTGCATCAAACACACCAGAAGGTCCCATAACCGGCACCAGGTCTTCGACATCCGAAATACGTTCATGCATGAAGGTGGCGACGATCGCGCCCTTTTCCCAGAAATGGCGCTCGACAGAAATTTCGTACTGCGTGTGCTGATCGGGCATCAGGTTTGGGTTGCCTACCGTCACGCCGCTGGCCGAAAGATTGCTGCTGGCGATAAAATTGTTGAAATCGAGCTGGCCCAGCACGCGTTCGAAGCGCAAACGCACCTGGGTGTCCTTGTCCGGCGACCAGGTCAGCACCGCGCGCGGTTTGGGATAGAAGAACTTGCGCTCCTGTTCGATATCACTGCTTTCGCTGATCTTGGAAAACTCGAAACGCGCGCCCAGCTCTAGCATCCATTCGCTGTCGATCTTCCAGGTGCCCTGGGCGAAAATCTCGCCGCGGCGTTCTTCTACGCGCGCGTTCGCCGTCGGCAAGGGAACCGGCACGCCGTTCTGGGCAAAGCTGGTGGTGCCGTAAAGATAGTTGAATGCTCCTTCCACGCCGCCTTCGAGCGTCAAGTCGCTTGCGGGCTGATAACGCAACGTGGTGCGCGCAATGGTTTCGCCGGTGTTGGCGGTGGAATGAAACGCTTCATCGTCGCCCGGAGCGCGTGAGACGTTTGAATCGGTCGCGTGTTCCAGGCGCTGCAGCATCAATGTCTCAAGATGAACCGCGCCGATATCTCCGTTCCAGTTCAGCCCCAGCTCGCCTTTGTTGTCGCCACTGTCGTCGGTAATGGCCTGCTTGAAGCCGGGCGTGGTGTAAATCACCGATGACTGAAACGGCAGTGCCTGGAGCGTGATGTTTGTCTTGAACTGGCCACCGAAGAGAGGGGTGGCGGCCGAACCCGTGAAGCTGCCGCCCTCGCCGTCGCCCGTGGTCTGCGCATGCTGATGCGTGGCGGTGTCTGTGGCGACATCGGTAACGGCGTGCGAGCCATGGCCCACGGAATCGTCGAAGCCGATGGCGCGAGAAAGCGACGCTTCATAGGTGCTGTCGCCGGCATGTTCGGTGAATTGCACGCTGGCGCTGGGGATCGAGTGCCCATCGGGCCAGATATTGTCGTCGACGGTCAACACCCACTGCTGTGAACTGCCTTTCTTGCGGATGACATTGGCGATCACAGTCTGGCCTTGCATGTCGATGCCTGCCGCGCCGCCGCGAATAAGTTCGATACGCTCAACGTCAGCCGCCGGAATACGCTGGAGAATGGATTGCAGATCGTCGGTCTTTGACGTCGGCCGCTGGCCGTCAACCAAAACATTGCCCGCCGTGCCGGCAAAGCCGCGCAAGCTCTCCCCGGCAACGAACGTAAAGCCGGGCAGCCGGCTGATCATGTCGTAGGCGGTATTGGGTTGTGCCGAAGCGAAGTAGGCGGTGTCGTAACTCAACACCGTGTCCTGGGCAAAAGCGGCGACGGAAACCAACGTAGAGGTCAGCGCGATGACCATACTGGCCGCGAGCCGCAGTGCGGCCAACCCTAACACGCGACTCATCACTACCCCCGCTTAAGGACGAGCGACCGTAGCAACAACCGATTCCCCGCAGCGTAACAATGCCGTGAGAAGATCGGGGTCAATGAGGCGCCGCGTTAAGACAGCGAACCAGCATGTCGGGATCGATATTGCCGCCCGACAACACGATGGCGATGGTTTTTCCATGCGCATCGAACGCGCCCGAAAGCAAAGCGGCAAGCGCCGCTGCGCCGCCTGGTTCTAAAACAAGCTTGAGCCGGCGCACGCCGAAAGCGACGGCGTGCATTAATGCTTCATCGCTGACCGCTAGGCCCGAAGCGTCTTGCGCGCGCAAGATGGCAAAGGGGATATGGCCCGGCGAAGGCGACATCAGCGCATCGGCGATGCTTACGCGGTTGCCCTGCGCCGCCATGCGCTGACCTGCCGTTAGCGAGAGCCGAGCGCCGTCGAAGCCTTCCGGTTCCACTGTGACGACATAAGTAGAAGGGCTGACACCGCTCAGCGCCAGCGCAATGCCTGACGCCAGGCCGCCCCCGCTGCAGGGTGCCAGCACGGCATCGAGCGTTGCGCCCGCGGCCTTTGCCTGAGCCGCGATCTCAAGGCCGACCGTCCCCTGCCCTGCGACGATATTTGGATCGTCGAAAGACGGCACCACCACCGAGCCGCGCTCGGCAGCGATACGCGCTGCGATCTCTTCGCGGGCATCGCGTTTGCGGTCGTAAGTTACGATTTCCGCGCCATAGCCGCGCGTGTTCTCCATCTTGATGCGCGGCGCATCGGCCGGCATCACAATCACGGCCGGCATGTTCAAGAGCTTGGCCGCCGCCGCCACGCCTTGCGCATGATTGCCGGAGGAAAACGCCACCACGCCGCTTTTGCGTTCGGCTTCAGATAATTGCGACAGCCGGTTATAGGCGCCGCGAATCTTGAACGAGCCCGTACGTTGCAAAGTCTCAAGCTTTAGGAACACGCGCCCGCCGGCGCGTTCGCTTAGCAGTGGGCTTTCCACCAAGGGCGTCAGCACAGCCACGCCCGCGACGCGTTCTGCGGCCGTTACGACGTCGTCAAAGGCAGGAATGGATTGCGTTGCCCCCATGGCTTTCACGCTAGCATGTGCCCCAATGTTGCCGCACGCGATGTGCTAAAACTTCTGTGACCAGCGTGGATACCCGCATGCGACTTGCCGCCGCTATCATTTTCGCCCTGCTGCTGAATCTGCCCGCACAGGCGGCGCAGTCCCCACCCAAAGTTTTGGTCTCCATCAAGCCGATCCATTCGATCGTAGCAGCCGTAATGGGCAAGACGAGCAGCCCGGGCCTGCTGCTTACGGGCAATGCCTCGCCGCATTCCTATGCCCTTAAGCCGTCGGATGCGCGCAAGATCGCAAGTGCCGATGTCATCTTCTGGGTCGGCCCGGTGCTCGAGACGTTTCTCGAACGCCCCTTCGCCACGCTGGCACCGCATGCGCGCATCATGGCGCTGTCCGACGCCGAAGGCGTGCTGCGGTTGCCCGCACGCAGCGGCGGGCTATGGGAAGGCGATTCGGACTACCATCCGGACCCGCTGGCGACGATCGACGGGCACGATTGGCTTGATCCGCGCAATGCAGCCGCCATGGCGCATGCGGTGGCGCGTGCGCTGGGCAAACGCGATCCGGAACGCGCTGTAATCTACGCCGCCAATGCCGACGCGTTCGAGACCCGCATGCAGCGGCTCGACAACGAACTCGCACGCTTGCTGGCCCCTGTACGTTCACGGCCCTACATCGTCTTTCATGACGCCTTTCACTATTTCGAACTGCGCTACGGGCTATCGCCCGCGGGCGCCGTGACGGTTGCCGAAGACCGTCCAGTGGGCGCGCGCCGCATCGAGATGATCCACCACAAGATCAAGCAAACCCGTGCCATCTGCGTATTTTCGACGCCACAATACCCGCCCAGGTTGGTGACAGCGCTTACCGAAGGCACCAGCTCGCGCGTGGGCATGCTAGATGATTTGGGCTCAGATATTCCCCCGGGACCCGCACTTTACGAGACCCTGATGCGACGCCTCGCGGACGCGCTCGTCGCCTGTCTTACACCGCCGTCATCTGGCAAATTCCGTTAGCGCCGCGCGCAGGACGGGTCTATATGGTCGGGGCCGGAGACATCCGTTCCGGCCGATCACAAACCCGCTCGCGCACGGAGCGACCGCATGCTGAAGGCCTATCAGCAGCTGAACGGCGGCCTTAAAGGCACGATTGTCGCCGACGATCAGCCCGTCCCCCAGGGCGTGTTGTGGATTGATCTGCTCAATCCCACCGTCGAAGAGCGCCAACGCGTCGGCATCACGATCGGCACCGAAATGCCGACGCGCGCAGACATGGAAGAGATCGAGCTCTCCAGCCGGCTGTATCAAGAGAATGGCAGCCTATTCATGACCGCTATGATCCTGGCACACATGGATACCGATCTGCCTTTGTCTGATGCCGTCACTTTTGTGTTGACGCCAGACAAGCTGGTGACGCTCCGTTACATCGATCCACAGCCCTTCCGCAGTTTCGCGTTACGCTGTGAGCGCTCCAACATTCAGGCGTCCAAGCCGGAACTGGTGCTGACCCAGCTGTTGGACATCATCATTGACCGCATGGCCGATATTCTTGAGCGCAGCGGCGCCGACGTGGAGGCGATCAGCCGCGAGATTTTCGATCCCGAATCCCAGGCTAGGATCGGGCGCAAGGACTACCAGGACGTGCTGCGGCGGCTGGGCACCAAGCATGGCCTTACGTCGAAGATGCGCGAAAGCCTGCTCACCATTAATCGCATGATGACGTTTCTCAATCAGGCGACCGACAACAAGGCGCACAAGGACGTACATGGGCACATCAAGACGCTGACGCGCGACGTGCTGTCGTTGCAGGACCACTCGACCTTCATTGCCAATAAGCTGAGCTATTTGCAGGACGCCACACTCGGTCTCATCAACAACGAGCAAAACAACATCATCAAGATCATGTCGGTGGCGGCCATGGTGTTCCTGCCGCCGACCCTGTTCGCCTCGATCTGGGGCATGAACTTCCACCTTATGCCGGAGCTGAGTTCGCCCTGGGGTTATCCGATTGCGATTGCGGTGATCGTTGTTTCGGCAGTGCTGCCTTACGTTTATTTTAAGCGCAAAGGCTGGCTCTAGGCGTTCAGTGGCACTGTCCTGCGCGCACAATGTTCTCGATCAAATCGGCGTAAGAAATGTTCGCGTGCTCCGCGGAGACGCACATCGCGCAATTCAATGCGAGGCTTGGATTGGGGTTGATTTCCAGGATAAAGGGACTGCCCTTCTTGTCGACGCGGAAGTCCACGCGCGCATAGCCGGTAAGCCCAAGTAGTTTGAAACTCTGAAGCGCAAGATCCGCCAGCTTCGCGTGAAGCGCTGGCTCTTTGGTGCCGTCGAATTTCCATACCGTGCGCGCGTATTCCGCGGACGCCACATCCCACTTCGCACTGTCGCTCATGATGCGCGGGCGGCTGTCGTCCCAATTCTCGAAAGCCATTTCCGCCACTGGCAGCGCGCGCGGGCTCCCATCTTCCTCGAGCACCGAGACATGGAATTCGCGGCCCTCAATGTATTTTTCCGCGAACCAGCGCCCGCCATACGTGCTAGCGCAGTGTTCGGCGCGTGCCAGCACGGCCGTACGGCCATCGGCAACGGCCGCGTCGTCAATACCGAGTGACGAATCCTCGTCCACCGATTTGACGATCCAGCGCCCGACATCGACACCCGTCCAATCGGGCGGCGTTGCCCAGGCCGGCGTTGGCAGGCCCGACGCCGCCAGAACCTGCTTGGCCAGCAGCTTGTCGCCGCCGATCATCATCGCGGCCGCTTCGGTGCCGGTAAAAGGCGCGCCCAACTCGGTCAGCATTGAAACCGCAATCGATGCATAGCTGCCCCTGCCCCATACGGCCTCGACCAGATTGAACACCATGTCGGGCCGCTCGCGCGCGATCAGTGCCTTGAGATCCTGGCGGTCCGGCTTGAACGGCGCGTGGCTGACGCGATGGCCTTTCGCCTTCAGCGCATCGGCAATGATCGGAATTTGCGCGAGCGTGTCCTGCTCGTCGGCGGGAGCGCCGGGGGCAACGTCGGAATGAAGGATGAGCACCCGCATGGGGGTCACGCCGCGGCGCGGCGGCTTACCAGCTCCGGATGGCGCTTGAGGAACGAGGCCATGAACAGGCCAATTAGCTCCTGGTAGCTGATCTTCTTGCGATTGGCGATCAGGCACAGGTCCGACCAATCGGGCGTGATGCCTGCCAGCGGATTGACCTCGATGAAATTGGCAACGCCTTGCGCGTCGCAACGGATATCCACGCGCCCACCATCGCGGCAGCGAAGCGCGCGCCACGCGGCCAACGCCACCTCGTTGGCGGCTTTGGCTTCGGGTCCTTCGGCCTCAATGATATTTACGCGCCATTCCGTCTTGTTCTTGTAGCCATAGCCCGGGCCATCGGAATCGGCTTTGGCGATGATCTCGGATGCGCCCAGTACCTTGGCGTCGTCGCCGGTGCCGGTGACGCCCACGGTGAATTCGCGGCCCGGCAGGTAGGTTTCGACCAGCACTGGCTCCTGGAAGCGTGAGAGCAGGTCGAGCGCCACCGTCTTTAATTGCTTGGCGTTGGTCACGCGCGATCTGGCGTTCACGCCCTTGCCTGAGCCCTCGGCCACGGGCTTCAGGAACAAGGGATAGGAGAGCCTCACCTTCGCCACATCGGCGGCGCGCTCGATCACCGCAAAGTCGGGCGTGGCGATGCCGCAATCGCGCACGATGCGCTTGGCCCAGGATTTATCCAGCGCAGCCGCGAGCGTCAGCGAATCCGAAAACACATAGGGGATGCCATAGGCTTCCAGGAGCGCCGGTGCCTGCGCCTCACGCGCATAACCCTTCAAGCCCTCGCAGATGTTGAACACCGCATCCCAGCGCTCGCCTGCGGCCAATGCTTGCGTCAGCGCTTTGATATTGCCGATGCGGGTTGGCTGATGGCCGAGACCCGCAAGCGCCTCGCAAACGCCTGCTATTGCTGTCTCGGGGTCGAACTCGGCTGCGTCCTCGGCGCTCATGCCTTGGGCGAGATAATCCTCACGCCGATCATAAGTGACCCCGATACGCATCTGGTTCCCGATTATTCCGCCGCGATCGCCTTCGCGCGCCCGACCTTATTGCCAGGCTTCTTGTCGGCGCCCAGTGTCCCTTTGGGATCGGGATAGCGGTAAACCTTGCCTTCAAAATTTCTCAGCAACAGATCGTCGCCTTCGCGCCCCACCACGAAATCGGGGGCAATCTGAATCTTGCCTCCGCCACCCGGCGCATCCACCGCGAAGATGGGCGTGGCATAGCCTGTGGTGTGGCCGCGCAGCGCTTGGATGATCTCGAGCCCCTTCTCGACCTTGGTGCGGAAATGACCCGAGCCCTGTATGGGGTCGCACTGGAACAGGTAATAGGGCCGCACCCGGCGCTTTAAGAGGCCCTGCATCAGCGTCTTCATGGTTTCGCTATTGTCGTTGATGCCCTTAAGCAGAACCACCTGGGCTCCCAACGGAATGCCCGCATCGGCCAGCCGCGTGGTCGCTTCGGTGACTTCGGGCGTGAGCTCGTTGGGATGGATAAAGTGCAGGCTCATGAATAGGGGATGATGCTTCTTCAGCACCTTGATGAGGTCCTTGGTGATGCGTTGCGGCAGCACGGTCGGAACCTTGGTCCCCATGCGCACAAACTCGACATGCTTGATCTGGTGCAAGCGGCCCAAGAGATAATCAAGCTTGTCATCGCCGATGGTGAGCGGGTCACCGCCTGAAAGCAGCACGTCGCGGACCTCGGTATGCGCCTCGATATAGGCCAGCGCCTTGTCCCACTGGCGCACCGAGAACTGATATTCGCCCCCCGGATTGCCGACCATGCGCGAGCGCGTGCAATAGCGGCAATAGGTCGAGCAGGTGCCCGTGGTCAGGAACAGCACGCGGTCGGGATAGCGATGCACCAGCCCGGGCGCCACCGTGTCGTGGTCTTCGCCCAGGGGATCGTTCTCCTCGCCAGGCAGGCGCACATATTCGTCATTGGTGGTGATATGCGTGCGGCGCAAGCCCTCGGTGGGGTCATCCAGCCCCATAATACTGGCGTAATAAGGCGTGATGCCGACTGGCAGCGAGCCGGTGTGGGCCGCGACTGCCTTACGCTCGTCTTCCGACAGCATGAAGATGCGCTCAAGCTCGTCGAGGCTACGGATGCGCGCGCGCATCTGCCAGCGCCAATCATTCCATTCTGCTGTCGTCGTGCCGGGGTAGAAGCGCTTGTAGAAAGCGCGCGTCTCGGCACTGACCGGAAAGCGAAGCGCTGTCTTGCGCGGCTGTGGTTCGATTATCGCTGCAACGCCGTCTTGCGGAGAAACGTTGGTGCCGGAGACGGTTGCCGGCTTGAGGCGGTCGCGCCTCGCGGGAGGGTGTGACTCACGCCCTCGCCAGAGATGAAGGTTCATTGTCCTCTCATGAGACGCTTCACTATGCCGGACCTCGGCCGCCCCCAAGACGTACCCATCAAACGGTCCGTCAGCATCGATTGATCATTAGAAGCATAATGGAGGGCGTCAAGAGAAAAAGAGCGAAGGGGGTCCGATGAATGATCGTCGAAAGCATCATCGAAGCATCGATCGATCCCGATCCGATACAGGACCGCGATAGCCCTCGGCCTCATAAAGATGCGTGATGCGTTGCTTGCCTCCCCCCAGATCGGCCGTGAAATCGCTGGTGAGTTGCGAGGACGCGAAGGTCGCAAGCACAGCCGATGGATCGGACCTGTCGGTCACCAGCAGCACACGGCCGTTCATCTCGGGCGTTAGGGGCGAGGTCATCTCGTAATGATTGGTGATGTTCTCATCACGGTCCCAAATCAGCACCGGCACATCGCGTGGGCGCGCATAGTAAAGTAGCGACCCCATCAGGCTGCGATTGTCGGTAACGATGGCCTGATAGCCGCCTAGCGTTGCCTCGGTCGCGATCTTAGCGCCCAGCTCGCGCCACCCCTCCACCCTCTTGTAAGCATTGGCGAATCCTGCGTCCGCGGCAAGCGATGGCGAAGCCGCGAACGCCATCATCGCCAGCATCAGTAAGCCATTGAGCAGCAGCGAGGCTTGAAGAACGACCCCCTTCATCAGCTCCATCATCATGTGAACGGCAAGGGGTGTCGCGGCCACATAGGCGGTGGCTGCCCAGTTGGCATTAGCATCGGAGATCGCGGCCTGGCAGACGAT
This sequence comes from uncultured Alphaproteobacteria bacterium, assembly GCA_963752395.1. Lineage (GTDB taxonomy): Bacteria > Pseudomonadota > Alphaproteobacteria > Micropepsales > Micropepsaceae > CAVVXX01. The sequence continues at coordinate 216,245 of CAVVXX010000010.1, forward strand.
GATGACGAGCGCCGGCAGGGAGAAGCAGGCGAGGATACGGGCGGCCTGGCTTCGATCATGCCCCCGTACAATGCGCCATAGGGCATAGAGATAGGCCGCCATCAGCAACGGCCCAAACACCCCGAACTGACCCACAAGAAATTCAACGGACCCCAACGGATGCAGCGAGCCCCGTTGCCAGTCGGCGTTGCTCGCGGTGTGGGCGACAGTGGCGAAGCCATGGTGAAGGTTCCACACGATATTGGGGTGGAAAATGAAAAGGGCGACGACAGCGATGGTCACTCCACGGAGGCTGAAGACGAGCCGGCGCGACTCAATCGAGACCAGTGCCGTAAGTGCCACACCCAGGACGAAATAGAGCATGGCGTATTTGGATAAGAGGCCGAAGCCGATGGCAACGCCGCATAGGGCGGCCCAGCCATAGCCCGCACGCCCCCCCTCGCGTATCGCTTTGAGGAAGGCGAACAGCGCCACCGACCAGAAAAACAACAACGGCACATCGGTCGAGATGAGACCCGATGAATAAGAGACGCCGGGGATGGTGATATAGGCGAGCGCGGTCCACAGGCCGGCGCGGGCGTCATAAAGAAGCTTGCCGACCCCAAAAAGCATCAACGCGGTTGCGCCATGAAGCAACGGCGAACTCAGCCGGATGCACGCCTCGCCATCGCCGCACACCGACATAGTGGCGCCGATCAGCCAAGCGATCAGCGGCGGCTTGGAAAAATATCCGAAGGCGGGATGAATGGCCCACCACCAATATTGCGCTTCGTCGGGATAGAGATTGCACGGGCTGACAAACAGCACAACGACCCGCGCCAGTGTGATAGCGCCAATCGCCAACATAGCGATCTGGAATGCGCGTTTGTCTGTCACCTGTGTTCTGCTCCCGGTGTCACACGATAAACGGTGACATGCGCCTTGCGCCCGCGCGAATAATTGATGCCGTTGACTTCTTCCACCGCCTGCGCGGTGGCGCCATGCGCGCGTAATGTGTCGAGGAAAACCGCCTGCTGTTTGTTTTCGACCAGCGCGAGCCCGCCTTGGGCCGCGGCAATCTCCGCCGCTTGCTGCCCACCGGCGATGTGCGTCTTGGTGCCCAGCAAGAAAACCAGGCTGGGTTCGGTGTAGCCGCTGACGATCACCGGCGGATCGCCGGGATGCGCGTCGCGCTCCGCCGCTTCGTACAGCCGCGGCGACAGCCAGATCTGCTGCAAACGCGGCGCGGTGCCCATGGCTGTCAAGGGATAGAGGATTAGCGCGGCGAGAATGGCAGCAAAGCTTGCCTTCAAACGCTGTCTCTTTATGGCGAACACAGCCGCGGCAATGACGGCGGCGGCGCCAAGCGCGGCCCCGGCATGAAGCCGCCACGTGCTGCCATAGCCGAGATAGTTTGGCGCAAAGGCAGCTACAAAAGCGTAGAACAACCCCACCACGGCGAAGAGCGTGATCGAGACGTATCGCGCCACGCGTTCCCATTTCAATTCCGTCTCGCCGCCCTTGCCCAGCAACCACAGCACGGCAAGGAAAATGAGCGCGGGGTATGCCGGCAAGATGTAATGCGGCAGCTTGGTGGGCACGACTTCGAACATCAGCCATGCACCGCCGGCCCAGGCCAACAGATAGCGCACGGCCGGTTCGGTGCGCCGCTTGATGCCGGCCACGATCCCGGGGATCAGCAAAAGTGTCGCCGGCCAAAAACTGAAACTCACCAGCGACAGGTAATAACCAGGCGGCGCGCCATGCGTTTCCTCGCCGCCGACGATCTTCTTGGCAAAATCCTCGCCTAGAGATTTTTCATAGAACAGCCCGTGACTCTCCAGCCCGATGGCAATGCCCCATGGGAGCACGATGGCAAGCATGAGCAACACGCCCCATAACGGCTTCAGCCGCATGAACCAGTGCGCATCGCGGTCCCACAATGCGATGACCACGAACCCGGCAAGACAGACGGCCAAAATGATTGGGCCCTTGATCAGCACACCAATGGCAAAGGCAGTCCAACCTGCAAGTACTAGCGCCAGTGATGGCGGCGGCCGGCTCGGAATTCGCGCGCTTAAGTACGCGCGCAGCATCACGCCGTGCGTGCCGAGCACGGTGGCAAGCAGCACGGCGTCGGTTTTTGAAATCTTTAACTCGGCGGCGAGCAACACCGTCATGCCGAGCAACAGCGCCGCCATAAAAGCGGCCTCCACCCCGGCAAAGGCCCGCATAACCCAGAACGCCAGCGCTACTGCCGCGAATGCACCGATCAGCGACGGCAGGCGATAGGTCCAGATCTGGTTGCGCGCGCCTTCGCCGAAGGCAGCGGTCGAAGTCGCCTGAAGCCAATGAATGCCGGCGGGCTTTTTATAACGCGGGCCTTCGCTAAAGCGGATATCGACATAATCGCCGCTCTTCAGCATTTGCTTGGTGGCCTGGGCGAAGCGGCTTTCGTCGCGGTCGAGCGGTGGCAAGGTAAAGAAGCCCGGCAGCCAGGCGATGAAGCAGAGAAAGAACAGAATGGTTAGCGGACGCTTGCCCGCATGCGTAAGGATACCCTTGCCCCAAAGGTCACTGCCCATAAGGCACACTCGCCTATTCGACCCTGCTTTTGAAAGGGGTGGGCCGCCTGTATAAGGCCGGGACCTCGCGGGCGCGGAGAAGCCGGAAAAGTGTCAGACAGGCCGATTCAGCTATCCATCGTCGTGCCCGTGAAGGACGAGGCCGGGAACGTTGCACCGCTCGTGCGCGAAATCGCTGCCGTGCTCAAAGCCGAGCCCGCACATGAAATCATCTTTGTGGATGATGGGTCGACCGACACAACGGCGCAGGAATTGCTCACGTTGAAGACGGAGCTGCCCGCGCTGCGCGTTATCTCGCATGCCCGCAATACCGGTCAGAGCCGCGCCATCCGCACCGGCGTGCGTGCGGCACGAGGTTCGATCATTGTGACCCTCGACGGCGACGGCCAGAACGACCCTGCCGATATTCCGAAACTGCTTACGGCGATGCGCGCGAGTTCACCGAAGCTAGCTTTGGTTTCCGGCGTGCGGGTGAACCGCAAGGACACGTGCATCAAGCGTTTCAGTTCGCATATCGCCAATTCATTCCGGAGTTGGGTTTTGGGCGACCATGCCAAGGATGTCGGTTGCAGCCTGAAAGCGTTCCGCCGCGACGCGTTTCTGGCACTGCCCTATTTCGATAACATCCACCGCTTCATCATTCCGCTGATTTTACGCGAGGGCTATGAAGTGCGTTTTGTCGATGTCAATCACCGCCCGCGCACGCGCGGCACATCGAAATACAACATGCGCAACCGGCTTTTTGTCGGGCTTACCGATCTTACCGGGGTGCTTTGGCTCAAGCGGCGTTACCGCGGCCCTGTCGACTCCAAGGAACTCTGACCATGGGACAAATCTTCAATTGGTTCACTGCCGAGCACGCCTGGGTGCTGGTCGGATTTTTGGGGCAAGCGCTGTTCGCTTCGCGCTTCATCCTGCAATGGTTCAAGAGCGAGATCGTGGGACGCAGCGTCATCCCGTTGTCATTTTGGTATTGCAGCCTTGGCGGCGGCGTCGTGCTGTGCGCGTACGCTATCTACAAAATGGATCCGGTGTTCATCACCGGCCAGGCATCTGGGCTGCTCGTCTATTCGCGCAACCTCTATTTGATCTATCGCGAGCGGGCGATGGCGCGCGAAACTGGCGCCGCCGGGCCACACTCTCCGCCGGTTTAACCACGATCGGGCTCAGACGCCGCAGTTTTGCCGTAATGTGATACACTGATCGGCTGCTGCATTAACCGAGTTCGGAGAGCTTGCCATGCTTAGGTCCTTTCCGCTGATCATTCTCGCCATCGTCATCTACAACCTGCTCGTGTTCGGCGCGCCGGCTTTCATGGGCACCGATTTTCCGGGCGTAGACGCATTGCTGGCGCGTCACGTCAGCTTCACCATGTTCTCAGGCGAGGTATGGAACTTCAGCCTGGGCGATTTCATGGTTGTCCTTACGCTGCTGTTGCTCTTTGTCGAGGTGGTGAAAGCCACGCGCACGAGCGCAATTGAAGTGATCAATCACGGCCTGTCGACGCTGACCTTCATCGTCGCGCTGGTCGAGTTCATCACACTCAAGAATTTCGCGACCAGCACGTTCTTCCTGATCTCGGCGATGGCCGTGTTCGACGTGATTGCGGGCTTCACGATTTCCATCGTGGCGGCCAAGCGCGACCTTGGCGTGGCCGGCGGCTTGATCGGCACCAACTAATCAGCGCCTGAATAGTTGCGAAACGGCGCGTCCTAAACAGGCGCGCCGTTTCATTTTTCGCGCTTATTTTTCGCGGGCGTGGGCTTCGGCCATCTCGCCCATGCTGGTGAAGCGAAAATCCACATGCGGCATGTTGACGGGCTTTGCCGTGGCGCCAAAGCCCTCCTTCGCGTGTCTGCGGTAAATCCAGCACGAGGCCAGGCCCATATGGTTGGCAGGCGCGTGATCGTGAAACAGGCTTTCCGCGGTATGCAGGATGTCCTTCTTGTCAAAGCCTGCGGCCGCCAGATGCGAAACAAGATATTCGAAATTCACGCGTGACGGCTTGTAGGAACCGATATCTTGCGCGGTAAACACCCAGTCGAAATCGACTTGCAGCCGCTTGTTGCTGGCTTTGAAGCTCTCACAATCCACATTCGACAGGATCACCAGCTTGAAATGCCGCTTAAGATATCGAAGTGCGGCCGGTAAATCGTTGAACGCCGGCCAGTCCTTGATGGAAGCGCCGAAATGCGCATCTTCCTCGGCCGTGGTTTTGACACCCCATTCCTTTGCCAGCCGCGCATGCACGGCGCCTAGCAATTGGGAATAGATCATGGCGGGTGTTTCGCTTTCCTGAGCCTGCTCGTGGCGCGCGAAAGCCTCAAGAATTTTATCGGCAGCAAGATTGTCGGCGGTTTTCCTGGCCAGCGGCCCAAGGGCGGCAAGAATTCCCGTCTCCCAGTCAATCAGCGTGCCGTAGCAATCGAAGCTGAGCACGCGAAAGTCGTGAAGCTTCATCTCAGCTCCTGAGATAGCGCGTGCTGCAAAGCGGCGGGCTCCGTCGTGCGCAAGGCGGCCAGCGCGCAGCGCACCGAGCCCCCGCCCTGCTCTATCGCCGCGAAGTCCACATGGACGATGCGATTGCCGTAATACCTTGCCAGCCGAACGATCTGATCCTTCGTCAGACTCTTGTAAGCGCGCTCCGACATCGCGAGCACAGGTTCGCCGTAGGCGTTGCGCATCTCGAAACCGTTGCCGGCGAATTCGTTTACTTGCGCCTCGTTCAGCTCGATCACTTCACGGCCTTCGGCAAGCTTCTGCGCGACCTGCTCACGATTGCTTTTCGCTATCACGCTGAGACAGGCTACGGCGAAGATTTCGCCGAGATACATCATGACGTTCGTATGATAGATCGGCTTCCCGCCGAGCCCGATCGTGTCGAAGACGATGGGCTCATAGCCTAATTTGTCAGCCACGAGCCTAACCAATTCCGCGTCCGTGCGCTGCGAACGCGCGGCATAGATGCGCCTGAGTTTGTCATCGAAAACAAGGCTGCCCGTCGCTTCGAGATATTTTCCTTCCGCCTCATTCGGCGAGAGATCGAGCACATCGTTGTAGTGCCTTCTCAGCGCGGCGATGACATCAGCGCGCCGCTCCTTGCGCCGGCTTTCCCAGCGCAAGGGATAAATGATCGCCATACTGCGCCCGTGCGCATCGTCGTGCGTGGAGAACCAGTTGTTGAGAAACAATTCGTCAGGGCTGGCGTCGCAACCCGGCAGCACAATGGTCTTCACACTTTGCCCGGCCAACGCTTCGACCAGGGCGCGATGCTCGTGCTTCGCCTGTGCGGCAAGCGTTTCCGCATCACCGCCGCCCACGACAAAGCTGTTGTCCGCAGCGGTTTCCGCATTGGCCCGGAAATTGGCCGGGCTTATCAGCATCACAAGCGATGGCACGTGAGGCATTACGTAGTTCCAGCCTTGCGGCCGCGCTGGATCGCGCCAGCGCTTAATGTTTGTCTGCGCGTTTCAGTGGGTCGGTTGCCACGCTCATGATCAGCTTGGTCAGCAGATAAAGCCGCGGTGTGACTGACTTGAGATCGGCATATTCGTGGTCGGAATGAAATCCGCCGCCCACGGGCCCCAGACCGTCGAGCGCCGGCACACCCGCTTCTGCAGCAAGTGCGGACTGCGACGCGCCGCCATTGCCGCCCGTCTGTATGTCTTTTCCAATCTCGCGGTATATGGCTTGCGCGCGCGCGGCGAGCTCGTCAGTAGCCGCATTTCTCGGCAGCGGCGGAAATGCCGGCTCTCTTGTTACGGTAACGGATGTGCCAGGCACGGCCACGTGCTGCGCATTGGCTTTCAGCACACGCTCGATTTGATCGACCTGCTCAGATCTCAGCACGCGCGCGTTGACCTGCGCGGAAGCTGCATCTGGGATGATGTTGTTCCGTTCGCCTGCGCGCAAAATCGTCAGGTTGACGGTGATGCCGGGGCCCCACTGCGGAAATGCCTTCAGCCCGGCAATCTGGTGCACAAGCTCGAGTGCGGCATTGTGGCCATCCTGCGGGTTGACGCCGGCATGGGCCGCCTTGCCTTTGACGTCGATGTGAAACGTGGCCGAACCCTTGCGCCATACCGTCAGCGTGTCGGGCGGATCACCAGGCTCGAGATTGAACTCGACATCGGCATCTTTGAGCAGCCGCTGGATCAACTGCCGCGTGCCGGGCGAACCTTTTTCCTCGCTGGTTTCCATCAAGAAGGTGATGCGGCGGAAATCCTTGAAGCCCAGATCGTGAATGAGCTTGAGTGCATAAAACCCTTCGACCACGCCGCCCTTCTCGTCCGCCACGCCGGGGCCGCGCGCATGCGTGCCCTCGACGCTGTAGGGCCGCTGCGCTGCCGTACCCGGCTCGAACACCGTGTCCATGTGGCCTATCATCAAGATGCGGCCCTTGCCCGTGCCGTCGAACGTCGCAACGATGTTCTCTGGAAGGCCCGGCAATTCGGCCGGCACGGTTTCGACATTCGCGCCCAGCGCTTTCAGCTTGGGGATCATGATGGCCGCGATTTTGCGGCCACCATCGACATCGCCGGTGCCAGAATCGATATCGACCAGAGTGCTTAGCAATTCGAGTTGTTCTCCCCTCGCGGATTGCGCGGCCAAAAACACGTTGTCGCTGGAACCTGCTTGCGCTGCGAGCGCTGCGCCCGAAATTGCGATGAGCGCGCATGTTGCGATGATGCGATATGACATCGGCCTTCCTCCGTAGCTGGAATTGGCGGACAGAGTGGGATTCGAACCCACGAAACGGTTTCCCGTTTACACGCTTTCCAAGCGTGCGCCTTCAGCCGCTCGGCCATCTGTCCGTAGGCCCGCGAATATAGCGGGCGGAACTTCCACAGCAAGCGCCTAAGCGATGCGCAGCTTATGCGAGGCTAGACGCTCATAATAAGGCCGCGCCTCATCTGCGATCTTGCGCAGATGGTCGCTTAACGTGATGCGTTTCCTTTCGGGTAGCGGCACAAAGCCGGTCGAGCGTTCGACATTGGCGTACCAGTAAGGTGCCCACACACCATCACTGTCGCGGCGGCCCGGTGGCCAGTGCAACATCTTTTCCGTAAAGGGAATGCCGAGCGCCGTGCATAGCGTGGTGAGCGTGCCGCGGGGATTTTCCAATACCTCATTGGAATCGATAACTGGTGGTGGTTTACCGAGCCGCTGACTTTCTCGCTCGAACAATTCAGCCTGGCGAACAATGCCTATGTCGGCCAGTGTCATGCCTTCGATTTTTTCGAAATAGGAAGCGACCACATCTTCGGGATCGCGGATCAGAAACGCGTTGCGGCAGTGTTTGATCCAATCGAAGCCGATGGGTTCGACCATGTGGTGCAACATCTGCTTTTGATAATAAATTTCCTTGCCACCAGGTACCGGGCCGAGAAGCCCCTTCACCACCTCATGCCAATCGGTTGGCAATGCCTTCAGCACTTGCTCGCGATAGGGATGATCGGTGCGGCCCGTGATCGAAAGAAAATGCGCGTAGAACGGCTCGTCAATCACCGCGGTATCGCCCCGATTTTCGAATGAACGCATCATCGCGGTGGAGATGTTGCGCGGGCCAGACCACATCGCGATGCGGATAGGCTCATTCATGCGCGTAGAATCCACATCCTTCAATTCTTCGTAAAGCGAGCGCAGTTTTTGCGTGATGGGCCCTGGCAATTTTTCCCGGCATGCGCGGCCGTCAATTTCGCGCACGGGGGTAAGCCCGCCAAAGGTGCCTGTAACAAAAGCTTCGTCGGCGGCACGCGCCTCGTCCAGCACGAAATTGCCGAGCTTGAGCGGAATGCCGTGTTCATGCGCAAGATGGATGACATGATGGCGCGTGATGCCGTTGAAGCAGTAATCGCCGGTGGAGGTGCGCACCTCTCCATCCTTAACAAAGAAGAAGTTCGTGGCGTTGCAGCTGGAAATGAAGCCATGCGGATCGAGCATCAGTGCCTCGTCGGCGCCCGCCACAATCGCCTGATTCAAGGCCATGATTAGCGCAAGCCTGCTGTGCGAATTGATCCGCATATCGAACATGTTTGAAGGCGTGCAGCGGATGGACGCGGTGGCGAGTTTCAGCCCCTTGGTAACGATTTTCGGGCTGGGCTGTTTGTACTCAGCCGTGATGACGATGGTGGGCGGTCCGATAACCCCACGCGGATCCTGGTTCGGCGTTTTCTTCATTCCCCTTGTGACCATCAGGCGTAGATGCGCGCCGTCCGTCATCTTGTTCGCCTCGACGGTCTTTCGCAGCGCGGCAATAATCTGTTCGGGAGTTTGACCGACATTAAGCGCAATCGCTTTGGCGCCCTCGAACAGCCGGCTAATATGGGCATCTAAAAACAGCAGGCCGCCTTTGTGCAGGCGAATGCCTTCCCACACGCCGTCACCCAACACGAAACCGGCATCGAAGATGGAAACCTTGGCCTCGGCGCGCGGAACCAATGCGCCGTTGATATAGATCAACAGCGTCTCGTTGCGCGGGTCGGCGGCGTAATCCTGGCTTCCAGGCATGGCTAGATGTGTATCGCGTGGCCGAGCGAGCGCAAAGCCGCCTCGTGGAAGGCTTCGCCCAACGTCGGATGCACGTGGATGGTGCCGGCCACGTCTTCCAACAGCGCGCCCATCTCGATGGCATGCGAGAATTCGTTGGAGAGCTCAGCCACATGCGCGCCCACGGCCTGTATGCCGAGCACGCGGTGATCCGATTTGCGGGCCAGCACGCGCACGAAGCCGCCATCATCGCCCGCACCCATGGCGAGCGCGCGGCCATTGGCTGCGAACGGGAACATGGCGGTGATAACGTCGTCGCTTTTCGCGGCAACGTCGGTGGGCAAGAGGCCCGCGCTGACGATTTCGGGTTCGGTGAAACAGACGGCAGGGATGCAGGCGGGATCGAAGCGACGTTTATGCCCCGCGATGATTTCCGCAACCATTTCGCCTTGCGTCGCCGCCTTGTGTTCCAACATCGGTTCACCAACGAGGTCACCGATGGCCCATACGTCCTTCATTGATGTGCGGCACTGATCGTCCACTTTTACAAAGCGGCCAGCCATATCGACGGCCATGTTTTCCAAGCCCCAGCCTTCCGTATTGGGCTTACGTCCGACGGTAACGAGGATTTTGTCAGCGGAAAGTTTGACGGTCTTGCCGTCTTTGGTTTCGATCACCAGTGCGTTTTTTTCCGCGCCCTTGGCTTTTGCGCTTAGGTGCAGCGTGACGCCGTTCTTCTCCAGCCACTTGCGCACGGGATCGGATAGCTGCCGGTCGTAAAGCGGCAGGATGTGGTCGAGCGCTTCTACCACCGTGACTTCCGTGCCGAGTTTTCGGAACGCAATGCCCAATTCCAAGCCGATATAGCCAGCACCCACTACGACCAGTTTCTGCGGCAGCTTGTCGAGCAGCAGAGCTTCAGTAGAAGAAATCACGTCGCCGCCAAATTTCAGGAACGGCAAGTCGACCGGCAGCGAGCCATTGGCGAGGATGACATGCTCGGCCGTGATGGTGACGTCGCCTTCTTTGGTTTTCACCGTGCAGGTCTTGCCGTCGGAAAATTTCGCCCAGCCTGCGACCATGCGCACATGCGCGCGCTTAAGCAGCGTGGCGACGCCATTGTTCAATTTATCGACGATACCTTCCTTCCAGCGCACTGTGTCGGCGAAATCCACGGCAGGTGCGGCCTTCAGCGAAATGCCGTGCATAGCTTTGGCCGCCGCATGCGCCATGGTTTCGAACTCGCCAGCCACATGAATGATGGCTTTTGATGGAATGCAGCCGCGGATCAGGCAGGTGCCGCCAAGACGATCGGCCTCGACCAGCGTGGTCTCAAGCCCCAACTGGCCCGCGCGGATGGCAGCAACATAACCGCCCGGCCCGCCGCCAACGACGAGCACTTTGGTTTTAATCGCTTCCGCCATCGTCAATCCATGAACAGCGTGGCTGGGTGTTCAAGCAGCGCCTTCACCCGCTGAATGAATGCAGCAGCGTCATAGCCGTCCACAACGCGGTGATCGAAGCAGGACGACAGGTTCATCATGCGGCGAATGGCGATGTGGCCGTCATAGACGGCGGGGCGCTCGACGATCGCGTTCGGCCCGATGATAGCGACTTCGGGGTAATTGATGATCGGCGTGGTAACCACGCCGCCCAGCGCGCCCAAGCTTGTGATGGTGATCGTGGAACCCATCAGATCGTCGCGCGCGGCTTTGCCTTCGCGGGTGAGTTGGGAAAGGCGTGCGACTTCGGATGCTGCGGTCCACAAATCCATAGCTTCCGCGTTGCGGATGACGGGCACGATGAGGCCGTTCGGCGTCTGCGTGGCGATGCCGATATGCACGCCCGCAAAGCGCGTGACCACGCCCTGCTCGTCGTCGAAGCGCGCATTGATCTGCGGGTAATCCGGCAAGACATGGCACAATGTGCGCATCAGGAACGGCAGCATGGTGAGTTTTGGCTGCTCGGGCCGCTTGTTAGCGTTGAGATGCTGGCGCAACAATTCCAATTCCGTCATGTCCACTTCTTCGACATAGGCGAAATGCGGAATGTGACGCTTGGCTTCCTGCATGCGCTCGGCGATCTTGCGGCGCAGGCCGATGATCTTGATTTCTTCTTGGCCTTCGCGCTTGGCAAAGCCGCGCGCGGTTGCGGCCGCAGCCGCACGTCCGCCACTGGCAACGTAATTGTCCAAATCCTCATGGCTGATACGGCCTGCCGGTCCCGTGCCCGGAACGAATTGCAATTCGACGCCCAATTCATGCGCGCGATTGCGTACCGCGGGCGACGCCATAGGCTTGCCGTCGAATTTGCGTGGCGACGTTGCGTGTACAGCCCCCTCACCCCTACCCTCTCCCCCTTTGGGGGAGAGGGAGCCCCGCGCAGCGGGACGGTGAGGGGGTGCTTCGCGCTTTATTTCGATAGATTTCGGCGCTTCCATTTTCGGCGCGGACTTGGGTGCAACCACTGGCGCTGCAGCGGCTTTCGCGTTCCCCGCCCCTTCCACTTCGAATTCGGCCAAAGGCGCGCCAACCGTCGCCTTCTCGCCCGGCGTTCCGTGCAGCGAAACCACCTTACCGGCCACCGGCGAAGTCATTTCCACCGTCGCTTTATCGGTCATCACGTCAACCAGGTGCTGGTCTTCCTTCACCGCGTCGCCGACCTTGACGTGCCATGCCACGATTTCGGCTTCGGCAGTGCCTTCGCCCACATCCGGCAGCTTGAAAACGAAATGTCCCATGATTAGCCCTCGATCACGCGCCGCATCGCGTCCGCAACTCGTTTCGGACTCGGAAAGTAATCCCATTCGAAGGTGTGCGGATAGGGAAGATCGTAGCCCGTCACGCGCTCGATGGGCGCCTCCAGATGATAGAAGCAGTTCTCCTGCACTAGCGTGGCGAGCTCGGCGCCAAAACCGCTGGTGCGCGTGGCCTCGTGCACGATCACGCAGCGCCCGGTTTTCTTGACCGACGCCACGATGGTTTCGATGTCGAGCGGCACGAGTGAGCGCAAATCGATCACCTCGGCGTCGATGCCATCCTCTTCCGCCGCGTTGACCGCGACATGAACCATCGTGCCGTAGGCCAGCACAGTGACAGTCGCGCCAGCGCGGACGATATTTGCCTTGCCCAGCGGCACGACGTAATGACCATCGGGCACTTCGCTTGCCGGATGTCTCGACCATGGCGTGATGGCGCGGTCGTGATGGCCGTCGAATGGGCCGTTATAGATGCGCTTGGGTTCGAGGAAGATCACCGGATCGTCGTCTTCGATGGAAGCGATCAGCAACCCCTTCGCGTCGTAAGGCGTCGACGGCATCACGGTCTTCAATCCCGCCACATGTGCGAACAGCGCCTCCGGGCTTTGGCTGTGCGTCTGGCCGCCGAAAATGCCGCCACCCACCGGCGTTCGGATGGTCATGGGCACGAAGAACTGCCCGGCAGAGCGATAACGGATGCGCGCGGCTTCGGAGACGATCTGGTCGAAGCCCGGATAGATGTAATCGGCAAACTGCACTTCCACCACCGGGCGCAGGCCATAGGTGGCCATGCCGATGGCGGTGGCAACGATGCCGCCTTCGCTGATGGGCGAGTCGAAGCAACGCGTGACGCCATATTTCTTTTGCAGGCCGTCAGTCACACGGAACACGCCGCCGAAATAACCCACGTCCTCGCCGAAGGTGAGCACGTTGGGATCGCGCCCCATGGAAACATCCATGGCCGAATTCAGCGCCTGAATCATGTTCATCGAGCCCATCAGATCCCCGTTTCCTGGCGCTGGCGGCGGATATGCAACGGCATGTCTTTATAGACGTCCTCGAACATGGTTTTCAGATTGGGCTTCTCGCCAGCCTTCAGCGTGCCGATGGCTTCGGCTTCCTTGTTAGCAGCCGCCACCTGTTCCACCGCTTCTTTTTCGGCGGCGAGATGTTTTTCCTCCGACCATTCCTTCAGCGCGATGAGATGGTTCTTCAACCGCGCGAGCGGATCGCCGAGCGGCCATGCCTTGCCTTCATCGGCAGGGCGATAGCGCGCGGGATCGTCGCTGGTGGAATGGCCTTCGGCGCGATAGGTGAAATGCTCGATGACAGTCGCGCCGTGATTGGCGCGGGCGCGCGCGGCCGCCCATTGGCTCACGGCATAGATCGCAAGAAAATCATTGCCGTCGACGCGCAGACTGGGCAGCCCGTAGCCCACGCCGCGATCGGCGAATGTCGCTTCATCGCCGCCCGCGATGCCCTGGAATGTCGAGATCGCCCACTGATTGTTGACGATGTTGAGAATGACCGGCGCGCGATAGACGGCGGCGAATGTAAGTGCCGAATGGAAATCGCCTTCGGCGGTGGCACCTTCGCCGATCCAGGCGGATGCGATGCTGTCGCCGCCCTTATAGGCCGAGGCCATCGCCCAGCCGACGGCTTGCGGAAATTGCGTGGCGAGATTGCCAGAAATCGTAAACAGCCCAAACTCGCGCGCCGAATACATGATGGGCAACTGGCGGCCCTTCACCGGATCGCGCGCGTTGGAATAAATCTGGTGCATCATGTCGAGAATGGGATAGCCGCGCGCGATGAGAACGCCTTGCTGGCGATAGGACGGGAACACCATGTCGTCGCGTTCGAGCGCGTAGGCCTGGCCGATACAGGTCGCCTCCTCGCCCGTGCACTTCATATAGAACGAGGTCTTGCCCTGGCGTTGCGCCTTGAACATGCGGTCGTCGAACGCGCGCGTAAGGATCATGTGCTTGAGCGCGCGCCGCAGCGTTTCGGCGTCGAGCTTCGGATTCCACGGGCCGACCGCTTTGTTGTCGTCGCCCAGCACGCGGATGAGCGTTTCGGAAAGATCGCGAATGTCATGCGCGCGGGCATCGATTTCGGGTCGCTTCACAGCGCCTGCGGCCGGAACTTTGATGGCGCTGAAATCGGGCTTATCGCCCGGCCGGCATTTGGGCGCGGGAATATGCAGCGACAACGGCGTGCGGTTTTTGAGCGGCTTGTCGTTCAAAAGGGGTCCTCCAAGCGGCGGCTGCCCGCCCGGCGGGGCGGAGACTAGAGGATTTAGAGTTGGCGACATAGTACGGACAGGAACGGCCTAAGCGCCAGTTCCAAAAGGAAGATTGTTGTTTTTAGACGTGGCTATTCGAACAGAAGCTGCCGCCTAGCTGTGCGCGCTGGCCAGCGCCTGATCGAGGTCGTCGAAAAGATCGCCCGCGTCTTCGATGCCGACCGAGAGCCTGAGCAGATCATGCGGCACGGGAGTCCCTGCGCCTTCCAGCGAAGCGCGGTGCTCGATCAGGCTTTCGACACTGCCCAATGACGTCGCGCGTTTCCATATCTGAACATTCGCTGCCGTCTTCACCGCGGCCGCCTCGCCGCCCTTGCACGCGAATGGACATCATGCCGCCGAAGCCGCCCTGCATCTGTTTCTTGGCGATCGCATGGCCGGGAAAATCCGGCAGGCCGGGATAAAGCACCTTGGCGATATGCGGATGCTTGGCGAAACGTTCGGCAAGCTCCTGCGCGTTGGCGACCTGCGTCTTCACGCGCGGATAAAGCGTGCGATGCCCACGCGTGAGTAACCACGCCTCGAAACCGCCCAGCACGCCGCCAAACTGTTTGCGCACGGTGAAGAGGCGCTGCCAATAATCGTCTTCGGCTTTGGTAATCAGCGCGCCGGCCAGCACATCGGAATGGCCGTTGAGATATTTCGTCGCCGAATGCATGACGATGTCGGCGCCGAGTTCGATGGGCCGCGTCAGCACAGGCGAGGCCGTGGTCGAATCCACGGCAAAACGCGCGCCCACTTCATGGGCGATTTTTGCGGCCTCGGCGATGTCGGTGATGTGCCACAGCGGATTGGCAGGCGTCTCGGCCCAAACGAGTTTCGTTTTGCCCGGCTTCACGGCGCGCTTGAGCGCATCCAAATCCGTCATGTCGACGAGATCGACGCTGAACCATTGCGACGCCGTATCGGTCAGCCATTTGCGCAGCTCGAAATACAAAATCTTGGGCGCGACAATGTGATCGCCCGGCTTTAGCGCCTGGAAACAGGCCGTAGCCGCCGCCATGCCGGAGGCAAACAGCATCGCGGCCGCACCCTGCTCGAGTTCTTTCAACACCGCTTCGGGTTGCAGGCAGCCCGTATGGCTGGTGCGCGAATAATTGCGGCCGTCGACGTAAGAATTGTCGGGATTGCGGATGTAAGTCGTGGAGACCTGAACGCCCGGAACCAGCGCGCGCGTCTTCTCGTCGATCCAGCCCAGCCCCTGGGCCGCGACGGTCGCGGGCTTCATTCTCTTTTTGACATTGTGCGTCTTGTCGAAGACGGGCTTGTCATTCATCCATCACCTTTGGCTCAAGCCCGCTTAAGGCTTCTTGAAGTTCTTGGGAAATTTCGCCCACACGTCGTCATAGTCGTGCTGCATCAAGGGCGTTTCCATGGCGTAGCGCGTCGGGCGCATCACCCAGCGTGTCTCGAACATGAAAGCCATGGTGTCAGAAACTTTCTGCGGCTTGAGATCGGCCTTGGTGGCTTTTTCCCAGGTCTCGAGATCGGGGCCATGGCCCGACATGCAGTTATGCAAACTGGCGCCACCCGGCATGAAGCCCTCGGCCTTGGCGTCGTACTCGCCGTAAATCAGGCCCATATATTCGTTCATGGTGTTGCGGTGGAACCAGGGCGGCCGGAAGGTGTGCTCGGCCACCAGCCAGCGCGGCGCAAACGCCACGAAATCCACATTGGCGGTGCCGGCGATTTCACTCGGGGACGTAAGCACAGTGAAGATGCTGGGATCGGGATGATCGTAACTGATCGAGCCAATCACGTTGAATTTGCGTAGATCGTATTTGTAGGGCGCGTAATTGCCGTGCCACGCCACCACGTCGAACGGCGAATGATCGAAGGTCGTGGCCCATAGCTTGCCCTGAAATTTCTGCACCACCTGCGTCGTGCGTTCGACGTCCTCGTACCATGCGAATGGTGTCAGAAAATCGCGTGCGTTGGCCAAGCCATTGGCGCCGATAGGCCCAAGTTCAGGCAAGCGGAACAGCGGCCCGTAATTTTCGCAGATGTATCCGCGCGCGGTCTTGTCCATCAGTTCGACGCGAAACCTCAGCCCTCGCTGGATGACAACGATCTCCAGCGGTTCCGCCTCGATCACGCCAAGCTCGGTGACAAAACGCACGCGGCCCTGCTGCGGCACCAACAGCATTTCGCCGTCCGCGTTGTAGAACACGCGGTCGGTCATGGATTTGTTGGCGAGGTAGTAATGAACACCCACGCCTATGAAATGCGCCGCATCGCCATTGCCGCCCATGGTAACGAGGCCGTCGATGAAATCAGTGGGCTTGTCGGGAATGGCGGGCGGATCCCAGCGCAGGCGATTGGGCGTGGCCGGTACTTCATCGAACGGCCCGCTGCGCAACATTCCCTGCGCGTGCGGCTCGTAAGCCGGGTGGTTTGCTGTGGGGCGCATACGATAGAGCCACGACCTGCGGTTCTCCGCACGCGGCGCTGTAAACGCTGTTCCAGAAAGCTGTTCGGCATAAAGCCCGAGCGGCGCCTTTTGCGGCGAATTCTGTCCCACTGGCAATGCGCCGGGCACAGCCTCACTCGCGAACTCATTGCCGAAGCCGGAATTGTAGCCGCGCGCAACCGCCGCTTCCCGCGCAGGCGCGCCCTTGGCGGCGTGGCCTTTGGATGGCGTCAAAGTATCAGCCATTGCAATCTTCCTGCTGCCGCGAACCAACCGGATATAGTCCGCCCGCCTCCGGACAGCCAGCCTAGGCGAACGCCGCTGGGGTGTAATATAACCCAGCCATACCCCATATGCGTTAAAGCGGATGGGCAAAGTGCCCCAGGCCAGCCCCGCAAAATAAGGAGAATTCCATGACGCTTGCACTCGGCGATACCGCCCCCGATTTCACCGCAGAAACCACCGAAGGCCGCATCAAATTCCACGACTGGATCGGCGACAAATGGGCGGTGCTGTTTTCGCACCCCAAGGATTTCACGCCAGTGTGCACGACCGAGCTCGGCTACATGGCGAAGATCAAGCCTGAGTTCGATAAGCGGGGCGTCAAGGTCATCGGCCTATCGGTCGATCCGGTGGACAAGCATTCCGGCTGGGCGAAGGATATCGAGGAAACGCAGGGCACGGCGCCAAACTTTCCGATGATCGGCGACGCCGATTACAACGTGTCGAAACTTTACGGCATGTTGCCTGCCGCAGTTTCCGGCGATCCATCCAAGCGCACCGCCGCCGACAACCAGACGGTACGCAATGTCTTCATCATCGGCCCGGATAAAAAGGTCAAAACGATCCTTGTCTATCCGATGACCACGGGACGCAATTTCGACGAGGTGCTGCGCATCATCGACTCGTTGCAACTGGGCGTGAAGCACAAAGTGGCGACGCCCGTGAACTGGAAACAGGGTGGCGACGTGATCATCTCCGGCTCTGTCTCCAACGACGAGGCGAAGA
The DNA here is from genome assembly GCA_963752395.1 of uncultured Alphaproteobacteria bacterium. Lineage (GTDB taxonomy): Bacteria > Pseudomonadota > Alphaproteobacteria > Micropepsales > Micropepsaceae > CAVVXX01. The sequence continues at coordinate 233,779 of CAVVXX010000010.1, forward strand.
AGATTTATCCGAACGGCTGGAAGGAACCGAAGCCCTATATCCGCATCGTGCCGCAACCGCGATAACGGATTGCCGTTCAGATCTCTGATGGCGTGATTATCGAAAGCGGCGCTGGCGCGGAAACGCGCTGGCGCCGTTAGTCCGTTAGCAGTCGCTTGCAGGCGCACAATATCTCCCAGGCCTGAGGTCGCCCAAAAGATTCCGGGTGCGGCATCTGCCACAAGGCCGCAAACATCGGCAAGATGCAAGCTGCCTATCCAGCGGCCATCGCCAAGCGACCACAACCCAATCACGCCGCCGCGTGGTGATGTCGCGGTGATGTAGCGAGCGCCCGCGTCGACAGAGACGGAACCGATATAACCACGAAACAGATTGGGTTCGTCTTTCGGGGGCGGCAGCAACTCGATTTCTTTTCCAACGCGCAGAATTCCGATGACAGAGCGCGGCTCAGTCAGGTGCTGATCCTGCATGCCGAGGACAATGGTTTCGCCGTCCGGCGCAAGTGCAAGATGCCGAATAGACAGCGACGCCATACTGGGCGGAAGACCGTGCCGCGCAAGCAGCCTTCCTGACTTCGCATCGAGTTCAACCAGCGAACTTTCGATAACGCCAGCGTTCAATGGCGGACTGCGCACATCGGGTTCCTGCAACAACCCGCCAAGCGCAACCACCAGCCGCGAGCCGCCCTTGGCATAGAGCAAGTCGTGGGGACCAATGCCGCCCGCATCCCAATGCGAGGTTTCGACACCATTCGCATCGCGTAGCACGATAAGGCCTTTGCCTGACTCTGCGTGGAATTCGCCGGTGACAAAACCGCGCGCACTTTCATGTGCTGCCGCGTGCCCGCCAAAACGATACTGCACAGCGGGCTTCACAACGGCGATATCGGGTTTTGGCGCTACCAACGTTGCGGGATCGACCAGAACCGCGAACATTCCAGGCTGGCGTGCAACCAGAACAACGCAATTATTTCCCAAGTGCGTCAGAGCATGCCCGCGCATGGGCAACGGAAAATTGCGCAAACCCGTTTGCGACCACAGCACGCCACCGTCTTTGCCGCCGATGCGTGCGGCGCTCATCAGGCGAACGGCATCTGCAGCTATAGCAGGGCAGAGATCCAGCGCCGCCAGCGCAGCCGCGCCCGCCAGAACTTCGCGTCTAGTCGCTGTCGAGCGCATTGAATCCCAGGTTCACGCCAAGAGCTGGCGGCAAGGTTGCCGTAACCGCAGCCTGTGCCGCTTTGATCGCCTTGCGCGCGGCTTCGAGCTTACCCCTGCGCTTGGAATCGGCTGCGGCCGCGCCCAAATCGTTTGGCAAGGCATTGGCCGCAGCGATCGCCGCGTTCAACGCCTGGTCGAGCTTTGCGCGATCTGCCAGCTTGAGATCGCGCGCAAACAAATCGGCCATCGCACGCGCGGCTCTGAGATTGTGTTGGATATCGCGCGCCGAGCGCCCACTGCGCCAGGCTTCTGCCATTTTCGGTTTGGCGGATACTGCATCCTTGCCCAGCACATTGAGCAGTTTGTTATCATCCACGAGCTGAAACAGCGTGACCAGATCGGTCAGCAACAGCCGCGTGGCCTCGTTGGCGTCGGCAAACATCCCGCGCCAACTTTTGTTGGCAGCAATGGCCGCACGAACGCTATCACGCGTAGTCCATGCTTGGGAAACATCATGCGCGATGACATTCAGATTGCGCGATATACCCTGCCCGACTGTGCAACGCTGCGCACCGTCTTTCGCCTTTAATTGCGCAATCGAATCCTGTTCAAATAACAGCCGTTCCAGCGCGGGCAGTCCCTGCCCGGCCACGCTGTCATGGGCAAGCGTTGCTGGCTTCAGCGCTTTCGGATCGTTCGAGACAATCAGACTTTGCAGTGCGCGTTCCGTCGCGCCATGCATTTCGGGCCAGTAATAAAAGCGCTCCTGCCTGAGAAAGAGAACGATGGGCCCGGTCTTGACGATCTGCGCTTCCGCCCACGCGTCGGCGACTTTATGATACGTGGCAATCAGCGGCGCGGTATTCGCGGTTTCGCGCCTAGCGCAAAATCCATTCCACGCCTTCTTCTGCGCATCGGTTGCGCGCGCCAGTGCCTGGTATTTCGGGATCACAAAGCCATCGGCAACGCGCAGCACGGCCTTCTGCGCATCCGCAGCGAACGCCGCATGCGGCACCGCCGCCATAAACGCCACGGCTAAGGCAATGCGCGCAGCCTTCATTTCAGAGCCCTTCGACGAAAGAGATGAGCGCCGCCTTCTGACCAGGCGTCAAGGTTTCGAAGCGCGAACGCGCGCGAGACGCTTCGCCGCTATGCCAATGAATCGCTTCTTCCACGCTGCGCGCACGGCCATCGTGCAGTAATCCGCCCAGAGCCAACCGCGCCGACAGCCCCCACAACGGCGCCGTGCGCCACTGGCCTGGCTTGGCCGCCCCTTCGCCGATGCCGTCATCGAGGCCGCTTCCCATGTCGTGCAGCAGCAGATCGGTGAAGGCGTCGATCTTGCGGCCCTTGGACGTGTGCAGCATTGCGTGACAAGCGGCGCAGCCGATATTCACGAACACTTCGCGGCCACCCATGATATCGGCGCGCAGCTTCGGTGGCGGCAGCGTAGTGAGATAGGCCACGATCATATCGCGCAATTGATCAGGCACTTCCACCTCGCCGGGCTTCGCGCCGTGCGGGCCGGCGCGGCAGGCTTTCTCGGCCGCGCTGCACTCGCCCCAAGGCTCGGGAAAAGCGCTCGTCGAAAGACCGATGTCGCGCGACAGCGCACTGCCTACCTGGCCTACGAGATCGGGCTGCACTGCTTGCCAGCCAAAGCGCCCAAGGCGGCGCTGACCGTTGGCATCAGTAAGCCACGCCGGTACCGGCGTTAGGTCGTAATAATTTTTCTCCTGCTTCGCCTGTGCCAGAATTTCGCGTTCCGGCACATCGGCCAGCAACCCCACACCATATAATGACGGCGCGCGGCGGGGCACCGCATGGGTATTCAGTGCCAATGATCCGAAATTGAGCGTGCCAAGTCTAAGCTCGGGCACGCGCAAATTGCCCTCCATGCGCCAGGTCATTCGCGGCGCGCCTTCGGGCACCTGACCTGGCAGCGCCTTGGTTTGCAGCTGGAAGCCATAAACCGGATCGGGCGTGCCATAGGCATTTCCAAGCCGCGTCACAATGCCGGTGCCGATCATGGGCTGCGGCAACAGCGCGCCGGCACCGCCGCCCGCATGGCACGCGCTGCAGGAACGCGCGTCGTAAATCGGGCCTAAGCCATCGTCGCTTTGCGTGGAAGATGGCGCCGCCACCCATTGGCGCTCGAACAGCGCCTTGCCCATCGCGGGGTCGAGTTGATCCGCCGCCAGCGCGCGCGGTGCCAGACCCACGCACAACAGCGCTGCGATCAGGAAACGCGGAACCATGCCATCATGCCCGTGTCTTGATGTTCGATGATGTGACAATGGATCATCCAATTGCCGGGATTGTCGGCAACAAATGCAATCCGCACGCGTTCGTCCGGCATCACCAGCACCGTATCGGCCCAATGGACGGGCCGTTTGAATTTGTCGGCCGATAATACCTTGAAAGCGTGCCCGTGCAGATGCATGGGGTGCGCGTGCGGCGTGGTGTTGAAGAACTCGATCCCCACGCTTTGCCCGCGTTTGAAGCTCATCAAAGGCGGCGGCAGGTATTGGTGGCCCTGGCGCGGCCAAGACTTGCCGTCGATAGACCAGAACGTGTTGGCATTGAGGCAAAGCGAATCCGCCACATCGATGCGCGTGCCGTCTGCCAGCACGATGTCGGGCGGATTGGGATAGTCCGGCACCGTTGCCGTGGCGCCCAGCGCAAGCTCATGGTTTTCTGCATTGGCGAGATCAGGTTCTGGAAACGAGGCCGGTATCAACGCTTTTGGCGCGAATGCTTTGCTACGTTTCTGCGCGCCATGGGGGACCAACGTCGCCAGAGTAACGGGTTCTGGCGCGAAATAATCGACGAGGCGGACATTCTTCCCATCCTGCGGCGAGCGTAGCGCAAGATCGATGCGCATGGCAGGACCAAGCCGCCATGACTTCAAGCGGGAACGGTGTCATCGCGTGTCCATCAATGGCGATCACTGCGGCTTCGGTGCCTTCGATGCCGATTTCCGAAATGCGCGAGGAATCCGCATTTACAAGGCGCAGGCGGATATCTGCGCCAGCCGCCACGCGGATATGCGGCGCTACCCGCGCATTCACCGTGCGCAAGTTTCCGAAACTGCCCGCGCGCGCAGCGCCCGCGGGCGTGACGAAAGGAAGAAAACTTCCATCCGCCGCCAGCCGCCAATCTTTCAACACGCACACCACATCATCGTCGTATGGCTCGGCTTCATCGCCCTCGACGATCAACACGCCAACAAGCCCGCGGCCCAGTTGCTCTGAGGTGTTGCAATGGGGATGGAAGAAAAAGGTGCCGGTGTCGGGCGATGCAAAGCGATAGGTGAAACGCTCTCCGGGCTGCACTGGCTTTTGAGTGACATAGGCCACGCCGTCCATGGCGTTGGGCACGCGGACGCCGTGCCAATGAATAGATGTGTGCTGATAACGAAGGCCGTTGACGAGCTTCGCCGAAAACGTGTCGCCCCGTGCGATGCGCAGCACGGGAAACAGCTCGTCGCCGTAAATCCATGCGGGTGTGGGACCGGATTCATGTCCAAGCAGGAGCGGATGCTCATGCGCCAGCAATGTGACGCCGTCGTCTCCAACGCGCATTTCCCGCAAGCGCTGCGTATGCGGTACGCGAGGCGCGCGCCACAGGCCACGTTCGAAACTGAGCGCAGCCGCTCCCGCCAGCAGCGCGCCTGAGCCGATGAGAACCGTGCGGCGATCAGGCGCTGTCATCGCATGCTCATTTGGGCGCGGGGGAATCGAATTTATCAGAGCCTTGCAGCGCGATCTTCAAGCCCAGAGCGGCCATCACGCCTTCGGTGGCGCGCGTTTGCGCCACCAACGCGTCGATGGCGTCCTGCACCATTTTGTTGCCTGCGAGATTGCTGTTGCCGATCATCTGATCGTACGCCATGCGGCCGCCGTCGGCGGTATCCTTGATGATTTTGACCTTTACCAATGCCGCATCCATGGCCACATCCAGCCGCTTTGCCGCCGCCGCGTCTTTCGCCATCGCGAAATCGCGCAATGATGCGCCGCTGACTTTGTTGCCATCCACGCGCGTGTAGTTCCCTCGCCAGATTTCACCCATTCCCAGCACATCGTAATAATAGGAATTGTGTGTGTTGTCGGAAAAGCAATCCTGCTCCTCCTCGGGATCGTGCAGGATGAGGCCAAGCTTCATGCGCTCGCCGGCCAGTTCGCCATACGACAAGCTGCCGATGCCGGTGAGAATTGTGGCAAGTCCGCCTTGCGACGCTTTGATACGCGCCTTACCGCGCGGCGCCCAGTCGGCGGCCATCTCGGCCAGATCGTCAACCAGTAAATTCGTCGCCGCTTTCAGATATGCAGCACGGCGCGCGCAATTGCCGTGCGTGCAATGTTTCAGATCGTAATCGCTGGCGGGGCGTTCGCCGGCGCCGGGCCCGGTGCCATGCAGATCCTGCCCCCACAGCAAAAACTCAATGCTGTGATAGCCAGTGGCGACATTGGTCTTCACGCCTTCGGCTTCTTCCAACTGACGCAGCAGATTTTTATCGATACGCGAGGCATCGATCATTTTTGCGCCGACACGAATTTGCGGATGCGCGATGATATTGAGGGTGTAGAGCGGATTTTCATCCGAAGTCTTGCCGTATGACGTGGGCGACGTAATCAATCAGGCCTTCATCCAGCGGCCAGGAATTGACGCGTGGGCTCCCATTCATCAACGACGGAATTGCCGAAGCGAAACCCTTCGCTTTGCGAATAGGGCACGCGCGCTGCTTTCCATGCCGCGCGAGCGGCGGCGAGTTTTGCGGGCGTGGGATCGGCCAAAAATGCATCGACCTGTTGTTGCAACGTTTTGGCGGTCGTGTGCGCGTCGCCATACATCGCCTGCGCGATGTCGGCATATGTCGTGAGCACCTGCGCGGCCATGGGTGGAGCGGCTGAAGCCGGGCTCACGCCGAATGCCAGTCCCATGACCAGGCTTGCCGCCAGAATCCTCATGATTTTTCCAGTCTATTGGCTTTCTCAAGCGTATAATGAGAATGAATTGCAAAAGCAAATATGGGGCTTGGATTTGGCCGTTTCCATGGCTGCCGATGCTTATAGTGGAGCCAGTAACAATGGACCTTACCCCATGATGAAGCTCTACAATTATTTCCGCAGCGGCACGTCGTACCGCACGCGCATCGTGCTGAACCTGAAAGGGCTGAAATACGAATATGTGCCGGTGAGCCTGATCAAGGGTGAGCAGCACAGCGCCGCATTCGATGCGATCAACCCCATGCATGGCGTTCCGGTGCTAGAGGTGAACGGCGCGCGCATCGCGCAATCGCCGGCCATCATCGAATACCTGGAAGAGACCCACCCTGCCCCGCCGTTGCTGCCAAAAGATCCGGTGAGCCGCGCTCATGTGCGGGCGCTTGCGGCCATTGTCGGCTGCGACATGCATCCCCTTAACAATCTGCGCGTGATGAATTATTTGCGCGAGGAATACGGCCAGACACACCGAGGGTCTCAACAAGTGGGCGGCACGCTGGCTCAAGGCGGGCTTCGACGCCATCGAAACGCAGTTACGCGCGGACAAAGCGCGCAAGGGATTCTGCTTCGGCAACACGCCCACCATCGCCGACGCCTATCTGGTGCCGCAGTGCTTCACAGCCGACCGGCTGAAATTCGATCTCACGCCTTATCCGGAAGTGATGAAAGTGGCGGCAACTTGCAACGCGCTGCCCGCCTTCGCCGACGCGCATCCATCAAAACAGCCTGACGCGCCGAATATTTTTCCGGCAATGAGGCCGGCGCATGACAACAAATCCACCGGAATGCCGGGCTCCCGCTTGGCCGGGCGAATGGCGAGCGCGGTTTTCACGCTAGCGACGTTCTTCGCCGCCGTCAGCTTCTCGGTGATGAAGGACTGGAATTCCGACAGATCGCGCGCCACGCATTTCAGAACGTAGTCGACCTCGCCGGACAGCATGTAACACTCGCGCACCATGGGCCAGGAACGGATCTGCTCCTCGAAGGCTTTGAGGTCGGCCTCGGCCTGGCTCGACAGTCCGACAAAGGCGAAAGCCATCACTTCATAGCCCAGCGACTTGGCGTCGAGATCGGCATGATAGCCGTGGATGTAGCCCGCCTTCTCCAGCGCTCGCACGCGCCTTAGGCAGGGTGGCGCAGTGATCTTGACCCGCTTCGACAGCTCGACATTGGTCATGCGGCCATCGGCCTGCAATTCGGCGAGGATTTTGCGGTCGATCGAATCGAGCTTGTGACGCTCCATAACGGCCCCTTAGACGGTGACGCCACGCTTGGGGTATTAAAGCCCTCCCACCCGGCCACAGCAATAATATTTCGAGCAAAAGAACGAATATGACCGCCCCAAAACAAAACACCTGCTGGGTCGTGACCGAAGGGGCGGCCGGCATGGAAAACCAGTGCCTGGGGCTGGCCGAGCGGTGGGCCTGCCCATCCAAGTCAAACGGCTGAAGGTGGTGGCGCCCTGGCGGTGGCTGGCGCCCCGTTCATGGGGTTCGGCTTTCGATCATCTGGAAAAAGATTCCGACCCGCTCGATCCGCCATGGCCGCTGCTTCTTATCGGATGTGGGCGGCAAAGCATTCCGTTTTCTCTGGCCGTGAAACGCGCGAGCGGCGGGACGACGATCACCGTGCAGTGCCAGAACCCGCGCATAGGGGCAGAGAACTTCGATCTCGTTATTCCGCCCGAGCACGATCAAATTTCCGGCCCGCATATTTTTCCCATTATCGGCAGCCCCAATCGCGTGACGCCGGAAAAACTGGCGCAGGCCAAAAACGAATTTGCTGCGCGGTTTGGCGCCATGCGTTCCCCACGCGTGGCGGTGCTGGTTGGCGGCACCAGCAAGAATTATGGACGCATGAGTGACTAAAGAAGCGCGCGAACTGGCTGTGGCGCTGAAACAGATTGCGTCTAGCGTGAACCTGATGATCACCACCTCTCGCCGCACGTCTGCAGAAACAAATGAAATCCTGCGCGCGGAGCTGGCAGGAACGGACACGTATTTCTGGGACAATAAAGAGCCCAATCCCTATTTCGCCATGTTGGCGTGGGCGGACGCCGTCATCGTCACCGCCGATTCGGTCAACATGGCGTGCGAAGCTGGCGCTACCGGAAAACCTGTCCACATTTTTCCGCTGCCCGGTGCCAGAGCCAAAGCGCGGCGCTTTCACGCGTCGCTTCAGGCCCGCGGCGTGGCGCGGGTTTTCACAGGCGCGATTGAGCAATGGAGTTACACACCGCTTGATGAAACCGGCCGCGCGGCCGCGAAGATAAAAAGCCTGCTTGACCTTTCGCGCGCGCCTTCCGATATCAAAGCCTGAGCGAGGGCAATGGCTGATTCCCTTCATTCCAAAGTGGTCATTCTGGGCAGCGGCCCCGCCGGCTGCACGGCCGCCATCTATGCCGCGCGCGCAATGATGAACCCGACGATGATCGCGGGGTTGCAGCCGGGCGGCCAGCTCACCATCACCACCGAGGTGGAAAATTATCCGGGCTTCGCCGGCGCCATTCAGGGCCCCTGGCTGATGGAGCAGATGCAGGCGCAGGCCGAGCATGTCGGCACCAAGCTGGTGCAGGACACCATCGCTTCCGCCGATCTGAAAAAGCGCCCGTTCACGCTGGTGGGCGACGGCGGCAATCGCTACACGGCGGATACGCTCATCATCGCCACCGGCGCGCAGGCGCGATGGCTGAACATCGCTGGCGAAGACAAATATAAGGGTTTCGGCGTTTCCGCCTGCGCCACCTGCGACGGATTTTTCTTCAAGGGGAAGAAAGTCGTGGTGGTGGGTGGCGGCAATACGGCGGTCGAGGAAGCGCTCTTCCTCACCAATTTCGCCACCGAGGTGACGCTGATCCATCGCCGTGATGAATTGCGCGCCGACAAAACCAATCAGATGCGGCTCAAGGAAAATCCCAAGACCAAGATCGTCTGGGACACGGTGGTGGAAGAAGTGTTCGGCGGCGGCGAGCCCAAGGCGGTGACCGGCGTGCGGCTGCGCAATTTGAAAACCAACGCCATCTCAACGATGGATGCCGACGGTTTCTTCGTCGCCATCGGCCATGTGCCCGCCACGGAAATTTTCCGTGGGCAATTGGACATGGACCAAGAGGGCTATATCCGCACTGCGCATGATTCCACGGCGACCAGCGTTCCGGGCGTGTATGCGGCGGGCGACGTGAAGGACAAGATCTTCCGCCAGGCGGTGACCGCCGCCGGCATGGGCTGCATGGCGGCGCTCGAAGCCGAAAAATTCCTAGCCCACGGGCACTGAATAGCTACCTTGTCATGGCCCGATTTATTCGGGCCATCCATCCGGCGCATGTCATGCCCGAGTGAGTCTTTTATCACCTGGGTGGCCCGCATTCGCGGGCCATGACACTACCAGCTAGGCTGCTGCCTTCCGCCTCTCGACTACCTGATCGGCGAGTTTGCCGGTCAATTCGGCCAGATGATCGAATTTCATTTCATAAGTGCCGACGCCCTGTGTCAGCCGAGCGCAGCTCAATGACAAGATCATGCAATTCCGATTGCGGCATCTGCGCCTCGACCGTGTCCCAGCCCTTCCAGCCGGCGCGCGTATCGAAGCCCAAGATGCGCCCGCGCCGCCCCGAGACCAGCGCGTTGGCCTGCGCCGTGGCATCGGACGGCACATGAATTTTCACATGCATCACGGGTTCCAGCAGCACCGGCTGGCAATTGGGCATGCCTTCGCTCATGGCGATGCGCGCGGCGGTCTGGAACGCGGCATCCGATGAATCGACCGTGTGATAAGAGCCGTCGGTCAACGCGACCGCCACGTCAACCACGGGAAATCCCAGCGGCCCCTTTACAAGGAACGCCACCACGCCCTTTTCCACCGAAGGAATGAAATTCTTCGGCACCACGCCGCCGGTGATCTGATCCTCGAACACGAAGCCCGCGCCGCGGGGCCGGGGCTTGATGTCGAGCACCACATCGCCGAACTGGCCGTGGCCGCCGGTCTGATGCTTGTGACGGCCGCGCTGTGTCGTCGCTTTGCGGATGGTTTCCTTGTATGGCACTTGCGGGTGGCTGGTGGTCAGCTTGAGATCGTATTTCGACTGCATTTTTTCGACCGCCACGCGCAGGTGGATTTCGCCCTGCCCCCACAGCGTCATCTGATGCAGCTCGGCGTTCTGCTCGAAGCTGAGCGAGGGGTCTTCCTCGCGCAGCTTGGCGATGGCTGCGGATAATTTCACTTCATCCTTGCGATCCGCCGCCGCGATGGCGAGGCCGAACACCGGCGTGAGAATTTCCACTGGCTGCGTCGATTTGGCACCACCCTTGGCCGTGCCCAGCGTCTCGCCCGTGGCGATGCCTTCAAGGCGGCCAAGCGCAACCGTGTCGCCCGCCTGCGCTTCCGTGAGCTTGATCTGCTCCATGCCTTTGAGCGCGAACATGCCGCCCACGCGCACATCCGAGCCATCGGCGCGATGAAGCGTGGCGCCGTCCTTGAGAGAACCCACCAGCACGCGCGCGAGGCTGAGCTTGCCGCCGCGTTCGGTGTGATAGGTCTTGAGCACGCGCACCACCGCGTCGCCGTTGCCCGCGCTGACGCCAAGCCGCTTCGCGGCATCGGTAACATCGGGTGCATCGTGGCGCAGCGATCTTCAGTAAGCGGCGAATGCCGTTGTCGCGCTCAGCCGAGCCGATCAGCACCGGCACGATGAGGCCTTCCTTCTGCTCACGCGTGAGATCGCCGAAAATTTCGTCGCGCGGCGGCGCTACGTCGGACAGCAGTTCTTCCATCAGATGCTCGTCGTAATCGGCGAGTTTTTCCATCATCTGAAAGCGCGCTTCGGCTTCGCGATCCTTTATCTCGCCCTTCATCTCGATGATTTCAGACGCCGCATGCTCGCGATAGACATAAGCGCGCTCGAGCGCCAGATCGACAAAGCCGGTGACGATGCCGTTGTTCCAAATGGGAATCTGGCGCAGCACGAGGGGCTTTTCCGAAACGTTCTGCAATGCCGCCAGCATTTCGCGCAAGGCGCCCGTCGCCTTGTCGATCTTGTTGACGAACAGCAGGTGCGGGATGCCGAGGTCGGCCAGCCGCTTCAGATAGGGCTGCAGCATAAGCGCCTTGTGGGCCTCTGGCTCGCAGACCACGACGGCTATATCGACGCCCGGCAACACGTTCGATGCTTCCTGCAAAAATTCGATGGAGCCCGGGCAATCGAGGATGGTGAAACTTTCGTCCATGTAATGCGTGGTGGCTGCGTTCACTTCCACGCTCATCTGGCGGGCGCGAGCTTCCGCGGACGAATCACCCACCGTGTTCTTGGCCGGCACCGAACCTTTGCGCGCAATCGCGCTGGTGACGGAAAGAATGCTTTCCAGGAGCGTCGTCTTGCCGCTCCCGTAAGGTCCCACCAGGGCCACTGTACGTGGCCCACTTCCTCCGTTCTTTCTCGGCATTCTTGCCTCTCCCTTAAGCCCCGGCGCCCGGACGCGCCCGCTCGGAACAGGTGGGCTGCGACCTGCAATCCCTTGTCAGGCCTCCATCGTCACGCTTCTTTGGGGTGGTATGCAAGCGTGTTCGGGGAGGGAACGCCTTGGATTTTTTGCTTTCCGATAGCCGCAACGCGCTTGCCAAGCCGCCCAGCCTGACCCTGCTCGCGTTTGTGTTCTGGGTGGTCCTGGCGGGCTCGATGTTGCTGCACGCCGTGCTGCATCCAGAAGACGTGTTCTATTCCACCGACGACGCCATGCGGTTGACCGAAGTGCGCGACCTGTTGGCCGGGCAATCCTGGTTCGACAATACGCAGTACCGCATGAACACGCCGTTCGGCTTGCCCATGCATTGGTCGCGGCTGGTGGATGGCGGGGTAGCTGCGCTGATTTTGTTTTTCCGCCTGTTTCTGGATCCGAAGAACGCCGAACTGGGCGCGATCTATCTTTGGCCGGTGTTGTGGCTGCTGCCTTGCTTCATTGCCATTGCGCGCATCGGTGTGCGGCTGGGCGGTTATGCGATAGGCGTGGCGGCACTTCTGCTGGCCGTCAACTGTGCCAACGTCTTCGGATATTTCCAGCCCGGTACCGTCGACCAGGACAATGTCCATATGGCGATCACGCTGTGGGGCGTCGTCTTTCTTCTTGAGCTTGAGCTTTATCCAGGCGCGGCCATGGGGCTTGGAATTATTCTGGCGGTGAACCTGGCCATCGGCCTCGAAACACTGCCCTTCGTTCTCACCATATCTGCCGTCGCCGCTTATTTCTGGATCGCAAAGGGCGGCGCTATGGCCGCGCGCGTGCGCAATTTCGGTTTGGTGTTTGCGGCGATGGCAGCGGTGTTGCTGCTTGGCGCCACAGCCACCATCGAACGCCTTGGCACGGCCTGCGATACTTACTCCGCGCTCTTCGGAGTGTTGGCAATCGCTGGTGGCGCGGGCCTTGCTGCGCTTACTTTGATTCCAGCTTTGAATGCATCCCTGTCTCGCCGCATGATAAGCATTCTAGCGCTTGGCCTTGCGCTGTTCGCGCTCACTCTCGTCACCGCGCCCGATTGCCTTTACGGGCCTTACGCGCATGTCGATCCCAAGCTCGACCGCATCTGGCTGTCGCGCATCGAAGAAGTGCTGTCGCCACTTGCCACCATGGGCAATGAGCCGGGGACGTTCTTCTCGAACTATTTCTATGCCCTTATCGGCTTTGCGGCGTCCATCGCCGCGGCCTTTCTTGTCGAGCGCGAGCGCCGCACGCCTGCCATCATCATGTGTGTCTTTGCTGGCCTGGCGCTTGCGATCACCACCGCAGAAGTGCGCGGCATGCCCTTCGCTATTTGGTTCGCGTTGCCGGGAATGGCGGCCACCATCATGCGGCTGGTGGTGAAATACGCGCGCAGCATGGCGATGGCGGCCGCCGCCACCATTGTCGCGCTCGCATTGTTCAGCAACATTACTTTCGACATTGCCGGGCGATACCTGATCGAGGGCGAGGTCCACGCCGAAAAAAGAATCAAGACACGCGACAACGCTATCGAATGCCTGGAGGCCAGTGCCGTTACACAGCTGGCAACCCTGCCGCGCGGGCGCGTGGCGGCAATGGTGGATCAGGGACCCATCATCCTGATGGATTCCGGCCATGCCGTGATCGGCGGGCCGTATCATCGCAATGTGCGCGGAATTATCGATAGCTACGATCTGTTTACGGCTAAGCCCGAGGTGGGCGCGCGAATCCTGCAAGAACGCGGCATCGATTATGTGATGACCTGCCGCTCATCGCCCGACTACAGTTTTTATCTGAAACAGGGCGGCAAGGATTCGCTACTAAGCCAGATCGATCAGAGCCGCGACCCCGCCTGGCTCGCGCGTGTGAAAAAATCGGATCCGAAACAAGACGTGCAAATCTACCGTGTGCTGAAGGACAAGCTGCCTATTTAGCGCAGACTGCCGCAAAACCGCTGGATGCGGTTACAGGCTTCTTCGAGAATCGCATTCGAGGTCGCGTAGGACACGCGGAAGAAAGGCGACAGCCCGAACGCCGCGCCATGCACGACGGCAACGCCCTCTTCTTCCAAAAGCCCGGTGGCGAAATCCTCATCGCTGGCAATCGTTTTGCCCGACGTCATTTTCTTGCCGATCAGCTTTCTGATCGATGGATAAGCATAAAACGCGCCTTCGGGCTTGGGGCATTCCACGCCGCTTGACTGATTGAGCATGGAAACGACGAGGTCGCGCCTTTCCTCGAACGCGCGTTGAAATTGAGCGATATGATTCTGCGGACCGTCTAGCGCTTCCACCGCCGCCCATTGCGAAATTGAAGCTGCGTTCGACACCATTTGCGATTGCAGTTTGGCCATCGCCTGAATAAGCGCAACCGGCCCCGCGCAATAGCCGATGCGCCAGCCGGTCATCGCATAGGCTTTCGACACACCGTTCATGGTCAGCGTGCGGCCGTAAAGCCTGGGCTCGACTTCGGCGATGGTGTGAAATTTGAAGCCGCCGTAGACGAGATGCTCGTACATATCGTCTGTAAGCACCCAGACATGGCTGTGGCGTAGCAGCACATCGGTCAGCGCCTTTAACTGCTCGCGCGTATAACAGGCGCCCGTCGGATTGCAGGGCTGGTTGAAGATCAGCCATTTGGTTTTGGGCGTGACCGCCTGTTCAAGAGCGGCCGGCGTCAGGCGAAAGCCATCCTCGATGCGGGTCTCGACAATTTTCGGCGTGGCGCCCGCCAGCAGCACAATGTCGGGGTAGCTCACCCAATAGGGTGCCACCACGATCACCTCGTCGCCCGGGTTGAGCGTCGCCATCATCGCGCCATAGATCACCGCCTTGCCACCGGGCGCCACGAAACATTGCTGTGGCGTGTAATCGAGATTGTTCTCGCGCTTGAATTTTTTCGCGATGGCTGCGCGCAGCTCGGGAATGCCCTCGACATTGGTGTATTTGGTTTCGCCGCGTCGGATGGCGGCGATGGCTGCTTCCTTGATGTGGTCCGGGGTGTCGAAATCGGGTTCGCCCGCAGCAAGCCCGATCACGTCATGGCCCTGCGCCTTCAACTCGCGCGCCTTCTGGCTGGTCGCCACCGTTGCCGCAGGCTTTATGCGGTTGATCGCGTTGCTAAGGAAGCCCGACGGTAATGGCGGCATGATTCCGATTCCCCCTTACCAGTATGTCACCATCACAATGATCCGGCCCCCAATGTGGCGAAGGGTGTCAACATAATGGCGGAAAAAAGGCAACTGTTAAGCTAGGCACTTCTTACAGGCAGTGACATACTCCACATGCGGGGGCGTTGGACCGCTCCCGGAATTGGGATGGGAGGTCCGTGCCATGCTCACCAAGCTCTCAGCTTTTGTTATTTGTATCACGAGCGTATTGGCGTTCTCGCTGCCCGCGTCAGCTGCGACGGTGGTGATCGGCGTCAACGGCGCTGCCCACGCTTGCTACTGGGCGGCAAAAGGTCAAGACACCACTGCTTTGAAGGTCTGTACTACTGCGCTAGGTGAAAAACTGTCGCCGCGCGACCGCGCAGCGACACTCATCAACCGCAGCGCGCTTCTGATTAAGGCGCTCGACTATCGTGGCGGGCTTGCGGATTGCGACGAAAGCATCCGGACGTTTCCGAACTTGGGCGAGGCCTATCTCAACCGCGGCGTCGCCTTGCGCGAGCTTGGCGATGTAAAGGCCTCTATCGAAGCGCTGGACAAAGGCCTCAAAGTGGGGCTGCTACGGCCACAACTCGCCTATTACGACCGTGCAATGGCTAGAGAAGATCTGGGCGACGTGAACGGCGCCTATCATGACTATCAAAGAGCCCTCAAGTTGGAACCGGACTTCGGGCTTGCGGCAGAACAGCTCAAGCGCTTCCGGGTAGTTTCCGGCGCATAAATCGGCATACGCCGCAAATCGAAGTTATCAACTGGGCAAGAAGGATCGGGAGACCGATCCTTCTTTCCTATTTGGAACCGGCACTGTCGCGCGCAGGCGCAAGTTGCGCAAAGGGCGTGGCGATAATCAGCATCAGCACCAGCGTAGCGACAATGACGGCACCGGTCGGCAAATCGAACAGCGCGGAAGCGATGAGGCCAGCGACATAGCCTGCCACCCCGATCACGTAACCGACCAATAAGCGAAATTTTTGCGGGTAAAGCCGCGCGGCCAGCGCCGGCACGATCAGGCTGGCAAAGACAAGATAGATACCCACCAGCTGCACCGACTGTGTGACCACCAGCGCGAACAACACATAGAACCCGATATTGCCGATGCGATTGCGCAGGCCGAACCAAATGGCCAGCGCCGCCGCATACAGAATGGCCACAGGCAACAGGCTGGCCGGCGATACCCAGAGAATCTGTCCTACCAACAGATCCTTCAAATGCTCACCGCCATGCGGGTTGTTGGCGAGCAACAGCAATTCCACGCAGGCAGCCAGCACGAACAACACGCCGATAAGGGCCTCCTGCACCTCGGGCCATTTCTTTTCGGTCCAAGTGAGGATGAGCGCACCGATAAGTGCAGCGCTTACGGCCGCCACCTGCACCCGCCACCCTTGCGCCTCGAAACCGAAAGCATCCGCCGCGGTCACGCCCAACCCCGCCACCTGTGCGATTGCCAAATCGATAAACACGATGCCGCGCTTGAGAACCTGCTGGCCCAAAGGCACATGCGTCGAAAGCACCAACAGCCCCGCAAGAAACGCCGGAAAGATAATGCTGAGTTCAATCGTATTCATGATTTCCCCTTGGCCCCTGCAAGAAGCCGGTCGATGGTGTCGTCATAGAGACTGAACAGGTCTGTCGCCTTGTCGGTGCCACCGACCGTGAACGGCAAAGTGACCGCCGGAATGCCGAGCTTTTCGGAAATGAATTCCCCCGGCCGCTCATCTTCATAGGCCGCGCGGATGACCATCTTTGCCGGCGTTTTCTGCAGCGTCTCGACAACTTGCGCAAGATAACCGGAGGACGGCGGCACGCCGGGCTTTGGCTCGAGCGGGATGATGCGTTTCAGCCCGAGCCAATCCTCCAAATAAATCCAGCTCTTGTGTTGCACGGCGATGGCGGTGCCCCTGAGCGGCGCCGCTTTCGCCTGCCATTTGGCGATCGCCGCCTGGAACCGCGTAGTGAAATCGGCAAGCCGTGACGAATAAGTCGCGGCATTCGCCGGATCGAGCTGGGCAAAACGGTCGGCTAGAGGCTTGGCGACCGCCAGAATGTTGCGCGGGTCGGTCTGGATATGCGGATTGCCGGCCGCATGGATATCGCCCTGCGCGCGGTCGAGCGCAGTCGGTATTTCTTTCAAGTTCAAAAAACTCGTGGCCTCGAACAGGCCCGACTGGCCCGGCAGGATTTTATTGTTGGCGGCTTGCTGGGCCACCATTGGCAGCCAGCCGATTTCGAGTTCCGCCCCGGTGCAGACTGCGATGTCGGCATCGCGCGCCTTTGCGATCAGGCTTGGGCGCGCTTGCACCTGGTGAGGGTCCTGCTGGCCATTGGTGGCGTTGTAAATGGAAACTTTGTCGCCACCGATTTCCTGGGCCAGTGCGCCCCATTCCGGCTCGCAGGCGAAGACGCTGAGATTGGCATGTGCCGGGCTGGCCGCGGCAAGCGCGAGCAGAACGGCGGCGATCGTGAGTGTACGCATGGATGTTCTCCTCAGTAGCGATGGGCGCCGTGCGGCCCATAGATCACAGTGTATTGCAGCAGGATTTCGTCATTGGCTTTGAAATCGGCCTGGTCGTGCGTGTACTGCAGACGCAGGCGACCGAATTCACTGGTGTCGTATTCGAGCAGCGCGGTTTCGGCGCGCGGCGTGTGGCCCAGCGTGTCGAGCGTGCTGTCCGCAAGTGCTGCGCCTACGCCGTCGCTGTTGAGTTCAGCATACCGCAAGCCGAAGCTCCATTGCGGCATGAACTTATAAACGCCCTGCGCGTACCAGCCCCAGCGGTTGTAATCGACCGGCACGGCATCGAAGATGCCGTTCTCGTTGCCGTAGAACAGTTCGCCCGAAAGAATGAGATTCTGAACCGTGGGATTGCCATGCGGCGCCCATTTGTAAACCAGGCTCAGTACTCCGGTGTCGTCAGTGCCAGTGAAAACATCGCCAGCGGTCTCGCGTCCGCCGGCATGGCTATGAATATAGGAAAGCGCGGCAAGCCAGCTGCTCGACATGTTGAGGTCGTCGCCGGCGTGGACGTAAGCGGTTTCGGTGCCTTTGCCCGCACTCGGCGCATTGGCGGCGGGGAATTCGTCGCCGCGATACCATTCGGCGCCGAACTCGAGAAAAATGGACACCGGCGCAAGCCAACGCACCTGCACGCCGTCATCGCCATACTGATTGCCCAAGAATGCGCGGTAAGGCAGCGGCGCATCAGAGAACGACCAATCATGCGCGTGCCGCTCGTTAAGATAGCCGATACCTGAGAAAAACCGTCCCGCCTTGACCGTGACCCCGCCGCCGATATCAGTGGTCTGTAGATAGGCTTCCTCGACGTGAACATGATCTTCGCTGTCGAAAGAAATGTTAAGCGAGCCCTTGAGGAAGGGATCGATGTTGGCGAACAGCGCGAGTTCGGATTTACCGATGTTGAACCCGCGCGACGGCAGACCCGCCTCATCGCCCAGCGAAAATCCCGGAATGCGCGCATTGCCGGGATCGCGCGAGCTGGCGAAGAAAAACCCATTCAGCACCGCCGCAATCCCCGGATTGAACGCGTTTGCAGCCGTCGGCGCGCGCGGCGTGATGGATTGAGATACAGGCTCAGCTGCGGGCGCTGCCTGCGCCACCTGTGCGGTCTGTTGTGCGGCAGCGGCAGATGATTTTGCCGACACTTGGGCTGCGGCCACGGAGGCTTTCGCCGCCTTGGCTTCGGCTTCGGCTTTTTTCAGCCGCGCCTCCAGATCCTTGATCTTGGATTCATAGTCATGCCGTAAGCTGCTGATGTCGCTGCGTATGGCAGCCAAGTCCGCCGCATCGGCCGCCGCGAACGCGGGTGCCGTCCAGACAAGTGTGCTAACCGCTGCCGCGGCCAATCCAAGCCGTTTCATCTCACGTCTCCGTTTTTAAGCAAGACCGCAAGAAGGACCGACGTGAAAATCCTTCTTGCGGCTTGCGATCCTTAAAGTGACTTCGAAACTCCCACAAAGAATCCACGCCTGGGCCCGGATTGCGGCGCGCCCACTCCCACGCCCGTGCCGTCGCGGATTTCGTATTTCTCGTCGAACACATTGATGACGTCGAAACGCAGCGTCATATCGCCTGCGCTTCCCAGCTCGAAATCGTGGCTCGCGCCCAGATTGACCTGGGTGTAGGGCGGCACATGATCGCCATTGGGAACCGCGCCGTCTTTCCTCAAGCCTGTGCCGTAAAGCAGATCGACACTGACCCGCGTGTCTTGCCACAGCGCGTATGACGCGCCCGCCGAAGCGGTCGCGAATTGCTCGTGGTCAAGATGGATGAAGTGATTGGCGATGTAATCAAGGTCATCGGGACCGAACTGGAACTGGCTGGAAACGATGTCCTCGCCTTCGGCGTGCGACAGCGCCAGATTGCCATAGGCCGAGAACGGGCCGCTGGCGTAATTGGCGGTGAACGCGACGCCGTATTGTTTGCCTTTCTTGTAGTTGAACGGGGTCAGGATGATCGGCGCGCCGAACTGGCCTTCGTCGATCAGGTAGCGCGAGGTTTTGTAGAATGCATCCACGGCGACCGTGAGCGCCTTTAAGAACTCCTGCTGGACGCCCGCATCGTAATAATTCGCCCGCTCGGCCGAAGGCGTTGTGTTTAGGGTGAGGGTGGGCGCGGCCGTAGTGTTGAGAAACTTCGACACGCTTTCGCTGCCCACCAGCTCGAACGGCGGCGGTGATAAATATCGCGAATAGCCAACATGTACCGTAGTGCCATCCAGCGGTTGCCAGACCACATTGGCGCGCGGGCTAAGCTGGCTGCCCTTGCTGAAGGCCTGATAGGAATCGAAGCGCAGGCCATAATTGATGGTGAGCTGCTGCCAGGGCTGCCATTCGTCCTGAACATAGAAGCTGTAAAGCCAAGCCGTTTTGGCGCCGTTATCGAGAATGACCAATGGCACATCGCTCGTTTGATCGCCGTTGGCGTCCACCGGCAGCACCTGCGAGGTCGTGTTGCTGGTGGCGCGATCCGTCTGAACGAAGAATCCGGCGCGGATCGTGTGCTGGTCGTTCAGGTGATAGGCGCTGTCACCCTGCATGCCATAGGCGACATCGCGCTTCTCAGCCTTTTGCGCGATGCCATCGAATAGCAACTCGGCCAACGGGTCGGGTGAGAACGACAGACTCGAATAGCGCGCAATCGCCGAAAGCTGAAAGTCGAATTGCCCCTGCGAATGCAGGTAACTGATGACGCCAAAGTGGGTCGTCTCGCGCTGGCTCTCGTCGATCTTGGCGCTGGGGAACATGGTCTCACCGTTCACGGTCAGGCCAAGGTCAGGATCAACGCCTTTTGTGTTGGGAATCTGGAATTTGTCGTTCGAAGTACCCAGCACCACCGACACCTTGCTCCACTGATCGAGGATGTCCTCGAAATAACCGAAGCCGTGATACTGGTCGGTCTTGTCGTGAATGGGTGTCGAGCTTCCGTCCGGCGACTCAATGCCGAGCTTGCTCTGCAGAAAATCGCCCGAAACGAAATAATTGAACGATCCCGAAGAGCCGCCATATTCGAAGCTGGGCTCGATGGTGCCGTGGCTGCCGCCGTAAACCGACACTTCACCGCCCGGCGAGAACAGCCCGCTCTTGGTGTCGACATCGATGACGCCCGCCGTCCGCAAACCGTATTCGGCAGGCAGCGCTCCCGTGATGAGCTTTAAGGACGAGATCAGTCGCGGGCTGAGTGTTTGCCCAAATACGCTAATGCCTTCGGGCAAGACGACGCCGTTCAGCCGATATTGCAGGCCATTGTGTTCGCCGCGGACATGAAACTGCCCGAACGAATCCTGCGCCACATCGGGCGCCTGCAAAGTCACCTGATTGAGCAGTGTGTTATCGCCGCCAGGCGTCGCGGCAATAGCAAACTCGCTGATCGTATAGGTCGAAGCGCCCGTCTGGGTTTCGATACCCGTACGCACTACGTTCAATCGCTGTGCCGTTACTGTCACCGTTTCAGCAGTCTGGCCTTGATCCGTATCGTCTGCATAAGCCGGAAGCTGCATCGCAAGCAGAACCACCGGCATGAGTATTGGTGTCCGCCAAATGGCAGGCATGAAGGTCCGTTTCATCGCACCAACTCCGCATATCTTTGTTCCCTTGGTTCGCAGGCCGCGCGTTGCACGCACAACGCACGCCTTGAACCGAAATGGATGGCGCGCCGGGCGGATGCCCGGTTCGCCATCGCTGGCTCAATTGTTGGAGTTAGGCTTCAGGAGGCGCGCGGCCCTGCCAGTTGTGCGAAGGCGCGTTGAAGTGGCGTGCCGTCTCGGCGATGACGACAAGGCCAAGTGCGGGCAGCGCAGGTAAAAAGACTGCGGCGGCGACTGGCACGATGGCCTGACCGGCATGGACCATTTCCTGACAGATGGGGCAATTCGCCGGATCCTGATCGGCCGGATATTTGTCCTTGGGTAACGTACTGCCGGTTAGCGATTTGGCCCCACCATCGGCGGCAAACGTCGATTCCGTGCCGAAGGCCGGCAGAAGATGGATATGTGTTTGAGTGAGATAGCTCTGACAGGTGAAAGCGAAGAGCGCGAGGAACGTCAGCAACAGTCGCGCGTTCGATTGGCGCGCAATGCGCGCAACCGCTTTTTGCCTACGCCGGATGGTCACCCGCGTCACATCTCGCCCCTGCATTGACAGCGGGAGGATAATCGAAACGCGCGCGCCCGTCACCGGGGCCACGCATTCGTGATGTTAAAACAGTGCGCTAGCGCCGGCGGGCGGCTAGCGCCAGGCCCGCACGGCTGGCACTTTCACGGCCCAATACCTGTGAAATCCATGCGCCCGTGCGCGCGAGCGCATCGAGATCGACGCCCGGCGCCATGCCGATCCCCTCAAGCATATAGACCACGTCTTCGCTTGCGACATTGCCAGATGCGCCGGGCGCATAGGGACAGCCGCCAAGCCCAGCCACCGAACTGTCGGCCACGCGCACGCCTTCTTCCATCGCCGCCAGAATATTCGCCAGCGCCTGGCCATAGGTGTCGTGAAAATGCACGGCTAGTTTTTCCATCGGCACGCTACGCGCCACTGTCTTGACCATTTCGCGCGCGCGCTTGGGCGTGCCGACGCCAATGGTGTCGCCCAGCGATATCTCGTAACAGCCGAGTTCCGTCATACGCGCGGCGACTTCCGCAACTTTCGTCACCGGCACCTCGCCTTCATACGGGCAACCCAGTACACATGAGATATAGCCGCGCACACGCACATTTGCTTTCTTAGCCTTGGCGCAGACCACAGCGAAACGCTGCAACAATTCCTCGATTGTGGCGTTTATGTTGACCTTGGAAAAACTTTCGGATGCCGCACCGAATATCGCCACTTCATCGGCGCCCGCCGCGATTGCCGCATCGAAGCCCTGCTCGTTCGGCACCAGCACAGGGTAGCACACACCGGGCCGTCGCTTTATCCCGGCCAGCACTTTGTCGCTGTCGGCCATTTGCGGGATGCGCTTGTGCGAAACGAAAGCGCCGGCCTCGACCACCCGCAAGCCAGTGGCCGCCAAGCGATCGATCAGCTCGATCTTGATCGCGGGCGCAAGCGATTTCGGCTCGTTTTGAAGCCCATCGCGCGGGCCGACTTCGACAATTTTCACGGACATCGATTCAGCGATCGTTTTTCCTCACGCTATAGATATATAGGACTTAGAGGCCGCGCGCGTAACCCGGCTCAGCCCCAGGCCGCATCGGTGAAATCGATATCGCGCAGAACCACGCCCCGCGTTTCCTGGCCGAAATAACCGATGAGAACCATCGCGCCCAGCACCGGGACCATCAGCACAAGCGACGTCGTGCCCAAAGACGGGTAGATGCCGAACGCGGTGATAATCTGGGCGGCCATTCCACCCATCTTGGTGCTTGCGGCCACTACGCCGGTGGCCCGGCCGCGCACATGCAAAGGATAGTTTTCCGCGGCATAGGGAAGAATGGTGGCGACGATGCCATTGGCGCCAATGACCAGCAACGCAAGAAAGAGGACAGGGTTATCGAAACCACCGAGCAGCCCCGTATCCATTTGGAGTATTCCTAAGAGCCCTGCCCCACTGATACCGAGCGAGGTGACAAGGCTCCACTTGGTGCTCCACTGGCTATAGGCGTAAGCCGCCAGGAACATGACGGGGAGCGCCACGAACGCCGACTTCGTCAGCAGCTGACTGGTCGTCACGATGTCGTAGCCTTTGGCCGACAGGTTTGCCGGCAACCACAACAGCAAGCCGAAATTGAGCAATCGCCAGCCCAGTCCCGTAAGCAGAAGCGCCAACGTCGTGCCGGCATATTTCGCGGTGGTGATGAGCGCCAAACCGGAGCGTGGCACCAGAACAGTTTTGACGATGGCACGTGATTGGGTATGCACCACTGAACCAAAACGGCGCATGATCACGGCGGCTTCCTCGATCTTACCCTGCATAAGCAGAAACTTCGAAGATTCCGGAATGAAGCGGTTCATGACGATGAGCAACAGTCCTGTGGGAAGGCCAAGAAACCACATGATCCGCCAGCCAAAGATCGGCTGCAGCAGGCTGGAAGCGCCTACGGCCGCAGAACCCGCCCACCGTGCCGAGCCCACCTACCAAACCAATCCAGCCGCGATGCTTGGCGGGAACCGTTTCCGTCAGAAGCGCATAACAAACGGGAAGCATGCCGCCAGCGGATGCCCCCATCAGAACACACATCAGCACATTCCACCAGAACGATGGCATGAAGCCACATATGGAAGTACCTGCGAACATCACAGCGGAAAGCAGAATGGCGGCGCGCCTGCCATAAATATCCGCGAGATAGCCCCATGCGATCGAACCGGCGACGAGGCCCGTAAGGGCCGCCAACGGAAACAACGCCATGGTTGTATGAGGAAGACCGTATTCCACAGTCATTCCAGGGATCAGCAACCCTAAGGTTGCCGGTTTCATCGTGTCGATCACGAGACCAATCGTCAGCGTCGCCATAAGCACCCAATGCATCGGCGAAAGTTACGCGCTTCGCTTGCGGCTTCGATGTAAATTTCCTCTGTGGCGTCTACGTGCACTGGCTTCGGCGGCAATAGCCCGTAAAATGCGATCGCAACTCCGCTGACGATCAAAAACATGCCGAGGATCATCCAAGGATCCATCGGCATTCCGGCCATCATGTAATGCATCGGTGCCGAAGCGATGAACATCGGCAAATGCAGCAGCACGCCCACGGTGACAGCAGCGCTTCCAAGCCAAAACATGATGGGACTATGGCGGTCAGCCAAAACAGAGCTGCCTACGCCCATGGAAATACCCCGAGAAGCCAGCCACCCGCTTACCGGCTATCACCATGAGCGCCGGAGGTAATGTTCCGCTACATTAGACCCGTTTTAATGTTGCCCTACAACTAGCCGCATTCCAAGCCGCAAACGCGGCGGGCAACAACCTGCCTTTGGGGCTGATTTCCGTAACCAAGCCTGAACGGCAACTACCCGATTGGGCGTTGCGCCATGATCGGCTGCGCCTGCAACCATCAACTGGCCATCCGCGATCAGAGCCTCGCTCTCGACCATTTCGCGTTTCATGCTTTCGCCCGGCACGGAACGGCCCACCATGGTATCGACCAGCTGACGGTGATTGGCCAAGCGGCTTGTGATGCGCTGTTTGCGGTTGCTCAGCTCGGAGCAATATTTCTCCCACAATTCCAGCTTCACGGTTTCTTCGCCTACCAGCTTGCAGTCCCGATAGAAATTCTTGCCCATCAGGATGCACATGATGCTCCAATGGCTGAACACGGTGTTTGGTGCGCGGATCGAGCGGGCTCGGCAACGAATATTTCCACAGATCGAAATGCTGCTTGAGGCTGTCGGATTTCTTGGCCTCGTTGCGCGCCGCCTTCCAATAGGGCTCGTCGCGCTGATTAAGGCCGAAATGCAACCCCAGGAAGTCGCGGATCTCGTCATAGAGCCGGCTGCTGGCGCCATTGAACTGGTCGATCAGCGGCTCTTCGAAATCCGTGCTGGGCAGGCTGGCCAACAGCCAGCGCGCCTGCAGTTCGACGGACATGATGGCCGTCAATTCCAGCGGCTCGACAAAGCCGCTGGACAGGCCCATGGCGACGCAGTTCTTCACCCAACTCCGGCGGCATGCGGCCGACGCGCATCTTGAGCACGCGCGGCTCGGTCATGAATTCCGCGCCGTTGAGATGCTCGCGGAACTCCGCCAGCGCCTCGTCATCGCTCTTGAACTTGCTGGAATAGACGTAGCCCGTGCCGACACGGTTCTGCAGCGGGATGTGCCACGACCAGCCGGCCGTAAAGCGCCGTGCTGGTGGTCACCGAATTGATTTTCGCCGGCTCGTTGTGCTTGATCTGGATCGGGATAGCGCGGTCATTCAGCAAATAGTCGTCGATAGGATTCGAACGGCTCGCCCATCGCTTCATTGATGAACATGCCTTTGAAGCCGCTGCAGTCGATGACCAGTTCCACCGGCCAATCGCCGATCTCCTTCAGCTTGCAGCGACTTGATGTACCCGCGATCGTCCTTGGTAATGTCGATGACGTCGTCGCGCACATGTTTCACGCCACGCTTGACGCAGATTTCCTGCAGGAAGTCGGCAAGCTTGCCGGCGTCGATGTGGTAGGCGTATTGCAGCGCGCCGCCGAAGACCGGACCGTTCAACGCCCGCGGCCCCTGGTTGTTCTCGATCGCTTCGCGCGCCACGCTGATCGTGCGCACAAAGTCCTGATCGGTGACGTCGTTCTTGCCTGGGATGCCGTATTTCTTGAACGAATAGCCCGGGCTGTAACCCTTTACGGTCAAGCCGCCGGTGAACGGATGCAGATAGCCAATTTTGTTTCCATTGGCGTCAAGGTTCCAATCCTTGAACCAGATGCCCAGTTTGAAGGTGGCGTCCGTGCGTTGCATGAATTCCGCCTCGGAGATGCCGAGCATCTTCATGGTGCCCTTGAGCGTGGGCACTGTGGCCTCGCCGACGCCGATGATGGGGATGCCGGGCGATTCGATGAGAGTGATGTTCACGTCGCGCTTGGCGGTAGGGCCCCATTGCAGCCGCTGGTTCAAATAGGCCGCAGTGATCCAGCCGGAAGTGCCGCCCCCGACGATCGTGATGTTGGTAATCGGCTTTCCCATGCCACTCCCCGTCCGTACAAAGATTGATTATAGCCCAGGCCCGGCGCGGATTACGAGCGACGGCCTGTCCGAAAAATATGGCGGACAGGGAGGGATTCGAACCCCCGGTACGGTTACCCGTACGCCGCATTTCGAGTGCGGTGCTTTCAACCGCTCAGCCACCTGTCCAACCCACCTGCAGGAGTTTTGCCTTGGCTTGCAAAGCAAGCCGGGCGCTCGGCCACCTGTCCGGAAAGGCCGCGGACCATATCGTCCACCCCAGGCGCTCGCAAGCAGCAGGCGCTATAATCGCGCAGCGAAAACAGCAAAGGGGCAGGCCGTGACCTATATAATTTTCAAGGCACTTTTTTCGGGCCTCATTGTTGCGGCCGTTTCCGAGATTGCGAAACGCAGCCCCGCATTCGGTGGGCTGGTGGCCTCGCTCCCACTGGTTTCGGTACTGGCATTGATTTGGCTGTGGCGCGACACAGGGGACAACACACTGATTCGCCGCGCAGTCCGAAGCGACGTTCTGGTACGTGATCCCTTCGCTGCCGCTGTTTATCGTGTTGCCTGCGCTACTCCGGCAAGGGATGGGTTTCTGGTTGGCGCTGCTGTTGTCGTGCGCACTTACTGTCGCACTTTATTTCGTGACGGTTTTATCGTGGCGCGCTTCGGCATCAAGCTCTGAGATTATCAATGTTCTTCAGCAAGCCGTTCCAGACGGAAGCGCGCGCCGGGGCCGCGCGCGAGCTTTTTTTCAGGAACGGCAAGATCACGCTCATCTCGGTTTCGAAACCATAACGGCGGGTTGATGACGAGTAGGCCGGTGGCTGATAGAGGCGGCCCCCTTCCCTCGCGTGCGGTGGCGGGCTCGACATCAACATCGAGCTCGACACGCAGCACGTCACTGATGCCGGCATTCAACACTTCACCCGCCGCCGCATCTGCAAGCCCGCGCGTCTTCAGCGGATACCAGAAAAGAAAAATGCCGGTGGCAAAGCGGCGATGCGCCTGCACCAGCGCACGGGCGGCCGTTACGAACTCATCGTCGGATTCATAAGGCGGATCGACAAGAATAAGCCCGCGGCGCTCGGGCGGCGGCAGCAAGCTCAACAATTCCTTGTAACCATCGCCTTGCACGGCCCGCGTGCGCGGCTGTTTCGCCAGTGCCGCCGCCAGGCTTGCATATTCGCCGCGACTGCATCTCGATGGCCGTTAGCCCATCCTGTGCGCGCAAAAGCTTTGCCGCGATCAGCGGCGAGCCCGGATAATGGCCCTCGCCAAATTCGCGCACGACGTCGCAATAGGACGCCAGCACGCCCGGCAACGCGCCCACTTCGAGCAGGCGCAAAATTCCGTTCTTTGCTTCGTCTGTCTTTGCTGCTTCGGCGCCCGCGATATCGTAAAGCCCGCGCCCCGCATGAGTGTCGATCACCGCAAAAGGTTTTTCCTTCTTGCGCAAATGCAGCAGGATCGAAACCAGCGCCGCGTGCTTGAGCACATCCGCGAAATTGCCGGCATGATAGATGTGGCGGTAATTCATCCGATTTGCGTCAGCCGCGCACTTTCGACCCACAGCCGGCGCGCATCCTCGTCGTTGCGCGCCTGCGTGCTAGGCGTCTTGGGCTTGCTATCGAAATAATATTCGCCGTTGGCACCGGCAGCTTCCGGCGAAGAGGCGAGATAAACCACTGTCTCGGCGCCCTTCTCCACGCTGCGCCCTGCAATTTGCTTGGCGATATATACGCCAACGCGGAAAGCGCCGCCATTGTTGTCGCCGAAGCGCGTGGCGACAAAGCCCGGATGCAGGCAACTAACCGCTATGCCCGTGCCCACTAGCTTTCGCGCCAGCTCGCGCGTGAACAGAATGTTGCAAAGCTTCGAGCGGCCATATGCTGTGAAGCCGCGATAGCGATTCCTGAATTGCAGATCGGAAAAATCGAGCGTCATGCCGCGATGCGCTTCCGACGCAACGTTGACGATACGCGCGCGCGCGGCTGCAGCCAGCCGCTCCTTCAGCAAATTCGCCAGCACGAAATATCCCAGATGATTAAGGGCAAAGGTAAGCTCGAACCCATCGGCGGTTTCCTGGCGCCGGGTGAACAGCGCGCCCGCATTATTTACCAGCACGTCGATGCGCGGCTCCGCCGCCGCGATTTCGCCCGCTACGCGTTTCATGTCCGAAAGCCGCGAAAGATCGGCGAGATAGAATTTTGCGGCTATGCCTTTTGCGGCCAGATCCTTGAGAGTTGCATCCGCCCGTTGCGGATCGCGCGCTACCAGCGCGAGCCGGGCGCCCTTCGCGCCCAACTCTTTCGCCGTCTCCAGCCCGATGCCGGATGTTGCCCCTGTAATGATGCAGACCTTGCCGCGCATGTCTCCCCGCTGCGATGTGCCGTCATATTATACGCGACCCTATCGGAACTGCGCGGCAAGTATCATAATGACGCCATGACGGAGGAACGGCGCATACCTCCCGCGGCTGGTAAGAAGCCGCCAGATGAAGTCGAGATCGCGTCCGAGGACGGCTTCCCGGCGAGCGACGCGCCGAGCTGGACCCCCGTGCGCCGCGTGGGCGAACCCCGCGCAAGCCGGCCGCCCAAGGCCAAAACGGATATATAGATTCCTGTATTTGCGATTTCGCCGGACCCCTTGTATGGAGCCGGCCATGACACAGGACTATCGCATCAAAGACATCGGCCTCGCCGATTGGGGCCGCAAGGAAATCGCCATCGCCGAGACCGAAATGCCGGGTCTCATGGCGATCCGCGAGGAATTTGGCCGCACGCAGCCGCTCAAGGGCGCGCGCATCGCGGGCTCGCTGCACATGACCATTCAAACCGCAGTGCTGATCGAAACGCTGCGAGCGCTGGGCGCCGATGTGCGCTGGGCTTCGTGCAATATCTATTCGACGCAGGATCATGCGGCGGCTGCCGTGGCGGCCGGCGGCACGCCGGTGTTCGCCATCAAGGGCGAGAGCCTGACCGATTACTGGGACTACACCCACAAGATTTTCGAATGGTCGGACGGCGGCGTGCCCAACATGATTTTGGACGATGGCGGCGACGCGACGTTGCTTATTCATCTGGGCCTGCGCGCAGAAGGTGGCGACAAAGCGTTCCTTGATAAGCCCGAGAATGAAGAGGAAGAAGCGCTGTTCGCTGCGATCAAAAAGCGCCTCGCATCCAAGCCTGGCTGGTATGGCGCAAACGCCAAAGCCATCAAAGGTGTTACCGAGGAAACCACTACCGGGGTGCACAGGCTTTATCAGATGGAGAAGGAAGGGAAACTTCTGTTCCCCGCCATCAATGTGAACGATTCCGTGACCAAATCGAAATTCGACAATCTTTACGGCTGCCGCGAGTCACTGGTGGACGGCATCCGCCGCGGCACCGACGTGATGATGGCCGGCAAGGTGGCGATGGTCGCGGGCTTCGGCGACGTGGGCAAGGGTTCCGCAGCGAGCCTGCGCCAGGCGGGCTGCCGCGTGATGGTGAGCGAAGTCGATCCCATCTGCGCGTTGCAGGCCGCGATGGAAGGCTATGAAGTCGTCACGATGGAAGACGCTGCGCCCCGCGCCGATATCTTCGTCACCGCTACCGGCAATGTCGATGTCATCACCATCGAGCACATGCGCAAGATGAAACATCGCGCCATCGTGGCAAATATCGGCCACTTCGATTCGGAAATACAGGTTGCCGCCCTGAAAAACTACAAGTGGCACAATGTGAAGCCGCAGGTGGACGAAATCGAATTCCCCGACGGCAAGCGCATCATCCTGTTATCGGAAGGCCGGCTGGTGAACCTCGGCAACGCCATGGGACACCCCACCTTCGTGATGAGCGCCAGCTTCTCCAACCAGACCATCGCGCAGATCGAGCTCTTCACTCACCAGGGCAAATACCAGAAGAAGGTCTACACGCTGCCGAAACATTTGGACGAGAAGGTGGCGCGCCTGCATCTCGCCCATGTCGGCGTGAAGCTGACACAGCTCAGCGACAAGCAGTCCAGCTATATCGGCATCCCCGTCGCAGGGCCGTACAAGCCGGATCACTACCGCTACTGACCAAAGCCGCTGGCTGCTTACGTCCCCGCCTTGGGCGCCATAACGAAATCGCCCTTGCCCAGATCGACGCCGTTCTCACGCAGGATGCCGTAGGTCATCGTCACGTGAAAATAGAAGTGCGCGTAGGCGTAATCGAACAGATAGGTCATGCCGTTGAGTTCGCGCTTCTCGCGCTCGCGCCCAACCTCGATGGTCACATTGCGCCCTTCCGAACCTGCAAATTGTTCGGGCTTGAGGGTCTTGATGAAGGCCACCGTGCTGGCAATTCGCGCCTGCAACTCGTCGAAAGTGGTTTCCTTGTCCTCATTCACAGGCGCTTCGACCTGGGCCAGCCGTGAGCAGCCGCGCTTGGCCATGTCGCAGGCGATCTGCACCTGGCGCGTGAGCGGAAACATGTCGGGATAAAGCCGCGCATGGGGCAGCACATGGGGCTCGATATTGCGCGCCTTGGCGTGCGCCTCACCCTTTTTCAGGATGTCCGACAAATTTTTCAGCATCAGAAGGAAGGGCGGTACGGAAGCGCGGTACATGATAGGTTGCATGGTACGTCCTTATAGTTTTGGTGCCCCTAGCCGGACTTGAACCAGCACGGTGTCGCCACCAACAGATTTTGAGTCTGCCGCGTCTACCATTCCGCCATAGGGGCTGGGAATTGAATGGCGGCGCGGATCATAGCGGCGCGCGCCATACGGTCAATAAAGCCTAGCGCCCGTCGATGGGCACGATGAATTCGGGATCGTTCTGCAGCCAGCGCTCGGATTGTAGGAAGTCGTAATAGCCGCAGCGGCCGCGTTCCGGATAATCCCGGCAGGTGGCGGGCCGCGCCTCGTAAATGCCGCAGCGGCGTTTTTCGGTGTCGAAGAACTGGCAGACGCGGCCGAAATGCACGTCGGCTTTGCGGCGCATGGTGTAAGCGTCGTCGTCGCGTGGGACCGTGTATTTGGCTTTTACCGCGCGGAAGCCCAAGCCGAAATACCGGGCGAGCCGCTGCAAATCGCGCTTGGTCAGCGGAATGGTCGGATAGGAACAGCAATAGCTCGGGCACTTAGAACAGTCATACGCTTTTGCCATGTGGAACGCCCTCGCGATAAAACGACAAACCCGCGCTAGGCGATCAAGTTCCACAGCGAGGCGAAATCTTTTTTGGCAGCGATAGAGTTCGTCACTCTTCGTATCGTGCCGATCGGAACGGCCGGGATGAAACGGCGAAGCGTTACGAGCGTTTCGTCCAGACCCACACCATCCACGCTCTCGTTAAGCGCTATTGCAGCAATGGTCAAATGGCGTTGCTTGAGGACCTCCATTGCCGTGAGCGTATGACTAAGCGTTCCGAGATAGGTTCCGGTGACGAGGATCACGGGCAGTTTAAGCGCCGCTATCCAATCGAGCACCGTGTGGCGCTGATCCAGCGGCACCATGACGCCACCCACGCCTTCTATAAATACGGTGCCTTGGCTCAAGGCAACCGCATCGCGGCAAAACTTCACCAGCGCATCGAAATCGATTGTCTTGCCTTCACGCGCCGCTGCCATGTCTGGCGACAGCGGCGCCATAAAACGCCAGGGCGCGATGCGCTCAACGTCTTCCTTATTAATAGGCTTCCCCAACGCCGCGAGCAGTTGGCCGGGATCGCTTTCGGCTGCCTTCTTTTCGTCGAATCCGCTGACCACGGGTTTGAGCGCGCTTACACCCTTTCCGTCAGTGCGCAAATGCTGGATCAACCCCGCGGTGACGAAGGTTTTGCCGATATCGGTGCCAGTGGCGGTGACGAAAAAGGCGCTCATGAATTGCGCTTCAACACACGCGTGCGCACCACTTCGGCCAACCGTTCGATCTCTTTCTCGGGATGCGCAGCGGTGAAGGCAAAACGCAGCCGGGCGGTGCCGGCGGGCACTGTCGGCGGGCGGATGGCGACGGCCAAGAAACCCTCGTCTTCCAGGATGGCTTGGGCGTCAAGCGCTGCTTTTTCTTTGCCGATCACCACAGGTACGATGGGGCTTTGCGCTTCCGGCAATTGCGTCTGGTGGGTGAACACCCTGGCTTTTGCCAATGGCGCGGCAACAAGCGCGGGATCGCGTT
Source organism: uncultured Alphaproteobacteria bacterium (assembly GCA_963752395.1). Classification (GTDB taxonomy): domain Bacteria; phylum Pseudomonadota; class Alphaproteobacteria; order Micropepsales; family Micropepsaceae; genus CAVVXX01. Next base: position 265,829 of record CAVVXX010000010.1, read on the forward strand.
CGATAAGATCAAGTGCCGCAATCGCTGCCGCCACCGATGCGGGCGGCAATCCGGTGGAATATATAAGTGTGCGCGCGCGCGTTTTAATGAGATCGATCACGGGCGCACTGGAGCAAAGATATCCGCCATAACTTCCCAGCGCCTTGGACAAGGTTCCCATCTGCAAGGGCACGTCGGCTTTATCTTTGCCGGTGAACGCCGAACCGTGGCCATTACCCACCACGCCCAGGCCATGCGCGTCATCGGACATCAGCCAGGCATCGAAGCGTTCGGCCAGCGCTGCAAGGTCATTCAATGGCGCCAGATCACCGTCCATCGAGAACACGCCGTCGGTGGCGATCATGGCGCGGGCGTGGCGGGGCCGGTGCACGGTGAGCAATTCTTCCGCGTGGCCGATATCGTTGTGGTCGTAAATGGCGACCGTGGCGCCCGACAGCCGCGCGCCAGCCCAGATGCAGGCGTGGCTCAACTCATCGACCAGGATCAAATCTTCCTTGGCGACGAGCGCGGGGATGATGCCCGTATTGGCGAGATAACCGGAACCGAACACGCAGGCGGCCTCAGCGTCCTTCCAGCGCGCGAGCTTCGCTTCCAGTTCGGCATAAAGTGGATGATTGCCTGTGACGAGGCGCGAAGCGCCTGCGCCCACGCCGTATTTTTCGATCGCCGCAATTGCCGCGGCCTTCACCTTGGGATGCTGCGTCAGGTTTAGATAATCGTTGCAGGAAAACGATAACAGCCGCCTGCCCCCACGTGCCACCCAGATGCCGTCCGCACGCGCCGTCTCGGTCAGGCGGCGGCGCAGATGCCGGGCCTCAAGTTCGGCGAGCTTGGTGCGGGCGAATTGGTCGAGCGAGTGCATGGCGCACTATACATCTGGGGCCTCATGCTTCGACAAGCTCAGCATGAGGCCTTATACATTGCCTCGCCCTGAGCCCTCGAAGGGCGAGGCATAGAGGAATTGCATGCAGGCCGACATCCGCCACGACTGGAGCCGCGAAGAGGTGCGCGCGCTGTTCGCGCTTCCCTTCGCCGACCTTATCTTTCGCGCGCAAACACTTCACCGCAAACATTTCGCTTCGAACGAAGTGCAGATTTCGACGCTGCTTTCGATCAAGACCGGCGGCTGCCCTGAAGATTGCGCCTATTGCCCGCAGGCCGCGCGTTACCACACCGGCGTCAAGGCGGAAAAAATCATGGCACTCGACGCCGTGCTGTCGGAAGCGCGCGCAGCCAAGGACGCTGGCGCCAGCCGCTTCTGCATGGGCGCCGCCTGGCGCGAGCCGAAAGACAAGGATCTGGATCAAGTTTGCGAAATGGTGGAAGGCGTGCGCGCATTGGGCATGGAAACCTGCGCCACACTCGGCATGCTGACCGCACCGCAAGCCCAGCGCCTGAAGCGGGCGGGCCTCGATTACTACAACCACAATCTAGATACTTCGCCGGAATATTACGGCGACATCATCACCACGCGCGTTTATCAGGACCGGCTCGACACGCTGGCGCGCGTGCGCGATGCCGGCATTCATGTCTGCTGCGGCGGCATCATCGGTATGGGCGAAGGCCTCGAAGATCGGGTCGGCATGATCCACACGCTGGCGACTTTGCCCGAGCATCCTGAGAGCGTGCCCATCAACATGCTGGTGCAGGTGGCGGGCACGCCGCTCAACGGCACGCCGCAACTTGATGCGCTCGATTTCGTGCGCACCATCGCGGTGGCGCGCATTACCATGCCGAAATCTATGGTGCGGCTCTCGGCGGGGCGCGAAGAGATGAGCGACGAAACCCAGGCGCTGTGTTTCCTGGCAGGCGCCAATTCGATATTTTACGGGCCGAAGCTGCTTACCACGCCCAATCCGGACGCGGATCACGACCGCGAATTGATGAACCGGCTCGGCCTCGTGCCCATGCCGATCTAAGCGTGCATGAATAAGCGCACGCCCGGCTGGTACGAAAACGGCATCGATCACATCTGGCTGCCTTATACGCAGATGAAGACGGCAGCACCGCCGCTTGCGGTCGCGCGCACCCAAGGCACGCGGATTATCCTGACCGATGGGCGCGAGCTGGTGGACGGCATCGCCTCGTGGTGGACGGCATGCCACGGCTATAACCACCCGCATATAAGAGAATGTGTTCAGCGCCAGCTCAAAACCATGCCCCACGTCATGCTGGGCGGGCTGGTGCATGAGCAGGCGCTGACTTTGGCGCAACGCTTATGCGCACTGTTGCCGGAAAATCTGGAGCGCGTGTTCTTTTCCGATTCCGGATCGGTGGCCGTCGAAGTCGCCATGAAAATGGCGGTGCAATATTGGCTCAATCAGGGAATTCGCAAGCGCACCAAATTCCTCGCCTTTAAGGGTGGCTATCACGGCGACACCTTCGCCACCATGGCGGTGTGCGATCCGGACGAAGGCATGCACGCGCTGTTCAAGGGCGCCCTGCCCGAGCATCACGTCATCGATCTGCCTCGTGACCAAAAAACCATCGCCGCGTTCGATGCCTTTCTCGAGCGTCATGCGAATGAACTGGCCGGCATGTTGGTCGAGCCTTTGGTGCAGGGCGCGGGCGGCATGATTTTTCATGAGACGGATGTACTCCGCCGCTTGCGCGCAACCGCCGACAAATATGACCTGCCGCTGATCTTCGATGAAATCTTCACCGGCTTCTGCCGCACTGGCGCGATGTTCGCGCTGGAATCGGCAGACGTCGCGCCCGACATTATTACCCTCGGCAAAGGCCTCACCGGCGGCACGCTGCCGCTTGCCGCCACTATCGCCTCCAAGAAAATCTTTGATGGCTTCTGGTCAGACGATCCAACCCACGCCTTGATGCACGGGCCCACCTATATGGGCAATGCGCTGGCCTGTGCGGCCGCCAATGCCTCGCTCGATCTGTTCGAGCAAGAACCCCGCGTCGAACAAGTCGGCATCATCGCCAAGGGGCTGACGCTTGGCCTCGGCCCCTGCATCGGCATACCGGGCGTAAAAGACGTGCGCGTCAAAGGCGCCATCGGCGTGGTGGAACTGGAACAAATCCGCGACCTCAACGAACTGAAGCGCCGCCTACTCGCCGAAGGCGTGTGGATTCGCCCCTTCCGGAATATCGTTTATCTCACGCCTGCGCTCACCATCGGCGAGGCCGATCTGGCGCGGCTGACCGAAGCTGTGGTGAAAGTTTTACGCGGATGGACTTCGAACAAGACGTGATTTAAGAGCGAGCGTAGCTCCCGTGAGCCTGAGTCGCATGACCAAGCGCCCCGTCGCCCGCGCCCTGATTTCCGTTTTCGACAAGACCGGCCTGCTCGAATTCGCGCGTGCGCTGGCGAACCATAAGATCGAGTTGATCTCCACCGGCGGCACGGCCAAGGCGCTGCGCGATGCTGGGCTTAAGGTCACCGAGGTTTCGTCGCTCACGGGTTTTCCCGAAATCATGGATGGCCGGGTTAAAACGCTGCATCCGAAAATCCACGGCGGGTTGCTGGGCCTGCGCGACAAGCACGCGGACGCCATGCGCGAGCACGATATCGGCGGCATCGATCTTTTGGTGTCGAACCTCTATCCGTTCGAGGAAACGATCGCCAAAGGCGCGTCGTTCGACCAAGCAATCGAAAACATCGACATCGGCGGTCCCGCCATGATCCGCGCCGCCGCCAAGAACCACGAATGGGTGACGGTGGTGGTCGATCACGAGGACTACGCGGCGGTGCTGAACGAGATTGAGAGCGGCGGCACGACGGCTGCCTTGCGCCGCAGGCTGGCGCAGATCGCCTTTGGCCGCACCGCCGCCTATGACGCCGTGGTCTCGGGCTGGTTTTTGCGCCAATTGGTCGATCATGACAGCGCTGGCTTTCCACGGCGCATTGCCTTCGCCGGCAAATTGAAACAGCCTTTGCGCTATGGCGAAAATCCGCATCAGCATGCTGCGTTCTATAAGGACGAAAGCACGCGGCCCGGCGTCGCCACCGCCACCCAATTGCAAGGCAAGGAGCTCTCCTACAACAACATCAATGACACCGACGCCGCGTTCGAGCTGGTGTCGGAGTTTGCGCCATCAACAGCGGCCTGCGCCATCATCAAACATGCCAACCCGTGCGGGGTGGCGCTTGGTTCCTCGCTGCTCGATGCCTATAAGAAGGCGCTCGCCTGCGACCCCGTGTCGGCGTTCGGCGGAATCATAGCGTTCAATCGTACGCTCGACGGCGCGACAGCCGAAGAAATCGCCAAGCTGTTCACCGAAGTCATCGTCGCGCCCGACGCCGATGCCGACGCGCGCCGTATTCTAGCATCGAAGAAGAATGTCCGCCTGCTGATCACCGGCGGTCTCGCCGATCCTACGACCTTGAGCCTGATCTACAAAACTGTGGCAGGAGGCATATTGGCTCAAACGCGCGACAACGCGCATGTCATCAAAGACAATCTCAAAATCGTCACCAAGAAAAAGCCAACTGACGCGCAAGTGGCCGACATGATCTTCGCTTTCACAGTCGGCAAGCATGTGAAGTCGAACACTATCGTCTATGCGAAAGATCTCACCACGGCCGGCATTGGCGCAGGGCAAATGAGCCGCGTCGACGCTGCGCGTATCGCGGCGCTCAAAGCCAAGGACGCGGCCAAGGCCGCGGGCTGGAAAGAACCGATGACGGTCGGTTCGGCCGCCGCCTCCGACGCATTCTTTCCATTCCCTGACGGTTTGCTCGCCGTTGCCGAAGCCGGCGCCACGGCCGTCATCCAACCCGGCGGCTCCATGCGCGATGACGAAGTGATCAAGGCGGCCGACGAAGCGGGACTGACGATGGCCTTCACCGGCATCCGTCATTTCCGCCACTGAACGAACTCAGACCGCCTGCGCGCGTTCCTCTCGCACGAACAACATTCCTGCGAAGCCAACGGCGAGGAACGCAACGATCGCGGCCATGCCCCATTGCTGACTGTGGGTGGCGGCCGTGACGTAGCCCACTGCCAGCGGCGCCAGGAACGCCGTCGAAGTTCCTGACAACGCATAGAGCCCGAAGAATTCCGCCATGCGTTCTTCCGGCGCGATGCGCGCCAGCATGGTGCGGCTGTTGGCGTAGGCCGCCACAATGAATACTGCGATGATGGCGACGACCCCGAGATAGATTAGCTCGGGCCAGCTGTGGAATACCGGTATGCCGAGCTGATGGGCCGGATCATACGGAAAAACAAACAGCATCCGGCCGGGCGCAAAGCCCAGCGAAAGAATGGCGCCAAACATCGTACCAGTAATGGAAACGAGTATGGCGTTCCTGGTGCCGATGCGATCAGCCAATCTGCCGCCCAGCAAACCGCCAAACGCTGCGAATACGCAAAGCAGAATGCCGAATACGGCAAGCTGTTCCGCCTTCCAATGAAATACGCCCGAGGCATAGACGCCGCCGAAGGTCAGCACCGCCGTCTTGCCGTCATTGTAGATCGCGCGCGCAATAAGATAGAGCGCGACATTGCCGTAGTGCCGAAGACTGCGAAGCGTATGGCCTACGGATTTCAGGCCAAGGCGCATGGCTTCCGGCAGACTGTGACCGGCGGGCGGGCGATCCGGCGTCCACAGGAACAGCGGAATGCTGAACACCAGCAGCCACGCCGCCGATAACGGCCCAACGATGCGTTCGTGCTCGTGTGTGGCGCGCACCAGGCCAAGCCAGGGATGTTCCGGCAAATAAAACGCGAGCAGCACAAAAATCAGCAATAGCACGCTCGCCACATTGCCAAGCGCGTAGCCCAGACCTGACAACGCGCCGATATGGGAGGGCCTCGCCACCGACGGCAGCAGCGAATTGTGAAACACATTGGTGAATTCGTAAGAGACGTTGGCGACAGCAATGGCCGCACCGACAATAACAATGCTTTGCGCGCCGTCCGGCACGCCGAACCACAGGCAGGCCGAGGCCAGCGCCAGCAGCGCGCCATAAAAGGCGATCCACGGCTTGCGCCGCCCGCCGGCATCGGCGACCGCGCCGAAAATGGGCGCCAGTACGGCAACCGCCAAGCCGCTGTAGCCGGATATCTCGCCCCACAACGCCTGGCCGCGCACCGGATCGCCTACGATGTCGCGCGCGAAATAGGGCGCATAGATAAAGATGGTGACCAGCTGGACGTAAGGATTGCGGCCCCATTCGAACAGCGCCCAGGACATGCGCCCGAGTAGTGACGCGCCGCCCGAAGGCCTAATCGGCTCCATTGACGCCCCAGAGGCGCGTGCGATCTATCCAGCCGTCGAGCTCGCCAAAATCAAGCTCGCAGGCATTGCCCTGGCAGCGCTCCAATTCACCAATAGCGCCTGGCTCCACTTGCGCAAGCGCTGGCGACTGAAGATCGGCTTTGGCGTGCAATACGCTATCGCCCTTTCCAATCACAACGGCTGTGCGGGTGGGCGACAGCATGGTGCGGTGAACCCATCCCTCCTCGCCGTCGGGATCGCGCACGCGCCGCCACACATCGAAACTCCCGATGACTTCAACGGGAAAGCCACGGCGATGATAAACCCATTTGATCCGGTGCTCTTTGCTCGGTCCTTCGCGCATATACACTTCGTCGGCCTTGAAACTTGCAAAGTAAGGCGATGGGGTGAGCCGCTCTTCAGCATTAGAAGAATTACAAAGAATTAGAAATGTCACGATAACCAAACTCGGGCCCCAGCGCTTGTGCAGCGCAACAGTGAAGCTTTTTGGGCTTGTCATAAGCTGACCATGCACATCGCCATCATATTATTTCGTGCCTTTAGTTTGATCTAACAAGCGGAGGTAGGCCATGAAAAAGTAATTGCTTTATAGGCGCTCCTCGTGTCAAGCGGGAGAACAAGCTCATGAAGAAATTTGCGTTGGTTGCGGCGGCCCTTTTCGCCATCATGTTCAGCACGGCGTATGTCAACTCTGCTGCATATGCTGCAGGCGCAGGTGGAGATCCTAACGGCGGCGTGCACCCGCAGCCTCCGCCGCCGCCTGTGGCTCAATAACTTTCCAGAGGCTTAGTTGTGACTGCCGCACTGGCGCGGCCCGTCGCCACGCTAGTGCAGCGTCTCCTTGAACAACGCCAGCAGTTTGTGCCAATGCCTGTCGGCGGACGGCGCATCATAGGCCGCGTGGTTTTCCACCGCGAAGCCGTGCTTCCCCGCATAGTGCTCGCTTTCGTAACGCAGGCCGGACTTGGCGCACGCCGCTTCCAGTTTGCGGATCATTTCCGGCGGGCAAGAGCCGTCTTCGCTGGCATGGGCGAAATAAAGCCGCGCCTTCATTTTGGGCAGCAGCAGATGGGGGCTGTCGGGCGCCTCCGTCGCCAATCCGCCGCCGTGAATGGACGCGGCGACCGCAACGCGGTCGGGGCGCGCCGCCGCCGTGCGCATGACGAAGCTGCCGGTCATGCAATAACCCACGGCGCCCATTTTCATGCCGCCGACGATTTCCTGCATGGCTAGGAACTCGACATAAGAAATGGCGTCACGTTCAACCTTGTCGGCCGTCAGCGTGTCTTTCAGCGCCATCAGTTGCGCACGGCCATTGGCGTCGGCGAATGACGGCAGCTCGTCCTTGAACACCGGCATGTGGCGCGTGCGGTAATAAATATTCGGCAGCAGCACGACGTAGCCTTCGGCGGCCAGCCGTTTCGCCATCTGCTGGAAGACGGGCCGCACGCCCCAGATATCGGTGTACATGACGACACCAGGCCAGGTGTCTTTGGAGTCGGGCTGATAAAGATAGCCGTCGGCCACGCCGTCATGTGTCTTGATGTCGACCTTGTGCTCGTGCATTGCCCCTCCGTAGGACGAGTGTCTTTCCCACGCAGGCGTTGCGCAAGCGTTTCTCGACATAACGCAATGCGCGTCACGCATGTGTAGGTCGGTCATATTTCATGCATTCCAAAAACCTAGCCGTGCGCTGGCCCACGCGACGCTTCCTCGCATGACGGCCATGTTGCGCACCCTTAGGCCCCATGCTAAGTCCGCCCGGCCGGGCGCGGGGATTCTGTCTGGCGGTAATTCTATTGTTTTTACAATGGGTTAGCTAAGGCGAATGGGGGCCTCGGCACCCCTGACTTGGGTAAGAAAAAGTGGCGTCGAAAGACTCACACACAAGCGGGCTTGCCGGGCGTTACGCCACGGCTGTCTTTGAGTTGGCACTCGAAGAAAAGGCGCTGGACGCGCTTGCCCATGATCTCGCCCGGCTGCGCGTGCTGCTGGAAGCCAGCGAGGATTTTCTGCGCCTGGTGCGCTCGCCAGTGCTGACGCGCGAGGAACAGGCGAGGGCGCTGGAAGCCGTGCTGAAAAACGCCAGCATGCATCCCCTCACCCGCAAGCTGATTTTGCTGCTGGCGCAGAAGCGCCGCCTGTTCGCGCTTGGCGACATCATCCGCGCCTTCGAGGTGCTGGTGGCCGCCCATCGCGGCGAAATCGCCGCCACTGTCACGTCGGCGCGCGCACTGAACGGCGAAGAAACTTCCGAGCTCAAGCGCCTGCTGAAAGAAAAATTGGGCCGCGAGCCGCAACTCGAAGCCCATGTCGATCCCAAATTGCTGGGCGGGCTGGTGCTGAAAATCGGCTCGCGCATGATCGATTCATCCTTGCGTACCAAGCTCGACGGCCTGCGCGCCGCCATGAGAGGAAGCTGACATGGACATCAAGCCGTCCGAAATTTCCGACATTCTGAAACGCGAAATCCGCAATTTCGGCGTCGAAGCGCAAGTGGCCGAAGTGGGCCAAGTGCTCAGCGTCGGCGACGGCATCGCGCGCATCTACGGCCTCGACAACGTTCAGGCCGGCGAGATGGTCGAGTTCCCGGGCGGCATCAAGGGCATGGCGCTGAACCTCGAAACCGACAATGTCGGCGTGGTGATTTTCGGCAATGACAGCTCAATCAAGGAAGGCGACACGGTCAAGCGCACCGGCTCCATCGTCGATATTCCCGTGGGCAAAGGACTGCTCGGCCGCGTTATCGATCCCTTGGGCAACCCCATCGACGGCAAAGGCGCGATCAAGAACGTGGCCGAACGCCGCCGCGTCGACGTAAAAGCGCCCGGCATCATTCCGCGCCGCTCGGTCAACGAGCCGATGCAGACAGGCCTCAAGGCCATCGACAGTTTGATTCCCGTCGGCCGCGGCCAGCGCGAGCTGATCATCGGCGACCGCCAGACCGGCAAGACGGCCATCGCCATCGACACCATCATCAACCAGCGCGGCATCAACAAATCGGGCGACGAGAAAGCCAAGCTTTATTGCATCTATGTCGCCATCGGCCAGAAGCGCTCGACGGTGGCGCAGATCGTCAAAACGCTCGAAGACGCGGGCGCCATGGAATACACCACGGTGGTTGCCGCCACCGCATCCGAGCCCGCGCCGCTGCAGTACCTCGCGCCGTTTGGCGGTTGCACAATCGGCGAATGGTTCCGTGACAACGGCATGCACGCGCTGATCATCTATGATGATCTTTCCAAACAGGCCGTGGCCTATCGCCAGATGTCGCTGCTGTTGCGCCGTCCGCCGGGACGTGAGGCCTATCCCGGCGACGTGTTCTATCTGCATTCCCGCTTGCTTGAGCGCGCAGCCAAACTGAACGACGCCAATGGCGGCGGTTCGCTGACGGCATTGCCCATCATCGAGACCCAGGCCAACGACGTGTCGGCCTACATCCCGACCAACGTGATCTCGATCACCGACGGGCAGATCTTCTTGGAAACCGAACTGTTCTATCAAGGTATTCGCCCGGCGGTGAACGTCGGCATCTCGGTCAGTCGCGTGGGTTCGGCCGCGCAGATCAAGGCGATGAAACAGGTTGCAGGTTCGATCAAACTGGAGCTTGCGCAATACCGCGAAATGGCGGCGTTCGCACAATTCGGTTCGGACCTCGATGCGGCAACGCAGCGCCTGTTAAATCGCGGCGCACGGCTGACGGAATTGCTCAAGCAGCCGCAATACACGCCCTACACGATCGAGGAGCAGGTCGTCTCCATCTATCTCGGCGTGCGGGGTTATCTCGACAAGCTGGCCGTGGCCGACGTGCGCCGCTTCGAAAGCGATGTGCTGCGTCTGATGCTCGCCAAACACCAGGACGTGCTCGACGCCATTCGCGACCTTAAGCAGCTCACGCCGGAAATCGAGACGAAGCTAAAAACCATCCTTGAGGAGTTCAGCAAGAACTTCGCCTGATGCCCAGTCTCAAAACATTCCGCAACCGCATCGCCAGCGTGAAAGCAACGCGCAAGATCACGCGCGCCATGCAGATGGTGGCGGCGTCGAAATTACGCCGCGCGCAGGAAGCGGCAATGGCTGGCCGCCCTTATGCCGAAAAAATGCAGGCGGTGATCGCAACGCTCGCCACGTCGCTGAAGGACAATCCCATCGCGCCGAAACTTTTGGCCGGCACGGGGCGCGACCAGGTGCAGCTGATGATTGTCGCCACCGCCGACCGCGGGCTGTGCGGTGGCTTCAACACCAACATCGTCAGGCTTGCCAAGCTGCGCATTGAGGCCGCCTTGCGCGACGGCAAGCAGGTGAAAATTCTCTGCATCGGGCGCAAGGGCCGCGACCAGCTCAAGCGGCTTTATAGCAAGCACATCATAGAGACCATCGAGCTTGCGGGCGTGAAGCGCATCGGCTTTGCCAACGCGCGCGACGTCGGCCGCCGCGTGCTCGACCTGTTCGAGGATGGCCAATTCGATGTGGCCACCTTGTTCTATTCGCGCTTCAAATCGGTGATCAGCCAAACACCGACCGCGCAGCAACTTATCCCCTCGCCGGTGCAGGAAAGCGCCGAGCCGTCCAAGTTCTACGATTACGAGCCAGGCGAAGCGGAAATCCTGGCCGACCTGCTGCCGCGCAACGTCTCGGTACAGATTTTCCGCGCGCTTCTGGAAAACACCGCGTCCTTCTATGGCGCGCAGATGAGCGCCATGGATTCCGCCACGCGCAACGCGGGCGAAGTGATTGACCGCCTGACGCTGCAATACAACCGCCAGCGCCAGGCCATGATCACCAAGGAACTGATCGAAATTATCTCTGGCGCGGAAGCGCTGTAAGAAAGGTCTGCCCATGAACGCCCCCGCCAAAACCCCCGCCAGTAACCGCACCGGCCATGTCACGCAGGTGATGGGCGCCGTGGTCGACGTGCAGTTCGAAGGCGAGTTGCCGGAAATCATGAACGCGCTCGAAACCACCAACCATGGCAACCGCCTGGTGCTGGAAGTGGCGCAGCATCTTGGCGAGTCCACTGTGCGCACGGTGGCCATGGATTCAACCGAAGGCCTGGTGCGCGGCCAGCAAGTCGGCGACACCGGCCAGCCGATCACTGTCCCCGTGGGCGCCGGCACGCTCGGGCGCATCATCAACGTCATCGGCGAGCCGGTGGACGAAGCGGGCCCGGTGAAAGCCACCGAGCGACGCGCCATCCATCAGGAAGCACCCGCCTTTGTCGAGCAATCGACCGAAGCGCAGGTGCTTGTCACCGGGATCAAGGTGATCGACCTGCTGGCGCCCTACGCCAAGGGCGGCAAGGTCGGCCTGTTCGGCGGCGCGGGCGTGGGTAAGACCGTTATCATTCAGGAACTGATCAACAATGTCGCCAAAAAGCACGGCGGCTATTCGGTGTTCGCGGGCGTAGGTGAGCGCACGCGCGAAGGCAACGACCTCTATCACGAGATGATCGAATCGGGCGTCAACAAGGACCCGAAAAAGGGCTCGACCGAAGGTTCGAAATGCGCGCTGGTCTTCGGCCAGATGAACGAGCCGCCGGGCGCGCGCGCGCGCGTCGGCCTGTTCGGGCCTGACCGTCGCCGAATATTTCCGCGATCAGGGTCAGGACGTGCTGTTCTTCGTCGACAACATCTTCCGTTTCACGCAGGCCGGTTCCGAAGTGTCGGCGCTGTTGGGCCGCATTCCCTCGGCCGTGGGTTATCAGCCGACGCTTGCCACCGACATGGGCGCGCTGCAGGAGCGCATCACCTCCACGACCAAAGGTTCGATCACGAGCGTCCAGGCGATTTACGTGCCGGCCGACGATTTGACCGACCCCGCGCCTGCAACGTCCTTCGCGCATCTTGACGCCACCACCGTGCTGTCGCGCCAGATCGCGGAATTGGGAATTTATCCGGCGGTCGATCCGCTCGATTCCACCTCGCGCATTCTTGGACCCGCGCGTGGTCGGCGAAGAGCATTACAATGTCGCGCGCCAGGTGCAGTCGATCCTGCAACGCTATAAGTCCTTGCAGGACATCATCGCCATTCTGGGCATGGACGAGTTGTCCGAAGAGGACAAGCTCATCGTTACGCGCGCGCGCAAAATTCAGCGCTTCCTGTCGCAGCCCTTCCATGTGGCGGAAGTCTTCACCGGCTTCCCCGGCCTGTTCGTCGACGTGGCCGACACGGTGAAGGGCTTCGCGGCGGTGGCCAAGGGCGAATACGACCATCTGCCGGAATCGGCGTTCTATATGGTCGGCACGATTGAGGATGCGGTGAAGAAGGCGCAAAAAATGGCGGCCGAGGCGGCGTAGTTATGACGGTTTCACCCCCCGCCTGGCGCTTCGCGCCATCCTCCCCCTCAAGGGGGGAGGAAAAGCATTGCGCGATTTTCCCTTCCCCCCTTGTGGAGGAAGGTGTCCAGCCACTGCGTAGCATGTGGCTGGACGGAAGGGGGGTATCGGCGTGACAGACACCATCCACCTCGATCTCGTTTCGCCGGAGCGGCTGCTGCTTTCCGACGACGTCGACATGGTCACGGTGCCGGGGGCCGATGGTTATTTCGGCGTGCTCAAGGGCCACGCGCCGGTAATGGCGAGCCTCAAGCCCGGCGTCATAGAAATCAAAGGCGGCGCCGAGGACGGGTTGCGCATTTTCGTGCGCGGCGGCTTTGCCGAGGTGAATGCGAATGAAGTTACGGTGCTGGCCGAAGAAGCCATCCCAATGGGCGAGATCGACGCGGCGGGGCTCGATCAACGCATAAGGAACACCGAAGAAGATATGACGTTGGCCAAAACCGACGCCGAGCGCGCCCGCATCACCGAAACGCTCGATCACCTGAAACAGGTCCGCGCCGCACTCTAGCCGCCCCGATCGAGCTCTGCCGCAAGCGTGTCATGCGCCGCCTGCCATTCCTTCACCAAAGGCCTGCTCCACAGCGCTTTCCAGCGCGGCGTTTCGAAGAATGCCGGCGGGATTACCCTGTCATAGGGAACGGTGAATAGCGCGAATTCTTTTTTGTCAAAGGCGCGCTCCAGCCATTCGGCCGCTTTGTCGTTCGCGCCGATCAGCGCGTAACTGTCCCCCAAATCGGTCGCTGAGTAGTCGCCGCCGGGATACCTTGCCGCTATCCCATCGATGATTTGCTGCGCGTCTGTCAAACGGTTCTCGCCCACCGCGATATCGAACAGGCAGCCATCATGGGCATCCTGCGCCTTGGCCTTGGCGAACTCGTCGGCGATAGCGCGCGATTCCGGAACGCGGTTGCTATGCGCGAATGCCGTGCACAGCATCGCTCTGATATAAAGCTGATCGGGCTGCAATGTCAGCGCGCTCTGCGCGGCATCAGCGGCCTCCGCGAAACGCGCGATGTGATTCAGCGCGGCTGCGACGTTCAAATGATCGACAACGGAAAGCGGATCGAGCTGCACGGCGCCCTGGGCTGCTTCCAGCGCCTGCTCGGGAAAGCCCAGCAGTTGATAATAACGGAACATCTCGTGAAGCACCGCCGAGCTATGCGGGTTAATCGCCCGCATGCGGCGTGCGTCCGCGGCGGCCGTCTGCCACTCAAGCTTGTGCAGCGCCAGATCGAGATGCGCGCCAAGCGCGTTCAGATTGTTGGGGTCGAGTTCAAGCGCGCGCGCCAGCGCCGCTTCGGCAGCCGGCATCAAATCCTTCTGCGCGGGGAAATCTTCGGCATGATTGATGAGCGCGCGTCCCAGCGCGGCGAAGCCATCGGCGAAATCGGGCTGCAGTGTGGTAACCTGCTTGAACAGCTCCACCGCTTTGGTCACGCCTTCCGCCTTGCGCGGCCCTAGATCCTGCTGGCCTTCGAGATATTTGCGGTAGGCCTCGGGGTCGATGGAGGCGGGCTTACCCGCAGGCGCCGTGTTCGCTGCCAAAAGTTTGTGCGTCAACGCGGCAGTGATGGCGCGGGCGATCTCGTCCTGCACGGTGAGCACGCTGGTGAGCTCGCGGTCATAACTTTGCGCCCAAATCTGAAATCCGTCGGCCGCGTTGATTAACTGCGCCGAGATGCGCAGGCGCTGGCCGTCTTCGCGCACGCTACCCTCAAGCACCGCATGCACGCCGAGGACATGGGCGATTTCCTTGATGTCGATGTTCTTGCCCTTGAAGGCGAAAGACGACGTGCGCGCCGCCACGCGGAGCGCGGAAATCGTGGACAGATCATTGAGCAGTTCCTCGGAAATGCCGTCGGAGAAATATTCCTTGTTGGGATCGCCACTCATGTTGACGAACGGCAATACAGCTATCGAGGCTTCGGCCGGTGCGGCAGCGGGCGCAGATTGCGAGACGGCGGCGGCAGGCGTGACGGGTGCAGCAGGCGTGTGCCAGAACTCATAAGCGAATTGCGCCGCTGCCAGCAGCGCCACAAGCCCCAGCAGCGCCAGCAGCGCTATATCGGTGCGCGCCGAAGAAATGTGGATGGGTCCCTTGGCCGCCTGCGGATGCGGCACGATCACCCAGGCGACGCCCAACGTGATGGGAAACCCGATCAGCACAGCGATGATGAACACGCGCAGCGCCCATTCCGGCGCACCGAACGTCGGAAAGGCGATCGACACCGCCTGCACCAACACCCAGCCCGCGACTGCATAGGCGGCCGCGATCCGGTCGAGCTTCCGTGCCTGTGCGGCTTTAATCAGTTGACGCATGTCTCTAGGCGAAACAAAGGGGCCGTTTATCCTTATCACCCGCGCGCCCGCGGGTCAGCGCCCGCAAAGGTGGCGCAGCACAACCCGCGCGCACCGGATGTGTTTTCTTTAATGGATGGTGGACGGCTGGAAATCCACAGTGATTTCAGCTAGTTACCGCCGCGCGCGGCCGGCCAAAGTGCTATTTTGGTTTGCGGCACCGCGCGCGAAAGTTCTAGGGTGTCCCGGTTGGGAACAGGAATGGGTTCAAGGGCATGACCGACAGCGCTGTCTACCAAGCGGGCTGGTCGCTTGAGGATATCGATTGGTCGCGGTTCGACGCATCCAAGGTCGATCTCGGGCTGCTTCCGGCCGTCAAAGGCGCTTCCCTCGTCGAATACAATGCGCGCGATTACGTCGATTATCTCAAGCGCGTCTATCGCGGCGCCTCGCCACAGACCTTCGAGACCATAGAGCGCTGGGGCGAAGAAGAAGTTCAGCACGGCATGGCTTTGGGCCGTTGGGCGGAACTTGCCGACCCCAGCTTCAATTTCAAGGAATCATTCACGCGTTTCCGTGCGGGCTATCGCCCGCCGCATTTCGTCAACGGCGAAGGCAGCGTTCGCGGCAGCAGGCGGGGTGAGATGATCGCACGTTGCGTGGTGGAATCGGGAACCTCGTCTTTCTACACAGCGATGCGCGAAGCGACTGAAGAACCCGTGCTGAAAGACGTTGCGGGCCACATCGCTGCCGACGAATTCCGCCACTACAAGCTGTTCTATGAAATGCTGTTGGCCGAGCAGGAACCCGATTTGCCCATATGGCGCAAATTATGGGTGGCGATGACGCGCTTCCAGGAAGCTGACGACGACGAACTAGCTTACGCCTATTACTGCGCCAATGTGGAAGCCGGTAAAGAAACTGAAATACCCTACGATCGCGCCAAATGCACCCGCATCTATAATGCCAAGGTGATCACCCTCTATCGCCGTCACCATGTCGACAAGCTGGTGAAGATGGTGGCGAAGCCCACCGGGCTTAATCCCTCGGGCCGCTTCAGCGCCATGGCCAGCGCTGCGCTTTGGCGCGTGCTAACAGCCCGCCGCGCTAATGGAATGAAAGTTGCCGCTTAAAGCGAACGCTTCACCATCATCTGCTTGATTTCGCCGATGGCTCGCGAGGGGTTCAGGCCCTTGGGGCAGACATTGGCGCAGTTCATGATGGTGTGGCAGCGGTAGAGCCGGAACGGATCTTCCAGGTGATCGAGCCGTTCGCCCGTGGCTTCGTCGCGTGAATCGATGATCCAGCGATAGGATTGCAACAAGCGCCGCCGGCCCCATGAAGCGCTCCGGGTTCCACCAATAGCTCGGGCACGAGGTCGAGCAGCAGGCGCACAGAATGCATTCATACAGCCCGTCGAGCTTGGCGCGGTCTTCCGGCGATTGCTTCCATTCTGTCGCGCGGCGCCGGCGTCTTGGTTTGCAGATAGGGCTGGATCGAGGCGTATTGCGCATAGAAATCGGTGAGGTCGGGCACCAGGTCCTTCATCACCGGCATGTGCGGCAGCGGATAGATCGGACCGAGCCCGAAACATCGGAGATCGCCTTGGTGCAGGCCAGCGTGTTGGCGCCGCCGATATTCATGGCGCAGGAACCGCACACGCCTTCGCGGCAGGAGCGGCGGAAGGTCAGAGTGGGGTCAATCTCGTTCTTGATCTTGATCAGCGCGTCCAGAACCATCGGTCCGCAGGTGTCGAGATCGACCTGATAGGTATCGAGGTGCGGGTTGTCGCCCGTCGTCGGGATCGTAGCGGTAGACGCGGAATGCTTGGTGCGCTGGGGCGCTTGCCGTCGGGCCCGGCCTTGGCCAGCCACTGCTTGCCCTTTTTCACCCGGCTGTTCTTCGGCAGCTCGAGTTCGGACCATGGAACTCGCTCGCGGCATCTGCAATGAGGCTAGCAACTCACCAAACGGCGACAAATCCCCCCACCCTTCCCTCTCCCCCTAGGGGGAGAGGGTTACTGAGCGTTGGCGAGGCGAAGTCGAGCCATACGCGAAGGGGATCAGGGGCAATTTTTGCTACGCAGGCATGGATTGTTCCAGCAGCCAGTCGAATCGACGGGTTCGTCCTTCACCTGCCCCGATCACCAGCTGATCTGTTCGGCGCGGCGCACCTGCCGCCGCCCGAAATAGACGCTTTCCTCGACGGCGAGCGAGGCGTTCCGCCGCCGGCACGAAAGCGCCAGCCCTCGCCATGAGGGGAGCTTGAGGATCACCGTGCCGCCGCCCTTGGGCGAGCGACAGCCGCACATCGGGATGGACATGAAAGCGGATGGCAAAGGGCTTGCGCTTCGGCGGCGCGGCCCCGCGTTGCGTGGCTCCCACCGGCGACAATCCGGTCGGCGCCGGTCAGCATAGTGCCCGCGGGCGCCAGCGCCATGCGCCGCTCGTGCACAATGCCGAAGCGTGCACATAGCCGTCGTGGCTCGCCTCGATCATGACGCCATGCGCGGTGTCGTTGCGCTGGGTCTCGATGTTACGGGCCCGCCGAACAGGCGCGGGCCCAACAGATCACGCAGCCAAACCATCCGGCAGAACCGAAGCCGAAGACTGATCGGCGAAGGTCAGCGTCGAATGCGCGGCGGTCGCGCGCAACGCCGCGGCCCAATCGCGTGCCGTCGCTGTCGGCGGCACCACAATTCACAATCATGCGCTGCGGCCCGGAGCTGAGCTCGAACGACAAACATCCCGCATGCGCCGCGATCGGAAAAGGCGCCGGGCGGCGCGAGGCCGAGTCATCCACCAGCATGAAACTGCGTCCCGCGGCCAGGCGCTGATAGCCGGAATAGCGCGCGTGGCCGAACGGCATGCCCTCGGCGTCGTCGCTGGCCAGCAACGCCGACTACCAGCTGCGCGTCGCATTCGCCGCCGCCGTTGAACGAGGCAAGGCCGCCGTCGCCCAGCGGAAGAAGCGCGACCATCGGTGCCATGCGGTCGAGCGCGCCGCGCAAGTATCGGGCACCTGCTTGTTGGTGGCCTCGAGCGCCTGCTGCACCATGCGTGAGAAACGAAACGCGCGCAACAGTGTTCCGGCGAACGGTCGACATGCCCGCCATCGGGAAGTATCTGCCGCGCGATTTCGATTTCGAGCCGATCCAGCCCTTCGCGCCAGATTGCGCGTGTCGGACAGGCAAGCCCCCGCCAGCGTCAGCCCGGCGGCCGATTTCAAAGCGCGGCAAGCCTTCCGGCGCATCGCGCATGCGTGCGCGCCAGCACGCGCGCCTGGTTGCGCAGACTGACAGAACAGCCGCGAGCGCCACATGACATCGGAGCATTGCAGGAAGAAACGCCCATGGGCGAACAGATTGAGAAACCGCTGTGGCGATGATTTCGGGCAGCCAGGCGGGCCGCGTAACGCGTATTGCGCACCAGCCATTCGGCAGTAAGATTTCGCGCGAGCTCGCGCGCGGCATCGCCGCCCGCCGCTTCCAGATGGCGCAGCCAATCGAAGCCGTGCAGCGCGCCGCGAATGCCGTCACTTGGCGGCGCGCGATCGAAGACCGAGCCCTTTTTCACCTCCAGCTTGTCGCCCGCCAGCCGGAACCGGCCGCGGAACATGGCATCGGCATCGTCGAGCCTGCGCGTGCGCGGATCGTGCGGATAAAAGATGATGCGGTCGGGCACCGGCCCGCGCAACGTGTGCGGTAGAGCCAGCCGCGTCGCAGCCATGCAAACACCGGCTCGAAGCCATAGCGCGCCACATTGCGCGCGGCCTCCGGCCACAACGCCACCGTCGAGGGCTTGCGCGCATGGGTCATAGCGGGTTCACCAGCGAGCGTTGCGTCCGCCGCTTCTAGGATCTCGCGGAGGCCGTCATCCGCGGAGGCGCGCGATGATTGCCGGCATAGTCCTTGCCATTTCCAAAAACTGCTGTTCCCGCCACCAACGTGTCGGCACCCGCCGCAATCGCTTCTTTCGCGGTTTCCGGATTGATGCCGCCATCCACTTCCAGCGCAATCTGCGGCCTGATTTGTCGATACGCGTGCGCACGGCGCGAATTTTGTCCAGCTGGCTGGTGATAAAACTCTGCCCGCCAAAACCGGGATTGACCGTCATCACCAAAATCAAATCCACCAGGTCGATGACATTGTCGACCGCTTCCACCGGCGTGCCGGGATTGAGCACGATACCCGCCTGCTTTTTCAACGAGCGGATGAATTGCAACGTGCGGTGCAGATGCGGGCCTGCTTCCGGATGCACGCTGATGATGTCAGCGCCGGCTTCGGCGAAGGCCGCGATAAAAGGATCGGCCGGCGCGATCATCAGATGACAATCGAAAGGTTTCTTGCTGCGCTGGCGCAGCGCCTTCACCACCACCGGGCCGATGGTGATATTGGGCACGAAATGCCCGTCCATGACATCGATGTGAATAAGATCGGCGCCCGCGCGGTCGACCGCCTCCACCTCTTCGCCGAGGCGGGCGAAATCCGCCGACAGGATGGACGGCGCAATGCGAACGGATGCGGCCATCGCCTGTCTTGTGCAGGATTCGCGTGGGCTTAACAAGGTGTTAGGCCACGCCGCGAATCGCGTGCCCCGTGTTGACTTGGGGTTGCTCCGACCTACATTTCGCACTCCCTTGGCGGCTATTTAGATGAAATCCGGCAACCACCTAGAGGCGGTCTATGTATGGCTCCGCTCGCAGCCATGAACGCGATTATCTGCGCACTGCTGGGTGGCGCTGCGTTTTATTTCTCATCTGGCTTGGGCGAAGCTTGGCCCGCTGCCTGGGTTGCCGCAGGACCCTTGCTTTGGCTGGCCTATGGCGATGAGCCGTGGTGGCAAGTGGCCGCGGCCAGCTTTGTTGCCTATGCCATTGGCCAGCTCAATCTGCTGGAGGCTTATGCTCAGTATGTGCCGTTGTTGTTATTGATTGGAATCTTCGTTGCTGCACCGGCGGCAGTATTTACCGCGGCAATCCTGTTTTCACGCTTCGCAGAGCGCCGCTTGCCTCCATTACTGGCCGTGTTTGCCTTTCCCGCATTGTGGACGAGCCTCAGCTATATCAACTCGCTCATTTCACCGAACGGTAGTTTCGGTTCACCCGCCTACAGTCAGATTGGCGCCCCCTTTCTTACGCAAAGCGCCTCACTCTTTGGCCTGTGGTCCGTCACCTTCCTGATCTGTCTTTTCGCCAGTGCATTGGCTTTGGTGTTGCGTAAAGGCAGGCCCGCCTGGGCCGCCGGTGCGGTAGCGCTGATCCTGTGCGGCGCAAACGTGGCCTATGGCGTAGCCAAGCTCAACGAACCACAAGGCGCGAGCGTGCGTGTGGGGCTTGCGGCCGACGACGCCATCATTCCTTACAGCTGGGACGACAAAGCCCAATCTGCGCTAGCCGCGGCCACCAACTATGCCGGCGCCGCGCGCGTGCTGGCGAAACAGGGTGCGAGCGTGATTGTGCTGCCGGAAAAATTCGCAGTCCTGCGAGCGAAGTGGCGCGACGAAACACAGGCGCCGTTGGCCAACGCCGCGCGTGAAACAGGCGCCACTATCGTCGCCGGGTTCACGGATGCGGATCAAAAACGCAATCTTGCGCTCACCTTCACGCCGGATGGCAAGATAACCAATTACGCCAAACGCCATATGGTGCCGGGCGGTATTGAACCGCTGATCCCAGGCACCACGTCGGGATATTTGGGCAATGGGCGTTCGGTCGCTATCTGCAAAGACATGGATTTCCAGGGCACCATTCATGCGGACGCACAAAGCCATATTCAACTGATGTACGTGCCCGCCTGGGATTTCGGCGCCGATGGCTGGGCGCACGCGCGTATGGCAATTATGCGCGGGGTGGAAGACGGGTTCGCAATCGCGCGTGCAGCCAAAGACGGCTTGCTTACCGTAACGGACGCACAAGGGCGCGTGATCGCCCGCGCCGATAGCAACAAGAACGGCATGATCACTCTGATCGCCGATGTGCCGCTTGGCCACGGTGACACGCTTTATCTCCATATTGGCGACGTGTTCGCGTGGGTGTGTTTGGTGCTGTTCGCCGCACTCTCGCTCATCGCCATATTGCAGCGGAAACCCAAGCCCTAGCGGCAGCACGCCAGATTGACTTGAAGGCGGCCCTCCCTAAACTCCCGCCGTCACTTCACGGTTTTCCCATGGATTCGGCGAACAAGAAGACGATAGCGAAGCCCCGCCCGCTCTCGCCGCATCTGCAGATTTGGCGCTGGAATGTGACCATGGCGGCCTCCATCACGCACCGCGTCACCGGCGTGGCGCTAACGGCGGGCACTCTGTTATTGGCCTGGTGGGTGATCGCAGCGGCATCGGGTCCCGACGCGTATGAGCGTTTCGCGCGCGTGGCAGCGCACCCCATTGGCGAGGCAGTGCTGTTCGGTTTTGTCTGGGCGCTCGCCTTCCACATGCTGAATGGCATCCGGCATCTGTTCTGGGACGTGGGCTACGGCTTCGCGGTAAAGACTGCGTTCCGCAGCGCGGCGTTGGTGTACGTGCTGTCGGTGGTTATCGCCGTCGCAGTGTTTTGGCTCGGCTACATGGCTAAGGGCGGCATGTGATGAGTTTGCAAACGCCACGCAACCGCGTTGAAGGCCTGGGTTCCGCCAAAACCGGCACGGTAGAATTCTGGCGTCAGCGCGTGACGGCGGTGGCGCTCGTGCCGCTCGCCATCTGGTTCGTGTGGTCGGCGTTGCGTCTTGTCGGTACCGAACAAGGCGACGTCATTGCCTTTCTTGCAACACCAGTGAACGCCATCCTGATGCTGCTGTTCCTGTTCGCCGCGCTTTATCATATGACCATCGGCATGCAGATCGTAATTGAGGATTACATCCATCAGCCCTTCCTCAAAATCTCCTGCATTATTCTCAACCGCTTCTTTGCGCTTGTCGTTGGCATCGCCACCGCCTTCGCGCTGCTGAAAATCGCTTTCGGCCAGCCATGAGCGCTTATCCGATTATCGATCACAGTTTCGATGTTCTCGTCGTCGGCGCGGGCGGCTCTGGCCTGCGCGCCACGCTTGAAGCGGCGCACCAGGGCTTGCGCGTCGCCTGCGTCACCAAAGTGTTCCCTACCCGCAGCCACACAGTAGCGGCGCAAGGCGGCATCGCGGCGGCGCTCGGCAATATGGGCGCGGACGACTGGCGCTGGCACATGTACGACACGGTGAAGGGCTCGGATTGGCTGGGCGATCAGGACGCCATCGAATATCTCTGCCGCCACGCGCCGGAAGCCGTGTACGAGCTCGAGCATTTCGGCATGCCGTTTTCACGCACGGAAGACGGCAAAATCTATCAGCGCACCTTCGGCGGCATGACCACCAATTATGGCCAGGGCACGGCCTATCGCACCTGCGCCGCTGCCGACCGCACCGGCCACGCCATGCTGCACACGCTGTACGGCCAGTGCCTGCGCCATGACGTGAATTTCTTCATCGAATATTTCGCGCTCGATCTCATCATGGAAGACGGCGTCTGCCGCGGGCTTATGGCTTGGTGCCTGGACGACGGCACCATTCACCGCTTCCGCGCCCACCGCGTGATCTTGGCCACCGGCGGTTACGGCCGCGTCTATTTCTCCTGCACTGGCGCGCACACCCAGACGGGCGATGGCAACGCCATGGTGCTGCGCGCGGGGCTCCCGCTGCAGGACATGGAGTTCGTGCAGATCCATCCTACCGGCGTCTACGGCGCGGGCATGCTGATCAGCGAAGGCGTGCGCGCCGAGGGCGGCTATCTCACCAATTCAAAAGGCGAGCTCTTCATGGAGCGTTACGCGCCACACGCGAAAGACCTGGCCTCGCGCGACGTGGTCAGCCGCGCCATCACCATAGAAATCCGCGAAGGCCGCGGTTGCGGGCCCAAGCACGATTACGTGCTGCTCAACCTCGCCCACCTCGATGCAAATATCATTCACCAGCGCCTGCCGGGCATTGCGGAATCCGCGCGCATCTTCGCCGGCGTCGACGTGACCAAGGAGCCGATCCCGGTTATTCCCACCGTGCATTACAATATGGGCGGCGTGCCCACGAATTATCACGGTGAAGCGCTGACGGAATCGGGCGGCAACTCCGAAGCCACTGTGCCGGGCCTGTTCGCCGTGGGCGAAGGCGCCTGTGTGTCGGTGCATGGCGCCAACCGGCTGGGCTCGAACTCGCTGATCGACCTGATGGTATTCGGCAAAGCGGCGGGTGCGCGCGCGGCGGCCGGCATCAAGCCCGGCGAGAAACACGCCGATTGGCGCAAGGATGCCGGCGATGCCGCGATGGCGCGCTTCGATCGCTTCCGCAACGCCAAGGGCAAGATGCCGACGGCGCAATTGCGCCTCGCCATGCAGCTCGCCATGCAGGCGGACGCGGGCGTGTTCCGCACGGCCGAGAGCCTGGAAAAGGGCAAGCGCGCAGTGCGCGACGTGTTCAAGGCCATTGCCGAGATCGGTATTTCCGACCGCAGCATGATCTGGAACACCGATCTGGTGGAGACGCTGGAATTCGACAATCTCATCGTGCAAGCCATCGTCACCATCGAGGGCGCGATCAATCGCACCGAGAGCCGCGGCGCGCATGCGCGCGAAGATTTCCCCAACCGCGACGACAAGAACTGGATGAAGCACACCTATTCGTGGTTCGACGTGAACTCAGGCGCGAGCCGCATCGGCTACCGTCCGGTGCACAGCTTTACGCTGTCGAATGACGTCGAATACATCCCGCCCAAGGCACGCGTATACTGAAGTGGCCGAGAACAAGACGCAGAAAACCGGCGCCAGCGTCGCGAAATTCCTAGCCGCGATCAAGGACGCAACGCAGCGCAAGGACGCTGCGGCCGTTGCCAGCCTGATGAAGAAGGCGACTGGGCAGAAGGCCGAGATGTGGGGACCGGTCATCGTCGGCTTTGGGCGCTATCACTACAAATACGACAGCGGGCGCGAGGGCGATATGCCGGTTGTCGCTTTCAGTCCGCGCAAGGGCGCGCTGACATTTTATCTCACCTCGGAATTTTCAGAGTTCGGCAAGTTGCTGGCCAAGCTCGGCAAGCACAAGATGAGTGGCTCCTGCCTTCACATTAAACGGCTGGAAGATGTGGACAAGGCCGTGCTGGGTGATCTCATCACGCGCGCATTCGCCGCGCGAAAAAAGAAATAAGGGGCAAAGAATGAATTTCGAACCGTTGCTGCACCAGCCGCTGGCGGTGCAAATTCACGTCGCGACTGTAATCCCAGCATTCATCCTTGGCACCTATCAGATATTTTTCAGCACCAAGGGTTCGCCGCATCACCGCCTCACGGGTTACATCTATCTGACGCTGATGGTGATCACCTCCATCGCTGCGTTCTTCATTCATCAGGTGAACCCCGCAGGGCCGTTTGGCCTGTCGTGGATTCATCTTTTCGTGCCGCTGACCTTATTCGGCGTCTATGGCGCGCTCGTCACCGCGCGCAAGCACGACATCAAAGGCCACCGCCGCGCCATGCTGGGCGTCTATATCGGCGGCATCTTGATCGCAGGAACGCTCGCTTTCGCACCCGGCCGCCTCATGCACCTGATGGTGTTCGGAAACTGAATCAGCGCATCCCGTAATCCGGAAGTTCAAGCGGATCGAACAGCCCGCGGCTGAACGCCCATCTTGCCACCGCAGGAATACGAAACGCCTTACTCAATTGATTGCGTAGGAAAAGGCCGGCCCGCGTCTTGGGAGCGAGGAATCCGGCAAATCCGGGCGCGGCCTTCTGCTTCATGTCCAGCATCGGTTTCAGCATTGTCTGATAACGCAAGAACGCGGTCTGATAATCGCCCTGCGCTCGCGCTAGCTCGCCGGCCAGTACATAAGCCGCGGCCATCGCGAGGGCGGAACCCTGCCCCGCCAGCAGCGAGGGGCAGAATGCGGCATCGCCCAACAACGCCACGCGGCCGCGTGACCAGGAATCCATGCGAATTTGGCTGACGCGATCGAAATACAAATCGTCGCAGCGGTCCATCTCGGCCAGAATTTTCTGGCATTCCCATCCGGCGTCGCCGAATTGAGCGCGCAGGATTTTCTTGTGTGCGTTGATATCGTGTGGGCCAGCCTTTGGCGCTTGGTCGGCTGCGAACACAAATAGAAACAAAGTACGGTCGTTGTGCATGGCGAAACGCGATACATGTTTGCCGGGCACGCAGTGGCTGACGTAAACGAGCTCATCGCGTGGGCGATACCCCTTGGTTTCGAACGCCGCCACCATGTAACCCAGATATTTTTCGAAGCGGTCTTGCCCGCCAAATACCGAATGACGCACGGCGGAATGAAGCCCATCGGCGCCGATCACCAGGTCGAAACGGCGCGGCGAACCCTTCTCGAAGGTCACATGCACGCCGTCGGTGACTTGCTCTATCCCGGCAATACTGTCGCCGAAAACGCATTCGCAATCGCTTTCGATTTTGCGATAGATCAATTTCCCCAGATCGCTTCTCGCGATGCTGACATAACGTCCGCCGGTCAGTGTTTTGAAAATACCGACCTTGAAACCGCCCTCGCGCCTGCCTCCGCCATCGACGAAGCGTACTTCGCCAACGTCATAACCTTCGCGCCGCAAGTCCGGCACCAGCCCCATGCGTTCCGCAATATCGAAGCCGAGGCCCCAGAAATCGATGACATAGCCGCCAGCGCGCAATTTTGGCGCACGCTCGACGAGGGTTGGTTTAAAGCCGTTTCGGCTTAGCCAATAGGCAAGTGTCGGGCCCGCTATACCGATGCCGGAGATGAGCACAGAAGGATTTTTCACTGGCCCATCATGCAACCGTGTGCCGTGAAAGCGCAACATTCGGGTGGCGAGCGGGACCGCGCGCTGGCATAACCGCGCCATGACCAAGGATCGCGATTACATTTTGGGAACGCACGATGCCGAGATCGCGCGGCTGGGCTTGCAGCACCGCGTGTGGCGCCCCACCGCGCTCGAATTCTGGCGGCGTGCCGGCATCACTGTGGGTTCGACAGTGATCGATGCCGGTTGCGGCCCCGGCTACGCCACCGTCGATCTCGCCGAAATCGTCGGGCCCACGGGCCGTGTCATCGCCATCGACCGCTCGCGGCGTTTTCTCGACGCCTTGCAGGCGACGGCCACGCATCGCGGCCTCGCCAATATCGAAATCATCGAAGCCGAACTCACCGAAAACGTATGGCCGAAAGCTACCGCCGATTTCATCTGGTGCCGCTGGGTTTACGCCTTCGTGCGCGAGCCCGCCGCCATCATGCGCTGCATGGCGGGCGCGCTGAAATCAGGCGGCTCGCTTATCAGCCAGGAATATTACGATTACCGCGGCTGGCGGCTCGCTCCCGCCAATGCTGAGTTCGAGCATTTCGTGCAAATCATCATGAAGAGCTGGCGCGACGACGGCGGCGAGCCCGACATCGGCCTCGACATGATACGCCTCGCCATGGATGCTGGATTGGAAGTGGCGCTGGCGGAATCCGAGGTATTCATCACCCAGCCCGGCGATTATTTCTGGGAATGGCCGAGCGCCTTCGTCAAGAACACGCATGAGCGCCTGATCGATCTCGGTAAAATCACCAAGGACGATGTCGCGCGCGTGACCGCCCTTTGGCAAGAAGCGGAAGCCGATCCGCGCACGCGGATGTACACGCCGGGCGTGCTCATGCTGGCAGCGCGCAAGCCTAGCTGACCAATTTCCGGTATCCCCGCCCCGGCGATAGCCCGCGCACGCCCTCGGCAATCCTGGCATTTTTCAATGCAACGCTGCGTTGCCGGGAGGGGCAGCCAGGGCCAATTTTAACGAATATTTGACCAGGGCCAGCGCGCAGCAATGCTGCAGTAACCATTTGGCCCTAGCCTAATAGGACATTCTTGGAGGGTCGGCGCCCGATGATCGGCGCGTGGACAATAAACGTTGGCGGCAAGGTCTACGGACCCTATACGTCGGAGCGCATGCGCGCCTTCGCCTGTGAGGGCCGCCTTGCGCCGCAATCCCTAATCTCGCGCGAAGGCACCAGCGATTGGCACGAAGCCAATGACGAGCCGGAATTCGTGAACCTCTTTGGCGCGTCGCAACCTGCACCGCCGGAAACGACCGCAGTGAATGGAATGCCTGTCGATGGAGCAGCCACCCCTGCGGCGCCCGCCAACGGGGCGCCCACCCCAGCCATTGACGCCGCTGCACCCGTGCGCGCGCAGCTTGCGATTTTCGTCGACGTGAAATCGCGCATCAGCAACAATTTCGAGAAGACCATTCTCGATCTCGGCCCTGCGTGCCGGCTGTTGCCGAATGTGTGGATCGTCTCAACGCCTGAAACGGCGAACGCTGTGCGCAATCGGCTGGTGCAGGAATTGGGCAAGCTGGATTCGCTGTTCGTGATCGACTCCACGCGGGGCAAATCCGCCTGGTTCAATTTCGGGCCTGAGGCGGACGTGAAAATCCGCCGTGTCTGGCAAAAGACGACTTAGTCACAGTCTCGCCTTCTCCCGCGTTTAACCATATTGTCCGGCTCGCATGTGCGAGACTGTGGTTCCATATCGCGCCATAATGACCAAGAGGCGGGGGATACCGGACAATCATGGGCAGGCTTGCACTTATCTTGTTAGCGCTGACGGTGGCGGTGGTCGCCGGACTCTATGTCTTCGACGTGCACTTTCCCATCAGCGAGGACGAAGCCATCCACCGCGAATTGCGTCAAAACGCGACGGCCGAAGATCTCGACAAGCGCGTGAGCACGGCCCTCGACAAGGGCGACGTCGACGACGCCAGCATGTATGCCGAAGTTGCCCAATACATGGACCGCAAGCTTTCGCCCGCGACGCAGGCCAAGCTGGACGCAGCACTTTCCACCGGCGCCACCATTGCCCGCAACACTGGGCAGTTCGCCAGCGGTTTCGTCACCGGCGAAGGCACCAGCGTCGCCGGATTGGCGGGCGCAGTGACGTCGGACATTACCGTGGTCGGCGACTTGCGCGATATCGCCGGCGAAGGAACCAAGATGCTGGCCGGCCAGGATTACAGCGAGCTTGTGCTGGGGCTTTCGGTACTGGGCGTGGCGGCGACTGTGGCAACGGTGGCCACAGGCGGTGGCGGCGTGGTGGCAAAGGCCGGCATCTCGATGCTGAAGGTCGCCAAACGCGCCGGAACCCTGACCGCAGAATTCGCCCGCGAGCTCACGCGCCTGGTGGGCCGCGCGGTCGACACGTCGGAACTCACGCGCGTGCTGAGGGCCACCAACCTGCATGACTTAAAGGCCACGGAAGAAGCGGTTACGGCATACGCGCGCGGCGTGAAACAGGCGGAAATCTTCCCAGTGCTGGGGCGGCTCGGAACCATGAGTAGCAAGGCAGGCCCAGCCGAGACTGTGCGCCTGCTGCGTTATGTGCATTCGACGGCAGAGCTCGACGATGTCGCCGCCATGAGTGGGCGGCTCGGCAAAAAAACGCGGGGCGTGATCGAGCTTACCGGCAAGACATCGCTGCGCGCCTTCCGCACCTCGCTCAACGTGGTGCAGTTTCTGATCGAGCGCATCCTCGCCTTCGGCAGCTGGCTCTTGGGCCTCCTTGGTCTCTCAGCCGCGCGCAGGCTCGTGCGCCGGGCGTGATCATCACGCTTTCATGACAGGCGCGACGATCTCCCCAAAATCCATTAGGTTCAAAGCGTCAGGTGATTCGCGTTGGGGGCGACGCAATAGCGATGACGCCCGGTTTTATTCTCTCTGATCCCGCTGGCCCGTCCGGCCTCGCGCGCACCTGCACAGCCACTTCCATAAACCTAAGCGACCAAGGGAGTTCCCATGGGAAAGCGTTCCGCGCGCCGCAAGTTTCGCGAACAGCAATTTTATCAGGAACCAAACGTGCATCCCTTATTTCCCAATTCTTCCGGATGGAGCCCGCGGGACACGGAACAGCGCGACCGGCGTTATGTGAAAAATGTGCGCGCCATGAGTACGACGCAGCAGGCCCTGCTCGATGCCATCGACGAGCGCGCGGTGGTATTGGCACTAGGCCCTGCCGGTACGGGCAAAACCTATCTCGCCGTAGCAAAGGCGGTTGAGGCGCTGGAAGCGGGCCGCGTTTCGCGCATTGTCCTGTCGCGCCCGGCCGTCGAAGCCGGTGAAAGTTTGGGTTTTCTTCCCGGCGATCTTGCCGACAAGCTGGCGCCCTATTTGCGCCCGCTCTACGACGCGCTGACCGAGCGGCTGGGCACCAAGCGGCTGAAAGCGATGGTCGCCGAAGGCGCCATCGAGGTGGCGCCGGTGGCTTACATGCGCGGGCGCACGCTCAACGAATGCTTCATCGTCATCGACGAGGCGCAGAACTGCACCTATGGCCAGCTGAAAATGTTGCTGACCAGGCTGGGCTGGCGCTCGACCATGGTGCTGACGGGCGATCCCGATCAGACCGATTTGCTGTCGGGCATGTCGGGCCTGCGCCAGATCGGCGACAAGCTGGAACAGGTCGAAGGTGTCGGCGTGGTGCGGCTCGGCGAAGCCGATATCGTGCGCCACCCGCTGGTGGCCGGCATGCTGACGGTGCTTTAGCCTAGATGTGAATGGCGACGTCGATTACAAAAAGGCCGAGTGCAAAACTCCAATAGCTCACCAGCGCGGTGATCACCCAGAACTGCACCGGCTTCCATTGCTTGGCGCGCATGTTGCGCACGGCTGTCGAGAACAGCACGTTGGGCCCCGCCACCACCATCACCGCCCAGCGGCTGAAGCGGCCCGATTGGCTTTCGGGCTTGATGCCGGCCTGCTCGCAGACCAGGCGATAAAGATTTGCGGCGATGCCTGAGGCCGTGAACCCCGCCGCGATGGAAAACGCAAACAGCCAAAAACCTTCCATGAGCCCCCACCCATTCGTGTTCTGAGGGAAGGAGTGCAGGGCCCATGCCCGCTTTTGCGCGGGGCTTCTGTGCCGAAATGGGTCAGGCAATGGGTTAGCGCATGTTTACTGTCCCGGCGGGAGAGCATGCTAGATAGGGCGAGAAGCCTAGGCGGGCGGACGAGATGAGCCGTTTCGGAGACGAGTTCGGCGGGCCGGCGAAGCAGCGCTCGGTGTGGCTCATTCCCCTTGCCGTGTTTACGGTGACGGCGGCGCTGTCGGCGCTGGTGCTCGCATATTATTTCGCGCCGACGCCGCCCGAGCTGGTGACAGAGCAGCGCTCGCCCACCGAAGACAGCAGCAAAGTCACGTTGAATATCGGCCCGATGGAATTCCGCATTCCCGGCGATTACCTGCTGTTCGCCAGCGCCCGCAAAGGCGGCATGAAAAAGAAGGTCGCGCTGGTGGCGTTCTTGCCCGATTTGCGCGGCTATAGCGCCTCGGACAGCCAGGCGTTGGCGTCCAACACACCCAATTCCGATGTGGTCTATCTCCAGCTGCGCGAAGAGCAATTCAACATCAGCGAGAAGGAGCGGCTGGAACGGATATATCTCACGCAAGTCGTGAGCCACGAAGGCAAGCCCGGCCCCTTTGGCTTGAAGCAATATACGTTTCTGCCGCAGACCGGTTATCGCGACGATGATCTGTTCGTAGGCGATACCGATGCGGGACCGATGGCGCTCCGCTGCACGCGGCCGAGCAAGATCGCGCCGTCGCCCAACTGCCTGCGTGAAATTCTGTTGGCGCCCGGCGTGATCCTGACTTACCGCTTTAAGCGCACGCATTTGGAGGACTGGAAAGAAATCGACAAGCGCATACGCAAGCACATCGCCTCTTTCACCAAAGAGTCTCAGCGGGCGCGGTAAAGTTCTTCCAGCGAACGCCGCCGCGGAAACAGATCGTCGAGCGCTGCCGCAATGGCGGGAAACAGGATCAATGTGCTCGCGATATGAAATAGCGGCAGAATGGCAAGTGCCGAAGAAACATCGTTCGTTAATGCGCCCGCCAGCAGCACCAATGAAAGCGCACAGGCGAACATGAAAACCGCTGCGCCCCAATCGTTCAGCGCGCGCGAAAAGGCAATCATCATCGGATCGCCCTCACGTTGGTAAGCAGCCATAGGCATCGCAAGAAAATAAATAAGCCCAGCCCCAACCGCGCTGCCCAGTAACAGCGAAATCTCGGCCGCATCCTTCGGCGCAAGCCCAAGCCGCTCAACGACCCAAGCACCAATGATCGAAACCATGAAGCACGACGCGCCGCATGAGAAAAAGCCTCGCCAATTTCGCAAGCCGAGAGCACCGAGAATGCCGACGGCGGCGAAGGTAATGCCAAATGGCTGCATCGCCACCTGCCACAGGGCCGCAAACGAGGCGTTGAAATAGATAATTGTGTAAAGCACGGCCATTT
>CAVVXX010000011.1:0-73932 GCA_963752395.1 uncultured Alphaproteobacteria bacterium
TTGCTCAAGCCCTTCGACCGCAAAACTGTGGAAGCGAAATTCGCCGAAGCGGGATTGCTGCGTTAAGGGCGAGGCACGGCCATGACACCGGCCGACTTTCAGTTTCTTGCAAGATTGATGAAGCAGCGTTCTGGCCTAGCGCTCGGCGCGAGTAAAACCGCGCTGGTCGAGTCCCGCCTCACGCCCTTGGCCGAGCGCCATGGGCTCAAGGACATCGCAGGACTGGTGCGCGCGCTGCAACGCGGATGCGAGATGCTGGCGCGCGAAGCGGTAGACGCCATGACCACGAATGAGACGTGGTTCTTCCGCGATCAGCGCCCCTTCGACCGCTTTCAGGACACCCTACTGCCGTCGCTGATGAAGCGCCGCGCGAGCACGCGCCGCATCCGCATTTGGTGCGCGGGTGCAGCAAGCGGCCAGGAACCTTATTCGCTGGCGATGCTGCTTGAAGACAGGAAGCGCGAGCTCAACGCGTGGGCCGTCGACATCCTCGCCACCGACATCCATGCCGCCGTCATCGAACGCGCGCGGGCAGGGCTTTACACGCCATTCGAGGTGCAGCGCGGCCTGCCGGTGCCGTTGCTGGCGCGGCATTTTCGGCGCGAAGGCGACAACTGGCGCCTCAGCCAGGCTGTTCGGGGCAGGGTGGAATTCCGGGTCTTCAACCTGCTCGATTCCTTTGCCGGGCTTGGGGTTTTCGACCTCATCTTTTGCCGCAACGTGCTCATCTATTTCGATCCCGCGACCAAGGCCGAGATCGCCGCCAAGCTTTCCGCCTCGCTTGCCGGTGACGGCTACCTCGTACTCGGTGCGGCCGAAACCATGCTGGGATTGGGCAGCGCCTTCGAGCCCTTGGCCACTGCCCGCGGGGTCTATGTGAAGACGTCAGCCGAAAGCACAAGGCGCTTGCGGGCATTCGCGAGCTAATCACAACAAAGATCAAAACTATAACTTCCTCTCCCCTTGAGGGAGAGGACGCGAAATCTTGCGCTTAGCGAAGTGGCAGCAGAGCTAAGCGCTTAGATTTCGCTGGTGAGGGGTGATTGGGAGCGCTGTACCCCTCACCCGAAAAATTAGCCGGTTACCGTCGCTTCGCTCCGCTAACCGAATGATTTTTCGCCCTCTCCCTCAGGGGGAGAGGGAATAACGAAAAAGGGGCGCATCAAGCGCCCCTTATCGTCCCCCAAACCGAAACAGGATCAGGCGGCGCCGACCGCCAGTTTCTCATCGGGATCGCGCAGCACATAGCCGCGGCCCCAGACCGTTTCGATGTAATGCTCGCCATTGGTCGCGGCGGCGAGCTTCTTGCGCAGCTTGCAGATGAAGACGTCGATGATCTTGAGCTCGGGCTCGTCCATGCCGCCATAGAGATGATTGAGGAACATCTCCTTGGTCAGCGTCGTGCCCTTGCGGAGCGAAAGCAGCTCCAGCATCTGGTATTCCTTGCCGGTCAGATGCACGCGGCTGCCATCGACCTCGACCGTCTTGGCGTCGAGATTGACGGTCAGCTTGCCGGTGGTGATGACCGACTGCGAATGGCCCTTGGAGCGGCGCACGACCGCCTGGATGCGGGCGACCAGCTCGTCCTTGTGGAAGGGCTTGGTCATGTAATCGTCGGCGCCGAAACCCAGCGCCTTGACCTTGGCCTCGACGATGGCGTTGCCGGACAGGATCAGAACCGGCGTCTGCACCTTGGCGAGGCGCAGCGATTTAAGAACTTCGAAACCACTCATGTCGGGAAGCTGCAGATCCAGCACGATAATGTCGTAATCATACAGCTTGCCGAGATCGATGCCCTCTTCGCCGAGGTCGGTGGTGTAGACATTGAAGCCTTCGGAGCGCAGCATCAGCTCGATGCTGCGCGCCATGGCGCTATCGTCTTCGATCAGTAGAACACGCATTTACCTGGCCCCCTCACGCGCGGCACTTCGCGCTAGGGCGACGCCGCTTTTCGAAGTCGTAAACCTTAAGGGCAATTGGTTAATAAGAGGTGCGCCGGGCCCGGCCGGATCGAATGCGTGCCAAAAAAGGACTCGCCGAGCGTCGATCAGGAGGGGCATCTCATTGATTCGCTTCGTTAAGTTTACCGTGACTTAAAGCCTCTGGTTCAAGATTGTCAAAAGGAAGAGCCCGGTCCTGGCCAATGGGACCGCGGCGATGAGGGCATCTGGTGGGATCACTGATGACGAAAACCGGCGAGGCTTTGCCTGGGTTCATGCCTGGGGCCGGCTCCCATTTGTATGGGGTCCAGGGCGGCACATGCCCCGGCATGCTCTATGCAGCGCTCCCTGTCACTCGGAGCCACATGTCGGGGAAGGGTGACGCGAAATGAAACGCCGGGACTCTCTCTTGCGCCTCAAGAATTTCCGTGTCGACGAGCTCAAGCGCCGGCTCGGCACGCTCGACGAGATGAAGGCCGACCTCGAGCGCAAGCTCGCCGATCTCGATGAAAGCATCGCCCGCGAAAAGCACCGTTCCTCGGATTCCGATATCGGGCGGCTGGCATTTCCCAGTTTCGTGCGTTCGATCGACACGCGCCGCGACAATATCCGCGCCACGATGAAAGATCTGGAGCGCGAGCGTAGTGCTGCCGAAGGCGACCTCACCTCAGCCTTTCAGGATCTCAAGACTTTTGAGATGGCCGAGGAAGAGCGCCTGCGCAGGATCGCGGACAGCGAAGCACAGGCCGCGCATTCGCGCCTCGACGAGCTTTCCATCGTCCGCCATTTGCGCAAGCACGCACTAAGGCAAATCTAGCTTTTTCTCGCTGCGTTGACGCTACCCGGCCGGTTGATCAGAATCGGCTCGGGAGCCGAATTGTCATGTCGCTTGCCGAAATCATTTCGCCACTGTTGGGGCGTTTGGCGCTCGCCTGGTTCTTTCTTTCGGACGCGTATTTGCGCGCGGCCGATTGGAACGGCACCGTCGCGCTGTTGGCGGCCAAGCATATACCGGCGCCCGGCGTGATGCTGTTCGTGGCGCTGTCGGCAATCGTGCTGGGTTCGCTGTCGCTCTTGCTCGGCTTTCGCACCAAAGCGGGCGCGCTCCTGCTTTTCGCGTTCACGATCGCAAGCACGGTGCTGTTGCACAATTATTGGGTGTTAGCCGACGTTGCCGAGCGTCAGGCCGATTATCAGCTCTTTATCCGTAACGTGGCGATTGCCGGCGGCTTGCTGTTATTGCTGGGAATTGGCCCCGGGCGCTTTGCCGCCGACAACAAAAAGAACAAACGCCACAGCGAGCATTAAGCGGGGCTACCAGCCGCCGCCGCCGCCACCGCCCCCGCCGCCACCCGAAAATCCGCCGCCGCCCGAGCCCGACGAACTGCCGGGGGCGGAAGATGCCGCAGCCGCCGCGGTCGCAATCGATGCCCCAATTCCCGAAATTAGAGCCGCAGTGCCCACCCGCCCGAAGGACGAGCCGGAATACCAGCCCGGTGTGTAGGTGGTGCCTGCGGTATGCGGCCGGCCGCGGCTGCTTCGGCCTCGAATTTCTTGCTCCACTCGTTCTCGGCGTCGAGCGCGATGGCATAGGGCAGGAATTTCTCGAATACCTGCGGCGTGATCTCAGGCGGGTTGAGTTTCTCCAGCCGGTCTTTTTCGGCCGTAACCAGGAACATGCGAAAGCCGTCGATCTGGTCGCGGATTTTGGCGCCGGCAACCGTCGGCGCCTTCAGCAGGTGATAGAAGACAAAGGCGAGCACGCCCTGCGCGATCAGCGTCACGGTCACCAGCAAGGGCAGCGTGCTGCCCAATACGCCCAATGCGGCGATCAAACCGCCGGTGAAGGGCACGGCGAAGACGGTGGCGGCAATGGCGGCGCCCGTATTGATGACGCGCGAGCCCGGCCCCCTGAACACGGTGACCCATAAATCATAGGCGCGATGGATAAGGAAGCTGGTGCCCACTGACCAGCCGCTAAGCCAGAACAGTAAGAACGTGGTGACCGCAGGCTCTTCGGAAAAGGCGGCGGCGCCAACAGTGGCAAGCGCAAGAATGCCGAGGCCGCCCATGAACCAGCCGCTATTGGTGACGAAATAGGCGCGCTCATATTCGGCCTTGAGCGCGGCCTTCAGGCCCGTGATCGCCGCCGATACCTTGGTGTGATTGGTATGCTTGAGTTCGATCGTGTTGGAGCCCGGGAACAAGGCCCGCGCCATCGCTTTTTCGCCGCTGTCGAGGCCGGCCTCGTCATCGCTCTTGCCGGTGCGCTTCAGCGTGTATTCACCGTGCTCTTCCGAGATCGTCAGATAACCTTTGACCGCCATGTCGATCAGCGATGCGGCAAAGGCCTTGCGGTCGTAACCCATGCGGTGAACGTCGCGCACGGCAGCCGGCGAGAAATCCTTCGGCGGCCCAAACAGCGGCACAATCGGCCCGTGCCTGGGGTCGCGGCCGAACTTCCACCAGGCGATAAAATAATAGATAGCGAGCAGCAAAAGACCTGCCAGCGCTGCGCCAGACGCTGCATTATCGCGCAGGAAGGAGGCGGTCTTTTCGGCCTGCGTGGGGGGCGTCACCACGCCTTTGGTGAAACCGACCGCGACGGTTAGGCCTTCGCCCTGGCCGAAGGGAACCGTGCTCTGGAAATGGATCCCGCCATCGGATTCAACGCTTTCTTCGGCATCCTTGCCGGTCGCGCCTTCCGAGCCCGTGTAATAGGCGTATTGCTTAAGTGCTGCGCCGGGCGGGAGATGAATGGTGGCTTCCGCGTGCAGGATGGGAAACGCCCAGCCATTGCCGGTCACGTTCCAATAGAGCTCGTCGTAATTGTCGAAGAAACCGATTTGGCGGTCGGTCTCATAGAGGATGATGTAAGTATGATCGCCGGTGTCGAGATAGACATCGGCGCTGCCGATCTTCACCCGCTTGCCGTTGCTGAGATTTTCAAGCTCGTAGTTTTCGGTGCTGCCGTCCCGCGTAACGCCCTTCACGTCGAAACGCACGCGTACGCGGTTTCCCGCGCGGTCGTAATAGGTGGTGGGAAAATCACGAAAGATGCCGTGGCGGATCTGATCGCCTTCCGAATTAACAACGATGGTTTCGCGGACTGTCAGCGTGCCGTCTTTGGCGATGGCGATTTCGCTTTTGAAGTCCTTGATTTCTTCCGTCGCGCCCGCCGGTAATGGCAACAGGCTGACCGCAATCGCTGCCAGTGCCAGGGCAGCGAGAAAGCGTAGGGCGCTTGAAGGAAGGCGTGCGCAGCTCAAGAAAACGAAACCTTCGGCACAGCGCGGTCTGCCGCGTCTTCGATCTGAAAGAATTCGGCGGGCTTGAAGGCGAACCACCCCGCAATGATGTTCGAGGGCGCTTGCTGGATCATCACGTTGAAGTCGCGCACGCTCGCATTGTAATAGCGGCGCGCCAGCTGGATTTGATCCTCGATGTCGGCAAGCTGGCTTTGCAGCTGCTGGAAATTGGCGCTTGCTTTGAGATCGGGATAGGCCTCGGCCACCGCCATGATCTTGCCGATGGCCGCCGTGATCGCCTGTTCCGTTTGGGCGCGCTGGGCCAAATCGCCACTCGACGCCTGGCTTTGCGCGCGCAGCTTGGTGAGCTGGTCCATGGTGCCGCGTTCATGCGCGGCATAGCCCTTCACGGTCTCGATCAGGTTGGGAATGAGGTCGGCGCGGCGCTTCAGCTGCGTCTCAATACCCGACCAGGCTTCGGCCACGAGATTGCGCCGCCGCACCAGCCCGTTGAAGGTCAGCAGCCCCCAGAAAATAACGATGGCCGCGACCGCGGCGATGATCCATCCAATCATGCGCGGGAACCTAGAGCTTTGCGTTCTTCCCGTCTATGCCGTCCGCCCATGCGCAAATGGCGCCCCGTTTGGGGGGCGCCATTTTGGCCTGGCTATCAACAGTTTTCTAAAGTTTCAGCCGCGGCTGATCATCGAGCGGACAAAGAACACCACCGAGATCACCACCGCAAAGGATAGCGCATAGACAAACAGTGTCTTGCCATCCAGCGACAGGAAGGAATCCCAGTCCGACTTGGCTAGGCCCACGGCATCCTGGCCGCCGCCGATCAGGGCCCGCACATACATCGCGGCAACAAAGGCCACCAGCGCCAAAGCCGTCGCATTCAGAATGGAGCTGAAGGACGGCATCAGGAAGCCGGCCAGCAGCAGGATGATCAACAGAAGCGAAAGCCGAATGAGATCGGTGGCGCTGAACACCTGCACCGCCGCATCCCAAATATCACCGAAGCTCATATTCACCCTCCACCCGTTGCTAAGGGTTTGCTATAGGCACTGCGCAACAGCACAACGCCGCCGCCCCAACCCGAAGCAGATTATACAGCAGCGCGGATGCGCAGGCGAAACGCCCAAGCAAAGGCTTGGCGCCGAAAGGAATTTTCTGCGCCGTGGAAAAGTGATTAAGCGATTAGTTGCGGTATTGCTGCACGCGAGTCGCGCGCAGGCCCGGCATGCCGAAGCGATCGATCGCGCGCTGCCAGGCTAGGAACTCTTCCACCGTCAGCGTGTAACGGCGGCAAGCGTCTTCCAAACTGAGCAGTCCACCACGCACCGCGGCCACGACTTCCGCTTTGCGGCGAATGACCCAGCGCTTCGTATTTGGCGGCGGCAAATCCGCAAGCGTGAGCGGGCTGCCATCGGGACCGATGACGTAGCTCACTTTCGGCCTGCGCTGTTGTTCGCGCGTCTCTTCGCCCATACCAAACTCCACACCATTATCCTCATGAACCTAGCGGCCGCGGCTTAAGAAAAGGCAAAGCCATGCGGTAAACAAACGCATAAACCGAAGGTCCTGTTTTATGTTTGTTGGTAAAGCGGCGTGGCCTTTGCTGCCTTATGGACGCGTCAATCCCTAACGAGTCCTAACGCCCTTTACTTTTGGCATCACCACCACAGCGATTGCCTGCCCCGCTCCGCCAACGTGGTGGCATGATGCGGTAGAATGATGTCCGATTTTTGACCCCTTGTCGCGGGTGTCGTTGAGGTCTCGTTCATCTTCGCTTGCAGGCCCTGGGCCCCTGCCTATAGTCGCGCGCCATGACACGCATTCTGAACAGCCTTGGGTTGGAGAAGCCGTCTGCCTCTACCCGTGTGGTTGCGGCCATGTCGGGGGGCGTGGATTCCTGTGTCGTCGCGGGACTGCTGAAGCGCCAAGGTTATGATGTCGTTGGCGTCACACTGCAGCTTTACGACCACGGTGCGGCGGTCCGGAAGAAGGGCGCCTGCTGTGCCGGGCAGGACATCCACGACGCCAAGCGCGTGGCCGAAGCGCTGGCCATCCCCCATTACGTCCTCAATTACGAAGAGCGCTTTCGCAAGAGCGTGATGGACGATTTCGCCGAAACCTATGCGCGGGGCGAGACGCCCATTCCCTGTGTGCGCTGCAATGAGCGGGTGAAGTTCGGCGACCTGCTCGCACTTGCACACGAACTTGGCGCCGATGCGCTCGCCACCGGCCATTATGTGCGCCGCGTCATGGGGCCAGCGGGGCCGGAACTACATCGCGCGGCCGACGCCGCACGCGACCAGAGCTATTTCCTTTTTGCCACCACGCCGGCGCAGCTCGATTACTTGCGCTTCCCGCTGGGCGAGATGCCGAAGAGTGACGTGCGTGCGCTGGCGGCTGAGCTTGGCCTCGCGGTCGCAGACAAGCCCGACAGCCAGGACATCTGTTTCGTGCCGCAGGGGCGCTATGACAGCGTGGTCGAGAAGCTGAAGCCTGACGCCGCGCGCGCGGGCGAGATCGTGGACATGAACGGCCAAGTGCTGGGCGCGCATTCCGGCGTCATCCATTTTACCATCGGCCAGCGCAAGGGCCTCGGCCTTTCCGGCAATGGCGAGCCTTTGTTCGTGCTCAAGCTCGATGCTGCGAAGGCGCGCGTGATCGTGGGCCCGCGCGAGGCGCTCTGTACACACACCATCACCTTGCGCGAGGTGAACTGGCTGGCGCCGGTGGAAGGCCCCGTGTCTTGCGCCGTCAAAGTGCGCTCGACGCGCCCGCCGATCGCCGCACGCGTCATGCCCGCGGGCGACGGCACGGCCATGGTCGAATTGCTGACGCCGGAAGAAGCGGTGGCACCCGGCCAGGCTTGTGTCTTTTACGAAGAAAACGGCAGCCGCGTTCTCGGCGGCGGCTGGATCGCGCGGGCGGAACCAGCAAAAGCAGCAGCATAAGCAATAAAGTCCCCTCTCCCCTTGAGGGAGAGGGATAAACTTTTACTTCTTCTTTTTCTTTGTGCGGTTTTTCGTACGTTTTTGAGATTTTCTTTTTGTGACCTTTCCGGTGGGTTTGCCGGCTTTCGGCCGTTTGTGATGTGGCTGATAGACGTGAAGCGCGCCGCCGCCCGGTAGCGTGAGCTCGGTCATCGTACCCCAGCCGCGGTTGGTGGGCCGCGTATGGGAAATACCCTGCCTTTTCATCTCTGCGGCGAACGCATCCATGTCGGCGCACATCAGGAACAGGCGGTGCATGCTGTTTTCATCGCTCTCGTGCACCATGATGTCGGCCGAAGGCGCGGCGAAGATCAGGCGTCCATTGCCTGCGTCCACGAAAGGGAGTTTCAGCACCTTGGAGAAAAACGCCTTGTCCGCCTTATCGTCCTTACTCTGCACCATCACATGCGCGCCGATGATCATGGCGGTGGGTCCCTTTGTTTGCGGGCCGCATCCTGCCATAGCCGCATGCTCAGCTGTAACCGGGGGCTTTCCTTGACAGGGCTGGAAGCGCGACCTTACATCCCCCGCCTTGGCTGAGTTTTCGTGGCAGCGTAGCTCAGTGGTAGAGCAGGGGAATCATAATCCCTTGGTCGGGGGTTCAAATCCCTCCGCTGCTACCAGCCCGGCGCCACTTCCGAGGCATGTATGAACCGCGCGGTAACCACCGGCCTTCCCGTCACGCTGCAGGACATTCAGGCGGCGGCGGCGGTCATAGCGAGCGCGGTTTCGCCTACGCCCGCGCATCATTCGCGCACGCTGTCGCAGATAGCTGGCTGTGAAATCTTTCTCAAATTCGAGAATTTGCATTTCACCGCCTCGTTCAAGGAGCGCGGCGCGCTGAACAAGCTGTCGTCGCTGACCGATGCCGAGCGCAAGCGGGGCATCGTGGCCTGTTCGGCCGGCAATCATGCGCAGGGCGTGGCCTACCACGCAGGGCGGCTGAAAATCCCCGCCACCATCGTCATGCCGGAAGGCACGCCTTTTAATAAGGTCAAGCACACGCGCGATTTCGGCGCGACGGTGGAATTGCGCGGCGCCAATTTTCACGAAGCCGTGGCGGCCGCGCACGCGCTTGTTACCGAGCGCAATCTGGTCATGGTGCATCCCTTCGATGATCCCAAGATCATCGCGGGGCAGGGAACGCTGGCGCTGGAATTCCTGGCCCAGGCGCCCGAGATCGACACGCTGGTGATCCCCATCGGCGGCGGCGGCCTTATCTCCGGCAATTCCATCGCGGCCAAGGCGCTCAAGCCCGATATCACCATCTACGGCGTGCAGACCAAGTACTACCCGTCCATGTACGGCGCCGTGAAAGGCGAGAAGGTCACCTGCGGCGGGCAAAGCATCGCCGAAGGCATTGCGGTCAAGGAGCCCGGCCACATCACGCGCTCCATCATCGAGAAGCTGGTCACGGACATCCTGTTGGTGAGCGAATCCGAGATCGAGCGCGCAATCGTCACGCTCTTGGAAGTGGAAAAGACCGTGGCGGAAGGGGCGGGCGCCGCCGCTTTCGCCGCCGTGCTGGCCAACCGCAAGAAATTCCACGGCCATAAGGTCGGCGTCGTCATTTCGGGCGGCAATATCGACATGCGGTTGCTGTCGAATGTGATCCTGCGCGAGCTTGGCCGCGAGGGCCGCATCCAGTCGCTCGTCATCAATATCGAGGACCGGCCGGGGTTACTCGCCCGCATAGCGACGATCGTCAGTGAGGCGGGCGGGAATATTCTCGATGTTTCGCACAACCGCCTGTTCAACAATCTCTCGGCGCGCTCGGCGGAACTGGGCATCGTGATCGAGGCGCGCGACGTGGCCCATGCGGGCGATATCCGCAAGATGCTGGAAGAAGCGGGCTTCACCGTGCGCGAGCAGAAGCCGGGTTAGCGCGAAAATTTTTCCGATAAGATTATCGATGAATCCGTGCGCGCCACGCCAGTGGCACGGCCGATGCGGTCCAGCACCGTATCCATCTGGGCAGTAGTGTCGGTTTCGACAATTGCGATCATGTCATGCGTACCTGCCACCGCCGACAGCGAGCGCACCTCAGGCATTTTTTTCAGCTCCGTGGTGACGCGGTCGCCCAGCTTGGGATCGGCGCTGATCATCACATGGGCCCGGATGCGGTGGCGCTCTGCTTCTTCGCCCAGCACAATGGTGTAGCCCTTGATCCGCTTTTCGCGTTCCAGCCGCTCGATGCGCTCCTGCACGCTGGAGCGCGCGCGGCCCAATTTGCGGGCCAGCGAGGCGATGGGCTCGCGCGCGTTGGCGCGCAGCAGCCCGATCAGTTCGGCATCCTTGTCGCCATGGCTGGCCATGAGAAATCCGTTATTACGACGGTAATTCCGTCAATTCGCCGGAAGATATCGCCAGTTCCGACGGTTTGGCAACTACCATCCGCCGGGTTGTGACGCTACGCAAGCGGGCGTTTTGCAGGAATGGGCGGATGAAAAAAGTCATTCTGGTCGGCGGCGGCAAGATCGGCATCGCCATTGCCGAGCTTTTGGGCGGTACCGGCGATTACAAGCTCACAGTGGTTGATCGCGACGCGGCATCGCTTGCGCGCATGCCCAAAGCCAACGTCACCACCAAGGTGGTCGAGCTCAAGGACGCCGACACATTCGCCAAGGAGATCGAAGGCCACGACATCGTATTGTCGGCCACGCCCTACACGCTCAACCCGATCATCGGCGCCGCCGCGAAGACGGCCCGCGCGCACTACCTCGATCTCACCGAAGACGTGGCCAGCACGCGCGCGATCAAGGATCTGGCCAAAAGCTCCGACACCGCCTTCATCCCGCAATGCGGCCTGGCGCCCGGCTT
Source organism: uncultured Alphaproteobacteria bacterium (assembly GCA_963752395.1). Taxonomy (GTDB): domain Bacteria; phylum Pseudomonadota; class Alphaproteobacteria; order Micropepsales; family Micropepsaceae; genus CAVVXX01. The sequence goes on from CAVVXX010000011.1 coordinate 11,014, forward strand.
CATTTCCATTGTCGCGGCCGATCTCGCCGCCAAGTTCGACAAGCTGCGCGATGTGAACATGCGCGTGGGCGCGCTGCCGGTGTTTCCCACCAACGCGCTCAAATACAATCTCACCTGGTCCACCGACGGGCTGATCAACGAATATTGCAACCCGTGCGAAGCCATCCGCGACGGCCGCTTCGTGCGAAGTGCCGGCGCTGGAAGAGATCGAGCATTTCTCACTCGACGGCATCGAATACGAAGCCTTCAACACTTCGGGCGGGCTCGGCACGCTGTGCGAAACGTTGGAAGGCAAGGTCGAGAACCTGAACTACAAAACTGCGCGCTATCCGGGCCACCGCGACATCATCAAACTATTGGTGCGCGACCTTCGCCTTGGCGAGCGCCGCGACATCATGAAGGACGTGTTCGAAACGGCACTCCCCATCACCTATCAGGACGTGGTGCTGATCTTCGTCACCGTGTCCGGCTGGCGCGACGGCCGGCTGACGCAGGAAACCTACGCCAAGAAAATCTACGCCCAGAACGTGGGCAGCCGCCTGATGAGCGCGATCCAGATCACCACAGCGTCCGGCATCTGCGCCATGTGCGATCTGCTGGTGGAGGGCAAGCTGCCGGCCAAAGGCTTCGTGCGTCAGGAAGAGACCAAGCTTTCCGATTTCCTCGCCAACCGCTTCGGGCGCTATTACGCTTAAGTCCATGGAGGCGACGATGAACGCGGCCGACATCCTGAAACGCTTTGGTGCCCGTGTGCCTTCGGGTGAGCACGTGGTGCGTTCGCCGATAGATGGCGTCGAAATGGCGCGCATCGCTTACGACGACGCGCGCGTCATCGATACCAAGATCAAGGCGAGCGTGGACGCGTTCCACGCCTGGCGAAAAGTGCCTGCGCCTAGGCGCGGCGAGCTGATGCGGCTCTTGGGCGAAGAACTGCGCAAGGAAAAAGAAACGCTGGGCCTTCTTGTCACGCTCGAAGCCGGAAAAATTCTTCAGGAGGGCCTCGGCGAAGTACAAGAGATGATCGACATCTGCGATTTTGCGGTCGGCCTGTCACGCCAGCTTTATGGCCTGGTTATTTCGTCTGAACGTCCAGCCCACAAGATGACAGAGACCTGGCATCCGGCGGGGCCTGTCGCCGTTATCAGCGCCTTCAATTTCCCTGTGGCGGTTTGGGCATGGAATGCGGCGCTTGGTTTTGTCTGCGGGGATTCCGTCATCTGGAAGCCGTCCGAGAAAACGCCGCTTACCGCGCTCGCGGTGGAGGCCCTGTTTAGCCGCGCGGCAAAGCAGTTCGGCGATGCGCCGGCAGGCCTGATGCAGGTCGTGCTAGGCGCGCGTGAGGCGGGCGAGCAACTGGCCAAAGACCCGCGCATCCCCATCGTCAGCGCCACCGGCTCCACGCGCATGGGCCGCGCGCTCGGGCCAACGGTTGCCGGGCGTTTCGGCCGTTCCATTCTCGAGCTTGGCGGCAACAATGCGATGATCGTGGCGCCATCCGCCGATCTCGAACTCGCTTCTCGCGCCATCACCTTTTCCGCCGTTGGCACGGCCGGCCAGCGTTGCACCAGCCTGCGCCGCCTGATCGCGCATGAAAGCGTCAAAGACAAAGTTCTGGAAAAACTGAAGTCGGTTTACGAGCGCCTGCCCATCGGCGATCCGCGCGAACAGGGAACGCTGATCGGCCCGCTGATCGATGAGGCAGCCTTCGCCAATATGGAAAAGTCGCTGGCGCGCGCCCGTGCCGAGGGCGGCAAGGTGTTCGGCGGTGGCCGCGCGCTCGCCAATCAATTTCCCGACGCACATTACGCGCACCCGGCAATCGTCGAAATGCCGTCGCAGACCGATGTGGTGCGCGAGGAAACCTTCGCGCCCATTCTTTACGTGCTGACCTACAAGAAATTCGATGACGCCATGGCGTTGCACAATGCCGTGCCGCAGGGCCTATCGTCCTGTATTTTCACGCGCGATCTTCAGGAGGCCGAGCGCTTTCTCTCGGTCGCGGGTTCCGATTGCGGCATCGCCAATGTGAATATCGGACCAAGCGGCGCCGAAATCGGCGGCGCGTTTGGCGGCGAAAAGGACACCGGCGGCGGTCGGGAATCCGGCTCGGACGCCTGGAAGGGCTATATGCGCCGCCAGACGGCCACCATCAATTACTCCGACCAGCTGCCACTCGCCCAGGGCATCAAATTCGAATAAGATATTTTGTCTTTCCGGGAGAATGCCGTGAGCAACGCAACTTTGCGCAATGTCTTCGTAGCAGCGCTGATAATTTCGGCTGGGACAATGGCCGCCAATACCTGCTTCGCCGCCGGGCAAACCGCCGAAGCATTCCTCAATGGCATCTATGCGCATTACAAAGGCGATCCCAAGAAAGCGCACGGCATCTATATCGATAAAGAAGCGGAGATCCGGCGCTACTTCGAGCCGGCGCTCGCCGATCTGATCATCAAGGACGACGAAGCCGCGGCAAAAGTCGGCGACATTCCCAATCTAGACGGCGATCCGTTCGTCGATGCGCAGGAATGGGACATCAAGTCCTTCGACATCAAGGTCGAGCATCAAGGCGATGACAAGGCGACTGCGACGGTAAAGTTCAAGAACTTTAACGATGCGAAACTGCTGCACGTCGATCTGGTGCGCCTGAAAGACGAATGGAAGATTTCCGACATCATTTGGAACGGCGATGAAGGTTCCTTCCGGGCGCTCTATACGAAGAAATAGCGGCGGCCCGCGGCTGTTAACCCATCTTTAAGCATAGGCTTCGGCGCAACCTCTGCCCGCCCTAGGCTTGCCCCCGGGAATGAGGGGAAGCCATGCCGCGCTTCAATTTCGCGCAATGGGTTGGCATCGCAGTCACGGTGATCGTGGTCTTGGGAAACGACCTCGACGTCGTCTATGCGGTGCCGCTTGGGCTGTTTGCCAGCACGCTGGCGACGCTGTTTTCCCAGCTTCCCGACCTGCGAATTCCCCGCCTGCGTTTCGCCCGCATCCGCCGCTCATAGATCCAACTCGTCATGGCCGCGCTTGACGCGGCCATCCATCGCGCTCGCGCACGCTAGCGCAAAAGACTCATTGGCTCGCAAGGCTCGCCAGATGGATGGCCGGCTCATAGGCCGGCCATGACGAGGTGAATACTAGTCATAGACACTGTCATTGCAGCGCGTTAGCAAATGCTCATGTCGAACGCCGTTCTTCGTTTTTTCCAGCATGTGCGCGCGGCAGCGCGCGGGATGATCGCGCCCGTCTCGCTCGGCGCGCGCGCGATTGTGCTCGATACGTCGGGCCGCGTGGCTCTCGTGCGGCACACTTATGTCGGCGGCTGGCATCTGCCGGGGGGCGGTGTCGATCGCGGCGAGACCAGCGCCGACGCGCTGATGCGCGAGCTGCGAGAAGAAGTCTGCCTCGTCAAATCATCGCCGCCAGAATTGTTCGGCCTCTATCTCAGGCGCGCGGGGCGGTGGAGCGATCACATCGCGCTTTATGTCGTGCGCGACGTCGAACTTAACTTCCGGCCCAATCACGAGATCGCCGAAATCCAGTTTGCAGAACCGGCGGCGTTGCCGGACGGCACCTCGGAAGGCACCAAACGCCGGCTCGCGGAATTTGCGGGCCGCGCGGCCCGCGCCACGATGTGGTAGGAATCCGGAAATGAGCGGCGCTACGTGGCAAATCAGGGCAGAGCGGGGCGAGGACGCCGCGCAGATAGAAGCGCTGGTAACGCTTTGCTTCGGCAGCGGCCGTTTCGCCAAGACTGTCTATCGCCTGCGCGAGGGCGTGAAGGCCGACGCACGGCTTTGTTTCGGTGCTGAAGAGAACAAGAAATTGCTGGGCGCGGTGCGCTTCTGGCCCATCATGGTCTGCGCTGAGCGCTCGCTGCTGTTGGGCCCGCTTGCAGTACAGCCCCAATTGCGGGGCAAGGGCATTGGCATTGCGCTAATGCAGAAGGGCATCGAAGAAGCGCGCAAGCTCGGCTTTACCAGCATCATTCTGGTCGGCGATGAATCCTATTACAGCCGCGTTGGCTTCGCGCGGCTGAAGCCGGACCAAGTGAGTTTTCCAGGGCCAGTGAATCCGGAGCGCATTCTGGGCCTGGCGCTACAGCCCGGCGCGCTTGAAAAACTCGCAGGCGCAGTGGCGCGAGCCCAAATCGATGAGCCCGTGTCCGCCAACGCGACGCCGCTGGGATAGTTTTCAGCGAACCCTAGTTCGGGGCAGGCTTGTAAGTCGTGCCGTCAGGCCGGGTGCAAACGCCCTTGGCGGCGTCCCAGGTATCGCCTTGCGCGCAAGGATTGGCCGGAGTTGTCACCGAGCCCGGCGTGCCTTTGCCTATGCCCGTACCGCTTCCGGCAAATGCCGGCGAGAGGAAAAGCGCGGTCACGGCCGCAGTCACGATTAATAAGCGCATGTTGGCCCCCTTTGTTCTAGCCGCAGCAAGCATAGCATCAGCGGCCCTCCAATCGCCAAGCGAAAAGGATCGCGCCAATAAGAAGGGTCAGCGCGAGCCACGGCGGCAGCAGCGTTTCCTGCTCCACCGCGCTCACGCGATAGGCATTGCGGCGCGCGATGCCGATCCAGCCATCGCCCACGGCATTGCTGCCCGACTCCACCTGGCGCAACGCGGGCAACCCGTCTTTTATCCAGTTGATCGCGCCGCCGGCTTTCGCAGCATACGGTTTCAGGATCGCATCGGTCGCGCGCATGTCTGCGACCTCACGGGGGTTCAAAGGCCCCGCAGCGGCGATGGCGTTCAACGTGCCATCGGTCAGATGATAGAGACCGAGCTCGCTGGTTTTCACGTGACCGGTGAAGACGCCGGCACTGGACGGGCCTAACGTCACATCGTCCGTATGTCCGGACGGCGCCGTCACCGTCACGATCGCGGGGCTCGCCGCCACGGTGCGGCGCGTGATTGCCATCTCGCCCCCGATGATCTGCGCTTGCAGACGTTCTTCTTCGAGATCGGGCTCCTTCATCAGCCAATGGGCGAGACGGCGCAGCAACTCTGCCTGCGGACCGCCGCCTTCGAAGCCGCGCGCCCATAGCCATGCCTGATCCGAAAGCAATTGCGCGACGCGGCCTTGATGCACACGATCGAGAACAAGCAACGGTTGTCCTTCGCCCGACATGACGGTGACACCGGCCAGCTTCTGCGTACCGATGACGCGAAACCAGCGGCCCCAGCTTGGTGGAACATTGTCGTGGTTTGCGCCTGCCAGTCCCTGCGTCACCGGGTGCGCGAGGCCTTCGGGCGTCACTTCGGGCTTGAATGGCTGTTGCACCACTTCGCCGGTCGGCTGCGCCGGAAGCACGGCGGCCAGCGGCGTGTGATAGATGCTGTCGGGTGCGGCAAGTTCAGGCCCCGATGAGACCAGCAACGCGCCGCCATTCTCGACATAGCGCGCGATGTTCTCGAAATAGGCCAACGGCAGGATGCCTTCGCGGCTGAAGCGGTCGAAGATCACCAGGTCGAACTGATCGAGTTTTTCGACAAACAATTCGCGCGTGGGAAATGCGATCAGTGAAAGTTCCGATATCGGTACGGCGTCCTGCTTTTCCGGCGGGCGCAGGATGGTGAAATGCACCAGGTCGACGGAAGGGTCGGCCTTCAGCAGATTGCGCCATACACGCTCGCCCGCGTGCGGCTGACCCGACACCAGCAGCACGCGCAAGCGGTCACGGACGCCGTTGACCACGACAACGCTGCGGTTGTTCTGCAAGGTCTGCTCGACAGGGCCCGGGGTGGCCTCCAACTCGATCACGTTTTCGCCGCCATGGGCGATGGGAACGTCGATGGTCGTGTCTTTGCCGATGGGCACCGACTCCACGCCGCGCTCTTCGCCGTCGATGCTGATGTGGACGCGCGCGAGATTGCCTTCGCTGTCGCTGCGGCCGAAATCGTCGACGCGCAGAGCAATCTTCGCATTCTGCCCGACAATGCCGAAGCGCGCAGCGCGCATCACCGTGAGTTTGCGGTCCCGCTCGCCGGGCGCCCCGGTCAGCAAGACATGAAACGGTGCTTTGAGGTTGAAGCCTTTGATCTCGGGTGCATCGTGAACCTCGCCGTCGGTAATGACGATAGCGCCCGCCACGCGGTCCGGCGGCACATCGGCCAGCGCGGAGTTCGAGCGATTGAAACAACGTCGTGCCTTCGTCGGCGCGCGTTTTCACTTCGGCCTCGCGGACATCGACGCCTTTGAGTTGCTTAAGGCGGCCACGCATCACCTCGAGCGCGTTCCCGGCGTCGGCATGGCGCGAGCCGATCTCTTGGCTTTGGCTGCGGTCGATAATCAGCGCCACCACGTCCGACAAGGGCTCGCGCGTTTCATGCACAATCAGCGGATTGGCGAGCGCCGCCATCACAATCAGGAAAGCCAGCCCGCGCGCCCAGGTCCCTCGCGCGCGCATGAAGAGGGAAACGGCGACGATGGCAAATGCCGCGCCGCCAATCAGCCAAAGCAGCACATCGGGCAAATGCGGGGCAAAAACGATTCCGGTGACAAGATTTTCGGCCGCCATTGGCGCTCAGTGCTCCAGCCGTTCGAGCAGCGCCGGCACATGCACCTGATCGGCTTTGTAATTGCCGGTAAGCGTGTACATCACAAGGTTGACGCCAAAACGCATCGCCATCTCGCGCTGGCGCTCGCCGCCGGGCGAGACGGAGGCAATCGGCTGGCCCGTAGCATCGCGTGCCCAGGCGGCCGCCCAGTCATTGCCGCCGATGATCACCGGCGAAACGCCGTCGCCGCCACGCGCGGGCGCCACGCCCGCATTAGGATCCGCTGGCGGCAAAGCCTCAACCCAAACGTCGCCGCCATCCCAGCGGCCTGGGAATTCCTGCAGCAGATAAAATGTTTTGGTGAGGACGTGATTTTCCGGCACACGCTCCAGCGGCGGGATGTCGAGCTTGGCCAGCAACCGGCGCAACGTTGTTGTACCCGGCGAGTCGTTTGTCGGCATGCCGGGTACGGTGGCATCGCGCGTGTCGAACAGGATGGTGCCGCCATTCCTCATGAAATTGTCGACCTTGGCGATGGCTGCCGGCGAAAGATCGCGCTCGCGCGGGTCCATCGGCCAATAGAGGAGCGGATAGAACGACAGATCGTCTTTCTCGAGATCGATACCGACGGGATCGGACGGCTCGTAGGAGGTGCGCGCCTTGAGCGCGAGGCCCAGCCCATAAAGCCCGGCGCGGCTCATCTCATCGATGTCTGGCGCGCCGGTGATGACATAAGCAAGCTTGGTGTCGAGGGCCGAGGCCGTGTTTTTCGCTTCGTCCGCACGCGCGTGCGGCGCCAGCAAGAGCAGCAGTAAAAGCGGCGCGGTGCGCGCGAATGCGCGAAAGTATTTCCGGTCGGGGTCAAGATGGCCGCGCAGCCAAAGCGAGATCAGCGCATCCGTCATCAGCAGCAGCAGCGCCAACGCCAGCAGCGGCCATTTCAGTTCCTGCGTCGTCCGTCCCGAATAGGCGCTGATGGCGCGGCCGATATCGCCAAGCGATTTCAGCACGGTGTTCGCCTTCACGGCATTGAAGGCTACAAAGCCCGCTTCGCTGCCATATAGCCCCGGCGGGTGGGTTCGCGTTGGCAAGGCGGAATCGATGTCGGTGCTTTTGAGCGGTAACGCCTCAGGCGAAGGTTTGCCGAGATGGCCGAAGCCATCCATCGCTTGCAGCGGCGGATAGGTGCCCGCCTGTCTTTCGCTTTGCGCGCTGGGCTTCACGCCTTCGGCCAGCGCCAGTGTGCGGCGAAGCATGTCGACGTAAAGGCCCGACAGTGGCAGTGACGACCAGCCGGGGCTCGCTGCGATATGAAACAGCACGATCCAGCCCTTGCCCCTGGAAGCGCCGGTGACCAATGGCGTGCCGTCGGTGAGCCGCGCCCAGCTGTGCTCGGAAAGCTCGATGGAAGGTTCCGCCAGCACCTGACGCGATACGGTGACGTCGTCCGGGATGGCAAGCCCATGAAACGGGCTGTCGTCGGCAAAGGGTGCGAGATGCTGCGGTTCCTGCCAGGTGAGCGAGCTTCCCATCAGCCGCTCGCCCTCGCGCAGTTTCACAGGCACCAGATCGTCGGCATGCGCCGCCAGCCGTGGGCCTGCGAAACGCAACAACACGCCGCCCTGCTCGACAAAGCGCGCCACGCGGTCGTGCTCGGCTGGCGACAGATTGCCGACATCTGCCAGCAACAACATGGCGATGCCGCTGTCCAGCATCTGCTCGATGGTGCCTTTGCGAACCTCGGCGTAAGGCCCGAGCGCGCGCTCTATATAAAAAATGTCGGACAGCAGCGGCTGTTCAATATCGGCGGTGCCGCCCGAAACGATGCCGACCGGGCGGCGGCGGAAACGCGCGTCGAGGAGTTGCGTGGCGCCGGCCGAGTCCTGTCCCGCGATGGCGATGCGCGCGGCTTCGTTGCGCAACTCAAGTGGAAGATTGATTTCCGCCTGCGCGGTTTGCGCATTGGGCGCGAAGTGATACGGCGCTTCGCCCAGCGGCGTGCCGTGCGTATCGAGCGCGCTGACGTGGCCTTCGCGCGCTAAACCGGAATTTCCGCGCACCACCGTCAGCTTGAATCCGCCGGCGCCGCTTTCCGGCGGGCGCAAGGCCAATGGCGTCTTGAGATCGGTATCGCCGAAAATGGACAACGCGCCGATACGCGCGAGGCCGCCGGCAATATCTTTTGCGTCGCTGTGGTCGATGCCATCGCTCAACCAAAGAATTTGCGGCGCAGATGTGAAATGCACGGCCGCGAGGCGGGCTAGTGCTGCCTTGCGGTCTGGAAGCCAGGCCCTCGGCACGATTTCCTCGGCGGATTTAAGCGCCTTGCCCGCATCAAGCAGCGGCGGCGTGGTGTTCTGCGCGTCTGCTGTGGCGACGATAACGACCGGCCGCGAATCGCGCGCGGCTGTGTTCAAGGCCTGCGTCATGGCGGCCTGGTGCGCGGCCCATTCGGGCGCAGCCGTCCAGCCATTGTCCACGAACAGCACCAGCGAGCCGGAATTGGTGGCAGCAGGTGCTGCGTTCAGTACCAGGCTCCGCCAATGCCGTGATGACGATGGCGGCCGCGATCAGGCGCAACAGCAGCAACCATAGCGGCGTGCGCGCTGGTGTTTCCTCAGGCGACTTGAGGCCAAGCAAGAACCGCAATGGCGGGAAGGTGATGCGTCTGGGCGGCGGCGGCGTGACGCGCAACAGCCAATAGATGACCGGCAACGCTGCAAGCGCCGCTAGAATCCACGGCGCGCCGAAGCTTAAACTTTCCAGGCCAGGCACCGGCTAGAACCCCCGTCGCGCGTGTGCGCCGCCAATCGCGCTGTAAAGCGCAATCAGCGCCGTTTGAGGCGAGCGGTCGGTGCGGTGACGCGTGAAACTCCAGCCCAGGCGCCGCGCCAGCTGGCCAACCGCTTCGACATGTGCGGTGAAGCGCGCGCGATAGGCCTCGCGCACGCCTTCGGCGCGGCCGACGATTGCCGTATCGGGCAACAGTGGCGATTGAAAACGCACGCGCCCCGAATAGGGAAAATCTTCTTCGGCGGGATCGTTCACCTGCACCAGAAAACCATTGACGCCAGCTTTGGCGAACAGCCGCATACGCTGTTCGATGACATCGAAGGGCTGAAGAAAATCCGAGAACCATACCAGCGCCGAATTGCGTTTCAGCTCGGCGCGTGGCGGCAGCGTTTGCTGCGATGATCCGTTGACCAATGCGTGCGCGATGCGCGTGAGCGCCACGCGCCCGCCTGCCGGCGGATGGGAACCGCCCACCAGCGCGATGCGCTCGCCCGCGCGCACCAGCAGTGATGCCAGCGCCAACGCCAGCACGCTCGCGCGTTCGAGCTTGGTGGGGATTTCCGCCGATGAGGCAAAGCCCATGCTGGCGCCGCCATCGCGCCAGAACCACACGGATTCAGCCGCTTCCCATTCGCGCTCGCGCACGAAAAGATGTTGCGACTTGGCGGACTGTCGCCAATCGATGGCGGTCGTGGGGTCTTCCGATTGATAGCGGCGGAACTGCCAGAAGGTTTCGCCCATGCCGGCTTTGCGCCGGCCATGCACGCCGAGCGCGGCCGCCGCCGCCAGCGTTTCGGCCGCCACCAGCAAAGGCGGCAGTGCCGCCGCCAGCCGCTCGGCTTCCTCGCGCGTGCGGCTCCAGCGCTGGCCGGGCTTTGCTTCGTAGGCTTCGTTCAGAGGTTGTCTTTGCACAGGCCGTCGATCACTTGCGCTATGGTGGCCCCTTCGGCGCGCGCCGAAAAATTCAGCGCCATGCGGTGGCGCAGCACCGGCTGGGCCAGTGCCGCCACGTCGTCGGTGGATGGCGCGAACCGGCCCTGTAAAAGCGCGCGCGCGCGAATGGCAAGCATGAAGGCCTGGCTTGCGCGCGGGGACGGCCCCCAGGCGACGAAGTTGCACACGGTATCGCTGGCGCCCGCTTCGGGGCGCGCGGCGCGCACCAAACGCAATATCGACTCCACCACCTTCTCGCCCACCGGCAGGCGGCGCACCAGATTTCTGCGCGTCGATCAGAAGTTCGGCGCTGGTGACGCGCGAAGGAGTCGCTTCATCGCCGACCGTGGTTGCCATCATCACCTGACGTTCGGCGTCGTGGCCCGGATAGCCGATATCGATCTGCATCAGAAAACGGTCGAGCTGCGCTTCTGGCAAAGGATACGTGCCTTCCTGCTCGATCGGGTTCTGCGTCGCCAGCACATGAAAGGGCTTGGGCAAATCGTAGCGCGTGCCGGCAATGGTGACATGCTTTTCCTGCATGGATTGCAGCAACGCGGATTGCGTGCGTGGGCTTGCGCGATTGATTTCATCCGCCATCAGCAACTGACAAAACACCGGACCTTTGATGAAACGGAAGCTACGCTTGCCGTGATCGCCTTCTTCCAGAACTTCCGAACCCACAATGTCGGCCGGCATCAGATCGGGCGTGAACTGGATGCGCTTGGTGTCGAGGCCAAGCACGGTGCCTAGCGTGTCAACGAGCCGCGTCTTGGCGAGGCCCGGCACGCCGATGATCAAGCCGTTGCCGCCCGAGAGAAGCGTGATCAAAACCTGATCGACAACTTCCTGCTGGCCGAAGATGATGCGGCCGATGGCATCGCGCGCGCGCGCGAACTCGGCCGCTACGGCTTCCGCGCGCGCAGCGGCGCCGCCCGTGTCGTTTGGCTTGATCTGTGCCGCGGCTTCAGCGCCGCCGGACTTATTCATCGTTCTTTTCCGTGTTCCGCCACGTCGAGGGGGCGTAGCTTGGGTGCAGTTTGCATCCCTCAGGCGCACATGCAACAGCGAAGCCCGTCACCTTGGCTAACCCGTAAACACAAGCACGCGAGCGGGTTTCATGGATAAAGCATGACAGCTGGAAACCAATTTCCCATCGGGCTTGCGAGCCTCCAGGCAGAAGCGGCCAAGGGCGCCAAGCTGCCGCCGGTCGGGGACTGGAACCCATCGCGCTGCGGCGAGATCGACATCCGCATCATGCGCGACGGAACGTGGCATCATTTGGGCACGCCCATCGCGCGCCCGGAATTGGTGCGGCTGTTCTCGACTGTGCTTCGGCGTGAAGACGATGGTTTCTATCTTGTCACGCCATCCGAGAAACTTCGCATCGTGGTCGAGGATACGCCATTTATGGCAGTGCTGCTCGATGTGGAAGGGAAGGGGCGCGAGCAGCGTCTTGTCTTCACCACCAATGTCGGCGACCAGGTGACAGCCGGCGCCGAACATCCGATCCGCGTGGAGTTGGACCCGCAAACGAGCGAGCCCGCGCCATATTTATTGGTCCGCGCGCGGCTCGAAGCGCGAATCGCCAGGCCGGTGTTTTATCGTCTGGCCGATCTCGCGGTCGAAGCACCGGGCGCGTCCGGCACGTTAGGTGTCTGGAGCGCAGGCAAATTCTTCGCACTCGGGCCAGCCGCGTGAGCGCGCGGGCTATCGCTGTTATGATCTGCGCATGATCCGGCGAATCCTTCTCGACCTGTTGCTGTTCCTGCTGCCCTTCGCGCTTTACGCCGTCTATTGGCATCTCGCGCGCAAGGGCGATCCCGAACAGGCCGCACGGCCGCATCCCTGGGCGATGCTGTTTATTGCGGGCCTGGCGCTGGTCGCCGCGAGTTTTGTCTGGCTTGGGCTCACCGAAGGCGAGCATACCAAAGGCGTTTATGTTCCGCCGCACAATGAGAACGGCAAAGTCGTGCCGGGCCATATCGAGAAGAAACCGCCAACGTGAGCGAGCGCCTCGATCCCGCCAAGCACGAATGGATGCGTTGGCCCGAAACGCGCGCCGTGATGGCGGCGTTGACTAATGGCGGCGGCGAAGCGCGCTTTGTCGGCGGCGCCGTGCGCAACGCGCTTTTGAGCGAACCCGTTACCGATGTCGATATCGCAACGCCTCTGACGCCGGATGAGGTGACAAAGCGGTTGGAGAAAGCAGGGCTGCAAGCCGTGCCCACCGGCATAGCGCACGGCACGGTGACGGCGGTGGCGAAAGGCAAGCCATTCGAAGTGACGACGTTGCGCCGCGATGTTTCGACCGATGGCCGCCGCGCCGTTGTGGCCTTCACCAAGGACTGGGCCGAAGACGCGAGCCGCCGCGATTTCACCATGAACGCGCTTTACGCGAGTTCTGACGGCGAAGTTTTCGATCCCACGGGCGGCGTGGCCGATCTGAAAGCGGGCCGTGTGCGCTTTGTCGGCGATCCCACCACGCGCATTCGCGAAGATTATCTGCGTATCCTGCGGCTGTTCCGCTTTCACGCTTGGTACGGCAAGGGCGAGCTGGACAAGGCGGCACTCGCAGCAGCCATGGCCGAAAAATCAGGATTGCAAAAACTTTCCGGCGAACGCGTACAGAAAGAACTGCTCAAGCTGCTGGCCGCGCGCGAGCCCGCGCCAACGCTCCGCGTCATGGAAAAGGCGGGAATACTTTCCGAAATTTTGCCATCGCGCTTGTTCCTTGCGCGGCTGGAACGTCTGGTGGCAATCGATACGGCAAACGGGTTCGCGCCGGATGCCACATTGCGTCTGGCCGCATTGATGCCGGGCGATGCTAGTGCAGCTCGCGATCTAGCCGAGCGTTTGAAACTTTCCAACGCCGACAGAGACAGGCTCATCGCTGCTACGAGCGAAATAAAAATCGGAACGTCGCAGCGTGATGCGCATGTGTTGCTCTATCGCCTGGGCGTGCAGCAATTCAAAGATATCGTCTTTCTGCGCTGGGCTGCCGACGAAAAAGCCAACGCGGCGCAATGGCGCGCGCTTTTCGATCTCGCCAAGACATGGCGTAAGCCGCAGTTTCCGCTCGATGGCCGCGATGCGATGGCGGCTGGCGTGAAAGAAGGCCCTACGGTCGGAAAAATTCTCGGCGAACTGGAACGCTGGTGGATCGATAACGATTTCAAGCCGGACCGCGCGGCGTTGCTTGCGCGTCTTAAAGAACGTGGATGAGCTCGGTGCTGCCTTCCAGGATCATTTTGCCGGCGACAAAAACGATGATCAGCAAGCCGACATAAGCGATCCAGGGGTAACGGTGCAGCAGCTTGGCTATATAGGTCGCGGCCACAGCAGTTAGCGCAATCGACAACATCAATCCAAGCGCCAGAACCCAGATGTGTTTATGTGCGGCACCCGCGACACCCAGCACGTTGTCGAGCGACATTGAAATATCGGCCAAGGCTACCTGTAAAATGGCGCGCTTGAAGGACGAGTATTTGCCTGCCGGCTCTTCGACGCTTTGGGCTGTTGCGTTGAAGGTGGCGACGCCTGCAATTTCAGATTTTGCTGCGCGCAGCTGGCGGTAAAGCCGATACGCCACCCAAAGCAGCAATAATCCACCGGCAACCGCCAGGCCCAAGATTGTCAGCAGCTCTACGGCAACGAGGGCAAGCCCAATGCGCAATATGACAGCGGCAGCCAGACCCCAGAAGATAATCTTACGGCGGTCGGCGGGCGGAACGGTCGCCGCCACCATGCCGATGACGATGGCATTGTCGCCTGCAAGCGTGATGTCGATGAGGACGACCTGAAAGAGTGCGGTCAGCGCGGGATCGAGGTGAAAATCCAAAATCGCGTCCTCATGCCGGGATGGCGTTGATCAGGGCCAGCGAACTTCCGGCGGCAGCGACATCAGAATAGCCTCGGTGTTGCCGCCGGTGGCAAGCCCAAATCTGGTGCCGCGGTCATAGAGCAGATTGAACTCGACATAACGGCCGCGCATTACCAGCTGCTCTTCGCGTTCTTCCTTCGTCCAGGGCTCGTTCATCTGGCGGCGCACAATGGCGGGAAAGGTTTCCAGGAACGCAAGGGCCACATCGCGCGCAAAAGCGAAATCTTTTTCCCAATCGCCGGTATCGAGGTTGTCGTAAAAAATACCGCCCACGCCACGCGGTTCGTTGCGGTGATTGATGAAAAAATATTCGTCGCAGGCTTTGGCGTAGCGCGCGTAATAGTCCGGCGCATGCGCGTCGCAGGCACGCTTGAATCCTTCGTGGAACATTTGCGCCAGCGGATGCTCGCGGCTCCGTTGCGCGGCGATGGTGGGCGTGAGATCGCCGCCGCCGCCGAACCAGCTTTTGCGCGTCACCACGTAGCGCGTGTTGAAGTGGGCGGCGGGCACGCGGGGGCTCCGCATGTGCGCCACCACCGAGATGCCCGAGGCCCAATAGCGCGGATCGTCGGCGGCGCCCGGAATTTCCTTGGCGAAGGCGGGATTGAACCGGCCATATACCGTGGACGCGTTGACGCCCACTTTTTCGAAGACGCGGCCATGCATGATCGCCATCACGCCGCCGCCGCCGTCGGCGCCTTCGTCCGGTGGGCGCGTCCAGGGCTTGCGCGTGAAGCGGCCGGGCGGCAGCTCTCGCAACGGGCCGCTGTAGTCGGTCTCGATCTGCTCGAACGCGGCGCACAGCCGGTCGCGCAATTCCTCGAACCAGGCCTTGGCATTAGCTTTTCGTTCTTCGAGGCTGAGGGTAGAGGCCATAAGTGCAGCTAGGCGCGCAGGCCAAGAAGCGTCAAGCACTCCATAAGCAGGGCTCTAGACAGCAATAAAGTTACTACCTATTGTAAATAGCACTATAACATTTACAGGAGTGCTTCATGAGCAAATACGATAATTTGGGAAATTACCTGCGCAAGCAGGGATACGGCGAAGTTCCGATGACATTTGGCGAGATAGAGAAAATTGTTGGCTCCAAACTCCCTCCCTCCGCCTATCGCCATCGCCCTTGGTGGAGCAACAATCCATCCAACAGTGTCATGACAAGGGTCTGGCTAGATGCGGGCTATCGCACTGAACGCGTGGACATGGCTGCGAAAAAGCTTGTGTTCAAGCGCGCTGGCTTGTCACAGCATGGCGCCGGAATGGCTGGTACGGAGCGTAGGTATCAACCCAGTGACCCTGGCTCAGATAAAAAGGTTGGCCGTCACCCTCTCATCGGCTCGATGAAAGGGACGTTCACGATCGAGCCAGGATGGGACATCACCAAGCCCGCAATGGACCCAGAGGAGCTAGATGAAATGGAGGTGAATACCGAGAAAACGGCGGACAGAATTGAAAAAGGCCTTTCCGGCAGAGGCAAATGACCGCGTCTATTTTGTTGGACACTTGCGCAGCGCTCTGGATCGTAGCCGAAGAGGAAATCTCGCGATCCGCAGTGGATGCACTGCTCGATGCTTATCGTGAGGGGCGAAGCGTCTATGTGTCGCCTATTACGGCATGGGAAGTCGGGATGCTCGCTTCTAAGGGCCGTTTCAGATCCAACATGTCTCCGCAGCGTTGGCTGGATGAGTTGCTTGCCAAGCCGGGTGTGCGGCTTGCTGAACTCACAGCCTTTGTTCTGATGGGATCGTCGTTTCTTCCCGGTGGCCGCCTGCGTGATCCCGCAGATCGCATCATCGTGGCGACTGCGCGGGAATACGGTATGACGGTCATGACGCGCGATCAGCTGCTCCTCGACTATGGCAAGCAGGGATATTTGAGCGTTTTAGCCTGCTAGTTTCGTGCTGCACGATCAGTGCCTTAGGCCTTGGAGGAATTGGCTGATTTCTGCGGCATCGTGACGCAAGACCCTAAAAATTCGACTCTCTATCTTACGCCCCTGTTCGTGCGCGCCGCTATTCCGGGGACGGCGCGTGTTTCCCTTTTATGTCCTGCCTCCCGGTGTACCCGAACTTTGGAAAGGTGCCCGTGGCTCACTCGCAAGCGGTAGAACCGACGCGACGCGATTTTCTCTACATCGCGACCGGCACCTTTGGCGCCGTAGGTGCGGCGTTGTCGGCATGGCCGTTCATCAGCCAGATGAATCCGTCGGCCGCCGTGCTGGCGCTGGCAGCAATCGAAGTCGATATCTCAGCGGTGCAGCCCGGCCAGGCGATCACCGTGATGTGGCGCGGCAAGCCGGTGTTCATCCGCCGCCGCACGCCCAAGGAAATTGAGGAAGCGGAATCCGTGCCGCTTTCCGATTTGCCGGACCAACTCGCGCGCAACGCCAATTTCCCGGCAGATGCGCCCGCGACCGACGCGAACCGTCTCTCGCCCTATGTCAGTGCAGGGACTACTTCGCAAGCAGCCGGGGCACCTTCACCGGAGGCTGCTCCTGCCGCTGAAGGCGCGAAACAAGAGAAAACCGAATGGCTTGTGGTCGTGGGCGTATGCACGCATCTGGGTTGCATCCCGCTCGGCTATCAGGGTTCCTATGGCGGCTGGCTGTGCCCGTGTCACGGCTCGCAATACGACACCGCGGGCCGCATCCGCCAAGGTCCCGCGCCAGAAAATCTTGCCGTGCCGCCTTACGCTTTTCTCACCGACACCCGCGTCAAGATCGGCTAAGGAACATCATGGCGGGGGCATCGACCTACAATCCGAAATCCGGTTTCACGCGCTGGCTCGACAAGCGGCTGCCGATCTTGCGTTTCGCCAACGACACGATGACGACGTTCCCAACGCCGCGCAATCTGAACATCTGGTACACCTTCGGCGGTATTCTCACCTTCATGCTGGTCGTGCAGATCGTGACGGGCATCGTGCTCGCCATGCACTACACGCCGGATTCGAACATGGCGTTCGATTCCGTCGAGCACATCATGCGCGACGTGAATTACGGCTGGCTGTTGCGCTATCTGCATTCCAACGGCGCGTCGTTCTTCTTCATCGCCGTTTACATCCACATTTTCCGCGGCATCTATTACGGCTCGTACAAAGCGCCCCGCGAAGTGCTGTGGATCCTGGGCGTCATCATCTACATGCTGATGATGGCGACTGCGTTCCTGGGCTACACTCTGCCTTGGGGTCAGATGTCGTTCTGGGCGGCCACCGTCATCACCAACCTGTTCAGCGCCATTCCTTGGATAGGCGACACCATCGTCACCTGGCTGTGGGGCGGCTTCGCCGTGGACAACGCCACGCTGCAGCGCTTTTTCAGCCTGCACTACCTGCTGCCCTTTGTGATTGCGGGCGTGGTGGTGCTGCACATCTGGGCGCTGCATGTGCCGGGCAACAACAACCCGCTCGGCATCGACGTGAAGGGCCCGCAGGACACGGTTCCGTTCCATCCCTATTACACGGTGAAGGACGCGTTTTATCTTTCTCTGTTCGTCATCCTGTTTTTGGCTTTCGTGTTTTACGCGCCGGATTTCATGGGCCGCGCCGACAACTACACGCCGGCCAATCCGCTGGTGACGCCGCCGCATATCGTACCGGATTGGTATTTCCTACCCTTCTACGCGATTTTGCGCTCGATCCCGGACAAGCTCATCGGCGTGATTGCGCTGTTCGGTGCCATTATCACGCTGTTCTTCCTGCCGTGGCTCGACACTTCGAAAGTGCGCTCGCTGCGCTTTCGGCCGATGATGAAGCAGTTCTTCTGGATCCTGGCAGTGGACTGCGTGTTGCTGGGTTACATCGGCTCGCAGCGCCCGGACGCGGTGTGGCATCTTTCGGGCTTCGATCTGCCGCTGGTTTGGCTCGCCCGTCTTGGCACGCTCTATTACTACGCGCATTTCTGGGTGATCACGCCGATTGTGGGCCTGATTGAAACGCCGAAGCCATTACCCGACAGCATCGCCAAGGCGGTGTTGGCGGCGGCCGAGTGAGGAACGGGCTCATGCATATGTCTTTCCGGCTCGGCATCGCGGCGCTCGCCTGTTGCGCGCTTTCGGTGGCTGCATTGGCGCAGGACAACAGCACAGCACCAGCTCCGCCAACGAATACGGTAGCGCCCGCGCCCACATCCGCAAATGAAACTGCCGCGCCCGCTCCTGCGCCGGCCGAAGCGGCTGCACCTGCCGCGGATGCCGGCAGCGGCGTGCCGCCGCCCGCCATGCCGATGAAAGAGATGCAGTGGTCGTTCGATGGCCCAGCCGGCATGTACGACCGTGCGGCGCTGCAGCGGGGCTTTCAGATTTACAAGGAAGTCTGCTCGGCCTGTCACAGCCTGAAGCGCGTTGCCTTCCGCAATCTGGGCGATCCCGGCGGCCCGGGGTTCAGCGAAGCCGAAGTGAAGGCCATTGCGGCGGCATTTAAAGTGCCGGCGGAACCTGACGACCAGGGCCGCACCTATGACGATAGCGGCCAGCGCCTGACGCGGCCCGGTACGCCTTCCGATTATTTTCCGGGGCCGTTTGAAAACGACAAGGCCGCGCGCGCCGCCAACAATGGCGCGCTACCGCCCGATCTTTCCGTCATCATCAAGGCGCGCGAGGGCGGGCCCGATTACGTCTATTCGATCCTGACGGGTTTTGGTCAGCCGGTGCCGGGCACGATGCACATGCAGACCAACATGAATTACAACCCGTATTTCGCGGGGCAACAGATCGCCATGCCGCCGCCGTTAAGCGACGGCATCGTAAGCTATTCCGACGGCACCAAGGCCAGCGTCGATCAGATGGCGCGCGACGTGGTGACGTTTCTCTCCTGGGCCGCAGAACCCAAAATGGAAGAGCGCAAGCACTTGGGCTTCGGCGTGATGATCTATCTCATCGTGCTTTCGGGATTGCTTTATCTCGCCTACCAACGCGTCTGGCACGGCAAACACTGAGCCCCAAGGCTAGCCCAAACCATCATTGTCATCGCCCGCGAATGCGGGCGACCCAGGTTATAAAGTCCTGAAACGTTTAAGCTTTCATCACCTGGATGGCCCGCATTTGCGGGCCATGACATGTGAATAAGTGCTGTGCTTGTGCGCGGTTCCTCCCGTGCTAAAACGCATCGCTTGTGGGGCATGAATGACCAAAACTGTTCTCGGCATTATCGGCGGCAGCGGCGTCTATCAGATAGACGGCCTCGAAAACGCGCGCTGGACGCGGGTGGCAAGCCCATGGGGAGAGCCGTCGGACGAATTTCTCGTTGGACAGCTCGCTGGCGTCGACATGGTCTTCCTGCCGCGCCATGGGCGGGGCCATGTGCAATCGCCGACCTCGATTCCCTACCGCGCCAATATTGATGCGTTGAAACGGCTGGGCGTTACCGACATCATTTCGGTTTCGGCCTGCGGAAGTTTCCGCGAGGAACTTTCGCCCGGCACCTTCGTGCTGGCCGACCAGTTCATCGACCGCACCTTCGCGCGCGAGAAAAGTTTCTTCGGCCGAGGCTTTGTCGCCCATGTCTCGATGGCGCATCCCGTCTGCCCCAAGCTGCTGGATGCGCTGGAAGCGGCCGCGCGCGAAGAGAAAATCGCCTACAAGCGCGGCGGAATTTATCTCGCCATGGAAGGCCCGCAATTTTCGAGCCTCGCCGAATCTAACCTTTACCGTTCCTGGGGGTGCGACGTGATCGGCATGACGGCGATGCCCGAAGCCAAGCTCGCGCGCGAGGCGGAACTGCCTTACGCGATTGTCGCCATGGTCACCGATTACGATTGCTGGCACCCGGACCACGATGCCGTCACAGTGGATCAGGTGATCAAGGTTCTGATGAGCAACGCCGACAAGGGCCGCGCGCTGGTCAAACGCGTGGCGCCGAAGCTTGGGCCCATGCGCAAGCCGTCGCCGCTCGGCATCGAGCACACACTGGATACGGCGTTGATCACCGCCCCGGAAAAACGCGACCCCGCGATGATCAAAAAACTCGATGCGGTGGCGGGCAGGGTGCTGGGGAAATGAAACACTATTCGTCATGGCCGCCCTTGAGGCGGCCATCCATCGCGCCCGTGTCAACGGGCGCATATGACTCATTGGCTCGCCAACGCTCACCTGATGGATGGGCGGGTCAAGCCCGCCCATGACGAGGTGATCATATGGACTTCTCAACCGTCATCCGCTCGATCCCCGATTATCCCAAGAAGGGGATCATCTTCCGCGACATCACCACGCTTCTTGGGCAACCCGCGCGCCTTTCGCAGCGCGGTGGACGAGCTGGTGCAGCCCTATGCCGGCGTTCGCATCGACAAGGTGGCCGGCATCGAAGCGCGCGGCTTTATTCTTGGCGGCGCCGTGGCGCATCAGCTTTCCGCGCGGCTTCGTGCCGGTGCGCAAGAAGGGCAAGCTGCCGTGGAAAAGCTATCGGCGTCGAATACAGCTGGAATACGGCACAGACCGCGTCGAAATCCACGAAGATGCGGTGAGCCAAGGGCGACCACGTGCATCATGGTGGACGATCTTATCGCCACGGGGGGCACCTGTTTCGCCGCGATCAAGCTGATCGAGCAGGCCGGGGCGCGCGGTGATCGGCTGCTGCTTCGTCATCGACTTCCCGAGCTCGGCGGCGCCGACAAAATCCGCGCGCTCGGCAAGGAAGTAACCACGCTGGTCTCGTTCGAGGGCCATTAAGCGCAACTGTCATCCCCGGCGCGCGTGAACGCGAGTTCACGCGAGGGAAGGGGATCCAGGTTGTTGTTGGACCTAATCCCTTCCCCTCGCGATGCTGTCGCATCGCTCGGCCGGGAATGACATAAATGGATGAGAAGGTAGGAGAGCATTGAGCGGGGATAAGAAATTATTTTCTTAAGTCCCGCATGATGGCCGGCGAGGATAAGTCGATTCTGAATGAAACAGGGCTTGAACAGCGTGCCGCTCGCTGCCATCTCTAGGGCCATCTCCCCAATTGCGTCTGAGGCGCGGCAACGCGCAGAGAGATTGTTGAGCAAGGCATGAAGATCAACGGCAAAGCCTATCGCACCATCTGGACCGGCCAAAGGCGGCGTCGAGGTCATCGACCAGACCAAGCTGCCGCACGAATTCGCCACGCTGAAAATCACCACGATGGAGCAGGCGGCCGATGCCATCCGCAAGATGGCCGTGCGGGGTGCGCCGCTGATCGGGGCCACGGCGGCATACGGCGTGGCGTTGGCGCTGCGCGACGATGCTTCGGACGAGACGCTGGATAGAGCCACGATGCCTTGCAAGAAACGCGCCCCACGGCGGTTAATTTGCGATGGGCGCTGAAGCGCGTGTGCGATGCGGTGCGCAACCGCCGCGGACCGAAGCGCGCGCCGGTATCGCCTGGGCGGAAGCGGCCGCAGATCGCCGACGAAGACGTCGAGATCTGCCGCAAGCATCGGCGAGCACGGCGCGGCATTGCTGCGCGAGGCGCATTTCGGAAAAGAATCGCGCGCGGCGAAACCGGACCGCTGAACATGCTCACCCATTGCAATGCCGGCTGGCTTGCGACTGGTGGATTGGGGCACGGCGCTGGCGCCCATCTACATGGCGCACGATGCGGGCATTCCGCATTCATGTGTGGGTGGACGAGACGCGGCCGCGCAACCAGGGCGCCTCGTTGACCGCATTCGAACTGGGCGCGCATGGCGTGAACCACGCCATCATCGTCGACAATGCGGGCGGGCATCTCATGCAGCGCGCGCAAGGTGGACCTCTGCATCGTCGGCACCGACCGCGTCATCGCCAACGGCGACGTGGCCAACAAGATCGGCACGTATCTGAAGGCGCTGGCGGCCACAAGACAACGACGTGCCGTTCTATGTGGCGCTGCCCAGCGTCGACCATCGACTGGGCCGCCCAGGAAGGCGACGCACATTCCCATCGAACACCGCGCGCGAAACCGAAATCACCAGATGACGCGGGCGCACCAAGGACGGCAAGGTCGCCACGATGGACATCGCGGCGCCAGGACGCCCGGCCGTGAACCCGGCTTTCGACGTGACGCCCGCGCGTCTGGTGACCGCCTTCATCACCGAAGCGGGCGTCTGTGCGGCCGGACCAATGTCGATGGCCTTCGCCCTGGTTCCAGACAAGGCAACAGCCTCATCGCTCATCGAGAGCGCCACTGCGTGGCTCCGCATGCAGTGAGGAATGATATAACCTGGCCTCATCCAAAGGAGCGCCCTCGCCGCGTCTCGAAGGGGGAGGCCGTTGAGCGGAACGTACGATGAAAAGCCTGTGGTCCGACGCGGAAGCGCCAAATGCGTCGAACGCTACGCCGAAAAGGGCGTCGAGCCGAGGACATGGCGTTGCGCGTCTACACCACGCGGCTGCTGGGCGGCGATCCCAAGCTGGTGCTGCATGGCGGCGGCAACACATCGGTCAAGACGACGATGCAGGACATGATCGGCGATACGGTCGACGTGATCTGCGTCAAGGGCTCGGGCTGGGACATGGGCAATATCGAACCGCCGGGTCTGCCGGCCATGAGCCTCGCCGCGCTGCGCCGCCTGCGCAAGCTCGACAAGCTCTCTGACGAGGACATGGTCAATTTCCAGCGGATCAATCTCCTGGATGCCGCCGCGCCGAACCCGTCGGTCGAAACGCTGCTGCACGCCTTCCTGCCGCACAAATTCGTCGACCACTCGCATTCGTCGGCGGTGGTGTCGATCACCGATCAGCCGGACGGCGAGCGCTCTCGGTCGAAACTTTCGGCGAGAACATGGCCTACGTGCCGTATCACATTCCGGGCTTCGCGCTGTCGAAAAGGGTGGCCGAGGCGTACGAGAAGAACCCGAAGGTGCAGGGCATCGTTCTGCTGCGCCATGGCATCTTCACTTTCGGCAACGATGCGCGCACGGCCTATGAGCTGATGCTCGAATTGGTGACGCGCGCGGAAGAGCGCCTCGCCGCAACCGCAAAACATCTGGTGCAGGCAAGGCTGCCAAATGCGATCGCGCGCCTGGAGGACGTGGCGCCGATCCTGCGCGGCGCCGTTGCGCGATTCGAAACGACCGCGCATCGGGCACGGCCAAGCGGCAGATCCTTGATTTCCGCACCTCGCCCGCAAATTCCTGAATTACGTGAACGGCGCGGAGGTTGCAGCCGCTATTCGCAGGTCGGCGTGGCGACGCCCGATCACACCATCCGCACCAAGGACTGGCCACTGGTGGTGCCCGCGCCCGAAGCGGGCCAGCTGCACGAATGGGCGGCGCATGCGCAGGAAGCGGCGGGGCGTTTCGTCGAGCAACTATCATGCTTATTTCCGCCGCAACAACGAGCACGCGAACCCAAAAAAGACGATGCTCGATCCGTTGCCCGCGCGTGGCGCTGGTGCCGGGTCTCGGCCTGTTCGGTTTGGGCGCCTCGGCAAAAGACGCAGCCATCGCCGCCGACATCGCCGAAGCACGGTCACGGTCATCACCGATGCGGAAGCGATAGGCCGCTATCAATCGATCCCAGAGGCCGACCTGTTCGAGATCGAATATTGGTCGCTGGAACAGGCGAAACTCGGCAAGGGGGTGGAGAAATCACTGGCGCGCCAGGTGGCCGTCATCACCGGCGGCGGTTCGGGCATCGGTGCCGCCACGGCCAAAGCCATGGCGCGCGAAGGCGCCGAAGTCGCCATGCTGGACCGCGATCTTCATGGCCGCCCAAGAGGCCGCCAAGACGATCGGCTTATACGCGCTGGCGCTGGCCTGCGACGTGACCGACGAAAAAGCCGTGCGCGCGGCATTCGACAAAGTGGCCGAAACCTTCGGCGGCGTCGACATCGTGGTTTCGAACGCGGGCGCCGCATGGCAGGGCCGCATCGGCGAAGTGGAAGATGAAAACCTTCGCAAATCTTTCGAGTTGAATTTCTTCGCCCACCAAAGCGTGGCGCAGGCCGCCGTGCGCATAATGGTGGCGCAGGGCACCGGCGGCGTGCTGCTGTTCAATACCTCAAAGCAGGCGGTGAATCCCGGCAAGGATTTCGGGCCCTATGGCCTGCCCAAGGCGGCCACGATGTTCCTGATGAAGCAATACGCGCTCGATCACGGCAAGGACGGCATCCGCTCCAACGCGGTCAATGCCGATCGAATCCGCACTGGTCTTTTGACCGACGAAATGGTCGACGCGCGCGCGCCAAGGCGCGGGGCATTTCCGAAAAAGATTACATGGGGGGAAATCTGTTGGGCCGCGAAGTCACCGCCGAAGACGTGGCGGAGGCGTTTGTGTTCCTGGCGCTGGCGCGCAAGACCACCGCCGCGTTCATCACCGTCGATGGCGGCAATATCGAAGCGTCACTCAGATAAAAAAAGTGTCATGGCCCGCGAATGCGGGCCACCCAGGTGACAACTGATAGATAGCGGCCTTCATAAACTGGGTCACCCGCATTCGCGGGTGATGACAGTTATGGCTTTGGCTTTTTTGGAATCAACACGCGGCCGATGAAGGACATCATCAGCTCATCGTTCTCGTCGCGCGCTTCGTTGCTGGCTTCCAGCAGCCCAAGCTCTGGCCGCGATCTCCAGTCGAGCTTGGCGATATTCTCGGTCGAATAGGTAAGCGTCATGCCGGGGCGCACCGGCTTGAACCAGCGCATCTCGCGAAAGCCAGGCGAGACGAAGCCGGCTTGTGCGCGCTCTTGGGACACATTGCGATGCAAATAGGCCACCATCAGCTTCATCCACACGGACGCCGTGTGCCAGCCGCTGGCGATAATGCCGCCATAGGGCGATTTGGCGGCGGCAGCACGATCGATATGAAAGGGTTGCGGATCGTATTTTCGTGCGAAATCCACGATCGCTTCTTCGCTGAACGTATACGTTCCGATCACAATGCGGTTGTTGAGCGGGATATCTTCGAACCACATGCTCAGCCCCGCGTCGCGAATATTGGCCAGGTGGTGAAACTCAACACCTTCTCAGACCCTCGAAAGATTTCACATTTGAAATTGACGAATCCGCGCCCGCCTTTGGATGACGGCCGCACGCCAATCACTTCTGCTCGCCCGCGCAATGTGTCGCTTGGGCGCACCGGCTTGTGCCAGCGGGCATCATCCACGCTGACGCCGCCGATGCTTGTCGAACGATTGAACAACCCGTCCACCAGAAGGCGCATGGCAATGGCGCAGGTGTGCCAGCCGCTGGCGATCAGCCCGCCCACCATGGATTTGCGGGCGGCCTCCGCATCGACATGCATCGGCTGCGGATCGAATTCACGCGCGAATTCGATGATCTCCTCGGCGGTTACCAGGTAACTACCGAGATCGAATGTCTGGCCAGCCTGAAAATCCTCGAAGTGAAGAAGCTTTTCCGTCAAGCAGGATTGCCCGTAACCATCACGGGCTTCTCACGGTACATCTCGGGGAACAGCTGCTTCAGATTCTCGATCTTCGGCAGGTCGTTATAGACGATGTATGGGGCCGCCGGATTGTGAATGAGATAGTCCTGGTGATAGCTCTCGGCAAGATAAAATCCCGTCAGCGCTTCCACCTTGGTCACGATTGGCTGCGAGAATGCGCCCGATTTGTCGAGCTGCGCGATATAGGCTTCGGCAATCTTCTTCTGCGCCGCATCGGCATAGAAGATTTCCGAGCGATATTGCGTGCCGTGATCGGGGCCTTGATAGTTGAGCTCGGTCGGATCGTGCGCTACCGAAAAATATATGCGCAGGATTTCGCCGTAACTTATCTGCGATGGATCGAAAGTAATTTGCACCGATTCGGCGTGACCCGTAACGCCAGTGCTGACGATGCCATAAACAGCTGCCGATTGGCTGCCACCGGAATAGCCCGAGAGCACTTGCTTCACGCCCTTCACATGCTCAAACACACCTTGCATGCCCCAGAAGCATCCGCCGGCCAGCACCGCGGTCTGCACGGCGCCGGGTGTTTTCGGATTATCCATCGTTGCCGCCGGGACCAGCGTTGCGTCTTCAGCATGCGCAAAATTGAGCGACAGGAAGCCCAGCGCCGCGAGCGTCAAAGCTCCGGCAATAATCAGCGCAATGGTGCGCTTGGTCTGGCTGGTGTGAGGGGCAGGGGACATGGATTGCTCCTTTGGTTACGCGCGCGCGACAAAACGCAACGCGGCAGAATTCATACAGTAACGCAGGCCTGTGGGTTGGGGTCCGTCGTCGAAGACATGCCCCAGATGCGCGTCACAGCGGGTGCAAGAAATCGCCTTACGCGGATAGACAAGAAGATAGTCCGTGGCCTCGCGTACATTCAATTTTGAGATCGGCTGCCAGAAGCTCGGCCAGCCGGTATGGGATTCGTATTTCGTTTTCGAATCGTACAGTGCCGTGTCACAGCATATGCAGCGATAAAGGCCATCGGCATGGTTGTCCCACAGCGCGCCTGTGTAAGCGCGTTCCGTATCAGCTTCGCGCGTGACATGGAAAGATTCATCGTTCAATTGTTTGCGCCACTCGGCTTCTGTTTTCACGACCTTTGGCACGCGAACTTTGCCCAGGCTTTTTCCCGCAGAAGAGAAAGTTTCTATGGTGACTTGGTTGGTGGATCTCGCAGGCGCGGCCGCGGAAAGCAGCATCGCAGCCGAACCAAGCATAATGGATCGTCTGGAAATCTGCTTGTAAATCAGTGGCATAGACAAGTCTCCCGCATCGGGACCGGGATAAAGCACCAGCATTTGGACGATATTACGGCAGAGGGCCGCGGCAATCACGTATTGAAACGGAAGTGCATAACGTCGCCGTCTTGTACGACATATTCTTTGCCTTCTAGGCGCATGCGTCCTGCATCGCGGGCGCCTGCTTCACCGTTCAACGCAACATATTCGTCATAAGCGATGGTTTCCGCGCGGATGAAACCTTTCTCGAAATCAGTGTGGATGGCGCCCGCGGCTCGCGGCGCGCGGCTCCCCCGTTCCACTGTCCAGGCGCGCGCTTCTTTGGGACCGGCCGTGAAAAACGTGACCAATCCCAGCAAGTCGTAACCGGTTCGGATGAGACGATTGAGGCCGGGCTCGGCAAGACCAAGATGCGCAAGATATTCCTTGCGCTCAGATTCCGGCAATTGTGCCAGCTCTTCTTCGATGCGCGCAGAAATGACGACGCAACCGGCATGTTCATGTTTGGCCTTTTCCATCACGCGCGCTGAAAATGCATTGCCAGTGCCCGCCGACGCTTCGTCAACGTTGCAGACATAGAGCACGGGTTTCGCCGTGAGCAATCCAAGTTGGCGATAGGGTTCGCGTTCTTCCGGAGTCAATTTTGCCGCGCGCGCAGGTTTTCCGGCTTTCAAAAGATCAAGCGCCTTGGTCATCAAGGCAAATTGTTCTTTGGCTTCTTTTTCGCCACCTTTTGCTTTTTTCTCGGCTGCCTGTGCGCGCCGCTCAAGGCTTTCGAGATCGGCAAGCATCAACTCGGTCTCAACAGTCTCCGCGTCTGCCACCGGATCAATGCGAGACTCAACATGCGTAATGTCGTCATCCTCAAAACAGCGCAGGACATGAGCGATAGCGTCAACCTCGCGGATATTGGCGAGGAACTGGTTGCCAAGCCCTTCGCCCTTGGAAGCGCCGCGTACGAGCCCTGCGATGTCGACAAAGGAAATTCGTGTGGGAATGATTTCAGCCGATTTGGCGATGGCCGCGAGTTTGTCCAACCGCGCATCGGGCACAGCCACGTCGCCGACATTGGGTTCAATGGTGCAAAACGGATAATTGGCCGCTTGCGCAGCAGCCGTCTGCGTTAGCGCATTGAACAACGTGGATTTGCCGACATTGGGCAAGCCAACGATACCGCACTTGAAACCCATTACTCGTCCTCGGTACTGGGTTTCGGCTTTTTCGCCGGTGGGTTCAGCGTAATCGCGACTTTGTTCATGAAGCCTGCATCATCGTCTTTTGCCAGGTATGGCGCAGCTTCCGCGATGGCGGTCAGCAATGGCACCAGCCAATCTTCGTCGGCCTTGGAAAAATTCTGCAACACATGACCATGAACGCGTTGCTTCTCGCCCGGATGGCCGACGCCAATCCGCACGCGCCGGTAATCGGGGCCGATAGCCGATGTAATGGATCGCAAGCCATTGTGTCCGGCATCGCCGCCGCCTTCTTTTGCCCGAAGCTTGGCGGCAGCAAGATCGATTTCGTCATGCATCACGACAATTGCCGACGAGGGTAATTTGAAGAAATGCGCAGCCGCCCCCACCGAAACGCCGCTTTCATTCATGAAGGTGCGTGGTTTCAGAAGATATGTTTTGCGCCGCGCAAGCTTGCCTTCGGAGAGTGCGCCCTGAAAACGCGAACGCCACGGCCCGAAATCATAACTGTCGTGGATCACGTCCACGGCCATGAAGCCCGCGTTGTGGCGATTGCGCGCGTAATCCGTGCCGGGATTGCCGAGCCCGGCGATGAGAAGCGGCTGATCCGGCATGGGCGATACGCCCCGCTATTTCTTCTCGGGCGCTTTGCCTTTGGCTGCAGGTGCGGCAGCAGCGCCGGCGGCAGGCTTTGCGCCCGCGGTAGGAGCGGCCGCTCCGACGGCGGCACCCGGTGTGGCGCCCGGCGCGGCAGCGGCTTCGCCTTCTGCAGGCGCGGCACCTTCGGCCGGCACTTCGCCTTCTGCGGGCACAGCAGCTGCAACAACCTCTTCCACATACGTCGTCGGCGGCGCGACAGTGGCAACCGTGAAGTCGCGGCCACTGATCACTGGCTTCACGCCGGGGGGCAGCTTGAATTTCGAGATATGAATGCTGTCGCCGATATCCATGCCCTCAAGATCACCCTCGATATATTCCGGAATGGTGTCTACCGGGCAATAGAGCTCGACCTCGTGACGGACGATGTTGAGCACGCCGCCGCGTTTGATGCCGGGCGAATTTTCCTGGCCCTTAAAACGCACGGCCACCGCGATAGCGACGCGCGCGCCTTCTTCCAACCGCATGAAATCGACATGGATCGGGCGGTCCGTCACCGGGTCGACCTGAATCTGGCGCGGGAGCACACGCAGCTTCTTACCGCCGACTTCGAGCATGACGAGCGTCGAATGCAGCCGGCCACTGGCATAGAGTTTTTCGAAACTGCGCAGCTCCACCTGAAGCGTTTCCGGCTCACCCTTGCCACCATAGAGAATGCTGGGGATGAACCCCTTCAGCCGGAGCTGGTAGGCGGGGCCTTTGCCCTTTTTCTCACGCGGCTCGGCGCGCAGTTCCTGCATGGCACTCATGGGGTAGTCCTTCGGAATTTCAAGGGTTTTCGGGGCCGCTGCGCCCGGAAAGCGGTGGCTTTTAGCCGATGGCGGATGGCATGGCAACCGGCCAAAGGTCTACCCTACTGCCAGCCAGAAATGAATGAGCGCACCCGGAGGCCGGGTGTGGAATAGGGGAGAGGATCATGAAGCGCATCATCGCGGTAGCGGCTGCGGCTTGTGTCGTCTTCGGCTGCGGCGTGGCAATGGCCAAGGGCACCTCTGCATTGCCCAAGAATTGGAAACTGAATTCCGAGGCGGATGTGCCGAAGAATTTTCTGACGGGTGGGGATGCCTGCACCAAAGTGACCGCCATCGTGCGCAATCTCGACCAGCCATATTCCGAACCCCTGGAACGCAACAAGCCAGACATGTCGAGGCGTGAAAGAATGAGCGGCGGCGGTCAGTACGGCGATCCAAAGGATCTGAAGAACTGGGTCGAATTCCGCGTGCGCGAGACCTGCGGCAACAAGAAACTATGGGCGCAAATCTGGGCGAAAACGGGTTTGAGCGGCAATTATTCTTTTGCCGTGAACAGGAAATGCGCGGGCTGGACAATGAAACAGAATTACTTGACGCCTATGCTGGCGAATGCCCCCGCGGGGGCAAGCACATATCTGTATCTGGACGCATACAATTATCCGCCTACGCCGAAATCTATAGAAGTGCGCTTATGGGACGCGAAGGATTTCGAAGGCCAAGCCAGGGGATCTGGAACCTGTCCGAAATAGGCATCAGTCGAACAGGCTGGACACTGACTCTTCCTGGCTGATGCGGTGAATGGCCTCGCCGATCAAAGGCGCGATGGTGATGCGCCTGATGTTCGGGCATTTGCGAATTTCTTCCGTCGCATCGATCGAATCCGTGGTTACTAGAGATTTCAATTTGGAGTCGCGAATGCGCGCAACCGCACCTCCCGACAACACGCCATGCGTGGCGTAGGCATAGACTTCTTTCGCACCTTCCTTGATCGCCGCTTCGGCCGCATTGCAGATTGTGCCGCCTGAATCGACAATGTCGTCGATTAAGAGGCAGGTGCGCCCCTTCACTTCGCCGATAATATTCATGACTTCTGATTGGCCCGCGCGCTCGCGCCGCTTGTCGACAATGGCCAGATCGGCGCCCAAGCGCTTGGCCAAAGCGCGCGCGCGCACCACGCCACCCACATCCGGCGAGATCACCATCAGATTGTCGCTGTTGAGATAATCCTTGATGTCTTGCGCCATCGCCGGCTCGGCATAAAGATTGTCGGCGGGAATATCGAAGAAGCCCTGAATCTGCCCGGCATGAAGATCCACTGTGAGCACGCGGTTGGCGCCCGCGCCCGCGATCAGGTTCGCCACCAGCTTGGCCGAGATGGGCGTGCGCGGGCCTACTTTGCGGTCCTGACGCGCATAACCGAAATAGGGCATCACCGCCGTAATGCGCCGGGCACTCGCACGCTTGAGTGCGTCGATGATGACGAGGAGCTCCATCAGATTGTCGTTGGCGGGGAAACTGGTCGATTGAATGACGAACATGTCCTCGCCGCGCACGTTTTCCTGGATTTCGACAAAGACCTCCATGTCGGCGAAGCGGCGCACCACCGCCTTGGTGAAAGGCAGCTTGAGATATTGGGCAATCGCCTCGGCGAGCGGACGATTGCTGTTCCCGGCTAAAAGCTTCATGCGCTGCCCCGTGCGCGAAACCGTTGTAACGGTTCCATGAGTCTGCCGATCTTCTAGCAAGCGCACATCAAGCGGTAAACCTGCGGATGGGTGCGAATCACAGGGCAGTTTCCATTATGCCAACAGCATGATCGCGGAAAGCTGGTGGCCGAAATCGGTTTCCTTGCGATGTGTCGCACGGCGGTAGCTGAAGAAATCAGCCCCGCGTGTGTAGGTGCAGGCTCTGAGCGGTTCGATTGAGCACACTCCAGCGCGCGCGAGACGTCTGGCCACATAGGTCTCAAGATCGAACTGCCAGTGACCATCGCGCGGGGAGGGCACGAAGAAGCGCGTATTTTCGGGATCGGCTTCGCGAAAGCGTGCGATGAATTCCGGCCCCACTTCATAGGCGGCTTGGCTGATGCAGGGACCGATGGCGGCACAAATATTCGCGGGCTTTGATCCAAGCGTAATCATAGCTGCAACGGTTGCTTCCAGCACGCCACCAAGCGCGCCTTTCCATCCGGCATGCGCGGCGCCAATGATGCGCTTGCTGTTGTCGGCAAAAAGCACCGGCGCGCAATCCGCTGTAACGATGCCGATGGCGAACCCGTCCCGATCCGTGACCATGCCGTCGGCCCGTGGACGCGCTGCAGGTTCCCAGGCTTCACGCACGGTCACGACATCCGGCGTATGCGCCTGGTAGAGCGAAAGCAGTTTTGCTTTGGCTTTGCCCGCAAATACTTCCAGCGCCCGGCGGCGGTTTTCGACAATCGCTTCGGGCAAATCCCGCGTGCTCAAAGCGCAATTGAGCGAATCATAGACGCCCTTGGAAACACCACCTGCCCGCCCGAAGAAGCCGTGCGCCACGCCATGAACAGAAGAAAGATTGCTTGAGTGCAGTGTCAGCATGGAAAGCCCGGCAATGCGGGCGAACCAGGTTTGGCCAGCGCCATCACTTTGAACAGTGTTCCCATCTGATCGCGATTGATCAGCCGTTCGATGGCGGACGTGATGTCGGTCCGGGTTGTGGCATCGGCTTTGCGCTTGAGCACATCCGCGCGCACGCGAACGCCGAGTGTTTCAAGAAATGCGGCTTGCGATACGGGGCCGAAAACTTTTACTTTCGCGTCCGCTGCGGCGCGTGCAAGCGCCTCGAAATCGACATGCGCGGTCAGGTCGGCATTGCCCGGTTCGGCGAGAGGATCGGTGAAATGATGCGCCTTCATAGCCTGGAAAGTATCGCCGAGCCCTGATTTCTCATGGCCATAATCGATAAACAATGCAGCGCCTTCCGATTTACCAACGCGCGAAGCGATCATGCCAATAATTTTCCCTGCTTCCATCGAAACTTCGAAAATCGAATCCTTTGCCGCGTTCCGCAATCCGCCCGGGATAGGAAGATCCGCCGCAGCATTCTCGCTTATCGTGAACGCGAGCTTCGCGCTCTCGACGGCTATAAGCCGTTCGCACCAACCACGATCCGCCTTCACATATTGGTGGATGGGCAAGGCGTCAAAAAATTCATTGGCGACCAAGAACAACGGCGCGTCGCCTGCGATCTCATCGAGACTGGTTGCCCAGACGATGGGCAGCATTTCCAGTTGCAATGTCCGTTGCTGGATTTCGCGCAAGGTGGGGCTAGTTTCGACAAGAGTGAGTTGGGCTGCTTCGAGAAAGGCCGGCCGCACTTTGACCGCGCGTAACATGTCGGCCATCAGCGTGCCGCGCCCAGGGCCAAGCTCGACGAAATGAAAGCGTTTGGGCCGCCCGCGGTCTTCCCATGCCTGCACGAACCACAGGCCGATCAGCTCACCGAAAATCTGACTTACTTCCGGCGCGGTAATGAAGTCGCCCTTCTCGCCGAATGGGTCGCCCTTCATGTAATAGCCACGCTCGGGATCGTAGAGTGCCATCTGCATGTATTGGGCAAGCGTAATGGGACCGTCGCTCGCAATGCGGCGTAGAATTTTTTCTTTCAGCGCGCTCACGGCGCCTTTTTTGCGGCCTGACGGTAGGCGTACCAGAAGAAGAACGCGGCAGCCGCCCACATCGGCAGGCTCAATAATTGTCCCATGCTGAACCAATCATAAAGTTTCGATTCCGAGTCACGGAAAAATTCGACGATAAAGCGAAACGCACCATAGCCCGTAAGAAACCACGCCACGACGAGGCCGGGCCGGCGATGAATTTGCCAGCGATGCATGGCAAAGCGGAGAATGAAGAACAGCAGCAGCCCTTCGAGCGCCGCTTCGTAAAGTTGGCTTGGATGTCGAGGCAGGCCTGGCGGTAATGCGCTAGGAAACACCATAGCCCAGGGAACGTCGCTAATTTTGCCCCACAGTTCGCCATTGATGAAATTGGCGATACGACCAAAGAAGAGGCCGATTGGTGTCGCCGCCGCAGCGAGGTCGCCGATAGACATCAGGCTTAATCTGTATTTGCGACAGAACAGAACGATCGCCAGCACCACGCCAGCGAGCCCACCATGGAAGGACATGCCGCCTTCCCACGCAGCAATGATTTTGATCGGATTTTCGAGATAGGCTTGCGGCAGACCGGCGCAAGCGGGGCCGTTCCAGAAACCGCAATAGAGCGTACCGTAGAACAGCACGAAGCCTAGCCGCCCGCCCAGGATGACGCCTAGCGCGATCCAGACGAGGAGGTCGCTGATCTGTTCCCGGTTGGCAGGTGGCTTGCCCTTGAACGGCGGTCCCACCCATAGCCGCCGGTCTTCGACCAGCCGCGCCGCATACCACCAGCCGAGCAACAGCCCGGCGATATAGGCCAGTGCATACCAGCGTATGGATAACGGTCCGATATGGATAAGAACCGGATCGATGCGGGGAAAGGGCAGAACGGCCTGGTACATGCGTAATGCGTTGCCGGGCAAGGGTACGCTGTCAAGCATAACAGAGGCGCGGTTTAGGTTTATGCCCGATCCTTGCTTGTGCAATGCTGGCGGCGTGGCACAAAAGGCAAGGGAATATGCAAACCGACAATCGCGTACTCGACAGTTTGGCGCGCTTACTCACGGACGCGGCGGGTGCCGCAAAGAGCCTCAGGAGCGAGATGGAGGCCATGGTCAAGCAGAGGCTCGATCGCCTGGCCTCCGACCTCGATCTGGTGGCGCGCGAGGAGTTCGAGGTGGTGAAGGCGATGGCGGCGAAGGCGCGGGCCGAAAACGAGCGATTGAAGGCGCGGCTTGCTTCGCTGGAGGCGAAATTGGGAGTCAAATCAACGGCAAAGACTCCAAAGCGCAAGTCTTCGGCGAGGACTCGAAAGCTGTGAATGGACGGTGGTGGTTAACAAGGGCACGGGGTGCGGACTTGTGTGACCACAAAATCTTGTGCCAGTTTGGCCGCAAGTGCTTCGCGCTTCGGGGGAAATCCGTGGCCGCCTTTGCCGCCCGGCTGTTGCCAGTGAGTAGGCCGGGATCTGCAACCCAGAGGATTATCGCCGCATGAGTATCCAGTTAAACGAAGAAGTCGTCCCGCTTGCCCATCCGCTCGACATGCTGGAACAGGCGGTCGAGGACAATGGCTGGCCGTTCGAGCGCTCGGCGCGCGATGAGCTCAACCTCTCAGTGGCCGGGAAGTGGTGCGATTATCATTTCTGCTTCAATTGGCGCGAGGATCTGCAATCGCTGCATTTGTCGGTGAGCTTCGACATGCGCGTGGCGGGCGAGCGCCGCCCCGCTGTGGCGGACCTGTTGATGATGGTGAACGCGCAGCTGTGGCTCGGCCATTTTGATTTGTGGGCCGAGGACGGCGCGGTGCTGTTCCGCCATGCGCTGATCTTTCCGGATTCTCATGTCAGCGCCGCGCAGTGCGAAGCGTTGCTCCATCTCGCAGTCGAGTCCTGCGAACATTATTATCCCGCCTTCCAGTTCGTTTTGTGGGGCGGCAAGTCGGCGCGCGAGGCTATGGCCGCGGCCGTTCTGGAATGCGCGGGCCAAGCCTGAGCGCGTGGTGAAGGCTAGCAAGGCGAAACCAGTCCCAAAGAATGCGGTGCTTTTGCTGGGTGCCGGCCGCATGGGCGGCGCACTGTTGCAGGGCTGGATTGCCTCGCGGCGTTATTCTTCCATCTATGTCGTCGAGCCTAACCCGGCGCCAGCGATTGCTGGATTTGCCGCGCGAAAGAAGATCACGCTGGCCAAGACGTTCGATCCGAAGGTGCGCCCGCGCGCCATTGTGATTGCGCTTAAGCCGCAAATAATAAAAAGCGAAACCGCGTTGCTGAATGATCTGGGAAAAACGAGCGCGCTTATTGTTTCCATTGCTGCGGGCATCACCACAAAATTCTTACGTCACGCGCTTGGGCCAGACGGCGCCATCGTGCGCACCGTACCCAACACGCCTGGCGCCATCGGGCGCGGCATCACGGCTCTTTATGCGCCGCCTGGCACGACAAAGGCCGACCGCGTGTTTGCCGAAGCGTTGATGGTGCCGCTCGGCGAAACGCTGTGGTTCGATAGTGAAGCCGCCATGGATGCGGTGACGGCGCTCTCCGGTTCGGGACCTGCCTATGTGTTCTTTCTGGTCGAGGCGCTGGCGCGTGCCGGCATTGCGCAGGGCTGGCGCCCGCGGTCGCTATGCTGCTGGCGCGAGCGACGATAACGGGTGCGGGTGCGCTGCTGACCGCCGATCCGCGTCCGGCCGAAGAATTGCGCCGGGACGTAACCAGCCCGGCCGGTACCACAGAAGCGGCGCTGAAAGTGCTGATGGATAAGGATGGTCTTGAAGGACTGATGATGCGCGCGGTTGCGGCGGCCGCCAAACGCAGCAAGGAACTTGGTGGCAGCTAGACCGGCAACTGCACGACAGCCTTCAGGCCGCCGAGCCAGCTTTGCTCAAGCACCACGTCGCCGCCATGCGCGCGCGCGATATCACGGGCGATAGCGAGCCCCAGACCGACACCGCCCTGTTGCAGGTTGCGGCCTTCGTCCAGCCGGTGAAATGGACGGAAGGCATCCTCACGCTGACCTTCGGGTATGCCGGGGCCGTCGTCTTCCACCGAAATGCCCACGATGCGGCCGGTGCGGCGCGCGGTGACTTCGACCTGATTGCCGTATTTCAGCGCGTTGTCGATGAGATTGACCAGGCAGCGCTTCAGCGCCTTGCGTTTGATGTCGAGTGTCAGGCCTGGCGGCGCCACCAGCTTGATGCGCGCACCCGCATTGGCGCGCGCGCGGCTCGCGTCCTGCACCGCTTCTTCCAGGAATTGCGCGATGTCAGTCGGCTCCGCTGCTTCGCCGCCTTCACCGCGCGCGAAATCGAGATATTCGTTCAGCATATGCTCCATTTGGGTCAGGTCTGACGTCATCGCCTGCGTGTCGGAGTCTTCCTTCATCATGGCGATTTGCAGCCTGAGCCGAGTCAGCGGTGTCTTGAGATCGTGGCTGACGCCCGCCAGCATTTCGGTGCGCTGCTGCACATGGCGCTCGATGCGTTCGCGCATCTGGATGAAGGCCTGTGCGGCACGGCGCACTTCGGTCGCGCCACTTGGCTTAAAATCGGGTACGGCGCGGCCCTTGCCGAAACTCTCTGCGGCCAACGCCAGATGCTCGATGGGCTTGACCTGATTGCGCAGGAAAATAATGGCGACAGCCAACAGCACCAACGAAGAGCCGATCATCCAGAGAATAAAAATGTCGGCATTCGAAGCGGTGACGCGGTTGAGCGGCACCAGAAAGCGCAAAACACCATCCGAGACCTGGACGCGTATGTCGACGAATTCAGGAAAGCGTTCGGTATCGAAATAGACTTCTTGGCTGATCTGGTTCGCAATGACGCGGGATAGTGCATGATCAAGCGCAGTCCGGGTCTCAGGCTTGGCCCGGGTTAAATGCTCGCCGGGCAAGAGCAGGATCGTGTAGCCAAGACTCTGACCGGCGAGTTCGCGCACGCGCTCGCGTTCCTGCTTGGTGGGCAGGGAACTCTGCAACTTGATCAGGAAGGCGACGTCGCTCGCGACATTGCGCGCCATGCGCGAGGTGACGATGTCGTAATGGCGCTCAAAAAATACATAAGTGACAATGGCCTGAAGAATGACCACCGGCGCCACGATTATGATGAGCGAGCGCCCGAACAATCCCCGCGGCATAAAGCGTTTGAGTGCGCGGAAGGGATGAAATTGGAACTTGCTCACGCGCGGGCGCGCCTCATTCGACGCGGTCTGGGACGAGGACATAGCCGACACCGCGCACGGTCTGGATATAAAGCGGAAGCTTGGGGTCTTCTTCGATCTTGCGCCGCAGCCTCGTCACCTGCACATCGACAGAGCGTTCGAGCGCAATGCCAAGCCGCGCGCAAAGATCGGTGCGGGAAAAAGAGCGCCCCGCATTGGCCGCGAACAGTTTCAGTAACTGTGCTTCCGAGCTGGTGAGACGCACCGGCTTGCCCTCGCGCCTGAGTTCGCCACGCTCTGGATCGAAGACGCAGGCGCCCATGCGTACTTCGCGATGCGGTGTTGGGCTTGCCCCGCGCGCGCGCCGTAATAGCGCCCCAAGGCGCAACATCAATTCGCGCGGTTCAAAAGGCTTGGGCAGGTAATCGTCGGCGCCGCGCTCAAGGCCTTCGATGCGGTCCCCGGATTCGCTGCGCGCAGTCAGCATCAGAATCGGCACATCGGATTGCGCGCGCACGGCGCCCGCGAGATCGAAGCCGTTTTCTCCCGGCATCATCACGTCCAGCACAAGAGCGTCAAACGCCAGGCTCTTCAACAGCGTGCGCGCTTCCGCGGCATCCGATGCCGCAGTGACACGAAAACCATTGGCGCTGAGATAGCGTTGCAGCAACTCGCGCAGACGCGCGTCGTCGTCGACGACAAGTAGATGCGGACTGTCGGCGGTGGTAGCTTGCGTATTATGTATGCTCATTGCCGCGTACTCTCCACGGCGCCGCCACGGTTTACTTCGCTCATATTGACATCATTATGCCCCCTCTTTAGGCCTAGCAAGGGTGTAAAATCCACCATTGCCCGTAAGCATGGACGCCAGTGTCCACTGAGAGCGAGGATGCTCATGGTTGCCATCATTCCCTTTGATCAGCGCGATGGATCGCTTTGGTATGACGGCAAGCTCGTGCCGTGGCGCGAGGCCAAAACGCATGTACTGACTCATGGCTTGCATTATGCATCGAGTGTGTTTGAAGGCGTGCGCATGTATGGTGGGCGTATCTTCAAGCTGGAAGAACATACGCGCCGTCTGTTCGAATCCGCGCGCATTCTCGACATGAAGATTCCTTTCAACGAAGACGAGATCAACCGCGCCTGCGTCGAAGCTTGCGAAGTACAGGGCTTCAAGGACGCTTATCTGCGCCCCGTGGTGTTTCGCGGCAGCGAAATGATGTCGGTGGCCGCCATGGGCGCAAAAATTCATGTCGCCATTGCCGCATGGGAGTGGGGTTCATATTTCCATCCCAATGAAAAGATGAAGGGCATCCGCCTCGCTATGTCGGAGTGGAAGCGGCCAGCGCCCGACACTATTCCGTGGAAGTCTAAGGCCGCTGGTCTTTACATGATTTGCACGCTGTCCAAGCACGCGGCAGAACGAAACGGCTATCACGACGCGCTGATGCTCGATTACCGCGGGCTGGTGGCGGAAGCCACTGGTGCGAATGTGTTCTTTGCCAAGGAAGGAAAACTGCACACCCCTGTTCCCGATTGCTTCTTAGATGGCATCACGCGCCGCACCATTATCGCGCTGGCCAAGGCGCGGCAGATCCCGGTCGTCGAGCGCCAGATCAAACTGGAAGAATTGTCCAGCTTCGAGGAATGTTTCCTCTGCGGCACGGCGGCGGAAGTGACGCCGGTTTCCGAGATTGCGCCGCATCGCTATACGCCAGGGAAAATCTGCGAGACGTTGCTAAACGATTATGCCGACGAAGTGCGGCGGGCTGCGCCCATTGAGAAACGCCTCAGCGCCAGCGGCTGACGGAAGTTTCGTCTTCAGGCTTCGCTTCGACCCAGCGCGTTTTTCCTGCGTACTCTTCCTCTTTCCAGAACGGTGCGCGAGTCTTGAGATAATCCATCAGGAATTCGACCGCTTCGAACGCGGCCTTGCGGTGCCTGGCTGCGACGCCGACGAAGACAATGCGCTCGCCGGGCTTGAGCATTCCCACCCGATGCACGATGCGAAGACTTAGGATCGGCCAACGCTTGCGGGCTTCGGCGGCATGCGCAGCAACTTCTCGCTCGGTCATGCCGGGATAGTGTTCGATGGTAAGGGAGGTTAGCCCTTCATCGTCGCGCACTAGGCCGACAAAACTGGCTACCGCACCCACCACTGCGCCAGCTTCCGTCAATGCAGCGGTCTCGGCTGCGACATCGAAATCTTGACGTTGGATGCGGATATTGCTGCTCATCGTCTCAGCCGCCGGTCACCGGGGGAAAGAATGCGATTTCATCTTCGGCCTCAATGCGGGTATCAAAGTTTTTATGCTCCTGATTGATCGCGCAACGCAGGCGCGAGGCGTCGCGGAACGCTTCAGCATAGCCGTCACCACGCTTGCGCAATACTTCGATCAAAGCCGTGACATTTGCCACATTAGAGGGCGGAGAAAAATCTTCTTCGCCAATGCCGACTTTCTGCCGCACCCAGGCGAAATAAAGCAGTTTCACGCGGGCCTCTTGGATTTCTCTTTCGCGCCCCATGCGTGGACGAGGCCTGCACGTAGATAGACATAGCCGGTAAAGAAGGTGAGCGCGGCCGCGCACCACAGCCCAATTTCCGCAACCTGAGTTATTCCCGGCAAATAGCGCTCGCTGGCAGAGCATGCCATGAGTGCCGCAATAGCCACGAACTGCACTGCCGTTTTCGCCTTGGCGATACGCGTTACCGGCAGGCTGACATCCGCCTCGGCGAGAAATTCGCGCAGGCCAGAAACCAGAATTTCGCGGCACAGAATGATCAGCGCCGGCACCAAAGTGAACCCATGCAAGGTGCCGTCCGCGGCCAGCATCAACAGCGCTGCCGAGACGATGAGCTTATCGGCGATGGGGTCGAGCATGCGCCCAAACGATGTCACCGCGCCAAGCTTGCGTGCCACAAGCCCGTCAATAGCGTCCGTTATTCCGGCAAGGCAGAACAGCACGAACACGGCCCATGGCGCCCACCAAACCGGAAGGAAGAACGCCGCCACGAATAGCGGCACGAGTGCGATGCGACCGATGGTGAGGGCGTTGGGCACATTCGACATGAGGTCAGTCTATCACGCTCGTATTCATCCTGCGGGATGGAAGAAGTCGTAAATCTTGCGCGCAAGGGTGCTGCTCAAACCGTCCACAGCCTCGATATCGGCGAGGCTCGCATTGGCCACCTCGCGGGCGGAACCGAAATGTGTGAGCAGGGCTTTTTTACGCGCGGCGCCCACGCCCGCGATCTCGTCCAGCGGATTGGCGCCGATGGCCTTGGCACGCTTTTTCCTGTGGCTGCCGATGGCAAAACGATGCGCCTCGTCGCGCAGGCGTTGCAGGTAATAGAGTACCGGGCTTTTGGGGTCGAGCCGGAAGGGGGGCTGCCCTGGGCGGTAGAAATGCTCGCGCCCCGCGTCGCGGTCGGGGCCTTTGGCGACGCCCACCAGCGTCACCTCGCTCACGCCAAGGTCCGCCAGCACGGACGTGGCGGCATCGAGCTGTCCTTTGCCGCCGTCAATCAACACCAGCTCGGGCCATTTCGCGCGCACTTCATTATCGGTGCCCGCTTCCTTCACCAGCCGCGCAAAACGGCGCGTCAACACTTCGCGCATCATGCCGTAATCGTCACCGGGCGTAAGATCGGCCGACTTGATGTTGAATTTGCGGTATTCGTTTTTTTCGAAGCCATCGGCACCGGCCACGATCATTGCACCCACCGCATTGGCGCCCTGAATGTGGCTGTTGTCGTAAACCTCAATGCGTCTCGGTGGCGCATCAAGACCAAACGTTTCGGCAACGCCTTCCAGTAGCGTGCGCTGCGTTGCGTTTTCAGCAAGATAGCGCGCCATCTGTTCGCGTGCGTTCTGCAAGGCTTGTAACACGATCTCGCGTTTTTCGCCGCGGCTGGGTACCGCGATTTCGACCTTGCGTTCGGCACGCGTCGACAGCGCCTCGGCCAGCAGCGCGTGGTTTGGGATGTCGGTGCTAAGGAGAATAAGCGCCGGCGCTGGGCGCTCGTCATAGAACTGGCCGATGAAGGATTCCAGAACTTCGCCCGCCCCGAGTTCCTTGTCGTGGCGTGGGAAATAGGGGCGGTTTCCCCAATTCTGGCTGGCACGAAAGAAAAATACCTGGATGCAGCTTTGCCCGCCCACTTGATGGATGGCGAACACGTCGGCGTCCTTGAAGCTTTGTGGATTCACACCCTGATGAAGATGAATGTGGCTCATGGCGTGGATGCGGTCGCGCAACTGCGCCGCGCGCTCGAACTCGGTTGCCGCCGATGCGGCTTCCATTTCTTTCGCAAGCTTCGCCTGCACGGCACGGCTTTTGCCGGTGAGGAAATCTTCCGCCTCCTGCACCAGCGCGGTGTAATCCGCGCGGGAAATGCGCGCGGTGCATGGGCCGCTGCAACGTTTGATCTGATAGAGCAGGCAGGGCCGCGTGCGCCCTTCGAACACGGCATCCGAGCATGAGCGCAACAGGAACGCGCGCTCAAGCGTGTCGAGCGTGCGGTTGACGGCGCCCGCCGACGCGAAGGGGCCGAAATAAACGCCCTTCTGCGATTTGGCGCCGCGATGTTTCAGTATCTGCGGAAACTCGTGATCGCCGCGCACAAGAATGTAGGGAAACGACTTGTCGTCGCGGAACAGCACGTTGTAGCGCGGCTTAAGGCGCTTGATCAGATTGGCTTCGAGAAGCAGTGCCTCGGTTTCCGAGGCGGTGGTGACAAAAAGCATCTCAGTCGTTTCTGCGATCATGCGGGCGATGCGATAGGGGTGGCCGCTGGGCTTGGCGTAGGAGGCCACGCGCTTTTTCAAGTTTGCCGCCTTGCCGACATAGAGTACGTCGCCCTTGGCGTTCAGCATGCGGTAGACGCCTGGTGCTGCCGGCAGCGTCTTGAGATAGGCCTGGATGCGCGTGGCCCCAGTCAGCAGCGATTTGGGCGCTGCCGCTTGTGCTTCGATGCCGTCTTCGCGGTTCATGGTACTAATATAGTGCAACTTTGCGCGCCTGGCGGTTAAGATAAGTCATGCTGATCTTTCGCCAGATGTTCGACACCACGTCATCTACCTATACCTATCTGCTGGGGGACGCGGCCACGCGCGAGGCGGTGCTGGTCGATCCCGTGTTCGAGCAGGTGCGGCGCGATGGCGCGCTGATCGAAGAGCTGGGTCTTAAGCTCGCTTACGCGCTGGACACGCATGTCCATGCCGACCATGTCACCGGCGCCTGGTTGATGAAGCAGCGCCTGGGAAGCCGGATTGCGGTTTCGAAGGCTAGCGGTGCTGTGGGCGCCGACCGTTATCTGAGCGCGGGCGATAAGATCGCGTTCGGCGAGCATCATGTCGAGGTTCGCGCTACGCCCGGCCACACACATGGCTGCGTGAGTTATGTGCTGGGCGATAAGAGCCGCGCTTTTACCGGCGATTGCCTGCTTATCCGCGGCAGCGGGCGAACGGATTTCCAGCAGGGCAGCGCCAGCACTATGTTTCACTCGGTACGTGAGCAGTTGTTCACGCTGCCGGACGAATGCCTGTTGTTTCCGGCCCATGATTATCGCGGGCTCACGGTCACCAGTGTGCGGGAAGAAAAACGTTTCAATCCGCGCCTTTGTGTCGAGCGCAGTGAAGACGATTTCGTGGGTTACATGAACAATTTGCATCTTGCGCATCCAAAGCAGATCGACATAGCAGTGCCCGCAAATCTAAAATGCGGGGCGCCGGAGGAAGGTCACATGCCGCCAAAAGATCCCGATTGGGCGCCGCTCTCGCTCAGCACCGCAGGCATCTGGGAGATGCAGCCGGTTTGGCTCGCCGAAAACAGAAACGCGGCGGTGGTCCTGGATGTGCGCGAGCCTGCAGAATACATCGGGCCATTGGGTCATATTCGCGATGCCACGCTCATCCCACTGGGCCAGTTGGCCGCTCGCGCGGGCGAGCTGCCGAAGGACAAGCCCATTGTTGCCGTGTGCCGCTCGGGCGGGCGCTCGGCGCAGGCGACGGCCATTCTGCAAAAGGCAGGCTTCGAGAAAGTGGCCAACCTGACTGGCGGCATGATGCGCTGGAATGACGAGCGGCTGCCCGTCGATGGCGCAACCAAGTAAGCACTATTTCAACGGCGAAACGCGCTCGATCTCGACGCCGGCGGATTCTGCCCCCGGCAGCGCGTGCAGTTTTTCCACCCGCACGCGGGCAGCCCTCACGCGGCTGTCTTCGAATGCAGCCTCAGCGATGCGTTCGGCCAAGGTTTCGGCAAGATTGATGTGACCCGCAGCGATGAGCGCGCGTATTTTCTCGGTGATGGCTTCATAATCGACAACGTTTTCCAATTTATCTTCGAGCGCGTCCGTTTCTTGCACTGAAAGATCAAGATTGATCCGTACCGGTTGCGGCTTGCCTTTTTCGTGGCCGTGAATGCCAATGCGCGCGATCAGTTCGAGATTGCGGATGAACACGTGCCGGATGGCGCGCTCCGCATCGGCAATCAGCAATGGCTGAACCTTGCCGCTCACCTTCACTCCGTTTTCGCCACGTCCGGTGTCTGCCAGATCAAATGTTGTCCACCGTCCACAGCGATGGTTTGCCCGGTCACGGCGGCGGCTTCAAGCAGGTAACGGACGGCCGCGGCGATATCCTCTGGGCGAGAGCCCCTTTTCAACGGGGTTGCTTCGAACTGACTGCGGAAATCGGCCTCGCTCTGGCGCTTACCGCGAAGAGTGGGGCCGGGCGCCACGGCGTTGACACGAATACGGGGGGCAAGCGCCTGCGCCAGCGTCACGGTCAGCCAATGCAGGCCCGCTTTGCTCACGCTGTAAGAAAGAAATTGCGGCGTTGGTTTCAGCAAGCGTTGATCGAGCATATTGACGATGGCGCCTTCGCTACTCGGCGGAAGATCGCG
This sequence comes from uncultured Alphaproteobacteria bacterium, assembly GCA_963752395.1. Classification (GTDB taxonomy): domain Bacteria; phylum Pseudomonadota; class Alphaproteobacteria; order Micropepsales; family Micropepsaceae; genus CAVVXX01. The sequence goes on from CAVVXX010000011.1 coordinate 54,991, forward strand.
CGCGAAATTTTGCACCAGCACCAAAGGTGCTCGCAGATTGGTTTCGATGTGCTTGTCCCAGGTTTGGCGCGTCATCGTGACGATATTGTCGTTTTCGAAAATCGATGCGTTGTTGATGAGCGCGGTGATCGGCCCCATCGCATCGCGCGCCCTAACCAGCAAAGTCTGCGTCTCGTTTTCATTGGCGAGGTCGGCTTTAACGATGCCCGCGCGGACGCCCTTGGAACGAATCGCAGCTGCTGTTTCTTCCGCTTCCGCCGCCGACACGCCGTAATGCACAACAACCGACCAGCCCGCATCGGCCAGCGCCAGCGCTATGGCGCGGCCCAAGCGTTTTGCCGCACCGGTGACAAGAACGGTTTTGGTTTGCCCGGCCATTGGCTTCCTCTACACCGCTGCGCATGTTCTGTCGAAGGCGGCGAACTTGCCTTTGTGGGGCCGGCATAATTCTATGGTGGCGAGGAGCCCAGATTATGCACAGCGCGCCGGTAATGACGGCAGGTGGTATCGCTCCGTTCGACGGCGAAGCTGTCAGGCGCGACATGGCTGCGCTTGCCCGCGCGCATGCGCGCCAGCCCGCACGGCTGCGCACCGCAGCGTTGGCTTCCATACAGGCGAGTTTCACGGCGGCGCGCCAGGGCATTCGGCAGCATGTGGAAACGGGCGTGATGCCGGGCCTGGCCGCGGCGCGGGCTCTGTCGGCATTGCAGGATGAAGTCGTAGCCATCATTTTCGAGTTCGCAGTGCGAAATTTTTTCCCTACCGCGAACGCAAGCGAATCCGAGCGCCTCGCCATCGTTGCCACGGGAGGTTATGGCCGTGGGCTGCTGGCACCATATTCCGACATCGACCTGCTGTTCCTGCTGCCCTCCAAACAAACGCCGTGGGGTGAAAATGTCACCGAGTTCGTTCTCGTCATGCTGTGGGACCTTGGACTGAAGGTCGGCCACGCCACGCGCACGCCAACCGAATGCGTCCGGCAAGCCAAAGAGGACATGACGATCCGCACCTCGCTCATGGAGGCGCGTTTTCTTCTTGGTGACCGTAGCCTTTACGAAGAATTTCATCGCAAGTTCTGGAGCGAAGCTGTTACCGGCAATGGCCGGGAATTTGTTGAGGCAAAACTCGAAGAACGCGACAAGCGGCATCTGCGCCAGGGTGAAAGCCGCTATCTGGTCGAACCCAACATCAAAGAAGGCAAGGGCGGTCTGCGTGATCTGCAGACGCTTTATTGGCTCGGCAAATATCTTTATCGCGCGGAAGACACGGAAGACCTTATTCAACACGGCGTTTTCACCGCCGACGAATTTCGCACATTCCAGAAAGCCGAAGCGTTTCTGTGGGACGTGCGCTGCCATCTGCATTATCTGACGGGGCGGGGCGGGGAACGGTTGTCATTCGATGTGCAGCCTGAACTGGCGCGGCGCATGGGTTATGACGACGTCGAAGCGCATCACGCAGTCGAGCGCTTTATGCGTAGTTATTTTCTCGTTGCGAAAGACGTGGGCGATCTCACGCGAATTTTCTGCGCGGCACTTGAGGAACAGAACCGCAAACGCCGCCCCACTCTCACAGGCATGTTGCCGGGCTTTTTGAAGTCGCGGGGCAGCGACGAGTTTCTCATTGACGGCGGAAGGTTGGCCGCCAAGCCGGGCATTTTCGACGCCAATCCGGTAAATTTGATCCGGCTGTTTCACATTGCCGATGCCAAGGGCGTGGACATTCATCCGGCTACGCTTCAGACCGTGACCCGCTTGTTAGAGCTGATCAACGACAGGCTTCGCAAGGACGCCACGGCCAACAAATTGTTTCTTGAGATCGTGACGTCGCGGCGAGACCCGGAAAAAGCGCTGCGTCGCATGAACGAGGCGGGCGTCTTGGGCCGCTTCCTGCCGGAATTCGGGCGCGTCGTGGGCCTGATGCAATTCAATATGTATCACCATTACACAGTAGATGAGCACTCGCTGCATGCCATCGGCAATCTGGCCAGCCTGGAACACGGCGAGCGCAATAAAGATCATCCCTTGGCAAGTGGTCTCATCAAGCGCGCGCAATCGCGCGAGGCGCTCTATCTCGCCATGCTGCTGCACGACATTGCCAAGGGCCTTCCCGGCGATCATTCCGAAGTTGGCGTGGGCATAGCGGAAAAAATCTGCGCGCGGCTTGGTCTTTCGGCCGCCGATACCGCCAACGTGACGTGGCTCGTGCGCAATCATTTGCTGATGAGCGATGTGGCGCAACGGCGTGATGTAGCTGACCCCAAAACTGTACTGAACTTCGTGAGCATCGTGCAGACGCCCGAGCGTCTGCGGCTGCTGTTGTTGCTGACGGTGGCCGACATCCGTGCGGTTGGCCCCAGCGTTTGGAACGGTTGGAAGGGACAACTGTTGCGCGACCTATATGCCGAAGCCGAAACGCTCATGTCGGCAGGCGATGCCACGCCCGCGCGCCGCAGCCGTGTTGGTGAAGCGAAGAAGGCGCTGGAAACACGGTTACACGATCTTCCCAAGGCGGTGCGCGAACGTGCACTTGGCCGACATCTCGACAGCTATTGGCACGCTTTCGACACTGAAACGCATGCGCGCCATGCGCGCCTGGCGGCAGCGGCCGACGCCAAGGGTGAAATATTGGCGCTTGATGCGCGCAGCGATGATTATCGCGCGGTCACGGAGATCGTTGTTTACACGCCCGATCATCCCGGTCTGTTCTCGCAGCTGGCGGGCGCGATTGCGATCTCGCGCGGCTCCATCGTCGACGCCAAGATTTTCACCACCAGCGACGGCTACGCGCTTGATGTATTCTCGGTGCAGGATGCGGCGGGCGGGCCATTTGGCGATGCCGCGCGCATCTCGCGGCTGAAGCGCACCATAGAAAAGACGCTGGCTGCCGAGATTTTGCCCCGCGATGTTTTTGCCCAGCGCCCGACAAAGAAGCGCGCCCGCGCATTCAAGGTGCGCCCGCGCGTGCTGTTCGACAACGAGGCCTCGCTGCTTTCAACCGTGATCGAGGTCGAGGGCGGCGACCGGCCCGGCTTGTTGTACGAAGTGACACTGGTGCTGTTCGAATCGGGATTGAGCATTACTTCCGCCATCATCGCCACCTATGGCGAGCGAGCGGTGGACACCTTTTACGTGCGCGATCAGTTTGGCCACAAAATCACGCATTCCGAACGCATTGCCGCGGTGGAGGCGCTTCTGCTGGCGGCACTTGAGGTGCGCACGGGAGCCGAGGCCAGCGCCGGGGCTTGATGCAGCGTTCGGCGTCGGCGATAAGACGCGCAACTATGGCCGACGCATCCAAGCACAAACCGCTGGTCTTTTCCGGCATGCAGCCCACCAACACGCTGCATCTCGGCAATTATCTGGGCGCGTTGAAGAACTGGGTGAAGCTGCAGGAGCACATGCCCTGCATTTACTGCGTGGTCGATATGCATGCGATCACTACGTGGCAGGAGCCGAAAGAACTGGCGCAGGCCACGCGCGAGGTGACGGCAGCCTATATCGCGGCGGGGGTCGACCCTAAGCGTTCGATCCTGTTCGCACAATCGCAGGTGCCGGAACATGCCGAGCTCGCCTGGGTGTTCAACTGCGTGGCGAGGCTCGGCTGGCTCGACCGCATGACGCAGTTCAAGGAAAAAACCGGCAAGCACAAGGAACGCTCCTCCGTAGGGCTGTATATTTATCCGACGCTAATGGCGGCCGACATTCTCGCCTACAAGGCAACGCATGTGCCCGTGGGCGAAGACCAGAAACAGCATCTGGAGCTTACCCGCGACATCGCGCAGAAGTTTAACAATGATTTTTCCGCGCCTGATTTTTTCCCGCTGCCAGAGCCGGTAATCACGGGGCCAGGAACGCGGGTAATGAGCCTGCGCGACGGGCAGAAGAAAATGTCGAAGTCCGATGAATCCGATCTTTCGCGCATCAACCTGACGGACAACGCCGACATGATCGCGCAAAAAATCCGCAAGGCGCGCACCGATCCAGATCCGCTGCCACAAAGCGTGGATGGGCTGAAGGGCCGCGCCGAAGCAGAAAACCTGGTGAATATTTTTGCAGCACTTGCCGATGAAACGCCGGAACGCGTGATTGCCGATTACAAGGGCGCGCAATTCTCGAAGTTCAAAGAAGCGCTGGCCGATCTTGCGGTGACCAAGCTCACGCCCATGGCAAGCGAAATGCGCAGGCTGCTGGCAGATCGTGCAGAGATCGACCGCATTTTGAAAACGGGTGCCGGGCGCGCCCATGCCATTGCGGCGCCGATCATGGCCGAAGCGCGCCGCGTCGTGGGCTTCGTGGCTTAAATGGATTTCGGTCAGGCCCTTCGCCAGTTTGGGCGCAATTTGCGCGCGCAGCTTGCCGCGCTCTTCGCTTGGCTGCAAAAGAGCCTGCGCGCGGTGGCATCGCGCACGGCCGATACGGCGGCAAGCGGTGGAAGGCCTTGGGCGCTGGTGATGCGGCCGCGCGGCATATGGCGCGCCCTTGTGTTGCTCATTCTTGCTTTGGTGATTGTCTATCCGTTGACGGCGTGGTGGTTGAGCATTATCGACGACAATCCCCATTTCGGCGTGGCGGCGAATGCCGTGAAGCCGAACCAAAGTGCGGCAATCGCCGATGCGGCTGCGCTGCTTGACCGCGAAGTGAACGATCACGGCTGGACTCCGAACGACACGATTTTCTGGCCGACCACGCTGCTCGACAACATGCCGAATTATCAGCTGGGCATTCTGACGGTGCTCAAGCATTTCACGTCGATACTTGCGGGGGCCGATCCTCAGAATGCCGACCTCAAGGAAGCCAATGAGCTGCTCCACTACCCACCCGATGTCTGGGTGTGGCAGCCTTCGGCCTCGCTTTGGCCGGCCAGTTCCGAACACAAGTACAACAATGCCATTGCGGCGCTCACGCGCTATAACGTGGCGCTGCTCGCAGGCGCTACGCATTTCGATGTTCGCGCTGGCACACTCAAGGCGATACTCACTCGGATCAGAACCGATTTTGACGGGGCGTCCAGCTCGATCGACAGCCGCATCAGCGACCGTTCGGGGTTCTTGTTCATTAACAACAAAGCCGATGATGTTTTCTATATGTCGAAAGGCGAACTATACGCCTATTACATTCTGCTCAAGGGCGCTGAGCATGACTTTGCCGGCATCATCCAACAGCAGAGCGTCGCCAAGAATTGGCAACAGATGATGGATAGTTTGCGCGCAGGCATCGGCTTGCAGCCCTGGTTTGTCTTGAACCCCGAGCCGGACAGCCAGTTCGTGCCCTGCGTACTCTGCTCGGAAGGATATTATCTGCTGCGCGCGAGCAACGACATGCGGCAAGTCGAGGGCAAACTTAAATAGTTTTCGTCTGTTCGCGCGCCCAGGCCAGATAATCGGGATTGCCAGCCTCGATCGGTAGCATCAAAAAACACGGCGTGGTGTAGGGATGCAGCGGCCGCAGCGCGGCGATAACGTCGTCGAACCGCTCGCGCCGCGTTTTGACGAAGACCGCAATCTCGCGCGTTTCTTCGCGCTTTCCTTCCCAGGCATAAACCGAAGTCATCGACGGATAGATGTTCACGCAGGCGGCCAAGCGGCAATCGATCAGCACGCGCGCGGCTGACAGCGCGGAGTCGTTATCGGGAAAAGTAGAATAGAGAAAACAGAATTCGGCACGCGCTTCCACCATGCGTCGGCCCTTTCGAATCGCCCTTGGGTCACGACTATAATCCCGCCAGAGCGCCGGCCCTCCCGCAAAAGCAAGCGGCCACGCACATTCGTGCGCAGCCGCAGGTCATCCCAGCCGGTTGGCTACGTGTGGTCGAAGCGGTCCAGGTTCATAACCTTGGTCCATGCCGCCACGAAGTCCTTCACATACTTCTCCTTTGAGTCGCCGCAGGCATAGACTTCCGCAAGCGCCCGAAGCTGGGAATGCGAGCCGAAGATCAGGTCGACACGCGTGCCGGTCCACCTGAGTTCGTTCGTCTTGCGGTCGCGCCCCTCATAGACGCCTTTAGAGCCAGTGGCTGGCTGCCATTGGGTGCGCATGTCGAGCAGATTGACGAAGAAATCGTTCGTCAGCTTGCCCTGCTGTTTGGTGAAGACGCCATGCTTGGACCCGCCGGCATTGGCGCCCAGCACACGCAGGCCGCCGACGAGAACCGTCATCTCCGGCGCCGTCAGCGTCAGCAATTGCGCCCGATCAACCAATGCTTCCTCGGGGGTCATCCACTGCTTGTGCTTGGCGCTGGTGTAATTGCGGAACCCATCGGCAATCGGCTCGAGCGGGGCGAAGGAGTGGGCATCCGTCTGCTCCTGCGACGCGTCCGTGCGCCCGGGCGTGAAGGGCACCTTCACGTCGCGACCGGCGTCCTTCGCGGCTTTCTCGATCGCAGCACTGCCGCCGAGAACGATCAGATCAGCAAGCGAAACCTTCTTGCCGCCGGCGGCCGAGGCGTTGAATTCCTTCTGTATCGCTTCGAGTTTCTGCAACACGGTTTTGAGTTGAGCAGGCTGGTTTACCTCCCAATCCTTTTGAGGCGCCAAACGAATACGCGCACCGTTCGCGCCTCCGCGTTTGTCGGAGCCACGGAACGTTGATGCCGACGCCCAGGCTGTCGAAACGAGCTGTGACACGGACAAGCCCGACGCGAGGATCTTCGCTTTCAGCGCTGCGATGTCTTGTTCGCCGATCAGCGGATGATCCACGGCGGGGACCGGGTCTTGCCAAATCAAACTCTCCTTCGGAACCAGCGTGCCGAGATAACGAGCGACCGGGCCCATGTCGCGGTGCGTGAGCTTGAACCACGCGCGGGCAAACGCGTCCGCGAACTGATCCGGATGCTCGTAGAAACGCCGCGATATCTTTTCGTAAATCGGGTCTAACCGCAGCGAGAGGTCCGTGGTCAGCATTGTCGGCACATGCTTCTTCGACTTGTCATGGGCATCCGGAACCGTGGCGGCGGCGCTTTTCGCTTTCCACTGCTGCGCACCGGCCGGGCTCTTCGTCAGCTCCCATTCGTTGTTGAACAGATTATCGAAGAAGTGGTTGCTCCACTTCGTCGGCGTCTGCGACCAGGTGACTTCCGGGCCGCCGGTGATCGTGTCAGCGCCCATACCGGTGCCGTGCTTGCTCTTCCAGCCGAGACCCTGCTCCTCGATGAGGGCACTTTCCGGCTCTGGGCCCACCAGCGATACATCGCCAGCGCCATGAGTTTTGCCGAAGGTGTGACCGCCGGCAATCAGCGCAACCGTTTCCTCGTCGTCCATCGCCATGCGCGCGAACGTCTCGCGAATATCCCTGGCCGCCGCGACCGGATCCGGTTTGCCGTTCGGCCCTTCCGGGTTCACGTAGATCAGACCCATCTGGACGGCGCCGAGTGGATTCTGAAGCTCGCGCTCGCCGCTGTAGCGTTCGTCTCCCAGCCATGTATCCTCAGGGCCCCAGTAAAGCTCTTCGGGTTCCCAGACGTCGGCGCGCCCGCCGCCGAAACCGAACGTCTTGAATCCCATCGACTCGAGAGCAACGTTGCCCGCAAGAATCATGAGATCGGCCCAGGAGATTTTGCAGCCGTATTTCTGCTTGATCGGCCATAACAGCCTGCGTGCCTTGTCGAGGTTCGCGTTGTCCGGCCAGCTGTTGAGCGGCGCGAAGCGCTGCTGGCCGCCTCCGGCGCCGCCGCGGCCGTCGGCGATGCGATACGTGCCTGCGCTGTGCCACGCCATTCTGATGAAGAACGGCCCATAATTGCCAAAGTCGGCCGGCCACCAATCCTGGCTGTCCGTCATCAAGGCATGCAGATCTTTGATCACAGCCTTCAGATCGAGACTCTTGAATTCCTTGGCGTAGTTGAACGCCTTGCCCATCGGATCGGAGAGGGAAGAGTTCCGGTGGAGACCCTGAAGATGCAGCTGGTCCGGCCACCAATCGCGGTTCGTACGACTAGCGTGCATGACCGGGCACTTGCCTGGGCCCTTGTCGTCAGTCTTGGCGTCCATGGTCCTCTCCGATCGTGTTCTGGCTTTCGCTTCGCGCTCGCTGTCTGTGGCTCTGTGCCATTGGGGATACCCCTTCGCGAGCAGGCTGAAGGCCGATAATAGCCTAAATCTAGAATTATTCTAGTTCTAAAGAGTTGAAACCGGGCTGAGATTTAGCTTCCCGGGCCGCGGGCCTCATGCGAAGCCCAATTGCTTGCCATAGCAGTGGGGAAACACATGAGACGCGTGAATATCGGCTATCTTGGCATGGCATTGGCTGTCGTGCTGTTAGCGTTCAACGGCACGGCCAGTGCCAAGGAGGCCAGCATGGGACACGTTGTCGGCATCGGTGGCGTGTTCTTCAAAAGCAAGGACCCCAAGGCATTGGCCGCGTGGTATCGCGACGTACTTGGGCTAGAGATCGCCGACTGGGGCGGCGCGATCCTGCCGCTGCGCGATCGCGCGGCCGCACCGAAAGGCGCGGTGCAGGTTTGGAGTCCCTTCAAGCAGGATACGGATTACTTCGCGCCAAGCAGCCGCGAATTCATGATCAATTTCGAAGTAGACAATCTCGACGCCATCTTGGCGCGTGCGAAAGAAAAGGGCGTGGCTATATTGAAGCGGGACGATGACAGCGATCCCTCGGGCAGTTTCGCCTGGCTGCTCGATCCAGATGGCACCAAGATCGAACTGTGGCAGCCCAAAGATTAGAGCGGAATATACTTCGGCTGTTTCTCGAAGCGCGTAATCCAGGCCTGCACGGCTGGATATTTCGCCAGATCGAAACCGCCTTCGCCTGCGCAATGGGTGTAGGCATAGAGCGCGATATCGGCCACGGAATAATTCCCGCCCGCGAACCAGTCGTGTTTGGCAAGGTGCGTCTGCATCACGCCCAAGGCGGCGTTACCTCGTTGCTCAAGCATCGGAAGCTCGCCCCGCCTACGTTCCAGCTCGTCCTTGGGTGCGTGGCTCAGCAAGCGGCGCAGTACAGCAACATAAGGTTCATGGCTGTATTGCTCGAAGAACATCCATTGCAGCGTTAGCCCGCGGTCCCATTTGTCAGCGGGCAGAAGCTTGGTGCCTTCGCTTAAATACCAAATGATGGCATTTGATTCCGCGAGCAGCCGCCCATCCTCGAATTCCAGCAATGGCACGCGGCCATTCGGATTCTTGGCGAGAAACGGCGCTTTGCGCGTGTCGCCGTTGTTCTGGCCGTATTCTTTTATGGTGAGCGAGATGCCGAGCTGGTGCGCGACCAGGCGCACCTTGTAGCAATTTCCAGACATTTCCATGTTGTGAAGAATCGGCATCAGTGCCCCCGAAAATGAATGACCCAAACGAAGATGAACAGTATGTACATAGAACGTGAATCAAAAAGCCGGAAGGGCGCGAAGCCCACTCCGGCAGATAAAACCCAGATGGGAAAGCAGCGTCACGTTTTCAAGGGGGCGATCAAAAATATTTTCGCGATATGCGGGCCCAAGAAAAAAGGACCGGAAGGCAGGCCTCCGGTCCTTTTGTCTGTTTTCGCAAATCCCGCGTCAGGCGGTCCGGAGATTGACCGCCTCGGCGCCGCACGGCCAGCCATCATGAAGCTCCCAGATGGCGAGTTTCAGGGTGAACCTTGGGACAATTCTGATCTAGTATCCATATCGCCCGCCTGAATCAGGTACTCGGACGTGAAGTTGGGCAGACGAATCGGATCGACGCCTCCGCGCGCTCGGCACACGCAAATCCTTCGGCGATGGCTTCCGATGCCCGGTGAAAATCGAGCCAGCTGAATTTTCCCAGGCGAGGGCGCAGAAGAATGTCGGGCGGTTCGCCAGCAAGGCGCGCGCGCGTGATCCGATCCTGCATGATGTTGAGCGTGTTGGCCAAGACCTCGAAGTAACTCGGAGTCGAGGGGCCGGACTGAACCACACGGGCAAGGACGGGACCGAGTGCGTCCTTGAGCCACTTCGGCACGTGCGATGCGGCGGCGGTTGTCACAGGCATTGTGGCTTCGTCTTCGTCGCTGGAATTTACGAAACGCCGGCCGAGCAATTCGGCGTTCAGATCAACGGCAATGACGACATCCGCGCCGAGCGCTCGTGCTAGCGACACGGGCACCGGGTTGACGAGACCGCCATCGACCAGCCAGCTCTTACTTTCGTCGTGACGTGTCGGACTGAACACCCCCGGCATGCCAAAGGAGGCGCGAACTGCGCGGCCGACGGGGCCCTGGCGCAACCAAATCTCCCGCCCGGACGCGAGATCTGTTGCGACGGCGCCATAGCGGAAATCGAATGACTCAATCGCACCGTGGATGCCAAGGCTCTCGAGAAAATTCTCTATGCGCTTGCCCTCGATCAAGCCACCAGACGTGAGGCGCACATCCAGCATCGAGGCGACGTCGGCCTTGCCGAAGTTCTCCATTCGGGCCTTGAGCGCGGCAAGCCTTCCCGATGCGAACGCTGCACCCACCAGTGCACCGATCGATGTGCCGGTGACAATTTCAGGAACGATTCCAAGTTTTGCGAGAAATTCGAGAATGCCGATATGAGCCCAGCCGCGAGCTGCGCCGCTTCCAAGGGCAACACCAATTCTCGGCCGCATAAATTGAGACCTTCAAAATGAGAGAACGATCATATCACAGCGCGAGGAAGGCGTTGGCGGCGGCCCAAATAAAAAAACCGGAAGATAAGCCTCCCGGTCTTTCCACATGTCTGTCTTCATGATCTGCGCGTCAGGCTGGACGGAGATTGACCGCCTTGGCGCCGCGTGCATCCGGCTGGATGTCGAACTGGATTTCTGGCCTTCGGTCAGCGTGCGCATGCCCTCAGCAGTGCACCGGCGAAGGCTCGGGAAGGGGGCTGTCTCGTCCAGGCGCGCACGTAAGGCTCGTCGGAGGCAAAAAACAGGCGCGCTTCGTCAGACGGACGCCGTAGCGGCGCTTAAATAATTCGGGTCCGCCAAAAAAAGGCGGACCAAGAGAGCCTCGCTAAAACGGCGCACATGTGCTAGGAGTTTTCACGGGTATGGGGCTTCTTGTAACAGGAGGCCATAATGTCTTTTAGAAACTTCCTTTCAATTTCGTTGCTGGCATTTGCCGCGGGCTTATCTCCGCTCGCAGCACATGAAGCGGCTGCGCAAGAAAACCCTACGCAAGCTCCACAACTGCTGGTGCTCGACACGCCAACCGAAGTGAGCGGCATTGAAACCGTGTGCACGGGTATCGACAGCGACAGCCGCGAAGATCCGCGCTGGGCCGCTTATTCGCTGCGCCTTGAATTTGCCGCAGGCAGCCGTGCCTACGTGTCCGATGAAACGGTGGGCGTTACGGGTGGCGGTAAGGAGTTACAGGTGCGCTGCCCGGGCCCCTGGCTGCTGGCGAAATTGCCGGCTGGAAAATACAGCGTCGTCGCCACCATCGAAGGCGGCATCACGAAAAGCGCGAATGTGAACGTGCCAAAGAGCGGTTATGCGCGCGCCGTGCTGCACTTTCCGGAAGTGCAGGCGGGCGTAACGCCTGCGGCCGCTGCGCCGGACGAACCTGTTAACCCCGCGCAATAGGTCTTAACGCAGGCCAATTCTTAAGGGTGGCGCCCGCGCGCGGCGGCGGGCGCTTAACCTTTACGGCAATTGCGCCCCGCAATCAGGCCCTACCTTCCGCTATGCTGTGAGTTGCAGGGAGGAGGGGCCTCCGATGAATGTTTTGCGCCTGTGTGCCGTTTCGCTTGCCGCGACACTGATAGTGTCTGTGAATGCAGACGCGCGTGCCACGCATCGCGCGCATCATCGCCATTCCCATCACGCACAAACACACAAAGTCCGAAACCCCGGCGCGCATACCAACGTGACGAATGCGGGCGATCTTGTTGAAACCTATCTGCCGGTCGACGAAGTGACGACGGTGAACGGCATCGAGCTGGGCTGCACCGGCATTGGCCTGGATGCGCGCGAGGATCCGCGCTGGGCGCACTTTCCGGTGCGCTTTGAATTTTCAGGCGCCTATCATCAATACATTCCGGGCGGGCGTCTGGTGATAAAAACCTGGGACGGTAAAACCCCGATCGTGAATGTGCGTTGCGACGCGCCGTGGGTGCTTGCCAATATCGAGCCCGGAAAATATCGCATTGCTGGCGTGATGGAGGGTTACAGCCACCCGCAAAGCTGGGTGATGATCCTCAAGCCCCACCGCAAGAAAACGCGGCGCATCGTTTTGCACTTCGCCGAAATCAAGGGCGCGGCGCCGTAAACCGCCGGTTCCATTTTCTCACCGATCTTTAATGTGATGCGCGTTCACGCGCAGGCTGCGCGGTTACCGCTGTCATTCTGCGGAACTTTCGGAACACATCTTTTTTGAGGCCGTTTTCTTTTGGCCGAATGCGGGCCCGTGCTGGCGGCAAACATCGTCAGGGTTCAACGTGCACTGCATTCATCAAGCAACCAATCCGCGTCCGCAAATAGCGGGCAATGGATTCCAACGATGGAGGCTAAGGAATGCTATCGCTTCGAAACACCGCCAAATATGCGGCGCTCGCAGCAGTTCTGGGATTGGGCGCCGTGGCCGCGAGCACGCCCGCCTCGGCATACACCTACAGAACGGACTGTATGGGCGATTCATGCGTGCGCATGCGCTGCGACAATGACGGCGATTTCTGCGTCAAGGTCGGTTATCGCACCTATGAAACGCCGCGTCCCGAATACAAATACGTGTGCAATTCATACGGCGACGATTGCCGTTATGTGCGCACCGGCTTTTACGACGAATTCGGCAACTGGCATCCGGCGGACGAATACTGAGCCGGGCCAATCGTAATCGCTGCCTGAAAAAGAACCGGCGTGTGGGTGATCCCCGCGCGCCGGTTTTTCAGTACGGCGCCGGCATGGCCGCGCCGAAGAAAGCGGTGAGTTGGGGCGGCTGTTTACGCGTGGCAATGAAAAGCTTGGTGCCAATCACCCTGTAGCGGTAAGGAAACTTGCCGCTGGCCAGCCATTTGGCAGTGATGTCCGCGTCGCGGTCGCCGTCGAAATACAGCAGGCTGTCGAGATTGAGTGCTTCGCTTTCCGAAGCGCTGGCCACCCAGGATTCCGTCCAGAATGGAAAACTGTATGGATAAAGTGCGAGCGCGCCCTGGCTTGCCCGCACCCGTCCCAACTGGTTGCTGGCGAGCCTGGTCTCGAAGGCGCGATAATATTGTGCGTTCTGGGTCTCCGGGCTGAGCACCCAGCGCCCCGCCAGCGCTTCAACGCCACTTGGCGCGAACGGGCGCGGGCCGCCGTCTTCCCAAGCCAGGCTGGCGAACAACAATACCAACACTTGCACGATGATGAGCTGGCGGCGCTGAGCCACGGGCGCGCGAAGGGCCAGAATGGCCGGCCAGACCAGAACAAGTATGTATGGAAAGCATTTGTAGCTGAGCAGATTGGCGTTGAGATCTTCCCTGGAAAAAAAGTTGAACAGCCAATAGGGAAAAAACGCGATCCAGCCAATGAAAAAGCGGGCGTCGCGCAGCCAGAGCGCGGCCCCCAGCAGCACGATGCCCGGCAGCCAGAGATATTGCCCATGCAGAAGCAAATGCTCCAGGCGGTCGAGCAGCAAACCGGAAGACAGATGCGAGAAAGGCTGCGGGCCGTAATAATAGGAAAACATGTCGATCTGATTGAAGAAGATTTCCTTCACCAGCAGGCTTGCCATGGCGAGCGCGAAAGAAAGCGCGGCGAGAAGAAGCGTGTCGCGCAGTTCGCGCGAGAGCGGCTTGCCCCGTTGCGGCCACCATTCGCACAGGCCAAAAAGCGCCAGTGGCAATGCCAGCAGCACGCCGCAATCTTCCCGCACGCAGGCATTGAGCACGAGGAAGACAATAGCCGCGCGCAGCCGGCCGGTTCCCCAGGCGAGAAAAAACGCGACCGTCAACATGGCGCTGGCAATTTCCTGGTGCGGTTCCCACTGAATCGCGTTGATGGGACCGCTGAGATAAAACACGAGTGCAGCGGCCGCCGCTGCCGCCACGGCCCACGCGCGCCCGCCCATCAATCGGCGGAACAGTGCGAAGGCGCCCACCACAAGCGCGCCATAGACCAGGCCATAGACCAGGCCGAACCAGGTGATGCGATCGAACGGGACGAAATAGCTGAGTGCGTTTGGCACGTACTCGATGAGAGAAAGGTGGTTATTTAGAAATGAGATGTCGCCCGCGGGCGGCGCCGGCTGCAACGCCCAGCCGCTGTGCCACGCGATAGTTTGAAAAACGGTTGAATCAAACAGCGTGGCGCCGAAATGATAGGCGTTGTTGTAGACTGTCGCGATATTGGTGGTGAGCGCGAATGCGAACAGCGCGGACGCGCCCAGCCAATCGGCCCAGCCCCAGCGCGCGGGCGCTGCTTTTGGCGATACGGCCATGCCCGTTTCCGTTGATCCCCGGGGCAATCCATAGCACGGTTTGCGCATGGCGCGCGGCGGCCGCCCGGCGCATAAAAAAACGGGCGGCGAAGTTGCCTCCGCCGCCCGCATTTCGAAGCCAATGCGGCTTAGAGCGCCTTGAGATTGGTCGCCTTGGCGCCGCGCGCATCCGGTTGGATGTCGAACGACACTTTCTGGCCTTCACTCAGGCTGCGCAGTCCCGCCGCTTCGACGGCTGTGGCATGGACGAACACGTCCTTGCCGCCATCTTCCGGGGCGATAAAGCCAAAGCCCTTGGTCGCATTGAAAAACTTCACTGTTCCGATAGTCATTGCTTAGTCCTTAACAAAATTCCGCCACGGCGAAATGCCGGTGCGGGCGCTTTGACGCTTATCGGGGAAAGAAGTTCGGCTGTCTCGTCCGGGCGCGCACTTAGGCTCGCAGGGATTAAAAAACAGGTGCGCTTCATCCGACGGACGCCGTCGCGTGAGGCCCATATAATCTCTCGGTCCTTAAAGTGCAATGACCGGGTGGCTGGAATCAGGCTTTCGCCTTGATTCCCGCTCTTTTTTTGGCGGGCTTTTCGGTGGGCGCCGCGGCTTCGGCTTCCGCCTCGGCGGCTTCCTTGGCGAGCCTCAGCGCGCGTAGCTTGGCGATTTTGGCGTCAGTGGCTGCACTTTGTTTTTCGATAGTTTGCCGCACCATAGTGTCGCGCTGTTCGGCGGCGGTGAAATGGTTCTGCGCCCGTTTGCGCGCGCTCGATCTGCGGTCTTCGTTTGGCTCTTGCATCATGTGTCTTTCATAAGGGGCGCTGCGGCCGGTGCTCCCGCGTAATCGCGGGCGGGCGACAAGCGCTTCGTCTTGAACGAGAATCGCGCGTTCGAGCGCGCCACACAGTGTAGCACGCGAGGCGCAGGAAAGAAAATCGTAGTATTCGCAGGTATTAATGAGTTTGGGCCGTTACGGGGAAAACGCGTTCTTGCGCCTCCCCCGCATCAACCCTTGGCGCTTTAGCGCTTCATCGAGGACGCGGCTTCTGCTGGTGCTGCGTCTTTCTTCTCTGGAGAGACCGGCGCGGTTTTCGACGCATCGGCGTCAGCCGGCTTGGTCACAGAGGGGTTCGCAGTGTGCGAGCCCGAAAAACCGGTCGCCTGCGCGGCCTTTGGCTGCTCGGTGACTGGCGAAACGGCTGGTGAATTGACCGGAGTATTTGCCGGTGTCGTGGTTGATTTGATTTCCATAATGAAAGGTACCTTTCAAGTAGACGGCAGACATTTGCCGCTCAAAGGTACATGGTGATCGCAGATGTTAATTACAAGGTGCAGTCGATCGAATTGAGAAAGTAAATCGCATCTTCACGCGTAATTCACTCGCTATTCGCGGCATTGCTGTCTATACAGCGCTTCCTTCACATCAGATCGGAAAATTTGTGGTCATTCAGTTACATCGAGTCCTTACGCTTACCATTTGCGTCATGTGCAGCATTATGCTTATCGCGATGTTTATGTTGTGAGTGAAGCGGGCGCCAGCGCCTTTAAATTGAGCCGCATCTACCGGCAGGGCTGGAATGCTGCCAGGAAATTGGTGGCCGAAGGCGCGGTCGATGCCGATGCCAAGACCGCAGTGGCGCTAAACCCCTATCGCACGACGCGCACGGCAGAGGAACGCGAGCGCTGGACGTTGGGCTTTACTGACGCGCTGCGCAGCAAAGCCGCCCCGTTCAACGTGCCGGGCGGAAGCGCCAAGCGGCCCGTGGGCTAACGCCGTATCAGCCTCAGGATGACGATCAGGACGATGGCGCCGATGGTTGCGCTGGCAATAACGCTGACGATACCCACGCCCAGCGAAACGCCCAGTCTCGGCAACAGCCAGCCACCGATAAACGCGCCGATGATGCCGATGATAATATCGCCGACAAGGCCAAAGCCGCCGCCCCTTACAATGGTTCCCGCAAGCCAGCCGGCAATGGCGCCGACCACCAGCCAGATGATGATTGTCTCAAGAGGCATACCGTTTCCTTTCGATAGTCTTGTTGGTGTCGAACTTGCTTAACGATTATATCGCATCCAGCTGTGGCCATGCCACCCGTCAGACACTCAGGTGACGAATGCCAGGGCCGCTCCTCCAATAACCGCACACACAGCAAGGATCGCAAACCATCCGGCCGGACTGAGAAAACTGGGCTGTATCCAGAAATGGCGCGGAAGTGCCGGCCCCGACGCCAGAAAACTTTGTTGTGAGCTTCTCATTTCCCGGCTCCCTTTTTTGCTGAAGTTTGGCGAGTTTCAAATTGAAACAGCAGCGCATTCGCGCGCCCTGTCTTGGGATCGTTGGTCGTGAACGATTGAATATTCCGGCTTGTGAATGCCGCATCGAGCACTTCCGACTCTGTCATCGCGACGTAGCCCATGAGGTGCATGAGGGACCGAGCTCCGCGATCCTTACTTCCCGACGCCGCATCGATGCGCTGTTCGGCTTTTAGATATTTCTCCAGCGCACGACATCGCATACGAACCAGCCAAAGATAACGGCTGCCAACTATCAGCGCGATGGCGCCAGTAGTGATCCCGGCAATGTCGGCGATGGATCGCAAAATGGTTTCGACAATTTCAGCGTGCACGATCAAGCGATCACCCATGGATCATGGGGATCGGGGGAATAATCATAATCATATGCAGGAAGGCTGCCCGCCAGAGCAGGACCATCAGCAGATAGACCGGAATCATGATCTGCACCTTGCTCGCGCTGAAGCCGGTCGCCCATTTGACGAGGTTCTGCAGGAAAGCGCCTTCGTCTGTATTGCGCGCATCGCGCCAATGGCCGATGCGCAGATAGGTATCAAGATTGTTCAGCAGCGATGAGCCCCGGTTGAACAGCCATTGCAAATTGATCGCCGACAGGAAAAGCAGATATACGAGCAGCCCGATGCGCGAATTCGACGTCCAGCCGACGAGCACATAAGCCATGACCGCCAGATGCAAGGCCAACAAGGCGTAGCTCAAGCCATCGCGCCGGAACGAACTGGCAGTCACTCTCTCAATGGCGAGCTCGGACATCTGAAAAAATTCTTCCTCAACTGTGGCGATGCAAAACACACTTAAAACACCGAAAAGGACCCCGGCCGGTGATTTCCAGCCGGGGTCCTGGACCGGGCGCTTGGGCAATGGGGGGATGTTGAAAACGCCCGATGCTGCACAGGATAGCCAGGCACCCGCGATGGGGCTGAGCAAAATTGATCACATGAGAGAGTTAGACACGCGTTTAAGAATAAAAACGATTCATGCAGCAGATAGAGCTAATTACCTTTAAGCGTATCCTCGAAGCCGCCCATGGCGTTTTGGATCTCGCCCTCGATTTGGTCGATTTTGTCTTCGTTTTCCAGCTGGCATCGTCAACCGCTTCGCCGATCTTCTCTTCTGCTTCAATTTCGCTTTTGATTTCTTTCGCCGAGCCGGCGATACCGTCTCTTTCTTTGTGCGCGATTTATTTCTCTAATTTTTTTCTTTGATCTAACTGACAAATTTGTAAATCCGCGCGTTACGGCCTGCTCAATATTGCTCACGCCATAGCTTTGGCCGCAAAAAGTCTTATAATAAAAAACATGAGCAAGCTTTTTCGGCATTCACTCGCAAAGCTCCTGTGATGGCGACCAAACGGATGGCGACCAAACACAGGCCCAAATTCGATCCCAAGTCATTTCTCGCCAAGGTTGGCAAGGCAGGAGCGTGGGAAAGTACAACAAGGGCCGGAACGTGTTCTCACAGGGAGAGCCCGCGGATGCCGCGTTCTACATCCGCAGCGGCAAAGTGAAGATCTCCGTTATTTCCGAGCAAGGCAAAGAAGCAGTAATCGCAGTTCTCGGCGCGAACGAATTTTTCGGCGAGAGCTGCGTTTCTGGTCAACTGATGCGGATGTCGACCGCCACAGCCTTGGCTGATTCCGTCATCATGCGATTGGAAAAGAAGGCCATCATCCGTGTCATCCACGAGGAACCGGATTTCGCCGAGATGTTTATTTCCCATCTTCTGGATCGGACCACCCGCATAGAGGCGGACCTCGTCGATCAGTTGTTTAATTCGAGTGAGAACGTCTTGCCAGGGTGTTGCTGCTGCTGGCCAAATTTGGCAAAGACGAGAAGCCTGAGCCGTTGATCGCGAAAATCAGCCAAGAAACGCTTGCGGAAATATCGGCACTACGCGCGCCCGTGTGAGTTTTTTTATGAACAAATTTCGTAGACTCGGCCTCATCGATTACTATGGCGACAGCGAAGGCGGCATCGCGGTCCACAGTTCATTGTTGAACGCTGTTCTCCACGAGAAACCGCAGATCAGGGCATAACCACGTTCGTCATGCGGGACGAGCGACAATCGTCTTGCAGTGTGCAATTCCGTACAGTCCGAGTTTTGCCATGAACGTAATTTGTTCATGTTGGACGGCAAAAGTCATCATTCGAGCGAGCTCAAAAGCACGATGGGCATGGGCTTATGCGAAGACCATGTCTAGCCATGACAATATCGTGTTATATGAGGTGAGTTGTGACGACGAAACTTCGACAAGCGTTCAACCCGGAATCATTCTTGCCAAAGTTGGC